>JAXMHE010000002.1:0-259775 GCA_046346945.1 Turneriella sp.
CCGTGACAGAAACCGCGCGGTATTCGTTGAGCGCAAAGCGCACATATACCATCGCAATCGAAACGGTTAAAGTCAGAATCAGTGTCGCTGTGATCAAAATAATCGCCCCGCGGCGGCGCAGCAGCAATCTAAACCGTCGCTTTTTGCGCATGTTTATCTGTTATTCGGCGAGGTAAGTTTCCAGGTGGGATTTCCGGGCGTCTCGCGGAATGCAGCCAAACGCGGCATTAAACAGAGCCAGACGCACCTCTTCATAGATGAAGGGGGCCATCGCCGCACGCATCGAACGCGACAGCTCTACAGTGATAACGGGAATCTTCTTTTCGCGTGCATACGTGCCGAGTGAGCCCGGTGTCGGATAACCCACGCCTTGCCCCAGCGGGTAGTCGGAAAGTTGTGCAAAGGGTTTTGCGAGTTCTACATCTTCGGGATAAGCCAGCACAACGCGAAAAGGCTGGTGCAGGTTGTAGATATGCTTCGGCGGGTATTTTTCCATGAGCGCCAGAAACGCTTCGGTTTCGGGTGCCTGCGGATTTGCCTCGTTGCCGTCGCTCGACGGAAAGTCGCGGTTGAGATCGATCGATTTGGGAGTCACGCGGTGGTTGCGTTTGTAACCGTCGGGGTTGTATACCGGAACAATAATAATCCGCCGGTGGTTACGGTAGTCGGCGCTGATCGTCTTCACTTCACGCAAAAAGTATTCGAGCACTTTGCGTGAATTGCGTTCGTCGCCGTGCTGCGCCGCGATCAGGTAAAGGTTCTCCGCGTTCTTCGTGCCCTTTTCCGGGTCGACAATGTAGGCCAAAAGCGGTTTGCCTTTTGTCGATTTTCCGAACTGGTATTTGCGCGGCCGGATTTTCGTGTGCCTGTCGGGATCTTCCACTTCGCAGCTGAGCTTGTCGACGAGCTTCGCATGCGCTCCCGAAGACAGGTAGGGCCGCTCGTTGGCGGTGAGCAGGCCTGGCAGCAAGGCAAAACCTGCTAACAGCAGGGGGATTGTGGACGAGCGGGGCATCACGCCTCTGATTTTCGGGAAATCCGCGCCGCGTGTCAACGGGAATTTAGGGGCGCGATTCTATGGCTTACGCCATAGAATCGCGCAGATCTTTCAATATATTCTTCTGCATCGCCTCGTTCGTACCGCCGCCGATTGAGAGCAGAATTGCGTCGCGCAACAGTTTTTCGACCGGGTATTCGCGCGTGTAACCATAGCCGCCAAATACCTGGATCGCAGTGCGCGCGACGAATTCGGCCATCTGCGTCGCTGAAAGTTTGGCCGCGGCGGCCGAGAGCGATTCGCGTGAATTTGGATTCACCCTGAGCGCGGTTTCATAGACGAGAGCCCGGCTCGCACGGTAGCGCGCGTACGATTCGGCAATGAGTTGCTGAATCTGCCCGAAATCCGCGAGCTTTTTGCCGAATGCAGTGCGGTCGACTGTCGCGTAACGGATCATCTCGTCTAACGCGCGGCGCGCAATACCCAGTGACATTGCAGCGAGTGTGAGGCGTTCGATTTCGAGGTTGCGCATCATGTGCGTCAGCGCGCCGTTTTCTTTACCGATCAGGTTCTCTGCCGGAACTTCGACATCCTCAAAAATCAGCTGGCACGTAGGCGACTGGCGCATGCCCATTTTGATCTCTTTCTTCCCGACGCTGAAACCCTTGAAGGTCTTCTCGACGACGAAGCTCGACAGTGCCTGGCGGTTGCCTTTTTCCGTGCGCGCATAGACCAGGAAATAACTGCCGCAGTTTCCATTGGTGATCCACTGCTTGACGCCGTTCAGAATGTAGCGATCGCCTTTTTTTTCGGCGGTGGTGGTCATGCCCAGGACGTCTGTGCCCGCACCGGGTTCTGACATTGCCATACCGGCAATCGCAGTACCGTCAAGCACCGGGGGGATATAGCGGTCGCGCAACGACTTGTCAGCCGCGTGGTACAGGTTGTTGACGAACAGAACTTCGTGCGCGAGAAAACTCAGCGCAAAAGCCGCATCGCTGTAGCTGAGTTCTTCGTGCACGATGACCGAAGCGGTCGCGTCGAGGCCATGCCCGCCAGCCTCTGCCGGTACCGTGATACCAAACAGGCTGTATTCGCTGCCCATTTTGCGCAGCAATGATTCGTTCAGCATTTCCTTTTCGTCGTATTCTTTGACTTGTGGTTCGACCACGCCTTTGGTCAGGTCGTGCACCAGCTCGCGCAGGGCTTTATGGTCGTCGGTGGGGTTGAAAAGATCAAAAGTACTCACGCGGATGAGTTTCCTCAGTAGCGTAGGGCGTAAACTTAATGACATAGGTGTCATGCAATGTGGCGCACGCGCGGATCAGCCACACTGCAGTTTAAAGATTTGCACTGCCGGTAAACTTTTGTTTCGACCCAAGCGTGCCGGAACTGCCCGAGGTTGAAACTGTCCGTCGCTCGCTCGAACCGCTTAGCGGACAACAGCTCGAGTCTGTGCAGGTCACCGACGGCAAACTGCGCTACCGGGTGCCGCGTGACTTTGGCAAACAGGCAATCGGCAACAAACTTTTGTCGATCGACCGCATCGGTAAATACCTCTCGTGGCGCTTTGCCGGCGATGTGTTCGTTTTCCATCTCGGCATGACCGGAAGGCTGCTGCTGAACCAGAATCCCGATTCGCCCTATTTGAAGGTGCGTTTCCGCTTCCGCAGCGACACCGTCGATTTTATCGATGTCAGGCGTTTTGGTTTTGTGCTCGCAGGCGACGCGGCGCGGCGGTCGCTGCCGCAAAGCGTCGATGCACTTTCGGTCAGCGCCGCAGAGCTTTTAAAAAGCAAGATAGTACGCAGCAGATCGCCCATTAAAAACCTGCTGCTCGACCAGGCAATTCTCGCGGGGCTGGGTAATATTTATGTGTCGGAATTACTCTTCCTTGCAAAAATCAATCCGCGGCGGACAGGGGCTTCACTCTCAAAAGAAGACCTGTCGGCGATTGCGGCTGCGTGCCGCAAGGTACTGAAGCAGGCAATTGAGGCAAAAGGCAGCAGCATCTCAGACTATGTCTATTCGCTGCCGGGAGAAAAAGCATTCCAGACAGGCAGCTACCAGAAGCATTTTTTAGTCTATAGCCGAGACGGCGAGCCTTGCAAGAAGTGTTCGGGAGAAATTCAGCGGATCACGCAGAGCGGGCGATCCACGTTCTTTTGTCCGGTTTGTCAGGTGTGACGCAGAGCGCGCGACGTACGTGCGTACATGATACGTGCATAGATACGTAGGGGTAGACTTAAGTCTACCCCTACGTCCGTCGCCGCGTCGCGTGCATTAATAATTAGAAAAAATTTGCGTTGAGGGAAACGACCGCGCAGTTAGAATCTCGCGGCAGGTGGTCATCATCTCTTTCGAGCCGACCATCAGCACAGTGCCAAAACGGCTGAGCTCCATGGTCTCGAGCCTCTGCTGCACGCGGGCACTGTCGCTTCCGCCCGAATAGGCGCGCAGCTGCTCTGCGCCAAATTCTGCTGAGAGGCAATCGAGCTGGGGTTCGTCTTCTTTCGTACGCATGCCATAGAGCAGGGCGTCGTTGCAGTGCCCGAACATGCGGCGCTCGAGCATAGCCGGCCGGATGGCGGAAATACCGGTGCCATGGGTGATGAACAGAAATCCATGTTTGTCTGCATAGTTGCAGGCAAAACCTTTGCCCTGTGGCTCCGAAATGCTGACTGTTTCACCCGGGGGGGTGTGAAACCTGCCGGCAAGCAGCAGGTAGGGTTCAGAGCGGTGCGAGGCGAGCGCCAGGTATTTGATTTTTGCCCCGGGTGCGTCCGTGAACTGCACGTATTGTCCGGGAATATAGTCGAACCCTGCGGGCCGCGCGAGCCGCATTTGGCTAAAGCCCTGCGTGCTTTCGGTGAATTCCAGTACTTCGGTGTCTGCCATAGCTTGCGTTATCAATCCTAATTGGTATTCTAATCTTATAACAGGTGAATATGTTTTTTATACGCTTTTTCGAGAAACTGCGTTTCATGCCCGCGCACGTATTGTGTGAATTCGAAAAACACTTCTTTGGAGATTGGCTTCGTCGCATTATAGCCTTGCTCAAACACCTTGAAAATTTTGCTAAAACCGACGGTCTTGGCTGCCAGGGCTACCGGGCGTATAACCACCCCGGCCATCGGGTGCTTTGACAGTTCAAAAAAAGATTCGAGATTCTGCACAACCAGCTTAAGTTGTGTCACGCGGTCTTCGAGCGAGCTTGCTTTTCGGTAGACCTGCGGGAGCTTTTTGAGATCAATATGCGGTATACCGTCGGAGTTTACGATCAGTTTTTTATCTTTTTTTATCGCATCTGCCATCTGCCGGTCTAAACGGTCGGTGATTTCATTGAGCAGTAGCAGGTTTTCAATGCGGCCGCGGCTTTTTTCGGAAAGCATACTCTTAAAGCGGTTATACATATTCACTGCCATAGCGTCGCGTTCATGTTTGCCTTCAAGCGTGTAGATGCTCTCAAAGAAATAATCAGCCAGGGGACGCGTTTCTTTTTGGTCGAAGTACTCTTTATAAGTCAGGCGCGACCTGTGTACATGAGTATTAACTACAATCTGGTGGTACGGATCAACCATGGACGTCAATGTCTATGCGCCGGCCTTAACACAAAGGATATACGCACCGGTCACCCGGCCAGACCCGGTACAAGAAAAGCCGGGTCAATCGATTAGCCTGTTGAGGACATTAAATCGCTTTGCACCGCCGCCGCGCCTCAAGGCATTGCTCACTCGTGTGAAGTTATTGGGCCGTTTGCTTCTTCTTTTGCTGCTTCTCGGCTCTCTGTCAGCGGAGAAAGAAAAGCTGCGCTTGACCCTGGTTCAGCTCGACGGCGCGGCGTATCTTTCGGCCGCAAATCTCAGGCGTGTGTATCCCGATATCAGCTACAGTTACAGCGAAAAAGAAGAGCAGGGTGAGATCCGCTATGGCAAGCGCATAGTGCTCTTCCGGGTCGGCGAGGCGCAATACCAGTCGCAGAGCGAAATCCGCGAGCTCGAAGGCAAGGGCGTCATCGATGACGACGGGTTGTTTTTCTCGCGCGAATTCGTCGAAGAAATTCTCACTGAACTCAGCCTGCCGGTCTCATACCGCTTCACAAAAAAACAACTGCTGATTGTGCGCGACAAGCAGCGCGACGTGGGGCAAAAACTCGATTTTGTGATTATCGATGCGGGCCACGGCGGTAAAGATTCTGGCGCGCTGGGTTATTTCGACGCCGCAGAGAAAGATATCACACTGTCGCTTTCGCTGGCGCTCAAGGAACAGCTGAACGCAGATTATCCGAGGCTCAAGGTCTACCTCACGCGCAGCACCGATAAATTCCTGCGGCTCGAAAAACGCAGCGACGTGGCCAACAAGCATAACGAAGGCAATAAATTCGGCATCTTTGTCAGCATCCATTGCAACTCGACGCTATCCCCCCGGGTCAAAGGCTTTGAGATCTATTACCTCGCGCAGAATCCCGACAACGTAAAAATGCGGCAGCTGATGCTGCGCGAGAATCTCCGGTATGAACGCAGTAGCTATATACGCCGCCTGACCTCGCAGCTGATGAACGCGCAGATACAGCGCGAGAGCAAAACCCTTGCGCGGCAGGTGTTTTCGGGCCTGTCGAATCGCCTTGACGGTATGATTAAATCGCGAAAAGTGAAGAAGGCAGATTTTGCGGTTTTGCGTGGTTCGCTGATGCCGGCGATACTCATCGAAACCGGCTACCTGACCAACAGAGACGATTTGAAGAAGTTGAAGAGTGTTGAGTTCCGTAAGGCATTTGCCGCCGGCGTCAGCCGCGGAATAGGGAGTTTTCTGGGTGAACTTGCAAAGGCTGAAAAGTAGTTTCGCCGTTCCATTTCTTGCGGTGAACGACCGGGTGAACCGGTTCCTGGTCTACCTGCAAAATCCGCTGAACCTGTTTCGCTTTATCGCGCTGCTTTTTGTCATCGATTTTGTCGCCTTCATGTCTCTGACGCGCTCGAGTTATGCGCAGATGCTGAATCCGCTTGCTTTCCTTTCTGTTGCCCCCCGCGAAACCCGCGATTCGATAGAGCTCTATTTTCCGGCGGTCACTTTCGCTGACCGGCATTGAAAAAATGTATCCGGAAGACGAGAATTCGGCAGCCGTCGTACAGCCAGGCGCCCCCGAGCGCAAGGGCGAAGAACGTCCGCTCGACGATGCTGCGATTCCTGGCGAAGTTATACTCATAAAAAAACGCGTCTCTGCGCCTCATCTGACAGATGCCGCAGGTAATAATGTCGATCGCTCAGAAGCCTATGCGCGCCGCGTGATCGCCGAATTGATATCGGGGCCAAGCGGAGAACTCGAAACGCTCAAAGCGCGTAACCTGCTCAAAGAACCCTTGTTTTTGCGCGCTACCTGGAAATACCAGGGTACGCTGTACCTTTCGACGCAGCTCAGCGTATGGGAAAAGATGTCTCCCAATGAGCGCAAAATTACAGAATACTGCATCAACGAATCGCTGAAAAAGGGGCTAGGCGGCGAAAAGTTCGTGCTGCTGAAAGAATAGCATGGTACATATCAGCCCGCAGGAAATCGAAGGCGCCGCGAATTTTCTGCGCGGCAAGGTTAACTTTCCGCTACAGGTCGGTATCATTCTGGGCTCGGGACTTTCTGCCCTCGGAGACAAAGCAGTAAAGAGTGTTGCGATTCCTTATGGCACGATACCGCATTTTCCGCAATCGACCGTAGAAGGCCATAGCGGTCGTTTTATTGCTGGTTTCATCGAAGACACCTCCGTCATTATGATGCAGGGCCGCGTGCACTATTATGAAGGTTACTCGATGTCGCAGGTTGCTATGGGCGTGCGTCTTATGGCGGCGCTGGGCGTGCGCACCATCATTGTCACCAATGCCGCCGGCGCGGTAAATACGGCATTTCATCCCGGCGACTTTATGCTGATCCAGGATCACATTAACCTGATGTTCAACAATCCGCTGATTGGCCGGCATTATCCCGAATGGGGCGAACGTTTCGTAGACCAGACAGATTCTTATTCGCCGGTACTCATGAGCCGTGCACGCGGTGTCGCAAAGGCGCTGAATATTCCTCTGCGCGAAGGCGTCTACGCTGCGCTGACCGGTCCCACCTATGAGACCCCGGCTGAGATACGCATGCTGCGCACTCTCGGCGCCGACGCATGTGGTATGAGCACTGTGCCCGAAGTCATCGTCGCACGCCAAAGCGGCATGCGCATTCTCGGCATCAGCATTATCACCAACATGGGCGCAGGCATTGCCTCGCCGCTGCACCACAGCGAAGTTGTCGAAATTGCCGAAAAACGCAAATTCGATTTCCAGAATCTGATCATTGGCATTATCAAAACGATTAACGAAGAATAGGCGGAGCTATGCAACATACAACCCGGCAGACAGTCAGAAAAGAGCAGCTGCTCTCTGCTTACTCTGATCAGGAAACAGCAGCGGCGGATTTTCGCCAAAGCGCAAATCCATTGCTGAAAAAAGCCCGCTCTCCCGAAAAACCGTTCCCGAAGCTTTCCGAAGTCGATACCATGCGCCACTTCCACCGCCTCGCGAAGAGCAACTATTCCTGGGACGACGGCCTCTATCCGCTCGGTTCTTGCACAATGAAGTATAACCCGCTCATCAACGAGCGCATTGCCGGCGACGAAGCGCTGAGGCATGCTCACCCCGCGCTGCCACAGCGCTATACGCAGGCAGTGCTCAGAATGATTTTTGAGACTGAAGAGATTCTGCGCACACTGCTCGATCTGCCTGGGGTGACAATTCAACCTGCGGCCGGTGCGCACGGCGAACTCATTGGCGTCATGATGATGCGCAAATACTTTCAATCGCGCAATGAAAAGCGCACGACCATCATTATCCCTGAAAGTGCACACGGAACCAACCCGGCATCGGCGGCAATGGCGGGCTATAAAACCGTAAAAGTCGGCGCACGCGAAAATGGCCTCACGAATCTCGAAGAGCTCAAAAATCTGCTGTCGACCGATGTTGCGGCGCTGATGATCACTAACCCAAACACGCTGGGTATTTTTGAGACCGAAATTCCGCAGATCAAAAAGATGCTCGATGAAGTAGGGGCTCTGCTGTACATCGACGGTGCTAATCTCAATGCGCTTGTCGGGAAAATTTCGTTCACCGCAATGGGTGCCGACCTCACACAGCTCAACCTGCACAAGACCTTCAGCACGCCACACGGTGGCGGTGGCCCGGGGCAGGGGGCTTTGGGATGTTCTCAGCGCATGCTGCCATTTCTGCCGCTCGAGCAGGTGCGCCGCTCGGCCGACGGCAAGGCCAATACCTTTGAATTCTACAATCCGGAAAAGTCGATCGGCCTCATCAAGGCATGGTATGGCCAGTTCGGCAACATCGTGCGCGCGTGGACCTACATGAAGTCGTGGGGCAACGAGGCATACAAAATCGCCGAAACCGCGGTGTTGAACGCCAACTACATGCGCTCGCAGCTCAAGGACATTCTGACGCTGGCTTCAGAAAGTCCTTCGATGCACGAGGCGGTGTTCAGCCAGGACGGGCTGCAAAAGGTGGGATTAACCACCGCGAATCTGGCCAAGGGCCTGCTCGATTATGGTTTTTACGCCCCCACAATCTACTTTCCGCTGAACGTCAATGGTGCGATCATGATCGAGCCCACCGAAACCGAATCGAAGGCCGAGATGGATACCTTCATTGCTGCGGTACGCGCAATTGTCACCAACGCACCGAAGCACACGCATGGAGCGCAGCAGACCTTTGTCACGCATATCGACGAAACAGCCGCTGCCCGCACCCCGCGCCTGAACTGGAATAGTTAGAAACTACTGAGCGTTTGCCGCAGGCAAACACTCAGTACCTTCTTTTGATTTACGCCGGTTTTGGCATTCTGTGCATGAACTCAATGCATCCTGCGAAATCCCGCACTCCCCACCCAAAAGAACACCGCGTAGTACTCAGTTATTTCCACAAAGAGAACTCACACACGCTCAAAGTGTATGAGGGCGAGGGTGGTTACCAGCAGCTGAAACGCCTGCTTGTGACCGAAAAAGAAAAATGGAATCCCAATGCAATTATCGATGAAGTGAAAAAATCCAACCTGCGCGGGCGCGGTGGTGCGGGATTTGCGACTGGTATGAAATGGTCGTTTGTGCCGAAAGACGGCCCCGAACCCAAATACGTGGTCTGCAATGCCGACGAGTCAGAGCCCGGCACTTTCAAAGACCGCTTCATGATCGAAGAAATTCCGCACTCCGTTGTTGAAGGCATGATCATCGCGGCGCTGGCATTAAACAGCGAGCAAGGTTACATCTATGTACGCGGTGAATTCTATCTTGGCTGGGAAAGGCTTGAAGCTGCGATCGCCGAAGCGTATGCCGCGGGTTATCTCGGTGACAATATTCTTGGTACGGGCCGCAAGTTCCATCTCGCAACCTACCGTGGAGCGGGCGCTTATATCTGCGGCGAAGAAACAGCGCTGCTCGAAAGTCTCGAGGGCAAACGCGGCCACCCGCGCCTCAAACCACCTTTTCCGGCGTTTAAGGGACTCTATGCTTCGCCGACTGTGGTCAACAACGTCGAGACGTTTGCCACCGTGCCGTCGGTGTTTAAGCTCGGGGCCGAAGCCTATTCAAAGCTCTGCAAGGGCAGTGAAAAATCAGGCGGCACAAAAGTTTTTTCCATTTCGGGGCACATACAGAACCCCGGCGTGTATGAAATTCCGCTGGGTTTACCGCTGACAGAGGTGATAGAGATTGCCGGTGGTCTTCGCCCCGGTCGCACGCTCAAGGCCGTGATCCCTGGCGGCAGTTCGACGCCGATTCTGACGCCAGAAGAAGTCGCAAAGGCGAATCTCGACTATGAAGGTCTTGCTGCTGTCGGTACCTTTCTAGGCTCCGGCGGATTGATGATTCTGGACGATACCACCGACCTGGTTGAACTCACGCACCGTGTGGCGCACTTTTACGGCCACGAAAGCTGCGGGCAGTGCACTCCGTGCCGCGAGGGCAGCCGCTGGGTGTCAGACGTCGTGCACCGCGTGCGCGACCGACATGCAGAGGAAAAAGATCTCGATACGCTGCTGAGCTTTGCAGGCAATATGGGCAACGGCACCACAATCTGTCCGTTCTCTGACGCAGTCGTCATGGGTGTGACGCCGATCGTGAAAAAATTCCGCAGCGAATTTGTGAATCGTCTGCATTCGTAATTCCGGGGGAAACATGTTCGGCAAAATCAAACAACTCTATAATTCGCTCTTTACAACGATCCGCGCGAAACTGATCGCGATCATCTCTCTTATTATTCTGACAAGCCTTCTGCTCTTCACGGGCATTTCGCTCAACCTGTTCCAGTCGAACATGTCAGAGATGGTCAAACTCAATAACGGTAACAACGCCAAGATGCTGTCTGACAAGCTCGAGTCGGAGCTCAGAAGCAGCGCAGAACAATTGCGCCTGCTGAGTGTGCTATCGCGCGAAGGTGCAACTGTCATTAATGCATACTTCAAAGATTCCACCGATTATCTGCTGGTGGCCGATTTTGCCGTAGCGACAGATGAACCCGCAAAATTGTACTACCGCGATGGCAAGCTTGAAAAGCTGAATCTGTCGGTAGATGATTTGAAACCGCTGCTGCGTTTTACGGCCGAAGAAGCACAGAAGCTGCGCCAGGGCCAGAGTATTATCCGCTCGCTGAATTCTCCGCGCCAGCACGTCTGGCTCTATGCGGTACCAGCCGCAGAAAAAGGCAGCGATCGCACGATTGCTGCGGTGATGAACGGTGATGCACTGACGGCTTTATTCGCAGCCCTGAAGTCGAAAGGCAGCGCGACCTCCCTGTACGGTGCGATGCTGGTAGATTCGGGGCATAAACTTGTAGCGCACTCCGATAACCGCAAGTTCAAACCGGCGCAGGATATGGCGACGCACCCCGCTGTGGAAATTGCGTTTAAAAAATTCAAACAAAACGTCGCGACCGGCGTTCAGCGCTATGCGATCGGTGAAACCAACGAATACGGCAGCTACCGCAAGCTCGCAGTGGGTGGCGCGGCTTTGATCACGACGGTGAACGAAGATATCGCCTTTGAGGCCGTACGCTGGGCACGCATCACAACCATTTTGATTGCATTTATCATCATCTGCATTGCCATCCTGTTTATTTACTTTTTCTCCCGCACGATTTCCGACCCGCTGAAGCGCCTTGTGGGCGCGACGCAGACAATCCGTTCCGGCAAATATGATGTGCACGTTGAAAGCAGGTCGCGCGACGAAGTGGGCGAACTCACCGTGGCTTTCAACGAGATGGCCGACGGTCTTAAGGAACGTGAGCACCTGAAAGGCGCATTCGGCAAGTTTGTCAACGAAGAGGTCGCCAAGATGGTGATGCGCGGCGACCTGGCGCTGGGTGGCGAATCCAAAACAGCTACCGTTTTTTTCAGCGACATCCGTTCTTTCACCTCAATCTCTGAGAAAATGACACCACTCGAGGTGGTCGGTTTTCTGAATGAGTATATGACGCTGATGGTTGAGATCGTGTACCGGCACGGCGGTGTGGTCGATAAATTTATCGGCGATGCAATCATGGCCATCTGGGGTGCGCCGGTGACCAAACCGAACGACGCAGAAAACGCGGTGTATGCGGCGCTCGAAATGCGCGCGGCGCTGCATAAATTCAACCAGGGTCGTGGCAGCCGGGCGAAGCCCATTATCCGTATTGGTATGGGACTCAACACGGGTGAAGTGCTCGCCGGACAGATCGGCAGTAATGACCGGCTCGAGTATACGGTGATCGGCGACGCTGTAAACCTTGCCTCGCGCATGGAAGGCCTGAATAAGACTTTTGGCACGGACATCCTGATTACGCAGAATACCTATGAGCTGGTGAAGAAGAAATTCGTGGTTCTGCCGCTGCACAAGGTGCAAGTGAAAGGTAAAGCCGAAGCGCAGCGCGTCTACGCGGTGATGGGCAAAGTCGGGGATGCGAAAGCCCCGAAGACCCTTCCCGAACTGCACAAATTCACCGGGCTTTATCCGCAGAAGAACGCGGCAAAAAAATAGGCGGATTTACACATGCAACTCAGTCGTCGCGATAAAATTGTCACTGCCATTTTGCTGCTGGTCATTGCGCTCCTGGCGTACCTGATGCAGTGCCACTGGCGCAAACGCTTTGGTAATACCAGCGATGCCAAGCCGGTGGGCGAAGTCGAATATAAATACCACCAGGTGCAGAGAAAATTCTCAGACCGCATGCTTTGGGAAGACGTCGAATCCAAGTCGCCCATCTATGCGTACGACTGGGTGATGACGAAAGATAAATCTGATGCGCGTATTACGCTCAATAACGGCCTCAAAGTCGATATGGACCCGGAAAGTATGGTCGAAATCGACGAGAGCCGCGACGGTGTTGGTTTAACGCTGCGCGACGGTACCATTCGGGCCGATTCGCGCGGGGCGAAAAAGGGGTCGATCACTGCGGCAGATGGTACAAAAATTGATCTCGATTCTGCCGATGCACAGATTACCGCGGGTAGCCAGGGCACGTCAGTGGACGTCAAATCGGGTAATGCGACGGTAAAAGCGCAGGGAAAAGAATCAAAGATTGGCGCGGGTGAAATTGGCAGCGTTTCGAACGGTGCGATCTCGCGCGAAAAGACGGTCATTCTGCTCAAATCACCGGCGCAGGGAATGGTCATCGAAGATGCGTCAAAACCAGTAAGCTTCGCTTTTGATGCTCCTGCCGGTTCCGATGATTGTGCAGTCCTTTTGAGTGCAGACAAGGTGCGTCGCTCACTCAAAGCCAGTGCCGGTTCTGTGCAGGCGACGCTCGCCGACGGTTCATACCAGTGGCGCGTCACCTGCAAGCAGGGCGGCCAGAATATTTCTTCTGCCAGCGGGGCTTTCCGCGTACGCCCGGCCGCGAGTTTTGCGCTGATTGCACCCGAGCGCGGGCAGGTGATTCCTGCAAACCAGGCGGAAAGCCTGGCGCTGCGCTGGCGGGGTGGCGGTCGCGCCAAAGTGGATGTTTCGCAGAATGCAGATTTCTCTTCGCCGGTGAAATCGGCCGAAGTGGGCGGCAATGATCTTGTTGTTAAAAATCTGAAACCCGGAAAGTATTACTGGCGCGTTGCCCCTCGCGGCGATGCGGCTCAGGCAATACAGTCGACATTTACCATTTCTGAGAAAGGCGAACTTTTGACCGAAGCCGACGCGGCTGCAGCGGCAAAGAAACAAAAATCCGCTGCTGATCTTGCTGAGGAAAAGAAGAAGGCTGAGGCAGCGGCAAAGAAGAAAGCCGATGAAGAAAAAAAGGCTGCAGACAGGGCTAAGGCTGCCAAAACGGAAAAAATCCGCCTGACTGCGCGTGGCCCGGGTAGTGTGACCATTGAACCCGACGCAATCTCTGCCAATGTCAACCTTACGTGGAAGCCGGCCGCCAAAACCTATGATTACCGGATTCGGATCGCCCGCGAGCGCAGCCTCGCCAAGCCGGTTGCGGTCGAAACCGTGTCAGGCAAAGGGCAGGCGACGCTGGCGCTGAAACCCGGTGTGTATTATTACCGTGTCGATGTGATGCGCAAGGGGACGCAGAAGGTACTGGGTTCGAGCAGCGTGCAGAAGACCGAAATTAAGCAGAAAAAACTGCCCCCTCCTCCCCGCGTAAAATCGGTACAAGCTGAGTAAAAATATTCCCGAGGGTGGCTGATAGCCGCCTCGTGTGAAGTCAGTTCAGGCTGAATAATCATCTGTTGAGGATGCCGCAGGCATCCTCAACAGAATCTTTTTTGTTGACCCCTTTGCCTGTGATGTGACCGGTGCTTATGAAACCCTTCTATTCCCTTATACTCGCGGCATTTCTTGCCATCCACTGCGGTCGCAGCTATGAAGACCTGCTGCAACACGGCATCGAACTGCGCAAAAGCCAGAAATGGGTAGAGTCCCGCCAGGCGCTGTTTTCAGCGGCGGAAAAAAAACAGACTGCCGAAGTCTACAAAGAACTCGGTAATGTTTTTCTGCTCGGTGAACAGAATATACCCGAAGCGGAAAACTATTATAAGAAGGCGCTTGCAATAGACCCGACGTACATCAACGCAGAGTTTAACATGGCTGTGATTTGCCTTAAAAAATACGAACAGACGCTCGACGAAGCGGGCAAAGGCAACGAAGCGCTGCTCGAAGAAGCCAATGGCTGGTTTAAAAAAGTCTATGAGCAGAACCCCAATTTTGGTGTGGGCATCGAAGAAATGGCAAAGTATTACTATTACCGCCACGACTACAAAAAAGCGCTCGATATCGTGCAGAAAGCCATTTCGGTGGATAACCGCAATGCCAACGCCTATTCGATTGCCGGTCAGATCTATTACAGCGGCCTGAAAGACTTCAAACAGGCTTTCGAAAGCTTTGAACTCGCCCGTTCTCTGAATAACAAGGATACGGACGTGGTGTATTTTCTGTGGGCGACCAGTGAAAAACTGAAGAAAACGCAGGATGCCGCGCAATTTAAGACCCGCTATGAACAGATGCTCAAAAAAGAGGGATTGACCGCCGACCAGGCAAAAGATCGTGTCAAACGGCTCGAAAACCAGCTGAAGGGCTGACGCAAGTTCAGGTAGGTGCCAGGCCGATAATCTTACGTGGGGTTGCTCGAAAAATCACTGAAAAAGTCGGGTATCGAGCGCAAAAAGGCCGCTTCGCCCCCTGCATCGGCTGAAGAAAAACCCTCGGTAGGCTGGCTCGACCGTTCATTCAGCGAGCGCACTACCGCGCTCGCCGATAAAATTGATCTTGAATCGCAATATGCACGCCTCGAAGCGATGAGCCAGGCGGCGCCTCCGCCGCCTCCGCCCAAAACCTCGCTCAGGGATCGTGCCCGCCGCTTTTTATCGGGGCTTACCGGATCAGGTCAAGTACCCGCTACTCCTTTACCGGAAACGGCTGTGGCCGAACGCCCGAAAATGAGTCTGAGGCAGCGCGCCGCGCTGCTCATGAAAAAGATTACTGGCGGTGGAAGTGGCAACGCCGGGTCACCGGAAGGCGGGCAGGCGGGTTCAGCCGCCTCATCGCAAGGCTACCGCGACGATCACCGCGCAACGGAGCATATCGAAGAAGAACTGCCCGAACCGGCCTTTTTTCCGTGGCATGCCCTAAGCGAAGATGGCACGTTACAATCGCACATTGCATTCGGCGAAGAGCCGCATATAGAGAGCACGGAAAATTCACCTGCCTTGACAGTGGTTGCAGAAGCTCCCGAACCAGTCAAAGAAGAAAAGACACCGCTCAATGAGTTTGCCGAGACACTCGAGCGCATCACTGAAAATCTTAAGAACCTGCATGTGCAGCTCGATACCGGAAATTTTATCCGCGATGTACCGCAGGCAGCACCTGCTGCAACGACACCGGCAAGCAGCCAACCGCCTATCATCAGCCACCATGTGCCGATTGAAGAAACCGTGACCCTCGGCAGCGGAGCTACGACTTCGACTGCCGGAGCGCGTGTTGAGGCCAGTGGGCAGGCGGCACAGCAGCCGCTACCGCCGCCTGAAAAAGCGCGCGACATCTTCTGGCCGAAAGACCTGCCGCTCGATCTGCCCGCGCGGGACATCAAGCTGAATGCCGACGGCACACTGTCCGTGGTGCCCGGCCCGTTTCAGCTGCCATACCTTGCCGAAGATATTGCCCCGGCCGAAAGCGATCTGTCACACTTCACCCGTAACCTGAAAAATGCGGAACTCTTTATCGCCGAAGGCGAGCTGCAGCTGACGCGCATTATCTACGAGCGCCTGCTGAAAAAGATTATCGACGAAGAAGCACAGCGGAAAATCCGCGCGAACCTTGACGCACTCGATAACTACAAAAAATCCCACGACTGGGGCAACTTCATGCCGCTGCCCCCGTGGATGAACCAGCGTTACCCCTATCAGGATTACAAACCGCCGCAGCTCAATATTTCGGAAATGCCGGTCGAGGCGAAGAATATCACTATCAACCTCGACAAGGGTTTTTTTGAAATCGCCAAGGCCATCTTTGAGCAACAAAAAGAACTGATCCAGACAATTGGCAAAGAGAAAAAAGACGATGCTGCGGCCGAAGGCAAACTCGAAGAACAGGAAGAAGCAAAGGCCGAGGCAGCCGGGGAAGAGGATGCCGGCGAAGCTGATACATCCGCTGACGCTGATGAACGCCGCGCAGATTCAGACCGCCGCAAAGGCGCACCGGATATGCGCGGCGACGGCGCACCTGATCGGCGCAGCGGCAAAGACCGCCGCGCCGAAGCGGCAGCCGAGGAAGAAGCTGCGGCAGGCGCGGGAGACGAAGGCGCCGCAGAAGAAGCTCCCGGCAAAGAGCCGGCGGCCGAGAAACGCGAAGAGAATGCGCCACCACCACCTTTAGCGGCGGACGGGCAATCTGCCGCCCCCGAGGAAGAACCGCCAGCCGACGGCGTCATGGAGCCGCCGAAAATTCCCGAGATGTCGCCCGATGGGCAGGCGATGGCGGGTGCCGAAGGCGACGAGGGCGGCGAAGGCAAAGAAAAAGAAGAAGAAAACAAAGTCCAGGAAATCCGCGGAGTCCTCGAACTCAAAACGCCCGACCAGGAAGACACTCCATTTCTCACGCTCACGTACGACTTCACCAAAATTCCGCATGCATACCGCCTCGCGAAAGACAACGGCATCTTTGAATACGCCTATTACAAATATAAACCGATGCTGGTTAAGGCACACCAGTTCATCAAGCGCAAACAGATCACGCGCGCGCTCAACTATTACCGCGTGATACGCGAGCAGCAGATTCCGAACGAGTTCCGCCACATGGTAGACCGCAATATCAGGGATATCACCGAGTATCTGCAGAAATATCTCGTGACCAGACAAAATTAAAAAAAGATGTCAATCTTCATGGCATGCGCCTCAGGCGTAATCTTCTCCGTCTGGCATTCGTTCTGCGATGCACTCTCCTGGCGCATCTATACCGCCTACTATTCGCCTGAGCGCAAAACGATCAGCAATAAATTGTCCTTCATTCTGCAGCAGCACTCGCGCTGTGAACACTGCGGGGCAAAGGTGTCCTGGTTGGGATTAATTCCCGTGCTGGGTTATTTTCTGGTGCACGGAAAATGCGCCCACTGCACGCGCAAAATTTCGCTGCGGTTTCCGGTATTTGAGGCGCTCGCACTCGCTTATGGTGCGGCTTTTGGGGCGCTTTCTCCCGCACCCGCCGAATTTCTCGTAACGCTGCTCGCATACCTGCTCATCTGGATCGTGATGACGATCGACTATCGTGTCATGCTGATACCTACCGAGGCAATCCTCGGCCTTTTGGTGCTCGGCATTGTTTACCTGCTGGGCATTAAGCACCCGGTGTGGTATGACCTGACCAACCCAGACCTGGGGCTCGATCTTGCAGTTGCGTTTGTGTGGTCTTTCCTGTTCCACTTGCTGCGCATTCTTTCAGGCTACAAGATGGGCCTTGCAGATGTGCGCCTGGTTTTGGGGGTAGGATTTCTGCTCGGGCACCCGCTCGCTCTCTTTCTGCCGGGTATCGCGGCTTTTCTCGCGATGGGTTTTTACCTGATCAGGCGCCGCTCGGTCTTAATCTATGCGCCGTCAGAGACGCATATTCCGTTCGGTGTTTTCCTGGGGCTGGGGTACCTGTTGCTGAATCTTGCCCGCTATTGGGCTGGCTGAGAGCAAAAGTTAATAGTCGCCTGATAGGCGGCTATTAACTAAATCAACCTCAAGGACGATCTGTGTGCAGTGCCGCTGTCAGCGCATACTTGCGCTTTGCACGGACTTCCTGGTAGTTTTCCCAGAAAGAGGCAACGCTGATATAGAAGAAACCGCAGGCATACATGACCATGAAGGGCACGAACATCGTGCGATCAAAAACAAACGCCGTGTAGATAATCAGCACGGCATAGATGCCCATGAAGAATTCGAGGAAAGGCGTCTTGTCGAGCTTGACGTTGACCGCATATTTCATGCGTTCGGCAACTTTATCTTTCTGGCCTTCGATTCTCAGTTTCGGCGTACGGATAAACGTCGATTTCTTACCGATCAGTGCCTGCCATACGGCACGTGTGTTTGATACGGCGATACCGGTACCGATCATGGTCAGAATGGGCATCCACGCAACGCGGTTAAACCAGCGGTTATAGAGCACTTTCTGCGAAACGAGGTACATCGCAATCGGACCAAAAGTACCGAGGGAGAAGAAAACGGCGGCAATACCGATGATTGCATCGGGCAGGTTGCCCAGCCGTTCGCTGAAGTACAGCACAGGCAGCGTTGCGAGAATGTTGATCACCATCAGCGGGTGTACAAGGTAGTTTGTGAGGTGGGTCAGCGCTTCGAGTTTAACCTTCCATGGCAGTTCGGTGCGGAAGATGGTCGGTGCGAGTTTGACGGTTGTCTGAATCGAACCCTTGCACCAGCGGAACTGCTGCGACTTGTACGCAGAAACAGTCGCCGGCAGCTCTGCCGGGTTTACCACGTCTACGAGGTATTTGAAGCGCCAGCCCTTGAGCTCCGCGCGGTATGAAAGGTCGAAGTCTTCAGTCAGCGTATCGGCCGACCAGTTGCCCGCGTCATAGATGCAGGTTTTGCGCCAGATGCCGGCTGTGCCGTTGAAATTCATCCACAGTCCTGAACCGCCACGCGCGATTTGCTCGATCGTGAAGTGGCCGTCTATACCGAGGCTCTGGCCTTTGGTCAGAATGCTATAATCGGCATTGATGTGACCCCAGCGGGTCTGCACCATGCCGATATCGTCTGCTTCATAGAAGTAGGGCACTGTCTTCTCGAGAAAGTCCACAGCAGGCAGAAAATCCGCATCGAAGATGGCGACAAATTCGCCTTTTGCCACTTCCTGCGCTTCGCGCAACGCACCCGCTTTATGGCCCTGGCGATTCACGCGGTGGATCAGCTTAATATCAAAGCCTTTCTTCTTATAGAGAGCTACTTTCTTTTTTACGAGTTCTGTCGTCTCGTCGGTAGAATCGTCGAGTACCTGTACTTCGAGCTTGTTCTTCGGATAACGCACCTGCATCGTGGTGTCGATAAGTCGTTCAGCAACATAGTATTCGTTGAACATCGGCAGCTGGATTGTCACCTTTGGCCACGTCTTCATGCGCTTCTGCAGCTCGTCGAGTTTTCCCTGGTCGGAAAGGCAGTTCTTGCGATATTTGAAGAACAGTCGTACCATGACGAAGCAATGAATTCCGTAATAGAACAGGACAATAATATCAAGGATATATATGACCAAGCTGATAATAAAGAGGGCTTCCATGGATAGTGCAATGTGCAAAATCGAGACAGGTCGTCAATAAATCTGCCGCGAGCCTTGACGTTGTTGTCAATATTTTGTATTCTTGGGTATGCGCACCAAACTGGCGGTATTCTTCGGGCTATGCGCCGTGGCCCTGACGATTATGGTCGTTTCTTCTTCGACTTCGGCCGCACAGGTGCACCTGAAACTGCATGAATTTGATGCGGAGCTTGCGAAAGGCAATGCCTCTACCCTGACGAAACGCCACCTGACGCTCTATGGCAAGGTTAAGGAAGGCACGATTGAGCGCGAGGGCGTGAAAGCCAAATTTGTCATTGTCGATCAGGGCAAAGAGCTGGTAGTGCACCATTCGGGTAAAAACCTTCTGCCCGATACATTTCAGGATGGTGCAGAAGCAGGCGTTGAAGGCACTTATGATGCGCAGCACAAGATTTTCACCTCGCACAAAGTGATGGCGAAATGCGCCTCACGTTACGAATCAACTGGTAAGATGTAGACAGGAATAGTGTGCAGAGCACACTATTCCTGTCCCTTTTCTGTTTTTTGTCGATAATCGATTATGAAAGATATTGCCTACCGCAACGCCAAAGCGGGGCTCGCTGCCCTGGTTTTGCTCGCCTTAATCGGTGGGACTTACTATGTATTGCGGCCAAAAGGCTCCGGGCAAACGGGGTATGAGCCGCACCTGATCCAGGACGAGCGTGAGGTCAAAATTGCCTCGCTGCTCGAACTCTTAAAATCCGATCCGGAAGATTTTCGGACGCACGGTGAACTTGCGAAGATTTACTTCAGTTTCGAAGATTATGCCAATGCCGAAAAGCACGCGCTAAGCGCTGTTTCGCTGGGTGAAAAACATAAGGCGCCGCGCGAATTCATGGTGGAGCAATATCTTTTGCTCTCGAAAATCTATCAGGCGCAGAAGCAGACCGAAAAAGCGCTCGAGTATGCGCAGAAAGCGGCAGATGCCGACCCCACAAAAACGGCGCCGCTGAAGCGCAAGGGGCAGGTATTCGAGGCGCAGAAAAAAGATGAAAAGGCGCGCCTCGAATACCTCAAAGCGCTCAAACTCGATGACAAAGATCCCGAGACATATTCGCTGCTCGCCAACCAGGATTTTAAAAAGGGCAAAAAGAAATCTGCTATGGAATGGCTGCGCATGGGAGTGCGTCGCAATCCGACGAGTGCTGTTGCCTTCCGCAATCTCGCGCGCGGCTACAAGCGCACCGGCGAACTCGACAAGGCGCGCGAGGCGTATGAGCGCGCGCTCAAACTCGACCCCAATAATGGCGCGCTGAGGCTCGAATATGCCAAACTGCTTAAAAAGATGGGTAACGAGGCCGGTTACCTCGCCGAGCTCAGAAAGGCCTATGCTTCCGATCCGAAGAATCCCGCGATTCTTTCGGCGCTGGGTGACGCAGAACTCAAAGCGGGCAATAAGAAAACAGCGCTGGATTTATACCGCGAGGCATTAAAGCGCGATGGCCGAAACGCGGAATTGCGGTCGAAATACACCGCGCTCTATAATGAACTGAATCCGTCTCGGTCTACGACTGGTACCGCAGGAGCGGGTAATAGCAATGCTGCGGGCAAAGGCAGTGGCGATAACACAACAGGCAGCAGTAATACCAGCGGAGAAGGCAAAACCAGTGGCAGCATTGAGGGTGACCCGAATGCCGGCAAAGGCAGCGGCGCGAATTCGACTGCAGGCACCGGCAGTGCCGATGCTTCGCTCGACTCAGGTAAAGGTTCGAAAAATTCAGGCAATACTTCCGGCGATGCGGGCAAAGATATCGAGGCAGGAAAAAAAGCCTTTGCAGAAAAAGATTATGCAACCGCAGAAGCTGCATTCCGCAAGGCACTCGAGAAATCCCCCGATAATGCAGACGCTCACTTCTTTCTCGGCCGCACACTCGACGCGCAGGGCAAAAAAGACGCCGCGATGGCAGAATACCGCCGTGTGCTCGAAAAAGAACCCGATCACGCAAGGGCAAACTATTATCTCGGCCGCCTGCTTTACCAGGCACAGAAATACGGCGATGCCGAGCGGCATTTCAAAAAATCCACAGCAGCCGATGCTCAGTTCGCGTCGGCACAGTACTCGCTCGGTTTAGCGCAGGAAAAACAGGGCAAGGGCGGCGATGCTCTCAAAGCCTATAAAAAAGCCGGCGAGCTCGACGGCAAGCTGACGCAGGCGCACTTTAACAGCGCGATCATTCTGAAGAAAGAACGCCGTTACGACGACGCGCTCGCAGAACTCGCGAAGGCCGGCGGCGGCGCAGACGTCGATTACCAGCGCGGCGAGGTTCTGCTGAAACAGAAAAAATATGCCGAGGCGAAGGATGCCTTTTCGCGCGTGTTGAACGAAAAACCCCAACACTACGAGGCCGCCTTCAATATGGCGCTGGCCTACCACAAATTGGGAGATCCAGCCGGGGCCGACCGCGTGCTTGCCAAAGTGATACGCGAAGATTCGCCCGCCGACCTGCACTATACCTACGGCAAATTGCTGGAAGAGAGCGGTGAAACCGCTGGAGCGGAAAAACAATACCGTGCGAGCGTGCAGAAAGATCCCCGCTATTATAAGGGCTGGCTGAACCTCGGGCGTGTGAGCGCAAAGGCCCAGCGTTACGACCAGGCAGAAAATGCCTACCGGCAGGCCGCCGCACTAGATTCCGGTTCATACGAAGCGAATTTTAATCTCGCCAACACCTTATATAAGCAGAAGAAATACCAGACAGCAATCGAATATTTTGAAGTCGCGAAACAGAAAGAAGCGACGCGTGAAGTGATGGTGCCGCTCGGTACCAGCTATGAAGAGAGCGGGCAGGCAGAGAAGGCAGCAAAGACTTATTCCGACTTTTTGCGCGAAAATCCGAAAGACAGGCAGGTTCTGGAGCGGTTGGGCTACCTCTATTACCGCAAGCTCAGGAACCGCGACAAGGCGCTCGAACAATTCAATAAGTTGTTGAAATATCACCCTGACTCGGAAAAAGCGCAGGAGTACAAAGGAATGGTTCAGCTCATCGAAAAACAGAAGGGAGACCAGTAAACCGCATGGCATCTGCCGCTGACCAACTCAAAAAAATTATCATAGCGCTCGAAAACGAAGAGGAGCTCGCTGCCGAGGCGCGCAACCGTGCGCCGCGCGAAGTGATCGTCGTTGCCGATTCGGTGAAGCAGGCGCTGAAGCTCGCGGCCGCAGAGATGCAGAAAGATCCGCTGCAGCTCGACTACAAAATTCTCAATAAAGGCGGCTCGCAGCTTTTAGGTTTGCGCCGCCTGCCATACCGTGTGCATGTTTTCCAGGCTAAGGAAGACACGCGTTTCAGCGACCTGGAAGACATGAATGTTTCGCTCACGGGGGCGATGGCGCAGGCTGCCCTGATGGATGAAGGCGGCCCGATTGCCATCAACGCGGAGGGAAAAATTCTCGTGCGCATATACCGCACAGGAGTCTACATCATTGTTCGCCCACCGGTGGGTGAGGGGCAGCCGGTCACGTTGCAGCAGGCGCTTGAAAAACTGCGGCAGGCAGGAGTCACTGCATATGATAAGGGCAGGCTTGAAAGCGAGATACGCACCAAGTCGGGCAAGCAGATCAAAATCGCCGAATGGACGCCGCGTCCCGATGCCGATTCTCAGCTACAGATAGAAGTCACGGCAGACCGCATGCGCGCGACTATGGTCATGACGAGGCCGCGCCCCGGTGGAAGGCATTTGCAGGTGGCGGATGTCATGCAGGCCTTAAAGGCGAACGGGGTGCAATTCGGCTTTCGCGAGAACATCATCGAAAAGGCGCTCGAAGAAGAAGTCTATTCGACACCCGTTGTGGTTGCCGAAGGCAAGGCTGCGCAGAACGGGCGCGACGGCTACATTGATTACAAAGTACGCATCGACAAAAAAGTGGAATTTAAAGAAGACGAATCGGGCCGCGTGGACTTTTTGCAGCGCGATCTTGTCGAGAACGTAGTGCAGGGCCAGGTGCTCGCCGAACTCGTGCCGGCGCAGCGCGGGCAGGAAGGTCGTGACCTATTCAACAAAATTACACCTGCCAAAAATGGCAATCCTGTCACGATTCGACCAGGCCCGGGCACGATGCTTTCAGACGACGGCAAACGCCTGCTGGCGGAGAAAAACGGCCAGGTGCTCTACCGTGGCGGCATACTCAGCGTGCATGACATGTTCACGATCAACGGCGACGTTGGTATCAGCACGGGTAACATTACGTTCCTGGGATCGATCATGGTTACCGGCAGTATCGAAGACAATATGCACGTCAAAGCAGCCGGTACGATCGAGGTCGCTGGCACGGTGCAGAAGTCTTTTGTCGAAGCAGAGGGCGACATCATTGTACGGCAAGGCATCATCGGCCGAGACAATGCAACGATCGAATCGACCGCGGGTTCTATATACGGAAAATTTCTGCAAAACGCGACGTGCATGGCTGAAGCCGATGTGGTCATGGGCGAGAACATCATGCACTCGCGCGTGTACGCGGGCGGCAACGTCGTCTGCAACGGTAAACGCGCGCAGCTGGTGGGCGGAGAAATCATCTGCGGTGGTGTCGTGCGCGTAAAATCGCTCGGTGCGATGGCCGCCACTCCGACCTTAATCATGGCGGGTGTGAACCCGCGCGCGATGCAGCAAATGAAACAGATTGCACAGATCGAGAAGCAACTGCGCGAGAAGATTGCGCTGGCCGAAATGAACCTGAAGACATTACAACAGCAGAAAGCCGCGGCACCCGACGCCTTTGGTGACGCGAAAGAGGAGCAGTTGGTCAAAACCAATGCGTTCAAAGACAAGCTCGAAGAAAGATTGCGCGAAGCACTGAGCGAAAAAGAGAATATCGAGACATTCATGAAAGACGCCAACTCACAGGGGGCAGTACACGTGGAGAAAACCGTGTTCCCGGGAGTGACCATCGAGATCAACGGCGCGCAGTTTACGGTTCAGGACGAATATAACAATGTCTCGTTCGTGGAAGAAGCAGGTCGCATTAACATCGTTGCGTACATGCAACCAGGCGACGACGACAAACACTTCCAGAAAAACCGCCGTAAAGGCCGTTACAGTGACGTCATAAGGTAAAATGAAGCCACTCGATCTGAACGTCAGCATCCAGAATTCGTACGAGGCGGCCCGCTCAGAATCGGTGCGCCTCGAAAAGCCGCACGTTGTGAATCAACTGGCAAACGAAGATGCGCAGCGCGAGCAGGTGGCCCGCGATCAGAGCGTTGTAGCCCCCGAGCCGAAGCTCGCGGGCGAAGACATGTTTGCGGCGGACGAATACGAACATTCGGACTACACGGAGCGGAGAGGGCAGGGATTTAAAAGGCGGAAACGGAAAGATGAATCGGGAATCGATGTCGCGGCAGAAGAGGGCACTGAAGAACCTGCGGAACCTGTTAAAAAAAACGAAGAGGATTCGGGAAAGGGTTTCTCTACGTACGCATAAATTTCCGCCGCGCACGCTCCGCATCGGCAAAAAGCCTCTTGATATCGGCCTGGCCGCTGCGAACGTGTTGGGCAAGAGTCGCCGAGCGTTTGCCGAGTTCCGTAAGCCAATCGGCGATATTTTCCCGGTTAGTATCGGTAATCGATTGCCACATTTCACCGGAACTCATTGCAATGCGCGTCATATCGCGGTAACTACCGGCAACCGGTGACACGGGCATCGCGGGATCAAAAACCTCGCCACTCAGGTCTGCGATCATACACGCTGCGAGGTGCAGGCCATGGCTGACATACGCCATGGTACGGTCGTGCACCCGGGCATCGATCGGTACAATCTGCGCGCCGACGCTTTGCCAGATATTTGTCACAGTGCTCGCGGCATTTGCAGCGGCTTCTGTGGCCGTCACGAAAACTGTCTGGCCGGCAAAAAGTGTGGCATCGGCAGCTTCGGGCCCCTGTTTTTCTTTGCCGGCCATCGGGTGCGTGCCGACAAAATGGGTTGCGAGAGGCAGGCTTCCAGCGTGCGCGCAGATGTCTGTCTTGGTTGAACACATGTCGAAGACTATGAGCGGGGTTGCCCGGGCTGAGTCAGAAAGCGCGATATCGAGAATACGAAAGCAGTCATTGACATTGAGCCCAAGAGCGAGCATGTCGCAGTCTTGGAGCATTTGCAGAGCCTGGGCTTCGTCCGTCGTCACGCGTTCAAAGCCCATACGCGCAAGAGTTTCGCGGCTTTTTGCGGAGCGCACCGATCCTGAAATCTGGTGGCCTTTTTCGCGCAGCGCGAGCGCCAACGAGGTCCCAATCAGCCCCATACCCCAGATAAAAATTTTCACAACTTTTCCCGTATAAACGGCATCGGATTATACGTCAGCTCGAACCAGTTATCGGGTTCAATGCTCTTAATGCGCACTTCGTAGTGCAGGTGCGGGCCTGTCGAACGGCCTGTCGTACCGACATAACCCAGCAGATCGCCGCGTTTGACTTTTTTGTCTTTCGAGACCGCAATTTCATTCATGTGTGCATAGGCGGTAATCAGGCCGAATTTATGCATTACGCGCACATTTTTGCCGAGCCCCGTTGAGCCGTCGTCAGCTGCAACCACAACGACGCCGTCGGCAGTAGAATAAATCGGCGTACCGATGCCGCCCGCGAAATCAATGCCGGTATGGAAACTGGACTCGAGGCCGAACGGGTCAACACGGCTGCCATAGAGCGAGGTGATCTGGTTGGAGCGTACCGGGATCCCGATGGGCATGCCGATATAAGCTTCTTCGCGCGCGCTGATAATACGCATCACACTCATTAGCGGCAGAATTTTAGCGCGTTGCTGCAGAGCAGGTGGGGTTGATTCTATATCGCCCACGTCCGGGCGACTATGGAAAATAGTACGGTAATATTCATCCCCGACAGTTTTAAGATCGTCGAGGTTGGCTGTAATGCGCGCTTTGCCATGCTCGAGAATTTCCCAGCGGGCAACCCAGCCCGAAGTAAGTTCAGAAGATTCTTTGCGGTCTGATTCGAGCAGCGGGCGCCGAAAGTACGAGAAAGCGATAATCGCGGCAATTGCGGCCAAGAGGCCCAGTAAGAAGTAGACCGTGGCATAGGCGATACGCCATTCGCGCTTGAAACCGCCGCTGGCCGGAATCAATGCCAGCGTGAAGGCTTTTTCATTGTTTTGCCGCCGGCGATTCGTGGAATTATACGCTGTTGCTGATCTCGCCATCGATTTTTGAGGATCGGAAAATTATTTGCTGTCCGTCCCGTGATTTAATATACTCCCTTCAGAAAACGTTACGTCAAGTCAATTCGGTCCCGCCGCTGGAAAACAGCACTATTGCAAGGGATCGACAGGAGAAGGTATGGGCCTCGTGCAGGAAATTACAGATCAAAGTTTCAAAAATAAAACATCTGCGGGTGTGGTAATGGTAGATTTCTGGGCGCCCTGGTGTGGTCCTTGCCGCATGGTTGCGCCCGTGCTCGAAGACCTGCAGAAAGAAATGGGTGAAAAAGTTTCCATACTGAAAATGAATGTCGATGAAAACCCTGAAACAGCGACGCAGTTTGGCATCACGAGCATCCTGACGCTGATGGTTTTTAAAAACGGTGAAATGGTCGACCGCACAGTCGGCGCTGCGCCAAAAGAACACTACAAAACCATTCTAGGCAAACACGTCTGATTTTTAAAACCGCAGGGATAACCTGCGGTGCATATCATTTAAGAGTTCTGCTCAGGCTTTCTGCGTGCGTGAAGACTGACAGCATTTCGCGCGTAGACATCGTGCCTTCCGCCTGATCTCCATCGCTGAATAAGCCGATGCGAACAGCATCACGGTAATACCATGCCGAAGAGCCAAAAAGTTTGGTAAAAAAACCACGCGGCAGATCAAAACGCTGAATAATCATCTGCGCAAAATCCTTGCGCACGATCGGCTGGCGATCGCGGCGGTTCAGAATGCCGCGCGATTCAAGATAAGACTCGATGCGTTCGTTGGTCACGGCAGTCTCTTGCCGCACTGATGAATGCTGCGCACGCAGGTCGCGTGTGAGAGCCGATTTTACCGAATAAAAAATCAGGTCGTATGAATCCGAAAATGTTGCAACCGAATCTTTCAGCAGACCACCCACGATGTCTGCAGACATGAGCGGAGCCTGCACAGCAAAAAAGATCAGAATTACATATTGTCTCAAGGCTTTCTGCATGGCCGTATATCACAATATACGGAAAAAACCCTGATTTTACAACACTATTTTAGTTTTTGCAAAACGGATGTCTTCGCCGATCTGCGTCTGGAGCGCTGCGAGATCGGCAAACTTTTGTTCGCCGCGAATACGACCTGAAAATTCAAAACAAATTTCACTGCCATAGAGATCGCCGCTAAAATCGGGGATGTGCACCTCGAGACCGAGCGCAAACTCACCGATCGTCGGTTTTCGCCCCAGGTTAGCCACCGCCGGCAGACGGCGACCCGTCGCCAAAAGCGCAGTGCCATAATAGACCCCGTTGACCGGCAGCAGCTTTTCTGCGTCAAATTGCACGTTTGCAGTGGGAAATCCCAGTTTGCGCCCGTTTTGTTCCCCGCGTATCACGCGCCCGGTGATACTGTACGGCCGGCCGAGAATCTCTGCGACAGTGTATACATCCCCCTCGGCGAGCGCGGCGCGAATGCGCGATGAGGATGTACGCTTTTCCTGCGTCAGTTGTTCTTCAATCACGCAGATGCCGAAGCCATAGCGGGGAGCCGCGGCTTCGAGATAGCGCGCATTACCGCGGCGGTTGTGCCCGAAGTGGTGGTCATGCCCCATGATCAGCTGACGCATCTTCAGCTGGCCGAGCAAAAAATCGCGCAGAAAGGTGCGCGCCGAAATGCGTATGGTCGCCGCTGTCATCGGATAAAACACGACAATGTCGAGACCTGATTCCTGGAGCAGGTCTTTTTTTTCACGGTACGTGGTTAGCCTGCTGTCGGTCGCAATTTTTTTGAGGATTTTCTTCGGGCTGGGTTCATATGTCACCAGCACAGATAACAGCCTGTTTTCGCGCGCATGCGCGACGGTTTCGCGGATCAGCACCCGGTGCCCGGTGTGCAGGCCGTCAAAATCGCCCATCGTGACGACCGAGCCGGTTTCTACTGCGGGGAAGTTATCCAGGGAATCGACGAAAATCACGGGAATCTTATCAGGGCAAAATTACAATTGTGCATATGGTCCGCGGCGAAGAGCGCATCCGTGCGCGCCGCTGACCTGATGCCTCCATGCATACAGACAAAGCAAAATATGTTTACACGGTGTCGTTCTAAATAAAATCGTATTCGATGCCCAGCGGTCGTAAACGTAAAAGAAAAAAAATTGCGAATCATAAGCGCAAAAAGAAGCGCAGGGCGAACCGTCATAAAAAGAAATAATCCCGTTTAGGGTTAGCGCAAGGTTCGCGGCGAAGAGCGCATCGGCCGGCGAAGCCGGGCAACGCCGCGCCGCTAACCTGATGCCTCGATGCTTAATGGCCATACCGAGCCGGTATGGCCTTGTTGTTTCAGGACTGTCCCGGAATCCGGGCGCGAATGTCCTTGGTTATTTCTTCGATCCGCTTTTGCAGATCTTCAACACGGCCTTTGCCAGATGTCTGGAATTCTTTCAGTGCGCTGGTCAGGTTATCTGACATTTCGCGGGCTTTGGTCTCATAGTCTTTCACCGAAACCAACAAGTCGTTCACAAATTTCTTTACGTTCGTCGCGCCCTGTTCGCCCGACGCGTCGCCCTTCGCGATCAGGTCGTTGATGCCCTGTTCAGCCGATTTAAACGCGGTTTGCAGATTGTCTTCGAGGCCCTTGGCGGCACCGATGCCCAGATTCACAATTCTCTTCAGCAGTTCTTCCATAAGATCTCCTTTGAAATTTTCGACGCATGCGCACAAACGTCGGATTTATTCCGGTACAAGACATTCTCCTTGCGCCGGCTGCAAACGCCTTTTTGACCCGGCAAAAACGCCGCTCTCTGTGCGCCGCAAAACACGCAAACGTTATGTCACCTGATTTATACTTGGAGACCGCATATTCCGAAAATCAGGACAGTGGCCGTCGTCAGCGACATACCTGTTTCCGTGCAGCGCGAGAATGATCCGTTTGAAAACGCGCAGCGCGAAAAATCCTACTATGGCATACTGAACATTCTTTATTACCTGAAGGCTAAATACACCCGCGTGCATTTCCGTTATTCGGGATACGTCTATATCGCACACTGCGAGCAGATAGACCACAACGAAGTTCTGCTGACTGCGCACGGTTTTCAGGAGACGCAGGATCGCCGCGCGGTGCTGCAGTTTGAGGCCTATAACCGCTACTACATGTCGCATGTACTCGTCATGCGCACGAATGAAAACGGCATCTATATCCAGTTTCCGCAGGAGCTGCTGTACCTGCAGCGCCGCCGCCATATTCGTCTGCGCTTCGACGACCTTTTCATGCGTTTCACGATCATGTATTCGCCGATCGGGCATACGCGCCTCGACGAAAAAAACCTCGAAAGCCGGTTCCCGTATGTGATGCAGGAGATCGCGCGGGAAGATGTTTCGCTGCAGACAATGTACCGCATGCTGGTGTCTGAAATCCAGGCGATCAGTACCGATTTTGAGATTGTTTTTTATTCGAACAGGAAAGAAGAGGAGCTTTCGCTGCCCGAGAAAATCGTGCGTTCCGAAGGCCGTAGCTTTTACGTCGAAGACACGATGCGTGTCATGTCTTATACCTCGCCGCATCCACATGTTAACCTGACCAACATGAGCGCGATGTTTGAGGCACGCGCGGCGTCAGAAGGGGACGCGTCAGCCCTGCGATTCATTGAAGAGATGCGCAAGGCCGATGCGCGCAAATTCATCGTTTCATACCTGATATGCCCGCTTACGCTCTTCGGTGAAATCCAGGGTTATGTGCGCGTCGAGACCAACCAGTTCGATAAGAAATATATTAACTCGGCGCAGGCGGTGGATTTACACCGGCTCATGGAGTTGTTTTCGTATGCGATGAGCAAGGCGCGCATACGCAGTTCGCATTTTGACCCGAGTTCGGTGGAAACCCGGGTGGTCAATATTTCGCTCTCGGGTCTTTTGCTCGAGTTTTCAGACGAAGCTATTTTTCGCTATTTGATGCAGCACCGCCGTATCAAGATGCTGATTCCGGTGATGGGTGACGACCTGGAGCTTTTCGGCGAAATTGTCCGTTTTACGCAGCGCGGCGGCTTCTATTACCTGGGTGTACTCTTCTTCAAAAGCAAACCGGGTGACATGATACGCCTGGAGCGCTTCATACACGAAAATATGCAATTCCAGTTCTTATAATATTTCATAGCTACGGGCTTAAGCCCGTAGCTATGAAATATTATTATCCGATGGCTTTTTTGCCTTTTTCGCCTGTACGGATACGGATCACTTTCGCGAGCTCGGTGATGAAGATTTTGCCGTCGCCGATTTTGCCGGTGCGACCGCCTTTGATAATTGCGTCTATCGTCGGTTTCACAAATTCTTCGTTTACTGCGATCTCGATGCGCACTTTGGGCAGCAAATTGATTTCATGTAACAATCCGCGGTATGATTCAGAATAGCCGCTTTGCTGGCCGCAGCCATGCACATTGTTGACCGTCATCTTGGTGACGTTAGCCTTGAATAGTTCGTCCTGAACTTTCTGGAAGCGGTGGGGTTGAATGAGTGCAGTAATGAGTTTCATAGAATGGAAAGCTTTCGGGGGGCTGTGCCCCCCGAAAGGCTTTTAACCCACTGCGGTTTTTCCTTTCTCACCCGTACGGATGCGGATCACTTCGGCCAGTTCGGTGATGAAGATTTTTCCATCGCCGATATTGCCGGTGCGCGCGCCCGCGACGATCGCATTGATGGTCGGTTCAACGAAGTCTTCGTTGACTGCGATTTCAATGCGCACCTTCTTGAGAAGATTTACCTCGTGCACGACGCCGCGGTATGACTCGTCATAACCGTGTTGCTGGCCGCAGCCCAGTGCATTGGATACCGTCATTTTTGTGACGTTTGCCTTAAAGAGGGCGTCCTTCACATCCTGCAGTTTGTGCGGTTGAATCATAGCTGTTATAAGTTTCATAATTATCCCTCTTTATTCTACAAAGGTTTGAAAACCACTGTAGCCTTCTTCGCCATGTTCGCTGATATCGAGTCCCAAAGACTCCTTTTCTGCGCTGGCCTTCATGCCAATGGTATATTTGAGCAGCAGTGCAATGATCACCGTCGCAACGATCGAAATGACGATCGTAAAGCCGATCGCTTTCATATGCTCGCCCAGAAGCCCGTTTTTGATTACAGCTTCCAGTGCAGGGTTTGCATCCTTCGTTGCAAAAACAGCGGTCAATACAGCGCCGAGAGTACCGCCTACGCCGTGCACGCCGAAGGTGTCAAGCGCATCGTCATAACCCAGCCACTTCTTCATATACATCACCGCGAAGAACGGTACGGAACCTGCGAGCAGACCCATGATTACCGCTGAATTCGCCGTTACAAAACCGGCGCCTGGTGTGATGACGACAAGGCCTGAGACTGCACCGGAGCAAAAGCCCAGCACGGTCGGATGTCCCTTGAGAATCCATTCGAGCATTGGCCATACGAATGCCGCAACGGCTGCCGTCAGCGTTGTTGTGGTGAATGCATTGGCTGCAATACCATCAGCCGCCAGCGCTGAACCGGCGTTAAAGCCGTACCAGCCCACCCAAAGCATGCCTGTGCCAATGCCGGTCAGTACCATGCTATGCGGAGTGAAAGATTTTGCTCCAAAACCATTGCGCTTTCCAAGAATGAGACAAAGTACAAGAGCAGACCAGCCCGATGACATGTGCACCACGGTGCCGCCCGCGAAGTCAATGGCTTTAATGCCGGCTTTGTCAAAATTACCCATTCCGTTCATAAATCCGCCGGGGCCCCAAACCATGTGTGCGAGAGGGAAGTACACAGCGAACATCCAGATTGCCACGAAAAGCAGCACGCTCGAGAATTTCATGCGTTCCGCAATCGCACCGACGATTAGCGCGGGAGTGATAATGGCAAACATCATCTGGAACATAGAGAATACGTTGTTCGATACCCAGGGCGCGCCCTGGCCAACACCGTTGTCTACACCTTTGAAGAATGCAAAACCAGTTCCACCGAGGAAAGGGCTGCCTTCAGAAAAAGCGAACGAATAGCCGATGGCCCACCACAAAATGGTGACCAGGCCCGCAATGCCGAAGCACTGCGCCACGACGCTGAGCACGTTCTTGGTGCGGACAAGGCCGCCGTAGAAGAGGGCAAGACCTGGCAGCGTCATGAAAAGAACCAGTAAGGCTGAGGTCATGATCCAGCTGTTATGGCCTGGTCCCGCTCCCGCGATGTTTGTTTTGTCAGCTTTGTCGGCTGGCTTAACCGCGGCATCGTCTTTCACGCGCGCGCTGTTATTCATGTACGCCTCAATATCAGCCACTCGCTGTTCGAGGCTGAGTTCCCGAGGCTTCGGATTTTCCTTTGCCTGCGAAAACACCGGTGCAGTAAAACCGGCCACTAATGTGCAAATGGTCATTAGCGTGGCTACTTTACTTATCTTCATATTGTCTCCTATTGTCTTTATTTTTAAACGAATTCAATTTGTCTGCTCTGATAGGCAGAGCTGACAAAAAAACGGCATAGGCGCAAACCACACAGGGCTTTGCGCTTATGCCGCCTTCATCAGAAAGCCGGTTATCCTACCGCTGTCTTTCCTTTTTCACCTGTGCGGATGCGGATTACATCGACCAGTTCGGTGATGAAGATTTTTCCGTCTCCGATATTGCCGGTGCGGGCACCGGCGATGATCGCATTGATCGTTGGCTCAACGAAGTCTTCGTTGACTGCGATTTCAATGCGCACTTTCTTGAGAAGGTTCACCTCGTGCACGACGCCGCGGTATGACTCGTCATATCCGCGTTGCTGGCCGCAACCCAGGGCATTGGATACCGTCATTTTTGTGACGTTTGCCTTGAAAAGTGCGTCCTTCACATCCTGCAGTTTGTGCGGTTGAATCATGGCTGTTATAAGTTTCATATAATATTCTCCTTAACTAGTTGCTCACTAAGCGGGGCTCAGCGATTAACCTCTTGGAAGTCTGCATAAGCTTCATTGCCATGCTCGCCAACGTCAAGACCCATAATTTCTTCATCGCGCGAAACACGGATGCCACCGGCGAGTTTCAGGATGTACCAGAGCACCAGCGAGGCGACAAAAGTGAACCCACCTACGGCTACTATGCCTTTCAACTGTACCAGAATCTGCTGGCCTTTTGACCACTTCGCGGGATCAATCACATCACCGGTCAAACCTGCGATGGTCTTGGCGATTTCGTGGTCATAGAAGAGACCGGTCGCCAGCGTACCAAAAATCCCGCAGAGCAAGTGAACAGAGGTTGCACCAACCGGATCGTCAATTTTGAGTTTGTCAAAGAACAGTACTCCGAGCACTACCAATGCGCCGCCGATGGCTCCGATAAGCGCAGCCGAACCGAGCGATACGAATGCGCAGGGAGCAGTGACTGCAACAAGACCTGCCAACGTGCCGTTGAGAATCATGCCGAGATCAGGTTTCTTCAGAACGATCCAAGCTACAATCGTGCTCGCAATAGCACCAGTCGCTGCTGCTATGTTCGTCGCCAGAAGTACGTGCGCCAGACCACTGCCGTCGCCAACGCCCATGAAGCTGCCCGGGTTAAATCCAAACCAGCCAAGCCAGAGGATCAGAGTACCAAGCGCTGCAGAAGTCATATTGTGTCCGAGAATCGGTTTCGGTTTTCCATCAGGGCCGTATTTGCCAATACGCGGACCAAGAACGATCACGCCTGCAAGCGCTGCCCAGCCACCCACACTGTGAACCACTGTTGAACCGGCAAAATCGCGGAAGTTTGCTGTTGCGAGCCAGCCGCCGCCCCATACCCAGTGTCCAGTGATCGGGTACATTAACGCGACCAGGACGATACTGAATATAATGAAGGAATGGAACTTGATGCGTTCAGCCACTGCACCGGATACGATAGTCGCTGCCGTGCCCGCAAACACAAGTTGGAAAAAGAATTTTGCATTCAATGGAATGCCTGTCCAGTTCATGCTGTCATAGACACCTTTGTAAGCGTCTCCGGTAGCGGGCGAATTATCTGCGCCACCCAGCAAGAACAAGCCTTGTAGGCCGACATAATCATTGCCTTTGCCAAACATTAAGCCCCAACCGATTATCCAGAAGGACATTGTTGAGAGAGCAAACACAATAAAGTTCTTTGCCAGAATATTCACCGTATTCTTGCTGCGGCAAAAACCGCTCTCTACGAGAGCAAAGCCGGCATTCATCCAGAATACGAGAAAGCCCGCCACTACCGTCCACAAAGTATCGATTGCAATTTTCAGGGTTCCGGCGCTAGTCGCCAATTCTGCAAATTGTTTCGCCAGGTCAGGTGCTGCGGGCTTTGCGTCTGCCGCAAAAACAACCCCCGGCACCATGACTGCCACCAGGGCCAAGGCCATAGTGATTTTCTTGATTACCATAAATCCTCCATCTCCGAGTTTTTGTATTGCCCAATCCTGCAGCTCCTTACGGCCAGCCACGGACAGTGCACTTGGTCGCTTGTAGCAAACTTGATGCCAGATTTTTTCGTGGCATATTGGTGATGGATTGTCCCGGCTGTATTTTTTATCGCGCTTTATTCATTGACAGAGGTCTCAGGCTTTGCAAGCGATGCCATGCGCGCAACATTTACCCATCGCATAGTCGTTCTCTCTGCGATGCTCACGATTGCCAGTCTATTCCTGGCCTCGGCTGGATGCCGCAAAAAATCGAATCTGGAGCTTGGCCTGAGTCTTGTACAGGCAGTGCGTGATGGTTCGGCAGGCGAAGTGCGTGACTTACTGGCTGCGGGAGCCTCTCTCAATGCGCGCGATGAAAACGGCGAAATACTCTGGAGAGTTGCGCTGGAGCACTATAAGAAATCCGTATGGGAAGCGCTGACAGAAAACAATATCGACCTTTCGCAGCCCGATTCGACAGGCAGTCTCGCGATTCATGTGGCCGCTGCGAACGGACTGGCCGATGCAGCGGAGCGAATCATGAAAATGAGCGCCGGCAAAGTGCAGCTAAGCCAAAACGGCGACACACCTGTCATCTCGGCATCACGCTATGGTATGGAGCACACGCTCAAAATACTGGCGCCTTTCTTTCAATCTGCGAACGAAAAAAATAAAACCGGCGACACAGCACTCATCGAATCTGCGCGCTCAGGAAACATAAAAGCGGTAGAACTGGTTCTGAAATATAAGCCACTGATTCCCGATGCAAACTATTTCGGACAAACTGCTGTGACGCAGGCGCAATATTATTACTTCATGGATATCGTGCGGCTTTTGCAGGGCTTCGGGGCGGAGAATCCCGAAGCGAGCAAAGACCTGCTGATTGCCGCGAGGGCGAAAGACCTACCAAGGGCACAGGGGGCGGTGAACCGCGGGGCAAACGTAAACGTTGTCGACGAGAAGGGCTATTCGCCGCTCTCGTATTCAGTCGAGCTGGGCGATGCACCGATGATTGAGTTTCTGCGCTCCAAGGGGGCGATGAACGCACTCGCAAGCCGCAAACTGATTCTCGCGATCCGCGCCGACAGCATGGAAATATTCAACAATTCGTTGAATGAATATGCAGACCCGAACTATACAGACAAAGAATTGCAAACGCCTCTCTTGATAGCTTCAGCCTTCGGCAACTATGACATCGTGAAGGCTTTGCTCGACCGCGGCGCGAACGTACAGGCCCGCGATAAAGATGGTTATTCAGCAGTCTTCTATGCCGCGCAGGAAAACCGCGTGCGCATTCTCGACGAACTGATCAACCGCCAGGCAGACCTGACACGCAAAAATAACTTCGGTTATACTCCGCTTATTCTGGCGGCGGCGAAGGGACATGTTGAAACCGTTCGCCGGCTTGTAGACGCAAAGGTCGACGTCAACGCAACGGCAGATAACGGTGGCACCGCGGCATACTGGGCGGCGATCAAGGATTTTGACGAAGTAGTGAAGATCCTGGTCGGTGCGGGGGCGGTCGATCCCAAGAATAATAAAGAACTCGTTGTCGCTGCGCGCACCAACGATACCGAACGCGCGTTGCGTGCGCTGCAGGCAAATATCAATATCGACCTGAAGAATGAAGATGGTTACACCGCACTCATGTTTGCAGTGAATTCGGGGTCGATTGACGTCGCAAGAATCATTCTGGACCGCAAGAGCAAGATCAACCTGCAGGACCGGGACGGCTATTCTGCGCTCATGATCGCCGCCTTTCGCGGTAACGCCGAGATGCTTGATTTTCTGCTCAGTTATAAACCCGACGTGAATCTGCGCCACCGCAGCGGTCGCACTGCACTCATCATGGCCACATGGAAGGGGACACCGCAAATGATGCAGCGCCTGATCGCCGCCGGCGCGCGCGTCAACGACCAGGATCTGGACGGCTGGACCGCCCTCATGTTTGCCGCGCATGAAGGTAGCCTTGAAAAAGCCAATTTGCTGGCAGAAAACAAGGCGCTGGCGAAGATAAAGAACAAGAAGGGGCAGACGGCACAGGATCTGGCCGAGGCCCGCAATGCGAGCGACGTGGCAGCGTTCCTGGCAGAAAAAAAGGCCTGATTTCTGCCCGGAAGTCAGCCGGGTTTTCTTCTTTATTTAAAGGAAAGGGAGGATTCAGCCGTTAATCAGTACAAGGGCCTTGTCATCAGGGGCCCCCACGGGAAAAACTATGCTGAAAAATAAGCTGATAATCGCAGGGACGCTGGTTCTGGCCGTCTGCAGTGTGCTGTGGGCGCAGAAAATCATCGATCCGCAGATACTCGCGCAGCAGGAAGAACAAAAGAAAAAAGCGGACGATACGGGGTACGCGGATATCGAAATCGATAACCTGCACCGGGATATTGCATCTTCAGTGCGCCGTATTCTGGATCTTGAACCCCTGGACCGCCAGCGCATGAAAAAAGAAGCGGATGGCGGAGTGAGCCTCGAAATCGCTTCTGGCGAATCAATCAAAACAATTTCACTGCGTTATCTCTATAATGGCACAATCATTCTTTATCCGACGGGCGACGCGAAGGCGCCGAAACTTGCCAAAATTAAACTCGTTTTTGAGCGCACCAATCCATTTGGAAAAGAGTACAAGCGCGAAAAGCGCGAGGTAACCAACCCGACACCGGTCTTCTTCGACAACCCCGAACAAAAAGAGGGGCAGCAGCGCGTCGAACCCAAAGTCGATCGTAACGACGACATTCAGGTTATCTATTTTGAATCGCAGTTTGATGCGCGGGGCGTAGAGTCGTTCAAAGAAATGCAGAAAGTCGAATTAAAAACGATTCCGTTCTACGAGAAAAAGTCGACTTTGTGGAAACGTACAAGAAATACCTGCGCCGCACCGCAAAAGCGCTGCGCTTCACGCTCGAATCGATGGAGATTTCTCAGAAAAAGAAACTCCGGGATCTCTTTGAGCTGAAATAACATGGAACAGGGAGCAGGGACACCGAGCCCTGTGCCGGCTGCCTCGAGGCGTACGGCGGCACATGCATTTGAACATGCGTGCCGGCGCTGCGCGCGGAGCTTTTCCCCTGCAGTTGATCTGCACGAGTTTGCAGTCTTGACTGCAATTTGCCCATACTGCGGTTTTAATCACGGCTATGACAACCGGGATGGCAAAATCTTGCGGCTGGTCGCGGATAAAATCGACCAGCGGGTTGTACAAAAGAGCGAAGAAGTGCCAGTGTCGGCACCTGCTGAATCTCGGCCCGCAATAGCGGAACCCAAACCGCTGATTGGCCAAACCTATGCACCCCGGTTACCCGAGCCAGAAGAAGAAATTGCACCTGTCGAGGCGGCGACTGAATACCAAACAGAAGACAATCCATACGAGCAGCATTACCCGCGCGCAGAATACGAAGACACTGTAGAAACAACAGCAGAAAAAATCGCGGAACCGGCGCGTACTCCTTTTAATTGGGGCCGGTTACCCGCAGCGCTTTCAGCCTATTTTACAGATTTCCACTGGAAGCGCGCAGCGGTTGTGTCGGCAACGGCTTTCGTGCTGATGACCGGTACGCTCGGCATCATGCAGGCGATTCCGGTTTCGAGCGAAGAAGCGCGCGCTGCTCTCATGGGCCTCAAGGCGCGCGAAGCGGATCTCGTGCTCGACCGCAACGGCCGCGAGCTGAATCGCCTGGGTGTAACCCAGTCAGAAAAGCTGCAGCTGACAGAATTCCATAAATGGCAGCTCGATGCGCTGCTCTACGCCGAAGACCGCGGTTTCTACGAGCACCATGGTGTGCAGTACACAGCCATCTTGCGCGCAATGGCAAATAATATCCTGCACCTGCGCTATGCACAGGGAGCTTCGACCATCACCCAGCAGCTTGCACGTATCATTCTGCAGAACCGGAAAAAGAGCATGTTCCGTAAACTGCAGGAGGTGCGGCTCGCACGCGCGCTCGAGGTGGTACTGCCGAAGCAGAAGATTCTCGAACTCTATGTAAACCACGTATACCTCGGCCACGGCAACTATTCGTTCGCCTCTGCCGCACGGTTCTATTATGGAAAAAAGGTGGGGGAGCTCTCGGTAAACGAATTTTTATCCATCGTCGCACTGATTCCTTCTCCCGAAAAATATTCGCCTCTGAAAAACAACCGCCGTCTGCAGGCGCGCATGCAGGTGCTGTTTGACGGCATTCGCGGCGCAGGCATTGTGAACACCACGCCCGAGGCGTGGTCGCGCGGCATGGATTCGGTTGCGGAGCAGTCAGGCCGTTTTGCCAGTGAAACGGCCTTCGGCGAAAAAACCCGGCTTGGACTCTGGCCTGCGCAATATGCACGCGATTTCCTGATGCAGCGGCGCATTCTGCGCGCGGAGAACCAGAACTCTGCGCGCGTACATACAACGATCGACGCCGAAATGCAGGCACAGGCCGAAGAGCTGGTGCAGAAACACCTTAAACAGGCGCGTAAAAATTTTCATGCCGCGCTTAAATCGGCGGACAGCAAAGAAATCAAACTCAGAAATAAATTGCGTCAGGCTGCATATGACTCTGGCCTTTTGCTCGACGTAGGCGGGCTCGCAGTGGCGCGCGATTCGCAGCCGCAGATCCAGGCGGCGCTCATCGCGATCTCGCCGCGCAGCGGTGAAATTCTCGCGATGGTCGGCGGCGAATCGTTTGAAACGATGAACCAGCTCAACCGCACTGTGCAGATGCGGCGGCAGACCGGGTCGGCGATGAAGCCGTTCATCTATGCGAAAGCACTGAGCCAGCACCTGATTAATCCGGCGACGCTGATCGACGATACTCCCTACGTCGTTGGCTCGGGAGCCAATGCGTGGGCTCCCGAAAATATCAACGGGGGCTTTGAAGGCCCGATGCCTGCGCGCGACGCGCTCGCCAAATCGCGCAACATTCCGGCAATCAGGGTGGGCAGGCTCCTGGGCCGTGAATCGGTAACCGAACTTTTTTCAGAATATTTTTTCCAATCAGAACGTATGCTTGAAGAGCGTTTCAGTTATGATGAGACCGTCGCGATCGGCACAATTTCGCTCTCGCCGCTCGAAATGGCAAGGGCGTTTTCAGTGTTTGCCAATAATGGCTTCTTAACCGACCCGGCACTCATTACACGTGTCGAAACTCAGGAAAAGATCATCGATGTGCGTAAGACGCACGCAGACCAGTTAGGCCTGACGGCGGCGCCCAAAGAGAGAATCATGACGGCGGCTGAAACGCAGCTCGTCGTTTCGATGCTCAAGAGTTCTGGGCGGAATGCCGGTACCGGCGTTCCGGGCATTATTGGAAAAACAGGCACCTCTTCGGAATCCCGCGACCTTTGGTTCGTGGGCGGCGGAAAAGACGTGATTGTCGCGGTGTGGTTTGGTTTTGACGATATGCGCTATTCGATTCCCGGGGCGACCGGGTCTGCGCTGGCCTCGAAACTCGCCGGTGATTTTCTCAGGCAGGACTTTCAGCCAGTGGATTTCAAGATGCAGCCGGGCATGGTACGTATGCGTGTGTGCCCTCTATCGGGACGCATTGCGTCTGAATCGTGCCCGCATGCACGCAGTGAAGTTTTTCTCAGCGGCGTAACGCCAGAGGGCGAATGCCTGCACGGCAGCAGTGCTGAACCGGGTGAGTTCATGGCCGTGATGGGTGAATCGCAGTTCCGTTGATTCTTTTGATTCGGTTTTCTGCGTTCCTGTATTTCTGCCTGTTGTTTACGCTTGCTCTCCATGCGGGCGATAGAAATTACCAGCGTGCGCAGTCTCTCATCGATGATGATCCGCTTGAGGCCGACGCGCTGCTCGCCGATACCATCAGAACCACCGGTAACGCGAAAATCCGCCGCGCCGCGCGCTACGACCTGTTTTATCTGCGCCTGCGGCTGGGTCGTTTCAGCGAAGCCTATCCGCTCGCGACAGGAAAAGGTATGCGCTCGAGGCTTATCAAAACTGCCGCGGCGCAATTCCGCTCGACCGAAGCCAAACTGTCGCGCGTGATTGCCGCCACCGATGAAGAGTGTGATCCGCAAGGGGATGCGGGACGGGTGGGGCAGGTTCTTGCGCAGAATAAAGGCAATGCAGCGCTCTATGATTTTGCCCTGCAGCGCCTCGAGTCATGCAAAACGAAAGAGATGCTGCCCATTTTTCCCGTTGTAGCGAAAGAGAACCAGCAGATCTCAGAGACGCGTCTCTTGAATATTTATACACTCAAGGTGCGCAGCTTGATTTCTGCGGGCGAATATGAAACAGCGGAGCAGGGTATTGCGCTCATTCGTGAGGCGGCTGCCGATTTGCTCTCGCAGAATGCCGCGCTGGAGTGGCCATTGCTTTTGGCCGAGGCACGTAGTGCGGCGCTACAGGCAAATACCGACGCAGTTGGCGGTTTGTGCAAAAAGCTTGGGAGTGAAGAAGCTGCTGCGGCGGCCCGCAAGGCCTGCCTTTACCTGAAGGGATTTGCACTGCTCAAAAGCCAGAAATATGCCGAGGCCGCGAAGGTACTGAACGCACTCAAGGCCGAACCGCGCGAAATTGATAATCGCCTGCTCAAACTGACAGCGGCAGTCGCTGCCCGGCAGGTTCCGGCCGGAAAACTGCATAAATATACCCGCCGGGCTTCGTATCGCTATCAGGCCAAAGTTCTGCGCGATCTGGCGGGCGAAATTACAGCCGCCGCAGATGAAAATTGATGTGACAGGCTGCATAAAATATTCGATCTAAGCTATGGCCAAGAGCGAAAAACCAGGACTCATCATCAGAATTAAGGATTTTTTTCTCAATACGCTTTCGGGAAATTTTGATGAAACCCGCAAGGCCCGTAAACGGCTGCAGGCATCGATACAGTTCGTTATCGCTGCCGTAAATAAATTTCTCGACGACGATGTCATGGCGAAGGCCGCGTCGATCAGCTATGCGATCGTCGTCAGTTTTGTACCGACACTGGTCGTGGTCATGATGCTGGGATCGCGTTTTATCAATATCGAGGAATATTTTGGTAAACTGGATGATATGGCACGGCTCAGTGGCATGCAGATGGATCTGCAGCCTTACTTTAACGTTATCCGCGATTTTTTAAAAAATGCCGGTGCCATTGGAGGGGTGGGATTACTCATCCTCATGTTTTCGGCGACGAGCGTTCTCAGGAACATGGAAGACTCAATCAATCGCATCTGGCGGGTGAGCCGCAGGCGACCGATAGTACAGAAAATCGCCGGTTTTATGATGGTCATCGTTTTTGGACCGGTGATTCTTGGGGTCGGTATCAGCTCAGCGCAGTGGATGGTGCGCCAGTTTGCTGCACCGAACATCAATCAGGTAAAGGTCGAACGCGACACCGTTCAGATTATGGGTGATCACCACCTTTTCCTCGTGCAAAATGAAAAAGGGAAACCATTCCGGGAGAAAAATATTCTCCACCTGACCGATTACGCAGCCGAAAACGAGGCTATCGTATACGAGGCCGAAACCAACACATTTGTGCCTCACAGCAACAAAGAGGTATATGACCGCGCCGCAACCGCGACGCGCCAGACTTTGCGCGACGCCGTATTCAGCGACTATGCGCGTGTTGGCCAGCGTGAGTTCATCACAACCGAAGACGGCATTCTGGTTTCGAGTAAAGATAACGGTGAAACATACCATCTGCGCAAATTTTACCGCCAACGCGGAGACCTGATTCAGCCTTCCCGCCTTAATCGCATCCAATTTCTGACCGAAAAAGAGGGCATCATCGCCGGCGACGATGGCTTAATTTTGCGCACGGCCGACGGAGGTGAAAGCTGGCGTCCAAATCACCAGGAAGGTATCACAAAAGCGTTGCACGAGATATCCCCCGTGAGGCCGGGCGCGTGGGTCGTTTTAGGCGAAGACAGTGCGGCATTGCTTACCGAAGATGCCGGCAACACATTTAGGCCCTACGCAGAACTTTTGAGAGCCCTGGGTGACCGCAAGGTTTCTTTTGTGGGGCTCGCGATGTCAGACCGCGCGGGATACGTCGTCGGTGAAGCGGGGCTCATGCTCGTCACGCGCGACCGCGGTCTCACGTGGAAATCCATGAATATGGCGCCGACCATGTTCTTTGAAGACGTTGCGGTAGCGCCCGATGGCACCGCCGTAGCAGTCGGTTATGACGGGCTTATTCGATATTCACAGTTTCTGCCCGATGGTTCGATCCAATGGCGAGAAGGCAAAGCGGATAAAGACATCAATCTGCATGCAGTGCGCTATTATGCAAAGGAAAAACGCTTCGTCATTGGCGGTGATCACTACCACATGTTATCCCACCAGATGACTTCAGATAAGCACCAGGATGTGCGCGAATTTGTCATTTTACAGAAAGCGCCTTTCTGGCGGCGGCTCGTCTCTGCGCTCGGAAATGTGCTGATACCTTTTTTTGTGATTTTTATTTTGATCTTTCTTATCTATAAAATTATTCCTTATACGAGTGTTGATTTTAAAGCCGCGGGCATTGGCGCTGCGGTGACTTCGGTGTCGTTTGTGATATTTCTGCTCGCCTACAAATTCTATGTAGCGAACTTTTCAAAAGGCACGGCCGCTCTCTATGGTACGCTTGCGCTGGTACCGTTGACGTTGCTTTTGCTTTATGTTTCTGCGCTCATCGTTCTGATCGGTGCGGAGATTGCATTTTTTGTGCAATACCCGAAACTTTTCCGTCTAGACCAGAAGGCCCTGATGGACGAACGCCACAAAAGGCAGCTTTGGTATGGTCTGAGCCTGTTGCATAAGCTGGTGCAGAGTTTTAATGCGGGCAAAAGCGATTGCACGACAGATGTTCTGATACAACACTGCAATGGCGATCAGGAGGAGTTTAATTTTCTCGCCGAACGGCTGAAGGCAAAGGGCTACATCACGCAGACAGATGAACAGACCTGGCTCTTGGCAACAAACCCCGATCTGATCCAGGTGGGGGAGCTCGTTCAGCTGCTCGACCCTTCCGATTATTCGATACCGCAGTATAACCCAAAAAATCCGTTCATGCACTCTGTTAAAGGTTATCTCGAAGAGCTCGAAACTTCGCGCGGTAAAATTTTCCGCAAAGTATCTTTCTCAGATCTCATGGCGCGTAAATAAAGATTATGTACTTTTCCGGCGTTTCCGGAAACATGCTATTGGTGCGGCATTAGAACGCCGATATTCAATGGGTGAAGCTGCGCGGATTTATACTGTGCCTGATCCTTTTTCCTTCAGTGGCGTCGGCGACCCTGCGCCTCGACTATTATTATGACCAGTCGGGTATGTTCACCAAGTTCTCAGACTGGATTCCTAAACGCCTGCACCAGTGGCAGCCGCAGTTTGTCGAAGACTTCTTTCTGCTCTACAGCCTCAAACAGCTGTCGCAGCAGGAAGAAATCCGCCGCAATATCTTCTTTCTGAAAATTGCACTCGAAAAAAAATTCCGCCACCCGCGTGAGGCGCTTTGCCTGATCCATAATCCGCAGGAATACCATAAATACCGGTTGCTGATGCACATGCATCTCAACCTGCAGGTCATGCGTTCATACCTGAGGCTGGGATCGCTTTTCGATAAACGGCACCTGTACTTTTACAATCTCGACTTTGCCCCCGAGCTCAAAAATTCGTTCCAGGTGGCAGAGGGCTATTACCGCGAGTCGATGGTCTATTGGAAAAAAGCACGCGACCTGGCGATTGAATCCTCATCGTATAACTTTGAGATAGACATGCCGGGCCTCGAAAGCATCCGTTCGGATATTCTCGCCGGTGACATTGACTATACGGTTTTTACCGGTAACCACCTGTTGCGCCTGAAACAGAAGCAGCAGGAAGTGGATAATTGGCTGGCGCAGAAGCCGAATAAGTAACAGGTATTAAATATCCAATGTTTGCGAAGCACACATTGGATATTTAATACCCTGGAAAGGCTGGTCGCTACGACGCTTTTCTTAATCTCGGGTAAGACTGAAACCGCGCATTGAATATATCCTGGCTCTTGGCAGCAATGTCGGCGACCGTAACGGCAATTTGTCGCGCGCACGGCAGGGTATTGCCGCATTTTCTGAAATCCTCGCGGAATCGACGATTCTTGAGACATGGCCGATTCTCATTCGGGCGCAGGGGCGTTTTCTGAACCAGGCGGTAAGGGTTGTCTCAGACCTGAATCCCGCCGGGATGCTCAAGGCCGTACTGGCACTTGAGCAATCGATCGGGCGCAAGAAACGCGTGAAAAACGGGCCGCGTGAAATCGATATCGATATTGTGTGGTGCTCTCTCGGGCGCGTTGGCGAACCGGGGCTCACGATTCCACATCCTTATAACCGCGCACGTGAATGGGTTCGACAGTTCATGCGTGAACTGAAAGCCGACGCTGTCGATACCGAGACCGGGCTTACCTGGTCAAAAATACAGGGACGTTCTGTTATGAATGTACATGATTTTACCAAAAAAAAGGCCGCGGGTGAAAAAATCACCATGGTCACCTGCTACGATTTTGCCTTTGCACGGCTGATTGCGCGCACCTCGATCGATGCGATTCTCGTGGGCGATTCGCTGGGCAATGTGATCCAGGGGCAACCCAATACAATTCCCGTCACTGTCGACGACATGATTTACCATGGACGCATCGTGCGCCGCGGTGCACCGCAGGCGTTCATTGTCGTCGACATGCCATTCATGTCATACCAAACCAGCGTTGAAGACGCACTCAGAAACGCCGGACGTATTATCAAAGAAACCGGCGCCGACGCAGTAAAACTCGAAGGTGGAGCAAACATTGCACCGCAGGTCAGGGCGCTGGTCGAAAGTGGTATTCCCGTTATGGGGCACCTGGGCCTGACACCGCAATCATTGCTTGCCTTCGGCGGATATAAGGTGCAGGGGAAAACATCCGCCGCTCAGCTGAAACTTACCGATGATGCGAAGCTTTTGCAGCAGAGCGGGGCATTTGGCATCGTGCTCGAAATGATTCCAGCACCGCTGACTGAAAGCGTGGTGAAGAATCTTGAAATTCCGCTGATCGGCATCGGCGCAGGTAATAAGGCAGACGGGCAGGTGCTGGTGTTAAACGATCTTTTGGGGCTGGATCCTGATTTTGCGCCGAAATTTGTGCGTAAATATGCGGATCTCAGCAGTTCTGTATTCTCTGCGCTTGAGGGTTATGCCGCCGATGTGCGCGAAAGCTCGTTCCCCTCTGACAAGGAATCGTTTTCCTGAAATCTGCAAAACCTGAAAAACACCACCGCACCGTGCTCGTCACGGGAGCAAGCCGCGGACTGGGCCTCGAAGTGGCTAAGATTCTTGCGGCGCGGGGTGATTTTATCGTGCTCAATGGCCGTGATGCGAAACGGCTTAAATCCGCACAACTGGCTTTGGGCACTGCAGCAGGCGAGAACTCAGAAATTTTTGCCGCCGATGTCGCAGAGCCCGGCTATGCGCAGAAACTCGCAAAGCTTTTACAGAAAAGAAAAATTACACGGCTCGACTGCGTGATCCACAACGCAGGCATCAACCACATGGGCAGCATCACCGACACGAAGCCGGCAAATGCCGAGCAAACATTCCATGTCAATGCCTGTTCGGTGATCAATCTGATAAAGGCCGGCGAGCCTTACCTGTCGCAGGCAAAAGATGCGCGCTTCATACTGGTATCGAGCCTGATGAAATATTTTCCGATGCCCGGCCGCAGCGTCTATGCGGCGAGTAAGGCTGCGGCAGAGCAGTTTGCGCAGGCATGGCAGCTTGAACTCAGGGCGAAGGGCAGTCCTATCAGGGTGCAGATATTTCGACCCGCGGGTATTGAAACAGATTTTCACCACAACACGCCGACAGATGGCAGTGCACCGCGATCCGATATTTCGCGGATGAGCGCAGTCAAAGTGGCTACCTATCTTGCAGACTTTACGACCTCTGCGAGCTCAGAGCGCGCGCCGGGCTTTATGAATAAGCTGGTGGCGTTTGTTGCGAGGCACTTTCCGCGTGTGACTAAGGCTATATTGCTCAGGCGGTACAAAAGGCATGCCTGAAAATATGTTGCCCTTGTTTTCTGCACCGGCCTTGCGCACCTGTTATGACACTGTTTTTTCCATGCCCTGACGCATGGCATCCAATTTACGGAGAAATACCCCGTTCGGTCGCATCGGATTTTGTTGTTCCGCATATTCCGGCTTCAGGCAGCTAATGAAAAACATCTCGACTTCCCCCTTGCGCTTGGCGTAAACTTTACCCCGGTTTTCCCCTTCAAAAAAATCCTTTATCAGATCCCAGGTAGCGCGCGACACATTTACCCTGCCGGGGGCACCCGATGATTCCATGCGCGATGCAGTGTTGACCGTGTCTCCCCAGCAATCATAGGCGAATTTTTTCTCACCAACTACCCCGGCAACCAGCGGCCCCGAATGGATGCCGATGCGCAAATCCCACGATTCGAGACCCGCTGCTGCTTTTTGCTCTTTGAGAGCGTCCATATACGCGCTGATTTCCAGCGCGGCGAGTGCACAATCGATTGCATGCGTCTGTGTCGGTTCGGGAATACCCGCGGCCGCCATGTAACTGTCGCCGATGGTCTTGATCTTCTCGAGATGGAATTTTTTCATCACTCCGTCAAAATAACTGAAACAGTGGTCGAGTTCGCCGACGAGGTCTTCAGCAGACATTTTTTCGGCGATTAATGTGAACCCGACAAAATCGGTGAACAGAACCGATGCGTTTTCATAGAGCCTCGGGGTAGTAGTGCCTGTTTCCTTAAGTTCCTGCGCGATATCCGCCGGTAAGATATTGAGTAACAGGCTTTCCGATTTTTCGCGCGCGATCTCAAGATCGTCTTCGACCAGGTCTGATTCGCGCCAAAAGTAATAGGCAATCGTCGCAATCGCCGCTACAACAAACACGTTGATCGAGAGCCGGACGTAATTCTTAATGATGCCATTGATCTCTGTTGGCGGTGGCGGTGCCAGCGGCGGGTAATTATGAAAATGCCAGAAAGTAGCGTAAATAAAAGCCGCACTCAGAATATTGCAGGCGGCAATCCACTTTTTATGCGTGCTGTTAAAGACAAAATATGGCACCACAAGGGTTGCATAAAAAAAATAGTGCACATTAAAAGCCTCGCCCAGCGCAATGCTCAGGATAAACCCGTTCAGCAGGGAGAGGAAAAAGATGACGAACAGCATTGCCTCGCTGGACCTGCCGCGCAGGCGCACCCAAAAGAAGATAAACAGAACAAGTGCCGAGATAATCGCCGGCGGCAGGTAATAAGCGTAGGGAACGTATCCTTTCCAGTAAATAATAAATGTAAATATCACTACCGACAGAAGAACACCCAGGTCTACATAGATGCTGATATTCGTCAGCACTATCATCTTCACCTGCTGTGGCGTATTCGCGGGGGTTGTTCCGAACCGGGTCGTCAGCTGCCACCCGCTTCGCATTCGGACGTTGAAGTTATATTTCCACCAGGCGTATACGATGACCATGAGTGCGAATAGCCCCGTGATAACAATGTTGAGCCAGGCCAGCGCACTTTCCATAAAAGCAGGCAAAGGCATAATTGCCCCTGTGCGATGAACAAGAACGGTTGTCGCTGCGACAATTGCGGCAAATACAATGACGTAGAAAACGACAATCGCGCGTGATGTACCTGCAAACAAAAGCGGTAATGGCATTAACGCATAGAGCAGCAGGTAAAAGTAGGTATTTTTTCCCAGGGCAAGTGCCGCGACCGCGGCAAACAGGATGCCCGAAACAGCCCCTGCAATCTGGTACAGGGTGTTTTTACCTGATTTGATTTTTCGGTAAAAAAGCAGCGCCGACCAGGATGTAAAAATGGCTGCCATCATGAAATAGATGAGCGCGTTGCGTACGAACCCCGGATCTGGGCCTGTTGTCGATAGAACCACCGCCACAATCGTAATCAGAACAAGTAAAAATCCAACGAGGATCGCAGAGAGAAATGCTGCGTTTACGATTTCATTCGATTTCTTGTTTTCTCTTGAATCAAAATGCCCGTTACCGAGATTGGTCACCTTTTTCCAGAGCCGGTATACCTTGCTGAAAAAACGGTAATGCAGGCCGACGTAAAAAAATGCAAGGAGACTGAAGCCGATAATGAATGGAACGACGATCCTGAAAATCAGAACCGTGATCTCTTCAGGCAGTGGGAAAAGGGGTGCACGTGTCAGCAGCAGCCACGTGCAGACGAAAAAGGCGATGACCTGAAAACCCATGAGCGGCAGATAGTGGCGGGGCCTCTCTGGAAAAAGTGCAAGAAAAACAAAGATAACAGTAAGCAGTGCATAGTGAATGCCCGCTCCCGTGCCCATAAAAAGGGCGAGAGCAAAATATACCGCCGCGAACGAGATAAAATACAGCCAGACCATCGGGACTTCCCATTGCGGCCTGTACTTGTGCACAACGAATGCTATAAATCCGACAATGACGGGGGGAATCTCCGCGACCAGGTAAAACGGTATTACCTGTCCATACTGGGGTAATCCCAGCTTCCAGACGATATAAAAATAGATACCCGCAGTCATAGCCATAATCAGCAGCCCAAAGCCAATGCCGTATGCTATCCATTGGTTTAAAAGTTTGGCCCGTTCTTTTGCGGCGACATCGCTCAACGTTTCAACGCCGATAGATTCGATTCTATTCCACGCCCGCACCAGGGCAGATTTCTGTCTTATCATGTTGCGCCCACGGGTGCCGCCGGCTGACTCTCATGGCTATACTTAACCCGGGCTCCGTTCCGTATTTTTTCATAATACTGCTGGAATAGTTCATTCGGCATGGTGCCTTCCGGGTTGGCCGAAAAACGTGGTTTGAGCCGGTTAACGAAAAACATTTCGAGTTCTCCCTTGCGCTTAGCCTGAACCAAACCACGGTTTTCGCATTCAAAAAAATATTTAGCCAGCTCATGTGCCTCGGCAGAGAGATTGATACGGCCTGCCGCGCCGGATGATTCCATGCGCGAAGCGGTGTTCACCGAGTCACCCCAGCAGTCGTAGATAAATTTGCTGCTGCCGACAATGCCTGCGACCAGCGGCCCCGTATTGATGCCGATGCGCAGCTGCCAGTACTCACCGCCGCCGGTTTCCCGTGAATCTTTCAGTTGCTCCATGAAAGTGCGGATTTCCAGGGCCGCGAGAATACAATCGAGCAGGTGTGTGTGGTTTGCCTCCGGGATTCCTCCCGCGGCCATATAGCTGTCGCCAATCGTTTTGATTTTTTCGAGCCTGTGCCGGCTGACAACTGCATCAAAAAAAGAAAAGCAACGATCCAGTTCTTTTACCAGTTCAGCGGGGGTTAATTTTTCCGAGATCTGCGTGAAACCGACAAAATCTGTGAAAAGCACAGACGCCGAAGCAAAAGATCTCGGCCGCGAATGCCCGGCCGTTTTCAACTCGTCCGCGATTTCGCGCGGCAGAATATTGAGCAGCAGGTCATCCGCCTTTGTGCGTTCTTTATCGAGTTTTTCGGCCGCAAGATTCGATTCATGCCAGACGAAGTACGAGACAGTCATAATAGAAGAAATTATGAGGCCGTTGATCGACAGGCGCAGGAATTTTTTCACGTCGGCAATGATTGCCGAATCATACGGCGGAAAAAGCGGCGGATGGCTGGCGAAATACCACACAACCAGCAGAATGAAGGCGACGTTCAGTATGATTGCCGTAGTGATCCAGCGCCGGCGGCCCCTGTCGAAAATGAAGAAGGGAACAATGAGTGTTGTGAAGAACAGGTAGTGAATGACAAAATCTTCTCCCAGAAAAATCGCCAGCAAAAATACGTCGAGCAGGGTAATCGTGTATATCGCCAGCGTCAGCGTGTTGCGGGCGATGCGCCATTTGCGCAAAACGATGAATATTGTGAGTATTAGTGTCGTGGCAATTACGGGGGGTATAACGCACGCAACCTGCGAAACACCCAGCAGGTAAAACACCAGAGTAATCAGAGCCGCCGCCAGCATCAGAAACAAGTCGATATACATGCAGAGATTGCTGATAATTTCCGTTTTTGCTTCCTGCGGCGAAAGCCGCGGGCTGATGCCAAAATGGCTCAGCTTAAACCAGGTTCTGCGGATTTTCGCTGTGAAATCAAACTTCCACCACGTATACGCGAAAAAAATCAGGCTGAGCAGGCCGAGGAAAAAATTCACGACGGGCGTTAGCCCGCCAACGATTGCAGCAGGCAACGGCAACAGGGGAGCGAAGAATGAGGAGTGCAAAACCGAAGCGGCGAGCAATGACAGGAACAAAAATTCTGACACGATAATGAGCTTCAGCGTCGTTCGCAGGAAAAAAAACGGCGTCAGCAACATGGGTATGAGAAACAGGTAAAACCGGACTTCATTTCCGAGCCCCATGCTGATAAAGGCAATAAAGGCTGCGATAGAATAATCACCGGTGAGCTGCAATGCCATGTAGCGGCCGGTGCGCATCTTCAGATAAAACAGGAAAACCGCAAAAATCAGGAAAATGAAGGTCAGCAGGCAGTAAACAAGCGCATGGAGACCGTAGCCGTGGAAACCCGCGATCACGGTAATGGCGCCGATCACGGATAGAATCAGCAGCAGAATACAGAGCAATCCGATCGCGACAATGAATCCGCCGTTAACGATCCGGTTGGCTTTAATGTCGTCAGCGTCGGTAAAGCGGTCGTCTCCGTAGCTGGTCAATATTTTCCAGCGGGCATAAATTTTTCGGAATACGTCGAAGTGCAGGCCGATATAGAGAATCGAAATCGCGTCGAACAAAATGACCGTACCAACAAGAACTTTGAAGATAAAGCGAGAGAGACCATACGGTACGGGAAAAAAAGCCGCTTGCCTGAACTGCAGGTAATACCCCCCGCCTATGGCGAGAAGCGTTACCGCAATGAGCGGCAGGTATTTTTTTGCCTGCCCTGGATACGCAACATAAGGCAAAAGTATGACTGCCAGCAGCGCAAACTGGAAACCGGAATCCGGACCCAGTAAGAGCGCCATAGTAAAATTATACGCGACAAACGACAGGTAGTAGATATGGATACCCAGGTGGATCAGCCCGGGCCGGAATGCCTGCATCAGATAAACGATCACTCCGGCGGCAATAGGGCTCGCCTCAGTTATTAAAAAAGGAACGATGTGCGTATTATAATGCTCTTGTTCGCCTTGCAGGAAAAAGTAGAAGTAAATACCGGCAGAAAAGAAAATGACGCCGAAACAATATGCGCTCCCCAGCAAAATCCATTGGTTGAGCAGTATTGCCTTTTGCCGTGTTTCAGCATCGGCGATGTTTGCGACCCGGAAATTTCCCCACGCATGCCAAAAACCCTGAATCCCTGTTAAGAGACTCATCTGCTTTTCCCGCATCCAGGCTTGCCCTGATTTTTATTGCTCATCGGAAGACCTGCATTCCAATAGCCGTTACAGGATTTCCGTCGCGTCGCTGCGTAAAGCCGGTTTTATAATAGAGTAAACTGTCTGTTAATCCATAATTATGTCTGTAAATGCGCCGTAACCGGGACCTTGCGGGGAGATGACGAGCTGGCGCACCCGGTATCCCTGGGCTGAAATCGTTACCCTGACCGGTTGGCTGCTTTTCGTCAGGCGGATAAACGTGCCATCGGCAGCATTGGCCGTGCGCGTTTCGCCTTCGTAAAAAATCGTATCATCAAAACGCAATTCTGCGGGCACGGCTTCGCCGTGCCTGTTCGTGACACGCAGCACAAGTTTTCGGTTCCCGGCATAATCTTCCAGCGCGCCTTCCCAGAGGGCTTTGTAGCCTTCGAGGTAGTAGGGTACGTAACGGTATTCGCAATTTCGGTAAGAACTCTCGATGATATATGCGAGTGTCCCGTAACGGTGATAATAATAATCCTGGTCTGTGCCATCGACCGGGTAGATGTTTTTTACGGCTTTAAATCCCCGTTTTGCATTATGGTGGCGCACACGCGGTGCAATATTCCGCGCAAAGGCCCACGCATAATCGGGCGACGGGTTGCGCGTGTTATCGCTCGTGTAGGGCACGAGAATTCTTCCCGCAACGGCGTGGAAGCTGAACGAATAGACGAAGCGTTCGCGTTCGGAAAGCTGCATCATCGCGATCACCTCTTGTTCCGAGCCGGGTGAGACTCCCCGGAAGTAAGCGCTGTCCGGGTTTGAGCTCGAAGCTTTAGGGTGGCCTGAATTCCATCGAAAAGGAAAGTTGCGGTTCAGGTCAACACCGCGTGACGGCGAATGGCGCGACTGGCCAGGTGTTGAAACTGCGTTCTTTCTGCCGAGGGCAGACGACTGATGCCAGAAGAGGTGGTTGCCGTCGGGGTTCACCATGGGCACTATCCAGAGTACAGCGTGGTCGAGGTGGATTTCATATTGCCGCGGTTTTTTCAGGACCTCAGAAATGATCTGATAGCAGTGTTCGGTCGCAGTCAGTTCATTGCCGTGCATCGTGCACGAAAACAAAAGCGGAATTTTTTTTCGCTGGGCGTGAAAATTGGTGAGCTCGAGCGCAAGTACCGGCCGGCCGAGAGCAGTTGTGCCGAGGGTGTGCAGTTTCGCATACTGCGGAAATGTTTTTGCGACCCCGGCGAGCAGCATCTCATTGAGTGCAGGATCTTTATACCCCGCCATCAGGTCTTCGATTCCGATGAAGCCGCGCGCAAGCCGTTTTTCATACATTGCGTCGAAGTATCTGAATGGCGGATTTGCACCCGTTGCCCTGAGCGCGAACGCCGCAAAAGCGGCCTCTCGCTCTTCACCGGCATTCAGCAGAATGATGGATTTATCGCCTTCGTGCGTCGTGACAACCGGATCTCTGCCATAACGGCGCTGATATGCAGCGCGGAATGAGTCGGTGCTGCCGCTGTCTAAGAAGTACGGCCTGCGTGTTTTGGACGCCTGGATTTCGTCCGCAATTTTGGATTCATCGACTTTTACATCGCTGCTCGCCGGCGAACCAAAGTGCACCGGGGTCACAGCGATGGCGAGGCAGACAAGAAAAAGCTGCCGCATCAGAAAACAGACCTACCGCGTTAGGGTTGAGAGGCGGCAGGCTACTGCGTGCGGTACAGCGTGTCCCGGAACGGTACCCCGCAGAACGAGCGATCGCGGCATGTGACCGAAATCAGTTCCGGGTTTGCCGGCACGGGCCTGATGACGAGACCTGGCGGACTGAGTTCTGCGCTGCGCGCGATGTATTTGCCTTTGAGTGTTTTTTTGCGGCCGTTTACTGAAATTTCAATGCTGTAGTTTTCGCCCGAGGGATTCACGGAGAGCGATACGACCTGCATCTTTTTTTCTCCTGCTGTGACTTCGCCCCCCCAGTTACCGGCGAACGCAGCAAGCTCTGCATCGCTGGTGAAGCGCTGGCGTATGACCGGCCGCTCTGCGGGCAAAGCAACGGCGGCAAATGCCGAGTCGGCGGATTCACCCCCTGAATCGAGTTTTGCCCTCACTATGTAGTACCACAGTTCGCCCGGCGCGCCGGGAAAATTTTCGCTGAAGCGCGGTTGTTTTGCGCTACTCACAAAATCCCACTGCGCTCCGCTCATTTGCCGGCGAAAGACAGAATACTCGGCTGCCTTGGGTACACTTTTCCAGCTGAGTGTAACCTTGCCGCCCCTGAGGTCGGCGCTGACATCCTGCGGTACATCGGGCACCTGTCCCGCGCGGTCGAGATTCGGATTTACAGCCCCCCACGCAGGTTTTGCCTCAAGGCCTTCGTCTTTCGCATTTACGGCGCGTACGCTGTAGGCCATGCGCTGGCCGTTTTTTATCTCTGCGCTCTGGTCTTCATAGCGATTACCCTGCGCCCAGCCAACGACTGCCCACGCGCGGCTCGCGCTGTCGAAGCGGACAACTCCGTATTTGAGCGCGCCGGGCACGGAATCCCATGTCAGCACAATTTTATCGCGGTGTGTGCCATTGGTGGCAACGAGGTTTTCTACACGACCCGGTTTTGCGGCGACGGCAGGCGGGGGTGTCGGTGTGGGCGGCGCAGGTTTTACCTGTGTCGCGGCATAACCTTTCGCAACCATACTCTGCTCGGCGTCCGATTTTTTCTGGTCGCGTATCGAGATCACGCGGTAGTCATACGCGACGTCTTCCTGCACGTTCTTATCCTGAAACGACGTTTTGCCCGAGTAGCCGGCAGATTCAAAGCTGAAATCCCCCGAAATACTGCGCTGAATTTCATATGCAGTCGCACCCGCGGCCTTATTCCACGTCACAGTCACCATGTTGTTCTGCGTACCCTGTGTCGCGCGTACGTTTTCCGGGGGCAGAATTTCATCGCTTGCCGTCGGTGTTGCGGGCAGGGTGCCCGTAGGTTCCCAGTCGCGCAGCACGTAAGCAGCGTACAGCAGTTGTGGGGCGAACTGGTATGAAACCCAGGCAAAGCCATTCGTCACGGCTTTGGGACCGTCTGAATCCATGAGTTTCAGCGCGCCGCGGTGGCCCAGTGGTGATACTTTGCGATCATCGTAGCCAACAAGAACCATTGCATGGCCGGCATATTTCCCGGTGGTGAAGTGGTCGAAAATATCTCCGTTGCGGCAGCACGCGCGGCGGTCTGGCCCGGTATAGACGCCGATTGCCATCGGGTTGCCGCGCGCGAGTTCTGCTTTGAGCGCATCGACATTGTGTATCGGTACCTGCTCATATCCCTTTGCGCGGTACTGCGCGGCAATACGCCTCGCCTCGGCGCTTGGCTGTGAACGGTAGTCTTTGACATTGTACGGCATGGCGCTCCAGGGTGCCGCGCCTTTGGAGATCAACAGTTCCAGCGCATGCGGAATGTGCGCACCGCGGTCGCGGCCGCCATTGATCTGGTTGTATGTCCATGCAGGAGAGAAAACATGTTCGCCATTGCCGCCCGATTGCGGGGGCGCTCCGAGATCCCAGTTACGCTTGCGCTTTTCATGGTATGTCTTCAGTGCATAGGTTGTCGCCCAGCCGACGCAGCTGCCCTGGTTACCCTGGCTACCGGGCACCGGAAAGTGTGGCGCAAGGTCGACAGAAGACGGCAGACCGCGGTGCCTGATGAACGCCGAATCGGCGACCGAATCCGGTCTAAAACTTCGAGCGGTTCGAGAATATAGCCTTCGCCAGATTGCTCGCCATCGGCTGTGAGCGTCAGAGTTGCGAGGAGAAGCAAGGGCAGTAAAATAGAGATGCGCATATCAGGGTAAAGGCAAAGCCAGCACCACTCGTGCAAGCATTTTAGCTGCAGCAGTCTGAGAATGCCGCACTCAAAAACGGTACTGGTAACCCATGCCGCCGCCGTTATCTTGCACGCCGGGCAAGAGCGCCGCGCGCGAATCAGACCAGGTGCTATAGCCCCAGAAAAAAATTCCGGCACCGGCAGCACCCGCAATCACCGGCAGTGCGATGCCGGTCGCAGGCTGCGCACAACTGTCGCGGCAGTCTTTCTGGTCGATGGCAATGAAGGTAACGATGCCCGCGACAAACAGCGAGGCGCCTAACAGCATATGCAATTTGCCGGGATGGTCGATGTCGGTAATCTTTGCGCGGGCCAATGTAGCGCTGCCATCGGTCGTGCTGAGTTGGATTTCCTCTTTACTGGAGCCCGTGATTGTGGCGACTATCTCCCGTTTGTCCTGCAGTGTAATGGTTGCCGAGGTTGAGCAGTGCACCAAAAGCACAGACAGTGACAGCAGCCTGAAAAGCATCGGGCGACAATGCACCACAGGGCAGCGAGGCAAGCAAAAGTAAATCCTACCCCTGGCATCTTCCCCAATAAAATGCATTTTTTAGGGCTGTTTCCTTTACGGACTAAACGCCCGCTGAATTATGTCTCATCTTGCTGCAGGGTAAACTCAATTTCGACGCGCCATCCGAACAGGCCGAAAAAGCCAACCGTATTGCGCACGACTTGGGTGATACAGAGAATGGCGAGGCGTTAAAAGTCTCGATTAACCTGCCGCAGCCTGCAGAACCGGCGGCAGGGCAGAGCCAGCTGAGCGGGCTCTATGCGCGGCTGTGGTCGCTGATGGAGCGCTATTACCGCGAGCCTTTGGCAGTGTTTTCTTCTTCGCGCACGATGCTTCTGCCACACCAGGTAGAAGCGGCACTCAAGGTCGTCTCTGCCTCGCGGCCGCGCTTTCTCATTGCCGACGAGGTCGGGCTCGGTAAAACCATCGAAGCAGGGCTCATTCTAAAAGAGCTCAAGCTGAAGCACGGCTACCAGAAAATTCTGATCGTGGTGCCGTCACCGCTCACCGCACAGTGGCAGCAGGAACTCAGGACCAAATTTGCCGAAGAGTTCACGATCTTAAACGGTGATTCGCTGCGTAAGAAGAACCCGTTCGCAAAGGGCAACCAGTTCCTGATTTCGGTCGATTTGGCGAAAGACGAGCGCCACCGCGAACTGTTTTTGAACCACCATTTCGACCTGGTGGTGTTTGACGAAGCGCATCGCCTGCGCCGCGATGCCAATACAGTGACTCAGGCATGGCAGTTTGCGCATGAGCTGAGCCAGCAGGTCGAGGGTTTTCTATTATTGTCGGCGACACCGTTCCGTGGCAAACTCGAAGAAATTTTCTTTTTGATACAGCTGATCGACCCCGATATTCTGGGGCCACTCGCGACGTTTCAGTCACAGTTCGCACAGGACGCAAGCCTGCTCAAGGACCGCCTGTCGCCGGTGGTAATCCGCCGCCGCAAAATCGACGTCGGCGGTTTCACGAAGCGTTTTGCCAAGACCGTCAAAATTGATCTCAACCGCGATGAGCGCGAGTTCTATGACCGCACGACAGAATATGTGAAGACCGAATTCAACCGCGCCTTATCGCGTGGCGACAACCTCAAGAGCTTCATCATGATCGTGTTCCAGAAATTGCTCGATTCGTCGGCGTACGCGCTCCTGAAGGCGCTCGACGGCCGCCGCGCGCGCCTCGAGGGTTTCTATTTTCGCGTGATGCAGGAAATTTCCGAGAGCGAAGACGTCGCCGAGGCAATCCGCGAATACCAGGAAGAAGAGGGATTCGAAGACCACGGCATGATCAACCCGCAGGAGATCAGGTCTGAGATTCAGCACCTGACTCACCTCGCGCGCCTCGGGCGCAAGATCGAATCGGACAGCAAGCTGAAGCACCTGCAGAAGATCATGAAGACGATGCGCGCAAGCGGCCACCAGAAATTCGTGATTTTCACCCAGTTTAAATCGACGCTCGAATACCTGGCAGAGAACCTCAAGCCGCTCAAGGTCATTGGTTTCCATGGTGGCTTAAACTTTGACCAGAAAGAAGACGCGATCAAGGCATTCTTTGCCGACGCAGACATTCTGATCTGCACCGAAGCGGGGGGCGAGGGCCGCAACCTGCAGATCGCGGCATGCCTCATCAACTATGATTTGCCGTGGAGCCCCCTGAAGCTCGAGCAGCGCATCGGACGTATCCACCGCTTTGGGCAGACGCGCGACGTTCATATCGTGAATTTTGCGTGCCGCGATACGGTCGCCGAGCGCGTCGTCGAGGTGCTCGAAGAGAAGATCCGCCTGTTCGAAAACGCGCTTGGCCCGTCGGATACGCTTCTGGGTGTGTTCGAAAGCGAATACAAGTTTGGCCGCAGCCTGATGGCCTTTTTAGGCGCCAAAAAAACCAAGCGCGAGCACAACGAAGAACTCGAGCGCAGCCTGTTCATGGCAAAGGAAAACCTGCGCAATGTCGATAAGCTGATCTCCACCGAGCATATGAACTTCGACCTTGCCGCGTTCAGGCATGCGCATGGCGGCACAGAAAGCCGGCGCAGCGGCGAAGAACTGATGGCTGTCATGCGCGACTATGCTTCGGCAATGAACATGCCTTTTAAAGAAGCCGCGGGAGCCGTGGAGTTCACAGAGCCTGCCGGGGCAGAGCAGGGCGCGGGAAACGCGAAAATCCGCCGTGGCACTTTTGACCATGAACTGGCGACCAAACGCGTCGATCTCGAATTTTTTGCATTTGGCCACGCGCTCATCGATAGCTGCGCGCGCGAACTCATTGCGGAGTCGGAGAAAATTCCTGTGGTGCAGACTGAAGCGCATGTCGATGGCATGCTGTTTTTCCTGTCTTTGACCCTGGAGCTCGATAAAAAATACCGCAGGATGTACCGGGTATTTGTTCCCCGGTACGCCTCAGGGGATTTTGCGGCGCAACCCGACGTGGAATCACTCACGCAGCTGATTGCTGCGAAAGCGACGCGTGCCGCACAGATCGACGATAACTACCTGCGCGCGGTAGCTGTGCGCGCGGTCGACAAGGCATCCCCTGAAATCATGAAAGATGTGCGTGCGATTATTGCGAAGGTGCGCCCGTATGAAAGCTACTGGCATAACCGCATCGTCGATTCCGCGGCCGCGCGCAAAAACCAGATTGAAGAGCGCCTCGAAATTCAGCGTGGAAAACTCAAGTGGTATGGCGACAAGTTTGCCGGCAGCGTGACCAAAATTGCCGGCGAGAAGCGCAAGAGCGAACAGAAAGCGTACGAGCGCCTTCAGCAGAGCGATTCGCGCCTGCAGCCAAAAATAGAGATCCACGTAAAAAAGGTTTGCATACTGTCCGCAGCGCATTAACCGCACTGCGTGGGAATCATCGATGACCTGAAGACCTCGGTCGCTGCGGCGGGCCGCGTTGCGCAGACTTCTTATATTTTTGCGCGCCATGCGCAGTTTTTTGGCCGCATGGTGGCCGACCCGGGTTCTGCTGCGAATGCGCGCGAACTGAGAGAGATTTTTGAGCAGCTGGGCGCCACCTACATCAAACTCGGGCAGTTCATTGCATCCGCACCCGGTATTTTTCCCGATGCATACGTGACTGAGATGCAGGCACTGCTCGACCGCACGACGCCGGTCGATTTCGCCGACCTCGAAAAGGCACTCAAAACAGAACTCGGCGACGACTTCCGCACTCATTTCCGTTCGATAGAAGAGTTACCGCTGGCCTCGGCGTCAATTGCGCAGGTGCATGCTGCGGTCTTAAAAGACGGCCAAAGCGTGGTGCTGAAGATCCAGCGCCCCAATATCGAAGCCAAAATGGATGCCGATTTAGGGCTCATGTCATTTGCCGCAAAACTGCTCGAAATCCTCTTACCCGACACCAAGCGCGCGGGTGTGACCGACGTGATCCATGAACTCGGCAAATCGATGGCCGACGAGACGGATTTCATACAGGAAGCGAAGAATATCCAGGAATTTGAACAGTTCCTCATCAGTAGCGACGAAACCGATGTCGTCGTGCCGCAGGTCATCAAGCGCCTCAGCACCAAGCGCGTGTTGACGATGTCACGCCTCTACGGTTCGCCTTTGACCGATCTTAATGTGGTGCGTAAATACGCCAAAAATCCGCAGGCCGTCTTAGAGAAAGCCCTCGCGACCTGGTTCCAGTCGCTGGCGACCGCCGGCTTTTTCCATGCGGATGTGCACGCCGGTAACCTGATGATACTCGAAGACGGCAGAATCGGTTTTCTCGATTTCGGCATCGTTGGCCGCTTCAGCCCCAAGGTGTTTGAATCGCTCTGGCTCCTAATCCAGGGTGTGAGCGAAAAGAACTACCGCCTGATTGCGAAATCTTTGATCGGCCTCGATGCAACGGGCGGCGGCGGTCAGAGAGTCGAAGAAGAAAAGTTTGCGCAGGAACTCAGGGCAGTCTTCGACAAGGTGAATTCCTTCGGCAAAACCGTCGAAAAGGCGGTCGCGCGCGGCGACGAGATCAATATCGACGAAGCCGATCTCAATTCGATGGTTTTGCAGATCGTGTCGGTGGCGCGCGACAATGGCCTCAAGATCCCGCGCGAATTTGCGCTCTTAATTAAGCAGTTCCTGTATTTCGACCGCTACGCACAAATTCTAGCACCCGGCATGAGTGTTTATCAACCTAAGTTTTTGCCGTCGGCAAAGATTTAGGGCTTGCGGATTGCCTGTTTTTCAGACGTCCCGGCGCTTTCTGTCCGGGCTCCATGCCAATCAGAGAAACCAGAGGTCAGCCGCAGAGCCTCGATACCTTTCGACCTGAGCAAGGAGAGCGCGTTCAACGAGAGCACGCAATAGGGGCCCCGGCAGTAAACAACGATTTCACGATCCTTCGGCAAGCGGGCTGTCTGTTTTTTCAGCTCTTCGAAGGGTATGCTGACCGCACCGGTTATATGCGCTTTGTTAAACTCCTCGCGGGAACGCACATCTACCAGCAGCGTCTTTCCTGATTTGAGCTTTTTCTCTAGCTGCCGCGGCGCGATGCCCTCGCCAGCCCCCACACCTGAATCATCGGATTTCAGGCCGCGGAATACCGCAAAACGCTCGAGCGCGTCGATCAGTTCGCGTATAGGGCCGTTTTGCAGGCGGTATAACACCCGCTTGCCTTCACGGCGAGTTACGACCATATTCGCTTTTTTCAGCACCTGAAGATGCTGCGATGTGCTCGCGACCGGTATGCCGGAAAGATCGCAGAGTGTTTCGACGGACTTTTCACCCGCCGTTATCAGCAGCATGAGAATCAGTCTGGAATCATTGCCCAAGGTGCCGGCAACTTCACTCATGCGGGAGATTGTCTGAAGGTCGTGCACGCGCGCAAATATTGCCCAGCCGCTCGACAGTGCGGCCAATACTTTTTGGGTCAAAGTCTGAACCTGCGTGTCGCACCCAGACCACAGGACCTCCGCGGCAGCCGGGAAGGTAAATTTCTTGCCGTTCTATCATTCAATAAATATATTGAATGATAGAATATAACCTTGGAGGGTATTATGATGAATGTCTCAGAAATTGTTGCGCGCTCCGTAGCCATCGGGCTGGGCGCAACGCTGGCAATGGATATGTGGCGGCTTGCGCTGCAGAAGTTTTTTGGCGTAAATTCGCTCGATTTGGCTCTGCTGGGCCGATGGGTTGGCCACCTGTTTCGGGGCCGATTCACCCATAGGCCCATTGGCAAGAGCGAGCAAATCAGCGGCGAAACCGCGTTAGGGTGGCTATCCCACTATGCAATTGGTCTGACTTTTGCGGGCCTGCTGCCCGTAATATGGGGCAGTGACTGGCTTGCGGCCCCATCGTTGTTTCCTGCCCTCGCAGTCGGTATCGGAACCGTGCTCGCGCCGTGGCTCATTATGCAGCCAGCCATGGGATTAGGTATCGCAGCGGCAAATGCGCCCGTACCCGGTGCCGTGCGCCTGCGTAACCTCGCAATCCACACAGTCTATGGATTGGGTCTGTATCTGTCGGCATTCGCAGTGCAATGGCTGGGCTCAAAAGCGGGGTGGATATGAAGACCCTGCTACCGATTGTTCTGATTGTGTTGTTTGGATTTTTCGCGCTGGGCATTCCTCTCTCAGTGTTGCCAGCGCATGTGAGGCAGGTTCTCGCACTCGGTGATGTTTGGGTCGGAGTCGTGCTCGGATTGCAATCGGTCGTGACGCTGATGACTCGCCACTATGCCGGCACCATCGCCGATACGCAGGGGGCTAAGACCGCGGTGCTTCGTGGCGTTGTGGTGATATTGGTATCAGGTCTTATAACACTGTCTTCTCTTTCTGCGCAGAATTACACCGCGCTTTCAGTGATATTGCTCGGCCGCATCACGCTCGGTGCAGGTGAAAGCCTCTTGATCACCGGTGCTTTGGCTTGGGGGGTCGGATTATTCGGCCCGGCGAAAGCCGGGCGTGTTATGGCCTGGAGCGGTATGGCGATGTACGCTGCAATTGCGGCCTCAGCACCGCTGGCCAATTTCGTGGCGCAATATTTCGGATTCGCGGGTGTTTTTGTGTCGGCGATCCTTCTGCCGGTAATCGCCGGGGCGATTTCATTGTTTGTTCCGGCAGTGCCTGCAAATGGCGCCGGCCGGCTGCCGTTCTACGCCGTGATCCATCGCGTCTGGAAACCCGGCCTCGGTCTTGCTTTGTCAGCTGTCAGCTTCGTCGGCCTCGCGGGCTTCGTGGTGTTGTTGTTCAAAGAGCGTAGCTGGCAAAACGCGTCATTCGTCATGACTCTCTTCGGTGCTGCCTACATCGCAGCGCGCCTGTTGTTTGCCAATGCGCCGGATCAATACGGCGGCAAAAAAGTTGCGATGGTGTCATTGATCGTGGCCGCATTGGGGCAGGCGCTGCTATGGCGCGGAGAGGAGCCATTGTGGGCCTTCGCGGGGGCAGTGTTGACCGGCTTCGGCTATTCTCTGACATTTCCGGCGTTCGGTGTTGAGGCGGTCAAAAGTGTCGAGCCGCAGCATAAAGGGGTCGCGCTCGGAGCCTATGTGGCATTTTTTGACCTGTCGCTGGCGGTGACCGCGCCGTTGCAGGTTGGGTCGCCGGTAACTTCGGCTATGCAGCGATATATTTGTTTGGCCTGATTGCCTGCGGTATCGCTTTCGTGTTGGCATTGCAAATAAAAAATTCGGTGAGGGATATAATGAGAAAAAATCAGATTGGTTAATACCGGCGGGCCTTATACTGTTGACTATCGTTCCTTCGCTGGCCGGGGTGGTTCGGCTTGCCGGACTTGCACAGGGGGGCCCCGTCACCCCCGAGAACGCACGTTTTTTCGGCGCACCGATTGCTGCTTCGTTGCATATTGTGGGTTCATTTGTGTTCGGTGTTCTCGGCGCACTGCAGTTCTCACCTGGCTTTCGTGCCAGCTACCCGCGTTGGCACCGGAATGCGGGGCGACCAGTCGTGATCGCCGGCGCGGCTGCGGCCCTGACCGGCCTCTATATGACTCTGGTTTTCCCGCACCTCGAAACGGATGGCCCGACACTGTTTGCTGTCCGCATGGTCGTTGGTACGGGCATGGCGCTCAGCATTGCGCTGGCTGTACGGGCGATACTTCAACGGAGGTTCGCCGAGCACGGGGCATGGATGATGCGCGCGTACGCGCTCGGTATGGGCGCCGGCACCCAGGTTCTGACGCACCTTCCGTGGATCATCGCGGCAGGAACTCTGCCGACGGGCTATACTCGTGACGCAGCCATGGCTTCTGCTTGGTTGATAAACCTGCTTTTTGTCGAATGGCTACTGCACCGGAAACGGTCGCGAGCGCTTACCGGCGCAATGCAGGGCTGAAACCCGTTATCCCGAGTATTTGAGTACGGCAACTGAATCTGGATTATTCCGTCTTTTCCAGATGATCCCGTCCGCGATATAATGGTGAAAGGTTAATGTCAGGCCGATGGTGATGGCTGTCGGCACGGCGGCGCTCTTGACCAGGCCATCGAGTGTCATACCCAGCTGCGGCAAAAGATAATAGATCGGCAACGCGAGGGCGATGGTCGCGAGAAAGTACAATGCGACACGGCTCAGGCCCGGCTGCGAAAGCCATGACAAAACCGGTGTGCGGGCATCGACCCCGGTGGCATAGCGGTTACGGTTATAGATCCACACAAACGCGAGATACTGCACATTATGCCAGACATTGACTAAAAGCCAGCCCGAGCAAAGTTCATCGATGACGATATAGCCACCGAGATAAATTGCGAGGTGTGAAAGCATATAGAGCGTATGCCCGAGCGCGAGGCGACCGCGGCGATAGGCGGCCACACGCGTGTAAACCCAGAACAGCCAAAGCGCGGCGCTTGCGATGCCGGCGAAGGTGACGGCGGCGCGCGGCACCGGCGGCAGCCAGAAATCCTGAAATAAGAACTCATCAGGCCGCTGTGAGCAGCGGTGCAACAGACCCCAGACGGGTACAGACCAAAGCGTGATCTCAGACAGGCGTGTGGAATCCCATTCCATGCCACCGGCCTGCCGGCGGTATTGTTGCGCGAGACCCCAGCTCTGCCTGACGGTGTGGAAGAACTGCCCGAAGAAATACAGCACGTAGAGGCCCTTGAGGCCGAATGCCTGGCCGAGAGCAAAAAGGCCCAGCAGTACTATGGGAGGCACCAGGTAGATCAGCATGCGGTGGCGCGCGCGGTCGTCTGGGTGCAGCAGAAGTTTGGTGAAAGTGGCCCACAGGTGTTCATAGCCAAAAAGCCAGGTGTGGATTGTCAGCATCGGCAAGAACAGGAGCGGCCAGAACACGGTGGCCCCCGCCATGCCGCCGGCGAGCAGCGCGATACCGGCGATGAATCCGAGATCAAAGCGTGCGCTATGCAGCCAGGCGGAGGTCATGGTCAGAAATCAGGTCACAGCACCGGGAGGGATTTTATGGCGCGGAGGAGCTGTGCAAACTCCCTTGTCGCCGTCCTTCTTGCAGCTGTGGTGACGCTGGCATTCGTCTGAAGTTTTGCACTCTTCACCGGCCTTTTTCTTTTTTGGGTCAGGGGCGACCTCGCTCGCTTCGTCAGCTGCGCGCATCTTCGCGCCGGCGTGTGTGCTGCCGGCAACGAGGATGACCAAAGCAAACAGTATTCCTTGGGCGAATTTCTTTTTCATGCTTGTCTCTCCTTTGGGTGATGTCTCCCACATTTGACGACGGCAGGGTTACATTGGGTCAACTTTTATTGCAACCCTGTAGGGGTAGACTTAAGTCTACCCCTACAGGGTTCAAAGATATTTTAGTAATTGGCGTTGCACCCGCTCATCTTCGCGCGCGAGTGCGTATTCGACGAGGCGTTTTGCTGTTTTTTCTTTGCCCTTGAGGCGACGGAACGCGCGCACCGCGTCGATCATAGCGTTGGGATACCCAGCGCGGTAGCTCGCGAGAAAGTGGCGGGCTGCCTTATGGAAATGCTTTTCGCTGCGGTAAATCTGACCCAGCACATAGATGTCGCGTGCGTCGAGGCGGTCACGGTTTTGCAGTAGCAATGTTTTCTTCTGGTCTCTTGCCGCGCTCTTGTCGCGGTGTATTTTGTACGCCCACGAATTTGTACCCGCGCGCGCTGCGGTGAAGGCGCCCGATACCTTAAGCGCGAGGCTCACGAGGCTCACGACGTCGATCAGGTTGTGATTGCAGATGGCTTCGAGGGTTTCGCGCCGGTCAAAGCGCACAAATTCGAAATAAGCCTGTGAAACTTCTGCACCCGAAATATCGCCGCTGCGCGTGAAATCTAAGAGGCGTGTTTCGGCGTCGATCAAGCGCGCAGGTTTTTCGGGGTAGATCCGCCTTATCAGGTGAAAGAGGTCGATGTGCCGCAATGACTTCAGGTTATTTTTGAGACCGTATTTTTCGGCGCGGCGCAAAATGAGCGGCAGGTCGAACGATTTGCCGTTGAAGCTGACGAGCGTGCGCCCTTCTGCCGCGCGAATGAACTCTGACAAAATTTCGTCTTCGCCCGCGGGTGTCGTCGCAAAGCAGGCGGTGGTTTCGATCGCGTCGCCTTTTTGAGCGGCATAGCCGATCAGGAACGGATAGGTCTGCTCTGACGAACCGAGTCCCGTGCTCTCGAGGTCGAAGAACAAGAGGTCGGTGGCAATCACATCGCTCTGGAAATCCATAGCCAGGGAGTGCGGCAGGGCCAGCGACTCGCGCGAAACAGGATGTGCTGTGTGCCGCAGCACGCTGATTTGCGAATGGCGCTGCTTTGCTGCAGGTGCCGTTGCAGCCGCGGGAGGCTTCGCCTGCGCGGTAGTTTTTTTATAGGCCTTTAGCCTGTCTTCCAGCGTCGAGGACTTTGGAGTTACGGGAGTATTTTCAGACGGGCTGTTGCCATTCATGACAGCCCATAGAGACCTGCAAGTTCTTCGAGCTGCGGGCTCAGAATCTGCGTGATGGCTTCTTTGGCTTCGCCCTGAATGACCTGTAACAGCGACATTTTGAGCGCGGTGCGCTTCTCAGCCAGCGAGCCAGTGTTTTCAAAAATAGTGATGAGCTGCGGATACAATGTCTGTGCGAGTTGCGGTTGCATGCCACGTTGTTGCCCGGCGGCGAGCGCACGTGACAACGACAGTGAAACTTTGCGGTACGCTTCAACTTCGTCTTTCAGTTTGTTTGCAGCACCCGCGTCAATTTTCGCGCGCACCATCACCTTGTGTATTTCATCAGACCATGCGACATCCTGCTGCTGCGCGGCTTTCTGGAATAGCGTGTAGTAGGTGTACGCGGCCTGCTGCACCGCCGGCAGCGACTGGTAGTACTTCGCATAGCCCGCCTGATCGGCGGCCTTGATATACCGCGCGACGGTATTCACCACCTGCACGAATGCACGGAATGTGATTTGTTGTGGCACAGAGGGGCCTGCGACCTCGCCACCTTCATCCGCATCGTCCGAACCGGTGTCTGGCGTGTAGCTCAGTGGCCGTGCGGTGATAAAGAAGGATGCATAGCGGTTCAGCAGCACTTCGCCTGGTTGAGGTTTTACACCCCCTGCTGTGACGGCTTCTTCGCCCGGCAGCACAAGGTCGGCCGCTTTGAGTTTTTCTTCGGCCTCGGCTTCGGGGTCGAACGGTTTATAGGTTAAGGGCGGTGCCTACAAAATCGGACGCAAAGCGCATAATGAGATCGTTCGGAAGGTACACGGTACGGGTTTTCGTATTCGGCTTTGAATTTCGGAATTTCAGTTTCAAGTAACTTCTCTTTGACCTTTTCGAGCTGCGGCATGAAATTCTGCCCGATGTATGCACCGAGCCGGGCGGCATTAGGCTCTTTGATAAAAGCGGCAAATTGCGGCAGCTGGTCAAAGTAGTCGTCGAGTTTTTTGATGACCTGTGCAATGAACGCCGGCAATTTCTGCCCCATTGCCTGCGCGTCGGCCGGAGGCGTTTTGAGCGCCTGTTGTGCATAGTGCACGAGCAGGCGCTGCATCGTCATCATGTAAGCACGGCTTAAACCTGCTTCTGACAGCTCATAGTTGCCTTCGGATTTTTTACTGATCAGCGGATCGTGCATCTGTTAACGGCCTGTATTTGCGGCAAGAAAGAAGTCGCAGGCCAAAAGATAGCCTTCGCCCCCGAGACCGACAATCACGCCCTGTGCAATGGCGCTTAAATAAGATTTATGGCGAAATTCTTCACGCGCATAGACGTTGCTGATATGCACTTCAATGAACGGTGTCTTTACCGCGCTCAGCGCGTCACGAATGCCGATCGATGTGTGGGTCAAGGACGCGGCATTGATAATCAGCTTATCGTCGGCCCTAAGGTTATGGATATAGTTAATGATTTCGCCTTCAGTATTCGATTGAAAAAAGGCCAGCTCTGCGCGTCTGCCCACGTGGTCGCGGATCTTCTGCTCAAGATCTGCAAGGCTGAAGGTACCATAAAAGCCGGCCTCGCGTTTGCCCAGCATGTTGAGATTGGGCCCATTGATCACGACAAGGCGCATACTATGCTATCGTCTGAAATTCTTTCAGGCTCGCAAGCAGTTCTTGCTCGGCAACACCTTCGGGCAACCGCGCCTTGCCGATGGCTTCCAAAAGGACAAAGCGTATGCTGCCCGCCTGGTTCTTTTTATCGGCGCGCATCAGTTTTACGAGTTCCGGCGCCTTCCAAAAAGCGGCGGCCTTGCCGGTTTTGAGCTCAGACAATGCCGCGGGCAATGAATACTGCCTCAGCAGGCCTGAAATCCGCCCTTCGTTTTCTTTCGTCAGATAACCCAGCCGGCGTGAGACGAGCGTCGCGAAGCGCATGCCGACCGCCACGGCCTCACCGTGCAGCACGCCCTTGTAAGCGACGCGGGTTTCGATCGCGTGCGCCAGGGTGTGGCCGAAATTCAGGAATGCCCGAATCGAAGTTTCCTTTTCATCTTTCGCGACGATGTCCGCCTTGATTTTGATGCATTCAGAGGAAAGGTAAGAGAGAAAGTCGATGTCGCGTACCTTTTCGCTATAGCTGTGTTTTTCCATAGCAGCGACGAGTTTTGGGTTGGCGATCAGTGCGGTTTTAACCGATTCTGCGAGGCCGCAGCGCAGCTCGCGCACCGGCAGGGTCTTGAGCAGCTGCGGCAGCACAAAAACCGCCTTCGGCTGGTGAAAAACGCCCACGAGGTTTTTTCCGGTCTTTAGGTTGACCGCAGTCTTGCCGCCGACGGACGAATCGACCATGGCGAGCAGGGTTGTCGGTACCTGGAAAAAATCCACACCGCGCATGAAGACGCCTGCAAGAAAGCCCGTGAGGTCGCCGACGACTCCACCGCCAATGGCGATGAGGCGTGTCTGCCGCGTGGCGCCCGAACGCACGAGATTGTCGGCGAGCTTTTCGAGCGATGAAAAACTTTTGCTGCTTTCGCCAGAAGGTATGCGGATGAATGCGACTGCAGGCAGTGCCGCGCGGAACTCTTTGCCATACAGGCGATCGACTGCCGCGTCTATCAGCGCAAAATCTTTCCCTTTGCCTGCAGGCAATTGGCGCGCTATTGCAGAGATGCTTTCGAGGTATTTCACCTCGTAAGCGCGCTCTGCCAGGGGTACTTTGATGACGGTCGGCAAAAGATTCGCTTAGATCGCGCCGATCAGGTCGTCGAGTTTCTGTACCGCTGCGTCCATCGTGGCTTTGCGTACATTCAGAGGTGGCGCGAGACGCAGCACGCTGTTGCCGCCGCGCGCCATCAGCAGGCCATGCTGGATGCCTTTTTCAATCAGCGGGCGCGCTTCGATCGTGTCTTTCATCACGATGCCGATCAGAAGGCCGAGGCCGCGAATTTCGACAATTTTGTCGGGGTATTTCTCTTTGAGTTTGTCGAGCAGCCCGATCAGGTAGCGCGAGCTTGATTTCACATGGTCGAGCAGCTTCTCTGACTCGATCGTGCGCAGCACTTCATATGCCACTGCCGTCGCGAGGTGGTTGCCGCCGAAGGTCGAACCGTGCATGCCCTTTTCGAAAACGCCGGCATACTTTTCGGCAACGAGCATTGCGCCAATCGGGAAGCCGCCGCCGAGGCCTTTGGCCATCGTGACGATGTCTGGAATCACGCCATAGTGCTGGTAGGCAAAGTAGTGGCCGCTTCTTGCCGAGGCCGATCTGTATTTCGTCGAAGCAGAGCAGGCGCTCTTCTTTCGTAGCGCGCACGCGCGATCTTTAAGAAATCTGCAGAGAGGGAATCACGCCAGATTCGCCCAGCACCGGCTCCATAATCACGCACGCGGTGTTGTCGATTGCGGCAGAAAGACCTTGCCATGTCGTCGACGCCGACGAACTCAATATGGCCGAGAATTTCACCAAAACCTTTCTGGATCTTGTCCCGGCCGGTGATCGATAGCGCTCCAAAAGTTCTGCCATGGAAGCCGTCTTTGACTGCCACGATTTTCTGCCGCGCTGGTTGCTTCGATTGCCCATGCGCGCGCATGAATTTGATCGCGGCCTCGTTGGCTTCAGTGCCTGAGTTACAGAAGAACACCTTGCCCGGAAAGTTGATCTCGACCAGTGCACGTGCGAGCTGCGCCTGCTGCTGGTTGAAGAACAGGTTAGACGTGTGCCACAGCATTTCTGCCTGAGCGTTGAGCGCGGCAATCAGGTCTGAGTGTGCGTGGCCGAGCGCAGTCACGGCAATGCCGCTTAAAAAATCGATGTATTCTTTGCCTTCTGTGTCATACAGGCGGTCGCCGGCGCCATAGTGGAATGCCACCGGCATACGCGCATAGGTTTGCAGCACATATTTCTCGTCGAGCTCGCGGATTTCTTTGAGCGAAAGCATTTTGGCAGGGTCAAACGCGCTCATCTCGCGGGCTTTGCTGCTCAGTTCTGCTGCTTCCGCGTCGTCGATTCCGTACAGATCCCGCGCTCCGGCGGCTGTTGTATATTCGTCTGCCATGCGGCCGCGATGGGGTGTTGAGACAGGCCGCAAATTCTAATTTACCGCGCCGCTTCACAACCCGTTTGGCCTTATGGTTAGTGAGTCCAGCCGAACTATGCAACTCCTGCGCCGCATCGAACTTACCGTCGCCGCGCTGGCGGTGATAGGCCTTGTGCTGACCTCTCTCGCGATCATTCTGCTGCGCATGTTTTCATCGACCTCGTTGTCGGTCGGCGCAGTCGACACGCTGTCGCAATATCCGTCGCACCTGATGCTGATTGCAGCCCTCATCGGCGGCTCGCTGGCCCTCACGCGCGGTGAAACTCTCAAGATCGAAGTGCTGAATAATTTTCTGAGCCCGGAAAACCATAAACGCGTGGCGCGTGCCGTCGTAATCGTTGGCGTGATTTTCTTTCTCGCCTTTGTTGCATTGATTGTCCGTTACCTGATGATCGATTACCGCCCGGTCGTGGCATTCGTCTATCTGCCGCTCATGGGCCTGATTGCTCTCAAGCTCGTGGTGCTCGGTTTTACCGCTAAATGAAGATAGTATTGCAGTGCCGGATTCATACTCTTACTGCCTTCTCTATTGCTATCGCAGCAGGCATACACCTGTCATGCACCGGCGCGGCGGCACAGTCTGCAGCAAAATTCAATAATGACTTCCGCGCCGGTTTCGCGGTCGAGAACGGCTTTTCGCTGCGTGACGCGGGGTTGTCTCGCAATGGTTCACTGGAAACAACCGGGCACAATGCGTTCACCAGCGTGACCGCTGCAATTGCGACGCCTGAACGCGTGCTTTTGGGTACTTCAAACCGCGGTGTCTATGCCTCAAGAGACGGGGGTAAAACCTGGGGACGCGACACGGTGATGGAAATTCCAATGCTGACCGATGCGGCAAACCAGCGCCAGGTCTATGCATTCGACAGCACGGGGACTTTGCTGACGCATAAGCATAACATTCTGATACGCACAGATAACGCGCCACAACATTGGCAGATGGTCAAAACGGACAAGGGCCGCTCGGTCATCTTTACCGCGATCCACATTGGTAAAAAATTTATATACCTGGGAACGTCGGTGAACGGCCTGGCGGTTGCCCCTTATTCCGAGGCAGCGCTCAAGGCGGCGATTGCTGGCAAGACACAGTTGTCGCTGACCTTTCAGAATAAAAATGCGGGCCTGCCGGGTAAACCGCACAGTAAATCGCATTTTATGTACGAAGAAGTGCAGGCGATCAGAGAATTGCCAGACGGTTCACTGCTGGCGCTGACAGGGCCGCGTCCGGCATTGCAGTTGCGTAAGAAGGCGGGAGAGCCTTTTCAGCCGATCGCAGTGAATGGCCTCTCCGATCAGCTCGACGAGTGCCCGTCTTTAAGTGCAGTCAGCCCCGAAAAAATAGTGGTCAGCTGCCGCCGGGGTGTCTGGTCGGGCAGCGCTCTCAATCCTCACTGGGTCTTCACACCACAGTCGGCAATTGTGAGCGATAAGGTTACAGGTTATGCCTTCGTTGACAGCGACGGCAACCAGCTATCGTTCACGGCTTTTCACAGCAACCTCACGCCGGAAAAAAAACAGCGCCAGCAAAATGCTGTGGGCCAGCGTATCATGTACGCCTCGGCATACACATGGAACAAGCGGCAGGCGCAGGTTCTGGCCGAGCTGAAAAACGATTTCTGGACGGGCCTCGTGATCGACGGAAAAGACGACAACGGCATCATTCGTTTTGACTCAGAAATTCCGCTCGCACATGCCGTTAAGGCAGTGCGGCCGCTCTACAAAATGGCCGAGGTCGCACAGAAACTCCATGCGATGAAAAAACGCCTGATTGTCAGGCTCGTGATTTTTAAAGATCCGAAACTTTTCGAGCGCGAAGGTTATGCAATCATGGATGCAGGCGGCGGCAAGTGGGTGGGCACGCCGAAAGAACGCTGGATCGACCCTTACAACCCAAACCTTCTCACGGAGTACTATGCGCCAATGATGAAGGAGCTCACCGAGCGCGGCGTCGATGAAATTCAGCTCGACTATATCCGCTTTCCTTCTGATGGCGCGGTCGGGCGTTGCCGCTTTTCGCATAAAAAGGCCGATTACTATTACTCCGAGGCGCTCGAGAACTTCCTGACCGGAGTCAGGCAGTCGACGCACCTGCCGATGGGCGCCGACATCTATGGTTATAATGGCATGTACCGTGTGCCGGGTTCGATCGGGCAAGATCTCGAAGTCTATGGTCGCGTGCTCGACGTGATTGCGCCGATGCACTATAGCTCGCACTTCGGCGACGACTATATGCGGCACCTGCCGCGCGAAGAGCGCACATACCAGTTGCTCTACCTGGCACTTTCCCGGGGCAGCTTTTTTGCACACGGTGAATTTATTATCAGGCCTTACATCCAGGCCTTTTCGATGAAAGATGGTCTGTGGGGCTATGGCAAAAAATACTTTGCCGACCAGATCAAAGGTTCTGCCGAAGGCGGCGGCGACGGTTTCATGTTTTGGGGTAAGCTTGACGACATGATGCTCGTGCGTAAAACGCAGACACAGTAAAATGTACTCACCACCGCGCGCCACCTGGACCGTCATGCGCCTGATCTGGATGCAGATCGCCCTGTGCACGGCGATTATTCTCGAAGCTGCCATTATGAATAAACGCTCGCTCGCGCGCGTGTTTGAACTTACCTACAACAATATCTTTCAGCGCGGCGAAGTCTGGCAGCTTCTGACCAGCACGCTGGTGCACGCGAATCCATTCCAGCTGCTGTTCAATGCGCTCACGCTGTGGATGTTCGGTTCAGAGCTCGAGCAGCGCTGGGGCCGCAGCGTTTTTTTACGGTTTTATATCTATTGCTCGCTGGGGGCCAGTTTCGCTTTTCTTGGGCTCGCTGCCGCTTTTCCACTATTGCAGAACGACATCTTCACCACCTCGACAGGTGTGAACCTGGGGCTATTGATCGCGTACGCGATCTACTGGCCTGACCGGCAGGTATGGTTCTTTTTCCTGTTCCCGTTGCGCATGAAATTCGTGGCGATGATCACGGGGCTCATTGCCATCTTTTATGCCGTGTCGTCAGCTCCCTTTGCGCTCGCTGCAGCCGGCCACTTGGGTGGCCTGATTACCGGCGGATTGATACTGCTGATGTCAGGCGGTGAACCTGCAAGACTCGACAGGCCTTTCCAGCGCCTGACAGAAGCCCTGCGCGATCTCGGGCGCCGTACTAAGTCTCCATCGCCCGCTGCGGGCGCACCGCCCTCTGCCGGGGTGGCAAACCTCGAAGTCAAAATCGACGCAATTCTCGATAAGATATCCCGCGACGGCATGAAGAGCCTGACTGCAGAAGAAAAGAAATTTCTGCGCGATGCTTCGGACAGAATGAATAAAACCAACCACTAGGTGCCGCACGCACCTTGCCTGATGTGATAACGGCTAAACTCATGCGCGGCGGAGCCGCGCATGAGTTTAGCCAAATTACTCAGGAAAGGTAATAAATTCCTGGCGGTGATTTTCGTCCTGGAATTTTCTGTCATATGTCGGGTTCTGTTTTAACTGGTCTTCGATGCTGCGCTTAAGACCGGCATACTTGATGCCTTCGAGATCGGTTTTCGGCTGGTACTGCGCCACTTTCCGGTAAAGCGCCTCCATTTCATAGCGGTCAAACGGCTCTGAGAACAGGCGCTGCAGAAACACGTACATTGCGAGCGGTGATTCGCTGCCCGCGTTCAGAATTTCATATGCGAGCGATGAACTCTTTTTACGATCGCGCTTGATCGCATAGAGCTCCATCAGCAGCTTCTTGTCGTAGGTGACATTGTCTTTTTTAAGGTTAATCAGCAGGTTTAGCAGTTCAATCTGGCGTTCGATGTGGCCGCGCGCGGCAGCGAGCGCTGAAAGTTCGCGCAAAAACTGCGGATCGTCCTTATAAAAACTGAAGACGCGTTCATACAGGGCCTGCGCCTCTGCCATCAGGTCCTGCTGTTTTTCTGCGCGGGCAACGCTCAGAAGCCTCGCTGCATCGTCGGGTGAAATTGCCTGTAGCAACTTCACATCCACCTGGTATATCTGCGACAGGCTGCGTACCGAACGCATTGTTTGACCGTCGGCAACGAAAATGTCGCAGCGGCCAAACTTTTCGAGCATGTCCTTCAGCGTGATGAGCGCCGCCGGTTCAGAATAGATACCCAGGCTTTTTTCGTCGAAGACAAAGATGTGATCCAGTTTACGTACAGAGCAGCGGTACGCAAGGCGCATTACCAGCGTTGCGGGGTTCGCGTCGAAGGGTGCGATGCGTCTGCGCGCGCCACGCGGCGTCGGCAAGCAGCGTATCGGGAAGCATATTGGTGAATACGGGCTTGCCGTGTTTTTTTGCAGTACCAGCATACTCAGAATCAGGTTGGTGTCGGGTAGTTGCGGCTGGTGCAGGCGCAGCACCGGAAAACGGAACAGCTCACGGGTCACCGAATTGGAATATTTCACCTGCAGAGCATACAGCCAGGTGCCAACTGCAACGATAAAGAGCGCCGTGATGGTTTTTCGCCAGTTTTTGGCTACGTAGACCAGCACACCGGTTAAGACCGAAAGCACCAGCACGCCCGAGATTATTTGCAGCCAGTCGGTCGAGATGTAATAGGCGAGAATGGCCGTAAAGATGGCAGCGCCGGCAAGAATCTTTTCGCGCCGCAGGTAAACCTCGTGCGCTTTGGAAAAGTACACGGCTTCCCATACGGCCAAAAGAGCGTAAGCAGCGGCTCCCCAGTAAGTGTAATGGACGAGATTGAACAATATGGCGAGCGCGACGAACATGACCGGCAGAATCTGCAGGCCCTGCTGTATGTGCGGTCGCATTGCGCCGAAAAGACGAATCAGCTGCGGCAGCACGAGGCCGAGAGAGCAGATGATCAGTACCAGCAATAGATTTGCACGGTTTGGCCCGAGTGTCGAATGGAATGCCTGCGCGAGAAACAGGTAGCGCAAAAGATCGATGAGCTGCCTGATGCCGAGCAGGCGCTCATGGCCGACATCCCATGACCTGTTCGCCTGGAAGCGGGAGAGCAGGGCTGCCGTGGCAGCAATGCCGGCCGGCGCATAGTTGCTTTCCACGAAACGGGAAAGGGCAAAGGCGCTGAGTGCGCCCGAAAGCAGGAATATTTTGGCCGGCTGGTAAAAAAAGAAATGGCGGTTAAGCTCAAACCATAACATCCCGGCAAAGAGCGAAAGTGGCACTGCAAAAAGCAGCAACGCACGTTCATGCCCGAAATAAAATACCGGCAGCGAAAGGACCGTCACTGTCACTGCGCTGATGAAGATGCCAAATGTGACTCCGCGCCAGCTACGGACCGTTGGTTTACGGTAGAATGCAGCCGAAGCGAAACCGACCGCAAATAATATCAGCGCCAGCTGCGAGAGCGGGAAAAAACGCCGGTAAAACGGATAAAAGTTATCGAGCAGGTTTCTGAAGAAAACGATTGCGGCGAAGCCCCACAGCACCGCTGAAAAACGGTAAAACAGCTCGTACTTCCTGAGCGACCTGAACCAGCCGGCCATTTAACGGTCGGTAGCTAGGTTAAAGCGTGTGACGCCGGCTTTATTGAGCTCGTCCATGACAGAAATCACCATCTGGTAAGACGATTTTTTGTCGCCGCGGATGATGACCTGGTCTTTTTCTTTGTCTTTGATGCGGGCCACGACTTCTTTACCCAAATCTTTGAGTGAAACATTCTTATCGTTCACAAAAATCTGGTTTTCCTGGTTGATGACGACGGTCAGCGGCTGCGTTTCTGCAGACTGCGAGGTATCTGATTTTGGCAGTTCAATCTTGATCGAGGGGTTGTTGGCCAGCGTGGCGTTCATGAGAAAGTACGTCACGAGCAGAAACAGGATATCGACAAACGGCGCAAGTTCGATGCCAGTGCGCAGAGTGAGGCGTTTGCGGTGACTCAGCAGCATATCAGACGAGTTCTTTTACCGCGCGCTCGACGAGCATTTCGCATTCGTCCATCAGCTGGTTCGTGCGTTTGACATAATAATTGAAGAACACCAAGCGTGTGAATTGGTAATCACCAGGCCAAGCGTCGTGGTGATGAGCGCTTCGTGGATACCGATCGTCGCCGGTTTGAGTGTTGCGAAGCGCGCGCAAATGCGCTGAACGCTTTGATCATACCGGTTACCGTGCCCAAGAGACCCAGCATCGGCGCCAGCGTCGTCGTGGTGCCGAGAAATGATGTGAAGCGTTCGAGTGCGTTCTGTTCGGCGAGAATTTCTTCGCGCGCGAGTGTGTTGATGTCTTCGTAGGATGTTCTGTTTTCCAAAATACGGCTGATGGCGCGAAAAGCGGGATGCAGTTTGCCTGCGCAGTACTCGCGTGCCTGGTCGTATTTTTTACCCGAAATCAATGCAATAAGTGCGCGGCCTTCTTCGGCGATCAGCGGTATATTGGCCCTGAACAGCACATAACCGCGCTCGAGCGCTACGGTCAGCATCAGAATCGAAATGACGATCAGTGTGGCAGAGACGAGCGAACTCGGCAGGGCCCCGATGCCCTGTGCCAGGTACGAGTTGAAATTATTCATACATGCAGAACCGGGAGGGAAAATGCGCTGTCAAAGGAATTTGTAATTGAATTGGCTTTGCAGCCTGTCCCAATTTATGTAATGCTCCTCGACAAATGCCGGTTCCCAAGTATTTGGTGGTAATTTTTCTTGTTCTGACGATCATTGCATTTGCGGGTTGGTTATTTTACTCGGTACAAATACATCGCGCCAAGCCCGGCGACCTGGCTTGGCGCGGTATTGTCAAAATGGTTGCGCTGAATGGCACGCCGCAGGCTATCTCAAATCTGTACTCGCGCTGGTTTTGGGCCTTCTGGTCGTTCTTTATCCTCACCTGTATTACTGTCGCTCTGGCTGTATGGGCTACCGACCATTCGTTCCTGATCGTGATTTTTCCCCTGCTGTTCTATTACTTTTTTGTCCGCTACTTTATGTGGGAAAAAGCCGACCTCGCCGATTAACGCCGGCAGACCTTGGCCCGCTTTACCGAACTTCAGACTGTCGACTCTACCAATAGCTGGCTGGCTCTGCATGCCGACTCGCTCAAAGCCCCTGTTTTTGTACGGGCAGACGAGCAAACGGCCGGGCGCGGGCGTCTTGCCCGCAGCTGGTTTTCTGGCACGCCACAGCAAAACCTGGCGATGTCGGTGCTCTGGCGCTTTGACCGGGAAACACCCGTGACCGTGCCTGTGCTGGCTGCGCTCGCTCTGCGCGCTGCCTTGCCGGCAAAGCAGGGCTTGCGCATCAAATGGCCGAACGACATCTATTTTGAAGGGCGCAAGCTCGCGGGTATTCTTTGCGAACGCATCCACGGTGAGCGAGAGAGCATCATTATCGGCATCGGCGTGAATGTCAACGCACGGGAGTTCCCGCTTGAAATTGCGGCGACAGCCACCTCGCTCGCGCAAGTCTGCACAGAAGAGCATGACATCCGCGCTTTATGGATACGCATTTGCCGGTCACTCACGCACCGGCTGCGCAAAGCGACAGCTCTGCTTTCGCCGCAGACCATCAACGAATTTAATGCACACGCGTGGCGTTATATCTTGCGACCAGAGATTTCCGCCGTACCTCTCGAATTCCAGACTCTGCTTTCCGACGGTCGCGCACAATGTAAAGATGGAACTATACTGGATATGGCAGGGTAAGAAAACAAACCCACAGGCCCTTACCACTTAGTCTGACGCAAAGATGCCATCCGTGGCAGCGTCAGACCCAAAGTTCCTACCATTTGGTCTGACGCCAGGATGCCGTCCGTGGCAGCGTCAGACCTTATGGTTCCTACCATTTGTTTATATCACATGAAGCCGCGGCGTAGCGGGCCTTGAGATGCACGAAACAGCCGCACAGTTTGCAGTTGGAACCCATCGCGAGGTATTCGCATTTTTTGCAGATCTCAAGGCGTTCCGCGCGCACCGCGTCGGTGGCGAAGTCGCCGCGCAGCGTATCCGCGGCGGCATTGAGCAGGGTATATTTTTCCCGTTTTGCACAGTCGCCACAACTGGTGTTTCGCTGCGGCGTCAGGATTTTATTGAGTATTTTCAGCATGCGCTATTCGCGCGCGAATTCCAGAAAATATTGTGAGGGCAGAAACTTCAGATCGCGTTTGAGTTTGAGGCCTGCCGTTTTGAACTCGCGCTTCACTATTTCTTTATCGACCAGATTCTCCGGAACCTCGCCTGATTCTTCGTCGGCTTTTTCAAGCTTGGTGAAATCGATGACAACAATCCGTCCGTTCTTCTTCAGGCTGCCGGCGAGTGACTTAAAATAGGTCGTGCGGTTTTCGATATACTGGTATGTATTGCACAGAAAAATGATATCGTAAAAATTGGCTTCGAGCACCGGGTTGCGCGAGGCAATCAGGTGCGCCTTGTAATTTTTAACCAGATTGCGCTGGTTCGCGTCCCGCTGCATAAATTCTACCATCATATGGTTGATATCGTAACCGACCGAAAGCCCGTTCGGGGCAACTTTTTCCGCAAAACCGGCGCGCAAAGTAACCAATTACCAGCACCGACGTCCGCAATCACCTGCCGTTTTTAAGTTTCAGCTCGGCGATGACGCGTTCAGGCATCTGCCACTTCTGGCGGTCGGGCGATTCGAGAATTGCCGCGAGCCGCTCGGCTTCCGCCGCAGCTTTGGCAGCCGGGTCGATCTGCGGCGCTTTCGCAGCGGGCAGAAAAGCACCATTGCGGCCAATAGCCATAAGATCGGTGTGGTTTTAGTGGCATCGCCTCATTGTGCCGCCGTCGTTGCCGCGACACGTCATGCAGATTTTATTTCCGGGGAGATGGCTTCAGGCTCAAAAGCGGTGGTATAGCCTGCGCTCGCCGCCAATGCGATGTACGCTGACAAAGACCGCAGCGGCATTCGTTACCGTCTACCTCGATGGCCGCCGAAGCGATCCATTCATTTTGCCGATTGCGGTAACCAGGTTTTGCTGCTCATTGGCATGAAAAGGCGCCAAAGCCCCTGCGAGCAGGTTTATCCGCTGGGGGTATGGTAAGATCTCGTACTTCTGGTCATTTCTCGTCGCATTGCTGCTTTTTTCCGTAGGCGGATTATTCTCGGCTTACGAGGGTATCCACAAGTTGCTGCATCCCACCCCGGTTTCACATCCATGGATCGCCATTGCAGTCCTGGGTGCCGGGGTTCTGCTCGAGTCGTTTTCGCTCTATGGCGCGATGCGCGAAATCCGTGGTACGCTCAAAAGCCGCTCGCTCTACCGCTGGTTCAAAGAGACCCGCCAGAGTGAACTGCTCGTTGTGGTGGGTGAAGACATCGCGGCGCTACCGGGTGCGCGATTGCGCTGTTCTTTGTCGTGCTGACGCTCATGACCGGAAACCCCATCTTCGGCGCGGTGGGCTCGGTTGTGATCGGCGTGCTGCTTATTGTCATCGCGACAATGCTCGCGACCGAAATCAAGAGCCTCATCATCGGTGAGAGTGCCGACGACGAATTCAAAACAGCATTACTCGGCTTTCTGGAGCGCGAATTCCCGCAGCTGGAGCTCTTAGACACGATGCCGAAACCACGGCGCAGATATTGTGCTGGCGATCAAGGCGCGCTTTAAACGCTGGCCGGCGACGGCGCTCAAACTCGTCGATGAAATTAATACCATCGAAACGCGCTATCCGCGTCGAGTTTCCAGCAATTGCACGGTTCATTACCTGAACCCGACGCCACGAAAGGCGAAAAGCTACTGGCAGGAAAGAAGAAAAGCGGGCGCATTCAAATGGATTTTTTGGTTTTCATGCTACGATTAAACATCCCGTCTATGAAGGCGTCGGTCTGCATTCCGGGCGAAGTGACGCGACTGTCTTTATCCTGCAGACGCAGGGGATTGTTTTTTCCGGCAGGGCTTAAGTAGCTCGGGCTAACGTGGCGATCGCTTCAAGCTCGGCCATGTTATCGATACTTCCCTCGCGGTTACTTTGGGGGGCGAAGAAGGGTTCAGTTACAAACGGTAGAGTATCTGCTCTACGCATTTTGTTCTGGAGTATCACCGATATCACCAATCGAGGTTAAGGGAAGCAAGGAGGTTCCCTGTGAACGGTAGCGCCAGGCCGTTTATCCGCTGCCTGCAGGGCCTCGGAAGTTGCAGCCATGCGCCGAACCGGTAAAGCCGCTGGTGGTCGGTATCCTGTTTTGGTGACAGACGGGGAACGTTACCTTAATGGCGATGCCGTCACCTGAAGTTCAGGTTTCGTATTATATTGACTATCCTCACCTTTCTCAAGAACCAGGCAGTGCAACTGAAGTATGAAGATAAAACTTTTGTCAAAGGACGATCGGTTTTGCGCGCACGTTTGGTTTGCCAGATGTTGAATACTACGTTCGCGCGGTCTTGCGCAGGGTGGCAGCATCAATGCCGTGATCTATATCCCGACAGTACTACGATGAACGATTTCCGTTTTGAGCGCGAATCGGTTTTCCACAAGATTCTCGACCTCATCGGCGATCTCGCACTCGTCGGGCGCCCGATACAGGGCCACATTCTCGGCGCACGCGGCGGCCATGCGCTCGACGTCGCGTTCGGCAAAAAACTGTTACAGGCATTTGGTTAGGTGCGGATTATCTGTTTGAGCGGCCTCAGACAATCCGCCGAAAATTCTTTACAGAGCCGGTTCGCCTGCCACTTGCGAATATGTCCAGTGCCGCTGCCGTTTCGCCCGACCAGGGCAAATTACCTCGGGCCGCAGACAGATGTTCTCGAACTCGCCGAAAGAAATTTTGTTTGGCGATGTTGCCGTTGTTTCAACCCGCTTCGCGAAATACTTTCGCGAACTGCACGAGAAATACAGCAACGCGGTGACCTCCGGTCGGCATTGGCCGGTTTTATTTTACAGGACAACCTGCGCTGATGCATACCTTTGTCAGCGAACCGCGCTCGTACGCAAAGGCCTCTGCGTATAAGAAGCTGCGCTGTTTTTAGGCAATGGTATTTTAAACACGCGGGCGAATTCTGGCAGTCGCAGCGCTCGATGAACAGCCGCATTTTCAAAGAGCAGGCTCGCCGCGTTTGCGCATTCGATGGCGCAGACGACTGATGCGGCACTGAATGGTTTGGGTCAGGCCACCGATGTTTCGGAACTTTCGATGCATATTGCGCTCGAGAATATCTGCAAAATTCCTGTTCGGTCGCGATTTCTCGCGCATGAAAAAGGTCATCCGTGAAGCGGTGCATTTCGGTAACGATTTCATCAGCCGGCGCATACAGATGCCGATTAAACTTTCCGTCTATTTGCCGTTTTTGAAAAACCGTTTATGCTTTCCGCAGCGGTGACCAGATTTTATACAAAATTATCGACCAGCGCCTTGCGGAACCGGCAGGCGAACCGCGCGACCTGCTTGGTATGTTGCTCGCAGCAGAGCGCGAACACACGGGCGGCAGCATCCGTAAAGGGAGCAGGTGCGCGATGAACTGCTGACCCTGCTGATTGCGGGTCACGAAACCACTGGTTTCACGCTTGCGATGGCGATTTGGTTACTCGCGATGAACGTTGGCGTGCAGCAAAAACTGCGCGCTGAACTCAAAGCGCAGATCGGCGGCGCCGAAGTAACTCCGGAAAATCTTGCCGCGTGCCCGCTTCTCGAAGCCGTCGTGAATGAGACGCTCCGCCTTTATCCGGCTGCATGGATCATCGGCCGGCGCACGGTTGCCGACGAAGTCTTCGAAGGCTACCTGCTGAAAAAAATTCTGAGATCAGATCAGCGTTCTGGCGCTGCACTACCGTAATACAAAAGACTACTGGAGCGAACCGGAGAAATTGTTAAGCCCGAACGTTTCTCGGCGAAAATCCCGAACCCAGGCAGAAGCAGGCTACATACCCGTTCCGGCGCCGGGCAAGACGCTGTATCGGCAATGTCTTTGCGATATTGAAGATGGAAATGCAAAAGTGGCGATCACAAACCCACTGCTGCGCTATGAACTGGGTGTGAGCGACACGCGACAAAATCGAATACATGTTCACCGCAAGACTGCCGCGGGCATTGCCGGTCAATTTTTCACCCCTCGCAGGTGGTCATGACGCATGGTATACGCGCCAGTACGCTTATACAGGTGCGGCGAGCGAGCAAACGCCATTGAGGCCTGACGCGGCGGGCATTCTGGCCGTTATGGTTTCAGTTTGGCGCTCGTGCTAACATGCAGTGCTGTGCTGGTCTTACGATATCGGCAACGCGGACTGAGCGGCAGCAGCGGGCGGGTTCGCACGCTCGGGGAAAAAATTGCCGCCGCAGAAAGGGCGGGCACTTCAGCTCAGGGTCTTAGCGATCAACGCCGTTTCATTCTCGAAAGTTTGGAAGCTTCCAAAATCCCGGCAGCACTATCATGCGCGGCTTTTTACCTGAAAACCGTATCTTTGTCGACCGGCGCGGAAAATCCACCTGCAGCCGACGTCTGCGCTGATCGACAACGCGGCGCAGGCGCTGGATCCGCTTTCGCATGCGATGCGCAGATCGCGATGCGATCCCGCTGGATCCTGTGGGTTTCTCTATACGCTGCTAGTCGTGCTGATGGGAATCGGTTTTACCGCCGCCTGACGCCAATGACCGTTACCAGAAAATCTGCGCACGCTGGCATCCCCGTGGTGATGGCCGTACAGACAGTTGCAACTCGTTCATCCTGCCCGGACTGCTGCTCTATTTAACACAAAAGAATTTTACTTCATTACTTCACAGCGCTCAAGCTGGATTATTTTCTGCCATCGACATTTACCGACTACCCGCGCGCGATGGCGCTGTGGGCTGTGATGATGGCTTTTGTCGCGGTGCCGGTGCTGACATATTTTTTCGGAAAGCGCTGGTACTGTTCATGGGTGTGGCTGCGGCGCTGGCGAACACGATGGGTGACCCTTTCAACAACTCTCGGGGCAAATCAGAGCGCGCGTGGTTCATCGAGCGCATCACGATTTACAGTATCCTGGTAATCACCGTTGTCATGACCGCGCTCATCTTTGTGAATGAATTCCGCGGGGTGCACGACGGTTTTGCCGAATGGGTGTTTGGCATGAAGCGCTGGTACGGCTTTTTTATCAGCGCCGGATTTGCGGGCGTGATCGGTACAGGCTTTTATCCGCTGATGGGCACCCGCGTATGGTGCAGGCCCCCAGCTCTGCCGCAGGCGGCGATATTGGTATTCTACCGGTTGTTTTTCCCCGGTTCAGAATCGAAACGAACGGCGGCCAGTGTATTGCGTGCGGCAACTGCTCGACGAACTTTGCGAAATGGGTATCGATGTACGCAGCTGGCCGTGCGCGGTGAGGATATCAAGCGTGCCTCTTGCGTCGGCTGCGGATTGTGCATGTCTGTCTGCCCGCGCGGCGTCTTAGATTAGGAAATACAGCTTAATCGACCAGAGGCGTAGCCTCCAGATCGATTAAGCATGCCTGCGACTCCGGCTGAACAATAAGCATGCGCAATGGCAAAGATCTGCGTAAAACTGGAGCCTGCCAGGTACCAGTTCGACGCCCATTTCGAACGTGCCTTGTCAGAAAGCAACAGGCCAAATTCGACGACAGAAGAATAGATGCTCGGAATTAAGGTGAGCTATGTCTGCTGGATCGCAATAGAGCGGTCCCTTAGCGGCAGCGACATTGAGCAGTAACTGGATTAATCCCACTGCAAGCGGTGCATTGACCGTTGCAAAACTCATGTCGAGACCGGCATAGATCACGATGGTAGTGATTGCCATCAGTACGTATATGGCAATCGGTACCAGGTCGCGCTTTCCACCAGCGAAGTCAGCCTCATATGCGCGGCGCATCTGCCACAGCCACACGGCATTCAGCGAGAACATGTGGGGTTGCGACCGCATGCGCCCGCAAGCATCAGGCTGTTGCGTCAGCGGCGCGGTCGGCGCCCTGCGTCAAATCCTGCGCGGTGGAGAGTCCCATCCCCTGGCCACGGTCAGCCGCAATCATGATATGACGAATCAGCGGCAGAAAGCTCAGCAGGTGCGGCAGGTGCATGATAATGGGCCTGGTCTTTTTTGTGCGCCATGAGGCCAGAAAAAGAAAAAACAGCCATTGCAGATACGTGGCGGCAAGATAAACGACCGGCAGAGCATCGCGTTCTAAAGCGTTTTTGCGGAAAATACAGGATAGTGCAAGGTGAGCGCCAGAAAAGCAAGCTGCAGCGGGAGTGCGGCCCGCAAACAGAAGTGGCAGTTTAATCGGAATCACTACCCTTTAGTATCGTGCATCCGTAGGTCTTAGTGTAGGCGAAAATACCGCCGGCGAATACGAACAGCAGCGGCGGTATCGTGTATTCACGGAAAGGCCAGTTAAACAGATAAAACAGCCGGAAAGCGATATTAAGCCAACATAATTGCCCAGTAATTGGGTTTGCCGAAAACACATTCCGCTTGATGAGCAAAAAGCCGCCACCCACGGTACCGATGATTTCACGCACCGCAGCAATGACTGGTATTGGGTAATCGCGGTAATAGACGAGCAGGGAGGAGCCGCCGACGATCACGATTTTAATGGCGATCGGGTCGAGGGTATTGACCGAGCGGTGTCTCGCAGCCGAGTTTGCAAAGGTAGCCGTCGAGATAGTCGTTGAGCGTCATAAAGGCGGGGGTCGGTGCCGTGTAGAGACGGATGCTGCTCACATCATGCGGGTTTGCCAGAATATACCAGAGCGCCCCGGGTATGCAAACACGGGAAAGCGACAGACGTTGGAAATGGTGAGTATACGATAGGTAAAGAGTTCCCGAACGGTCATCCGCTGGCCTTGTCACAGGTGCGGCTGACCCATGCGCATCCTGCGCGTACGGTCACTTTTCAACCCCACACACCGCTATTTTGCAACGGTGCTGATACTGTGACGAATTTCACTGAGCACCGCGATCAGTACTCCGCAATGTTGGCGACGCATCAAAGCCTGCGCGTATTCGCCTGGCGATTTTCGGCTGTGATGGCGGGGTCGAAACCGTTTGGCAATTCGCCCCAGACAGCACTGGCTGTCATCGCCGACGCTTCCTGGCGGAAATATTCGATGCGGCACCGTTCGTCCATAATACCGTCGCTACCTTGATCGTCTTGAATTTATCGAGCACGTCGATTTTTGTAAACAGTGCCGACAGGCCGTTGATGCGTGCCGCATGGCGCACCACTTCGACGTCGAACCAGCCCGCAACGCCGCGGGCGTCCCGTCACGCTGTAAATTCATTGCCGGCGGTGCGCAGGGTTTCCGCTTCTTCGTCGAAAACTTCTGTCGGGTAGGGCGCCTGCTTCGCGAGTAGAATATGCTTTGCCAATACCGATCACGTTTTTCTCAGGTAACGGGTAAAACGCGCACCGGTCAGTGCACCGCCAGTCGTAGGGTTTGAACTCGTTACATAAGGATAAGTGCCGAAATCGAGATCCAACATTGTCCCCTGCGCGCCTTCGAGCAGCACACGCTTGCCCGAAGCGAGCTCCATGTTGAGGTAGTAGGGGCAGTTGACGATCATGTCGCGGATTTTTTCGCGCAAGACCATCAGCTTGTCTTTGAGCTCTGCCAGGTTCACCGGCGGTGCGTCGTACATGCGCGTGAGCAGTTTGTTTTTCTGTTCCACGAGGCGGGGCAGCGTGTTGGCGAAAAAGTCATCGCTATAAAGCATACCGATGCGAATACCCTGGCGATTCACTTTGTCAGAATAGCAGGCACCAATGCCGCGTTTGGTGGTGCCTATCTTGTGCACCCCCGAAGCCTCTTCGCTGCGCACGTCTATTTCTTTGTGGTAAGGCATCAACAGGTGCGCATTGTCGGCGATGCGCAGGCGGCCCATCGGGTTTACGCCTTTCGCTTCGAGTTCGGCAATCTCCTGGAACATCGCGTCCGGGTCGATCACCATGCCGCCCGCGAGCACGCAGATGGTTTTGGGGTAAAGAATGCCGCTCGGAATCAGCCGGAAAATATATTTGTCATCGCCCACCTTTACCGTATGACCGGCATTGGCTCCACCCTGGTAACGAACGACAATTTCTGTCTCTTTCGCCAGGTAATCGATGACTTTAGCTTTGCCCTCGTCGCCCCATTGTGTGCCGACGATCAGTGTTGCCGGCATATCAGACCTTGTTCTCGCCCTGCGCTTCTTCTGCGCGGCGGGCTTCCTTTTCAGCCTTTTCGAACTTATAGAAGGCTATTGCCAAAAGAAATGCCCCCACGCAGATAAACGCATCTGCAATATTGAATATAAACCAGCGGAAGTTGCCAAAGCGCACATCGATAAAGTCGACCACACCGGGGGTGGTACCGTAAAAACGGTCGGTAAAATTTCCGAGCGCCCCGCCGAGAATTGCCGCAATCGCGAGCGTAAATATTTTTGATCCCTCTGCGCTGCGGTAATAGTAGTAAATAAGGAAGATTATCGCAAAACCGGTCAGAATCTGGAACAACCACGCGTGTCCCTGCATCATGCCGAACACACCACCCTCGTTTCGGGTTAGCGTGAAATAAAGAAACTTACCGATCACGGGTTCACTTTGCCCCTGCGCGCTGAATTTTTTGAGTATCCACAGCTTGGAGAAAAGATCAGAAAGGTAAACAACCACCAGAACAGCAAAAAATGGTGGAGTAAACTTGGTGCGCCAGTTAGCCATCAAGACAGCCTTAGTCTGCGAAACACGGCTACAAGCGTTTTGGGGTAAGTGCAGAATTCGCGTCCGCCGCGTAGCGGCGGGACGCTAATTCTGCGTTATCACCCACAAAAAGCTTCATTCAATACCCATAAACATAGTGCAGATAACGGGAACCTGCCGGGCCGAATCGGTAGGCATAGGGCCATGCCTGCCCGGCAGAGGCGCGCGCTTCAACGCTGTTCCAGGGGGAGAAATAGGTGTCGAGCATGATGAAACCGGCTTCGGTGCGCACTGCCGCGAAGGTGTGCGTGCTGACGGTCGCCCCGGGGCCGTCGCGCAGCAGGGTCGCTGCGGGCTTACTCACATAGATCGGGTCAAGCAGGCTGAAATCCGTCGGGTAGCCGCTGCTGCGTTGGTATTCAAATGCATTCAGCTGCTCCGCGGCAAGGTATGGCGTCACGAGGTTTGCCCCATTCATGATCCAGACGAAGCTGCCTTCGCTATCTTGCACAATGTCACCCGCACGAATGTGGCGGATGTAGTACCCGGCGAAATCAGGCAACACCGGGTAAGACAGGCGACTCTCCGACAACCGCCGCGCCAGCACGTACAGATAGCGCGCAATCGTCGTGCAGGCTGCGGCCGCGGCTTTGTCATTATGCTGCGCGAGAAACCGGCTGCGCAGCGCAGGGTCGCTCATCAGTGAGCCATCTGCGATCACGCGCAATTTTGCTTCATCCATGCGCGCCGCGAGACCCGAGAGCGTTCTCTGGTTATAATCGGACTGCGCGAGAGATGCCAGGATACGCGCGTTGTCGGCTGTCGTGGTAGGTTGTTCGACTACCGGTTTTGACGCAATTGTATAACTGAACTTCTTCAGCGGACCGCAGGTTTCTGCAATGCATACACGCAGGGATACCTCGGAACTTTGCATGAGCGCGATTCCCGTTTCAGGATCATACGTGCTGAATTCGGCACCCACAGAATATTCGATGCGTGCATTGATGACCTCAGTGCTTGCCGTGACGAGCACCGTGCCGCTGTATTCGCCGCCAGGTGGCTGGGCGATAACCGGGGGGATTGCCGACACAACTGTGTACGTCTCACTGCTTGCAAGGCTCGCATCTGTTTTATCCCTAATAGTGATAGTGCGAGTTGCACCGACGGAGATTGCCGGATTGCTCAGCGCAGCGGTGGTGGTTCCGTCGCTGATTTCGAGGCCTTCGCGGTAATTCAATACCTGAACCGTGAGGCTGCCATAAAAGGTTCCCCCCGCAGGAAACAGCTGCGGTTTGAGCCGCTCGCGCTGTTCGGCCGAAACGAGCATAGGATCGCGTCCCGTATTGCCTGCACAGGAGGCCAAAAAGGCCGCCCATAAAATCAGAAGTCGTCTAGCCATGATAAATCCTCCGGTGATAGCGGGATTTCTGCGGTTTCGCGAATCGCCGCGCAACCTCTATAACCCTCTACTATTTAAATACCGGAAAACTGCAGATTTTTCTCACCCAAAATGAAAAAAATCTTCAACGGATGTGCGTCTCTACAATGCCTGCGAGCTCTTCGAGCGTGAGCGGCTTCTCAAACTGCATCTGGTATCTGAAAAGACCGGGTTTGCCAGCGCTGAGCTGGCCAACCAGCTTGCCCTTGAAGACAAAGCCGGCATCGTTGATTCTGACGCTGAGCTCACCACCCCCGGGCAGCGCCTCGGCAATGAACGCGAGCCCGCCTTGCCCTATGTCATAGGTATACCCGGCGAGCGTTTTTCGCGCCACGGTGAGTTCCATAGCCTTCACAAACTGGAAACGGGATATGCGCGGCGTTCAATGCGTTGCTTCTCATTCATAGGGCACTGCGGTTAAATCGTTCTTCAACTGTGATCTCCATTTTGCTCGGCCTGGCGCATGGCTTCAAACTGGTTAAAATGAGTGAGCAGCGGGTTTACCAGTTCAGGGTCAAACATATTTTTACTTTTTTCGGCAAAGAAATTGCGCACCTGTTCTGCAGGCCAGGGCTCTTTGTAGACCCGCCGTTCGGTGAGCGCATCGTAGACATCCACCACACCGACGATGCGCGCCTCGAGCGGACAATCCTCACCCACGAGCCCGTTGGGGTAACCCTTGCCATCCCAGCGTTCATGGTGGTGCAGCGCAACGGTATGCGCCATCTTCAAAAACGGATCTTTGGTGCCGGCAAGGATCTGTCCACCCAATACCGGATGCGTCTTCATAATATCAAATTCCTCGGGTGTCAGTGGTCCGGGCTTTTTTAGGATCGCATCGGGAATTGCGAGTTTACCGATATCGTGCAGCACTGCTGCTTCGCCGATCAGGTTCGAAAAATCCGCCGCGCAGCCTGTGAGATCTGCAAGTAGTTTACTCAACCGGCCGATGCGGCGGATGTGTGTTCCGGTTTCGACGTGGTGTAGGTCGGAAGTCAGTACAAAAAGACGGGCAAATTCGCGCGCTGCTTCGTTGGCATTGCGATCCATTCCCACTGCCGCTGCCGCTGAATCCCCAAGGTTCTTTTTTGCCGAATCGGTGAGCATGAGTTTTCTTAGGGCATAGGTAACCTGAGATTTCAGTTCGGGTAGGCGAAAGGGTTTCTGTATGTAGCCGATCGCGCCTCGCGCGAGCGCCGTTTCAAGAATTCTCTCGTGGCTGAAGCTGCTGACGATGAGGACGCTCACTTCCGGAAAATCGGCGGAGATATTCCGGAGGAGTTCGAGGCCGTCCATATTGGGCATATCCACATCGGAAAGCACGAGCCTGATCTTGTGTCTGCGCAGCACCCCGAGCGCTTCCAGTCCATCCGCGGCTTCGATTATTTGACATCCCCACGATTCCAGAAGATGCCTGAGTGATCGGCGTACCACGGTATCGTCTTCCACAATCAGAATCGTGGAGTAACGGTAGAATTCCGGGGTGATAATGCTGTTCTCGACCGAAGCTTCCGACTTGCGGCTTTTGAGGAGAACACCGATTTCTTCGTCGCTGATCGGTGCCAGGACGGACTTCAGGTACCGTGAAGTTTCTGGGGTAGGTTGTAACATGACCATTTTATAATACATCCTGAAGAAAAATACAATCCGATCATCTACCTCAAATCTTGTGTAGGAATACGGATACGGCGTCGGGGGTCTTTGGTATACGTATTTCTACGGAGGGCTGGGTGTAGAGGTGACAATTGACTTTTGTCAATGTTTACGCTAAGACTTCTCATCGACGGCGGAGGAGTAATCAATTGAATTTCTTCAACAAGAATAACAGGACATACATCTCGCTTCAGGCGCAGGACCTTCAGGCTGACCCGGAAAAACTGTGGGAAGACATGCAATATGCACTGCAACGGGAACTTGCCTCCGCCAAAAGCACTGGATATTCCGTGCCAGCCGGCGCCACCGTTGGCGATTCGGGCGGGGGTGGGCGCCGCGAACGGGTGACGATTCGCCTCTACGATGCCGCGGATATTACCCTAAAGGCGCTTTCGACGATTGTGTCCCTGGGGCTCAAGCTGAAGCAAGAGGAAGTGCCGTGCGAATTCGAGGCAAATGGCAAAATTATCGCGCTGGTCAGGAAATTGAATTTTGCCAGTTCATTTGCGCAATTAACGGAGTCGCCTGATGGAAATTAACCTGCGTGAAATCAGGGAATCGTTTGTTGCCACTTCGCGCGAGCTGCTGCAAAAGTCAGAGTCGCTATTGCTTGAAATGGGAAAAAGATGCGGATGCGCACCATTATGTCGAGCTGCTCCGTGCGATCCATACAATCAAGGGTAACGCTGGTATATTTGAACTCACGCATGTTATAGATATTTGTCATGCGCTCGAAACACGCCTCGAAGAAATCAGGACTACGGGAAATAATCTCGAGCCGGCATTTATCGACGTCGGCCTCATCGCACTCGACCGCATGCAAATGCTGATTCATTCCATGGACGATGCGGCGAAGCAGGCGCGGGTGTCAGGGGTGTACTCGGCGCGCTGCAAAGCCGGCAATACGGCGGCGTTTTCGCCACGCGCGCGACTTGCCGGGTGTAAGCGAGAGCGCGCGCCGGCAACAGCCGAACGGCGAAGCGGGCAGCCGCCATGCAGAATAACGGCCTCGAATGGATTAAAAACAATCGAAGAAAATCCGCCTGCCAGAGAAATACCTTGATCTGGCCGAAAAATAAAGCTACCTGAAGCCTTTGTCGTTCATGACCTGGGGCGCAGAACTGGCGGCCTGACGATAGCCAGTTTGGCTTCGACTTACTGGGCGCAGAGCCTGCTGTCTTTCGGCATATTACGCAAAGACACTAAGCTGATCGATCAGGCGCCCGTCTTTTGCGCCGCCGTAATTCTGAACACGCAGAGCCCGATCAACAGTCTGTTTGAAAACCTGGGACTGGAAATTATTTTGTACCATTATTTTTGGCAGCCTGCGGCATCGCCTGGAACTGCGGGTTTTAACGAGACGGTCGATTCGGCGCGCGGCGACCTCAGCCCCGAGTTGCACACCAAAGAAACCCATCTGAAGGTGCATCTCGATTTGCTCAATAACCTGATAGACATAACAGGAGAAATCGTTCTGACACGTAATGCATTGGTGCGAAAAGTGGAACAATCCGCAGACCAGAGCCTCGGTGCGTTTGCCAAGAAGCTGAGTCAGCTGGTGACCGATCTTCAGGACAAGGTGATGAAAACGCGCCTGCAAGCGCTGGGAATTCTCTTCCAGCGCTTTCCGCGCCTTGTGCGCGAAACCGCTCTGCAAACAGGTAAACAGGCAGAATTGCACATCGAGGGCGGTGATATCGAAATCGACAAGGCGATAATTGATGAAATTTCCGATCCGCTCGTGCACATATTACGCAATGCCGTTGATCACGGTCTCGAGCCGGCCGGAGAACGGGGAAAGGCAGGCAAAAGTGAAAAGGGAAACATCCGCCTGAAAGCAGAAATGCGCGAAGGGAATATTGTCATCGATGTCAGCGACGATGGCAGGGGGCTCGATCTGGAACAAATCAAAAATACCGCTCTCAGCAAAGGCCTGATTACGCGTGAAACCGCAGTGAGCGCGACGCCGCAGGAAATCGCGGAGTATCTCTTTTTGCCGGGCTTCAGCACAAAGAACGAAGTAACGACAATATCGGGCCGAGGTGTCGGGATGGATGTGGTGCGTACGAACATCAGCAGAATCGGCGGCTCTGTGGAAATCAGCGGTGTTCAGGGAAAGGGTTCTACTGTCACGATGGTCATTCCTCAAACGCTTTCGATAATAACCTGCCTGGTGGTCGAGGTTGATGGCGCACGTTTTGTTATTCCACAACAGAATATCGCAGAGGTCGTGACAATCGAACCCGCGCGGCTGAAGAATATTCAAAACAAGGAAGCGTATGAGTTGCGCTCGCGCCTTCTGCCTTTGATCTCGACAGCGGAATTGCTCGAAATCGACGCAAAGAGCAGCAGCGACGGGGTGGTCGTCGTCGTACGCACCGAAAAATATCACTATGGGCTCAAGGTGCAGCGAGTGCTCGATACTGAAGAAGTGGTGGTGAAGACCCTGCCGCAGTTCGGGCAGGATAAGCAGATCTTCTCGGGCGCAGCGATCATGGGCGACGGCCAGATTGCCCTGATTCTCGATGCGACCCTGATTCCAAGGCAGGCAAACCTGCAGAGCAACATGGAAACACGGGCAACACTGCAAAAGAACCGGCAGCTTGCGCAGATGGCAGTACAATACCTGCTGTTTCGTTCGTATGGCAAGAAACTCGCTTTTAAAGTTACGTCTTTGCCCCGACTCGAAGCCATTAGTCCGGAAGATATCGAAACGGTCGTCGACCGTAAGGTCGTGCATTACCGCAAAGAGGTCATACCGATTTTGCAGACCGATTTCCTGCGCAGTGCAGGCGCAGAGGAAGAGAGACCGCGTAACCTGATCATTCTCCAGTCCGAAAACCGGAAGTACGGATTGCTTGCTGCGGAAATCCTGGATATCATCGAAGGTCAGATTGAACTGCGCCGTGAAGCACAGGACAGGCGTGAAATTGAGGGCTATACGATAATTGACGATGAAACGGTGATAATCCTGAATATCTCTGAGTTGCTGCAGGGCAGCAGCGCTATGGCTGAGAAAAGCACGGCTGAGCGCGAGCTCGCGGGGGTTGCGCAATGAAGAATAATGCCCATGAGTCTGCAAAGGTCAGCTTCGGCGGCGAATACCTGCTCTGGAAATGCGGTGAGCACCTGTTTGGTCTTGGACTGGCAGAATGCCAGGAAATTGTAAATGAAGTTTCGGTCACGCGGCTGCCGCGTGCACCCAATTACGTCCGCGGGCTCGCAAACCTGCGGGGTAACGTTATTTCGATCATTGACCTCGAGGTGCTGCTGGGGTACAAGGAGCGTCCCGCCTATGGCGGCAAAGCTTCCATTGTGCGCATAAGAACAGGCGGCTATCCGATTGCGGTGACCGTGGATTCAATTCGGGATACGATTTTTCTCGGCGAGAAAGAGCTCGAAGAGACGCCGGCGAACCTGAGTGAATCAGAAACTACCTATATAAGTAAAGTGGCTAAGACCAGCGATGGATTGGTTTTGGTGCCCGATTTGCGATCCATCCATTCGAAAAATCAGTAATCTGCAGAAGGAGAAAATATGCGCGACAACGAAGAAGTTACAAACGAGGCCAGGCCGGTACACCAGGGTGCCTCAGCCGGCACAAAATCTGAGCAAAAGGTGCGGCGCCGCAACGACCGTACCACGACGAACCGCGAAAAAGAAATCCGCCGCGATGCGACGCTGCTATCCCGAACCGACCTCAAGGGAATTATTACCTATGCCAGCAAAGACTTTGCGGAAGCTTCGGAGTATGATCCCAAAGACATGATTGGCGAGCCGCACAACATCGTCCGGCACCCCGAGATGCCCCCGGCGGCATTTGCCGATTTGTGGAACCGCATCAAGGCAGGCCTACCGTGGCGCGGTATGGTTAAGAACCGTGCGGCTTCGGGTGACCACTACTGGGTTGAGGCACAAGTGGCCTCGCAGTTTAGAAATGGCAAGGCGATCGGCATCATGTCCGTGCGCCGTCCCGCGCAGCGCTCTGACATCGAGGCTGCAGAAAATCTGTACGCGAAACTCAACAAACTCGGAAAAAATTACGATGCGGCAAATCCGCTGGGCCTCAAAAAATCCTGGCTGAACGCCCGTCTCAAAACGCGCTTCTTCACGCTGATGGCCATTGCCATAACGTCTGCCTTTATTCCTATGGCCGGCCTGCTGCTGGGGGTACAACCTATCGTCCGCATCGTCGTTGCCCTGAGCCTCGGCTTGTTGAGCATTCCCGTTGCCATCTGGTTTCTTCGCGGTTTTAATGGGCCGCTGGCCAACGCGATCGAACAGCTGAAATTTCTCGCCGAAGGCGATTTGACGCGATCCATCGACGTGCGTGGTTCCAACGAGATCGACAAGGTGCTCGAATCGGTGCAGGTGTTGAACACGAGCCTTTCCGCCATCATCTTTCAACTGAAAGAGAACAGCGGTGACCTCAATAGCGGCTCCAGGATCCTGGCCGATTCGAGCCAGAACCTGTCGGCGGGAGTCGAACAGATTTCGCAGCAATCGGGCGTGATATCGGCCGCAGCGACGCAGATGAGTCAGAATCTGCAGGTTGTCAGCAGTGCAGTCGAAGAGATGTCTATTTCGATTTCCGAAGTCGCAGGTAAGGCATCGGAGACTGCCAAGGTTTCTAAAGAAGCCGCTGATGTCGCGCAGAGCACGCAGCTTCTGGTGAAGGAACTCGGCACCGGGGCGGCCAATATCGGCAATGTCATCGAGATCATCTCGAAGATTGCGGAACAGACGAACATGCTCGCACTCAACGCTTCGATCGAAGCCGCTGGCGCAGGTGAAGCCGGCAAGGGTTTCGCGGTCGTTGCATCGGAAGTCAAAGAACTGGCGCGCCAAACAGCAGCTTCGTCTGAAGATATCAAAAAACAGATTCAGGCGATTCAGAACAGCACGGAGAACACAGTCAAAGGCATCAACAAGATCACCGACATCATCGGCGTCGTAAGCGAAGGAAATACGAACATCGCTTCAGCCGTCGAAGAGCAGTCGATGACGACGCGCGAAATCGCCACGAACGTTTCGCAAATTTCAACCGCCGCGGCTGACATCACAAAAAATATCTCCGGTATTTCGAGCGCAGTGAATGACAGCGCCAAAGATGCACACAAGATTTCAGAACTTTCCGGTGAATTGAATCTTCTGGCACAAGCACTGGGTGCGATTGTTCAGGATTATAAAGTCGTTCGTTAACCCACAGTACCTGGCAGGCCATTATGATTCGTGTTCTTGTCGTTGATGACTCTGAGGTGTACCGGCTGTTCCTGCGGGGCATACTCAGCCATGAGAAGGATATCGAAATCGTGTCGATGGCCAGCAATGGCCGGTTGGCACTGCCTCGCGTTCATCATTACAAGCCCGAAATAATCCTGTTGGATTATGACATGCCAGAGATGGACGGGTTGGCGGCGATCCCGGAGTTCAAGCGGCTGTCACCGCAAAGCCGCATCATCATGTTCAGCTCGCATACGCGCAAAGGTGCGAAGCTGACGATTGATGCTTTGCAGCTGGGCGCAGATGAATTCATTACAAAGCCCAGCGAGGCATTGGTCGGCGGCAACGCAGAGTCGCTACGGCTGAAATTGCTCGAGCGCATACGGGCTTTCACAACACCCGAATTGGCGCGCGCAGACAACCGACTGGCATCACCCGGCGCGCCTAATGCCGTGCAACGGGATGGATTGGCAGACTGGCAGGGAGCGGGCAGGAAAAGCAAACATTTCCGGTACTGTGCCATTGGCATTTCGACGGGCGGACCTCCCGCGCTCAGAAAACTTTTCAGCGCATTGCCGAAAGATTTGCAGGGGAGCATCTTTGTGGTACAGCACATGCCACCGCTGTTTACTGCGCAACTGGCCGAAAGCCTGGGTGAAAGTTCACCGCTCAAAATTCTCGAAGCGAAAAATGGTATGGTGCCTGAGGCGGGTACCGTGTACATTGCGCCCGGCGGCAAGCAAATGAGGTTGCGCAGCAATGAAAAAGCGGAAAAGCATATCGTCGTCGAAGAAAGCGAACCACAGGAACTCTGCAAGCCTTCGGTCAATATCTTATTCCACTCATTCGCCGAAATCTGTCCGGAAGAAACTCTCGCCATAATCATGACCGGAATGGGTGAAGACGGTTATGCCGGAATGAAAGAACTATCCTCCAAAGGTGCATACCTTATGGCGCAAAAGGCCGACGACTGCGTCATATTCGGTATGCCCGCCAAACCGATACGCGATGGCATTGTGCACGAAATACACCCGGTCGAAGGGCTGGCGGCGCAAATCACGGAGTACCTGCGGTGACTGCGGAATCGGTATTGCCTCTCATCGCGTCGGCGATTAAAAAATTGACCGGATTGCATATTGAACCGGAAAAATACTACCTGTTCGAGCACCGTTTCCCCGAAGTTATGAAGGAATTTGGTGTGCCTGATTTTTCGGACCTGCTCCACAGGATACAACTGGGCACTGACAAAAAATTCATCAGCCGCATCATCGAAAGAATTACCACGCACGAGACGCGCTTTTTTAGGGATGAAAGCATTTTTGATGCATTTTCAGAGCAAGTCATTCCTGAATGGAAAGACCGGAATGCGATAGCGGCTGGCGAAATCCGTTATCCCCCTCTCAAAATCTGGTCTGCGGCAAGTTCAACCGGCCAGGAAGCGTATTCGATCGGGATGATGCTCGCGGAGTTTCATCCCACATTGGTGAGAAACACACACATTCTTGCGACCGATATATCGGAAGAATCTGTGAAAAAGGCTACTACCGGTGCCTACACAGAATTTGAGATTTCCCGGGGTTTGCCTGATAAGTTTCGCGCGAAATTTTTTATGAACACGCAGACGGGCGCGATTGTCAACAAATCCTTGTTGCCATTTTACGAATTTAGGCCTTTGAATCTGCTGGTCGATGCATTCACCGACACATTCGATATAGTCTTCTGCCGCAACGTGGCTATCTATTTTGCGCCGGAGGCTAGAATTGAGCTCTTCAGAAAAATACGACAGGCTATCAAGAAAGATGGAATTTTAATTCTCGGTTCAGCAGAATCTTTGGATGGGGTTTTGACAGATTACGTTTTACGGGAATTCGGATTGGCCCGTTATTATGAATTAAATACAGAGAATGTGACGATATTTGCCCGGAAAAAATGAATGGCATCTCCCGAAAAATGCTGACGAGCACGATCAAGAAAACCCGAATAATTCTGGCGGATGACCATAAGCTGATTCGCGCCGGCTTGAAATTACTCATCGAATCGAAACCGCAGTATCAGGTTGTCGCCGAAGCCGACGACGGGGGGGAGTTGCTGAGTAAACTGGCCGCCATTCCCTGTGATGTGGTAATCATGGATCTGGCAATGCCCCTCGTCAACGGTTTTGAGGCCCTGCAGAAAATCCGGGAGAATTTTCCGAAAGTCAAACCTGTCGTGTTAACCTCGCACAGCGATGGCGCTTTCGTTAAAAAAGCCTTCAGCCGGGGCGCCAAGGGCTATGTTCTCAAGGAAGATGCGACTACACGCCTGATGCGGGCGATCGATGAAGTGCTTGAGGGACGTAAGTACCTTTGCCCGGAACTGACGTCGATGATGCTCGATGGCATCAGTCTCGACGTGGAGAAAAGTGTCGCCAGCGAACTGCTGACCAAAAAAGAGAAAGAAGTCTTAAGGCTGACCGCTCAGGGACTGACTTGCAAGGCAATCGGCGAACAAATGGGAGTCAGCCATCGAACGATTGAAACGCATCGCCTCAACATCAAGGAGAAACTGCGCCTCCGCACAGTGTCGCAATTGATTCGCTTTGCCATCGACAACGATCTCAATTGAACAGGCGGTATAGAATGGTCGTAATTTCGACGGTCAGGTACGGCTTATGCAGAAATGCAATATAGTCCGTTTCCTGGATCTGCTTCTCAATAGTTGCGCTCTGTGAAGCGGTGGTGTAGACGATCGGGATCTTGTGCTGGCTGTGTATGGCTTTCACAGCCTGAATGCCACTCATGTCACCGTCAAGGTGCACGTCCATAAATATCAGGTCAGGTTTAAACTGCAAAGCCGCCGAAACGGCCTCTTCTCCCGAGCTCACTGTCTCTAATAGATGGATTCCCAGCGCATTGAGCTCCATCTCCAAAGCCATCGCGGCGATCGCTTCGTCTTCTACGATCAGGATTTTTCGTTTTCCCATCTTTTGGATTCCTTGTGTTGTTCTTGAAAGTCAATGTAAATGTGGGTGCCATTGTCACTGCTGATTCTCAGTTCTCCGTGCAATTGTTTGCACAAAACCTCTACCAGCCGTAATCCAAGACTGCTGCGCTTATCGACGTCGTTACCGATGCCTCGACCGTTGTCACAGACCCCCAGTCTGTAACCGACCGGCGTTTTCCTTAGGCTCACTGCGATCTGAGGATGATCGACCGTACCAAATGCGTATTTGAGGGCGTTTGATATTGTTTCGTTTACGATGAGTCCGATCGGTAGCGCCGTCTCGATGTTCAGCAGAATTTCATCTTCTATATCTTCGCGAGTGCGACGCCTTTGCCGAAACGGCCATGGACGGTAAATACCTGTTCGGCAATTGCCTCCAGATATGCCCGCATTGAAACACTACCAAGATCCGGAGATTTGTAAAGCATGGTATGTAAAAGGCCCATCGCACGAATGCGTAAACTCAGGCTCTCGAGGTGTATCAGGGCACTGGTGTCCTGTATGAGATGGCTCTGCATGCCGATGAGCGAAGTGATCACCTGCAGGTTGTTTTTAACGCGGTGGTGCACTTCGGCGAGTAGCATTTCCTTTTGCTGCAGCGAGCCGAGCAGGGCTTCTTCTGCCTGCTTGCGCGCAGTGATATCAAACACGATGGTGAAGATGCCGCGTACCAAACCGGCGCCGTCGAAATCAGGCAAGTGAGTTACCTGGCCGACCAGCAGGCGGCCGTCGGTCGTCTTCACATTTGTTTCCCAGTTGACCTGGTCGCCTTTCAGTACCTTTTGAAAATACGGGTCGATTCTTGTGAAAAGTTCCGAATTCAGCAATTCGGCTGGCGTGCGGCCGATCACATCCTCTTTTCTTTCGCCGAACCAGGTCTCATAGTGGCGGTTGACATATGAATACCTGCCATCGGAACCAATATGCGATACCGGGCCCGGGAAGGCATCGGCAATCAGCCGCATGTGCGCTTCACTGCGTGCAAGCGCTGAATGGCTTTTGGTAATTTCTGTTTCATCCTGCACAGTCACGAGAACATATTTCTCCGGCACAGAAGTATAGGTGACTGAAACCCTCTTGATCTCGCCGCTGCTTCGCATTGTGTAGTTCAGGCTGTCGTTTCTTTTCACGCCTGGCTCTCTGCAGGCTGAAAAAGCCTCGAGTATTTCCGGCGAATCGGCGTAAAGTTGAGACGCCCGCGCCCCGAGCATTTCGTGGATTTTGCCACCCGTCAATCCGGACGCGGCGGCATTGTGCGATATCAATTGCCAATCATCACCTACTTGTTCCCACACGTACGCTGCGATAGGCAAATGGTCATACAATGCCCGCCACCACCGCATGCTTCTTGCGACGTGTTCTTCGGCCAGCTTACGGGCTGTGATTTCTGTATGCGAAATAACCACACTTTCGCCGACCTCGCCCAGCGGAGTGGCGCTCATTGTGAACCAGTGCGGGCCGTCTGACAAATGAATGGAGTAGTCCATGGAATAATGCGGCAATCTCCCATTGAGCACTGCGCGAATTCCCTCGCGCGCGCTGAGCGCGCTATCGTCGCCTTCTGCGTCGGGGGTCGTTTTGCACGCTTCCAGATAATTTGCGCCGACGCCGGTATTCGCGGCAGACATGCCAGATGCGGCGGAGTGTTTTTGGGCAAAATCGAGCCACGCGTTATTGACGCGGATGATTGTGCCATGGCAGTCGACAACGGCGATTTCTGCGCCTACTGAGTTCAATATTGCCCGGCTGAATTTTTCGCTTTCCCTGAGCGCAGATTCCGCTTCTTTGGATTCGGTGATGTCCTGGCCGACCGCTTGAAAGGCGGTTGCTCTGCCCTCGCCATCAAACGAAGCCTGATTCGTCCAGCGGTGATAGATGCTCTCGCCATTCGGGCCGGCATATTGCTGCTCATGCGTCTCGATCGGGTTTTGCGGTGTCAGCTCAGAAATCCGTGCCTTCACCAGGACACAGTCTTCCTCGGAGAGGAAGTCGAAAAATTTCCTGCCGATGAGATCATCCGCACTCATTCGGACAGTTGCCGCCAACCTGGCATTGACATAAGTCAGCGTACCATCGGGAAGAAACGTCGCGACAAACAGGGGCAGCGTCTCTGCCAGTTGCCGATATTTGCTCTCGCTGTTGCGGATCGCATTCTCTGCCCTTTTGCGGCCCGTAATATCCTGACCGACAATATACACAGCCGGTTCGCCCTCGTAAACGATCTGCGTTCCCTGGACTTCAACGTCTATGGTTGTACCATCGAGCCGAAGGAATTTTTCTTCGATGATCCGCGCAGAAATATTGTTCTCGCTGGCTTCCTTTGCGCGCTCCATAACGGTCTGCCGATAATCGGGGTGGACAAATTCCAAGATTGGTTTTCCGATCAGCTCATCAGTCGAAGTGGCACCCATGAGCCTGACCGCAGCCGGATTCACGAAGACGACTCTGCCCTCCCGGTGTACCGCGATTGCCATCGGCGTCCATTCGACCAGGGCCCGATAGCGTTTCTGCGTTTCCTCGAGCTCCAGTTGCGCCAGCTTCTGTGCGGTTTTGTCCCGCGCAAAGCCCAGATAAATGTTCTCTGCTAATTGCACGGCCTCGATAGACCACCATCGTATTGTGCCGTCTTTGTGTAAGAACTCGATTTCACTGCGGGATTGTCCGCTGCCGGCCAGCTCGCCGTAGTCGCGCATAGCCTGCGTCGCCGATCCCACCGGGCTAATATCTGCGATGGACATCGAAAGCAGCTCTGATTCCGAATAGCCGGTGATGCGGCTGGCAGCTGCGTTGACTTCGATGAACCGACCGCGTTCGTCAAAAATCAAGACTCCCTCGGGCGAGCGGTCGATGTAGTTGCGGAATTTTGATTCACTCTCGCGCAGCGCGGCCTCGGCCCGCTTGCGGTCACTGATGTCCCTGACAATAGCCCACATGGCGAGGTCTTGCCCGTGTTCATCCTTGACGAGAAATGTTTTGAGTTCCACGGGAAATACGGAGCCATCTTTACGCCTGTATTCTTTTTCATACAGATCGGAATATCCGCGTGTCTTGACCTGCTGTGCGAGAATCCGCAGTTCAAAATCATGCCATTTTCCAGGTGTTATGTCTTCATACGAAAGACGCTCGATTTCATCCGCTCCATAACCCAGCAGGTCTAAAAAGGCCTGGTTAAAATCAATGATAGTCCCGGCCATGTTTACTGCCGCATAAGCATCCATCATCGTTTCGAAGATTTTTCCGCGCATCTGATGTCTGGTTTGCGCGTGCTCGGGTTCGTCCCCGGTCACTAATCCCTTTCCCATCTCTTTTCTTCTTTGCTCTGCTCTTCGAATGCGATGTGGAAGCACGCTCCGTTATCGGATAGAATCTGTACTGTGCCGTGCAGTTGTTTTGCCAGAACCTGTATCAGCCGCATGCCGAGGCTCAATTTCGTGTCGATGTTAGCCGGCAGGCCGGGACCGTTGTCGCAGATTTCGAGCCTGAATTTACCGTCGCCGAATTTCAGGCTGACGCTGAGCGTGGGTGAGTCTACGGCGGAGAATGCATATTTGAGAGAGTTGGAAATTATCTCATTGACGATAAGGCCGATAGGTAACGAGGTTTCAATATTGAGATAAACCTGTTCGATGTCGATGGACATTGCGACGCGCTTCGCGTTCTGCCGCTGCGCTGAGAGCACCTGTTCAATGATCGCGGTGAGGTAGTCCTTCATGTCTACGCGGCCGATATCCGTGGATTTGTAAAGTTTGGTATGCAGCAGACCCATCGCGCGTATACGTAGCGAGAGACTGCTGAGGTGCATCAGCGCATCTTTGTCTTTAATCAGGTGGCTCTGCATGCTGATCAAAGACGAGATTACCTGCAGGTTATTTTTCACCCTGTGGTGCACTTCAGCCAGCAGCATCTCTTTCTCCTGAAGCGATCTGTTGAGCGAATCCAGAAATTTTTTCCGCTGTGTAATATCTGTGCGGATACCGATGTATTGCGATGGCTTTTTGCTAACCGGGTCGAGTACAGGAACAATACTGGTCTCCACCCAATATATTTCTCCATTTTTTTTTCGGTTGCAGAGTTCTCCCTGCCAAACCATGCCTGAAGAAATTGTCTGCCATAAATCCCTGAAGAAATCAGGAGAATGGTGTCCTGAATTGATGATAACGTGCGTGCGTCCAATAAGCTCTTCTCGGCTATAGCCTGAGATCTGGCAAAAGCGGTCATTCGCATAGGTAATAATACCTCTCGCGTCAGTTGTTCCGACGATGGAGTGTTCATCCATGGCAAATTTCATCGTTTGAAGTTCGTGGTAAATGCGTGAAATTTTTAGCTCAGCGTTTTTCCGTTCGGTAATATCGATGCAGATGCCCGTCATGCGCACCGGCTGGCCTGTGTGATCATAAACGGTGTTGCCCAATGCGTTGATCCAGCGCACTTCACCGTCTGGTCGTAAAATTCTGTATTCATTGGTGAGAGGGATTTTCTTTTTAATTGCCTGTTCTATATTAGAAGCGGCCTTTTCCCGTTCATCTGGATGGATTATCTGCTGCCAGGTAGCAAACGATGGCTGGTCCGAAACCGCATCCAGGCCAAAAATGGTGAAGAGATCTCTCGACCAGCTCATCTGTTCGTGGAGCATGTCCCAATCCCAGGTGCCGGCCCCGGCCGCGCGTTGCGCCAATTCGAGGCGCTTTTGTGCTGTGGTGTCACTGAAAGTTGTAATCACCTGCTTAACACGGCCTTTTTCGTCCAATACTGGATTTGCGTTGACTCTGAGCCAGGCCAGGTCTTTTTTCGCGGGCCGATAAACACCCATTACAACGTTCATTATACTTTTCCGTGTCGCGCGGGCCTGGAGCGTCGGGTGCTGCCTGATGGGAAACTGAGTTCCGTCTTCGCGAATGATGCGCCAATGCAGGTCAAAGGGTTCGAGCCGCAGAAGCTGTTCCTCGGTCAGACCAAGCAGCTCAAGGGCCCGGTCATTTTGGGACAGGATGCGCAGACTCTTGCCGGCAGACAATACAACACCATCGAGCAGTCCGGCAATCATCGTGCGGTAACGCTCTTCACTTTCTTGTAATGCCCTTTGCATTTCCTTGGTTTCAGTGATGTCACGATTGGTACCGGATATCCTAAGCGGTTCACCATCGGCGTCATAAGAGGCTGACGCCCTACCGTGAATGATTCTGAGCTGTCCGTCTGGTCTCATCAGGCGGTATTCAGCCTCCCATGAACCATTTGCAATGGTGGTCCTCACCCCCTCGGCTATGAGCACCCTGTCATCAGGATAGATCAAAGATTCGAATAGCTCCTGTGTCGGCGGCGTGCCCGGCGTAATGCCGTTGATATAGTATTGCTCTTCTGACCACCAACGGATTTTGGTTTCAAGGTTCAACTCCCATGCTCCCAGTTTTGCAATGCGGTGTGCTTCGGTCAGGCGCAGTCCGTGCTGGCGCAGTTTAGTTTCCATCTGCATGCGTTCGGTGATGTCCTTGATGGTGGCGGCATACGCAACGATGCGTCCGCCATTATCGGATATCGGAAAGGCACTGGCTATCACCGGAAAGCGCTCGCCATTTTTGCGCATGAATGTTAGTTCAAATCGATTGATTTCGCCGCGCAGGGTTTTCTGGAAAGCGATGTCCAGATTCTTCTGATGTTCCGGAGGCCAGTAACAGAAGGGTGCCATTTGGCGCACCAGTTCTTCGCGCGAAAAACCCGTCATCGTGCAAAAGGCCGGGTTGACGTTAACCTGGATTGCGTGGGTATTGATGACCACCAGGCCATCTTGCATCGCGTCAATAAGGTTTCGGTTGAATTGCTCTGAATCGGCCAGCGCAAGCAATGCCTGCTTGTGTCTGGTAATATCGTGTATCGTGCCAAAAGATCGCAATGGCTTACCGGCAGCATCGAAGTGCGTTTCACACTGTTCCGCCACCCACTTAATGCGGCCATCGGGCATCAGCAGGCGGTGCTCGATTTTACACGGAGTTCTCGTCGCAATCGAATTTGCGTACGCGTTTTCTACGGCTTCACGATCATCGGGATGAGTGGCGCGCAGAACCGTGTCAAAGGTTATGCCCAATTGATCCTTTTCGATTTCAAGAATACGGGAAATTTCATCCGACCAGGTTAGCGAATTTGTATCGAAGCAGAGCTCCCAGCTTCCGAGTCCGCTGATGCGTTGCGCTTCGGCTAAACGGCGTTCGCTCTGCTTTAAGCGGTCTTCCACTAATTTACGTTCGTGGATATCGGCAATGATTCCAATCATGCGGGTGGGGTTTCCAGTTGCATCCCACCCAACGATACGACCGCCAGCGCGCACCCATTTGTAGTCTCCGGATTTCTGCCTGAGTCGGTATTCAACAGAAGATTCTGTCGAGCGTCCCTCAAGCTGTGCGGCCAGTTTTTCGCGACCCGCCGGCACGTCGTCCGGATGGATCAGGCTCCAGAAAAATTCAGAGCCCTGCATGCCTTCGTCTCTCTCATATCCGGTAAGCTCACAGAACCGCTGGCTCAGGTAAGCCTTGTCGCTGACGATATCCCAGTCCCAGAGGCCTTCACCCGAAGCGGCAATGGCCAGTGATTGGCGTTCCTCGCTTTCGCGCAGGCTGGCTTCGAGTTTTTTGCGTTCGGTAATGTCGCGCGACAGCACAATGAATCGATTTGCCGCGTTTGGCATCTTCTTTTGTGAAACGGAGAGTTCAAACCAGAAAGAACCGTGTGGCAGCGCCATTCTGAACTGTTTGCCGGTCGAATAACCGGTTTCATTGGCCTCATGCAGTGCCGCCATGATGACTGCTGAGGCGTCGGGGGGCAGCACCTCAGAAACCCGCTTGCCGATAAGAATTTCCCGTGGAGCCGCCAGCAGTTCTTGTTTGGGCGAGTGGCATTCATGGTAGCGACCATCAATATCCATTTCAAACAACAAATCCGGAATTGCATCGAGCGTGGCTTTGTATTGCTCCTGGCTTAGGCGGTTTTTTGCTTCGTTCTGCTTCCGTTCTGTGAGATCATGCATAACACCGACCAGGAATTTTTTTCCTTGCTCATCCATATAGCATGACTTACGGGTGAGCAACGTTCGGGTGATGCCCGAAGGTGTCGTGAACTGTTCTTCGCTGCTTTCCGGCACCCCGGTTTCGAGTACACGCCTGTCGACCGCAAGGAAATGCGCCATTTCCGTTTCCGAAATGTTCTCGGCGAGCGTACGCCCGATGATTTCCTCGCGTGGTTTTTCCACAAGAAGGCAGCACGCTTCATTGACAAGAATGAAGTGCGATTTGCTGTCTTTGACGAAGATGGGTTCTGCCGTCATGTTTATCACATTCTGCAGAAAGATCTTCTGTTCCGAGAGAGCCTGATCTGCCTGTTTACGCAAGCTGATGTCGCGGATGTATGCAATGACCAGGTTCTTTTCGCCGTCCGGAAGCCTTGAGTTACTGACTTCGACGCAGATACGCGAACCATCCGCTCGCTCGAGTAGAAATTCGCTTTCAGGCGCCGGGCCGCCGGCTAAACCGCTGGAAACGATCTGCTCGTGCAGCGATTCACGAAATTCTGCGGGAGCAAATTCCAGTATTTTCCTGCCGACGATCTCGCGGGTATCGTCATACCGCAGCATATGGGCCAATGCCTGGTTTGCGTAAACGACAATGCCCTGTTGGTGTATCCAGATGCTTTCGGGGCACATGTCGAACAGGGTCTTCGCGGTAAGATCGGATAAAAATGAGGAAATTTCCTCTCCGGTATCGCGTTCGGCTGCACTTTGACGGAAGTTGGTCATTTGTCCCCGGCAGCAGGCATTTGCCTCAATTCTTTTTCGGTCTCGGCGAGGACTTGTTTGATCATGGCTAAACAATATTGCAACTGTTCCTGGGAGTATTGCCCAACCATTTGCTCGAAATCGGCCACAAGCGTCCAAAGCCTTTTTGCGCCGACGAACCCGGCCGCACCTTTCAGTTTGTGGGCGGTGCGGGTGAGCTGCTCGCAATCGTGCTCATGCCTGTCTAAATCGGCCAGAATCTCGGGGACGGCCTCCAGAAAAATCTCTCTGAGCCGCGTGGTGACACCGGCGGCTATCTGCGTTGAATCTGTAGGGCGCACAAGAGGCGTTGTTCTGATGACCTTTGCGATTTTATTTTCCAACTCAAGCACTGGCATATGTGGTTTTCCTTAGGCGTTTATCCGCGTAATCCTCGAAGACTATCCTGTTTGGCGGTCAATTACGAAAAGTTGCTTCAGGACAGTAATCTACGTGTTTTTACGGAGAAACCGGGATACCGGGTCGTAATGCCGGTTTTTCGCAGATGAATACCAACGGTATGCCGGCCCTTTGGTCTCGTCGCAACCGGGATTTTTACGCCAGGCGGGTTCCGTCAGTTCTTCTACGTAATTGCACGCAGAAAACCCCGTGTGTCGTGCGATTGACGGGCTCACATTTTTGTGCTAAACCCCGACTGGCCTGAGAGACGGCCGGTGGCCGCAGGCTGCATACACAACGGAGGAAAATTATGGCAACAATTCTGGCAGTCGATGATTCTGAAACAATGAGACAAATGGTGAAGCTGACGCTAATGGCCGGCAACCACAAGGTCGTGCTCGCCGATGACGGCGAAGACGGGCTCAGCAAGTATCTTAGCACAACCAATTTCGACCTGGTAATCACCGATATCAATATGCCGAAGATGGACGGAATCGGCCTGATAAAAGAAATACGCTCACGCAACAATACAATCCCCATTTTGGCATTGACCACTGAGTCCGAAGATGGCATGCGCAAAAAGGGCGCCGATGCCGGCGCCAACGGTTGGCTGGTAAAACCTTTTAAGCCCGCCCAATTTATGGACATCGTGCGGCAGATCCTTTGACTTCTTCTGAGTAACTGCGCAGAGACACCGTCATGTATAACAATGTAGCATACGCAGAGGGCGGTTTCTCGACCGTTAGCCTGATGAGGAAAACGCAGCCGGAGCAGCGCCGCGAAGAGGCGGGGGATTTCAGAATCATACTCGCCGACGATCATTCGATATTGAGGTCGGGCATGAAAGTGCTGATGGAATGCAAACCCGGTATTAGGGTTGTGGGGCAGGCCTCAAATGGGCAGGAGCTTTTGAACCTTCTGCAGACGACAAAGTGCGACATGGTGATTCTCGACCTGAACATGCCGCTAATGAATGGCATCGAGACCCTGGAATACCTGCAGATGCAATATCCGCATATTCGTTCGGTCGTACTGACTTCGCACCGGGAAAAGGCCTTCTTAAAGAAAGCGCTGGCCAAGGGCGCCAAAGGCTACCTGCTGAAAGAAGAAACACATGACGTACTGCTGGCGGCAATCCAGGATGTGAGGAAGGGCAAAAAGGCCATTTCCGCAGAAATGACGAGCCTCATCGTGGAGGATTTTTCTGCCGATCTGACAAGCCCGCTCAGCGCAGATCTGCTGACCCCGCGGGAAAGAGAAATCCTCAGCTATACCGCGCATGGTCAGACCAGCAAAGAAATTGGCGAGCGCCTGGATATCAGCGCGCGCACCGTCGAAGCGCATAGGGCCAATATCAGGGAAAAGCTTGGCATCTGCACCGTCAGCGAACTTGTCAAATATGCGATGGATCATAACCTGATTTAGCAGGAGCGAAGAAAATGGCACGTATACTTGCAGTCGATGATTCAGAGCCAATGCGCCAATTGGTCTCGCAGACGCTAAAGACCGGCGGTCATGACGTATTGTTGGGCTTCGATGGCGGGAGCGCGCTCGAAATATTCGCGGCGGAAAAATTCCAACTTGTGATCACCGACATCAATATGCCGGGCATGGACGGTATAGAACTCGTCCGGCATATCCGCGCGCGCGATACGGAGATTCCGATATTGGCGCTAACAACCGAAGGCGACGAAAGCTTCAGGCGCCGCGGCGAAGAAGCCGGTGTCGACGGCTGGATCGTCAAACCCTTTAAGCCCGCGCAGTTTATTGCGATCGTCAAACAGATACTCGCATGAACGCCCGGCAGCCACGAGCCTTGCCGGTGCCATGGCTTCGGGCAAAGGAACGCGGGGAAAAAAGAGACAAGCTTGAACTGGCGCAGTCGCTGATACGCAACATTCTGCACTCCGCGTCGCAAGGGCTCGGCATCGGCGCGGTGATTACCTATGTCGACCTGATGCAGGTTAACTACGGTTCTGAGAACCAAATGCCGGATCCGGAAATATTCAGCGCCCTGGTGAAAAACACCAATGCGGCCCGGCAATGGCTCGCAGCTTTTGAAAATATTCTGAAGGGCCTGCAGAAAGTTTATGTTCCTGAAAGCCTTTCTGCGGGTGCTCTGCAGCAGATAATCCTCGAGACAGTGGAGCAAATGGAATCGCTCCGAAGGATAAAAAATCACCGCCAATCGGTGCAGCCGGTTCAATTCTCCGGTGAGCTGATCGCCAATGCAGAGGCGATTCGGGATATTCTTGGTGAGCTCTTGCTCAACGCTTTTAAGTATTCTCCGGCGGAATCGCATGTTTCAGTCATCTGTTACGAAACGGCAGAATGTATCTGCCTTGCAGTGCTCAACGACATCGAACAGATGCGAGGCGGGGTGACGGGCATTCCGGTCGAACACGAGGAAAAACTTTTTGAACCTTTTTACCGGCTCAACAACACCTGGGACGACAGATACCAGGAGCAAAAACTCGGTCTGGGCGTCGGATTGACATTGGCGGAAAATGCGGCGCAGCAGTTCAAAAGTCGCGTGTATGTATACGAAACCGAGAGGCTGGAAGCGCCGCTCGCAAAAACGCTCGAAGCCGGCAGGAAGATTGTGGCGGAACTGGTGATGCGAAAGGCGAAGGCTTAATGAAACCACGTCTGCTCCTCGCCGCAAATTCTGACGGCATTCCCGAATCGTTGTTGGCCGCCCTGTCGGCGGAATTTGAGCCACAATGCTTCACTGGCATCGAGTCGACTGAGGGGTTGGATTTCGGCGCTGCGGCAATTGTATGTGTTTTTGAGCAAGCACCCGCCGAAGAATTTCTGCAACGGATCAGCGCGCGCTGTACACAAGTAGGTACTCCGGTGGTCCTTATCGCGCGCGGCGTGCCGCCATTGCGCCGGCTGCAGGTGCTAAAATGCGGAATTTCAGAAGTCCTCGAACCAGACCTGACAGCTGGCGAGCTCTCGCTAAAGCTCATGCGCGGTCGCGATTGCAGAGAGCAGGCAGGCCGGATTCAGGAATTGCTCGATCAGTTACACCGCCTGTCCCAATATTTCTCCGACGACGTGGTCAAAATGATTCTGAGCCAGAAATCTGTGAATCATGACTATGGCGAAAACCTCGAGGCCACAATATTCTTCCTCGATATCCGCAATTTTACGACGATCAGCGAAAATGTGGAACCCAATCTCGTTGCTGCACTTCTGAACCGGCTCTACACTGATATTATGGATCTGATTCTCACATACAAGGGCTCAGTAAATAAAATCATCGGCGATGCACTGCTTTCGACTTTCGGGTGTCCCGTGCGTGGCGAAAACGATGCGAGAAACGCAGTCGAGTGTGCTCTGGCAATTCGAGACACGATAAAGTTATTCAACAGTTCCCGGCCGGCATATATACACGAAGATATTGCGATCGGTATGGGTATTGCCACCGGTAGGGTTTTTGCCGGCACAATCGGCTCATACCGCAAACGTGACTATACGGTCATCGGGGATACTGTCAACATTGCCGCCCGCCTTGAGGGGTTGACGAAACAAACGAGGTTTGACCTCATTATAGACCGCAAAACCCGCGACCTGACCGGTGACGGGCTCAAGGTCCGAAAACTGCATGTCACCCGTGTGCGCGGCCGCACACAGCCCATGGAAATCTTTCTGGTAGATAGCCTGTTGAACGAAAACAGCGATAATGGCGCTGAAACAGTGTTTTTTCGTCGTTAACCGGCGCAGACCGGTTATGGTTTGACGGTGCAAAATCTGCCTCAACCCTGACGCTGCTCTCCATGAAGAAGCGTACGCCATCACGCGCAAAAAGACAACAGGCCGCCGAAGCGGCAGCCGCATCGGGCAGCGCAGCGGACAGCACAGAAGCCAGTTCTGCGAAAAAGGGTGCCTTGGCCGGTTGGGCCAGTAAAGGCAAAGCCACGGTCAAAATGGCCGGCCCAGCGCTGGGTAAGGTTGCCCGCAGTCAGCAGAAAATACTGGCATGGATCAAAAAAAAGCGGAACGAGCGGCTCACGCTCATGTTTATTCCGCATAACGAACTCAAGATTCGTAACTACCATATCAGCAACCTGACGCTGATTATAATTACCTCGGTGCTCGGCATGGTGTTGCTGGTCAGCGCATTCCTCGTGATACGCCATAACAGCACCATCCAGGAAGTCGATAAACTGCGCGTATCGCACAAAGATGCGGAAATACAGTTCGCCAAAGTTCGCCAGGAAATTATCGAGCTTTCCAAATCGTACGAAGATATCCGTCAAAATCTGTCATCTCTCTACAGCCTGTCGGCGCGCGGCAATGCGGATAAGCCCGTTTCTGCGACACCGACCACCCCTGACAATTTTGCCGCACAATTGGCGGAGCTGCAGCAGAAAAGCAGCCAGAGTAAAGACCCTGAAAAAATTCCGCTCGAAATATTTCTGATGAACCGCATGCTGCACGATATGGAAATTTCGCGCGGCTCGCTGGGGCAGGTGCAGGAATACCTGAAGAAGCGCGAACGTGTGCTCAAAAATACTCCGACCATATGGCCGTCGCAGGGTTACATTATCAATCCTTTCGGGTTTATACGCATGGCGCATAAGCTGAATGTCGCGTATAACGCGGGTGTCGATATTTCTGTGCCGCATGGCGCAGTGGTGCAGGCAACGGCACCAGGCATTGTCGTCAATATCAACAAAGAATCCAACCTGACTTACACCGTGCGCATCAGGCATAACTACGGATATGAGACTGTCTATAAAGGCATTGAAATGGTGACGGTGTCGCAGGAAGAAAAAGTCAATAAGGGCGAACAGATCGGTCACGTCGGGCACTCCGACGACAATTTTGAAAGCATTCTGCACTATGAAGTACATATCGGAGTCGAGGCAGTAAACCCGATGCCTTACCTGCCGCTCGCGGGTGCCTGAGGATTAAGCATGAAAAAAAATATGGATACCGTCGCGGTCGTTTCCAGCTACGTAGGGCAGGGCGACAGCTTCCACGGTGACTTTCAGCTCACGGGCGCCCTGCGCGTCGACGGCACAGTGAGCGGCACAGTGCGTACCACCAGCCAGGTCATTATTGGTCCTTCAGGTCACATCAAAACCAACGTCGAGGCAGATAGCGTAATCGTTTCGGGCCGTGTCGATGGAAATATTTATGCGCTCGATTTTGTGCACCTGCTGAAGAATGCGCGCGTAATGGGCGACATCGTCGCCGCAAACCTTTTGGTCGATGAAGGTGTGATCTTTGAGGGGCGTGCCAAAATCAACCATTTGAACGTCGGCAGCTGAACCGGGGCGTGGCCGCCTGCATTATGGCCGCATTCTCGGGCAACGCGGAAATCCGACTCTGAACAGCAAAACTTGTGCTGCGGTGTTTTGCAAAAACAGCCGATACACAAACATGCAGCAGGTGCAGGCAAATTCCGCTCGCCTGAATTCAGGCGACATAATACAGCGGCAGGTGCAGAACGGCAATGCCGGTCAGGCAGCGGCCGGGCCCGGACAACCGCGGTTTTCCACCCTTGTCACGCAGATTTTGCAGCGCAAGCCTGCCGGTTCTGCCTCGCAGACCCTCGAAGACCTGATGGCAGACCTCGACGACGAGGAGCGCGGTTTTGCCGAAGAACCTTCAAAGCACCGCTATGAGAGTTACCGGAAGGCCGTAAAGGCGCTGTGCAGTATGCTGCTTTCGCGTGGCTATCGCCTGCAGGGGTGGGAAGATAAACGCAAGCGCCGCTATGAAATCGTAAAAACCATCGATGCCAGACTTGCGCAGGTCTACAGCGGCCTGTTGCGCCGCAACCAGGACGTCGTCATCGCGCTGCACCTGATGGGGCAGATCCGCGGTCTGATTTTTGATTTAAAAGCATAACGATTATCCGTAAGCTGATACCCAGCCCCAGCGAATGCCAAAACCAGAAACCGGGCGTAGCCCGATTTGCGTGATTTTGCCCGTAGGGCAAAATGAGCGTTTCTGGTTTTGCCGGATAATCGTTAAGCCAGAATATATTCTCGCCAGAATATTCTTTGCGATACGGGGTTTGCTTTTCGATAGTTTGATAGCCGTTTTGCCCACTGAATCGATCAGCGACGCATCGTTTTTGCCGAGGCTGCGCTTGAAGACGCGGAAGATCGTATCGCCTTTTTTACAGGCTTCGCCCGGAAATTTGAGCATTTCGAGCGTCACTTCGTCAGAAATCACATCGGTGTATTTTTTGCGACCTGCACCAAGATCAACCATCAGGTTGCCCATCGCCCGGCTGTCGCAGTGCGCGAACATGCCGGCAGTGGTTGCTTTAAAACTGTGAACCTGCGTGATTTTTGCAGCCGCGAAGCCATCGTTGATCTCTTTTGCCTTTGCTTCGAAGGCCGCAAGGTCTGCCCCCTGGGCATTTGCCCAGAGCTCTGCCTGTGCTGCGAGGCGACCGCTCTGCCAGAGCTGGAACAGCGTCGCGATGCATTTTTGGCGCGCAGATTTATTCGTGCGCGACTTTGCATCGAGCATTGCAACCGCGAGTTCGACGGTCACCTCGACGAGCGAGGCTACGAGCTTCTCGTCTCTGTTCAGCGCTTTGTGGCTGATGAACATTTTTTCCGCGGTGGTAAAATAGATGCTGTCAGCATCGCAAAAACGGAACGCTTCCCAGGTTTCCGCAGTGTTGCCAGTATAGCGTCCGAGAGGATAATCCATTGCGGTAATGATGCAGGTCGTTTCGACGCCGGCGCTGCGCGCCGTATCGGCGATCGATTTTGCCAGCGCCTTTGCGTCTTTCAGATTCTGCATGAATGCGCCGCTGCCGCATTTGACGTCCATGACGAGCACATCCAGATCTTCCGCTAATTTTTTACTGAGAATAGATGCGGTAATCAATGAAATTTCATCGACGGTTGCGGTGACATCGCGCAGCGCATAGATTTTTTTATCCGCCGGGGCGATATCGGCTGTTTGTCCAATGACAAAACACCCGGTCTCAGCGAGTTGTTTTTCCAGTTCTGCGAAGGTCTGGTCAAAACGGTAGCCGGGTATGGTGCCCAGCTTATCGAGCGTGCCCCCGGTAAATCCCAGACCGCGGCCGGAAATCATCGGTACCCGGCGTCCAGCAGCGGCAAGCCAGGGAGCCAGCATCAGTGAAGTTTTGTCGCCCACGCCACCGGTAGAATGTTTGTCTACCTTCGTTCCCTTCACGCGTGAAAAATCCATCTTGCGGCCACTCGCAGCCATCGCACGGGTAAGCCAGGCCCTTTCCTGCACATCCATGCCCTGAAAGCAGATCGCCATCAGCAGGGCAGTAATCTGGTAGTCCGGTATTTCACCTGAAGTCACACCCGCCACAACACGGTTAATTTCGGCCTCGGTGAGTTTGTTTCCGGATTTTTTCCGGGCAATAATTTCGTTCACAGGAAAACCTCTATTCGCATTTCAAACGGACAAGGCGTAATTTAATCAATTGGGCAGCTTAGTGGGAATTTTGTCCGTCGGAATTTTGTCTTTATATTGCATGGCCTTGTCTTTCAGTTTTCCCATGTCGCAGCCGCCGTCGCAGTAAGTCGCCAGCAAGGCCATCGACACCACAAAAAATACAGATATTCGCATATATACCCTGCCTCCCGGGACATGGTCGCCGGCAAGCCTTATTTGCGAGCCGGCAGCGTCCCGGAAAAAAGATGGCCAAAATATCTGTAGCCAGCGTCTAAGCTATAGATTCGCAAGAATCAATAAAATTTTGGAGATTCCATGAAAAAAATCGTTTCAATTATCTCTCTGCTCGCACTGCTGGGCGTACTCGCACCTGTAGTAGCACAGGATTCACAGCCACCAGCACCGACTCCTGCTCCAGTCGATTGCAATACGCTGAAAGGCAAAGCGAAGAAAGATTGCAAAAAAGCTGAGAGAAAAGCAAAGAAAGACAAAAAAGACAAGTAAAACTGTCTGAATAGCGATTCATCCTTCGGGGTTGAACGCCATTCCGAAAAAGCCCTTCGGGGCTTTTTTGTTTTCTTGTTCTCCGCCTGAAAAGACAATGCAGCCGGGCTAACGATAAGTTCAGGGCTGTTGCAATGGATTTGCAGGCAGCCTGAGGCTAATTTCAATGGCAAAACAATCTGCAAAAAAGCACAAACCCGCAGCGAAAACGCGCGTCATCGCGATCATGGACACGACGCTGCGCGATGGCGAGCAGACCTACAACGTCGCCTTTGCCCCTTCGGAAAAACTGCAAATGGCGCGGTTGCTGCTGGAGAAGGCGAACGTTAACTACGTTGAAGTGGCCTCTGCACGCGTTTCGAAAGGTGAGCTCGAAAGCGTTCAGCTAATTACCGACTGGGCGAAGAAAACTGGCGCCCGCAAACTGTTGCAGCGCATTGAAATTCTGGGTTTCGTCGACGAAAAACGCTCGGTCAACTGGATGGTCGAAGCGGGCGCGATGACGCTCAACATGCTCACCAAGGGCAGCCTGAATCACCTGACGCGGCAGCTCAAAAAAACTCCCAGCGAACATTTTGCCGATATCGCGCGCACTATCGACTTTGCTGAAAAAAATGACCGCAGCGTGAATATTTATCTCGAAGACTGGTCGAACGGATATTTGCATTCACGCGAGTATATGTACCAATTTCTGGATTTTCTTGCGACACAACCGGTAGGCCGCATCATGCTGCCTGACACGCTTGGGGTATTATACCCGTCGCAGGTGTATGAGGCAATCAGCGAGATAACGTCGCGTTATCCGCAGCAGCACTTTGATTTTCATCCGCACAATGATTACGGTCTCGGCACAGTGAATGTGCTTGAGGCGATACGAGCCGGCGCACACGGAGTGCACACGACCGTCAACTGCCTCGGTGAGCGCACGGGCAATGCATCGCTGGCAGAGGTTGTGGCTGGCATTCATGATCATCTGCAGCTTAAGACTACAGTGAACGAAAAGAGCCTCTTTAACCTTTCGCGCACCGTAGAAACATTTTCGGGCAAACGCCTCGCTGCCAATGCGCCGATTGTCGGCGAAGACGTCTTCACGCAGACAGCCGGAATACACGCCGATGGCGACAAAAAAGGCGGCCTGTACGAGAGTAAACTTCTGCCGGCGCGGTTTGGCCGCGACCGGCGGTACGCACTCGGTAAACTGGCGGGTAAAGCTTCGGTAGACCAGAACCTGAAAGAGCTCGGCATCTCGCTTTTGGACGAAGAACGCACACAGGTTCTCGGACGCATCATCGAACTGGGTGACCAGAAGAAACAGGTGACGCTCGATGACTTGCCATTCATCATCGGTGAAGTTCTCAAAAAGCCCGAAGAAAAAATCGTGAGCGTGAAGCAGGTCACGGTGACTTCAGGGCTGCACGTGAAACCCATGTGCTCGCTGACCATGGACTACAACGGTCGCGAAACGCAATATTCGGGGCAGGGTGAAGGCGGATATGACGCCTTTATGGTGGCACTTAACCAGTGGGCGAAGGCCCACAAGGTGACTCTGCCGAAACTCATTGACTATGAAGTGCGAATTCCTCCCGGGGGGCAGACATCGGCACTGGTGGAATGTAAAATTACATGGGCGCGCAATGACGGGGAAACCACCGAAAAGAAGGCCTCGCGCAGGCTGTCGGCCATTGCGGCTTTTCCGGGTGAATTGGGGCAGGCCGAAGGCGTGAGCCGCAACCTGATTACACGCGGCGTCGATCCAGACCAGGTGAATGCTGCGATTCGTGCGACGGAGCGTATGCTCAACGTGATTCTGCGCAAATAACGGGGGCCGTTAACCATGAACAGTGTTGCAGTGGTCTTCAAATTTTCTGCGCTCGAGAGTTATAGTCCGCGCCAGATCAGGCGCCACCGCGAGCTGAACCCCGAGCTCGGTGCGCGTATGCAGACCGCGCATGACGATCATTCGCGCTCGCTCGAAAAACTCAAAAGCCTGTTGACCGACATCGGAATCAGGGCAGATTACCACGAGCGCGATGGTCTCAGGCAGAGCCTCGACGGTTATCGCTTTGTCATTTCGCTCGGCGGCGACGGTACTTTTATCAACGCGTCGCACTTTGCGGAAAAAACGCTGCTTTTGGGAGTTAATTCTTCGCCGGAAAACAGTGTTGGCCATTATTGTCGTTTTGAATTAAAAACCAAAAAAGGCGAGGCCGCGCTCCGCCGCCAGCTCGAGGCCATGATGAATGGCACAAAACATCCGGTGCCGGAGCAAAAGCTGCAGCGCCTGCAGGTGTCGGTACAGGACAGGCCTGCACCGTTTCCGGTGCTGAACGACGTGCTCTTCGCCGAGGAAAATCCGGCGGCAACATCACGCTATACCCTGCGCTACAGGTCTCAGGTTCACCACCAGAAAAGTTCAGGTGTCTGGGTGAGTACACCGAGCGGCTCGAGCGCCGCATATTCATCGGCGGGCGGTCGCGCATTCAGGCAGCGCGAACTGCGCTTTATCGTGCGTGAACTCTACAGCGACGATGCGCGCAGGCTGACACGCGGCACCGTGCGGCAGGGCGAGAAGCTGCACATTATCTGCAGCATGATGCATGGAATGCTGTACCTCGACGGCTCGCACCACCGCGTGAATGTGGCGCTGGGAGAGCACCTGTCAATCAGCCTGCACCCGCGCGAGCTGCGCGCCATTTATTAAAAGATAGAAAGAGGCTCGTCTGGAGCCATTCTGATCTTTCCCGGAAAAAAGCCGCTCGACGGAATACGTTCGATGCACTGCTATGTGCGCATGCGCCCATTATGCTTTACATCCGCCCTGGTGATAACTGTGCTCTGGGTTTCGGCCCCCCTTGCGGCAGAGCAATTCAAATACCTCGACGCTGATATTATTTTCCAGGAAACCGCCTCGGGTCAGTCTGAGGCGATCAAGCGCGCAACAGCCTCGCCTTATTCTCATGTCGGCATTGTCTATTACGACAAGGGCACGCCGTATGTGTTCGAAGCCGTTCAGCCGGTGAAGCGATCTTCGCTGGCCTCATTTATAAGGCGCAGCGTCGGCGGTCGTTATGTGGTGAAGCGGCTGAAGAACCGCGATGCAGAGCTCGACGCGGCGAAGCTTTCGCGCATGCGCGCCGCGGGGAAAAAATTCGTCGGCAAAAATTATGACTGGACTTTCGGCTGGTCAGACGAGCGAATCTACTGTTCTGAACTCGTCTGGAAAATTTATCGCAACGGTGCCGGTATTGAACTTGCGCCGCTCAAAAAACTCAAGGAATTTAACCTGGGCGACCGTGTTGTGCAGAAAAAAATGAAGGAGCGCTACGGGAAAAATATCCCATATGAAGAACCTGTAGTTTCTCCGGGCCAGTTGTTTGAATCACCAATATTGGAAACCGTCTTTGAAAAGCGATAAGAGTTGGTGGCCTTTCAGTCGTCTGTTGCGACTTCAACCGGATATGAACCCAGAATACGAAAGCCGGCGGTCAAAGCGCGCATTTCCGTGAACGCAGCCTGTATATTTGCATCTTCGTTGTGTCCTTCGAGGTCGACAAAGAAAATATAGCTCCACAGCTGGCTGCGGTCGGGCCGCGATTCAATGCCGCGCATGTTGATTTTATGGTCGTAGAGCGGGGCGAGCGCGCGGTAAAGAGAGCCTGTGCTGTCCGGCAGATTGAAAGAGATCATTGTGCGGTTGCGCTCGGCGCGCTTGGCGATGTCATAGCCGATGACGACGAAGCGCGTGAAATTGCGTTTGTAATCGGTGATGTCCTGCATCAGTGCCGGCAGGCCATAGAGCTCGCCCGCAACTTCAGACGCCACCGCGGCAAGCCGGTCGCTGTTCTCCTGCGCCACGAGACGCACCGCCTCGGAGGTAGAAGAGGTTTCAACCCACTCGGCCTGAGGCAGTTGTTTGTGCAGAAAGTTTTTCACCTGCGCATAGGCCTGCGGGTGCGTGAAAACCTTTTCAATCGTCGAGGTGTCTTTGGCGATTGTCAAAAGACTCTGCCTGATCTGCAGCAGGATATCTGAATAGATGTGCAGGTCATACTTGACCAGCGCGTCAAGCGTGGCCTTCACCATACCTTCCGTCGAATTTTCGATCGGCACGACACCGTATTTGATTTCGCGCTTCTGCACCGCCTGGAACACGTCGTCGATCGTGCGGAAAGGGGCCAGGCTCAGCGAACGGCCGAATTTTTTGAGCGCGGCCTGGTGTGTGAAGCTGCCTTCGGCGCCAAAATAACCGACCTGCAGCGAGCCTTCGAGTTTCAAAGTCGCGCTCATGATCTCGCGGTAAATATTGCGCAGCGAAGCGTCGTCGACAATGCCGGGATTCAGCTTCGCGATCTTGTCATAGACCTGTTGCTCGCGGTCGGGCTGGTAGAGCGGCAGATTGTCTTTCGATTTTGCGCTCGCAATCTCGCGCGCAATTTCTGCACGCTGGCCGATCAGGCGCACAATTTCCGCATCGATGCGGTCTATCTGATCACGAAACTGTTTCATAATTCGTCAAAATTGAGTTCTTTCACATCCTGCGGCGGCGGCAGTTCGTCAAGGCTGTTGAGCCCGAAGTAGCGCAAAAATTCCTTGGTCGTACCGTAGAGCGTCGGTTTGCCCACGGTTTCTTTTTGCCCCACCGACTTGATCAGCTTCTTTTGCTGCAGCGCAATAATCTGTGCGCGCGAAGAGGCGCTGCGGATTTCTTCTATTTCTGGCAGCGTGATCGGTTGTTTATAGGTCACGATAGCCAGCGTTTCCAGCGTCGTTTTACTGAGAGTTTCTTTCTTCTTCTGGCGCAGAAAGGTCTGAATTGCCGGATAAATATCGGGCTGCGTGGTGAAGGTGTACTTGCCAGAAATTTCCTGGATACTGATGCCCGATTCACGTTCGGCATATTCGTCGATCAGCGAATCGAGCGTAATTTTCACCTGCTCTGTGTCTTCGGCAAGACCCGATGCAATCTCCGCCAGCGTAAGGCCCGAACCCGAAATAAACAGCAGGCCCTCGACAGCCGCCTTGAGATATCTTTTATCGGTCATGTCTCACCTGCTTTGGCAGTACCCTCGGTTTCAGTCACTGGCTTTGACTCTGACTCTGCGTTCTGGCCCGCAAAATGCAGCTGCATCTGCCCTTCGACTTCAGCGGCGGAATAATGGATGTCACCCAGCCATTCATCCTGGCGCAGTTTTATCATCCTTTGTTTTGCGAGTTCGAGCAGTGCAAGAAAGCAGGCGATGATGCGCGCGATGCTGAAGCCAGCGACGGCGCGGAAAAAAGAGGCCTCTTCGTCGCCCAAAATTCTGGATTTCATGTATTCGATCATTTCTTCTACACTGATCGTTTCGTCGGCAATCTGCATCGGACGCGATTTTTCTTCGCGCTCGAGAAAATCCCGAAAGGATTTCAAAAATGACAGCAGGTCGACTTCAAGGTAATCCTGGTCGCCTTCAAATGCCGACCACATGGGTTCGCGCAACAGGCGCAGTTGCGAGCGTTCTTCAAGGCGGCGCATCTCTTCGGCAGCCTGCTGCATCTTCTTATATTCGAGCAGCTGTTCGACGAGTTCGTAAGGCAGCGTGTCGGGCGGAATGTCTTCGCCCGTCGTGGCGTTGGGCAGAAGCTGCCGCGATTTATAGAACAACAGGCGTGCGGCGGTGTGCGCGAAATCTGCCTGTTCTTCGAGCGTGATTTCCGAACGATCCATGAAAGAAAGAAAATCGTTGGTAATGCGCGAAAGCGAAACGGAAAAAATATCGACTTCGTAGCTCTCGATGAGAGTCCACAGCACGGCAAGCGGACCCTTCTGTTCAGAACCCGCGCGCGTGTGGAATGCGACCTGGAAGCGCCGCGTGTCTTCGCCGATGTCGAGAAGTTGCGTCAAAGCGTGTACCTCGAAACCATACCCATCGACTCTTTGAAGCGGTCGAGAGTCATAGCCGCGACTTTGCGTGCCTTGTCTGCACCGGCATGCAGAATCTCACCAATATATGCAGGCTTAGCCAATAGCGCCTCGCGCTCTTCGCGGAAAGGAGCAAGGTGTGCAATCACCTTCACCGCTAGCTGCTTTTTGCAATCGACACAGCCGAGCGCTGCGCTGCGGCAGTCGGTGTTGACCGCGGCTTTGAGTTCGGGGGCAAAAAAGTCATAGTAGCTGAACACGGTGCAGTTATCCGGATTGCCCGGATCGTTGCGTTTGACGCGGGCGGTGTCTGTCTTCATCACCATGAGTTTTTTCTGCAGCGATTCGGCGCTCTCAGACAGCAGCAGCGAATTGTTATAGGTCTTACTCATTTTGCGGCCGTCGAGACCGAGCACCTTGGGAAACGAAGAAAGAATTGCCTGCGGTATAGTCAGAATGTCTTTTTCACCTTTGCGGTAGAAATGGTTGAAACGGCGCGCGATTTCGCGCGTGAGTTCGAGATGCGGCAGCTGGTCTTCGCCGATCGGCACATGTGTCGCATCGTAGAGAACAATGTCGGCAGCCTGCAGCACCGGGTAGCCGAGAAACCCGAACGAATCTAAATCCTTCTCGGTATTCGCCTGTTTGTCTTTGTAGGTCGGGTTGCGTTCGAGCCATGAGAGCGGCGTGAACATTCCTAATAGTTGCGCGAGCTCGGCGTGTTCGGGCACGTCGGACTGCACAAAAATCGTGGCCTTATCGGGAGAGATGCCGGCCGCCAGCCAGTCAGAAACCATCGGCGCAATAAAATTGTGCGCGTCATGGTAGTTGGGATAGAACGCCGTCAGCGAATGCAGGTTCGCTACCATAAAAAAACAATCGGCCTCGTTCTGCAGGTGTGCAAAATTGGTGAGCACACCGAGATAGTGACCGATGTGCAGTGCGCCGGTTGCCTGCATGCCGCTCAGGATGCGTTTGGGTTTTGTATTACTCATATTATGCCAGCGAGAGCCAGCGCGTCAGAAATTTTCCCGTCAGGAAATCGATGCGCCAGAAATTATACGTACAGAAAACAAGGACTGCGAGCGATAGTGCAGAGACCAGCAGCGTGAACATACGCCATTGCATATACGGAGAAAAGTAAGTGGCCGCAGCGTCAAAGGGGGGCAATGGAATGAAGTTCACAATGAAGAGCGACCATGCCTGGCAAAGGTACACAGCAGAGAAACGCGCAGAAAAACTGTCTGCAGCGGGATTCTTGATCAGAGCGTAGACGACACCGATCACAATCAGCAGCACAAGCCACAGCTGGCCGTGCAAAAAACGCAGCAGCGCATAGGGACGATCCCGGAGCAGACCGCCCGCAGCGGTGCCGGTCAGGCAGAGTGAGGCGAATGAGATTAGCGGAAAATCCCTGAATGGATGCGATTCTTTATCTTCTGCCATGCGCGCGCAATACCATTCACGGCTCAGTAAAATAATGAGCGCCGAAGGTATCGCGAGTATCAGCTCGCCGGCCTGGTCGATGGTATGCTGCAGAAATCCCATGCTTAAAACCCCGCCTCAGCCGCCGCCCACGTAATGGATAATTTCTAGCTTGTCGTTGTCTGCGAGGCGTGTGGCCGCATAGGCTGTGCGGCGCAAGAGCTCGCCGTTTAGTTCCACCGCGACGCGTTCAGGCGACAGGCCGAGATGGCGCACCAGGGCCGCCACCACGGGGTCAGCCTGGATTGTGGAAAAATCAAATTTTTCGCCGTTTACCGTCATTTTCCGAGACACAAAATGCCCGCGGCAATTATTGCGGCCGTTTCAGCCCGCAAAACATTTTCAGAGATCAATACCCCGTCCGCAAAATCCGCGAGATATGCCGCCTCGGCGTCAGAAAATCCGCCCTCAGGCCCACAGACGAACAGGCAGTCCTGTCCGCCGGCACTCACGGGGCTCAGCCAATCCGTGGCATTCGGGTTGCCAAAAAATGCACGGATTTGCCCGTTCCTGAGTTCCTGAACACTGCCGGCAAAACGCATTGAAGGTTTAACGGGATTATACGCCTGCATGCAGGCATTTTCGAGAATTGCGTCGATGCGCTGCGGTTTTTCGCCGTGCGGCGCCGAATATTCAGAGTCAAAAAGCACGATGTCATCCACACCCAGCTCGGCGCTTTTCTGCAGCACCAGGGCCAGAGCCTTGGGCTTGATCCATGCCTGCGCAATGCCGACTCTGCGCTGCGGTGCCCCGCCATCGAAGTTCTTACCGTCATGCTTGAGGCGGATTTCTCCTCGTTCTACGACTGCTTCACTCAGGTGGCCCTTACCGTCGCCGACGATAGCGTTCCAGCTCGCAGCGCGGCGCAGTACGCGCGAGAAATGTTCGTTGTGCCTCGCGGGCAGCGGGGCAGAGCCGGTGGTATTCAGCGCTGCAAACTCGCTGCTGTTTAGCAGAATCAGTGAGTGATCGCCCTGGTGGGCGCGCAGGTATTGCCGCCCGGTGATCACTGCTGTTATTTTTCGATATTCTCTTTTTTGAAGAGTGATGGGTCGAGCCGCGCCGTCTTATCGACGGAGAAAAATTCGAGTGTGCTGACTGTGCCGCGGCTCACGTCGGCCATATCCCAGCGGATCGGGTATTCTATCTGTTTTGTTGAGTCTTTCGATTCTTTAACGGTAATCGGGCCATAAGTAAAAGACAGGGTCTTCATGAGCACCATAGCCGAGTCGTAATAGTCGATGCGTTTTATGCGGTTTTCCTTTTTTGGATCCACCAGCACGAGCAGTTTGCCATAATGGCCTTTGTCGAGTGGCAGGTTCTCAATCACAGTGAATTCACCTTCGTCGTTCTTTTCGCTCCCCCTGATTTTCTGCTGGTAGTTATCCACGAAAGACGCGTTGCCGATATCGAGGTATGCAAACCCGGAACCCAGCACGTTTTCAAAACGGTCGAGGTACTTCTTGTGGAACAGACGTTTGTCGTGCGTCATATACGCATAGATATTCTGCCCCTGGTCGTTGTAGAGCAGTTTGAGGACGGTGCCGCGCGTCATCGAATCGAACACGAAAAAGCTCGCATTCTGTTTCTGGTAGAGCGATGCCTTATAGACAACGGATTTTCCTTCGCGCGTGGTGATCGTTAGCTGCAGTTTCTGGTGCCCTTCGGCAAACTGCAGCAGCTGAAAAACACGATCCATGATCTCGAACGCAGTGCCGCCTATACCGGTTTTACCGCCGCTGCCTGCCTGTGCCACCGCCGGCCGCGCAATGAGCAGCAGCGGTGCCGCCAGAGCCAACGCCATAACCGGGTATTTCAGCGCTTGCTTCATATTCACCCGCAGCATTTTATATCAGATCAGGCGACCAGCCGAATCAATGGCTTTTTCTATTGCGATGACTTCAAGTTTCTGCGCATTAAATGCGGTCGATGTGCCTTTCTTTGCACCCATCAACACCTTGCCGAGCGGTGACTTGTAAGAGATAATACCCTTATCCACGTCTGCATCCCACTGGTCCATGATTGAATAGACGAAGATGTCGCCGCTCGCCGAGTCGCGCAATTTAACTCGAGTACCCACGCCAACCGAAGAGGTATCGATGTCGTCGGCCGACAGTAGCTGTACAGCCTTGATATCCGATTCGAGCTGTGTCACAGTTGCCTGCAGAATTGTCTGGTTCTCGAGGGCGGCTTTGTATTCTGAGTTCTCACGCAAGTCGCCTTTTTCCTGTGCGAGGCCGATTTCCTGCGAGTTCGCGGGCATTTCAACGTTGATAATCTGGTCGAGGCGCGCTTTCATGGCTGCAATCGCATCGGCGCTTGCAATCGTAGTGCCCGCCTTGTCGAGGCGCACCGCGAGAGTTTCAGTCTGCTCCGGCACATCGCTCTCGTCTGCCTGTTCAGCAAAAACGGTTGGGTTAATTTCACGCAATTGTGAAACGATCTGGATCTTTTCGCCGTCGTTGAAAAACGGCACGTCCTTCAAAAGCGCGGCAAACCGGCGCACAGAGTCTTTTGCTTCACGCGTGATGAGCTCAATGAGCTCGCCCTTACTCTGGCCAAAGAAAATATCGCGCACGCTGTTACGCAGTTTCGAGCCCTTAGGTTCGATTTTGGGAATCGACTTCATCATGCGGAAAAGCCCGAGCAGCGCTTCCTGTGTCTGGCCGGAGGGTAGTTCAAACTGGCCACCGATAACCGATTTAATAGTCCACAGGAAGACCTCGGCGTTGTCTTTGACGTCCTTTTTGAGGCGATTGACAAACTCGGTGATCTCGTCATTTGCTTCGGCAGCGAGCAGGTCGGCCATGATCGCTTTGTGCAGTTTAACCGGGGTCTCAAACAGCATTTCGAGATAGATGCGTTTCCAGTCTTTGTGGTGGCGTTTTGCAAACTTCAGCGCATGGCGCTTTAGTTCAGTCTGCCGTGTCTCTTCAATCAGTTCATAGAGATCTGCGGGTGTGCGGCTCTGGAACATCTGGATAATTTCAGCCTGTTGCTCCTTTGAAAAGAGTGGCTCGTCGTCTGCTAAAGCTTCGGTCGCCATTTCGAGCAGCCAAAGGCTTTTGAGGCGGGTGTTGGGATCCAGGCTTTTCAGCGTCTCCCGGAAATGTGGGGCAATGAATTCGATCGCTTCGAGATTCTCTTCTGGCTGTTTAAGAACGTCGATAAAGGCCTGTACGCGGTCTTCAAAGCCCTGCGCCGCCTGGAATTTTTCAATCGCAGATTCTGAGGTGGTGATCGGCGTCTCGTGGAGCTCGATCATATCTTTTTTCTGCGCAGAAATACCAATCAGCGCGTCTTTCATCAGCTCAGGGCGTACTTTGCCCCACCATTTGGACCACTGAGAAAGTGGTACGTATTTTTCTGTGAGTTCGGTTTTGATGTCAGACAGCGCCAGTTTTCCGCCGAACGACTGCAGCAGAATTTTGAAGAAGGCTGTAATATCTTCTTTAAAGAGTTTTGCCATCTCTTCGGGCTTTTCAAACTGCATCACCCAGAAGTGCTCTTCGCGCAATGGTTTCAGCGACTTCAATGCCATCTGGATATCCATTTTGTGGCCTTTTTTGTCTTTGAAGTCGATCACCATTTCAGCGGTGTTCAGTTCGGTAATCTTGCCTACACCCCAGCTGCGGTGAAACACATAATTGCCTTTGTCGAAGACAATGTTTGTTTCAAAGTTCAGAATGGAAGACGTCAGGCTCTTGCGCGCGTCGAGCAGTCCTGAGTATTTGATAAAGTCTTCGAGCAAAGAGTGGGATTTATATTTTTCACGGTACGTGCGTATCAGTTCGTTTTTGAAACGCACGTAGCCCGGGTTATATTCAAGAATCTTCTTGCTGAGCGCCATGACTTTGTCATGGTCTTCTTTCTTAATGAAATAATTGGCCAGCAATACATAGAGCTCGGCAATCATTTCTCTCTGGCGGTGACCTGAAAGAATGCGTTCGATTTTTTTGTAAAAATTGAAGTCATCGGGCAGTAGCTCGATCAGGCGCGTCCACGTTTGTTTCAGCTTTTCGAATTGCAGGTTGCGCGCAAACGCTTCGGCAGCCTGTTTATAGAACTGCAGACCTTTTTCCAGATCTTCGTTAATAATGGCATCGGCATATTTCAGCGCGACGTCAGGGTTTTTGCGGTCGAGTACTGCGAGTTGCTCGAGCACCGGAATGGCTTCTTTATGTTTCCCGAGTTTTTCCAGTGCGTTAGCTCTGGCGCGCAGAATGGTGCGGGTCTTAGTGACCGCGAGCATCTTTTCTGACAGGTAATCGACAACAGCCCATTTTGAGGCTTCCTGGAACTGGTCGAGCAGGGTTTTCAGGTGAATGATTTCATCGGGAATATTTTTCTCTAGCGCCATCATGCCGAGAAAGTAGTGGGCGGCAATCGACTGGTCATATTCGGCCAGGTGCGTCTGTGATTCGCTGCGCAGCAGATCTTGTTTGTTCTGTTTTTTGACTTCGTCAAAGATCTGTTCGAGAATTTTGAAGCGGGAAATACTGACGTCTTTGGCTGAGAGTCTTGTCCATTTTTCTTCATTGAACTGGCTCTGGATACGCGCTTCCAGTGTTTCCGTTTCGTTGGCTTTTGTTTCGACTGCTGTTTCCGCTTCGCTCATCTTTTCTCCATAAAATACATTTACTTATACATTGCCGGTGCGCCGCACCGGCAATGTATAAGGTTACCCACAGGGCATAAAAAAAGCAGTAGCAAATGCCACTGCTTTGCTGTTGAATATGGGGCAGAGGACAGGCCGTCAACGACAATTAGATCCTGTATTTTGCAGATTTTCGCAACGATTTTACAGCGATTGCATCTAATTGCTGAACAATGCCCCGTCGTAAACTCCGCCAAACTGCGAAAACCAATAAAGTACGCAGTGTCCCTGCTGGTAAAAAAATACCCGCTGCCGAGAATAAAGCTGCGCTCAGGCGGCGCAAAAAACTCAGGCTCTCGCGCTTCAAGCGCGCAATGCGTTTTGAAATCGCTAACCTGTTAACGCATGGCATCGGCCTTGGTCTCGCTGTCGCGGGAGCAGCATTTCTTATTGTTAAGGGTTCGCTGATGCACGACGCTTACCGTGTCGTGAGTTACAGTATCTTCGGTGCCTCGATGATATTCCTCTACCTCGCATCGAGCCTCTACCATGCGCTCTGGAATCCGCAGGTGAAAAAGGTGATGCGCCGCCTCGACCATGGCGCGATTTTCTTCGCGATTGCGGGCACCTATACGCCGATTTTGCTGGTGACGCTGAATGGTCCGCTCGGCTGGACCTTCTTCGGCATTGTGTGGGGACTCGCGGTGGTAGGGATTGCGTTCAAAATGGTATTCGGCCACCGCTACGAGGCAGTGTCTCTCACGGCATACATCCTCATGGGCTGGCTGGTGGTGTTCATTGTGAAGCCGGTCTACGTATCGCTGTCAGGGCCAGGTCTGTGGATGCTGTTTGCCGGCGGTATTTCATACACTGCGGGCACGATCTTTTACGCAATGCCGCGCCTGCCCTTTCACCACATGATCTGGCATCTGTTCGTATTGGGTGGCAGCATCTGCCACTTCCTTTGTATTTATATGTTTGTATGAATCCGGGGCAAAGCCCCGGATTCATACAAACCTTAAGAAAAGACGGCGCCAGTGCGCATCAGGTAGAATGCCTGCAGGCATTGCAGAAGCAGGCCGTCAATGTCGCGCACCAGCTGCACCTTTTCGGCGAGTGAAATTTCATGGTCTTTGATCGCCGCCTGAAAGTCTTTCACCAGCTGCTGTACTGCTCCGTCCAGAAACTCATTTGCCCATTTTTCTATCGAAAAATGGATGTTGACTTCGGCCGGATCCATTTTACCCTGAACGATAAAGCCTTCTTTACCTTCGCTGACCGTCAGTTTGTGTACGAACTCTTCTGCGTGTGCCTGTTCATGCAGTTTCATGAACAACGCGGCAAGGCTGCGTACGAGAATCTGTAGAACATTGACGACGTTGGCTTTTTCCTGCCCGACAATACGGGTGTCGTCCGACACATAGTGTTTCACCATGCGCGTCAGGTGATTGCGCTGCACGATGACCTCTTTGAGCAGGTCGCCGAGTTTTTGCTGGCGAAAATCCACCAGTAAGATATCTGTAAAAATAAACGCGCCGTTCTTGCGCACGTCGAGAATCTGGTGATCGTGTGACATGTTCTTATTAGGGTTTACAACATCCACCGGTGTTGTAAAGAATAACCTATGTGGCGGCTCTACCTGACCAATGCATGGCTGATGCTGATGACCATTCTGGCGCTGCCATTTTTGCTGCTGCGCTTTCGGCACGGCGATAATACCAGTTTTTTGATGCGTATCTACGCACTGCTTGCGCAGCGGCTGAGTGGCATAGGTATCGCGATCAGCGGCCGCGAGAATATTCAACCCGGGCCGGCCGTCTATGTCATGAACCACCAGAGTTCGCTCGACGGAATTCCGCTTGGCATTCTGCGCATACCGCGCGTGGTGATCATCGGCAAGAAAGAGGTCGCGTATATTCCGTTTATCGGCTGGGCTTTCTGGCTTGCGGGCAATGTGCTGATCAACCGTGCCGACGGGCGTAAGGCGAAAGGCCAGCTCGACGCGGGCATCCACGCGATGCAGAAGCGAAAAGTTTCTATAGCTATCTTTCCCGAAGGTACACGCAGCAAAGAAGTAGGATTTCTTCCTTTTAAGAAGGGCGGCTTTCTGATGGCAATCGACGCACAGGTGCCGGTGGTTCCGGTCGTGATCGAATCTTTTTTGCATGTTTATGACAAACAGGCGCGCAAAATGCAGAAGGGCACCGTGCGGGTTAAAGTACTGCCTGCCATTTCGACAGCGGGGCTTACCCATAAAGACGCGCAGACTCTCGTCAGTAAGACGCAGACCCTGATGCAGGCTGAATTCGACGCCCTGCGGAAAGCTGAATAGCAACCCCTGCGAAAAGAGCCAAAGGCGGACTATGCAAAACTGCTGCGTTTTTTGAATCCCGAATCGGCACTGTTTTTAAATGATATTGATAATGATTCTCAGTATAAATGGATTTCAGAATGTGTCCTCAGGGTCCTCAAATGAATGAAATCTTCAAAAAAGCCGCACTTCTGGGCGATGTCTGGATACTCTGGATTTTGCTCGCGGCGAGCATCTTATCTGTTGCAGTTATGCTCGACCGCTGGCGGCTATTTCGGCATAATCGTATCGATTTTGCGGCCTTTTATGCCGGTCTGAAAGACAGGCTCGAGCAGCGGAAAACCAGCAATGCACTCTCGTTTTGCGATGAATTTGCTGCTATGGAAAACCGCATCGCCGCCGAGGGGCTCAAAAATTTCCCGAAAGGCGCGCAATCGGTCGAAGAGGCGATGAAGTCGGCGCTCGTCATCGAACGCGGCACATTCGAGAAGAACCTGATCGTGCTCTCAACCATGGGTAACAATGCCCCTTTCATCGGTCTTCTGGGCACCGTGCTCGGCGTTATCAAGGCATTCCACGATCTCGGCACTGCCGGCAGCGCGGGTGTGTCTGTGGTCATGACGGGCATCTCCGCAGCGCTCATTGCGACTGCGTTCGGTATTCTTTTGGCGATACCCGCCGTGATCGCGAACAACTATTTTCAGACGCGGCTCAAGCGCGCGACGGCCAATACGCAGAGCCTGATACACCTGATGCAGGTGTACCTGCGCGCCGACAATCAGGCGGATTTCTCAAGTTCTGCCGGTACTACCCCTGGGGCAGAGCATGCACACTGATACCGAAGAAGACGGCGTCGTCACCGGCATCAATGTCACGCCGCTCGTCGACATCACGCTCGTGCTGCTCATTATCTTTATGGTGACCGCGCACTTCGTCACTGACACGGGAGTCAAAGTCAATTTGCCGAAAGCTGCGGCCGCAGAGGTGAATCCGACACCCGCGTTGACGCTAAATGTCGCGAAGAACGGTGAACTTTCGCTGATGGGGCAGACAGTCGATGCCAATGGCCTCAGGGCAAACATGCTGCGCGAAGCAAAGCTCAATCCTGGCGTGCGCGTGGTTGTCGCAGCCGACGAAGCACTCATTTATAAAGATGTCGTGAAAATTCTCGACCTCATCAAACAGGCAGGCGTAACACGCGTCGCGCTGTCATCGGAGAAATAGCATATGGCAGGAATTACGAAAACACTCAGCAAATTCACCTCAGCTTCCATTCTCGCCTCAGTAGCGCTGCATGCCTCAGCCGGCGGCTCATTCTATCTCTGGGTTACGCTGGGGCACAATGCGCATCTGCATGAGGTTGAACTCGCGAATGCTCCGCTCGTGCCGCGTGCAGTCAACAGCCGCGCCTCCGAGCAGATCGACGATGAATGGTTTCTCGTGCAAAAGAACCACAAAGTAGTGAAACCCGCTGAAGCGCAGAAAGAGATTCCGCGCGAGGCGAATGCGTGCGCCGGCAAGTGCCCCGAGAGCAATGCAGGGTTCGGAGATTTTGTGCAGGCGAGCGACGCGCACCGCAAACCGCGTTGGGTCGGCAATTTTATCACCGCCGGCGACTATCCGCTTTTGGCTGCGCAGCAGGGCAAAGATGGCCGCGTCGTGCTGAGCATCATCATCGACAATGAGGGCAGGGTGCGCGAAGCGCAATTGCTCGAGGGCAGCTACGATGTGCTGAATGAAGTGGCACTCGCAAAAGTGAAGGACGCCGTCTTTTCGCCTGCATATGATAAAGAAGGCAATGCGGTGGCCTGTAAGGTGAGGGTACCAATTAGATTTGAGTTGAGATAAGCTCCAACTAGCCCATGAATTAATTCATGGGCCAGTTGGAGGGGAAAAGCATAAGGAGTAAATGAGAATGAGAATCAATTTAGTTTGTAGTGTGGCTGCCGTTTCGGCCGCCGCAGTCTTCGCGCAACCGGTGACGGCGCCGCAAAAAGGAAAACAGCCGGTGGCTCCGGCCATCAATCCGACCTCGGGAGCAGTACCTGAAGTTGCGCCGAAAAATGAAGCACAGCTCGACGAAGTTGTCGTACAGGGCAATTCGCGCGTCACGGGGTCAAAGACCGACGTGCCGGTGCATGATACACCAGCTTCGATCATTTCCGTCCCGAAGGAAGTTATCGAAGACCAGATGGCGGTCGATATGAATTCGATGGTGCGCAACGTCAGCGGGGTCAATCCGCAGCTGGCCGGTGGCTATGGTTTTGCCGATAGCTACACCATACGTGGGCTCAATATGCGTTTTTTGCGCGACGGCTTTTCCGATGGCGCCGCGTTCAACGGCTATATGCGCACCATGACCGACGTCGAGAGCATCGAAGTTCTCAAGGGGCCGGGGTCTGCGCTTTATGGGCGCAATGAACCGGGTGGAGTGATCAACGTCACGACGAAGAAGCCCCTCGATAAATTTGCCGCCTCTGGTGAAGTGATGACCGGCTTCTGGAATACCTACCGCATTGCTGCGGACGTCGGTGGACCGTTGGTTAAGGATAAACTGCTCACGCGTTTTAACACGGCGTATTATAAGACCGATGGTTACCGCGGCCTGTCGCGCGAGATCATCGAAGTGTTACCCACGGTGACGTGGAACTTCAACGAGAAACATGCGCTGACTCTCGACTATGATTTTCGCCGTAACAAGACGACGCCCGATAACTTCGGAATTCTTTTTGATGCCGGCCGGGGTCTTGCCCCGGTCAATCCATCGACGACATACTATTCGCCGCTCAACAAGGCCGAGCAGATGGTGAACCGCACGATGGCGCTCTACGAAGGCAAATTTTCGTCGGCGTTCAAACTGCGTTCGGCTCTGATCTATGACGACCGCAAAATTGATTTTGTGCGCAACGCGGTCGGCAATGTGAACAGCGCCAATATTATTACGGGTCGTGATTTAAGGGTGCAAAGCGACAAGACCAGTTCAGTGCTGCAGCAAAACGAGGCGGTGTTTAAGTTTTTGACCGGTGAAGTTGCCCATACCCTGCTTGCCGGCATCGAGTTTGAATATGCGCGGCTGCAGACGAAACGCGACACTTACACGGGTTTTGCCAATGCGAGTCTGCTGAACCCGGTTTTTCCGGAAACCGATTACACAACCTTCACGAAAAATCCCGCCGGGAATACCAGCTGGTATGACAGATTGCTCGAAGCGTACACCTACAGTGCATACGCGCAGGAGCAGGTCACGATCACCAAACAGATCAAGGCGCGCGCCGGCGTTCGCTGGGACCATGTTGAGGCGAGTGATGTCGGTAACCAGGCAGGGAACCAGCGCACGATTGCGATGGCTCGCGATCTCATCAGCTGGCAGGTTGGGGCAGTCTACCAGCCATGGCAGCCGGTCTCTTTCTACACGGGCTATTCCGAAGGCCGCTATATCCAGCTGAACAGCGAGGCGACGGCGCTCTTTGTCAATCCAGAGACGTCGACACAGATTGAAGCCGGAAACAAAACCAGTTGGTTTAAAGACCGCTTGCAGACCAATCTCGCGTACTTCCATACAATCCGCGCAAACTATGCGGTGACAGATTCAACGGGCATTGCGAATCTTCTGGCCGGGAAGCGCATTTCAGACGGCGTTGAGCTCGATGTGTCGGGTAGTCCGATTGCGGGTCTGTGGTTGATTTTCAACAGTACGTATATGTACTCGCGCATCAGCGGCGCCGAATCGGCGATTGTCAGCGGAGTGCTCAACAGTCTCGACGGCAAAGCACCGCAGTATATTCCAGATTACTCCGGTTCATTCTGGGCGACGTATGAGCTGCAATCGGGTTTTCTCAAAGGGTTGGGTTTCGGCGGCGGGCCGACGTTTAAATCGGGAGTGTACGTCGATGCGCTGAATCTGTTCCGCGTGCCCGGATATATCGTGGCCGATGCGGTACTGTTCTATAAGCGGCAAAATTGGCTGATCCAGGTCAATTTCCGCAACATCACGAATGAGATCTATTATGCGACTCCGTCGTTTAACGGGGCCCTGCCGAGTGAGCCGTTCAATTTCACGATTTCAGCCAAGGCGAGGATTTAAGAATGAAGAACCCCATCACACTCTTGGCAGCAACTTTGTTGCTGCCAAATATTCTCTCAGCACACAATATCTGGATCGAGCGCGACGGCAGGGCCGCGCGCGTCTATTACGGCGAGATCCAGGATGGGGAGCGCGAAAAATCCCCCGGTAAGCTGGACAAGATTAAGGGGCTGCGCATATTCGCGGCCGATAAGAGTGGCCAAAGCAAAGACGTGAAAAACACAAAGACGACGGAGTTTTTTGCCGCGGAGATAGGTAAGGCAGAGTTCGTTTTGGCCGCAAGCCTCGCTGTGCCTGTGACCGACATGAAGAAGTATAACTGGGGAATGGTCAAGCCGATGTACTATGCACGGCATGGTGCACGGCTGACGCAGGCCGCCGTCAAAGTAGTGCATGCACTCGATATCGTACCGGTGGCCGGCAACGCGAATGTTTTTCAGGTCTATTTTCATGGCGCAGCGCTCAAGGGCGAAAAACTGATGATCTATGCTCCCAATACCTGGGCAAAAGAATACAAGACCGACGCTGCGGGGCAAGTCAAGCTCGATACGCCGTGGGCGGGGCAGTATGTGCTAGAAGTCATTCACACGGACAAGACACCCGGCACGTTCGAAGGTAAGGATTACGAGTCAGTGCGCCACCGCGCGACATATACATTTGTGAAACCATGAAGATCAACCTGTGGCATCGCCGAGTCGCCATTGTTTCTGCCGGCTTTCTGCTGCTAACTGCGGTAACTGGTATACTGTGGGCATACGCGCCGTACCTCTATTTCAAAGACGGCTACCTAAAGAAGAAAAGTGTTAGACCCGGGCCTGCACTGACGGCGGCGAAAATCTCCCCGCAAGAGGCCATTCGGCTGAGCGAAGTCGGAGGTAAGGCTAGAGTTGCCGAGTCGGTATCGCTTAGGGTTGAGGGCGGGCAGCTGGTCTATGAAGTGGTGCGCAAGGCAGGCAAAGTGGCAGAGTCTCAGCTTGTCGACGCGGTTTCGGGTAAGCGTCTGAATCCGCTCGATGAAAAAATGGCGGTGGCCGTGGCCGCCGAGTATGTCGCTGGAAAACCTCATCGCCAAGAAGCCGTGGCATTGGAGAATTACCGCCATCGCAGCGGGAAGGTGGTGCCGTCGGTATACCGGGTGGCGTTCGCCGCACCCGGCAACCCCGAAATCTACATCGACCGCAATTCGGCGACGATTGTCGAAGAGAGCGACGATGCGCGGGCATTCCATTTGTGGGTGATGAAGCTGCACCAACTGCAGTTTCTGGGCACAAAGAAGGAACTGACGCTGATCCCGGGTGCTGCGTTACTATTTTTACTGGTAACCGGATCGACTATCTGGCTGAGGCGACGGCGCGCATTGCAATAAAATCTTTACAGGGACGCCCTGCGGCGACGGATGTAGCTATGCGCGCAGGCCTCACGTTCGTGGTGATCGCCTGTTTTTGTACGCCTTTGCTGGCGCAGACGCGTAGTATTTACAAGCCTTACCGCAGTGTCTTTGAGATCAGGCAGCACGTCGACGGTTCGCCACTATTGATTGATGGCCGGTTTGAGTTTTATTTATTTCCCGATGCGAAACGGGAAAAGACTCCCGATCGCAGTGTCTCTTGCGGCACGCGCATTTTTGTCCAATCGATGAACCTGGTCGCAAGTTTTATCCGTTCAGCTGCGCGAGCGCATCGCTAAAAAGCCAATCGTTTATTTTGAGCGTTCGGCTTTTGCGCGCAGCTTAAGCCGAAAGTTACGGCAAATAGCCTGTGGCTTTCAAAATGATTATTTTGAAAGCCATGAACTCCCACACCATTATGCTTAACATGCTGATCTTCATGGGGGCCGCGGTCATTGCCGTACCGCTCGCGACGCGCCTGGGTCTCGGCAATATTTTAGGCTATCTGATCGCGGGTGCTGCGATCGGACCATGGGGCTTAAAGCTCATCTGGAATGTGTCGGATATTCTTGCGTTCTCGGAATTTGGTGTGGTGCTGCTGCTCTTTATCATCGGCCTCGAGCTCAGGCCAGGCCGGCTTTGGAATATGCGCCGCGATATTTTTGGCTTCGGCCTGATGCAGATTATCTTTTGCATGATCGTGTTGTCACTGCCGCTGTTTCTGCGCGGTGTCGGGGCAATGCAGGTGGGTATTCTGGCATTCGGTTTTGCCCTGTCGTCCACCGCGTTTGCGATGCAGATTCTGACCGAGAAGCATGAGCTCAATACGCAATATGGCCGCGCTTCGTTTGCTGTGCTGCTGTTCCAGGATATTGCGGTGGTGCCGGTGATGATCGTACTTCCGCTTCTCGCGCAGAATGGCCAAAGCAAAGGCTTCATGTCGATTGTGCCCGGTATGGTTGCGCTCATCGCAGTGCTTGTCGGCGCTCGCTACCTGGTGCGGCCATTCTTTCGCGTGGTGGTGAAGGCCAAAAGCCGCGAACTATTCACAGCGGCGGCGCTGATGCTGGTGTTCTCCGTGGCATCGCTCATGGAAGCAGCGGGATTTTCGATGGCGTTGGGTACCTTTGTCGCGGGCGTGATTCTTTCTGAGTCCGAATACCGGCATGAACTCGAGGCGTCGATTGAGCCGTTTAAAGGCCTGCTACTCGGGTTATTCTTCATCGCAGTCGGCATGAGTATGGATTTCGGCATGCTGCTGCGCTATCCGTTATTTATCCCCCTTGCCGTACTGACGCTGATGGCCCTCAAAATTGTTGCGATATATTTTGCAGGCTCGCTGTTTCGTTATGATGCAGAGACATCGCGCAATATTGCCTTTCTGATCTGCCAGGGCGGCGAATTTGCCTTCGTACTCTTTAAGCTCGCTGCGGATAAAAATCTACTGACGGCCGAGGTCGCGGCGATCGCCAACGTCATTGTGGCGCTGAGTCTCTTGGCCACGCCGTTCGTGTTTATGCTCAACAGCCGTTTGCTGCGTGCGCGCTTTAATGCGTCTGACTGGAAATTCGACGAAATACCCAATGAACACAACCCGGTCATTCTTGCGGGTTTTGGGCGTTATGGCCAGATTATCGGCCGCATGTTGCGCCTCAATGAAATCGGCTTCACGGCGCTCGAGATCGACTCAGAGCAGGTGCAGACCGTGCGCAAATTCGGCAGCAAGGTCTATTATGGCGATGCCAGCCGTCTCGACCTGCTGCAGGCAGCGGGTGCCGAGCACGCAAAGATCTTTGTGGTGGCCGTCGACGATAAAGAGTCGTCTCTGCGTATCGCACAGATCGTGCGCGAGCATTTTCCGCACCTTAAAATACTGGCCCGCGCGCGCAACCGCTCGCACGCGCATGAACTCATGGACCTCGGTGTCTTTGATCTGAGACGCGAAACTTTTGCCTCGAGCCTCGAAACCGCGCACGTCATGCTGCGCGAGCTGGGTTTCAGCGAAAAAAAGACAGAGCAGATGATTCACCGTTTCCGCACGCACGATGAAATGACGCTGGTCGAGCAGCGCCAGTACCGCGGTAACGAAAAATTGTTCGTCGATTATTCAAATCAGGCAGGCCTGCAACTAGCCGAAGTTTTCCGGCAAGATGCTTTGTCTGAAGAAAAAGATTGACCGGAGGCTCGGTCATATTAGTCTCGCACCCTATGAAAAAAGTGCTGAAACTGCTAAAACGCATACTTATCGGCGTGGGTATTCTGCTGGTCGTCATTATGGTCGGCGGATTCATCGCGATAAAAGTGGTTGTCACAAAAGATTTTGTGGCGACAAAAATCGAACAGAACATCAACGGACGCGTTGAGATAAAAGACATTTCCGTGCCGATCTGGGCTGCCTTCTCGGGCATTACCGTCGACGGATTCAAAATTGGGCAGCGCGATGCTGAAGTCGGCAAGCCGATGGATCAGCGTACGCCTATGAAAGAGGGCAGCGAAGTTATCGGCTTTAAAAAATTCAACTTTCAGGTGGCTCTTGGAGCCCTCATCACCTCATTCGGTAAGAAGTTCGAGCTCAAATCGCTCCTGTTCACAGAACCGAAGGCACACATCTTTCTCGCAAAGGCCGGCGGCAATAACCTGACTGCGCTTTTGAAAAAGCCAAAAACTAAAGAAGAACTCGAAAAAGAAGCAGCTGAGCAGGCAGAAGAAGCCAAGAAAAAGGCAGCTGCTAAAAAAGCCGAACCCGAAGAAGAAAAGAAACCTTTTGACTTCCGCGAATTGCCGACAGAAATCAAAATGGGCAAAATTGGTATCGAAGGTGGTCTTTTCACGATCAACATTGAATCTCTTGGCCAGACAGTCGTTGCGAGCGGTGTGAACGCATACCTGCGCGACATCCTGATCGATCCAAAAGATCTGGAGCACAAGAATTTTGTCGGCTTAACGACAAATTTCACTCTTACCCTGCAAGAATCGAAGGGCGGCGGAGTGAAGTCGTTCAAAATCAGCTATGATATGAGCGGCGCCATCAAGCCGATCGACCCGAAAACCGGTGGCATCAATCAGGGTATCGGCCTGCGCATGGGCCTGCTCAAAGGCAGTTATGTAACCGGCCTTGCGATGTTTGAAAAGCTCAAGGGTTCAACAGAAATGCTGAACAAAATCGGTATCAAGCTGAACTTCCTGGGAGAAACACAGACACTGCAAAACGACGCTTACATGGCAATCACCTATGGTGGCGGCCTGGTGACGATTGTCGAACCACCGACGTTGGTCACAGCTGACTTCAAGTTTGGTCTGACAGCGCAGGATTTCATTAACATCAAGTCCATGGCGCACCATTTCCGCGGCGACCTCTCGGTTGCGGCGCAGCACACCAAGAAGATCGAACAGGATCTCGATAAGAACATCGCTGCTGCCGTTGATCCCGCTGTAGAAAAAATTCCAGCCGGTGCAATACGCGATCAGGCAAAAGCCGCTCTGACACCGGAGAAAATCCGCACGTCAGTGCTCGCACCTGCCTACAAAGACGGATTGATCACATTTGGCATTGATTCATCGGGCTCCGTGTCTTCACCGAGCGTGAAAGTGACCAAACCTGAGTTCCCGTCGCTGCAGAACCTGATCCAGAATGAACTGAAAAAGGCCGTTCCGAATGTTAAAGACCTTGTGGGTGCTGAAGTTGATAAGCTGAAAAACAAAGCTGTCGACGAAGTAAAGAACAAGGCGGCAGACGAGCTGAAAAAGAATCTGCCCAGCATTCCTGGTTTCTGACCGGTTTAATGGCGAACCGACAGGGAAGAAAGGGGGCCAAGGCCCCCGGGTTTCCTGAATGAAAGACGTAGTTCTCTACGTCTTTCTTTTTGCCCTCTACGCCGTTCTGGCTCTGAAGCTCTTTGCCTTGCCACTCATCAGTTATGAAGACACATTGACCTGGGAGATTCTGGGCAGGGTATTGTTGACTTTTATTGGATCGGCTGTGGTTGCACGCTGGTCTGTGCTGGCTTTCAAAAAGCGTCCGCCGGGCCTTTTGGCCGGGCAGAAGATCATTGGCATTGAAGAGCAGCAGGCAGAGAATGTACTCGATGTGCTCAAGCCTCAAAAACTGCGGCGCGAAGAGAAAAAGCCCAAACTGAAACGCCGCAAATTCCTGTGATTTTACCCTGACAGGGCCGGGGCCTGCCGGGGCAATTGCACTTGACGCTCGCCTTTCACTGCCATATTATGTCACATTCTTCATGCTCCGCTACCGCTCGTGGATTATCGCAGCAGCTCTCGTTCTATTTGCGGGTGTTGGCTATGCCGTGTTTGCCCCGAGGCTCGGTATCAGGCAAAACCTCGCTGAGGAAGAATTCCAGAAAGCATGGCTCTTGTATGAAGATCGCAAGTTCGATGCAGCAATAGAAAAATTCTCACAGGCGCTGAATATTAACCCGGAGTTTAACTGGGCACGCCGCTTTCTCGCACAGGCTTATTACTTTTCGGGGCAAAAAGCCGAGGCTGTCGCAGAATATGAAACTCTGATGCGGGCGATGCCGCATGACCTCACCCTGCGCGCGCATATCGAGTCACTGAGCATGGCGGCTGAAGCCGCAACCGACCGCGGACAGGAGTTTCTGCGCGTGATTCCGCGCGTGCAGGGCTACCGCTATAACCGGCCAACCTTTGTCGGCTCGCTGCACTCAGACCAGCTGGCGGTTTTGTCTCTCGGGAATTTTGAAATTGGCAATATGGTTTCCTATTCGGCGCAGGGCGATCCGATTGAGAACCGGCACCGGGTTTCGGGCAGGCTGAATTATCCGATGGCGTTCGCGCAAAACGACGAAGAAATATGGATATCTGATTTTAAAGAGGACAAAATCCACCGGTTGAATAAAAATTCCAAACGTTATTTATCGTACTTTTTTAACCCCGACGCGCTGGGCCGCACCGGTAGCGGCGATTTACAGTTCAGATCGCCTGCCGGTATTTGCCACCGGCAGGGCGAATTCATCGTGGCCGATTCGGGCAATAACCGCCTGCAACGCATCGCCGACAACGGCCAGTTTATTGCAAATATTGTGCGCACTGCTGAAGGCGATGCGATGCAGACCCCTTTTGGCATCTGGTGCGATAACGATGAAATCTGGCTGACCGAAACAGGTGCGGCAAGAATCAGCCAGCTCGATCGGTATGGTAGTCTCGTGCATGAATTTTCGCCGCCTGAAATGAAGAAACCGCGGCATATTACATGGGACGATGAACTACAATCCTTTCTGATCGCCGACGAATCTGCAGGTATTGTGTTTATGGATAAAAACGGCAAAGTCACGCGGCGTACGACCGGGTATAATAATCCCAATGGCCGTTTTATGACCTTCGCGCGCCCCTATGCCGCTGCATTCGATCCGTTTCGTAATCTATATGTGGCCGATTATGGTTCGAGCGAGGTTGTGCAGTTTGCGCCCGTCGGCGAAAAATTTGGCCAGCTCTACCTCAGGGTGGAAAAAATCAGCGCCGCCAAATTTCCGATGCTTGGCGTTTATGTTACGGTCGCGTTCGAACCGGTAAGCGCGCAGCGCTAAACGGGTCTCATGAACTACCTGACTGATCTTAAGGCAGAGGATTTCAAAATTTTTGAAAACGACGCTTCTGTTGGCAATCTCGGCGCCGAATACCTGAAACAGTTCGATGAAGTGCTGCAGCTTTCTGTCCTGATTTCACGTTCAGCGCGCATGAAAGAATATGAAACGCAGATGCCTTGGCTGCTCGATCATATACTGACACGGCTGCGCGAAAAAGACCGAGTGAAAATTCTGAGCCATGGCAGCGACGTGCGCGTCGAATCGGATTTTATCAATTCAAGGCTCAAATTACTTCAGTCGGTCAAACTAGCCTTGGGCGATGACGTACTTTCGCCGTCGGTGTTGCCGACGATCAGCCCTGCAATTTACGATGGGATTACCGAACTGATTACGCGCGAAGGCAAAAAAGCGCTGCTCTATATCACTGACGGAGAATCGGACGACGATGCATTTGCACCGTATAGCAAAGAACGCCTGATCGAATATGCGCGGGCGAACCATATCGCGGTGCATGTGATCAGCTTCGAACACCCGCAGGCAATGGCCGTTTCCGGAGCAAAAGAATCCCTGCAGGAACTTGCGAAAAAAACCGGTGGTATGTATTACCGCGCGCTCGATATCGATCCGCGTATCGAAGAGAAGCTGCGCCAAACCAAAGAAGTGCGGTATGTTCTCAGTTACCAGAGCCTGGCGAAAAAAGAAATGCGGGGGCAGTATATCGATCTGCGTGTGATGGCGCATTTCAGAAATCGCCGCGGCTTAGATCTCAACGGGTATTTTATTCCATGAAAACCGGAGTAATGCAAATTCTGCATATGGGGATACCACACCTGCGTTCTTTGGCGTTTCTGCTCGCTGCTGGCGTCATGATACTTTCCGCCGCAGAATATCCGGCGCAATATTATTTTGACCAGGCCGCGAATCTCGCGAAGGCGGGCGACACTCTCAAGGCTTCGGATATGGCGCGCGAAGCGCTGCGCAAAGACGGTAACCACGTGCCGGCCTTGCTTTTGCTGGGCCGTATTACCGCCGAGAGCAGCCAGCTCAAGTTGGCGCAGGAGCTGGTAAAGCGCGCGCTCAAGCTCGACGCGCAGAATGAAGCGGCGTTTATTCTGTGCGCAAGGGTTGAATACCAGCTGAAGAATCCCCTTGGCATGGAAGAATGCCTGACGGGTGCAGAGAAAATTCGCCGCAATAACCCGGATGCACAATCGTTGCGTGTACAGGTACTGATCGACAACGCGCAGTACGGTATTGCCCGGCGCAAGATTGACGGCATTTTGCGCGATTTCCCCGGTCATACAGAGACGCATCTGCGCCTTGCAGGGCTTTACCTCAAGCTGAAACAATTTGAACGTGCAGAGGCGCAATTCCGAAAGATTCAGGCATTGTTGCCCGACAACAGTGATGTCGCCGTCGCGATTGCGCGCGCACGTCTCAGCGCATTCTTTGAATCCACGCGCTACACCGATTTTGACGCATCGAACGACGCGGCGGTCAGGGCGCTTGATGCACTGAAGCACGCGTATTCGAACAACCAGGAAAGCATGAGCGTGCGCCTGATGCTGGCACAGCTCTTGTCGGTGACGGGCCACTGCAACGATGCGATGGAGCACTGGAAGAAGCTGAGCGAATCGCAGGCCGAAGCACGCAGTGTGGTGGTGTTCTATGCGATGTGCGACCCGGCATCGCCCGAATCAGCCAAAGCGCTCAGCAATTACCTGAGACGCAACGAAGATGACGACCTGACGCGGCACCAGAGCGAACTCTTAACCATCGTTCAAAATGTGAAGCGCGAGAATGCAGCTGCGGGCAAGGCCGCGCGTTACCACCGCAACCTGGCACGCCGCGAAGCAGAACGCAATGCCGATGAGTTTGCACTCAGCGAGTTGCGCTGGGCAGAATATCTTTTTCCCGCGTACATTGAAGCGCACCGCGACCTGCTCAGGCACTTTCGCACGCGCAAAGACTATGAACGGCTCGCCGACGAGCTCATTTTTCTGCGCGACCGCACCGGCGACAAGAGCTACCGTGAAATGGTTGAGCAACTCGAAGTAGAGCGCCGCGACCTGTGGTATCTCAAAGAAGGTGTGCGCACCCCCGAGCGCATGAAAAACCCCGTACCACTCCATATCTATCCATTCAAGCCGAAAGATCCGCTGATCGACCACCCGCAGGGTGGCATTGCGATTGCCGACAGGGCGCGCGTGACACTGCAGGATTTCGGGCGTATGCGTTCAATTTCGCGCGAGATGGCGGCGCTGGCTGAAGCGCAGAAGTATTCACCCGCGAATCTGAGAAAACTGAGGCAGACTTACAGCGACGCACTGAGGGCCGAAGAGAACCAGTTCCCGTTTCTGCGCAGAAGTCTCGGCATGGTGATGGTGGGGGATTTCAGCGAACTCGCGCACGGCGTCGAAGTGAACGCAGAACTTGTGGATGCCGAATCGGGCATTCGCGTCGCGCAGATTCGCTTTAAGGCCCTCGGAAAAGACTATCTGAATAAAACTGCGGTGCGCCTGGCCGAATTTGCCTACAACAACACGCAAATTTCGGCTAACGTGCTGCGCGTGCTCGACGACGAGCGTATTTTGATTAATGCCGGCAGACGCGACGGTATTGCAAAACAGTCACAGTTTTCTGTGCTCGATAAACTCGGCCGGGTGATTACTTTTAAAGCAGAGAAGAGGGATTTCGACATCATCGAAGCCCGCGGTACCATTGCAGATGCGACACGGCACATTAAAGCGGGAGATGTAGTGCGGTTAGTACCAAAAACCTGACGCGAAGCGCCAGGTTTTTGGTTTGCGATTTAGTTAAAGTAGAAAAGCGCACCAACTGAATAGCGCGTTGTGGTCAACGATGTCGATTTGTCAGAGTTACCGCTGAACGAAGCTACGCCTGAATTTTCGTATGAGGTGATCGAGTAATCGATCCCGGCTTTCCCGAAAACGTGGAGCTGTTCAAGCACCGGAATCTGCAAACCGAGCGCCAGGCCAAAGCTGATCGTGGGAGTTGTGCCCTTGGTTTCAGTTGATGCACCTGTAGCTGGTTCATACTTATCAGAAGTTGTTTTTGATGAATAAGAGAAGCCCGGTGCTACGAATAGATTAACCGCATTCAGCTTTGCCAGATAGATCGGAACGTCAATTCCGAAAGCAAGCGTGCTGACTGAGTTTGTTCTTGTGCACTGGTTTGTGGTGCTGCAACCATATGTTGCATTGGTGATGTTAGTATATTTATCACTCGAAGAATTATAGCCAACATAAGGATTGATGGCAATCAAATCAATGATGTGCCACCATACACCAATGCTGCTGATGTTCGAGCCATACTGGAAATGCATACCGACTTTTCCACCCTTAACGTCGGCAAATGCGCTGGTTGATGCTATCAAAGCCAGCGCTAATACTGTTTTTTTCATGTTGTCTCCTATAGGTTGTTTTTCCTACTTTGTCACACCTTCGGTGGGACAAAGTAGGGGCATATGCGACATAATACTGACGGTAGACCTTTGAGGGTCGCAGTAACGGATTATGGATTAATCCAACCTGCCTTGCTCGTACCGCATTATGCGCTGTGGCTACCAGTACGCCCGGACAACGACGAGGGGCAATCGAAAAATGTTCCCTGTAAATGACAAAAGGGCCAAAAATTTGCCTGTTTTTGTGCACCGCTACTAAAAAATTGATTGACGCGGTGGCCAAAAAACGACGAAAAACTATTGTTCGCCTGATAGTTTTCTGGCGGGCATAGCCGTAAGGCAGGGTATTTTGGGTTCCTTGTAAGAACCAGAAATACCAAGGAAACCGCAAGGTAGGGCATCCTGCCCGCGGTTTCCCCGGTGCCTCAGGCACCAAGGGAGGAAAAATGGAAATTACAGACAATATCTCAACACTGGGCAACATGGTGCTGCGTAACCCCAAGGTGGCGGCTGGACTGTTTCCCTCGGCGATTGCAGGCTATGTACTGCACCAGGGAGACAACAACACCCTGAAAATTGTGTCAGGCCATGCAGTCCACTATGACTGGACTTATTCGAACTTCGGCAACCCCGAATTTAAAACGCTCTACCGCCGTGCTTATAAAGGCCAGTGGGATGCAGAAGATCTTGCGTGGGATACCAAAGTAGATCCTTATAACCCGAATATTGCGATCATTCCAGAACGCCTCGTGCCTGGTTTCGGCGAAAAATTCTATCCGAAAGACCTGCGTGAGCGCCAGAAGATTCAGCATTCTGCGATTAGCTTTCTGTTGTCTCAGTTTTTGCACGGCGAGCAGGGCGCTCTCTACATCGCGGGTGAAACTGTCGAAGCAAGCCCGTGGTTCGACGCAAAACTCTATGGCTCGACACAGGTCGTCGACGAAGGCCGCCATGTCGAGGTGTTTGCGCGCTACCTGCAGCAGAAACTCGAAAAACTCTACCATGTAAACGATAACCTGTTTGTGATTCTGCGCTCAATCACCGCGGGTTCAGATTGGGATCTCAAATTTTTGGGCATGCAGATCATGATCGAGGGCCTGGCCCTCGGCGCGTTCGGCACGCTCTACAAGTTCACAGAAGAGCCACTGCTCAAACAGTTGCTGAAACAGGTGATCTCTGACGAAGCCCGCCACGTGCACTATGGTGTGGTGGCGCTGCGCGACTATTTCACGAAAGAAATTTCAGAGGCAAAGCGCCGCGAGCGCGAAGACTGGGCATATGAAGTGGCAATCATGCTGCGCAACCGTTTCCACTTCCTCGAGATCCACGAAGAGTTTTACGGCCAATCGATCAGCCGCAAAGACTGGCTGCACCTGCTCGACACATCAGAAATGATGACCGAGTTCCGCCAGCAACTCTTCACGCGCATGATTCCGAACCTCAAGGCGATCGGCCTGCTGAGCGACCGTATTCGTCCGAAGTATGCCCAGCTGGGTATTCTGAAATACGAACACGAACGTTCGGCAGATCACCTGACCGCAGAAGACCTAATGAAATAAGAAAATCTGGCCACGGGCTTTCGCCCGTGGCCAGATTTTCAATTGATTTGACAGCTCTCGGGCCCGCCCGAATTGAGCAGCGTGCTCATCACGCCAAACCTACCCAGCTGGCAATATGCCGGCTATCCTGAAAACCATGCGAACAGACTGAACCTGATTCTGCATATCATTACCGCTCCGATCTTTATCACCTGCACGCTCGGCACTGCCTATTTTCTCGTGCGCATGGCCTGGGTCAATGCCGCAATCTCGTTTGGCGTCATGCTGCTGGTCGTCGTCGTGCAGGGCATTGGCCATGGCAGGGAGGATAAAAAGCCCGAACCGTTTTTGTCTCCCTTCGATTTCCTGGCGCGTTTTTTTACCGAAAATTTTTTCACATTCTGGCGTTTTGTCTTTTCAGGCAAATGGTTCGCTGCACTCCATAAAACTCAATAACACAGGAAAACAAATGAAACAACCTTCAAAATCGTTCAACGAGATTATACCACCCGGCGAAGACGAAAAATTCGCTTCGTACGCGAACAAGCTGCGCGCGCTGCAGAAAGTGAAGTCGAAGAAATACGGTAATGGCCGCCTGCTGCACCGCAAGCAAACGCTCGCCCTGAACGCAGAACTCGTAGTCGAGGGCAAATTGCCCGCACACGCAGCGCAGGGTATCTTTGCTTCGGCAAAAACTTATCCCGCGGTGATTCGCCTGTCGAATGGCGGCCTCGATGTGAAAAGCGACAAGGCACCAGACATCCGCGGTTTTGCGCTCAAGGTGAAGAATGTGAACGGCAAGTCGGCATTGACCGGCAACGCACAGAGCGAGCAGGATTTTCTGCTCATCAACCACATGACATTCTCGGCGGCGCGCGCCGAAGAGTTTCTCGACCTGCTGGTCGCATTGGGTTCTGGCGGCGGCGCGCTGCTAAGCCACTTGATGAAGACGCATGGCTTTTTCGGCACGTTTGGCGCGATCTCGAAACTCTCTAAGGTGATCGGGAAGAAATTTTCGAGCTACCTGTCAGAAAACCTTTCGACCGCGCTCGCGATCAAAAACGGCGACTATGCAGTGAAGCTGCGCATTCGCCCGTTAAAGCCTGAACTGGCTCAGCCCAACAAAGCAGATATCGCCGCCGATTTGCGCAATGTGCTCAAATCGACGCCGGTTGAATACGCCGTCGATCTGCAATTCTATACTGACGCCGAAACGACACCGATCGAAGACGGTTCTGTCGAATGGCCTGAGAGCGAATCACCTTGGTTGACTGTTGCCCGGCTTGTCATTCCCGTGCAAGACGCCGACAGCGCCGCAGGGCAGGCGCTTGGCGCCGAAGTGGAGAAAATGAAATTTGATCCGTGGAATGCGCTTGAAGACCACCGCCCACTGGGCAACGTGATGCGCGCACGCAAACACGCTTATTATATTTCGCAACAGGAACGCGGCGTTTAGCGCCGCGTTCCTGTTGCGATTAAAGTTCTGTCTTCAGCTTAAATTCCGTCCGGCGGTTTTGTTCGTCGAACGGTTTGCCGCGCTTCGCCACTACAGGACGTGATTTTCCTGCGCCAGAAGTCGTAAGCCGGGCTTTTTCGATACCATGCGTCGAAAGCCAGGCGCGCACACTGTCGGCGCGTTTTTCAGACAGATCCTGGTTGTATTCTACAGTGCCGTTGAGGTCTGTGTGGCCGATAATTTCAAACTCGGCTTTCGGGTTTTGTTTGAGGAAATCGAGAATCATCTTGAGCGTGGGCTCAGAAGACTTTTTAATCCGCGCTGAGTCGAAATCGAAATAGATCGAGTGCACGTTTAGACTCGCATTCTTTGCCATCTTCTTCAGCGGTAAAAGGTATGTATTGCCTTCGAGGGTTTCGACGTCGGTGTCTTCCGTTGAGGGCAGATAGCCGCTCGATTTCCCAGTGAGTCTCACGACTTCGCTCTCGGCGACTTTTTTGGGAGCGTCGAGTTCGATTGCATGCGCTGCGCCGCCGCTCTGTTCGAGAGTGTAGCTCGATTCGTTTTCTGAATCGGCTTCGAGAATTTCGAGTTTTACAAAACCGCCGATCTTCTCGCGTGTGTCGGCGTCGATGAGCTGCACCTGCCAGCTTTTCTTTTTGGGAGCCGCGGCTTTTGGCGGCTCGACGGGTTTCGCTTTGGGAGCAGGTACCGTTGCTGCAGCGATAACTGGTTTTGGTTCCGGTCGAATCGGTTCAATATTCAGGTCATAGTCGGTCTTGTCCGCGTTGAATGTACTCGAGATAAAGTAATTTCCCGAAGACACTGTCAGAAAAGCTTCATTGCCTTCGGTGTTCACGTTGCCTGGCACCGACACGGGTTCGCTCCACACGCCGTTTTCCCAGCGCGTCTGGTAAATATCCCAGCCGCCTTTGCCACCGGGGCGGCGCGAAGAGAAATAGTATTTCGTGTTGTCTTCGCCCGGCACAAAAGCTGTTTCCTGGTTTCCCGAATTGATTTGTGGCGGCAGATCTTCGATCACGTTGCCATTAGATTTCAGGTCGAGCATGCGAATGCGTGAGCGCTTCATGTCGCCAAACGGCCAGCTCGAAAAGAACAGGTAACGGCCGTCGCGGCTGATCGAAGGCGATTTTTCATTCCAAGGGGTGTTGATTTCATGCACCGGCTTCGGCGCAGACCAGGTTTTGCCATCCCATTGCGCGAGGTAGATGTCGAAGCTCACGCGCACGCGGCCCTGCAGGTCGCGGGGGAGTTCGACGCTGCCGTCACGGTCAGAAGCGAAGAGCAGAATTTTTCCATCCGCACTGAGAAAAGGTGTTTCGTCGTTAAACTGCGAGTTGACCGAGTGCAATGGCTCGGGAGCCGTCCATTTGCCGTCGACGAGCCGTGAAAGATACAGGTGCGAATAAGAGCCGCCGCCGGCGCCGCGGGTGGAGGAAAATACCATGGTTTTGCCGTCGGCGGTGAAAGTGGGGGCGAATTCCTGCGCTGCGGTGTTGATCTGTTCGAGCGCGGGTTGGCGTCGAATCTCGGGCGCCTGCGCGTTGATTCCCGAATCACCGGCATAGACCAGCGCGAATAACAGCATGAACAGATTGCGGCTCATGGTCTATTCTCGCCAAAACCTTAAATTGCTGAAGCGAATTTTGGGCTTGATACCCCCTGGGGGGTATTAAGTCTTTTGTTTATTCGTTGCCGCCCCATGCGGCGCGCATAATTTCCCGCCATGGAAGATAGGTCTATGGATGTCCCGTGCCGGGAAGTCAAACTCACCAATGGAGACATAATAAAGCTCTATGAAACCGCCGGCCCACAGGGATTTGCTGCCGAGCAGGGCATTCCCAAGCGCCGCGAAAAGTGGGTCGCTGCCCGCCGCGCCGCGGGCGATGTTACGCCGACACAGATGTATTATGCCAAAAAAGGCATTATTACCGAAGAGATGCAGTTTATCGCGATGCGCGAAAAAATGGATGCCGAATTCGTGCGCAGCGAGGTTGCGCGCGGTCGCGCGATCATTCCGGCGAATATCAATCACCCCGAACTCGAGCCGATGATCATCGGCCGCAACTTTCTCGTCAAAATCAACGCGAATATCGGTAATTCAGCGCTTGCGTCGTCCATCGACGAAGAGGTCGAAAAGCTGCGCTGGGCGACCAAGTGGGGCGCCGACACAGTGATGGATCTCTCGACCGGAAAAAACATCCACCAGACGCGCGAGCACATCATTCGCAATTCACCCGTGCCGATCGGCACGGTGCCAATTTACCAGGCGCTCGAAAAAGTGAAGGGCAAAGCAGAAGAGCTCAATATCGATATTTTTCTCGAGACGCTGATCGAGCAGGCAGAGCAGGGTGTAGACTATTTCACCATACACGCCGGTGTCTTGCTGAAGTACATCCCCCTCACTGCCAACCGCGTGACGGGCATTGTGTCGCGCGGTGGATCGATTATGGCCAAGTGGTGCCTGGCGCACCACAAAGAAAACTTTCTCTACACACACTTCGCCGACATCTGCGACGTGATGAAAAAATATGACGTGTCGTTTTCGCTCGGCGACGGCCTGCGTCCCGGTTCCACTGCCGATGCGAACGACGAAGCGCAGTTTGGCGAGCTGCGCACGCTGGGCGAGCTCACGCAAGTCGCATGGCAGCATAACGTGCAGACGATGATTGAGGGGCCGGGCCATGTGCCGATGCACATGATCAAAGAAAATATGGATCTGCAGCTTGAGATTTGCCACGAAGCGCCGTTCTACACGCTGGGGCCGCTCGTGACTGATATCGCTCCGGGTTATGACCACATCACCTCGGCGATCGGTGCCGCGATGATTGGCTGGTTTGGCACTGCGATGCTCTGCTATGTGACTCCCAAAGAGCACCTCGGCTTACCTGACAAAGAAGATGTCAAGACGGGCGTCATCACGTATAAGATCGCCGCGCATGCGGCGGATTTAGCCAAAAACCATCCGGGTGCACGCGAGCGCGACGATGCACTCTCTAAAGCGCGCTTCGAATTCCGCTGGGACGACCAGTTTGACCTCTCGCTCGATCCCGAAACCGCGCGCAAGTATCACGACCAGACGTTGCCGCAAGAAGGCATGAAAAAGGCGCATTTCTGCTCGATGTGCGGCCCGCATTTCTGCTCGATGAAGATCACGCAGGATGTGAGGGAAATCGCCGGCGGCCAGGGAGGGGCGAGCGCAGGCACGGACGCCGTTCAGGCGATCGCACAGGGTATGGCTGAAAAATCTGAAGAGTTCAAGGCGAAGGGCGGCGAGATTTACGTTTAACCCTGTCGGAAGAAGCATTATTCGCTTATGCGAATAATGCTTCTTCCGACAATTATATATGCAGGCACCCACACGTCGCGCGCTCGAAAGCTTCGTTCTACAGAAGAAACTGACGCCGCGCAAACTGCGCAACCTGGTCGACGTCGCGAATGTCGCCGAGCGGGTTTCGACGCGTTCTTACATGGAAAAAGCCGAGCTCGATGGTATCGTTGGCCGCTTCGGCGTTGAACCCGATGTGACGACCTGGGGAGATTTCTTTGCCGCCGAGATAGCTTCAGACCACTGGGAGAAATCTGAAGCGGAATTCGAAAAAATCTGCGAAACCGTCATATTTGATTTTATAGCCGCCTGCCTGATCTTTTCGGAGAAATCTCAGGCGTTTCTCGACAGTGCGCTCTATGAATACAGCGACAGCCTTGCAAAAGAAGCAGGATTGCGCACGGTCGAAGACGAAGAGAAAATTCACCTCGGTATTCTCGCAGGCTATTACAGCCAGATGTCGTTGAACCGCGAAAAGCTCAACGACGACGATATGGCATTTTTTGACTCTTACAGCGTGAAAGCAAAGAGTGCCTGAGAAACTTCATTAATTCTCTAAACAGGTGGAACTGCTAGGCGGTTCCGGAAGGCGAACAGCTGCGCCAATCGGTGCCTGCTTCGGTGATACCATGGACAGTCAGCGCAGATCAGGTTTATTTGCCCTTTGCCGCTGCAGCATTCGTGTCGGCGTTGAGCAAACAATCTGCCCCGCGGAATGGTTACATTTAACCAGAGCGTTCGGCATTAATTTTTAAGGTAAGGTTCCGCGCCGGTCTCGGAGATGACAGTCTTGGAGAATTTGTGGCGCTTTCCGGTTCTTTTCATCGTTTCAATATCATGGCCCTCAAGCTTCAGTAACGGACAATCGGCGTAAAAAACCGCCTCTGCTTCGTGTTCAGAATAGGGATAGTTTTTCCATTCGGCCTTAGCTTGGGCAAAAGAAATGAGAATTAATGATATGAGTGTAATGTGGATGACTTTTATCACAGAAGCGTTTTAGAGGAAAGGGCTTTTGTGTAAAGAAATACCGGACTCATTGCTCAAATGATTCATCAACCTCACGGTTTGCAAATCTTTTAATAGCCGCAATATCGTTAAATTCATAGTTATATTCATAAGCAATGGTCCCCAAGTAGATACGAAATCGGACAGTCCTGGCCTTGCTCATTGCGCGCAGGAAAGCCTCGTCGATGAATACTGAACCAACACAGTTATCGTACGAACTCGTTTGGACTTCTGTTCGTGTTCCACCAAAGACCATTGCATTATGCATTTGTCCCCCTCTCCCAAAAGATGTGTAATTGCGCCCAAGGACATTTAGGCGCTCAGTGCTATACACTTCTGAGAAACTTCGCCTTTCAATCTTGCCTAGGTTTAGGTTGAATTGCTGGCCATCAATAATCATATAATTTTGTTTTCTTAAATCCGCCGCGCCCGGGTTGACAGAAACGATGAGTTTCATCTCCGCCTTTTGAAGTTTATTGTCTTTCAGTTCTTGTGAGAATTTTACGATTAAATTGTCTCCGTCGTCATCTTTTGCCGCGGGAACCGTCATCAATTCATAAAAGTCTGTTTTTAGGAAATTGTCTTTTCGTAGAAAGACTGAACTTTGGCCACTGCCGCCTGAACATGCTGAAATGAAAATTGCAAAAGACAGAGATGCGAACATGAAATATTTGATAGGTACCTGATTCATACTGAGGCCCAAATTCATAACGAAATTATTGAATCAAGCGTTTTGATGGCCATGGCAGAGACCAATACCTATTCGCCCTTAGGCCGCCCAGCTCCCTAACCTGGCTTCACAAACCGGCCCAACCACTTCCAGAAGCCATGCGCATTTGGTTCGGCAAGAATGCGCACAATCGCCGACGAGAGTATTTCGCGCGCAACGGCAATGTCGTCTTGTCCCGGTTCTTCTTTCGCGCGCTGGCACAATAGCTCTACCCGCGAGGCGATTGCCGACATATCGTTGTGTTTTGCGGCTTCGGCAGCCGCAAGTATTGCATAGGCCACTTGTTCGCGGAAAACGATGGTGCGCGAAAGCAGCAGAATGTCGCGCTTGCTGACTTCGCGGAAGGGTACGATGCTGAGCGGTATGGTGAATTCGGCGCGGTAGTGAGTGATGAATGCGTTTTCGCTGACGCGGTAGGTTGCCTCGGGCATTTCGAGCGGCACACGGGTAGAGCGATAATGATCGGTGTCGACGATCACGAGCGCGAATTCTTTTCCGTAACGCACCGCGAATACACCTGAATCCGCGTCGAGAATGAATGACTTGTTGGCGTAGAGCTCATACGAACCGTCGGCGAGTTGTTTCAGCTCGCTTTTTATATTGAGTGGCGAGTTTTTCCAACCGGGTTCTGAGATCGCATAGACGAACTCGCCGTGGCGTTTGATAAATTCGGGTATTAGCTCGGGGAAATATTTTTCGATCGCGTACCCAGCGGTGGCCTTGTGCGCGATAAAGGGTATATAGGCTTCAGGGTAAGCCGCAGTGGGGTACGTGCGGTGTATGAAGCGGAGAAACTCTCCGAAGGGCTGTTCATAGGGCACTTGCATGATCTATTCGGGTCCCTCGCAGTGCGGGTGGCAACTGTTTTTACGCGAATGTCTGCCCTTATGTGGCAGCGAGCGATGGCGTTTTGCCTGTCTGCGGCTGTGTGAACAGCCACAGGCCAAATGCGATCCACAGCGCATCGGAACCTAACAGGTGCAGAATCTGCATGAATGGCGGGGCGCTGAGCGCGATGTTGGCGACGCCGATGATTGCCTGGAGGCCCGTAAGCGCCGCGACCACGTCGCAAATATTGTAGCGGCCGAATAATTTATCTGTATAGTTGTCGCGCTGCCGTGTTGCGACGGCGAGAATGTGCCCGGCGGTCAAGACCGCGATGAATGGGTGGATATTCCGTAGCTTTAGGTATGTGTGTCCCTCGGTGACAATCCCCCTTGTGCCCGGAAACAGTGTGTCACCCAGTGCCGCGAGCGCACCGAACATGCCGGTGACGAGCAGCAAGATGGCGCCGATTCTGACGGCGCGATTCGGGTTGAGTTTCAAAGATTCACCGGGGGCGGAGAGGGATTTCACCGTCAATGCCAAAGAGGTGAGCAGAAGGTACGTGTTGCCGAGGTGCAGCGGCATCATGATGCCGCGGCCGGCAGAGGCGTCGAGGCCTACCCAGCGGAACAGCACAAGCGATGCGCCCAAGAGACCTTCGGTGATAATGAGTATAAAAGAAGCGACGGCCATGCGCTTTGCGCTCGCCGAGGCGGTTTTGCTGCGGAACACGCCGATCACGAGAATGATGACAAAAATTCCCGACAGGCCGCTCGTCGTGCGGTGCGTGAATTCAATTGCCTTGGCATGGTTTTTCATCAGGTCGCCGGGCACAACTTCACCCTCGCAGCTCGGCCAGTGTTCTCCGCAGCCGGCACCCGAGCCAGAGATGCGCACGTAAGCGCCAAAGAGAATCACAAACAGGGTATATGCGAGTACAAAAACGGAAAATTTTTTCATAGGGTTCCCATGTCAGGGAAAACATAAATCCGCTTTTGAGACGACCGGACAAGCGCAAGCCCAGAATTGGCAAAGAGAGTATATGACTTCGGTACGAGACCTATATACAGCAAGCACACTCCACCAACTCTGGCAGACGCAGTTTTCCGACCTGCCGTTTGAAGCGGTGATCAAGCAGGATGTGCTGCGCCAGGGCCTCTCTTTCACGGCCGCGGCCCTTGACGCTGTCGACTTCAAGAAAAAAGATTATTTCATTTTCACGTTCGACCGTGCTCCGCTCGCCGACATGCCCGACCACAAGCATGTGCCTGAAGAGATACGCATCTTCACCGATGAAAAAATTCCCGGTGTAGCACCGGTTCAGCCGACGGTGATTTCTGTGCGGCTGAACCCTGATTCGCCCTACGTGGTTGACCGCGACGCAAAGGGCAGGGTGAAACTCACTCTCAAGGGTGAAGATCTTGCGAACGTGCTCTATCCGCCTATACCAGAGTATTACAAGGAATCATACTCATTCGATAAGCCGATCGGCGAGGTGGCGCCCGCAATTGAATGGGGCTACCTTATTTATCTGACGGTGTTCCGCAACTGCCAGTATTTCGGCAAAGACGAGGAGTGCCAGTTCTGCGACATCAACCACAACTGGCGGCAGCAGAAGCGCGAGGGTCGGCCTTATACCGGGGTCAAAGACCCGGCGCACGTCGTCGAAGCGCTCGAGAAGATTGCGGCGACAGATAGCGTCGCACGCGCATTCACGATTACCGGTGGTTCGGTCACGGGCAAACTCTCAGGTAAAGACGAGGTCGAATTCTATCTGCAATACGTACGCGCGATGAGCGACAAGCTGAAAGAGCGCTTTATCTCCAAGATGGTGATTCAGGCATGGGAACTCGACGACTGCAAAAGGGCGGTCGATGCCGGCGTTAAAATTTACCACCCCAACTATGAAGTGTGGGATGCCGAACTCTTCAAAAAGATCTGCCCAGGCAAAGAGCGTTTTATCGGCCGCGAGAACTGGATTGACCGCGTCGTGGCATCGGCCGAAGCGTTCGGCGCGATGAATGTGATACCCAATTTTGTCGGCGGCGTCGAGATGGCCGACGGCGTGGGATTCAGCGACGAAGACAAGGCAGTTGCTTCCACCAGCGAAGGCCTCGACTTTTTCATGAGTAAGGGCATCGTGCCGCGCTTCACCACCTGGTGTCCCGAACCGTTTACGCCGCTGGGTGAAAGCGCGCCGCCGCCACTGACATATTATCTCAAACTGTTGCGCAATTACCGTGCGATCCACCGCAAATACCAGCTGCCCGTGCCGCCGGGTTATGGGGAAGCAGGGGTGGGCAAGGCTGTGTTCAGCGTCAGTGCGTTTATGGACGTCTTGTAACTTTTGCGCGAAGGCGCAAAAGTTACAAAACTAAAATGCCATATTCAAACCAAACCAGCCGCGCGCACCCGAGGTCTGGTAAGGCGACACGATCTGCCATTTCTGGTTAAAAAGATTTTCTCCACGGATGAATGCCTTCACCGAAGGCAACAACGCCTTTTCAATGCCCGCACCGAGTAAGACGTAGGCCGAAAGCTCGCGCGTCGCGAGTGTGACCGCGTCGGTTTCCATGCGCTTGTGCACGTATTTGAGGTCGAGGCTGAAATCCCATGTGCCGGGGGTGAAATGCAATCGGGTGAAGAGCGACAGCGGTTCGCGCAGCGATGCCGAATCGATGAAGTATTCGGCGGCGAGGCCCGTGTCATGGTAGAAGTCATTGCCGAAATTCTGCGCGATGGAGGCGCTCGCGCTCATTGCACGGTAGTTCATGGGGGCAAGCGCCAATAGCCCTTGCGTCGCATCGAGGCGGCGGTCAAAGTACGCTGGGTAGTTGATCAGCGACACCGCAGCCTTCAGGTGAGTCTCTTTGGTGATGTGGAAGTTATTTTTCGCGCTCGCGCGCCATAAATCTTCAGCCTGCGTATACCGATAGGGGGATTGATAGAGTGGGGTGAAGAAATATTTTTCCACGTCGGGAATCTGCCCCGAACGTTCGACCTCAAGTGTGCCCTGATAACCGGGATAAAAGAAATCGAGTGCTATTTTAGGGCCAATCACCGGTTGAAAACCCTGCGCGAAGAAGACTTTGACGCCGACCGTGGCGTCGATCTGCAGCGGTTGGTTGTCTGCGCCCACGAGAAAGCGCGCGAGCGGGAAAACATTGCGCGCTTCGGCATTGCCCGCGCGGTAATACTGCGGTGTCTGCGTCAGGTAATCGGTATTTTCACCATACCATACATCACTCAGTACCGTCAGTGCATTGCGTTCGCCGAAAATATACTGCCATTCGAGCGAGCCCTTGATATTTTTGAAATCCGCGGCGGTCGTCGTGTTGGTGCCGGTCTGCGTGACCGTGCCCTGTGCAAGGTTGCCTGTGATGCCTGCGGTGATTCGCTGGTTGTCGCCGGGGCGAATCTGGTTATCCCATTGGAATATGCCGAGCTTCTTGTTTTCTGAGCTGTAGACCGTGTTGGCCTGCAGGCCGCGCGTGCTCTCTAGGTATTCGGTTCTCAGCAGCATTTTGTAAGACTGCGAAATATTCATCTGCCCCAGCAATTTTAGCGCATCATGCGATAGCGCAGAATTGGTGACGACGTCTTTGCCGTACGCCTCGTAATCGTACTTGTTGCGCTTATAATCGATGAGGTATGTACCGAACTCGTCCTTTTTGGTCATGAAGACCTGTGCGCCGAGCGCATTCTGCGTGCCATATTCGGCTTTGATGCGCGCTTTGCGTTCGATAAGCTTTGTGCCCTGGCGCTCAGATTGGTTCAGGTCACGCATCTCGTCTTCCCAGCGGCTGAGCTGGCCTTCGGAAATTTTTGGCAATTCAATATCGGATTTGCGCGGCGGTGCATACTGCTCGTCTTCACCCTCGACAGTCGTAGTCTTGTCAGCGATCTCTTCGTTGTCTTTGTCGGTCTTAGCCGCCTTTTTCTTTTTCGCATTCTTGTCTTTGCTCAGATTCAGTTCGTCTTCGATATTGAGGCCCGGTGTGCCTTTTTGCGCAAAAACGGCGGCGAAACCAGTTGCGGCAAGCAGAGTTGCGGCCAGCAAAGCGGGGGATGTATAGCGTGCGCGAAACATGGTTTAGTATCGGAATCAATCCGCCTTATGGACAGCCGATAGCACGAAGTTGTAGGCTGTCACTGCGCACGATGCGCATCTTTGTGACAGGCTGTAAACCTGATGCGGCGGCCTTAGCACTTCAGGCAAAAAGTTGCCAGCATTTAGGCATTATTTCAACCTGCACCGAATCGGCGTAGTCCATTTCGCCGTCGATCATTACGGGGGTGTCCCGTTCGATTGGCACGCTCAGCTTTGAAAAGGTGAAGTGCGTGATGTCACGCGATTCGACATGCTTCCCGCTGAAAATTTTCGGAAAGAGCCCCATGAGTGCGAGCCGGTTGTCGATGCACGAAACAATGGCGTCGAGTTTGCCGTCGCCGGTTTCTGCCATGGGTGCCATCATCATGGAACCCCCGGTATACTTGGAATTACAGATTGCCAGAAAATTAGCCCGGAAATTGCGGGTTTTACCGTCGGCGGTAATCGCGTACTTGTACGGTTTATGCAGTGGAATTTGCAGCAGCGTTGCGGCGGTATATGACTTGCCGAGCTTCAGCGCGAGCAGGTTGATATCGGAGACAAGGCCAATCGACCAAATATTTAAAAAATAGCGAGTGTATTGTTTGCCTTTTCTGATGAAGACAAATTTGCCGCAGTCGACTTGCCGTTTTTTGCGCTCGGCGAGGGCTTCGAACAGGTGCCTTTGCGCGGTATCAAAATCGCCGATGTGAAAATCACGCAAGAAGCTGTTACCGCTGCCGGCCGGCAAGAGTGCAATCGGTTCACTCAGCTGTTCATTTTGTACCGCATTGAAGAGAGCATTGAGACCGATTGAATAAGAACCATCGCCGCCCATCAGAATCAGCAGATTCTCTTTACGATAGTTTGCCGTACTCAATTCGGCAAAATGTTCTGCAGATCGCGACGCCTCGAGTGCGAGGGGCTGATTCGGAAATCGCTCGTGCCACTTTGCGGCAAAGTGGCCTGCCAGCTCCGTGGCCTGTTTTTTGCCGCTACCGGGATTATAGACCAACGAAGCTGTTTTGAACATGCGGCACTGCCGGGTGAGGCGGCGATGCCGCAAAACAAAAAAATGTTTTTGGCTTTTTCAATACCCTGCCCGCCGATTATCGTCGACAGAGGATAGGGAAAAACCGCGCTGCCGGTATGCAAGAGCGCGCATTTTCCCGCCGCAGTTTTCTGAAATATGCCCTGTTGGGCGGCGGCAGTCTTTTGGCGGCGGGCGCCATCAGCCGATTCTGGCCGCGCAAATCTTTCGGTAACCTCGTAACCTTGAATGCATACCTCGCGGACGCACTCGACTCGTTCGCCGAAGTGACGCTGCCGCAGGGCGTGGGAATGCCTGATGCGACGACCGCGCAGGTCGTGCGGCGGCTCGATGAAGAGCTCACGTTTGTCGCCGACGGCATCCGTTCTGATTTTATTGCCGCGATCTACCTCGTTGAATTTTCTCCCGCGGCGTATGGCTTTTTTGGTCGTATGTCGCGGCTCGATCCCGCAAAGCGGGTCGAGTTTCTGAAGCGCGCGGGCGGCGAAGGTTCTGACCTTGTGCGCGCCGCGGTCTCCAATATACGCATGCTGGTTCTGCTTTGCTACTATGGCCATGCCTCGACCTGGAAGAAGATCGGCTATGATGGCCCCTATGGCGGCCTGCCCGAAAAACTCTCAGAGCAGCGCAAACACTATCGGCTGCTCAGCGGAGTGAAATCATGAAGGGCCGCATCCACACTTTCGACAATATCCGGCCAGGCAAAATTAAGACTGACATCTGCGTCGTCGGTTCTGGCTGCGGCGGCTCGACGGTGGCGCGCAAACTGCAGCAGCAGGGCTACCAGGTAACAATTGTCGAGCAGGGCGGTTTTTATCCCACGGGCAGCTTTGATAACAATGAGCTCAACATGGCGGGCAAAGTCTCTGCCGACCGCAACATGATGACGTCGAATGACGGATCGTTCAATCTGCTGTCAGGTGACAATGTGGGTGGAGCCTCGGTGCACTACTGGGCAGACAGCTACCGCACGCCCGACGACCGGCTCGAACTCTGGGAGAAACAGTTCGGCGTGAGAGGCCATGGACCGCAAGATCTGAAGCCTGCCTTTGACGAACTCGACATCCGCCTCAACGTGCACCCGGCAAAAGATGAATACCTCAACCCGATGAACCGCCTGCTCGAGAAGGCAGCCAACAAGCTCGGCTGGAAAGGGCATCGCGTACCGCAGGCGCGCAAGAACTGCCAGAAGTCGGGGCATTGCATGCAGGGCTGCGCGTTCGGTGCGAAACAGAGCCAACTCGTAACGCACATCGAAGATTTTGTCGCAGCCGGGGGCGAGCTCTACGCCGATACGCGCGCGAAAAAAATCGAGCTCTCCGGCGGTCGTGTAAAGACGCTGCGCTGCGCAATCATGGATCGCCCCGCAGCGAAAGAAAGCGGCAATTTCGTAGAGATCGAGGCGCGGGCCTTCGTGCTTGCAGCCGGCGGGTTTTCGTCGAGCGCCTTTCTGCTGTCTAATGGATTTGGGAAGGCGCTGCCGGCGCTCGGCCACCACATTGCGATGAATCCGTCGCCGATTGTGCACGCGCTCTACAACGAACCAGTTGTGCAATGGCGCAACATTCCTGCGGGCTTTGGCGTCGACGAGTTCCGCCTGGCAAAATACAAAAATGGCAAATATGTGGAGGGCGGTTATCTGCTGATGCCGAACCAGTTGCAGCCCGGCACCCTCGCCGCAATGCTGCCTGGCTATGGCCGCGAGCACTTTGAGTGGATGGAAAAGTTACCGTATGTCGGCGGAACCATCGGCTGGATCGACGACGTGCCTGCGGGCCGCATCGAAATGGATGGCGAGCGCAGAAAACTCCTATATCCTCTCGTGCCCGAAAACAAGTCGATGCTGCGCGACCTGCTCAAAAAGCAGGTGATCGCCAACTTTGCCGCCGGTGCAACCAAGGTAATGCTCTCCGATCTGCGTGGCACACGCATCGATTCGCCCAGTGACCTTTCACTCATAGACAAACTTGAATTTGAGCCGGGTTCATTTGCGATGGCCAGTCCTCATCCCGCCGGTGGCTGCCGCATGGGTTCCGATACAAAAACTTCCGTTGTCGATTCGGATCACCGCGTTCATGGTATGGAAAACCTGTTTGTGTCTGACCCGTCGGTGTTTCCCACCGCAGTTTCGGTCGACCCGAGTTATACGATTATGGCATTCAGTTATATTGCCGCACAGGCAATCGGCGACAAGTTGCGCAAGGCTCGTTGATCGCGGGCAAATCGCCGGTCAGGCCGGCCGTTGTTTTTTCTGGTGCTTTGGCCGGTTGAAGCGCTTCTTGCCATACCCACCACCGCCACCACCGCGGCGATCTTTATGGTCGCGCGGTTTGTCGCTCTTATACGCCTTGATCTCTTCTTTGAAAGAAGTGAAGTGCGCCTTGGTGTCATAGCCGCCGCCATCTTTTCCCAGCAGAATTTTTATCGCGGCTGCGGCAATATCCACTACAGGGATCTCAAGTTCGACGAGCTGCTGTACGTACGGCAGCATGCTTTCGAGTTTCGCTTTTTTGGCAACGGCCGCGAGATCGGCGAGCACAACTTCAGCGCGCTTGCCGGTCAGTGACTCGAGCGCCGGTATGTCGTGCGGCGTGATGCGAATGCCATGGATGTGTTCGAGGCGCTTGAGCTTGTTCATGTCGCCGGGGCGCACGAATGCAAATGCCCTGCCGCTTTTGCCTGCGCGGCCAGTGCGACCCACGCGGTGGATGTATGACTCCATATCGCGGGGCAGATCGAAGTTGAAGACCGCATCGATGTGGCTGATGTCGATGCCACGCCCTGCGACGTCGGTCGCGATTAAAAGCCGCACATTGCCGGTACGCAGGCGGGCCATGACTTTGTCGCGCTGCGCCTGATTCAGGTCGCCGTGTATGCCTTCGGCGCTGAAGCCGCGGTCGTTGAACTGCGCTGTCAGCCCGTCGACCTGCGAGCGCATGTTGCTGAAAACCAGTGCGGTCTTGATCTCGTAAAAATCCATCAGGCGAATGACTGCCTCGACGCGGTTTTTTTCGGGTACGATCGCGAAAAATTGATCGATCTTGGGTTTATTGCTCTCGCCGGCGAGCACATCCACCTTTTTGGGGTTGTTGAGAAAGCGCGAAGTGATTGCCATCACTTCTTTGGACATCGTCGCAGAGAACAAAATCGTCTGGCGTTCTTTCGGTGCGTCGGTCAATATATGTTCGATATCTTCGCGAAAACCCTGCGCGAGCATTTCGTCGGCTTCATCGAGCACAAAGAACTGCACGGTGTTCATCTTGATCGTCTTGCGCGCCATGTGGTCCATGATGCGGCCGGGTGTACCGACGATGATCTGTGGTTTTTCTTTCAGGTCGCGAAACTGCATGCCGATTTTCTGCCCGCCGTACACTGTCGCGACGAGAATTTCTTTTCTGTATTTGAGAATCTTTCGTATTTCGTCGGCGACCTGCATTGCGAGTTCGCGCGTGGGGCATAGAATCATTGCCTGCAGTTTTCTTTCGGTCGTGATGCGCTCGATCACCGGAATGCCGAACGCCGCCGTTTTGCCGGTGCCGGTCTGTGCCTGGCCGATGAGGTCATGGCCTTCGAGTAATAGCGGTATTGCCTTCTCTTGTATCGGTGAGGCTTCGCGAAAGCCCATGTCGGTGATTGCCTGGAGAGTGGTGTGCGAGACGCCGAGTTCGGCGAATGTCTTTTTTTCTGTAGTGGTGCTCAAATGGTTATTGCCTTATATAAGGAGATTCAGGCAGTTGAGACATGCTGTCACGTGGAATCAGGGAATGGTCGTGAAAGGCCCAACGCTGTAGCGGTGGGCAGGAAATCAGAACAATAAAAAAAGGGCAGAGGCGAATGCTTTCGCATTCGCCGTGCCCTCCGAAGTGAAATCTGATTCAGCAGTTACTTGCCATGCTCAATAAGAGACACTACAAGCTGAGAGGAAAAGTTGGTGTGAGCCAACATCGCCGTACCACTCTGTAACTGAACCTGATTTTTCGTGAACTCCAGCAGCTCTTCGGCCATGTCCGTATCACGGACGCGGCTTTCGGCCGCGACCATGTTCTCATAGCCGGTTCTTAACGCATCCACCGTGGTTTCAATACGGTTGTAATACGCGCCTAAATCTGCCCGCTGGCGATTGAGCTTATCGAGAGCGTTGTCCACGGTCCCGATCATCTGGTTCGCCTGGAATACAGTCGCGAGTGGCTTCTTGGCCGCTTTCGCCCCGTTGCCCTCGTAAAAACCAAACGCCCGGCTGTTCATTGTTTTAATGAACGCCTGGATGCGCTGATCCTTATTCGGCCCAACGTGAAAGAAAATCGAGCCCAGCTTTGACCCGCGTGCATACCTCCCGGTCAGAATTTTCATCCGGTTGAATTCGGCGGATGTACCAATGCGGTCGACTTCATCGACCAGCTGCGATATCTCCACCTGGATCTGCTGGCGGTCAGAATCGGAATAGATTCCGTTTGCCGACTGCACCGAAAGTTCCCTGATACGCTGCAGAATATCGTTGACCTGACCCATGTTGCCTTCCGCAGTCTGGATAAACGAAAGTCCGTTCATCGCATTGTGCTCGGCCTGTTTCAAGCCCCGAATCTGTGTACGCATCTTCTCTGACACGGCAAGATTTGTCGCGTCGTCGCCCGCGCGGTTAATGCGCTCGCCGGTTGACAGCTTCTCTATCGATTTCTCGTAGCGGCTGAAAACCTTGTGCAATTGCCGGTTAACCTGCATTGCGGGCAGATTGTGATTGATCTGCATCTTCTCCCTCCTTGGAAAAATTTGGCTCCGCCAAATTTTGGGATGGATTTAAGGGGATAGCTTCGCTATCCCCTTAACAACCCCTGATTCAGCAGGAGCCACCCAGTTGAGCCCTGTGTTGCGCCATCCCTGGCGCTTCAGTGGCCCTCAGCTACGGCGGCGCTGGGGCCGCTGAAATGAGTGCCAAAAGGGGTAATAATGCCCTTTTTGGTGCGCGACCCCCACAAAACTGGCAGAATTCTCACCTTCTTGGGTTACCCTTAGAGGGGGAGTTCTATGTCAAACGGCGGTATGGAAATCCATAGCTATACCCAAGGCATAGCCCGCCATAGTCGCAATGACGGCGGCAACACAGGCTAACTGAACACAGGCTGGGTGAAGTTGCAGTAGATTAGCAGAAGCTGGGCGAGGTTTAGTTGTTTTAGTGGCGCTCTTTATGGTGGTTAAGAAAAAAGCACGAAAAAAATATCTGCTGAATATGCGGCCCTGAGATGCGCAGTGTATTTTGTTGACGTCGCTCAGGTGCCACCGTATTCGGTGGTATGCGTCTGGCTGCACTCGCCATTTTCTCTTTTGTTTTCGCTGGCTGCACGGTGCAGGATGACGAGGCAAAAAAATCGGGTATCTGTATTCATGGTACGAGTATGACGCCCAAAGCCACAGACTGTACCACATGTGCTGCGCCGCCTGCGGCCAATTGCGACAACAAATATTACACTTATTGCACCAATGAAAAAAAATCAGATAACTGCAAGAATCTGAGCGCAATCTGCAATACCTCGATGACGACTAAGGGTGATTATGATGACGTTATCACCTATTATGACGGCAATAAAAAATGCGATACCAGCGGTTACACCCTGACCTGCCCGGGAAATTCCAGCTACTTTGTTTCTGACCTGACCTTCTGCCCGCCGTAAATTTTGAAAAGTCTCGTCGCCGTTCTCAGAAAAACACGCGATCTGCGTGGCTGGCAGCTCAGTCGTTTGCGTAAGCGCTCGACCGAGATCTATTGCGTGCAGAACGAGATTGAAACTATCCGCTGCAATCTCGTCAATAATTATGCGCTGCGCCTGCAGACACCTGTAGAAGGTGGCGACGCCGCGCTGATGGGTGAAAGCACCACGCGTTTTCAGGGGCGGCCTGAGTCACTGCCGCGACTTGTGCAGGCGACGGCAGCGCGTGCGCGGCTGGTGCGCAATCCTGCGTACAATTTTCCGGAACAGCGTGCCGACTCGGGAGATGATTCGAATATTCTGGATGCAGCAGTGAGCGAAGCGCACCTCGACATGGCGGTCGATTATGCCGAGCGGGTACAGAAATTCCATAAACGCAGCCTGGCTTCCTTTCCGCTGAACAGTCTTGAACTCTTTCTGGAGGATTTTGATTTTGCTATCGAAAATAACCGCGGGCTGCAAATCGAATCGAATTCCACCCGCGTCATATGCGACTATGTGCTGACTTCTCCGGATAACCGGCATGAGATCATGGGTATTAAAAAACGCCGGTTCCTCAGGGATCTCGATCTCGAAGAACAATTCGAGCAGGATGCGGCTGTGCTTTCCGATCTGGAGCGCGCAGTTCTGCCGCCAACGGGAGAGTATCCCGTGGTGCTCGCGGGCGATGCACTCGATAATCTGTTCGATTTTTTTGTCGCGCAGCTCGACGGCCACGCGCTCTTCAACCGCTATTCGATTTTCCAGCACGGCGACGCAGTGCTGCGCGAGCCGCGCGAAGACCTCACGATTCTGTCGCAGCCAGACCGCCGCGGGGGAATGCGATCTTACCGCTTTGACGAGCTGGGTTTTGTGACCGGCAACGTCACGTTGATAGAAAATTCACGTGTAAAAAATTTCCTGGTCGACGGGCGTTATGCCGATCTGTTGAAGATTCCGCGCACAAGCGCCCTCATGAATATCGAAGTTGCATGCGGAATGACTCCGTATGCGGATTTTCTCTCGGACGGTGTGCTCGAACTCAGTAAATTTTCGACGTTTCAGCCCAACACGATTTCGGGCGCGTTTTCGGGGAAATCCGCCTTGGCTATCTGCATAAGAACGGTAAGAAAATACCCGTAAAGGGCGGCTCGGTTTCAGGGTCAACGCAGGCAGCCTTTGCCGCGGCCTTTAAATCTCGCGAGGCAACACAGCGGGCTGCCTATTTCGGGCCAAAAGGTGTCCTGTTTGAGAGCCTGACTGTGGCCGGCGCCTGATTCCGGGCGGCGCAACTGATTAGGGTTTATTGATTTCCGCGGCAGCTGAATTACATAATTACACCCATGCGTTATCTCAAATCGGCGATGCCGGTGCCGGGCAAAGGCACTGCATACATGCTTTATGAAATCGAGGGCGAAAATAACATCGTGCGCATGCTGACGCACATTCCCGACGTGAATGAAATCAAACTGTACCCGAACCCGAAGATCAAGACGCTCTTCGAACCAGAGCGGCTGGATGAGGCTGCAAAAGAAGAATTCGAATATATCTGGGATATGGGGAATTCCGGCCCAGGGTAACCTGTGCTGAACTTATCATGGCATCGAGCTGAATACCATGCGATCCTGGATTTTAAAATCTGAACCCGACTCGTTCAGTATCGATCACCTCGCGGCGATGAAGGGGCAGACCACTCTGTGGGATGGTGTGCGCAATTTCACCGCGCGTAATAACCTGATGGCAATGAAAATCGGAGACCGCGGCTATTTCTACCATTCGAGCTGCGCGGTGCCGGCGATAGTCGGCGAAATGGAAGTTGTCGCCGAAGCCGTACCAGACCCCAGCGCTTTTGATCCGAAATCGAAATATTTTGATGCGAAAAGCAAACCGGAAAAACCGCAATGGTTTGCCCCTAAATTCCGGTTTGTGAAAAAATATCCAGGAGAACTGACGCGCGAAATACTGGCAGAAGCGGGGCTTAAAGATTCGCTGCTGTTCAAAAGTTTTCGCCTGTCGGTGATTCCGTTGACAGAAAAAGAAAACAAAATTATTGAAAAGCTGCTGAAAGGCATGAAATAGCATGAATAAGAAATTTATCCTGATCATTGCGGCCTTCACGATCACTGTCCCTGGGTTTTTCCTGTTCTCATACTGGTTTCTCGGTATTTTCAGCAGCATGGAAACTCAGCCGCTGAAAGATTTTAAACTGGTTGTTTATGCCGCTGAAAACGGTGGTGATTATAATAAGACGGGTGAAAAGGTCGTGCTGACGCGCAAGCTCATGATGTCATATGCGATCGCGTGTAAACCCGTATTGGTCTACCACGACAACGCAATCACAACGGGCAAACCTTACCTGCGTTCGCTGGGTGGCTGCAGCGTTTCTGAAAATTTACCCGCACACGTGATCACGGCTTTGTCAAAGGCGGGCATGAAGCGTTATGAATTTGACATACCGAAAGGCTATACACTGAAAACTTATGCGCAGACAGCTGTCGCCCTGCGAAAGGTTTGGAACGAAATTGCGCGCCTATCTGAAAAAGGTGTAGAGCTGAAATTCCCGATGGTGCATATGGTGCACGACGACGGCACCAACGAATTTGTCATCGCCGCGGCGGCGAAGTAAAATCAATCCAGAATTTTGTCGACTTTTTCGCCCTTGAGAACCTTTTCCAGAATCTGCATGCGCGCATACGCGTCTTCGGCGCGCTTGATCTGTTCGGGTGTCTGGGATCCGCTTGCTTTTGCCTGGTCGATCGTCGCCCGCATGGTCTTGCGCTCCACTTCTGTGTTCATCTTGAGTTCATCCATGCGCGCTGCCTCATAGCTGTCGGCGCGTTCGCGGTGTTTCGCCAGTTCCTGTTCGAAAATTTTTGGATCGGTCATCGCTGTTTCGCTCGGCACAAAAAGCGGCGCGCCGAAATCGTCGATCGGGCCGGCCGCGACTTTCAGGCGCAGATTCGAAGTTTTGTATTCGGGGGCGCCTTTAAATTCGGCTTTATGGCGTGGCCCTGAGATGGCCGTGCTGGGTATCAGCGTTTCGCGCTCGAGGCGGTAATTCTCCATATCGGGCAGGTAATCAGCACCGCTCGAATGCGAAGCAATGACCTGAATTTGTTCGCGGTTAACGGTCTGTTTTGCCGGTTCGTCCGTCGAGCGCGTGAGGAAATATATTGAGAGAAGAGCGAGCGAGACTGCAATGATGATATTGCGCGGGGTCACTTGATTTTTTCCAGTTCTGTCTTGTTAATGCGGATGTCCACTTTTTTGAGAATTGCCGTCTTTTTAGCGTCGAATTCTTTTTTCAGATCCATCGCAGCAAGTTCGCGTGCGAGATCCTGTTGCAGGTGGGTCGTTTCGTCGAGTGGCGGGTAGCCATCCACCCGTTTCTCGGCTTTCACGACTTCATAAAACTCGCCGTCTTTGACCACGTCGACTTCACCCTGCTTGGGCGACATACACAGCGTTTCAATGCGCGGACGTTTATGCAGTTCGGTGTCGTTTTTGATTCCCTTGATTAAACCTGGTTCCGCGGCATTTTTGTCGTCGGCAAGCGAATGCTTTTTCACCAGTGCAATCATGTCTGCCTTGTGCTCGATCTGGTCGCGGAGATTTTGTGCCTGATCGTAACTTTTCAGCTTAATGTGCCGGCAATCCACCGTCTGCACTTCTTTGTATTTATCTTTATTGGCCTCGTAATATTCTTTGATGCGAGACAGCGATACCGATTTGGCCCGCTCTTTCACCGCACTGTTTTCCGCATGTGGATTTGCGTTATCCATGCCCATGTCATAGCGCAGGTTGCGCGACAGGATACTGTTTTCAACGATCATGCGCAGTGTCGCAAATTCTGCTTTTTCCTGCGGCGGGGCTTCGGCAACAAAATCATTCAGAAACTCGCGGCGCAGGTGAGTGTTGATCATTTCATCGAGCGCTTGCGCATTGGGGGAGGTAAAAAGGTGCAGCTTACCTGCTTGTGGCAGCGCGTCGAACACCTGCACGAGGGTGAGAATTTTTTTCTTGTCCTTGCCATATTGTGCCAGCACCACTTTTTCCGCGAGGTCGCGTTTTAGCGGCACATTGGTATACGCGGCAGGTGCGTTCCCGTCGAACAGTTTCTTCAGTTCATCAGCAGAGGGAATCGTTATTTTACCGATGTAGGCTTTATAAAGCGCCTGTGGGTTTTTCTCCCGTATATAGAATGCGAGTGTTTCATAGTAGACCTTTTCGATTTCTGCCGAGATTGCCGGGTCGATTTGTTTGCCTTTATTTTTGCGGTATTCTTTCGCGAGATAATGATCGGCAACGACTTTGAACATCGCCGCGCGGATATCTTTCGATTCAGGGAGCCTGGCGCGCTTCATGACATCTACAACAGACTGAAAAACCGGTGTCTGCAGTGTGAGATCAGAGCTGCGCAGAATAATGCCCGCTTCATTCAGGTCATAGGTGACCTTGCCTGAACACTGGGCCGCGCTCAATGCGAAAATGAGTATCAGAAGATTGCGTGAATTTTTCATATTTAAAAGAGACGCTATCGGCATTCGGCCTATAGCGTCGCGAAATTTTTATTTTAAAAAAACCGCCCTGTTAGGGGCGGTTTTCAGCCGCTTGAGCGGTCGCTGACCGCTTATGGGCGGTCGTTGACCGGCCTTACGGCCGGCGAGCGATCGTCTGTGCCGTCATCGCTGCAAGAGCAGCACGAATGCGTGGCAACAGTTTTTCTGCACATGCAACTTCATTGCTAGTGTAGTCATTTGTGTAAACAGCGTAGCAGTTGGTCGTTGACCACTGTGCCATGCTCTTCACGATATTTTCCGCAGACATGTTTGCAAATGTCGGAAAAAGCGCTTTCGCCTCTGCTAGTTTTGCAGGTGTCTGGCTGATCTGGTAAGAAGGATTGTAGGAGTTGTCTTCAACAAAACCTTCATAGTCAGTATGGTCTTTACCGTAATAAGCACCGGCATGGTGCGGCTGAGCTGCGTCTTCGATGTAGTGGAAGCAGCGGGCAATCAGCGTCAGGTTGCCACTCGCGACATAACCCAGCGGGCCGTCGATCAGGGCTGCGCAAACGCTTGCTCCGGAAGGTTGGTTAACATTCTGGTAGTCGTCGTCGTACGCACTGCTGTTGAACTTGCATGAACCACCGCAGATGTTTCTCATGCGCGTAATAGTGTCGCTGGTGGGATTCAGGTTGTAGTTGTATACTTCCGTTACCCAGTCATAGTCACCGAGCGAGTTGTCTCCCACGAGGTTGTAGAGAGCACGGCTGCGGTAATACTGGTATCCCATTGGCTTCTGGCCATGCACGTCGGCGCTGGGCGAAGCATTGTATGCATTCACAAAGTGGATCATCGCAACATAATAGGCTACATCTACCAGACCGAACAGTGAAGGCGAGCCGTTGCGCGACCATGACCACCATGCATCAAACCAGATGTCGTTACCCAGTGGGTAGTTCGGCTGTGGAATATCTTCGTCTTTTGCCTGTGTGCCATATGCGGATTTTGCATTGGCGAGTGAGCCGTATTTTGTGACCAGTTTCTGCACAGCTGCCTGTGCCTGTGTGTTGGTCGTCATGCTGTTCAGCAGGTCAATGGCATCCTGTGACAGACGGCTGTGAGTTTGCCCCTTCCATGCGAATGTTGACGAGGCGGTCAGCAGTATCATTGCGATAGCTGTGATCTTTTTCATGTGATCTCCCTTCACGTATGTCTAATTTACCGGGCGCGGCCCGATACTGTACAGCCTTTGGCCGTATCTGACATAATATAGTTCCTGCTTGTTGCACGGTGCCAAAAAAATGACACGCATGTCATTATATTGAGAATGCATTATCGATAACAAGGCGGGTTACGCCTTCCTAAGCCAGCCTAAATCAGGCTGAAATGCATTTCTTTGCTCTTAGAAAACGGAGCGAATCTCGACCAGGCGGCGTTGCCAATACGGATGCTTGAGGTTCTCGTAGCGAATCACCGCGCCTTCCTTCGGCGCATGGATAAAGCGCTCTTCGTCGATGTAGATACCGACATGGCCGGCTATGTGGTTGTCGTTCAGAAAGAAGATGACATCACCTTTTTGCGGATTTTTCGTGAGTTTTAGCGTGGGGCGCATATGGATGACGCCATGTGGCATCGTGAAACCATGCTGGTTATAGAGATAGAGCACGAGGCCACTGCAGTCAAAACCTTGTGGCGAAGCTCCGCCAAATACATAAGGAAGATTCAGGTATCCCTGAGCCCGGCGTACAATGTCGGTGCGGATTGCCTGCTCATCGGGTAATTTTGCCGCCGTGGCTGCTTTGCTGGCATAGGCTCCGGAGCGGGGAACAACCTCGAGCAGCAAAGCAGTGGCAGAAACCACAAAGGCGAGCCAGAATTTGTACTTTGGTCGGCGGAAGTTATGCCGCAGGCTGGAAACTTGTGCCGAGTAACGGTTTGCGTATCGAGGCATAGGGACAAAAATTGTGCGCTGCACATAGTGTAAAGCACAACGCGGCCCCGCGTGCCGTAATTTTTGCGCTCGCAGAGCGCAAAAATTACGATACTCTAGGTATATGCTGCGCAGGATTTTTGGTAATATTATACCCGGCATCGATCGGCTGATTGAGCGCATTCCGCCGCATATCCGGGACATTATTCAAAAGGCGTCCCTGGCTTTTGCAGCACTCGTGGCCCTTTTGGTCATCGTTGCCGGCATCAATAAGGGGCTCAGCGATGCCAGGCCGAAAGGTTTCAAGCTTGTCGAGCACAACCGTGATCTGTTCTATCTGCAGGAAATGCGCGAAGAGTACGCTAAAAAGCGCAAGCTGGTCGAGGATGTCGAGGTTGACCCGCTTCAGTTTCCCTCGCGCCAGAAGGCTGCAGATGAGACCAAATTTGCGGCCATGGGGCGCGACACAATGGGCCACCTGATGGGTGAAAAAGAAGAAATGCTCAAACACGAAGACGTAATGCGGCCAAAAGAGAAATCCCCCGGTTACCTCGGCGACAGCTACCAGATACCGCGTGTAACACCAGATAAAAAGGCAATTGAAGATGACGATGCGCACCTGACGCGCGAAAAAATCGGTGTGCAAAAGCCAATGGCGGAGAATCCCCCGGCACCCGCTGTTACTCAGCCGAGAGCAGAAGCCGCTATGCCGCCTGTAAAGTCGGTGCGTTCCGAAGCAAAACCGGGCCGCGATGTGTTCGATGAAGCGCCTGCCACAAAACCGGCGAGCGCTGTACCGGCTAAAAATGCCGCCCCCACAAAACCACGCAGTAAGTTTGAATTCATTGACTGAGCGAAAAATGCAAAAACTCTGTTTCTGGTCCCTGTTGATTTTGTCCCTGCCGCTGACGGCTGCGGTAAAAAAATACGATGAGCGCGGAAATCCGGTTACCGACAGCAAAGCAGCTACGACAACGACGGCACCGGCAGCAGAAACAGGGCAGGCGACACAGCCGGCTAAAGATACCGCAGCAATCGAATCACCGGCAACTTCTAATGATGCCGCAGTTAAACCAGTGAATCCACCCAGCGATAACTCGCAGGCGCTGGAAGAAGCGCAGGCGGCAGCGCAGCAGAGGGCGCCGCTCACTAAGGTATATCTGGAGAACGCGCAGCTGTACCTGCGCTCGGCTCGCACCGACAAGGCTCTCGAATTTTTGAAAAAATCGCAGGAAGCGGGTGAAGATGGTTTTAGCCGGGAGGCGCGGCTCATGTCGCTCGGTTTAAGAGCCCGGCGCGGGGACCAGGGGCTTGAAGCAGAATCCGAAGCGGTGGATGAAAAGCTCAGGCTAACGGCGTTGCTGCGCATCGCAGATGGTTACTATGCCTGCGCGCGAGAGATGAACAAAAAGACGGAATGCCTGAACGAAGCGGAGCGTATTTATGCCCTGGTCGGGGAAAGCGCCCCGCGTTCTGCAGAGGGCCGGCTGGCCCGGCTCCGCCTCGGCATGCTGCTCGTCGACAACGGTCGCGCCGAGGCGGCGCTGCCGATTCTGACCACAACCCTGCTCATGGAGCAAAACGCGCCGCTTACCAGCGGCAGTGAAATACCGTTTGACCGCGCCTTTTTTAACCTCGCGCAGCTCTATGAGCGCCCCTGGTACCACCAGGATGTGCATAAGGCACGCGCCGCCTACCGTCAGGTGCTCAAGTACAAGGGCAGCCCTTACCACAAAGCTGCGCAGGAACGCATAGCACAGCTCGAGCGTTTTGGTACTGGATATAGCCGGCCGTAAGGGCCCCTCTGCAAATCTCTTTACGCGGCGTCGAAAATGCGGACCTTGAAAAATGTTCGAGCGCCCGATTTTTGTCATATCGGCACCCTCAGGGGCGGGCAAAAACAGTCTGATTAACGTGTTGTTGCAAAAAGAACCGAGGTTATCGCATTCGATATCTTCGACGACGCGTAAGAGCCGTGAAACCGAAATCGACGGGGTGAACTATTATTTTCTCGACCGTGCCGAATTTGAAAAGCGGGTCGCGGAAAACCAATTTATCGAATACGCGCGTGTGCTCGAAAATTTCTATGGTACCGAATACCGCGAACTGCAGCGCATATTTTCGCTCGGCAAATACCCGATTCTGGATATCGACGTGCAGGGAGCGCAGACGCTGCGCGGCCGCGACCTGCGCATGGTGAGTCTTTTTATCATTCCGCCCGACATGAAAGAACTTGAACGCCGCCTGCGTTCGCGCGCTTCGGAAAGTGAGGCCGAAATACAGAGCCGGCTTGAACTTGCGCGACTGGAAATAATGGAGAAAGAGAATTTTGATTATGTCGTGGTAAACGACGACCTGATGAAAGCCGCAGAAGAGCTGGCGACGATTGTGCGCACGCACATGACCTGAGATGGCGGCTCTGCCGAAGCTCATTATCATTACCGGCGCAACCGCGACAGGCAAATCTGCTTTCATTTACCGCGAACTTGCCGGATTAAAGCTGAACATTATCAACGCCGACTCGCGGCAGGTCTATCGCCACCTGCGCATCAGTTCTGCCGGACCCGATGATAATGAACTCAGGCTTTTTCCGCACTTCCTGTACCATTTCCAGCGTGAGCAAGATGTCTTTTCTGCCGGCGAATATGTGCGCCTCGCGAAAGCCGCGATTGAACAGAGCAGGGCTGAGGGACGCTTACCGCTCATCTGCGGCGGCACTTACTTTTATATACAGGCACTGCTTGGCGGTCTTTTGCCTCCGATAGAAATCAGCGACGCGACGCGCGCTAAAGTCGATGCACTGTCGGGCGAGGCGGCCTACGCTCTGCTTTTGGCTAAAGACGCCGTCGCAGCAGGACGCATACATCCGCACAATATTTACCGCGTGAAGCGGGCCCTGATGGTCTGCGTCGAAACGGGCAGGCCGATGAGCTCGATGGAGCGTACGCCGGGGCTAGCCGACGACTTTGATATATTGATGCTGATCTTCAACGGCGAGCGCGAAAAACTCAGCGGGCAGATTGCAGGGCGCGTCGATAAGATGTTCTCCGCCGGGCTCGTGGAAGAGGTGGCAAAGGTCTTTTCAGACCTCGCGGGGTATGCCGATCTTACGCGCTGGAAACAGTTCCCGGCGCTGACCGGCATTGGTGTGCGTGAATTCTTTGAGCTTTACGAGGCCGAGGGCGTGCTGCCGCAAAATCTGAGCGCAGCGCAGAGCGAACAGGTAAGGCAAAATATTATCCGCAACACACAGGGGCTTGTCAAACGGCAGTTGACATGGTTCAGAAATGCTCCCGGAAAACCCGCGAACACAAAAACAGTTGACCCGGCTTATGAAAATGCCCGAATTGCCACGCTCGTGAAAGAATTCCTGAGTTAAGTTGCAAAATATGACCAAAAACAACCTTCAGGACTTCATCCTCAACCAGATTCGCAAAGAAAAGATGGGTATTACGATCTACCTGTCAAACGGCGTGCCAATTAAGGGCAGGGTGGTAAGTTTTGACAACTTTACAATCGTGCTCGAACACGACCACAAGCAGACACTGGTTTATAAACATGCCGTGACGACGATCTCGCCCGAGCGTGCCATTCGCCTGCATAACCCCGAAACCGGCGAGGCTGACGAATAGACCCCGGTCGGTGAGCCCGTCGAACCATGTTCGGTGATTTTTTCAGAAGAGCTTTCCAGATACTGGCTCTAGCCTCGGTCGTTACGGTACTTTACCTCAATTTTCTGTCTGTTCCCCCGGGGTCGGTCGCATTTCTGCAATCGCAGGTGGCCGGTGGCGGGCTTGATAACCGGGGATTTTTCCCGTATGAACCCGGCATCACCTTTGTGCCGACCCTCTTTGTTCCGCAGCGCTGGCGCAAGTACCAGCTTGAAGTTGCTCCGCGCGTCCAGGAAATTCGCATCAGGCTGCCCTTGCGTTACAGCGCGTACCTGCGACTTTCAGACCTGTTTTTTGTACAACTGAAATTACGTGTTGAAGGGGAAATTCCTGTCGCGGAATCTTTTGCCGCGCTCAAGGCACTGCAGTTCAGACCCGGCGACCGCGATAAAGTCATCGAAGACCAGGTACAGTTTCTCGCCTCGGAATACATGCTCGAGCTTAACCCCGATGAGAAGAACCTCGAACGGCTGAAGAACAGCCTGCGCACTTTCTTTGCCAATAACAACTTACCGGCGATACAGCAGCGTCTCGACCGGCAGATGCGCAGTTCGTGGTATAAGCTGATAAGCGTCGAGCTGCGCGACATCTACGTACCCGATACGCAGATCTACGATGCGCAGACGCGCAACCTTGACCAGGTTGCAGCGGCAGACCGCCGTGCGCTTCTGGCGCAGATCGAAAAAGAGGCCGATCTGGCGATCGAACGCAAACGCAATCTCGAAGATCTCTCAAAGGCTGAAAAGATGGCAGCGCTGATCTCTGATCATCCCGACATACTCGAATATTACAAAATAGAAAAAATTGCACCGCGCGCGGGCAATGTGATACTCGACGCGGCATCGCGTTCGGTGCGCCGCGGTGATATCGTTATAAATCCTGCGCAGGAAAAAAAATCGACACGAGGAAAAGATGGCAAAGCTGAAAACAACAACGAAGGCGGCGAAATCGGGCGAGCAGAAAACGGCGAGCGCTAAGACGCCGGTTCTCAAACCGATCAAAGCCACGAAAGAATTTGTGAATAACGGTAAGCCGTTCGTCATGATTATGGCGGGTGGGTCTGGCACACGGCTGTGGCCCATCAGCCGCGTTGAAAGACCCAAGCAGCTGATTCATATCACCGGCAAAAAAACACTGATCGAAGAGGCGGTCGAGCGCGCAAAACTGCTCACGACGCCAGACCGAATTTACATCGGCACGAATATAGATCTTGCAGCGAAGATCCAGAAGATCGAGAAACTCGACAAGAAGCAATATCTTCTCGAACCCGCAGCGCGCAACACCGCGCCAATCATCGGTTATTTTGCTTCGTACCTTAAACAGCACGGCGCCGACGACGCTTCAGGGCTTGTCGTTCTCGCAGCAGACCACCACATCAGCCCGGCGGAAAAATGGGTTGAAACGGTGAAACTCGCGCTGACGCGCGCAGGTGAAAGAATCTGGTGTATAGGTATCAAGCCCACGCGTGCCGAAACCGGTTATGGCTATATCGAGGCGGGCATTGAAATTGCGCCCCGCATGAGCGCGATCTCGAGTTTTCGCGAAAAACCAGATTACCAGACGGCGAGCCATTACCTGACAACCGAGCGCCACTACTGGAATTCGGGTATGTTCATTTTTTCGCTGGGCCGCATCCGCGAAGACTTTCGCATCTACCAGCCGGAAATGCTGAAGCAGGCAGACCAGTGTGCGTTAAACCCTGCCAATCTTGCAAAAATTTTCCCCAAAATGCAGAATATTTCCGTCGACTATGCGATCATGGAGAAGACCAAAAAAGTCGGCCTGATACAGGCGGATTTCTCCTGGGACGATGTCGGCTCCTTTGATGCGTTGGGGCGCATTTACCCGGCGGACGATACAGGTAACCATGTCATCAGCGGCAAAGTGATCAGCCACCGGGCGAAAGGCAATATTGTGCGCACCGGTATGACGATTGCGCTCCTCGGTCTTGAAAACTGCGTGCTGATTGAAGACAACGGCGTGTTACTGATTGCAAAGCGTGAAGCGCTGAGCGACATCAAAGACCTGCGCGAAAAAGCCGGTAAAGAACTGCATTAACTCCTCACTCCCTGGCGGGTGCAAAATTATCGTTTTGCATCCATGAGAGTGCGGATTTTGCGGTAGGCGAGATTCAGTTTTTCAAAAATCGTCGATCGGGCAAGGCCGGTGGCTTCGACCATCTCTTCAATCTTCTTTTTCTCAAAGAAGCGGAGTTCGATCAGCAATGCGAGGTCGGCCGGCAACTTGCGCAGCGCTTGCAGCATCGAATCGATTTCCGCACGGCCGAGGCTCGTTTGCTCGGGGGTTTCCCTGGCAGAGCTCTGCATGTCAAAAAAATCGCTCTGTGGTGAAAGCTGCACCTCGCGCCGCCGCTTTTTCAGAAAACGTTCTGCAGTGCGAAACAAAATTGTCGTCGCCCACGAAAGAAACGGGCGTTCGGGATTATAGCGGGGCAGGGCAGAATAGCATTCGAGCCAGAAATCCTGCGCAATTTCTTCGGCGCTTGCAATGTCGACCGGATATCGTAGTGCCACGAGCCTCACGAAACTGCGATGGTGGCGCTCGATCAATATGGCATAGATCTGCTGTGCGCCTGTGTCTTCGCCCGTCAGCTGGTTCGCCAGTTCTGCGCGTTTGAGTTCGCGGATGAGATCTTCATCTTTGAGGTCACGCATGGGCTGCTGCTCGCGGACGATAAAAATACCGGTACCAGGGCGCCGGTGTCATTTGCAGAATTGAACCCGCAAATAATGGCAACTGGCCCTGAGGCCAACAGCCGAATGGTGGAAACCTCAAGTTACGCATTACTCTTCGGGGTGTACCCCTACTTTTATACGCAACAAAGCTGGTTTTCATGCCAGCGCTTTCGCAACTGGTGCGCCTAAAGGCGCGAAACCTCGGTCTCCGGTTTTCATACATTGGTTCAAATCTTTTAATAAAGCCCGAACGCCCCAGAAACCGGCTTGCCTGATTGGTGTCGGCCGCCGCCTTTACAACAAAAAAAGAAATTGCACCGGGGCACAGCAAAGTTCAAACTTACCCCGGCATATGAACAAAAAGGTTCTTCTGGCAGGGCTGATGAATCCCGGCGACAAATATCGTAATACGAGGCACAATGCGGGGGCGATGGCGCTCGATTTGCTATATCCCGGAGTGGATTTTCGCCGTGCCGCGCAGCTGGAATCGCTGATTGCGCAGGTCACGTCTGCGGATGGGGATCTTATCCTGCAGAAACCGGAAACTTTTATGAACCTGTCGGGGCGGGCAGTGCTAATGGCCATGCGGAAGTATTCTTTAGCTCCGTCGCACCTCATCGTGCTGCACGACGAGGTGGAGCTGCCACCCGGCGAAGTGCGCTACAAGTTCGGTGGGGGGCACAAGGGCCATAATGGCCTGCGCAGCATCATCGGGCAGATTGGTTCTGCGGATTTTCACCGCATACGCATCGGCGTTGGCCGCCCGGCAGACGACCGAGGGGGTATAGCCGATTTTTTGCTGTCGCACCAGCCCGTTCAGGAGCGCGCAAAATTGGCCCCGCTGGAACGAGCGCTCCAATTGGCCTTTGCTGCGATCAATAATGCTTGACCACATTGGCGAATCGTACGCCATATGCCGGATACTCTGAATTCACGGGGGGAGAATAAATGAAGAAACTCTTATTGGCTGTAATCTCGATGGGCCTTCTGTCGACAGGCATTATGGCAAATGACATCGCTGGCACATGGATGACCATCGATGATGAAACTGGCCAGGCAAAGTCTTATGTAAACATCTGGGTGCATAACGGTGTAGCATACGGCAAAATATCCAAACTGTTGAACAGAAAGCCGGGTGAAGATCCAGATCCGGTATGTGATAAATGCACCGGCGAATCAGCCAACAAGAAAGTCGTTGGACTGACGATTCTCTGGGGTCTGAAGCAAGATGGCGACGAATGGACGGGGGGGCATATTATGGACCCCAAAAACGGCAAGATCTACAAATGCAAGATCAAGGCTGAAAATGGCGGTAAAACGCTCAAAGTCCGTGGATTCATTGGTTTTTCGCTCATTGGCAGAAACCAGATCTGGAAAAAACTCTAATTTAATTGTTCCCAGCGTGCGGCCTGAGGCTGCACGTTGGGAATCCAAAGAAATTTCTGTAAAAACTGCTTATCCCTTTGGCTAAAAGAGCCGAGAACCAAGCAGGGGACATAAGCCCCGCAGGGAGCTAAAAGGCATGCCAGCACCGCAAATGGGGGGTCTTGCGTCGGGAATCGACACCAAAGACCTGATTAAGAAACTCGTAGAAGTTGAAAAAGCGCCGATTGTCAGGCTCGAAACCAGCAAAAAAGACCTGTCAGACACTACCAAGGCCCTTACTGAATTACGTAAACGCACTAAAACGCTACAGGACGCTCTGCATGCCATGGCTTCGTTTGAAGCCGCTTTCGAGCAGAAGAGACTGAATACCACTCCGGCAGGTATTGTCGATGGTACGGTACGCAAGAACGCACCGGCTTCGAGGCATACGCTGCAGGTTCTCAAGCTGGCCTCAAACCTGAGTTTTGCCACTTCGCCGGTTGCGCCCACGCAGCGCCTCGCCGCGGCGAAACTGAAAATCGGTGGTGTGGAATCTTCTTTCAATGGCGGTACGCTGCAGTCCCTGCGTGAGCATATACAGCGCTACCACGGTAAGCAGCTGACTTCAAAAATTGTGCAGATCAAGGAAAATGAATCGATACTGATTCTCGACACTGTGGCGCAGGGGGAAGATGCGCTGCTGAAGATAGAAGATCCCGACGGCCTGCTGCGCCAGCTCGGGCTGATCAGCGGCCTGCCGGTTCCCGATACGGGCAAGAAACCGGCAGAAAAAGATCCTGCAAAAAAAGAAAAACCGGACGAAAAAGAGACTACTGAATCTGAACGCTGGTTGATTAATCCGCAGCAGCTCGAACCTGTTTCCGGCAGACCGCCGGTTGCTGCAGAAGACAAAAAAACGATCACCGTATCTGAGAACTCCGCGGGCCGTTATAAGTTGCTCGCGGGCCAGAACACGGACAATCGCCGGCTGACGAAAATTTCGCTTTCGGCAATGCCACCTTCTGAACACGGGGAGAGCGATGAAGCGCCTGACATGCTGACCGACGGCATTAAAGACAATATCAATATCAAGGGCATCGAGCTCGAAACATATAATGCAGGCCATCACACGCACGCGCAAAAAAGACCTGATGAAAATGACCGATTACGGCGTGTGCCGCGCTATAACGCAAAGAAGAGAAAATTTCGCTGACGGGAAAAAGTGGCGTGCAATCGTTCCCGGTCGGTAAAGATCTCGTCGCTGTCGAGTTTTACGCCACAGGGGCGGATGTTTTGTTTGAACCGCTGGAGCTGACCTATGCCGTAAAACCGCAACCTAAGATCGATCATGCGAATGCGGAACCCGATAAAACCCCGGCAGAAGCTGAGCAGAAAAAGCTTTATCCCAACCTTCTGCGCGCCGCACAGAATGCGCAGTTAAAAATCGACGGTATCAATATCAGCCGCAAGGCCAACAGCAACCTGGGTGACATCATCGAAGGCGTATCGCTTAACCTGATCAAAACTTCCGCAGATAATGTGGAGACGTAAATTTCCAACGACAACGACGCTGCCAAAAAGCAGGTACTGGGTTTTGTGAAAGCCTATAACGAACTTTTGCATTTTGCCGACGAAGTGGCAAAATCGGCCAAAATAAAAGAAGCGGGAAAATTCCAGGAGATGCGCAAAGAATCGGGCATTCTGGCAACCAACGCGACAATCCGCCAGCTCATCAATGGACTCAAGATGCACACCTCGAATGCATACCCGACGAACCGCGAGCCACACCTGCGCACACTTGCGCAAATCGGTATCTCCACCGGCGCAATCGGCGGTAAACGCGAAGAGGTGGTGAAAGGCTACCTCGAAGTCGACGAGGCAAAGCTCGCGCAGTCGCTTGCCGAACACCCGACGGCGGTGAAAGAACTGTTTGCGATCGACACCAACGGGGATCTGCGCATCGACAACGGTTATGCGCATGTGGCTGAGAATTTTCTCGAGCCTTATACCCGCTTTACGCGCGGCCTGATTTCAGAACAGATTAAGTCGAATGCAGAACGGGTGAAGATGCTCGATAAAGACATCAAACGCCAGGAAGAGCACGTGAAACAATACGAGGCTAAACTGAAGACCAAGTTCGGCTATATGGAAAGTTCGGTGCAAAAGAGCAAGTCTACAGGCACTTTCCTGAAGCAGAAGCTGGGTAACGGTCAGCAATAGTATAACGATAATCTGGTAGACGAAAAGTCTGCCCTGTGGCTGCCTGTTCCATGGCAGAGCGCAAGAAAGTCAGTATAGTTATCCCGACACTCAATGAAGAGCGGGATCTGCCGGAACTGCTCGACTCCCTGAAAAAGCAGACCTTCCGGGATTTTGAAGTTATCGTCGGTGATGCGGGGTCAAAGGACAAGACGCGCGAAATTGCCGAGAGCCACGGAGCGCGCGTCGTGCAGGGCGGTATGCCTGGTGTCGGCAGAAACCGTGGTGCTGCGGTCGCGAACGGCGAATACCTGTTCTTTTTTGATGCCGACGTGGTGCTGCCCGAAGATTTTCTCGCAAAGGCCGTGCAGGAAATGGACGAGAATTTTATCGATCTCGCGACCTGTTCTTTTTATCCACTGTCAGACCTGAGATTAGATAAGGTGTTGTTTGCGTTTGCTAACCTGACGGTAAAGATGAATGCCAATGGCAATCCGCGCGCGGCGGGTTTTTGTATTTTCGTTACAAAGCGGCTGTTTGACCGTATCGGTGGTTTCGACGAAAGTCTGCGTCTGGCTGAAGACCATGACCTGGTAGAGCGCGCCGCGAAGTTCAGGCCGCTGCACGTACTCAAATCAACGTCTCTCAAGGTCAGCGTGCGTCGGCTCGAAAAAGAAGGGCGGTTTTCGCTGATCCAGAAATACTTCCAGGTTGAGATGCACCTGCTGACGAAAGGCAAAGTCAAAGAAGACATTGTTGAATACGAATTCGGCAACTTCAAAGATGAAAATAAGGAAACTGTCAAAAAAGCGCTCGATGAATTTGAAGACCGCCTTATTAAACTCGAATCTCAGTACAATGACTGGTCGCAGCGCGTGCAGAACATGCCTGTGATGGAGCGCATGCGCGAGACGCAGCAGCGAGTGAAGCAGAGCGCCGAAACTATGGCGCAGAGCTTGAAGCAGTTATTCTCAGTTAAGTGATTTTATCTCCGGCCTTAGCCGGAGATAAAATCCCGATACCAAAAGCCGCTGTCTTTGATCGTCCGCTTTTGTGTTTCGTAATCGACATGAATGAGGCCGAAGCGCGGCGCGTAACCCTCCGCCCATTCGAAATTATCCAAAAGCGACCAGGCAAAATAACCGGTGACGTTGGCGCCGTCTTTTCTCGCGCGCAAAACCTCAGCAATGTACGTTTTGAGATAATCGATACGGTAGCTATCGGCCACGCGGCCGTGTTCCACCCTGTCGTCAAAGGCCGCGCCGTTTTCGGTCACCATGATTTCGCGGATCTCGGGGTAGGCAGCGAGCTTCATCAGCAGGTCATAGATGCCCTGCGGATAGATTTCCCATTTGAGTGACGTTTCCGCCGAACCGGGGGGATTCTTGAGCTCACGCCAGTGGGTGTAGGGCATGAAGCGGCTGTATTTTACTATTTTGCGTGTGTAGGTGTTGAGCCCCCAGAAATCAAAGTCGAAACGCAGCGCATCCATGTCACCGGGCCGTATATGTTTTTCAATTTTTTTGAGCACAGGAAAATGTTCAGTGGGATATCCCCGGCCGACGACGGGATCAAGGTAAAAAGTATTATAGAGTGTATCGAAGCGGCGCGCGGCCAGAATATCGCGCGGTTTCTGTGAGGCCGGGTAGGCGGCTGTCGTCGAGATCGTCGTACCAATGTGCGCACCGGGTACAATTTCACGCAGGGCGCGTGCACCGGCCGCCTGCGCGAGCAGTGCATGGTGGCTGGCGGCAAAAAAACCTTTGAGCGAGCGTTTTCCCGGCGCGTGCAGGCCCAAAAGGTAACCGAGCGTTAAAAAGATCATGGGTTCATTGAGCACGATGAAGTCTTTAACGCGGTCGCCCAGCGCACGCGCGCATATGCCTGCATAATCTTCAAAGCGGCGCACGATGTCGCGGTTAGCCCAGCCGCCCATGTCCTGCAGGTATTGCGGCAGATCCCAGTGGTAGAGCGTCACAAACGGGCGAATGCCCGCTTTGAGCAGACGGTCAGTCAGGCGGTTGTAAAAATCCAGTCCCTGCGCATTGCTGCCAGACGAAGGCGAGGGTAAAATACGCGGCCATGCAAGAGAAAACCGGTAGGCGTGTAATCCCAATTGCTGCATGAGCCCAACATCGCTTTCCATGCGCCGGTAGTGGTCGCACGCGGTGTCGCCGTTATGGCCCTGTTTGATTTTTCGCCGGCGGTGCGAGAAGGTATCCCAGATCGACGCCGATTTGCCGTCGGCGTCGATGGCGCCTTCAATCTGGTATGCCGATGTCGCCGCGCCCCAGAGGAAATTGCCCGGTAAGTCGGCGCTCATTCACCGCGTATACCCAGGAAGCGTATCTGCGGGCCGACGCTGAGTTTTGCGGTTGCCATGCCGGTAAAGAGTTCGCCGTCGAGGCACGGATTTAATCCTTCGGCTTCTTTGCTGACGATATCAATGGCTTCAGCGGTCGTCTCCACGAGCTCTTTGCCGCTATACGGGTTGCCTGCGAACAGATTACCCAGGTTGGCAAAAACTTCGTGCGGTTCGAGATAACCGACGTGCATATGCAGCTTCTTGTCTTTGTCTGCCTGCGCAAAAAGTTTGATGAGGTTTTTTATTTCAATCGCTATCGAACCGACGTTCAGCGTATTGATGCGGTGGAACGGTACGAGTTTGCCGTCAACGCGCACTTCTACACCGATCGGGTCAAAAATTTCATTGGAATAGTTTGCTACATCTTTCGGCACATACCCCTCAAACCAGCTGCCCTTGAAAGCTGTCGAGGTGAATGTTTTGGTCACGACTTCGATAATGGTGTTGAGCGAAGGTTTATGGCTTTCGTAGTACTTGTTGAAAAATTTCTGTGCGAATCCTGCCAGCGCACCTGAAAAGGCAAGTTTGCGGTAAGCTTTGCCCTGGTGCTCTTTGGTGTACTTGCCTTCCATCATGAAGGTTCTCAGGCTCGTCGGTTGTGGCAGGTCGCCGGCCGCGAAGTGCTTCTTCAGCCGTCGCAGAATTTTGAAAGTGCCACCATGCGCACCGACTTTGCGCGCGAGAAAGTCGATCGTGCCACCGTTTGTGGGCACAAAGATCGGCATCGCGGCCTCAATCGCGTCGCGCTTGTGCGTGTGCAGCACTTCGAGGTAGCTGTTAATCACCCAGTGGATCGTGCCGTCGCCGCCATCGCAGACGATATAGGGCACCTTGTGCGCGGCAAATTCCGAAAGAATCGACTTCAGCTGGTCTATATTGCGGCTTTCTTTCACGAGGCCATACTGGCCGATGATACGCTGCAGCTCTTTGCTGCGGTGCGACGAAGACGCATTTTTGCCGGCGTATGGGTTAGTGATGATGCCCAGCGGTGGATGCGTCTGAGTGGCGTTGTTCATGTGTTTTCCTGCGGCTATTTTGACACCAGGTCTTTGATGATCTCAAAATCCTTTTCAATACCTTTGCGGAAAGAGCTGGCGATCTGCGATTCCAGCAGGCCGCCAACGAGCGCAATATTCACTTTCACGGTAATATTGTATTCGCGCTTCGACTCATTGTCGCCGACGTGGATGTATTTTGTAATACCCGATATTTTCAGCCGGTCGGGGTTTTGTTCGTAAACGACATCGAATCGGTTCACTTTCTCGGCAATGTCAAATTTTGCGGTTTCGACGAGGTTTAAAAAACCCGCCGGCACCATCGATTTCAGCGCGTCGGGTATCTTATCGGCGAGCGAAAAGGCGCGTTTTGTCGTAATAACGTTGCCCTCGGTCACGCGGTTTAGTATCTGCTGGCCCTTCAGGCCTTCCTGTTTGGAGACGTCTTCGAACCGCCTTTCGCGCGCTGCGAGCACCTGGTCAACGTGCGCGGGAAAAACCTGGGTCAGGGTGAAGGTCTGTGCCATAATAGCCTGCCGCACTAAAAATAACCGATTTATCGTGGAAAGTGAAAAGTCGGTCATATACATCACTCCCCAAATTGGTCTGAATAGCCCGCCTTCTGCGATTTGCCAGTTTAGTTGAGATCGCTTTAGAGCTAAGGCGGATGGATAACTGGATGTTGTGCGCTGCACAATCTTGGCAGGCTGTGCATTTTTCCGAAAAACAGGGTTATATGCCGAATATGTTGACGAAATGCCGCAAGAACGGGCATGCAGTTACCGAAGGGTAATTATGGACGGCAAAGAGCGTATCCTCATTCTCGAAGACGATGTGGCCTTTGCCCGTATGCTGGCAGATGCGCTCAAAAGCCTGGGCGAATGCCGGTTCACTTCGTATCCTGAGCGCCTGCACGAGATCATCCGCGAGTTTTCACCCACGCTATTAATCGTCGACTACAACCTGAATCACCCGACGCTCGACGGCATTAAGGCGACCCGCCTGGTGCGGAAAAAACCCGAAACCAATCTTTTGCCGGTCTTGCTGCTTTCGGGTGAAGACGATATGGCGGTGATTGAAGAAGCATTCCGTTCGGGAATCGACGACTATGTGATTAAACCGGTGATACCCCGCTTTCTCAAGGCGAAAATTGAAAATTTGCTTTTCCAGTCGCGCAAAAAACTGAATGCGCAGGCGCTGTCAGGTCTACCCGGGAATGCGGCGATTGAAACTGAATTCTATCTTCGCCTTCAGGCAAAGCGGCCTTTTTCCGTCGGGTACACCGACCTGGATAATTTTAAACCATTCAACGATGAAAAAGGAGTTAAACAGGGAGACCTCGCTATACAGGCATTGTCAAAACTGCTGCATGACCTGCGGCTTTCGAATTCCCGCAATCAATTGTTTGTCGGGCACCTGGGGGGCGATGATTTCTTTCTGATGGGCAGTGCAACGGCGGTCAGGGCGGCTGTGCGCAAGATCAAAGCCAGGTTCAGCAAAGCGAGCCGGCAGTTCTTCACGGCAGAAGAGCTCGCAGCCGGTTATTACCGGGGTACAGACCGCCATGGCAAGCTATGTTCCTTTCCGCTGCTCGGGATTTCGAGCGCGGTTGTTGACGGTATTACCGGCGAACGGGTCAGCGATTTTTTGCAACTGACGGAAATTGCCGCGGTCGCAAAGAAGGCCGCGAAAAAATCCCCGCAGCGTATTTACCATCTGCCCGCGGCCACATTTGCCAAAACCAAAGAGAGTGCAACCCTCTTCACATCTACTGATTCCGGTGCCAAAAAAATGCCGTCGGAAAAGCGGAAAAAAACAAAATAATGCTCTCTCTCATGTATCGAAGTTTAAATATCTCTCCGGACGTAACTTATGGAATTCGCCAAATATATCATTGATTTCATTGTGTACATTGCGCTTGGCGCGATTGTCAGCTGGTTTTTCTACTATCTGAAGAGGCTCGATCTGTTCGGCGGATTTTTAGGCGGTGCGGTAGTGGCCCTGATCGGCGCAATTCTCGGAGCCTTTTTGCTGCAAAAACCGCTGAATTTTGTCATCGATGCACTGCAGAACGGTTTGCATTTCAGTAATGTCAATGTTATCGCTGCACTGGTAGGCGGCGTGGTGAGCGTGATGCTGCTCAGCAAAATCAATAACGGCCGCAAGCGCAAAGAGTACTGATCGCGCATGCGGTCGGCTTTTTTCTTTTTTTGCTCACTGATTCTTTTTAGCAGCTGCGCGGCGCAACCGGTTAATCTTGCGCGCCTGGAGCATTTTTTTGCCAAAGCAGAATATATTGCGAACGGTGACGGTTGGGCCGAGGCCCGCCGGCGTACGCTTGTGAAAGAATACCTGCGCAAAAGCGGTATCCCATATGAAGAGCTCCAGCGTGATAAAGCCGGGAAAGAGCGCGACAAATATAAAAACGTGACGATAGCTCTCCCTGGTTCTGCGGAAAATACTACCGACTACCTGGTTACACTGGCTCTCGTTCCCGCACAAAAAGACGAAGCGCGCCATACCGAAGTAGAGCGGCAACGGCAGTGTGACAAAACCTTATTTGGCGCCCTGCGGCAGCTCGCCGACCTGCGTTCAGGCTACCGGCGCATTCTGTTGACAATGGACAGCGCCTGCCATGCGGAAGGTTTGACGGGCCGTGTCGGCGCCGTAAAATAAACGATGAAAGAGATTCTGATCGCGGCGCCGCGCGGCTTCTGCGCGGGTGTAGATCGGGCAATTTCGATTGTCGAGCGCGCGCTCGAAGTTTATGGCACGCCGCTGTACGTGCACCACGAAATTGTGCATAATCGCCACGTCGTCGACGGGCTGCGCGCAAAAGGCGTTATTTTTGTCGATACGCTCGACGAAATCCCGGCCAACCAGACGGTGATCTTCAGCGCTCATGGTGTTTCACCGGCGGTGGTGCACACAGCCAAAGACAAGAACCTCAAAATCCTCGATGCGACGTGCCCGCTGGTGACGAAGGTGCACATCGAAGCGCGACGGTATGCGCGCGAAGGCTATAGCATTGTGCTGATCGGCCATAAGGACCACATCGAAGCGCGAGGTACTTATGGCGAAGCACCCGAAAAAATTATCATTGTCGAGACTCTTGCCGATATCGAAAAGCTGCAATACTCCAAAGACGAAAAGCTGGCGTACCTGACGCAGACAACGCTTTCGGTACGCGACACGCGCGATCTCATTGCGCGGCTCAAAGAGCGCTTTCCTCAGATTGAAGGGCCCGGTTCGAGCGATATCTGTTATGCCACGACCAACCGGCAAGAGGCCGTTTCGGCGATCGCTCCGAAAACAGATGTCATGTTTGTCATTGGCTCGCGGAATTCGAGTAATTCAAATCGGCTCAAGGAGTTGGCTGAATCGGAAGGCAGCCGGGCTTACCTCATAGACAGCGCGCAGGATCTCACTGCGGAACAATTGGCCTCAGCCGAGCGCGTTGGCGTCACCGCCGGTGCATCTGCGCCGGAAATCCTGGTGAAACAGGTTACTGAACGCCTGCAGCGCGACTTCGGCTTTAATAACCTGCGCGAAGTTAGATTAAAAGAAGAAGACGTCACTTTCAAATTACCGAAGGAGCTGATCTCCGGGGGCTGATGCGGTTTTGCTTCCTTTGCCTTTTTGCCATTTCGCCTTTAACGGCAGAGGTGTTCGATGAGGTCCGCAACCTCACCAAAGCCGGAATTGTGGCTTATAACCAGCGTCGGCTCAGCGACGCCCGTCAACTTCTTGCAGCAGCGCTCGACATTGATTCGACCTGGACGCCCGCAGTCCTGCACCATGGCGAGGTGTATGCCGACCTGCTTTCTGCCGAATTGCGTATCCGCAATACCCGCAAGCTGATCGGCTTCGATAAATATGACCGGGCCGAAGGCGAGCTCGACGAAGCCGAGGCCATATTTCCCGGTCATCCGCAGATTCCTGAATTGCGGGAACTGATTCGAAAAAAACGCTCAGACAACACAAAGGCAATTATAGCGAAGCTGCCCGACGAGAAGAAAAAAGCATACGAAGAAAGCATGCAAAAAGCCGCGGCAGCGATGGAGACAGCCAAATATCCGGAAGCGATGCACCATTACAGCAGCGCGCTCAAGATTGCACCAGACTCGCTCGACGCGAAGATGGGATATGCCGAGGCAGAGCGCCTGCTCAGGCAGGATGGCAGCGACCAGAAGCTTACCATGCTATTTCGCCAGGCAGAAAAGCTGGAGAAAGAACGGCGTTTTCCGCAAGCGATTGCAGTTTATGACCAGATACTAAGGATTGAACCCGGTAACGTACAGGCGACCGAGCGCAAGGCCATGTTACTCGATTTTATGCAGCAGCAACTGAGTGAAAACGAGCGCCGTCTGCTCGCGCGGGAATACCTGCAGAGTGGTAATGAGGCGATGCGCAAGACCGATTATAATCTTGCGATCGAACAATACCGCATCGGCCAGACATTAGACAGTAGGCTCACCGACTGGGATGCCCTGATACGCAAGGCAATGGCTGCGCGCAAAGCGCAGGAAGAGAACATGTTTGCCGACCGGCTTAGAGAACTCGAAGCACGCTATCAGTCCGCGACGTTGAAATTATTGCTCGAAAATTACCCCGGCGCGATTGAAGACCTCGAGATTGTCATCAGCATTGCGAAACAGTTCAAACAGGAAGAGACACAGAAACACGCCGAGACACTTTTGCAGAAAGCCAAAGAAGCGATGCTCAGGCAGGATGAAGAATTTATCACGCGGGATTCTCCCTATTACAGCTTTGTGCAATCGCTGACGGCAATGGGTATCAATAGCTATAAGGCGCTCGATTGTAACGCGACTCTCAGCCATTTTGGTTCGATCACCGAAATTTTCCCTAAGAACCGCATTTCGAACCAGCACATCCTTTCGTGCCAGATTATCATGAACCCGGCGCGCAAAGAAGGCATTGTAAAAGATCTGATCGACAGTATCTACCAGCTCAAGGATAACAATGCGTACGAAGCGCGCCGCTATTTTGAGATCCTGAAATTCATCGACCCGCAGAATCCGCAGATCCCTGTGCTCGAACGTGAACTCTCTGAAAAAACACAGCTGCTGAAAAAATCGGTGCAACCTGCCGAGTACATCGAAGCGCTCTACAAAAAAGCACTGCTCTTGTCGCAGACCGACCCGCAGGGTGCTCTGGGCATTCTACGGCAATTGCTCGAAGACGATCCGCAAAATGCAAAGGCGCGTGGCCTGCTGGCGCGCATCGAAGGACGGCTTAACCGTGACCGCTGGGCGCAGTCCGATACGCCCATTGCACCGGCGGCGCTCAAAGCCTATGCCGATGGAATTGTCTACTATAATACGGGACAGTTACCCGAGGCGAAGGCTGCTTTTGCGCTCGCGCTGAATCTCGCGCCGAATTTTGAACGTGCAGTCGTGGCGCTCAAAAAGTGCGAATCGTATTCGCGCGGGGCAAAATTTTGAAATACTGGCTGTTAACCGAATCCCAATTCCTGGCCAAAGAAAAAGCCAGCGCGCGGTCTGGAATCGCCGCAGTCGTCTCCGAAGATTTCCAGTTTTTGCTGCGCATCCACAACCTCGGTAAGAACCGCAACCTGACGCCATGGCTCAGGCGCAGGCAGTCGCTGCGCGCAGATGTGCCACTCAGGTTGCAGGATAAGACAGTGCAGCAACTACGGGTGCATGAGCTTGTGCCGTTTATCCAGGCTGCGCGCAGGGGAGTAACGACAGAACCGGTGGAAATCCGCATTCAAAGTCTGGGCGACCGTTCTGTGGTGCATACCGAGCAGGCAGGCTTTTTGAGCGCAGAAACCGTGCAGACAGACAGCAGTGAATTTCGGTCAATGCTTGCGGCGCTCAGGAAAAAATACCGTTCCGTCAGGCTGACAGTGCTCGGTAAAAATCTGGCGACGATGAAGCGCATCATCGGTTTTGGTCTGCAACTGCCTGTTTCATTTTACCGCGAGGGCATGGCAAGACCCGACCTGGAAAATCCGCGGGAAATGCGCGAAGTTCTGGTGCTGAGCAATATTTCGGGTGCGCCGCTCGCGCACGTTGGGAAACATCTGGATTTCTGGTCGCGCGGAATACCTGGGTTCCGCTTCAGGCATATTTTCGGGCAACTGACGCGCAAGCGCGTCGAGGGCGCCATGGTGCAGCGTGCATGGGATTGTATCATCTACCGCGGGCATGGCCGCGCCCGCTCTGGCGGCATTTATCTCGAGTTGTCGGACGGACTGTGGAAGGTGCCAAGGCTTGTCTCAGCTCTCTACATCCACCTCGCATGCCTTACCAATTTTCACAAACTCGAACTCGATGACCTGCCGGCGCCCCGCCTTGTTACCCCAGTGAGTCTTTTGCCCGATTTCGAAGACCGCCGGCTGGTGGAGATATTCTTTGACCGCTACAAGGTATCGGGCAGCATCGATCTGAGCATGCGCGCGCTGCAGAACCAGTTTCCGCAGTTCATGGCATTTACGCGCGGGGCGTAGTGGTGATTGCGAAGATAGCGTCCGCCTGAGGCGGAGACTGTCTTTGTTAACTTAATCCGCAACCAAAGGGCGCGGGTTTTCACTCGACCGCCTGAAATCCCCTGCTATTATGTCACATGGCGAAAGCGAAGGGGAAGAACACGGGGGAAGACGCGCAAAAGTTACCCGATGTTGTAGCAAAAGAAATTATCCCCGTAGAAATTGAAGACCAGATGAAGAAGTCGTACCTCGCGTACGCGATGAGCGTGATCGTGGGTCGCGCTCTGCCCGATGTGCGTGATGGTCTCAAGCCCGTTCACCGCCGCATTCTACATGCGATGAACGAGCGTGCATGGCGGCAAGACCGCGCGTATGTGAAATCGGCAAAAATCGTCGGTGAAGTTATCGGTAACTACCATCCGCACGGCGATTCGGCAGTCTACGATACCATGGTGCGCATGGCGCAGGATTTTTCACTGCGAGAGCTGTTGATCGACGGGCAGGGCAACTTTGGCTCAGTTGACGGCGACCCTGCTGCGGCATACCGCTATACCGAGGCGCGTTTGACCTCGATGGCAGAAGAACTGCTTAAAGACATCGATAAAGAGACCGTTGACTTCAATGACAACTTCGACGGTACGCGCCGGGAACCCTCTGTGTTGCCGGCCGCATGGCCAAACCTTTTGGTGAATGGTTCGTCTGGTATCGCCGTCGGTATGGCGACGAAAATCCCCCCGCATAATCTTAAAGAAGTTATTTCTGCTCTCGAGCTCTTGATCGATAATCCCGACGCTTCGATCAAAGAACTGATGAAGCGCATTCCCGCCCCGGATTTTCCGACGGGGGGTATCATCATCGGCAAAGACGGGCTCAAACAAGCCTATACGACCGGACGCGGTTCGTTTAAAATTCGCGCGGTTGCGAATATCGAAGAGAGTTCACGCGGCCGTGAAGCAATCATTGTCACCGAAATCCCTTACGAAGTGCGCAAGAATGATTTGCTGGCGCGCATTGCGAACCTGGTCAACGACAAGAAGATCGAAGGCATCGCAGAGATCCGCGACGAATCGGACCGCACTGGTATGCGTATCGTCTTCGAGCTGAGAAAAGACGCGCAGGCAAATATTGTGCTCAACCAGCTGTACCAGCACACAGCGCTGCAAATCAGCTATGGCATCAATTTCCTCGCGCTGGTAAACTATGAACCTAAGCTGCTGAATCTCAAGCAGATGTTGCAGCACTATCTCGACCACCGCAAGGAAGTCGTCGAGCGCCGCACGAAATATGACCTCAGAAAGGCCGAAGAGCGCGCGCACATATTGGAAGGTTTGAAGATTGCGCTCGATTTTATCGACGAAGTCATCAAAATTATCCGCAAGAGCGAAACCGTCGACGTCGCTCGCTCGTCGCTCATGAAGCGCTTCAAGTTGTCTGAAATTCAGACCAATGCGATTCTCGAGATGCGTCTGCAGAAGCTGACATCTCTCGAATCGAAGAAGATTCTCGAAGAACTCGCTGAAATCAAGAAGCTGATTAAAGAGCTGCGCGACATCCTTAAATCCGAATCGAAGATGTTGGGCATCATCAAGGGTGAGATGGGCGCCATTGCGCAGAAGCACGGCATCGATCGCAGCTCGCAGGTTTCACTCATCGACGCAGAGTCGGTGAAAATGGACACTGAAGATCTTATCCAGAACGAAAATGAGGTTATTACCATCTCAGAAGGTGGCTATATACGCCGCATGCCACTCGACACATTCAAACGCCAGCACCGCGGCGGCAAAGGTGTCATCTCGGGCGGTAAAAAAGAAGATGCGCTGAAACACGTGCATTTCTGCCAGAGCCTTGATTACCTGCTGTTCTTCTCGACGCGCGGCAAGGTGTTCTATATGAAAGCTTACGAAGTGCCCGAAGCGTCGAAAGATGCGCGCGGTAAGCATATCAAGGGGTTTTTGAGCCTGGGCAATGACGAGGTCGTGACAGTGGTGCGCTCGGTGACCGAATTCTCAGAGAAAAAATACCTGCTGATGCTGACACAGCAGGGCATTATTAAAAAGCTCGAACTGGCGCAGATCTCTAATGCCAAAAAAGGCGGAGTCATGGCGATGCAGTTTAAGGCGTCCGAAAAAGATTACCTTGTCGATGTTGCGATCGTCGACGATAAAGACGATATATTTATGGCCACTGCCGAAGGTGCTGGCTTAAGAACCAACCTGGGCAAAATGCGCGCACAGGGTCGCGCCGCATCGGGCATCATTGGCATGACGCTAGAGGGACAGGATCACATGGCCGGCCTCGATGTGGTCAAGGGGAATAAATCGTTCCTGCTGGTGGTGAGCGAAAGCGGTTATGGCAAGCGCGTCAAATACGATGAATTTGGCAGCAAAGGCCGCGGCGGCAAAGGCATGGCGTTCTTTAAATCGACGGAAAAAACCGGCAAAGCCGTGGCGATACGCACTGTGACCGAAAACGCGGAAGTGATTGTGACCACGCTCAGCGGCATGGTGCTGCGCAGCGAAGTGAAGCAGATTGCAGTGCAGGGGCGCACTGCTTCGGGCGTACGCGTGGTCGATATCACTGCAGGCGATAAGGTAGCCGATATGACGGTATATAACCCAGAAGACGACACTGCGGCAAAACCGGCAGCGGATAAAAAATGATCCATTTCTGGCGCCTCGGGCTTAAACGCGCACCGGTGATGTGGATTCTCGCCGGTGTACTCTACCTCATCGCATACGTTGAGGTGGCAGTTTTTGTCCGCTACCAGAAGTTCTTAACCACAAACAATCCGCTTTTGCTCTATGCATTTGCATTGTTGCTGAGTGGCTTTGCCTTTGGCGTTCTGATGGTGCAGGCAATTTTGTGCCGCTCGCTCAGGTATGAAGTGGGCAATTTTGAAACACTGGGCTTCACGCGCTTCAAAATTTTGAGCTATTATGGCATGCAGAACCTGTTCGTAGTGCTGCTCTCGCTTTTGCCCGCGGTCTCTACCGATCTGATTCTCACGAATTTTCTCGCAGAAGAATATGCCGATTGCGAGTTTGGGCGCGTGATCGCCGCGCAGTTTCTGCTGGCCGTGCTGCTGGTGATGTCGTTCGGCAATTTTCTCATTCTGTACTCGCGCCTGTCGCCGGCGCTGTTGCTCAAAGAAAAAATCTGACCGATGCATCCCGCGCGGGAGAGCATCGAAAGAATTATCGGTCGTTTCGAAATTGCCGGTCGCCTTGCGGGCGGTGATATTGCGCTGGTGCAAAGGCTGCACACGCAGAACGGCGATTATGTGCTGAAAAGCGGCACTGGCAACGGTGTCTTTGCCTCCGAGGCCTATGGGCTAATGCTCATGGCGCAGGCGGGTGTGACTGTGCCTGAAGTGGTCGATCATTCTGACAGCTACCTGCTGATGCGCTACCTGCCGCCTGGCAAAGCGGATGAAGTCACTGCGGGCAAAATGCTGGGACGGCTGCACGAGGCACCTTCTGCCGGCTTTGGTCTCGATCGCGATACGTACCTTGCGACGCTGTTACAGAACAACCAGACTAGCGAGAGCTGGGCAGATTTCTATCTTGCGCAGCGCCTTTTCCCGCTCGTGGCAGAAGTGAATGCAGACGACCTGGCCCAATGGAGGCAATTTGGCGAACGAGTGCGCCCATTGCTCGCGGCATGCAGCTTCCCTGCGCTGTTGCACGGCGATCTGTGGTCGGGTAACCTCTACTACTCTGCAACCGGCCCTGTGTTCATTGATCCTGCGTGTTATTTTGGCGATCCGCTCGTCGATGTCGCAATGACACGGCTCTTTGGCGGTTTTGCTCAAAATTTCTACTCAGCCTATTTTGATGTGGTGGGCAGGCGCGATTCAGAGGCGGATTTACTGCGAATCTACCAGCTTTACCCCTTGTTGGTGCATGCCCGCCTTTTCGGGGGTGGCTATTACCACAGGGCATGCGCGGTACGGGATGCGTACCTGTAAAGAATTCTGATTCAGCGCTTCTTTCTCATAGTTTCACCAAACAGAGCGGCAAATTCCATATTGTCCGTGATAACCATGTCCACGCCGCTGTTAAACAGCGACCGCGCAGTCTGAGCATCGTTCACTGTCCAGCAGGCGACGCCATAGCCCGCGCTTTTCAGCGAAGCGACAAGATCTGGGCTCGCAGTGGTGTAGTGCAGGTGAATATTATCGGGTAAGAGAATGCTGCGGTAAATAAACAGTTTGAAGCGCGCCCAGCGCCCGGGTTCGATCAGTAATCCGACGGGAATGCGCGTCTTTAGTTTCCTGAGCCGCCATAGTGTGAGAAAATGAAAGCCTGAAAAGCAAACCCTTTCTGCCACACCGCATTCGGTAGCAGTCTGAACTGAGAGCTCTTCGAGGCCGTGCGAAAAATCCCAGCGGTCGCGCTTGATTTCGACATTAACGAGCGAGTTTTTATCGATGGCTGTGAATATGTCTTTGAGCGTGGGCAGGGCGGCATTGAGCACGCGTTTGCCTGGCGCCTGGTGCTTCAGGTAGTGCGCAGCGTTGAGCGTAGCGATCGCGCTGAAATTGCAGTCTTCGGCGCGGCCCTTGCCGTCGGTCGTGTTTTCGAGGCGGGGGCCGTGCAGCAAGACCAGCGCATTGTCGCGTGTGCGTCTGACATCCAGCTCATGCGCGTGAAAGCCGAGATCTTCTGAGGCAAGAAAAGCCTGCACGGTGTTTTCGGCGACCGGGCCATGCTTGCCATATCCCCGGTGTGAGGCCACCATCGGCTTGAACCCCGGGAAATATGCCTTGAATGAGCGCGGCTTATATTGGTGCCTGCGTATGTAGGCACCCACCGCAATTCCGGCAACGATCGCCGCCGCCAGAAGCCAGGCCATATTATCTTAAGTCAAAGACCGGCTGCACGGCTTCTTCGACGTTTTCGCCGCGCAATAGCTTCTTGCAGATGATTTTTCCCGCTTCAACGCCGGGTTGATCGAATGGGTTGATCTCCCACAGGTAGCCGAGGTACGTCACGACATGCATCCAGAAGCAGAACCAGCGTGCCATTTCGCCTTCGGAGAGATCGCTCAGCAGGTATTCTGCGACCGGGCGTTCGTTTGCCGAGAGTGCCGATTCAATGCTGCGCATCTGCGCATTCAGAATCTGGCTCATCGACTTGTCGGCGAAGTCGCCGCGCACTTCTGAAGTAATCAGGCTGTCGCGGCGGCCATAACTTTCCGTGTGCACAAAACAGTGCAGGTGGCGGTTCGACGCTTCCATGAAATACTGCAAAAGCGAATGCTGGTCTTCAGGGCCCTGCACAATCATCGGCAGCGCGGCGATGTGCGGTTTCTTGCCCAGCGATTCTGCCCACAGCTGCACCAGCCAGCGGCCCCAGTCGACCAGGTCGGCTGCATAGACCCAGAACGCCACGCCGGTGAAACGCGCTGCAAACAGGTTATAGAAGTGGATTGCAGTCTGTTTGGCGACATTTTCCGCAACGGGTATCGAAATTTCCCATTCTGCGTTGGCTTCGTCGAATGCCGTGAGAAATGCCTTCACGTTATAGTCGACGAAGAGCGCCGGCATCATGCCCACGGGAGAGACGATACTGAAACGGCCTCCGAGTTCTTTGGGAATAAGAAACGTATTCTTGGGTGTCGCGCCCAAATCTTTGATCTGCGCGGGTTCGCTGGTCACAAAGTATTCGGGCACGCCGGGGAAAAACTGGCGGAAGAGCGACAAGTTGGCGCGCGTCTCGAGTGTCGTGCCCGATTTGGAGACCACCAGCACCGCAGTCTGCCGGCTTTCGGCGACCTGCGCAATTTTCTGCATTTTCGAGGGGTGCGGACCTTCCCAGAAAATCAGCTTATCTGAATGTGGATCAATGAGCGCCTTGAGGGCAATGCCGCCGAGCGAAGAACCGCCTATACCAATCACGATCAGCGTCTGTGCATCCAGCTGGCGCAGTTCCGACGCCCATTTTTCGAGCGGGCCCAGATCGGCCACTTTCATGTAGTCTTTAGAGAAAGAAGCCGGCCACTTTTTGGCGCCAGCGTGCATCAGCTGGTCGAGTTCATGCGCCCGGCCAAGCGATTGCCAGTTCATCCAGAATTTATTGGCGGAAAAGCGAATGGTTGAAGGCATGCGGTACATTGCTCTCTGAACCGGCTTTGTAAAGAATATTACACGGCTTCTCGGCAGAAAATTCTGGCTCACGATGCTGCGCTTTGACCATTACCCCGGCAATCCGCATGCGACTTTGGTGCTTTTGCATGGCCTGTTCGGTTCCGCAAAGAATTTTGCCTCGATCGCTTCGGCTTTGACCGATGTTGCGACAGTCTATGCATACGACGCGCGCAACCATGGCGGCTCGTCTCACACCGCGACGCATACACTGCCAGACCTGACCGAAGACCTCGCCGGTTTTCTGCGCGAGCGGCAGATTTTAGCGCCGGTGCTGATGGGGCACTCGATGGGTGGCTTAACGGTCATGAACTTTGCGCGGCTTTACCCCGACATACCGCGCGCGCTCATCGCGGTCGATATTGCGCCGCGCACTTACGCCCCCGCGCACACAAACGAAATCGCCGCGCAAAAAACAGATGTGTCTCAGTTTGCCTCACGCAGGGAGATTGACGCCGAGATGGCAAAGATTCTGCCCGATGCGACGATACGTTCTTTTTTACAGATGAATCTTGCCCGTGACGCCGGGGGAGCCTTCTACTGGCAGAACAATATTGCAGCGATTGAAAATTCACCCGAACGCACTGTGTTTCCGCATTTTGAACCGCCGCTGTTTTCAGGCCCGGTGCTGGCAGTACGTGGCCTCGCATCTGATTTTGTGACCGAAGCCGATGCAGAACGCATGAAATCCGCCTTTCCGCAACTGTGGCTTGAATCGCTTCCGGGTGCCGGGCACTGGTTGCACCACACGCACCGCGACGCGCTGATCGGCTTTGTCAGGGCCTTTTTACAGCGTCTGTAGCAGTAGATTGCTGTCGCTGCTGGCGGCCGCGGCGCTACTTTCAGAGATCATCGAAGCACCTGTGCTGAGTTCATCGAAGCATTGACGCCCACTCTGAAATACCGGTTTCGACTGAGGCCGGGATACTGCTTTTGCATAAAACACTTCGTTTCATATCACGTTCCTGGATACCCGCAACAGCCATGGTAACCGCCGTGGCGCTTGGTCTCGCCACACACGGCTATCTCTATGCACAGCCCGAACGGTTTTTAGGCAAAAAGATCAAAAAGATCGAGTTCAAGGGCAACGTCAATATTTCCCGCGACACCCTTTACCAGGATATTATCCAGATGAAAGAAGGGCAGACGCTCACGCTGCCGCTTCTGAACGGCGACATCAAGGCCATTTTTGGCGAAGGTTCATTTGCCTACGCGCGTGTTGAAGGTGAGGATTTAGACGGTGGCGTGAAGCTGATCTTTTATCTGCAGGAACGTCCCCGTATTAAAGAAATTACTTTTTTGGGTCTTGAAGAATTGTCTTCGACCGACGTGCAGCAGGCGATCCCGCTCAAAGAAGACGAGGTCTTCAATGAACGCAAGGTCTCCGATTCGATTCAGCGCATTCTGGGTAAGTACCGCGAAAAAGGTTTGTTCAACGCTTCCGTGCGTGTGCGCAAGAGCGAAGTCGATCCCGACCGGAATACCGTCAACATCACCTTCGTTATCGACGAAGGCGAGCATATCAAGATCGCCAAAATTAACCTGCTCGGTGTGACGCGCGCCGATCCGGAAGACGTGATGGCGGTGATGGAACTCGAAGAAGATGGCTTCATCGCCGACGGCACGTTCAAGAACGAAACTTTTGAAAAAGATAAAAATGCAATCCTCGATTTTTACAAGAACCAGGGCTTTCTCGACGTTGAACTTGAAGACGCGCGCTATGACTACCGCTGGAAGAATCCTAAAACACAGGAAGAGCGCGTCATTGTTATCACGTACAAGGTTAAAGAAGGCGAACAGTATTTTTATAACGGCTACGACCTGACCTGGGATCCGCGCTTTCTGCACCCCGTAGACGGCAAGCAGGCGAAAGAACCGCTGTTCCATAAAGATAAAGTCGAAGAGTTCTTTGAATACACGAATTCCGACATTGGCACCGTGCTCGATAACGGCAAATTCAGCCGCGACCGCGGTATCGTCAACTACCTGTATTCGCAGGAAGGTTATATCTATGCGCGGGTGCAGCCCGAGCGTACGATCATTCCGCTGACCAAAGAGGCGATCGCTGAAAAAAAGAATACGCCGCAGCAAAAAGAAAGTGAAAAAGACGGTAAAGACTACTATAACCTGAAAAAGCTCGAGAAGATCCTTGCCAATAATCCCGAACTGAAGGGGCGCAAATTTGTCCACACGAAGTTTGTGGTGGCAGAAGGCGATAAAGGTTTTATCGAAAGTATTATTATTAAAGGTAACAAGAAGACGCTCGATAAGGTAATCCGCCGCGAATTGATTATTAAAGAAGGTGAGCTGTTTAATTCAGAACTCGTGCAGCGCTCACGCGAACGCGTGCACAACCTGCAATTTTTCAAAGAAGTCAACGTCGACGCGCGGCCGGGTTCGAGCGAAGGCAAGATGAACCTGGTGATCGACGTCGAAGAACAGCCGACGGGTACAATCTCGCTCGGTGGCGGTTATGGCACGAACACCGGCTTTTCTATCTTTACCGAGGTTGCCGAAAACAACCTGAACGGTACCGGGCAGCGCGTGTCGGGCCGTGTTGAATTCGGTCCCCTCCGCACCGCGCTCGAGGCTTCGTGGACAGAACCATGGCTTTTCGACAAGCCGTGGTCGCTGACCCTGACAGGTTTTTACGTGCGCCGCCGTGTTCTTTCGGGATCGATCAACATTGCCACCAACGACGAATCCGCAACCTATGACCTGGACATCATTGGTGCCACGGTCGGTATCGGGCACCGTTTCTGGATCAACTGGGGACACTACCATCGTTATTCGCCGCAGGTGTCCGTCGCCGGCAATGCATCGAGTATGGTGGATGATTCGGTGTTTTTGCTGGTGCAGCGCGGCTGGCAGGTGAAGAACACCATCACGAACGGTCTCTTCTATGATAACCGCGACAATATTTTCAATACGACGCGCGGTTTCCGTGCCGAGTTCTCGCACGACTTCGTGGGTAACATCCTCGGCGGCCAGGATCATTACATGCGGTATTACCCCCAGATGGACTTCTTCTGGTGGATCATGGACTATACGTTCTTCAACGCGATCCGCAAGAATGTTCTGCGGCGCTGGCGCATTGTACAGGAAGTGCGCGCCTCGGCGACATTCACGCAGCCAACGAAACCTGTCTACGGAAGTCAGGATAATGCACTTAACCCGTACGTCGAGATCCAGGATCGCCTGTACCTCGGCGGTTACGAGAGTTTGCGCGGCTGGACGCTCTTTGATAACAACTACCAGGTGAATGGCCAAGGTGGCACAGACCTCGCCGGGCAGACCTGGCGTAACGGCGGTAGCCACCGTATGCTGTTTGGCAGCGAATTGCGGATTCCGGTGGAGCCATCGCTCTTCTGGCTTGTGCTCTTCTTCGACGCGGGCGCACTTTACCAGAATCTGGCGGAGTACAGCTTCAGCTCAACCACGACGCAAACCACTTTGGATGCTTATAAATCTGCTGAACTGAATAAACAGACCTTCGCCCTCAGCTATTTCCGCTATAGCTGGGGTTTTGGTTTCCGCCTGCAGATCCCGATTCTGCCGCTGCGTATTTATCTCGCCAAGCGCCTGATCTGGGATGATAACCTCGGTTGGTTCAAAGATCATCCAAACCAGAGCGGTTTTGAGTTTGTCTTTGGTATCGGCGACCGCCGTTTCTGATCGCAGAAAATGGCTCCTTCATACCGGCTGACTCTGGTTGCGCGTGCCGCAGCTGATGCCTTTTCGGCTGTTCTGCCGGGGCTGAAGTCTGCTGGCAGTTTCCGAGTACGCCATTTCCGAAGATCCCGTAATCCCTGGCAGCGAATACCGCAGGCTTGTGCTGCAGATTGCAGCCGGCTGCGAAAATGAGCAGGTGCGTGTACTGGTTCTGAACCACTGCGCTGCGCTGGCGGCCTATGCGATTACGCCGGCGGATATTCCCGCCACACGCCTCGCGGTTTTTGACACGGATTCGACGTTCATCAATGAAGAAGTGATCGATGAGATTGCCGGCTTTGCGGGTTACAAATCACAGGTGGCGGCAATCACCGAGCGCGCGATGCAGGGGGAGCTGGATTTTAACGCAGCCTTAGCCGAACGCGTAGCCTTGCTTCGAGACCTGCCCGAAGAGACGCTCGAAAAAGTACGCGCAGAAAAACTTTCATTGACCAAGGGTGCCGAAGAACTGACCCAAGCACTGCATGGGGCTGGCGTGAAAACCTATCTGCTCTCCGGTGGATTTAATTTTGTCACAGGCTATTTTTCGCGGACGCTGGCAATGACGGGACATTTCGCGAATGAACTCGAAATTGCATCGGGTTTGCTCACCGGGAAAACACGGGGTACTATTGTCAACCGGCAGCGCAAGGCAGAACTTCTGCGCGAACTTTCCAACAGCCATAATATCCCTGCGGCAGCGACGATCGCTGTCGGCGACGGTGCCAATGATCTCGACATGTGCCGGCAAAGTGGGCTGGGCATTGCCTTTTGTGCCAAACCGGCCCTGCAGAACGAAACGTTTGCCGCCATATTTGAGCGTGATCTGCGCCTGGTGTTACCCCTGATACATATCTGATATGGAGCTCAAAGCGCTGTTTGAAAACATGCAGCGATATTCGCCCAGAGACATATACTGCTTCAACCGCAGGATTTTTCCCAAATCTGAATAGCCTGACCGCCGCCGAGATCGCCGCCCTCGAAACGGGCGACTACCGGCCGCTGGCAATACCGCGGGAAAACTCATCCATTCTGAGCGCGACGCCGAGCGGAAGCGGCGCGCGCCGCGGCGAATTTCAGCAATGCAATCGCCGTCATCGCCGTTTCCGTCGGCGCCGGTTTTATTCTGGGGCATTTCGGCGCATCGGTCAGGCACGTGCTGCTCATCGAACCGGGATATTACTGCGCCGCAGCGCTGATTGTTTCAGGCGCTTTTTTACGCTTTGCCGGCAAGATCACGCTTTTCGTCGACGACCTTGCCAAAAGCGATGCGCTCGAAGCGATTCTGCCATGGCTGCAGGGCAAGAACCTGAAGCAGACGCTGATCTATTGCCACCCACCGCTTTTGGCGGCAGACAAGCCGCTCTATACACGCGCATACGAACGCGTCGTTGCACTGTTTGAAAAGCGCAGCGTCAACCAGGCAACCGTCATCAAGTTCCAGCAGCTGTGGAATAAAAATATTTTCCTGAACCAGCGTATCATTGCGCAATCGGGAACGCTGAACCAGTTACTCGCTGAATCCCCCCCGCGCACCATTGTGCTCGCTGGTGCAGGACCATCGCTCACCGCATCGCTGCCTCTGCTGAGATCTGAGCGGTCGCGGTTTATTCTGATGGCGGCCGATACGGCGGTCATTCCGTTAAATAAAGCGGGCATTTATCCTGATTTCGCTTTCGCCGCCGACCCGCAGTGGCTGAACCACTATTTTGTGCAAAGCTCCGAAGCGTACCGTTCGGTATGGGCGATGGACCCGGTGGTGTGTCCCGCGATTCCGCATTTTCTTTCGCGGCAGCGTGCGCGCATGCTGTTCTGGAACAATGCATTCCTGGCAGATGCGATGCTGCGCACTACCGACCGGGGTGATGTCGCGCATGGCGGCTCGGTGTCGACCAATGCATTCGATGTCGCGTTGCGCTGGTTGAACCAGCGTTCTGACGCCGACGCACCCGGCAGGCTCATTCTTGTCGGGCAGGATTTATCGTTCAGTAACAAGCAGGCACACTGTGCGGGGGCGGCGCTCGAGGCGCGTGTCTTTGCCCACAACCACCGCCTGTCGGCGATGGAAAACCATAACCTGCGGCAGATGAAGGCAATGCCGGTGCTGCTGGAAAAAGGAATTAGCGAAGCACAGGTACGCACGAACGGCAAACTAAAGATCTTTCTCGACTGGTTTGCATCGAAAGCAGCCGACCATGGTGCCGGCCGCACCGAACTCATCAATGCGACTGCCGCCGGCGCGCAAATTCGTGGCTTCAGGCATATGCCGCTCACCGAAGCGCTGTCGGATTTGCCTGCAGAGCCGGGCTTCGAACTCATGGCGGCTGGCGCATCGTCTGCCGCAAACGCGGAAAAAATTCACCACCTGCTCGGAAACCTGGGAGAGCTAAGGCGTATTGCGAATGAAAATGCGCGGCTCGCGAACGACAAAAATCCGTCTGCCGCGGTTATCGAGCGGCTCAATGCAAATGATGCGGCCATCAAGAAACTGGGATCTGCCAGGGACATCGCCGGGCTCAATGCACAGGCAATCATTCTGAGAATCACGGAGCAGGGTGACGAAGTCGATGCGGCGGAATTCTACCGCGCGATGGCGCGCGCTTCGCGTGAGGTAAAACACTGGGCCCAAAAATCCTGCTGATTCTTCTTGAGCCCTTGGCTCAAAAAGAATCAGCGCAATCGCAATATCCGTGAGGTGCGCTTGCGTGATCGTTCGACAAGCGCGCCGTTCTTTTCGAGGTTCTTCGCCCGCGCGGGAATCATGCGCGACAGGCGTTTCTGCCAGTCCTTCGTCTGCATTTTGCTTTCAAAACATTTCTCCAGGATTTCGAGTGCAATTGCCACAGATGTCGAGGCGCCGGGGGATGCTCCCAGCAACGCCACCAGCGAACCGTCGTGTGCCGCGATAATTTCTGTGCCAAATTCGAGCACGCCGCCCTGTTCTTCATCGGCCCTAATGACCTGCACGCGCTGCCCTGCGACCAGCAGTTCCCAGTCATCTTCGCGCGCCTCGGGCATAAACTCGCGCAGTGCCGCGACGCGTTCGGCATGTGATTGGGTCGCCTGCTGGATCAGGTATTTGGTCAGTGAAATATTGTGCAATCCGGCTGAAATCATAGGAATCAGGTTGTCGAATTCAAGCGATTTCATCAGATCGAGATAAGATCCTTTTTTCAAAAATTTTGTCGAAAATCCGGCATAAGGTCCGAACAACAGTTCTTTTTTAGCATCGATATAGCGTGTGTCGAGGTGCGGTACCGACATGGGTGGCGTGCCCACTGCAGCTTTGCCATAAACTTTCGCTTCATGGCGTTCCACAATGCCGGGGTTTTTGCAGCGCAGCCATTGTCCGCTCACGGGAAAACCACCATAGCCCTCAGCTTCTTCGATATCGGATTTTTCCAGTAACGGCAGTGCTCCGCCACCGGCTCCGATAAAGACAAAATTTGAATCGACATGGAATTTCTTTTTCTTTTTGAGATTTACCACCGTCAGGTTCCATTGCCCGTTTGCGTCGCGTTCAAGATCGCGCACTTCGTGGTTATAATGCACGCTGATTCCGCTGCGGCGTTCGAGGTACGAAAACATGCTGCGGGTCAGGTTGCCAAAGTTCACGTCGCAGCCATACTCGATGCGCGTGGCCGCGACTTCTTCTGCATTATCCCTGCCTTCCATGACAATCGGCGCCCATTTACGTACATCTGCCGCCTTGCGGGTCAGCCTCATGCCCTTGAACAGAGGGTGTTTCGACAGAATGGCATGGCGCTTCGTGAGAAAATCGACATTGTCTTTGCCACTGACAAAGCTCAGGTGCGGCACCCGGCGGATAAAATTCTCAGGATGGTGCAGGTAATCCATCTCGATCAGGTGTGCCCAGAACTGCCGCGACACCTCGAACTGAGCGGCAATTTTGATTGCCTTGGAGCAATCCACCTTTCCTTTCTCGCGCACCGGGGTGTAATTCAATTCGCAAAATGCCGAATGCCCGGTACCGGCATTGTTCCACGCATCGGAGCTTTCGCGCGCAGCTTCACTCAGCCGTTCATAAATTGCTATTGTGATACCGGGCTCAAGCTCCTTTAACATGATTGCAACCGTTGCGCTCATTATGCCTGCGCCGATCAAAATCGCATCGGGTTTTTCTGTCGGGGTGGTTTGTTTTTTCATCGGGGTATTTTTTTGGTCAGAATGACCTGGTTGCCTTCGTCGTTGAAAACAACCGAATCAAATACGTTTTTGGTCATGATAATGCCGCGCCCGTGTTCTAACATCGAAAGGAATGGGTCATTTTTCGCGCGTTCGAGAAAAGAACTATGGTCGAAGCCTTTGCCTTCGTCAGTTACACGGAACATCAGCATGCGCCCGTTAATCAGGTAATCGACCAGGACGCGCCTGCCTGCATAACGGGCTTCTTTTTGCCGCGCCACCAGGAATTGCATGTAATCGCCGTTTTCGATAGCTCTCGTCTTTTCGTCGAAGGTGATTCCAAGGTTGCCGTGTTCGATCGCATTGATCAGAATTTCGCGGAAGCAGATACGTATCGTGTTCACGACCGTCGACGGGAAATAGCGGTTCAGCCGCTCTGTGAGTTTTTGGCTCAGTATTTCTGCATGTGTCACGTTATTACCGATGACATAGCGACCTTTTTCTTTTTCAATAAAGCGCTGTGAAATATCTTCTTCTGTCCGCGAGATTTTGCCGATGATTTCCAGGTTCCAATGGATCAGGTTCTTCTGCAAAGTGACCTGTACGTCGACCGGTTCGTACATGTGTTTTTTACGCAACGTCGTGCGGAAAGTCACGAGGGATTTGCCCTCAAAAAATTCACGCAGGTGCTCACGCACAATGTTGCGGTTGAGTTCCGGGTCACCCTCGAGACCGTCGGGGACAAAGTCAAAAATTCGTCTGCCGACCATCTCTTCGGGGACAAAGCCCAGCATCGTATGTGCAGTCTTATTCATGCTGAGAATTTCAGCCTCTTCGTTCATCTGGAATATGAGGTCGCTCGAATCGTCGACAAGGTGGCGATACTTGGCCTCGGTAATTTCGAGCTTTGGAATCGTGTCGCGCAGCAGGTTTTCGGTTTGCTCCTTTTCCTGCTGAAGCAGCTTCTCGGTCAGGTGCACTTGTTTCCAATTATATATAGAGTATATGAGCAACAGGCTTATGGCAGCACCCCAGCAGAGATAGCCACCAATTTCCGCGAGATGTTCAGGAATCGGGTATAAGGGCTGCATCAGCTTGTAAGAGGACAGGGATGCAGCAACTCCCGAAAACATGATGACCAGATGGAACAAAATCTCTTTCCATTTGCCAAAATCATACATGATGAACACGATGGGAATTACGCAGAGCAGAATCAGGTGAAAGCTGATTTTTTCTCCAAGAAAAAGGCTCAGGATAAAACAGTAAACGGTATAGATGAGCGTGCTGAAATAGGTTACCTTGAACGTACCCGTTTTGTTTTTCAGAAGGACAATCGCTGCAATCAAAAGCGGAAAAAGAACGTTTATCAGGGCAAAAGGAATAATGTAGCGGATATAACGGTTATAGTCTAACGGCAGCAATATCGCGAGGTAAATTAACTCGATAATGATCAGGTAAAAATTGGCAATGAAGCACAGCGAAAACAGCAGGTTGAGCACGCGGTTGTGCTTGAGCTCTGTCGCCGTGGTGAAATGCCGGCTGCCAGAATTGAGGTAGGCTTCCCAGAGCATGCCTGCGCGTTTCATTTTGGTAGGCGTCAAGACGCCGGCACCGACTGCCTCGTAAAGGGGTTTGCAAAAAACCCGTTTCGCTTGACCGGGCCTCAAACAATTGAAGAAGCACAGATGTCCAAGGGCAATGAATGGGGGGGACGGCTCGGCATTATTCTCGCCGTGACGGGCTCTGCCGTCGGGCTGGGTAATTTCCTCCGCTTTCCGGGGCTTGCCGCCAAATACGGCGGTGGTACGTTCATGATTCCCTATTTCACAGCATTTTTGCTGTTAGGTTTGCCGATTGCCTATATTGAATGGTCGATTGCCCGCTATGGCGGTACACGTGGCTACCACAGCGCTCCGGGCATTTTCAGCGTCCTGTGGCCGCGTAAGATTTCTCCTTATCTTGGTGTACTCGGCCTGATCGTGCCGCTGGGTATCTATATGTACTATGTCTTCATTGAGGCATGGTGTCTCTATTATGCCTGGGGATTTTTAACCGGGGCGCTGAATCTGGGCACCGACGTACAGGCATACAAGGGTTTTTTTGAAAGTTTCACCGGTTCAGGCGCTGACGGCCAGCTGTTCCATAGCATATCACCGGCCATAATCTCTCTTTTTATCTGCTATTTTCTGAATTTTCTCTTTATTTATCGTGGCATTGCCGGCATCGAACGCGTCAGCCGCTGGGGCATGCCGGTGTTGCTGGTGATTGCGCTCGTCGTGTTGGTGCGTGTGATGACGCTCGGCACTCCAAACCCGGCATTACCGGAACGCAATGTCATCAATGGCCTTGGTCACTTGTGGAATCCCCCCGCGCAAAAGGGCCTGCTCGATTCGCTCATGAATGCGCAGCTGTGGATGGATGCTGCGGGACAGATCTTCTTCTCGCTGTCGGTCGGCTTCGGGGTCATCATCAACTATGCCAGTTACCTGAGCAAAAAAGATGACATCATGCTTTCGGCGACCACGGCAGCCGCGGGCAATGAATTTGCCGAAGTGGCACTCGGCGGTCTTATCACTGTACCCGCAGCGTTTGTTTTTCTCGGGGCGCAGGGTATCGGCGGCACGTTCGGCCTCGGTTTCGTGTCGCTGCCGGCCGTCTTTGCGCATATGCCCTTCGGGCAGTTGTTCGGTTTTCAGTGGTTCTTTCTGCTCTTTATTGCGGCCATCACGAGTTCAGTTTCGATGCTGCAGCCGGGCATTGCCTTTCTGGAAGAAGGCCTGCGCCTTGACCGCCGTAAAAGTTCCGCTGCGCTGCTTTTGATGACTCTCGGCGGTACACTGTTTGTCGCATATTATACGAAAGGCCTCGAGGCCCTCGACACCATGGATTTCTGGGCTGGCACATTCTTTATTTTCGTGTTAGCCCTGTTCCAGGTGATTGTGGCCGGCTGGCTCTTTGGTGTGAAAAACGTCCTCGCCGAAGCCGAACAGGGGTCGCGCATGCGTATCCCGCGGATTCTGCCTTTTCTCATCAAGTATGTCTGTCCTGTGTTCCTCGGCACGATCTTCATTATGTGGAGCATACAGAACCTGCCTGCACAGTGGCAGAAGATCCAGAATAATACCGTGACGCAGATTACCATTCTCTTCTTGCTGGGGGCATTGCTGGTGCTGTTGGTTTTCACACACCTTGCAGTGCGCTATTGGCAAACCCACAGGGCAAAGGTGCACCTGCCATGAGTGCGAGGGGGATAGCATGACAACGGGTGGCTGGATCGTGATGATTGTCTCAGTCACTTCTGTGACGGTCTTTTTTGCATCCATGTTGTTTCTTTCGCTGCGGAAAGACGATTAAAGGGGTGTCGCATGCGTGCGGCAGTTATTACATGCTACTTCAATGCGATGAATTATGCTTCGCGGGTGGCCAACTTTAAACGCTTCGCGAAGCGTTTAAAAGACCAGCACGTGCCACTCTTCACCATCGAAGCGTTGTTCCCCGGCCAGCAATCAGAGCTCGCCGGGCAGGGCAATGTGATGTCCGTGCAGTGCAATACTGTTCTGTGGCAAAAGGAATCCCTGCTCAACCTGCTGATCCGTAACCTGGATCCCAAAATAAAGGCAGTTGTCTGGTGCGACGCAGACATTCTCTTTGAAAATCCGCACTGGCATCGCCAGCTCTGCCGCAAGCTCGATAGGTATCCCGTGGTGCAACCTTTCAGCCAGGTGGTGCGCCTGCCGCGGGGCAAAACACGGTATGTGCGCGCAGGCGAATGCTATGACAGTTTCGCAGCAATTTACGCGAATCAGCCGCAGGTGATGCTGAAGGGGGATTTTGCGCGCCACGGTCACACCGGCTTTGCCTGGGCCGCAAGACGCGAAGTGATTGCCGAACACGGTCTCTATGATGCGATGATTGCCGGTTCGGGCGACCATGTGATGGCGCACGCCTTTGCGGGGGATTTTTCCTCGCGCTGTATCAGGCGTATTCTCGCCGATAACCCACACCATATCAGTCATTTTCAGGAGTGGGCGCGCGCAGTTTACCCCGCTGTCCGCGGTCGCATCGCCGCGCTCCCAGGGCGGATATTGCACCTGTGGCATGGGGAGACCGAAAACAGGCGCTATGTCGAGCGTAACCGCGAACTGGCGGCTATGGGCTTTAATCCGCATCGTGATCTCGTGCGCGACGGCAATCGATTATGGAGTTGGCGGCGCAAACGCCACCGGCTCACTGACTGGGCTATGCAGTATTTTGCGCACCGCAGGGAGGATGGCTGATGGGTTTCTTTTCACGTCTGGGTGGCTGGTTATCGGGCAAAAACGAAGCGGAGCAGATACACGAACTGGCGGCAGACGCCGAACGCTTTGCCGACCGCTTCGAAAACGCCGACATGGATGACGAGGCTGCGACCTGCCGGGGTTATGCAGAGCGCATTGCCGCGGCTACGAATCTCGATCAGGCAGAACTGATCCATGAAGAGTTTCTCGAAGTTGTCGAAAAGTTCGAAGACCACCATTATGTGCATGGGCGCGATCAGGTTGTGCGCGACGAGCGGATAGACGACGATACCACGGAGTTGCTTTCAGACGATTCATAACACTAGCGCGCCTGCCGCGGGTGCTAAACAACCCGTTTTCTGATTGCCATAACGACTTCTCGCCACGGGCTATGGCCTGTGGCCCGATTTTTTGTTTTTCTTTTTCTGATACCGTTCTGCATCTCCCTGAGTGCAGCTGCGAAGCGCGGACGGCACCGACTGATCATCTGGTCGATTGACGGATTTGCTGCCGGCTATTTTGAAAAGGAAGAGTTTAAAAACTCCGCGGTCTGGCAGCGAATTTTGAAACAGGCGCGCGTCTTTAGGCCGGTACAGACGACAATTCCTGCTGTCACGTATCCAGCGCATACATCAATGGTGACGGGCGTTGAACCAGCGCAGCATCATATCTATGGCAACCACCCTGTTGATCCATGGGGGGCATCGAAAGACGGCTGGACCTGGTTTACCGAAGACGTTGCGGTTCCCACAATTTGGGAGAGAGCGGCAAAGCGCGGGAAGAGCGTTGCAAATATGCAATGGCCGGTGACGATGATGCCCGGCAGCAAAATTAAATACCATATTCCGCAGTTCGATCGCGCGAAGGGACCCGAGGAACAGAAACTGATGCGCGTGTTGAGCACGCCGGGCCTGCACCGGGAGATCGAAAAGCACACGGGGGTTTCGCTCACCGAGCACAGCGGCGACGACGAACGCATCAAGGCAGCGCGCTATATATGGCAGGCCAAAAAACCCGACCTGATGCTACTCTATAATCCGGGACTCGATTCGATTGAACACGCGCATGGCCCGTATTCTGCCCCCGCCTTTCGGCATCTGGAACTTTTGGGCCGCGAGATCGAAAAATTCCTTGCGGAGATTCGGAAGAGTTCACCGCACGACCAGGTACGGGTGCTCATTGTTTCAGACCATGGTTTCATGACATATAAGGGGAAATGTTATCCCAATACGATCTTAAAATCCATGGGCTATATTAATCCTGACCGGCAGCAATGGAGCTATTTTTTCGAAACAGCCGGTGGGGTTGCACGCCTTATAGGCAAACCTGGGGTAGCGCCCTTTGCTGCGAAAACTTTCGCCGAGCGTCTCGGCAAAGCCTGCGAGGGCATCGATGTGGTTACCGAATACGACGAGGAATTTCCGGGGTTGCAGAGCCGTTACTCAGCAAAATCGGCAGTTTTCCTCGTTTCACGCGGCGATGTGCTTTTGTCACCCGGCTTCCGCAAGGGCGAGTTTGAGGCGAATGCCGCCGGGCATACGCATGGCTTTTTACCCGAACGCCCGGATATGCACACCGTTGCGCTGCTCTTCGGCGCAGAGCGTTCCAAAGCCGCGAAAATGACGCATGTCAGGCATACATATAATCTCGCGTGCAGCTGGCTGAATCTGCACTGCCCGGCACCAGCGAAAAAGCATAAAAAACGATAAAAATCGTAAGTAACAGCCGCTTTACGGCGGTTTCTTACGTCTCATCTTGAGTGACATAATTTTTTTTATCAAAAGAAAAATTGTAAACGTCGAAAATCATTTATAATGGCAGTCAAACGCAACTTCGTCAGCAATTTCCGCGAATACCTCAGTATTGAGCGGGGACTGTCAGAAAACAGCATATTCTCCTACATTTCCGATGTGCAGAAGCTGGAAAAGTTTCTTACTAAAGAAAAGAAGCAGTTGCAGTCGGGCTCTCAGAAAGATATCACCAATTTCCTGCGCGAAGAATCGCGTAAAAAGCTCTCGAGCCGCACCCGCGCTCGGGTGGTGGCATCGCTGCGCCAGTTCTATGGTTATCTCGAAAACCGTAAACTCATCGAAACCAACCCGATGCAGTCAATTGAAGCGCCTAAAATCGAAAAGGCGCTGCCTGACTTTCTGACGCAGGATGAAATCCGCAAATTGTTTGTTGTTTTTAAAGAAGACAATCTGCTCGAGCTGCGCGACAAGACCATGTTCGAATTTCTGTATTCTGCGGGTCTGCGTATCTCAGAAGCCTGTTCGCTGCTTTTGCCCGATGTCGATCGCGAGAACCAGGTGTTAACCATCAAAGGCAAAGGCGGTCGCGAACGACTTGTGCCCTATGGTGAAGTGGCATCGACACTGCTGGATGCTTACCTCGACCGCGCGCGCACCGAAATTCTGAACCAGTATGAATCGGAATTTGTGTTTGTCTCAAAAAAAGGCGGCGCACTGTCGCGCAAAAGTGCGTGGCGTTTGCTCAAGCGCTATATGAAACGCGCGGGCATCGGTCGCAATATCACTCCGCACACGCTGCGCCATTCATTTGCGACACACCTGCTGCAGAACAAAGCAGACCTGCGATCAGTGCAGGAACTTTTGGGCCATATGGATATTGCCACCACGCAGATTTATACACACCTCGCAAACAACGAACTCAAAAAAACACACCAGGAATTTCACACACGCGCCTGATTTAATGGGTACAGTTTGATGCGGGCGCAGCCCGCATCAAACTGTACCAAAATTCAAGCTGCCTGCGTTTGAATTTGTTCTATGCGTTTGCGCAAAAAATGGTACTGCAGGGCTTCCAGGACATGCATTTCGTGGATTTCTGCCATTTCCCAGTCGGCAATACTGAGCGCGACGCGTAACGTATTTAACCAGGAGCGCATCGTCAGCCGCTCGGTGCGCGCATGGCGTTCAAATAACCGCATCGGGTTCAGGTGCGCGCAAAATCTATAGAGCCTCTGTGCATCGAGCCGCTCATTGAAGATACCGCCATTGCGCGAAAGTGATCGTTCGCGCCCATCGCTGATCTGCGTGCGCATGCTATGCGTTGTGTAGCCTTCGCTTGCTCCAAATGATTCACCTGGATTGTTGAGATTCAGTTCGATCGCTATTCGGTCGAGAAACGGTCCCACCAGTTTGGAGAACTGTGAAAGACTGGTCTTACCACACCGGCACTGCCGGCCTTCTGAAAATAATTCGCCACAACGGCACGGATTCGCCGCCGCAATCAGCTGGAAATCCGCGGGGTAGGTGAGGTGACCCCGAGCGCGTGCAATCGTGATTTTTTTATCTTCGAGCGGCTCACGCAGGCTCTGTAGTGCTTCGTTGCGAAACTCAGGCAATTCGTCGAGAAATAGAGTGCCCATGTGTGCGAGGCTGATCTCACCCGGACGCGCCTGCGTGCTGCCCCCTACAAGTGCAGGCGTCGAGGTCGTGTGGTGCGGCGAACGAAACGGCCGGCTGCGTACCAACTCGCCCGCACTTAAACCCGCGAGCGAATAAATACGCGTGACCTCTGCTGCCTCCTCGAAGCTGAGCGGCGGCAACAGATGACGATAGGCGCGCGCCAATAGGCTCTTACCCGTACCCGGAGAACCGACCATCAGCATGTGGTGGCGACCCACTGCGGCTATTGCGAGCGCCCGTTTGGCTGTACTGAGACCAAAAATATTTTCGATGCTGATTTCGGGGAAATCTTCCTTGGGTTCATAGCCATGACCCTGCCGCGCTTCGATTTGTTCGTACGCAAAAGCGGTGAGATCGGTAAGGTGGCGAAGGGCAAATACCGGGATCACATCCGCCATCGCGATTTCGGCCGCTGCGGAGGCAGGAATAATCAGATTTTTGACCGGCTTTTGCTGCGAGGCAAATACCGCCGCGGCAGAGATGCCACGCGCAGAGTGCAGACCTCCGTCGAGCGACAGCGAACCCAGAATTGCGGTGTCTGCAAATTTCTCCTGCGGCAGCTGGCCGGTCGCCACGAGCACAGCAGCAGCCATCGCCGCTTCCATGAGTCCCCCTTCTTTGGGTGTGTCATTGGGCGAAAGATTGATCACGATCTGCCGCGCGGGAAAAATGAACCCCGAGTTCACGATCGCCGACCGGATACGCTCGCGGCTTTCCCTGACCGCGTGGTCGGGCAGGCCCACAATCGTAAGGTTAGGCAGTCCTGACAAGATGTCTGCCCCAACGGTCACAAGAGTAGAGTTAAAGCCGGACGGCTCGTGGTATAGATTTTTCCGATCATAGTATATCCTTAAAGGGGGATTTGTCCCTCTATAGATTAAATACCACAAAATGCGGTTTTTTTCTCACTCTGGGGTGAAATTTTTTTCCTGAAAAGGAATTTTTTCCGTGCTATGGAAATCCGCAGCCAGACTGACCGGGTATTTATCTGGTTTCTGCGATAATCTGGCCCGTCTTGGCCCGATAGAATGAGATCTGGTCAGCCAGTTTCTTGCGGCTGCGCACGGTGATGGCGTCGTCTGCAAATAGCAGATTTTCGTTCGAGAGAAACTCCGACGCACTGCTGTCTTTGAGCTGCAGTACACCGCAGAGTGACTTGAGCTGCGCATAGTTGATTTCAAAACGGTACGAGCGATCGGCGATTTCCTTCTCTTTTGTGCGCAGGTTCTGGTTGCGCATCAGGTTATAGAGGTATGCATACATGCGCATCTGCGGATCGTCGATGCGAAAGATTGTCAGGCGCTGGTGCGCAAACCAGATTCGCCGTGCCATGTTCTCAAAGATCTTTTGCAACACGCCTACCGCCACCGATGAAACGAGGTGTTCCGGCTGAATACGAATAATCTGCGCATCGCTCACCGTGATGGCAGAACCCATGCGGGGAGCTTTTTCGATAAATGCCATCTCGCCGAATAGTTCGCCGGCTCCGAGCACGTCGATCACGAACTCATGCCCGCGCGCGAAACGAACGAGTTTTACGGTGCCCTGGAGTATCACGTAAATTTCCTGGCCGATTTCGCCTTCAGAAAAAATCATCGTATCAGCGGGTACTTGCGTCGCCTTGCCGCTGAACTGAACGTCGCGTAGCCACTCTTTGACTTCTTCGAATTCACGCCGCGCTTCGGCGAGTTTCTGCCCATTGTGCGTCGCGGCCCATTCAATATACATCCTGAGCGCATAGGCCGTATGGTGCAGCTTGTCTGCATCACGGTAACGCGCGGCGACGGAATACAGCCTTTCGGGGGTTGCATCGCGGTCACCCTTAAAATCCAACCTGGCGAGGTGCTGCTGCAGTGTACGCAGTTCGCGTGAGTAGAGACGTAGTACTTTTACCGCGAGCGTGGGCTCGGGCCTGATATATTCGGCGATCTTTGAGATTGGGACTTCTGCCACCTCGGCATCAGTCTCGGCATAGATGGTCACGAGAAAATGGTGGCCGGTCAGCGCAGAGACCAGGCCAAAACTGTCACCGGTCTCAAAACGCGAGAGCACTTTGTCACTCAGCCGGTGCTCGGTGTCGATTGCGAGTGCTCCTTTGCGGACTATATAGAAGATGCCAGGGTTGGGAGCATTTTGCACTACGACGCTGCTGCCTGCGCGGTAGGTTTTGGTCTGGACTTCGGGAAGCATTTGTACTTCATTATCGGCGTCAGGGCTGAATGAATCCAACGAAGCGGTGCGTGTTGACAGGTTGTATTTCCTCGAGACCTGTTGGGGGTAGTTTGCAGCATCGGAATCTGGCCGGCAGCGCTTGCGGGGAGACCTAAAAAATATGGGACAATAAACTTTTAGTGATAAAAGCCAAGAACACTGCAAGTGATAAGAAAAACTTGCCATTCTGAACAGCAGCGTTCTCTCTGGTTCATGCGCCTTCTGCTGTCGGGTTCTTTGTTTGGGAGAATGAGTTTCATTCTGTTTGGAGCATTTCTTGTTTCATGCAGCAATCGTTCCACAACCGGAGAGCTTTTGAATGCATCTTTCGCGACAACAAGCCTTCCCGCGATCGATTTAATTTCTCCCACACAGGATGCGCAGGTGAATACCGCGAATCCGACGTTGAGCTGGAGCAAGCGAGCAGTCCCGAAATACAATTTACGCATAGCGCGCGACCAGGCACTCACCGATGTCGTCTTAAGTGTTGATATTAAGTCAGAAAGTTATACCGTCCAGAATTCCGATCTCATCGGATTATCTGCACTGCCTACAGACACCTATTATTGGAGTGTGAGAGTTGCGGGCCTGACTCCCGATCTGCAAAGCAAAGTAGGGTCTTTCTTCTTAGTGGCAATTCCCAGCGGATCAGGCAGCGCAGGGTCACTCTATATCGATGTGAACAGTACAAATCCGGTGCAAACTGGTTCTAAGACTGCACCCTATCGGCGCATTCAGCCTGCTATTTCGGCAGCTGAGGTTATGCGCTCTTATGATAAGAGTATCACGTTCAATATTTTTGTAGCGAAGGGAACTTACAATACTGAAGCTATTACCCTGTCTCCGGGAATTAGTCTCTTTGGAGGATATGATCCAGCAACCTGGAGTCGGAATCTGACGACTAATGTGACTACAATCACAAACACTTTTAGCAGCATTATCATTGGCTTTTCCAATATTACCACGGCTGATACCAATTCCACAATTGTGGATGGATTCAATGTCACCGTGGGATCAACATCGACAACCTATGCATTTGACCTCACCGGCTCTTCGCCAAAAATTCGCAATAACACTGTTTCGGGTACATCGACCGGAACCTGGTATACGATCTTTGCCCGCAATGGCTCGAACCCATCTATCTTAAATAACCGGCTTACGGGTTCAAGTATTGGTACTGCAGTCATTCAGGTTAGCTCATCGTCGCCGACAATACAATCAAACATCATTCAGGCAGGGGGCAGTTTCAATAGCATTGGCATAACCCTGTTTGGGAATTCCGGTAGCGTACCGCAGATGGTATCACAAAATCTGATTCATGGTGGTACGGGATCGCAGTCTGCACTTGGTATATCGTTCGCGAGCGGAAATATTGTTACCATCTCGAATAATACGATTGGCGCGGCCGGCGGTGGCTCTACTTATAGCAGCGCAGTGCGGACGGCTTCGAGCAGCGATATTACGCTAACCAATAATATTTTCTTTACGATCTCAGGTACGACGCGTTATGCGTTTCAGGAAGTGGCTACCGCTGCCGGGAATCCGACGGCCATGAATAACAACCTATTCTTTGATGCGCCAGGTGGACTTTATAGAAAAGTTACAACGAGTTACTTTGATCAGGATTGTACTAACTCGTCGTTTGACTTTGGTACGGCTACGGCCTGCTCGAATGGAGGTATTGTGAATCCGACCGGTGGGGCTGGTGCTGGTACAGGTAATCGCGCAACGAACGGTGGCACGGCTGCTGTGTTTGCTGCCGGGTATAGTTCTGCGAATATCAACACTTGGGCAATTCTAGGTGGCGGAATCGCTGACCTCGATGCCAGTGGCGGATGGACCAGTGGAGATATTGGCGCGGACTTGAGTAACATTGGTCCGCAATGATTGCCGGTTGTCCTTGATCCCCTTTAATACCATGGGTTTTGCGACAATGAAGCTCTGGCCATCCTGCAGCGCGCTTTTCCTCGCCACGGCGGTTTTTGCGGGCACGATTTCCCTGAAGCCAGTCGATCTGAAGGGTAAAAGCTCCGTCTGTGACGACACGGAGCCCGATTGGAAAAAGCCCATTGCGATACCCAACGGCAAGCCTGAATGGGCGTTTACATTCGCCGAAGCCAAGCCGTTTAAAGAACTGAAAGATAAACTGGGTATGAGCAATTTTAAGACACTGATGGCGAAGCACAGATTCAAAATGCCCAAAACCGAATTCGACGGCTTTAAGGGCAGGGATGGATTACCTTTGCACTATTACTTGAGACCCGGGGCTGCGGCCGGGCAGCAATTGCTGTTTGTTGTTTCACTGGGCGAATACCAGCCTGCAAGGTATATCGCGCACCTCGAAGGAATTTGGCAGCTTTCGGGCGCCGAATTCTGACAGTCTGCTTTAATCCCGCATAACGATTTTCGCCGTGTCCGGCGGCGAAAAATTGGCTCATATGCAGTCCAAAATGAATTCCCAATACCGTAAAAAACTCCCCGGCACAAACCTCGATTACTTCGACGCGCGCGAAGCCGTGAATGCGATCGAGGCCGGCGCATGGGACAAATTGTCTTACACCGCACGGCTCTTTGCTGAGAACCTCGTGCGCAAGGCCGAGCCTGAAAACCTTAAGGCATACCTGAGCCAGCTCATCTACAACAAGCGCGACCTCGACTTCCCCTGGTATCCCGCGCGTGTTGTGTGCCATGACATTTTGGGCCAGACTGCGCTCGTTGATCTTGCAGGCCTGCGTGATGCGATTGCGCAAAAAGGTGGAGATCCAGCGAAAATCAATCCGGTCGTCCAGACACAGCTGATCGTCGACCACTCGCTCGCAGTCGAATATGGGGGTTATGACAAAGATGCGTTCCGCAAAAACCGCGAGGTCGAAGACCGACGTAACGACGACCGTTTCCACTTCATCAACTGGACTAAAGAAGCTTTTGAAAACGTCGACGTGATCCCTCCCGGCAACGGCATCATGCACCAGATTAACCTCGAGAAGATGTCGCCCGTCGTGCATGCGCAAGACAGCGTTGCATTCCCCGACACGATGGTAGGCACCGATTCGCATACGCCGCATGTCGATGCATTAGGAGTGCTCGCGGTGGGAGTCGGTGGCCTCGAAGCCGAAAGCGTCATGCTCGGCCATCCGTCATTTTTGCGCCTGCCGGAAATTGTCGGTGTGGAACTGACAGGCAAACCGCAACCGGGCATTACCGCGACTGATCTCGTTCTCTACCTGACAGAATTTTTGCGCAAAGAGAAAGTTGTCTCTGCACACGTGGAGTTCTACGGTGAAGGTGTGCAGCACCTGACACTGGGTGACCGCGCAACGATCTCGAACATGACGCCCGAATATGGTGCGACTGCAGCAATGTTCTTCATCGATCAGCAGACCATTGACTACCTCAAACTCACAGGCCGCACTGATGAGAACGTCAAACTCGTCGAAGTCTACGCGAAAGAAGCCGGCTTCTGGGCCGACAGCCTCAAGACTGCAAAGTACGAGCGCGTGTTGAAGTTCGATCTGTCTTCGGTTCAGCGCACGATGGCTGGCCCATCAAACCCGCATAAGCGTGTAAGCACCGCCGACCTCGCAAAAAACGGCATTGCCGGCGCGTGGACTGAAGAAGCGGGCAAGATGCCCGACGGCGCAGTCATCATTGCTGCGATCACGAGCTGCACGAACACCTCTAATCCGCGCAACGTCATCTCTGCCGGGCTTTTGGCTCGCAATGCGAATGCAAAAGGCCTCGTGCGCCGGCCATGGGTGAAGTCATCGCTCGCGCCGGGGTCTAAAGTTGTGCAGACTTACCTCGAAGAAGCGAAACTTCTGCCCGAACTCGAAAAGCTTGGCTTTGGCGTTGTGGCCTTCGCCTGCACGACCTGCAACGGCATGTCGGGCGCGCTTGATCCCAAAATCCAGCAAGAGATTATCGACCGTGACCTTTACGCGACGGCTGTGCTTTCGGGTAACCGTAACTTTGATGGGAGGATTCACCCGTACGCTAAGCAGGCGTTTTTGGCGTCACCGGCTCTCGTCGTGGCCTACGCAATTGCCGGTACGGTGCGTCTTGACATCGAAAAAGACCCGCTCGGTAAAGACCAGCAGGGTAACCCGGTTTACCTCAAGGATATCTGGCCGTCGGATGCAGAGATCGATAAGATTGCTGCGCAGAGCGTAAAACCAGAACAGTTCCGTGCAGTCTATGACCCGATGTTCGCGCGCGGCGCCGCATCGGCGAAAAAGATCAGCCCGCTCTATGACTGGCGCGCGCAATCGACCTACATCCGCCGCCCGCCTTATTGGGACACCGAGGGTGTCGGCGCGCTTGCCGCGAACCCACGTACGCTCAAAAATATGCGGCCACTGGCAATTTTGCCCGATAACATCACCACAGACCACCTGTCGCCCTCGAATGCGATCATGGCCAACAGTGCGGCCGGTGAATACCTCGCGAAGATGGGCCTGCCCGAAGAAGATTTTAACTCATACGCGACGCACCGTGGCGACCACCTGACGGCGATGCGTGCAACCTTCGCGAACCCGCAGCTATTGAACGAGATGTGCCTCGACGACAAGGGCCAGGTGAAGAAAGGTTCACTGGCGCGCGTCGAACCCGACGGCAAAACATTGCGCATGTGGGAGGCGATTGAAACTTACCTCAACCGCAAGCAGCCGCTCATCATTGTTGCCGGCGCCGATTATGGCCAGGGCTCATCGCGCGACTGGGCGGCCAAGGGTGTGCGCCTTGCGGGCGTTGAAGTCATCGCCGCCGAAGGGTTCGAACGCATCCACCGCACGAACCTCGTCGGTATGGGTGTGCTGCCGCTCGAGTTTGAGCCGGGTACAACGCGCAAGACACTCAAGCTCGATGGCACTGAGATCTATTCGGTAGAAGGTACGATCGCTCCGCGCGCGAAGCTGACACTTGTCATTCAGCGTAAAGACGGTTCTGTCGAAAAGGTGCCAATGACCTGCCGCCTTGATACCGCGGCGGATGTTTCGGTGTACGAAGCCGGCGGCATTCTGCAGCGCTTCGCGAACGACTTCTTTGCTAAAGGCTGATCTTCTTAGGCAAAGAGATGAGTTGCCTCTATATTAACCCTGATGGAATGCCAAAAAGTCCAGCATTTTCGCAGGGGGTGGTGATACCGGCGGGTGCGCGCACGCTGATTATCGGCGGGCAAAACGGAGTCGACGAGCGCGGTCAATTGGTTGGCAAAAGTCTCGGTGAGCAGACGGCAAAAGCAGTCGATAACCTGATTCAAGTGATTGAAGCAGCAGGCGGGACCCTGGCGTCCCTGGTACGCCTCGGCATTTACGTTAAGGGCGACATTGATATTCGCCCTGGCTTTGAAGCCTGGATGCAACGCTGGGGAAACAGGCCGAATCCTCCCGTGATTGTTGTTCTCCGCGTTGCCGGCTTAGGTATGTCGCCAGATACACTTGTTGAAATCGAGGGCACAGCAGTACTTTGAGTATAATAGAAAGGCTTAGCGGCATAAGCTCGTAAATTTGAAAACAAAAGGCCTCAATACCACCACAATCCTGCGCATTAGCCGTTCAGCCAAGCACGGCCGCGGGGTTTATGCTGGGAGCCAATACCGAAGGCGTAAAGATCATCGAGTATGTCGGCAAGCGTGTCATGGCCAAAGACAGCGACGACATCGGTGACAGGCAGCTGAAGCGCGCCGCCAAGAGCGGCAGTGGTTCAGTGTATCTCTTTACGCTAAACAAGAAATACGATATCGATGGAAATGTGCCGTGGAACACGGCGCGTCTCATCAATCATTCGTGCGACCCTAATTGCGAGGTCTATATTGTTCAAGGCCGCATTTGGGTGCATGCGAAGCGCGCGATAGAGGCGGGCGAAGAGCTGACCTACGATTATGGTTTTAACATGGATTCATGGCAAGACCACGTTTGCCGCTGTGGTACCACAAAATGCCTCGGTTACATCGTCTCTGCCTCACGCCGTGGTGCGCTGGCGCGGTTGTTGAAGAAGCGTTCAGGGCAGATTCGCCAGAAAGCGCGCGGCTGACACAATGCGCACCTTCGCGCCGTTGATCGGTTCCAGAGTGCGCTCGTTTTTGCGTTCGAGAACCACCTGGTAAGGGTAGGGCAACTTGACGCGTTCGAGATAGTACTTGAGCGATGGGCTTAAGCTCGAGTCGGCAAGTTTTGCCTCGATCGCCATATGGGGCTTGCGGTTCAGCACCAGAACAAAATCGACCTCTTTGCCGTTGCCGTGCCTGAAGTATCTGAGCGACAAATCTTTGCCCCAGCGTTCGCGCACCATTTTTTTAGCGAGCGTTGTCTTACCGCACTGCCGCGGGCCTGACAGCACCACCAGCTTGCGGTCGATGTCGGGGGGAATCACAGCTTCCATGCGCCGAGCAATGCCCTGAGACAAAACTAGACTGTTTTGGCGATTTGTCCAGACTAATTTAGATTCAGCATTATTTTTGTCACATGCCAACGCTGGGCGTTTTAACGCCCACATTGGCCTGGGGTATTACCAATGTTACTTTCCGGCATGTTTCAAATCCCCGTTCTGCGCCTATGAGCTCTGTACCCCAGGTCAAAATACCCGCCACCTACATGCGCGGTGGCACCAGCAAGGGCGTCTTTTTTCGCCTGCAGGATTTACCCCCGTCATGCCAGGCGCCCGGCAAAGCGCGCGATGCGCTGCTGCTGCGCGTCATCGGCAGCCCAGACCCGTATGAGAAGCAAATCGACGGCATGGGCGGTGCGACTTCAAGTACGTCCAAGACAGTGATTGTATCGAAAAGTTCGAAGGCCGACCACGATGTGGATTACCTCTTCGGACAGGTCTCGATCGATAAGGCATTTGTCGACTGGAGCGGAAACTGTGGCAACCTTTCAGCAGCGGTCGGGCCATTCGCGATTGCGGGTGGGCTTATTGACAAGGCGAAGATTCCCCAGAATGGTCTGTGCACAGTTAAAATCTGGCAGGCGAATATCAAGAAGACGATCATTGCGCATGTGCCAGTCACCAACGGTGACGTGCAAGAGACGGGGGATTTTGAACTCGATGGAGTAACTTTTCCGGCAGCAGAAGTGCAGCTCGAGTTTATGGATCCGGCAGACGGCGAAGGGTCAATGTTCCCGACCGGCAATGTGGTCGACGAGCTCGAAGTGCCGGGTGTCGGCAAATTCAAAGCCACCCTCATCAACGCGGGAATTCCTACTATTTTCCTGAATGCCGAGGACATCGGTTATAAAGGCACTGAGTTGCAGCCCGATATCAACGGTGACGCAAAGGCGCTTGCGATGTTCGAAACGATTCGTGCGCATGGTGCAATTAAGATGGGCCTCATCAAAACCGTCGAAGAAGCGGCGAGCCGGCAGCATACGCCGAAAGTCGCGTTCGTGGGTAAGCCGACCGATTATAAATCATCGAGCGGCAAAGATGTCAAAGGCTCTGAGATCGACCTCAACGTGCGTGCGCTCTCGATGGGCAAGCTGCACCATGCAATGATGGGCACCTGCGCGGTCGCGATTGGTACCGCAGCTGCTGTGCCAGGCACGCTGGTCAATCTCGCGGCAGGCGGCAAAGACCGCGAGGTGGTCAACTTCGGCCATCCGTCTGGAACGCTGCGCGTCGGTGCGAAGGCGGCCAAAGACGGTGCTGAGTGGGTTGTGACGAAGGCGATCATGAGCCGCAGTGCGCGCGTGCTGATGGAAGGGCAAGTCCGCGTGCCGGGCGACGCTTTCTAAAAAGCCCTCGTTGCCTGGGTCGCCCCTCGCCCTCCTGGGTTGGGGCGCCGCTTTCTAATCCCTCTCAAATGCGCCTATCGACCAGTTGGTTGCGCCGGTGTTGGTGGTTGTGCAACCCGCGATGGTGGTGATTGTCCTCGTGATGCTGTCCTTGTCGATAGTAGTATTGCTACCCAGGTTGAGCCCGCCGCCGCGGACGTTACAGATCGCAGCATTGGTGGTAAGACGAAGGTTATTGTCGGCGACGGTCGACGCCTTGTTATCTGCGCCGTCATAGTCGACGAATAATTGGCCTGCGTTATCATCGATATTCACGTTGCCATAACTCTGCAGTGTCCCGCTACCCGCAGTCATGTTCACAGCTTGTGATGCAAAGTTGGCCGCCGTTGCGTTCGTTGACCCATCATAATAAAGATTCGTGCAACCAAAGATATTATTGTTTTGCAGCGCCGTTGGTCTTGCGGCTGTTTCTGCCCTGATGCATAAAGGGGCATTTTGCTTGGTAAACACGACGTTATTACGTATCGTCGGGTGGGCGGTATTTTCCATGTATATGGCGCCAGCATTGGTATTGTTCACGGCCGCCCCTTCTATCGTGTTATTCAGGACCAGCGCGGTACTTGCGCTACCAAGCGTTATGCCGCGCGCCACTGACGATGACTGTGCCCCGCCTGATATTAAATTGTTCACGATGATCGTGCTGCCGGCGGTATTTATTGCATGGACGTAGTTGCAACCGCCGCAGTTGGTCTCGGCGGCGATAATCACGTTTCCTAATATTACCGGCGAATCTGTTCCTGCATCGAGGGCACTCATGTTCTGTTGCGTTGGAGAACCCGAGGATGTCCCCGCGACGATTGTGTTGTAGGCAATGGTAGGTGAAGTTCCCTGCAGGTCTACCGTCGCCATTAGCAGGTATGAAGTGGATCGTGTGGCCCCGCGCAGTGTGAACCCTTCGAGCCACGTGGTGTTTGTATAGGTTGTCGTAATGCTGGTCGATCCTCTGACCGCAAAGGTCAAAGGTGCATTGATAGTAGTGGTATTTGTCGCAGTATTTCGCGTCCAGTTCGTCGCCTCATAGCCTCCGCGCACGCTGATACCCGGTGAAAGAATAACTTCTTCTGTATAGGAACCCTGTGCCACATAGATATCCATGGTCACGCCAAACTGGTAGTTGCGCAGCGCATCGGCGTTCGCGATAGCTGCCTGAATACGCTTGTAGGGCTTCTCTTTGCTGCCTATTTCGACTGACGAGGAGCTCGCTGTATTCACATAGAGCCCCCCTGCTGAACCGCTGCCGCCCGATGGCATAGCCACCAGGAAAAAAGTGCCCGTCTTACTTTGCAGGTTGTTAGAAACGTTCGCGATTTTGACCCGCCAATGGTAGCTATTTGTGGTGAGCGCGCTGACACCACTCAGGTCAGCGTTTGCGAGGGGGTATTGTGTATCGTTTACAGACTTTTTCAGAACCATGTTTTGGAAATTCGCGTCACTTGCGATCTCTAAAGTGTATAAGCCGGCGCCGCGATCGCCCCAACTGAACGTGGGGTTCGATGAAGCAACCTGTTGATCCTGCGTTGGTGATAGAAGGTCAATGGCAGTTTTGCCCGACGCGACGAAATTGGCCTCCAGCAGCTCCACGGTGTTTGTGCGATTTTGGCAGCCGGTTAACGCACAAAAAGAAATACCGAAAAGCCACGACGCTTGCACTATCCGGGAATAGCCTGCCATTTTCCCAGCAGGCAGAGCAAATGGCAGCCGGCAAGATTTTTTTGCACATCTCCTGCGCTGGTCGAACTTATGAGGATCTGGCAATTTTGGCACCGAGGGTCTTTTTGCAGCACCCGACACAGTTATTTGCATTTACATTTTGGGCTGCATTTATGTCGGTAGCCCGCTGGGTAATGACCCGGCAAGGTACCGACCACTATGCCCCAAAAAATCGACCCCTGGATATTTACCGCCGCCGTCGTCGGCGCGCACCACGTGATGAGCCTCTTCGGCAATCTGTTTCTCGCCGCCGTATATCACTATGACCTGTTTCCCTCCCGCAGCCTGTATAAAGAAAGAAATATTCCGCCGCGCCAGCTGACCATGGGGGCGCTGCGCGATCTGCTGATCGCTTCGCTTGTCACGCAGCCTCTCGCCACGTGGTTTCTGCTGTATCCAGTCTGCATGTGGCGCGGCATGCAATATTTTCCTCCCGTGGCGAATGTGTGGCTCGCGGCGCTCTATGTGGCAGCGGCAGTCATTGTCGCATTTATTCTGAACGACATTTTCAACTACTGGACGCACCGCATGCTGCACCACCGCTGGTTTTACAAGCCGATCCACAAAAAGCACCATCTTTTCACTAACGACTGCGTCGGATTGACCAGCGAATACAACCATCCGGTCGAGCAGGTGATATCTACCCTTTGTACCCTGGTACCGATTGTGCTGCTTGGCCTTGATCTTGTTTCTGCCAGCGTGTTTCTCTTCTTTCGTACCTGGGAGGTTTTGGACGAGCATTGCGGTTACCGTTTTCCATCTCCTTTCGGCAGCGAGCATTCGCGACGCCATGATTTTCACCATGCACGCTCGGGCCTGAACAATCTCGGCATGTTCCGCTTCTGGGACTGGCTTCTGGGCACCGACAAGAACTACAAGGCTTACCTGAAGAAGATGAAAGAAACAGCGCTCAAACAGCCCTGAACGAGATTATCGGCCAGGCATCCTGAAACGCACGGGCAAGAACTCAGCCCTTTGGAAAATTCCCGTAACCTCAGGTCTCCTAGGTTTATGAAGATATTCAACTAAATGGTTTTATAATTGACGGATTGATGCGCCGGTAGTATTCAACCTCATGGTTGAATTAATCCGCAGTAACCAAAATCTCGACCGGGTCTTTGCCGCGCTCGCAGATACATCAAGACGGCAAATGCTCGAACGGTTGCGCAAGCGGCCGCTCACCATTTCAGAACTCGCACAGCCTTTTTCGATGTCGTTTGCCGGGGTTGCAAAGCACATTGATGTGCTGACCTCCGCCGGACTCGTGCGCAAAGTGCGCACACCCGAAGACGGGCGCAGCTACCGTCTCGAGCTTGAGAACAGCACGCTGAATGCTGCTTCGCGGTGGCTCGAATACCACCGCAAATTCTGGCTCAACAAACTCGATAATCTTGAAGCTTTCATAGAGGAGGAAAATCATGGAACCAGAAGTATTGAAGATCGAAAAAAAAATTAACGCATCACCCGCGAGACTCTTTCGCGCCTGGCTTAAAGCCGATGACTTTTCGCGGTGGTTTCTGCCGGGCACACCGGTTAGCCTCGGGGCTGTAACTATCGATGCACGGCCGGGTGGCCACTTCCGTATCGACATGCTCGTCGACGGCATTGTGCGGCCGCACGAGGGTGAATACCAGGTCATCGAAGAGCCGAAGAAACTGGTGTTTACCTGGCGCTCGTTCATGACTGAGCAGCGCGACACGCTCGTGACCGTCCTGTTTGCCGCCGACGGCGACGGCACGCGCATCACGCTGATCCACGAGCAGCTGCCCGGCGACCAGGCGATTAGGCAGGCACACAACGAGGGCTGGACCAGCATCTTGACCGGGCTGGCTGCATGGGTTTTGTGATAGGGGTGCACCATGAAAGCAGATGATTACCAGGTGAATATCACCGTTCCGCTGGCTGCGCCAGACGTATTCCATGCGATCAACAGGGTCACCGAGTGGTGGACATATGACCTTGAAGGCAGGTCGGCTGCCGTGGGCGATGAATTCACTGTTCGCTTTGGTGATGTACACACTTCAACGCAAAAGCTGATCGAGGTAATACCCGGTGAGCGTATTGTGTGGCTTGTCAGAAAAAGTCACCTGAATTTTGTGAAAGAGAAAAGTGAATGGACGAATACGAAAATCTGCTTTGAGATGAGCGATGAGAATGGCAAAACCCAGGTCCGCTTCACGCATTACGGGCTGGTACCTCAAATCGCCTGCTACGGTGCCTGTAGGCAGGGTTGGAACTATTACATCAAGGGAAGCCTGTATAAGCTGCTTACTACGGGTAAGGGGGAACCCGGGTAAGCAGGATGGATGGTCGTGGCAGGAAAGCGCCTGCTATCTAATGATCTCTATCACTTCACGGTGGCAATCCACCTGTTTACCGTCTTTTTGCATGCATTCGGGTGCAATATAGCGGTAGCGCACGCGGTATTTTTTATTCTTCTGCGGCGGAATGCGCGATGCCATGTTGGGTTTGAAGTTCGTGGTTTTCTTTTCGCCGGCCTGCAGGTGAGTGCCGCAGTCTTTGACGGCTTCGACAGAATAGGTCGCCTTTTCCCCTTCGAACGCTTCGAGCCGAACGTCTGCTTCGCATTCAAAATAATAAGACGCAGTCAGGCCCTGCGCGCAGAACAATACTAGCAAAATGAAAAAAATATTTCGCTTCATGCAAACACCATTTTCTGCATCTCTTCATAACTGAGTTCCGGAGAGGCTTCGGCGAACTGTACGGCATCTTCAACCGTCGCGGCAATGCGCAGATCTAGTTCGTCCATCTGCGCTTGCGTGACGCCGTGATCGATGAGGCGCTGCCGGGTGGTGTCGAGCGGATCTTTTTCTTTCATCTCTTCGAGCTCACCCGCCGGACGGTATTTTGCGGGGTCGGACATCGAGTGCCCGCGGAAACGGTACGTGATCATTTCAATCAGTGTCGGGCCTTGTCCTGAGCGCGCGTGCACCACGGCTTTGTTGACGGTATCGTAGACGAGTTCCACGTCGAGCGCGTCGATGCGGTGCGATGCCATGTTGAACGCCTTCGCTTTCGCGGTCAGGTCGCGGGTCGGCTGCGCGCGGTAGAGTGGTGTACCCATTGCATACAGGTTATTTTCGATGATAAAAATGACGGGCAGATTCCACAGCGACGCATAAGTCATACCCTCAAAAAATCCGCCGATGTTCGTGCCGCCTTCCCCCACAAAACATAACGTCACACCACGGTCGCGGCGGTATTTCGAAGCGAATGCATGCCCGCTGGCAACTGCGACGTGGCCGCCGACGATGCCATGCCCGCCCATGAAGTTGAGCTCACGTGAAAACAGGTGCATCGAGCCGCCTAGCCCCTTCGAGCAGCCGGTCGCTTTGCCGAAGAGTTCGGCCATAATTGTACGCGGGCTCATGCCGCGCGCTAGCGCATGCCCGTGTTCGCGGTACGTGCAGATGACATAGTCACGTTCGTCGAGGTTTTCTATCGCCCCGACCGCCACCGGCTCTTCGCCGATATAAAGGTGGCAGAAGCCTTTAATTTTACCCGAAGCATATGCCTTTGCAGTCGCCTCTTCGAAACGGCGGATCAGCAGCATCTTTTCATACATGCGCATCAGTCGGTCAAATCGGGCGCTCATGGGTGAGGGCAGGGCACGCGGCGTGATGCGTCAATCGCAATCGTGCGGATTCGCTTGGCAAAATGAAATGGCTCTCATAGGTGGATTCATGCGTTACCTGCCCTTGCTGCTGTTGGGGATGTCGTTTTGTACATCGCCAGGCGAAGTCATGAAGAGCCAGCATCCCGAATTCTGGAGTGAGATTGTTGGCACCTGGGAGATACTGCCCGAAGGCCAGACGCAGGCAGTGACTGTCGAGTTCTCAGCAGACCTCAAAGTCAAGGATGTTTCTGCGTTCATCTGCGGCACTGAAGGGACACCCCATTACTGGACGGGACAAACACCGGCTGGAACTGTTTTTTCGGCAGAACAGCCGCACCGCAATTCGCTCCAAAAAGGCAGTGCAACGCTACAGAAAATGGAATTCAAGCGCGGGCAATTTATGGCCGTCTGCACTGGCAGGCAGATGAACTACATTGACCACATTTTCTTTTATGGCCTCAGTGAAAGTAGCGCAAAATTCGGCAAAACTCCGCGGCCGCTTGAGGGGGCGAAATACGCCGTGATGAAAGAAGAGGACGGCCGCATTCGCCGCTTCGCCTACCGCAAACAGTCGCCATAGCCGGCAAACTTGCTGATCCTGAAACGCGACTGGGCGAAAGCCCCAGTTCGATTGTTCGCCTGTCTCAGCGGCTAAAATAAACCTATGGCAGAGTCAATTTTTTCCGGTCAGCGCGTGCTTGTCACCAGGGGGCAGGCTTTTTAGGGGCGCACCTGGTGCGTGAACTCATCGCCGCGGGGCAAAGGTCACTGTCACCAGTTAACCTGCATACCGGCTGAAGAACCTCAGAAATCCCGCTCACCGAATCAAATTCCGAGGAACTGGATATGCGCACCGCAGCTCACGCGACCGCTGGCTATGACAAATTCAATTATATCTTTAACCTCGCGTGCCCGGCTTCACCGCCGCACTACCAGAGAAAGACCCGGTCTATACGTGGGAAACCTCGGTGTGCTCGGAATTCGCAGCATGCTCAATATTGCCGAAGCGCACGGGGCGACTCTGTTGCATGCTTCCACCTCCTGAAATTTACGGTGATCCTCACGTTGCATCCGCAGCCCTGAAAGTTATTGGGGCAATGTCAACACGATCGGTGTGCGCAGCTGCTATGACGAGGCAAGCGTGCTGCAGAAACACTTTGCGCTGACTACGTGCGCTTCAAAAATGCGGCGGATGCGCGCCTGACCGGATTTTATACCTATGGCGAATTTATGCACCCCGACGACGGGCGCGTGATTTCCAACTTATGCGTCGCCGCAATCAAGGGAGTCGATGTGCCGATCTGGCGACGGCTCGCAGACCCGTTCGTTCTGCTATGCCTCGTGATCTGATTGCAGGTATTCTCGCGCTCGCCACTCTGCCGCGCGAAAAATACGATGGCCCGGTGAATCTCGGTAACCCCGGCGAGTTCACGATCAAAGAGCTCGTGGGAGTGCTCGAAGAGCTGACGGGAAAAAACTCAAAACGCAGAACCATCCGCTGCTGCGTCAGACGACCCCAGGATGCAGCGACCAGTGATCGACCGGGCCGAACAGCTGCTTGGCTGGAAACCCAAAGTCGATTTGAAAGAAGGATTAGCGCGCACGTACAAATAATTTTGAAGCCGAAGTCAGGGCAGGGGCTAAATATAAGCGAAGACAGTGGCTAAACCTGCGGGTAGCAACGCGAGGCCGGGTTGATGTCCGTGGGTGGAAATTTTCTGTGACCGTGGAGACTGTCGTGCGCTGGCGCGACCTCGATGCATATAACCATGTGAACAGCAGCGTGTACCTGAATTACTTTGAAGAAGGCCGCATGGCCTGCTATTATAAAGTCATGACGCGGGGTATCGCCCGACAACCAGGAGATTTTCGACGGTTTTGCCACTGTGCTGGCGAAGACAGATGTGGAGTTCAAAGGGCAGGGTAAACTGCATGAAACGCTGGTGATAGGCATTCGCTATACCGCGATCCGCAAAATTTTTATGGAAGCCGAGTACGGAATTTTTGTCAAAGCGACTGGCCAGCTTTTGGCCAAAGGAAACTCGACGCAGGTTTCGGTCGGCAAGGAGAAGATGCGGCCGACACGTGTGCATCCGGATTTTATAAAGCTGGCGCGCCAGATCGAAGGTGACGCGCTCGTCGTTGTCGAATAATGTTGGGGTGGTTGAAATCGGTTTTGTCGCCGCAGAGCGCCGCCGTGCCGCGCATCGTTATCCTGATCTCAAGCAAGGGCAGCAACATGCGCGCGATTTTAACCAAAATCCGCGAAGGTAAGTTGCAGGCCCGCTGCACGCTGGTCTTGAGCGACCGCGAAGCAAAGGGGCTCGAAGTGGCGAAGGGATTTGGAATTGCTGCCGAGCTGTTTCCCAAGCGCAAAGAAGAAACGCGCGAGCAGTTTGACGCGCGGCTGGCAGCGCGGCTCAAAGCCGAAAAGCCAGATCTCGTCGTGTGTGCAGGCTACCTGAAAATTATCACGCAGCCGCTGCTCACGGCATTTCCGCAACGCATTCTCAATATACATCCTTCTCTCTTACCCGCCTTTCCCGGCCTGAGGGCGCAGAAGCAGGCGCTCGATTATGGGGTGAAATATACGGGCTGCACGATTCACCTCGTGGATTCGGGGGTCGACACCGGGAAAATTCTCGCGCAGACAGTGGTGCCGGTGCAAAAGAACGACACGGAAGAAACGCTCAGCCGCCGCATTCTGAAAGCCGAGCACGATACCTATTGGCGGGTGGTTGCAGGATACCTGAAGAAAATATATTCATAGCATTTTGCCTATGAGCCTGCGGCGAGCAGGCCGAAATGGTTAATTCATGGGCAAATTGTTATTTCCGCTTTTTTTGGGTGGCGGTGCGTGTCGGCCGGGCACCCCTGGTTTTTTTCGCCTGGCGCTTGGCGCTGACTTCAACGATAGGATTGCCTTTTTCGTCGCGCTTAATTACCGGCTTCGGGTCTTTCGCCTCTTCTGCGGCAATGAGTTCGGTGATGCATTCAATGCCGGCCGGGCCCATGAACAGGTTACAGTGCCCGATCTGCGCCAGCTTCACGTCGTCAAAACGGCCGGGAATATTGAGTGCCGGTAAAAAATTCACTTCGTCGAACTGCGCAAAGACTGCCTGCACGCTCGACAGTGTGCGGTATTTGGCGGCTGTTTCGCGCATGAAGGGCGACAGCGGGTTCATTTGCAGCGTCGCAAAGGTAAAAGGAAACAAGAACGTCAGCGGGTGGCCTTTAAACGGGGTCCCCAGCGTGAAAATCTTGCGTGTGCGGTCGCGGCCGCGGTAGCCCATGTGCGCAGCGACGAGGCCGCCCATCGAATGGCACACGAGATAACAATCGGACAGGTTATTCTCTTCGAGAAAGTGCTGCAGCTTTTCGCTGTATTTGCGCAGGTTGCCGATCTGGAAACCAAGGCGCACGACATAGACAGGATGTCCCTGTGCTGCCAGGGCGGTGCGCACGCCGCCCCATGTGAGTGGAGAGCCGAAAAAGCCGGAAACCAGCACCACCGGGCGTTTATCCCCCTCGGTGATGTCACCGGGGCGAACGAGCAGGCCGGGGATATACATCAGTATAAAACGCAATGCGTAAAGGATTTCAAAGATAATCTGCACGAAGATATTGCGGGAAGGCGATTTCTCAGGCAAAAAGGTCAGGTAATCTGCCATTTGTTAACTAATCCGCAATTTGTCATGCCCCGGCCAGCGAAAAAACCCCGAAATTACCCGGCCCCTGCAGAAAATTTCTTGGCGACGGGGAGGGGACTGGTCGGCGAATACCGCGGCCGTGTGAAAGAGCTCGAGACCGCGCTCTGCGAGCTGCGGACGCGTTTCTGTGTCCTGCTGCTGCAACGGGATCAATCCTACCCAGAGCGCATAAAGGCTGCGCTGGATCAGGAGCGGCGTTTGCACCTGCTGCACCGCGAAGAAGGCCGTGAGCAGTGGATCGGCTGGCTCAAAAAGCACCGCGAATATGTGCAATATGAGCTCACCGAGGGACGCAAAATGTTCCGGGTCGTCTGGACACTGCTCTTTTGCTACAACTGGCAGAGCGAATGGATACCGAGCTAGCGAGGATTAGCGCGCTGGATGAAAGCGCGCTCACCACCAACCGCGAATCGCTTAATGCGCACGAAGGGCTCTACGCCCTGCCGTACCCGCGTGACTGACGCTTCTGGGTACAGTAAACCTCCCTTAGATTGACGGCTTGTCTTTCCGATGATAGAGGGAGCTATGGCAGACGGGGCAAAGATGAAAGCAGACAGTAAAACCGCGGAAAAAACCGGTTCGCAGGTGATGATCGATGTGCTGCTGAAAAACGACATCAACCTCTGCTTCGGCTATCCCGGCGGTGCGATTCTACCCTTTTACGACGAGTTGCATCAGTCGAAGCTGAAACATATTCTCACGCGCCATGAACAGGGTGCAGTGCATGCTGCCGAAGGTTTTGCGAAAGCCACCGGCAAGATCGGCATGTGCATCGCGACATCGGGCCCCGGCGCGACGAACCTGATCACCGGTATCACCGACGCGAAAATGGACAGCGTGCCGCTTCTCGCACTCACTGGCCAGGTGGCAACGTCCGTCATCGGCAGCGATGCGTTCCAGGAATGCGACACGTATGGCATGTCGATACCGATCACGAAATATAATTCACTGCTGCGTTCGGCCGACGATGTCGCGCGCGTGACGCAAGAGGCGATCACTGTGGCAACGGCGCTGCGCCCGGGGCCGGCGCTCATCGACTTTCCGAAAGATATCCAGGTGGCGAAGACCAAGATCCTGAAGCAGCCCATGCGCGTTTCTGAGCGGCATTATACCAAACCAAAAATCCGGGGCGATTTTGATCGGCTGATCGCGGCTATTGCGCGTGCCGAAAGACCGCTGCTCTATGTCGGCGGCGGTGCGATCACAGGTAATGCATATAAACAGATTCGCGAGCTGGCAGAAAAGGCGGATATTCCCGTTTACATGACTCTGATGGGGCTCGGTGCATTTCCCGCCGAGCATAAACTTTCACTCGGCATGGCCGGCATGCACGGCACCGCGTATGCAAACCGCGCGATTCAGGAATGCGACTTCATGTTTGCGCTGGGCGCGCGTTTCGACGACCGCGTGGCGCTCAATGTCGAAGACTATGGCCGCCGTGCCGTCAAGGCGATGGTTGACATCGACGAGGCGGAAATCAATAAACGTGTGCCGGTAGATATCCACATCGTCGGCGACCTAGCGGATGTGCTGACAGAACTCAACAAACGCATCAAAAAGATCACGCGCCGTGCATGGGTTGAACGCATCACGAAACTCAAAGAAGAAAATCCGCTGCGCTTCAACATTGAACCGGGTGCGATCAAGCCACAACAGGCAATCCACGAGCTGTGGAAAAAGACACGCGGCAAGGCAATCATCGCGACCGATGTCGGCCAGCACCAGATGTGGGCGGCGCAGTACTATACTTTTAACGAACCCCGCCAGTGGCTCTCGTCGGGTGGCCTCGGCACAATGGGCTTTGGTTTTCCCGCTGCCATTGGTGCCAAACTCGGTCGCCCCGACAAAGATGTCTACGTGATTTCTGGGGACGGCAGTTTCCAGATGTGCATTCAGGAACTCGCGACGATTGCAATGTACCAGATTCCAGTCAAAATTCTGCTCTTCAACAACGGCTTTCTCGGCATGGTACGCCAATGGCAGGAGCTATTCTACGAAAACCGCTTCGCGCATTCGACTATGAACTATAACCCGGATTTCGTGAAAATTTGCTCTGGTTACGATATTCCTGCCAAGCGCGTCGAAAAGCAGTCTGAGCTGAATGGCGGCATGGATTTTCTGGTGAACAGCAAAACGGCTGCGCTGCTCGAGGTGACGATTCCCGAGGCGGAAAAAGTCTATCCGATGATTGCCTCGGGTGCGCGTTACGACCAGATGGTGGATTTTAATGCGAAGAAAGAGAAGGGCACTGAGCTGAAGGTGCATCTCAATCGCCCGGAGAAATCCGGTTCGCGCTGAGCTTTGCCTTGCTGAAACACCTTTTTTGCCTGTGTGTTTTTGCCTTTGCGGGGCAGGCGCTGGTGGCCGACCGCATGCCACTCATTCGCAAGATTCTGGGTTCGGGCACACACAGCGACAAAACCTTTGTTGAGACGATTGCAAAGCTCAATGCATTTCCGCAATACGATTTTGTGCAGGCATACCAGACTGAGTCCACACATGCATACCATTCGGGCAGGGCGCGTACTGCGTGCTGGCTGAAACGCTATGACGAAGACGAATTGGCCGACCGGCTCGCTGCCGAAATGGCAGAATTTAAATCCCCCGTCTTTCGTTATGGCAATTGGGTCGGTTATTGCCTGAACGGCGACACCGAAGAGCTCGCCACGAAAGTGCGCTACATTCTCATTGGTGCCGGCGAGTGGAAAGAATAGTTCCGAATTTCTGCAACAGTTCGGGACGCAGTTTCCCATAGTCTTTGTGCCAGGTGTCGAGGTGCCTGCCACCCTCGATGCGCCACAGCGGTTTACCCATGGCTTCTGCGAGATTTTCGCCTTCGCTGAAAGCCACTACCGGGTCTGCGTCGCCGTGGATGAGTAATACCTGTTGGTTGCTAAATTTCTGCAAGGCATTCTTCGCCGAATAACCATCGGTCACGAGCACGTACGCCAGCCACTGGAATGGCCACAAGAACCATTTCCGCGCGAGTACTTTGCGCGAAACGCTCCTGTACGAAGCAAACGTGCCTTCGAAGACATAAACTTCGTCGTGATTCAATCCTTCGTCGATCAGCGCCTGCATCAGAATGGCGCCGCCCAGGCTCTGACCATAAAAAATGCGCGTGGTGTTTGCGAAACGCTGGCGCACATGGCGGATGTATGCGCGTGCATCTTCATAGACGCCTTCGCGGTCTGCTTCACCCTCCGATTCGCCATAACCCCGGTAATCGAAGGTGGCCAAAGAATACCCTTCGGGCAAAAGCCACGCGAGAAACTGGTAGTGCGCATACATGTTCTGCGCATTGCCATGAAACTGGATAATGACTGCATCTGCCGATTTATTTTTGGCCGTGGTCGGGCAAAACATTGTCTGTAGCGCCGTGCTATCCGCGGAAGTGATGCGGGTGCGTTCGCACCGGATATTGATTGATTCGGGCTGGCGCCACGGAAGGTGGTCGCCCTGGTAAAACAGCGAATTGCAACCGACAAGGCTAAGAAGCAGGATAGAAACAACTGCGCTCTTCATATCAAAAGTAGGTCTTCACCGCACCCGAAATACGCGTGAACTCCTGCGGCGCGGTACTGAGTTCTGCGCGCGCAAAGTACGCATTGATTTCGAGCGCCCAGTTGTCGAAAAAAGCCCATGCGTTCCGCAAGTCGATCTTCTGCGTGAGAAACGAGTTAGAGACCAGACCGTAATCTACGCCGTAAGCAATGAATGTCGCGAGGCGCGTGCTCCAGTTAATTTTGAACCCGGTGAGCAAACCCGGTGTGATGCGCAGGCTATTGTCCCATAACGAGCCGACCTGCGCCGACGCTTCGGCCAGGGCAAACCACCCGAGATGACTAAACGGTAATAGCGTAATACCTCCAGCGGCGGTGGAATCCCATGAAAGCGTCGATGCGCCGAGGCTCGTCAATACATCGTGGCGATAGAGCCCGGTACGCAGCCTGTAAGAAAATTTGTGCACCTGCGCCTGCCATGGTGCAAGCGCGAATATATCGACGATATTCCATTCTTCCAGGCGGAAAAGGTTCTTAGCTTCAAGATACGAAGCCGAAAACCCCATGATCTGGATCTGCGACCACGGAGAAAATCCACGCGACGCATCGTGTAACTCGCGCAGTGCAGGGCGCAGGCCAAAAACAACGGCGCCCGACACAGTCGACTGGTAATAGCCCGCGTGTATCTGTGTGGATTTGAAGCCGTTCAGCGGATTTCTGGCTTCGTCGAGTTTGATGAACTGCTCAAGACCCGAATCTGCCGGGGCTTGCGCGCGCCACGAAAGCAGGCTGTGGTAGTGCGCGAGGTCTTCTTTGCGCCAGTTCTCCATGTTGTATTCATTGCTGTATTTGTAAAATTCAAGCAACATGTCGACTGCGACGATCGAGTCTTGCTGCTTGTCTGCGGGCAGGTTGCGCTCTTCTCTCAGCCGCGAAAAGATGCTGCGGGCTTCACCGCTCGCATGTTCATAGAACGTCATGTAGCGCGTGAAAACCGCGGCGCGATACCGGCTCTCGCCGGTCAGAAACCCCGATTCGGCCAGCGTGTGCAGCGTGTCTGTGGGCGTGACAAACAACGAGAATCGGTTCGTGAGTTTGGTTCCCGGCCTCAAGGTTTCGAGCAGAGTCAAAAGCTGGTAAGAACAGTTCTCATCGAGATAATAATAGGGAAAATAGACCGAACTCATCTCCCACAGGTGCGCCAACACATACTGCAGTTCGTCATCGGTCAGCTTGAGGGGGAACTCCCACAGATCGCGGCTTTCCATGTCGTTGTATTCGTTGATCTTCACATAATAAGGATGCATCGAGTAAGTGCCCGGGAAACCGCCGGTCATGCCCTGCCATGCGTAGGCGATTGCATTACCTTGTTCTGCGTTTGCCGCATAGTTAAAAGAACCATCCATCAGCGCATTGCGGTTCTTATTATGAAAGCGCAGAAATGTGTGCCCGAACATCGAAGAAGGATTTCCCATGTAAAAGCTGGCGAAGACGATGCTGGCAGAGTCGGGAGATAAATGCTGCAGCCAGTCACGGTACTTAACGCAACTCACAGGCGGCAGGCGTTTTGTGTCGATTGCCAGTTCGCGCACGAGGAATATTTCGCGCGCCGGGAAACGGCAGCGTGCAGGTTCGGGGGAGTCGGTATCGGTGAGTAGGGCCTGTATCGTGGCTTCGAGCTCCGCTTCGGGGTCGGTCAGACCGGTTGGCGCAGTGAAAAATCCGCCGGGATTCTTGTCGCGCGCCTCACTTTTGGTGCGCCCTAGAAAACTGTCATAGTGCAGAAGCGTGCGCCAGCCACGGGTTTCGGAGAGTTTCAACTGCCGCGATTTTTCGATCAGGTCGCGGGCGTAGACAGCCCTCAGCGAATTCTGTATCGGGTGTTCTGCGTGGATGAAAAAATTCGTTGCGGAGCAAAGCCCCGCAACGAACACGATTCGAAGAGACTTAAACAGTCTGCTTTCTTAGAGTGCTGAGCACTGTGCTGACAATGCCGCGTCTGATTTTACAGTCGCGCGAACACGTTCGAGCATCACGTCTGAATCTGAGTTTTTGCCAGAGAAGATCTGGGCGTAATTTTTCTGTGCTGCTGAACCGAAAGCTTCAGTCGCTTTTGCGTCACAGCCCATCAGGTACGCCAGTGTCTGCAGTCTTTCGCCGCGACCCTGTGCAATTTCTTTCTGCAGTTGGCCGAAGTTGTTGTATGCATATACTTTCTGTTCTGCCTGAACTTTCACTGCGCCACCGCCGCACTCAGAAGTGCCTGTGGTGATGCCGAATGTCTGGCTGTAGAACGTGGCGTTCGTGGTTGCCGCGAGCACCTGGATCATACCCGGTTTTGAACCGAACACGATTGCGCCCAGACCGCAACCCGCTGCACCGTAGCCATTAGCTGAAACAGCCACCGGCGCCGACAGAGATAGAGCAACAAAAGCTGCCATGGTGATTTTAACTGATTTTTTCATGTTTTCTCCTTAAAAATAGCGTTGGTTCAGAGTGCTGAGCACTGTGAAGCGAGTACTGCGTCAGATTGTGCAGCAGCGCGGATACGGCTGAGCATTGCTTCTGAATCAGTTGCTTTGTCAGTGAAAATCTGCGCGTAGTTCTTTTGAGCTACTGTACTGAAAGTTTCAACGGTTTTCGCGTTGCAGCCCATCAGGTATGCCAGTGTCTGCAATCTTTCGCCACGACCCTGCGCAATTTCTTTTTGCAGTTGGCCGAAGTTGTTGTACGCATATACTTTCTGTTCTGCCTGAACTTTGATCGCGCCGCCGCCGCACTCAGATGTACCGGTTGTGATGCCGAATGTCTGTGAGGCAAACGTGCCGTTTGTTGTTGCGGCGAGAACCTGGATCATTCCGGGTTTTGAGCCGAAGACGATTGCGCCAAGGCCACAACCCGCTGCACCATAACCGTTTGCCGAAACAGCCATGGGTGCTGCAAGAGAAAGCGTCGCAGCGAACGCGAGTGAAATCGAAATACTTTTTTTCATGTTTCCTCCGATAGTCAGGCAAATGCCTGCTGACGGGCAGCGAACAAATAGCACCGGAAACGCCAATAAGAAAATTGCTCCCGGAAAACCATGGGGGTTTTCCCGGTCGAAAAACAGGAGTTGCCATACCGATTTGGGATTTTCTTTTGGCATATGATTCGATCTTACAAACTGTTCATCAGCTTGATTGCCGCAGTCCTTCTCTTCGCATGCGGTTCTTCCCGCGCGGTCTACAAGTACCAACTGAAGCAGGTGGCGCGCGGAGAGGCGCTCAGCGACGATTCGCGCAACATCCAGAATCCACTGGTTTTTGAAAACGGCGATTTTCGAATCACCTGGTCTCCCGGGCCTTTGACATACTATTTTCGTATCGATAATAAATCCAAATCAGACCTGCAGATCAACTTCGATCGTTCATTTCTGATCAGCCCCGGTGGCAATGCGTTTGGCGCACTGCATCCCGGCAACAGCGCGATTGCCAAAGGAGACAATTTTGTGATAATACCTGCCATGGTGGGCATTGATAGCTGGGTCAGGCCGGGGCAAAAGCACGGGGAAAATCATGGTGGCCTGGCCGGGGCAATCTCGCCGGGCTTTGACGGCGGCGGCTTTTTCCCGGAACATGGCGATGCAGACCAGCTAAAGAAGGATTACGCAGGGAAAACCGCCACTGTCGTGCTAAACATCGGCAAAGGCACCAAAGCGGAGAATTTCCGGTTCACATTGCAGGTCGCCGACATCGTCGAGCCGCAGTAAGCGCCGGGCCAAGGCATAATCGGCTTGATATCAGGAGGGCAGACTCCGATACTGTAGCATGAAACTCTACGCATCGGTTCTGGCTTTTTGCGCTATAGCGGCCCCGCTCATAGCCCTTTCGGTCGACGAAGAAGAGATCAAGAGTAAATCGGGCATTACCTTTATCAACAGCCCTAACCAGCGCGGCAGTGACACGCTGGCTGCGATCAATGGTATTGGCAAAAACCTGGCTTCTGCGGGCAAAGCCGGTAGCTACTCTGTCATCCACGCCACGGGCGCGGGTGAGGAAAAATTCGACGCGGACATCATTGTCATCGGCGCCAATGCGCGCGTGAACCATATCAAGAACGTCCGTCGCATCATCGCATCATATCTCGAATCGCGCTATGAATATTCTGCGGAAGACGCGAAATCCCTCGCACTGTTCGTGACCTATTATAACGGTTTTTACCGGAAAAACATGGGCTATTTCAAGGAGCACTATAAAGACGAGGTCTTGAAACACCTCAAAGCCTCGAATGCCGGCCTCGACCGCAAGTACACCGGTTGGCCCGGAAAATCCCGTATCGTGATTCCGCTTTCGGGGGATGAAAAACCCGATGCAGGCAAAATCGGCGAAAAAGACGTGATGGAGAAGGTTCGCAAGGACGAAAAAGGTACGAAAGACCGCGAAAACATCACCAAGCTTCAGGAAAAAGAAGTTAAAAAGAAAGAAGACCGCGTGAACAAACAGCGCGAAGAAATCAATAAGCGCAAAGATGACATCGCGAAAAAAGAAGAGACATTAAAAGAAGAAAAGAAAAAGAACGAAGAAAATCCTGACCCAAACGATAAGGCGAAAAAAGACGAAGAGCTGAAGAAAAAAGAAGATGAACTGAACAAAGAAAAAGATCAGCTGAAAAAAGACGAAAACAAGGTCGCCAAAGAAGAGAAGAAAGTCGAAGAAGGGAAGACTCAGGTTGCGACCAACAAACAGAATATCCAGGACGACAAATCCAAAGCGGAGCGGAAAAATGAATCACCCGCCGCCCGCGAAGCACGTCTCGACGCAAAAGAAAAGGAACTGAAAGAAAATCGCCCGCAGGACGGTATTTTTGGCGGCAAACTCTATTACCTGCGCGTGCGCGACTTTTCGACCGACGGCAAATACCGCAACGACTTCTATATTATTGACCCGAAAAACCGCAAAGTGCGCGTAAAGTCGCCATACCCCGGCATCGTTGGCAAAAAATTCGACGTCGTCGACAAGGATGTTGTCGTCATCGGAGAAAAGAAGACGGCGACGACGACGCAGCATTTTCTGGTACTGCTAGACGGGGAAACACTGGTCGATAAAAAATATGGCTCAGACGAGGTCTTCTGGCGGGGCTTCGTAGAAGTGCGCGAAAACGAGATCTACGCGATTCTCAACAAAAACGGTACGTTCTACCTCGGTAAGTTTGATAAGCAGCTCAACCTGTTGCAACGCTCAGAGGTTGCACTGCATGAAGACACCTTCTTCTCATTTTATGAAGATACGATCTACGTCAACGGCGCAGATCGCAAGATCGAAGTGCTCAATAAGGCGGATTTAAAAGCCGTAGGGAATATAATTCCCTGATTAATTTTGCCTGCGCAGCAGGCAAAATTAATGATGACCAATTAGTTGCCTGCTGAGGCGTTCTGCGCGCAGCAGGCAGGTTTTATATTCTTCGCTCTGCGGGGCATAGCGCCGCATTGCTTCTTCGTATAAAGTGCGTGCGCGCGCCGGGTGGTTGGCGAGTTCCAGCAGGCGCGCCCTGTTAAAATACAGAGCAGGACTTTTGGATCTCATCCGTTCGGCCGCACGGAGATTCTGTTCCGCGCTCGCCAGTAATTCCACATCTTTTCTTTTTCGAACAGCCTGATTTCAATGGCGGCGGTTTACATATAACGATGCCACAGGGTGGCTACCGGGTCGACATGACCCAGAGGGCCGTGCGGCGACAGATGTTTCGCTCAGCGAAACCTGCAGGGCAACCGCATAATCTGCGTGCGCCACTCAAATCGCCGCGTTTCTGCAAAAATTGCCCGCGGTTGTAGCGCGCGGCAAAGGAACGGGGCGCGGCTTTCACCGCTGCGTCATAGGTTTTGCGCAATCTCAGGTTCTCCGCCATTTTTCATGAATAATAGCGAGATTAATCGCCGCCGACACCAGTTGCGGATCCATAGCCAGCGCCGCGCGGTATGCTTTTCGCCGCGGCGACATAGTCGGAGCAGTTTGTGGTGGTTGACCCCGTTTTAAACAGTTTCACTGCTGGCGCGTCAGCACTGTGCCGCAGCTCCTTTTCGGCATGGAGAGAGACCGCGAGGGCAAGGCGGGCAATGAGACTGCGCAACATGCCCAGATTATCGGTAAGGGGCTTAAGGTGTGAAAGTCAATTTAAGGAGAAGAACTGAAGCGTTGTTAATCCGCGATATTTTTACCGTTGTTCGAGAGAATACGCTTTCGTGTATTCGGTAATGATTTCAGAATGAATCGCTTCCATGAATCGCGGTCTTCAGGGTTAATGGTGAGGTTGCTAATGCGTGGTATCAGCAGCTGCGGCTTGATCACCGTGTGCATAATTTCGAGCATGCGGATGTATGGGTCGGTGCGGGCAATCAGCTGGTAGAATGCGAGCTCTTCTTTGAGCCGTTCGGGCTGCATGGGTATGTAGCCAATTGCCAAGTTTGGGAAACAGGGCCTTGTTATAGAGCGCGGCAAATTCCTTGAATGAATCGACCCGGTCTATAAAGGCTTCGTATGCACCGCCACCGATATTCATCACCTGTGTTACGAGATCCATCGAGAACTGGATGCCCACCGAAGTGCTCATGTCTGAGACCAGCACTATGCCCTCATCGGGCTGGAATGTTTTGATCTGGTGGTCAGGTTTAAAATGCCACGGGCAGCATTACTTTTGAGATATCGATATCCAGGCGACCAGTATTTCGCCGCTGGCATGTTTGATATCTTCGCGCGAAATCTAAAACGCCGCTTTTTGACGTTCAGGTTAATTGTCCTCGGGGCCTTGACTTTTTCTTCGAGTTCTGTCAGCGAACTCGAGCCAATGCACAATATGTTGGACGATCGAATTTCGCCACGGTCGACATACGAGGAATAAATCCCGCTCTGTCAGAGGCTGTGTCATTAATTTTTTACAGCACGCTCAGAGCTTATCCCAGAAGTCGGGTAAAAAAGTGCAAATTCTGTGCCCGCCCGGATGAAGAGTGTGGGTTTGCAGCTCAGACCGTGAGGATTTTCACCGCGCGGCGCCATTGTTCTCCGCCGTTTTCATTCGCTTTCCGCCCGCTGTCACCTTTGGCAGCTTCCAAGCCTTGACTTATGAATCTCACACAGGAGCATTCTGCGCCAGACCGGGGCTGCAGGCGTTTTCTGGCTCGTACCGCGCGCGGAATGTTTCAAAAAACCTTTTAGGGCGGGTAAAATCTCTTTTGAGATCTACACGATTGGCTGGCAATCGCTGGCCATCATCATGTTCACCGGTGTTTTTACGGGGGCGGTACTGGGCCTGCAGGGTTACCATATTACTCAAGCGCTTTGGCGCTGACGGTTTTTTGGGCTCGCTCATTGCAAGAGCCTCCTGGCTGAGCTGGCTCCGGTTTTGACGGCTTTGCTGATTGTCGGCCGCGCCGGCTCAGCGCTCTGCGCAGAAGTCGGCGTGATGCGCATTTCAGAGCAGATTGAGGCGCTCAGATGCCTTGCTATCGATATCTATAATTATCTCATTTCCCCGAAGTTGCTCGCGGCGCTCATTGCGGTGCCGCTGTTGGTTTTTATTTTTACTGTCAGCGGTATGCTCGGCGGCTATTTTTCCGGCTGCATCGTTCTCGGGGTAAGGTGTCGGCGACTATTACCAGGGCATGGCTGACATGATCGATGCGACTACCGTGCGCATGGCGATTATCAAATCAAACCATTTTCGGTATTCTGATCATCACGGTGTGCGGTTTCCGCGAAGCCTTTATGTGCACGAATATTCAGGCCGGGGCGCGCTGGCTGTCGTAACCACCTATGCCGTGGTGATTTCTTCGGTCGGGGTGCTGTTGCTCGATTATCTGCTGACAGCAGTTCTGATCTGATTTATGAAAAAGACCATCGCAGCAGATTACGCCATCGAACTCAAAGGCATTGCCAAATCACTTGGTGGCCTTGTTGTGCATCACGATCTCAACCTGCAGGTAGAGCGGGGCAAGACGACTGTCGTGGTAAAGGCAAGCGGTTCGGGCAAAAGCGTGATGCTCAAGTACATTCTCGGTTTCATGCAGCCTGATCAAGGCGACGTACTCCGTAGACGGCCGCAGCATTCTGAGAAGCTCAATGAAACTGAAATGAAAAAATCCGCGCACGCTATGGCGTGGTGTTCCAGGGAGCGGCGCTTTTCGATTCGCTCAGCGTGTTCGATAACGTCGCACTGCCGCTCAGGGAAAGACGCGTAAAGCGAACGCGAAATCGAAGGCAGGTAATGCACTCGCTCGAAGAGATGCGTATGGCCGAGGCCCGGCACAAGATGCCTCCAGAACTTTCTGGTGGTATGCGGGAGCAGGTTGCGCGCGCGCGCTGCAGCTAAGCCTGAAATCGTTTGTTTGATGAGCCGACCACCGGCCTTGATCAGGAAACTTCGGAAAATATTATGACCTGTTTATCGAGACGCAGCGGCGCCGCAGATTATACTGCACTGATTGTGAACCATGACATTCGCGCATTTTTCATTGCCGGGCACCGCATCGCGGTGGATGCCAGTAAAATTAAGGTCTGTCATTTCACCGCGCGATATCAAAATGCGAAGGGTTGGCTCAAAATGCTGAGTGTATGAACGGAGAGGGATATATGAAACGCACAGGGTACATGCGGGATTGTTTATTATTTTTGGACTGTTCTGCTTCAGCTGCGTTGCGCTTTCACTGGGCGGTCTGCGTATCTTTGGCGACAGCCGCTATGTGCTGTATGCGGATTTCAGTCTACTTCAGGCATTAAGCCCGGTGCGGTGGAGATCGCCGGTATTGCAGGTGGGGAACGCGACTGACCTGCGGCTGAAAGACAACCGCGCAAGAGCTTGTTCTGCGTATCAATAAGGACGTAAAGTTCCCGTTGATTCGATTGCCGCGATCCGTACTCGCGGGGCTTATTGGTGAAGTTCGTCAAAATCACCCCCGGCGGCGATAACGAACTCCTGAAATCCGGGCAGGAAATCAGCGAGACAGAATCAGTTGTCGACCTCGAAGAGATGATTGGCAAGTTCATCTACGACAAGTAAGCCATGAACCTCGAATTCTAACCAATCTGGGAAAAATTGCTGATGAAGAAAGAACCAGCTGCCTGCAGGGTCATATGCCACGAAACTCTATCAATCCGGCCCGCAAAAAATACTGCAAAAAGTGGGTGAAGAGGCAATTGAGTATATACTCGATACCCAAAATGCCGATAAACAAAAGGCAGTATATGAAGGCGCGGATCTTATATATCATTTCATGGTGTCGCTCGTGGCACAGGGCTGGTCACTCGCAGACATCATTGCCGAGCTCGAAAAGCGGCATTCTCCGTCAGCAAGGCCACAGGATAGCTAAGATGCGCATCCCTGGCCTGCTGGCACTGGCTTTGACTGCCGGTTTGTCGGCGCAGGCTAAAGAGACTGCAGCGGCACAACCCAAGGCAAGTCCAGCGGCACCGGCAAAGCCCGCTGCAGCCCCGGTCAGCAAACCTGCGAATACCGCGGGCAAGCCAGCGGCCGCGCAACCAGCCAGTGAAAAAACAGCCAAACCAGCGGCGGCCAAAGACGACAAGCAGCCCAAAGGCGGCATCGAACACCCCGAGCTGGTCAATCGCATCCGGGAAGTATTAAAATACGGCAATTCGCAGCAGGTGCGCGATACACTCAATACGCTGACGCGCCTCAACGAAGCCAGCAGCGCTCCGCTTTACCCGAGCTGAAAAGACGTGCAGTTCAACCGACCCGCTCGTTTTGCGCAAGATCGCCGAATTCATCGATAACGTTGCATTCCATGATCTCGACGATGAGCTCGCGAGATTTCAAGGATAAATAACGACCAGTTATTTTTCGCAACGGTCAGGCTCTGGCGAAAGAAACCAGCTTCGGCGCTGCCGATGATTACCGAAATCATGACAGGATTTTCCAAGCCAGAAACCGTATTCCCGATGCAGTGCATCTGCTGATTATATACAAAGATTTTTCGCTGCAGCCGTTTCTGCTCGAAAAGCTGCAGGCCGCCGATACCTATGCCGATTATCGCAGTGGAATTCTGAAATACCTCGGCAAACGTACACCTGGCCTGAAAATGTCAAAACGCAGGTGATGAAACTCTTCATGGATGGTGGAGCCGCTCACTGTCCGTGGCTCGGCCGCCTATGCGTAAGAGCGCAAGTGATGGATGCCAAACCCAAATTGAAAGAAGCGCTGCAGAAAATCGAGGCGATGAAGAGCGGCGGCGAGAAAAAGCGCTACACGCGCTTTCGTATGCAGGTGATATCGAGCCTGATTCTTCTGAAAGACAACGAAGTAAAGAAATTTTGTTCTCGATGGCGCGCGACGACGATGAAATTGTGCGCGTGCGCGCGGTACACCAGATCAGCCAGCTCAAGATACCTGACGCGCGAGCTGCTGGAGTACAAATCAAAGTTTGACCCCTCTGCCAAGGTGCAGCGTGAAGCAAAAGGCCTGAGCCTGCTCGATGGCAAAGAATGTACCAGAGGAGCCGCAGCGCGGGCAGTGAAAACAGCGCAGGCAATTTTCATCTTCTTTGCAGCCATGACGGCTGCTGCAGCCACATGGCGCCGGGTGATCCGACGCTCGAGTCTGCTCTGCAGGGGAAAGCTGCAGGGCCTGCATCGGCACAGGCAGAAACCTGTGCTGTTTCTTAAATTTCAAACCGCAGGCCGACTACCTCGTATTCTACGATGCGGAAGGCTCGACTCTGCTTTGCGCTACCGCCGCGACCGCTGGGACTATGACAATGACACGCTGCGTGATTCGCTGCGCCAGGGCATCACTTACCGCGTCGTCGTCGGGCAGCTCGCAAAGGTAGAAGAGGGCAAAATTCCTGCCGGCGTCTCAGGTGCCGGTCTGCCGCCGCGTGCCTGTGGTGAAAAATACGCAAGATTCGCGATCTCTATATCGGCGACCTGGCAAATATCAACGAATCGGCATTGCGCGACCTGCGCTACTGATATGTTGTTGCTGGTGCTGATACTATTAACTTTTGCGTGTGCTTTTTTTTCTGGCAGCGAGGCCGCGATCTTCTCGCAGGATCTTGGCCGGCTGCGGCGAACAGTCATTCCCAGCTTTTCACTCAAGCTCAAGAAGACGCTGATCGGCTGGCTCAAAGCGGCCTGAGCGGGTTATCACCGGGCTTTTGCTCGGTAATCTCGTGGTGAGCATCGGGATTACCGATCTCGGAGAAACATGGATCCTGAGCCAATTCGGCCCTATACCGCATTCGCACATTATTCTGCCGATTGTGATTACACTTTATGTGCTGACTTTCGGCGAAGTGATTCCTAAAATTGTCGCACTGGTCTTTAAAGATGCATGGGTCAGGGGGTTGCAGCTGCCTCTCCGGGGATGGTTTCGCATCGCCAACCGGTTCACGGTGCCGTTTGACAAACTGACATCCGCTGCTATCAAATCGGTCAAACCTGTTAAAAGCCAGCTTTCTGAAGCCGAGCTGGTCGAGGCGGTGCGCTTCGCAGAAGAGCATGGCCTTTTGAAGGGTGAAGAGATGCGCATGCTCTCGCGCTCAATCGCTTTTTACAACAACACGCTTTATTCGGCGATGATTCCCCGTTCGCAGGTACTGATGCTGCCCGCCGGGACAACGGTCGCGCAGTGCCGCAAGGCATTCCGCGGCACACGCCACAGTTTTGCCGCCATCTATAAGCGCGGTTCGCTCGAACTCGCCGGTGTTATTTACCTGCGCGGTGTAGTACAGCTTCTGCTTTCGCGCAAAAAAGTACTCGAGCAGAAAGTGCATCCTGTGGACTTTCTGCCGGCAAGTCTTTCGCTGAGCGCGGCGCTGCAGGCACTGATGCATGGCCGGCGTGACCTGGGCGCAGTGATCGATGAAGCAGGCTCATTCATTGGTATGGTGACGCTCCGGGGCATCATCGATCACATTCTTGGAGCCAGTTTTACCGCGACGCCCGATGATCCGTACCTGACGCCGATCGATGCGCGGCGTTTTTTTGTTTCGGCGCAGATGCCGCTCGACCGTTTTAACGAACTTTTCCGGGCCAATCTGCATGCGCAGGTTAGCGAAACCATTGGTGGGTTTATTCTCGAAAAACTCGCTGGATTTCCGCATGACGACGATGAGCTCGAACTCGGTGGCCTGCTGTTTCGCAATTTCGAGATGAGCGAAAACCGAATTGTGCGCTTCAAGCTGGTGATTAAACGCAATGGTTAGCATCGGAATATTTGCGGTCAGCCTCGTTTGCGCGGCTTTTTTTGCCGCGACTGAGGTTGCGTTCTTCAGCCTGACGCCGCTCACCGTCACGCGCGGTAACCGCGCCCGGCTGGAAAAGCTGTTCCTCAGCAAAAATGATATTATTGCGATGCTTCTGACGGGTAACAGCCTTGCGATTGTCTGCGGCACGCTCGCGCTCGATGCGCTGCTGCCGCCGGAAAAGGAATTCTATTTCAAGATAATCGCTTTTTTTGTAGAGCTGATATTGTTCTTTCTGCTATCTGAGGCCTTGCCTAAGGCGATCGGCCGGAAAAAAAACATTCTGCTGCTCGAAAAATCGTACCCACTGATCTGGGGCTTCTATTACCTGTTGCTACCGATGAGCTATGTGTTTCTCAAAATTTCGCGCTTCATCGGAAAAATCGGCGTCGCGCGACCCGAAGACGCGCGCATCGAGGTGTTTCGTTTCATCTCAGAGCATACCGGCGAGAGCAAGCTGCCGCTGACCGAATCGCTCGCGACCTATTCGAGCACAACGATACGCGAAATCATGACGCCGATGAGCGAGATGTTTTCGCTGCCGGCGGGCGCGCGGCTTTCGGAATGCGCCGACACACTGGAAAAGAGCTCGTATTCGCGCTATCCTGTTTACGAAAATATTCCGGCAGAAATTACCGGATATATCGACCTGCGCGACCTGCTAGACACACCGGCCAGTACGCGGGTGCGGCAGGTGATGCGGCCGGCATTATTTTTCCCTTATTCCCTCAAAGTCGACCAACTGCATGCCGAAATGCGCCGCCTCGATCAGGCGATGGTGTTTGTGGTCAATGAATACGGCCTGATCTTGGGGATGGTGACGGAAGAAAACCTGGCGGAGGAGCTCGTGGGGGACATCTTTAGCCACGACCAAAAACTCGAGCTACAGTACCTGCAGGAAACACAACCCGGCATCTACGACATCGATTGTGCGATGGATATCGATGACTTCGGCAAGGTATTTGGCATCAATATCATCAAGGATAACTTTGAAACCCTGGGCGGCTACCTGCTGCACGCTTGCGGCCATATTCCTCTCGCACAGGAGCAGATCGACCTGCCGACGGGCAGCTTTACAGTACTCGAAGCCAACCGGCGTGCGGTCCGCCGCGTGCGTTATAAGCCGAAGCGCTTCAGTGCCAGGAACTGATCTTTCAGACCTTCCCTAACAGATTTTTCGCAGCGGCAAAAAACTCCGTTACCCAGCAACGATGTCGTCGGCGTTTTTCGCTTTTTCCATTGTGCGTGCGCGCAGATCGGCGCTCTTCATGAACATATGCTGCCGTGTGCCATCTGAATGGATAAACTGGCACAAACGGTCACTTCCATTCACCAGGCGGGCGACGATATAACGACGGCATCATTGCCCCCGCCGCTATTACTATGCTCGTGGATTGCATGCGCCATGTTTAATATGTATTCAAAATCCAGATCGGCCAGCTGGTCGAGAAATGGCCGTAATTCTTCTTCGCTGGTGAGTTCAGGGTTAAGCAGCGCACCGCGTCCGAGACCGACGCGCACGGGGTAAGGCAGGCGGTGCGCGCTGCGCCACGCAAGCCGGTAGAGGCCTTTGAGCGCCGGAAACAGCTCCTTCGTGATTTTCAGCAACGGGGCGAAGATGCGCAGGTTGAGAAATGTATCGAAGATATTGCCATAAATCCCCAGCAGTAACACCACGCTCTTGACATGGTGGTTGCCGCGGTGGTTCCATTCGACTGCCAGCTGGCAGCCCATGCTGTAACCGAACAGGTGAATTGGAATGCGGCCCAGGTGGTCGTGCAGCGCATCGATGTCGGACAGCACTGCGTCGACCGAAACCTGCGCATATTTTTCGCGGTAAGCGAGGCCCTGTCCGCGGTAGTCGAAGGTATAGATGCGAAAGTGGGGAGAAAGTCCCTGGATAATCTTCGCGATGTTGAACTGGTTGCAGGTAAAACCGTTTAAAAAGAAGATTGTTTCTTCGGCGTTTTCATTGCCGTACGCAAAGTAGGGCAGGGATACCCCGTCCGCAGCCGTGAAATGTCCCGCGGGCTTGGGATAATTATCGAAACTGTACATTTTTTCGTCTGTGGATTTAATCCGCGATGTCAAGAATTACTTGAAGCGGACAGCGAACTATAATGTCTGCACGTGCCCGCATGCGCCAATTGCTCAAGAGAAAGCTGCTGCTTGCTTCGGTGATATTCATCGCCGTGCTGCCCATACTCGCGTCTGCACTGTTTATTACTTACCGGTCTTTCCAGCAGGCGAAGCTCGACGCGGTCGATCGCGCTAAATCCCTGCTTTCGCACATTTCTGACAAGCAGGAAGAGCTGATTGCGCAGACGATGCAGTCTTTGCGTATCCTGGCGTTGTTGCCCGATGTGCGCAGCAACGGGCGCGAGTGCTCGCGCTTCATGGCGCGCTTTATCAGCAATAACCCCGTATATGATAATGCCGGCGTCGTCGACACAACGGGTAATATCCGCTGCAGCGGTATACCGGTTAAAGAAAAAATCAATGTCGCTGAGAGAGACTGGTTTCGCCTGACGATGAAAACTGCATCGCCGCAGATTGGCGGCCTGCAATTTGGCAAGATCAGTAAAAAGCCTGGTATTATTGCCGCGATGCCGATCAGGACATCCGGCGACGAAGTCGAAGCAGTGCTTTATCTTTCGATTAGCGTGCAGTGGCTCGAAGACGTATTTGCCGAGTATACTCTGCCGGAGAAATCGCAGATCACCGCGCTCGACACGCAGGGAACGGTGCTGTTTCAGCATCCGCTAAAAGTCGATGACGAAGCGCCGCTCATGGGTAAACCTTACCCGAATTCCAAAATCTGGCAGCACATCAAAAATTCCGGCGAGAACATCGCGCCTGCGCGCGTCAAAGAAGACAGCGGCAACCGCAATGTCTATACGTTCCAGCGCATCGGCGCAGAAGATCGTGTGGCGATGATTATTGCGCTCCGCTTCCTGGAATCCGCAATATACCGCGACGCGACGCACAACGCGATCACGCTGATTCTCGGGCTCTGCCTCTCACTGCTCGCGACCTTTCTTATTGCATACGTCGCTGGCAACTACCTGTTTCTGCGGCCGGTCGAGCAGGAAATTGAAAAACTCAACGACGTGGCTGAAACCGATCCGCTGACACAGATTCTCAACCGGCGCGGCTTTACACGCCTGACAGGAGAGCGCCTTGCAGCCGGTGGGGGCAATGAAGCCCATGCCGTGCTACTCATGGACATCGACCATTTTAAACTGATCAACGACCAGCATGGCCATGCCACGGGCGACGAGGTGTTGCGCGAAACCGTCGCGCGTGTGCGCACGGTGCTGCGCGAAACCGAAATTTTTGCTCGCATCGGCGGCGAAGAATTCGCCGTGTTTATTCCGGGCGTGACTCGCGAAAATGCAATCGTGCTTGCCGAGCGTGTTCGCGTCGCCATCGACAGCCTGCCCTTTGAGACCGGCGTCGGCAAAATTAAAGTCGCCGCGAGCGTGGGTGTTTGCCATGCCACGGCAAGGCTCACGATAGACAAGTTTCTCGAGCGTGCGGATAAGGCGCTCTATAAGAGCAAGCGGACTGGAAGAAATAAGGTTTCCATTTAAATGCCAATTCAACACGGGCCAAAAAAGCACGAGACATGCCTGAACAGATGCGTCGTATTCTGGATAAATTTGCTGTCTTATCGTATTATTTGATGAGATGCTGATTGCCATGCGCAGAAATTGTTATTACTTCCCCCTTTTGCTGATCACTGCGGTATTAATGTCAGCTTGCGTCTCAAAGCCTGGCGCAGTCACATTGGGGGGTAAGATCTCGGGACTCAAAGGCACAATTATTCTGAGTAACAGCGGGTTGCAAAGTTACACGGGATACTATGACGGTGAATTCACTTTTCTTGGCTCACTTTTGCAGGGTGATAGCTATAATGTCACGGTGGCGCAGCAGCCAACGGGGCAAACCTGTGTGGTAAGCGGCGGCCAGGGGGTTTTCGGGGCAGATAATGTCAAAAGTGTAGTGGTTTCCTGTTTGCAGCCGCTCGTTATCGGTTCGTGGAATGTGCAGAACTACGGACCCAGCAAAGCAGCCGTCCCCACCATCATGGATGAGCTTTCGAAAGTGATTATGCATTTCGATGCTATTTTCATTCAGGAAATGCCTACTGCAACAACATCGGTCACATGCGCCGGTCATTCGAACATGGCACCGTCAGATTGCCTGCTGGCACGCCTCAATGATACTGACCGGGCCGGGCCCCTCGGATATTCCCTGTTACCCAGTAGTACATCAGGTTCCGGCGGCAATGCAGAAAAATACGCGTGTTACTATAAGACCAGCAAAATTACCGTTCTCACAAGCTATCTCGCCGACGCCGCAGTGCCAGCAATAACTCCCGCGATTACCTTTACCAGGCCGCCGTTCATTGTACGGCTAAAAGCCGGTAGTCTCGATTTCTTTGTCGTCAGCATTCATACAACACCGGATAATGTACTCACGCGCAGCGAAATTAACCAGTTGCCCTATGTTGCGAATTATCTCGCCCCGACGGACGCGGATATCATTATACTCGGGGATTTCAACAGCGGCTCCACATACTTTACACCATCCACCGACTGGACGCCGTACTTCAATAATTTCACGACTTCAGGCTATGCTAATTATATTACGGAAACAATGGATACAACCGTGTCTACCGGTAACACTTATACATATGATCGTATGACGCTCTCGCCCAGCCTCGCCGGCAAGGTAGAGAACGCTAGCGCGGGCCCTTACTATTTTGATGGCCTCGGGGCGGGGGCGACATGCACCTCAGGCGATACTCCGGCGCTGATGAATGCAATCATCGCTGCTGGTTGCTCAGGCGGTATTTTGTTCGGGCACGTGTCGAATCCCTGTACCTGTAATGGTGCTGCTTCGGAAGTCAGCGACCATTATCCGGTGGGATTGCAGTTGAACTATTGAATAGCACCGCGTATCCGATCATTTTTGGCCCCGCCATTGGGGCCCGATGCATATATCTATACTGTGAACTGCCTTTACGGTACTTCGTCGATTAACGAAATGTCCTAGATCCACCTCGCGCTAAGGGTGGGTCTAAGAGATTCGGGATTTGCATTTTCTCTTTAAACTGACCCTCTCGATTCTGAAGAAAGTGAGGTATGCATGAGAAAATTGCCAGTTTTTCCTAAGACCGATGCCCAGATCGGTCTAAATCCGCCAGCCCAAATAATAGATCATTCTGCATCGCCGGCTGCGTTGGCATTCTTTATGCTGCCAGAATCGTATAACACATGATGAAGGGAGCTCAGCAATCAACTATGTGGCGGCGCATAGCGCAATCAGCGACATGCTTTACTTTCGGCGCTTTACTAACTGCATGCGCTGCCGGCGGGGAAATGAATAACCCCGACAGTGCCGTCTTTCAGCTGAGTTTTGACCCTTATTTCGCCGAAGCATCCGTCCTGCGTCTGATCGCCGATGCTCGCAAGACAATCGACATATCGCTCTATGAACTCGATAACAAAAACATAGCAAATGCCTTGGTTGAAGCGCACCAAAGACGCGGAATCACGGTGCGTATGAGTACAGATTTTGATTCCGAGTCCACGCCGGGTTACCAGACAGTCATTTTGGCAGGCATACCTGTGAAGCTGGGTAATGGCAGTGCAATCATGCACAACAAGTATATCATCGTCGACAGCAAATATGTTGTGACAGGTTCCACAAACTTAAAAGGTGATGCGCCGTTGTGGGGATATACCCCGACGGGGATGTATGCGCACTTTAACAATATGGCGATTGTGAAAAGCCCGGAGCTCGCAGCAGATTACCAACGGGATTTTAATGTTCAATTGAAGGGGTATTACGGGGGCAGCGGGGCTACGAGCAAAGATGCGGGATTTGCGGCAACTTGGCCAGAGCAAAAATACTCTCTGGGTCAACAAATCGTGCAACCATTCTTCACTCCATACAATGACAGTTTTCCTAGTTACCGATCAAACTTGCTGAATGACCCGAATTGCACCGCTACCTGCATTTTTCCCACGGCTGTATCGAACCCCTCGGCCACCCAGATTGATACCCAATGTGGGCTCCCTAGTTGCACTGATAACTATTGCTTTGATAATACCAGTGGCACCGCGACGAATAAAGGCCGCATGATTTATCGGTATTATAACTATGACAAAAGTCAATACGAATGTCGTGCCGGCTCCAATTCGTACGATGTATATCGCAGTGCCCTAAACATTGTCATTTCCCAAATTCGCCAGGCAAAAAAATCACTCACCTTTCTCGTTTTTGCGTTTACTGATCGTATACTAATGAATGAACTCATGAACGCCAAAGCCCGTGGGGTCGATGTAAAGGTTTGGATGGATTATAACCAATACAGATCAACCACGCAACTCCGGAGCCTCCTCATTCAGCTGCGTAATGCCCTTGGTGCAGTGAAGCTTTGCCGTAAATGGGACAGCGGATTGTTGCACCACAAAGTCCTCTTGATCGATGACAAGTCAGTTATTTTAGGTTCTATGAATTATAGTAATGCCGGAGCAAATGACAACGACGAGAATTTTTTGTTGATTGAAAATGCAGAAGGTATTGTGGGAATGTTTAAGCAAGAAATCGGTCGCATTGACCAGCAGTCTTTTTATCTGCCGCCGGTCGAAGACGACGGCTCTTATATAGGGAATGCGGGGGATTAATATGCCAAACTTTATGCGCAAATCAATCACCATTTTATGGATTTCCGGTCTGCTGGCAACCTGCAGCCGCCCAGAAACATCGGAAGCCGGTACAGGCTTGCAAATCTTCGCTGGCGCAGCCAAATGGAATGAAGAACTCGGCAAGCTAAAGAATCCGCGCGGTGTGCTGCCAAATGGTACGAATACTTCTGCACCGGGAGTTATCTTCCGAGACCCGGCAACAAGCTATGAGTTTTTTGCATATGATGACAACGTTGTCTTGCTGCTGATGTCAAATAGCCCGGTCTATTTCATAAAAATGGAAACAAAGGATTTTCAATATCACCTGAAAAACGAACTCGATCAGCTGCGCGCAGGAACTTATGGACCCAACAAAACTTTTAACTCCACAACGTATTTCAAGGAACTCGGCGACTATCAGGTTGAAGTATTTTTTTCGCCTACCGAAATTCAATTTACTCAAGGTTCTGGAAAAATAAAAGACAAGAATGACCCGACCTACGTCGATCTGTGGCGGTTGTATGAAGCCGCAAATAATGTGGTTTTCTATACCCCGTCCTTTGATGAGCAAATTATCGCAAATGATTTTTATACCCAATATCAAGCCGGAAACAGGCGAGTAATTTTAGCCGATGCAAGTTCAATAACGAATCCAATTAACTACAATTTGAAATCTTATGGGTTAAATTTCTCTTTTATGTTCGGAAACAATCTGTCAGTTACGGGTAATTTGCTGGGATGTGCGGATCTCAACAATTGTTCCGATAAATACTTTGCTGATCCTTACTGGACTACTGCGGATTTTGCCGCATTTTTCTCATTGCCTATAGGCAACTCTGCCGACAGCAGCAAAGATTATTTGAGCAGTCAGTCTGGCCATGCAGGCAAAGACGGCATCGTCGTAATCATTCGCGGAAATATTCAGAAGTTTCAGGATTTCATCACGGCGCAAGGCGTGAATTTGAATGAGACGCCGGTGACTCCGGTCTATGTGCCGCCAGCGAAGCTTATGCTCACAGAAGTATCACCAAGTATCACGGGCTCATTTGATTTGATCGAGCTCAAAGTTTTAACCGCGGGAAGTCTCTTGGGCATTAGGGTTGACGGGCGAGCCGGTAGTAACGTCAATTTCATTACATTTCCTGACGTCCAGGTGGCCGCCGGCGATTTGATTGTCGTGCATTGCAATGGCGCCACAGAAACTGGTTTTGCTCCAGGAAATGAAACCACCGCAAAGAATCAATATTCCGTAGGCACATATACGGCGAATTTTGACAATGCCGGGGACTTTCAGGGTACGGCAAACGGCATAACTAACACCGATACGTTGGTTCTGGTTTGTACCGGAACCTGTAGCTCCGGGACGATTCAGGATGCGGTAGCCTTGACAAGTCAAAGTGGTACAAGCAGTGGTGGTTTTAAAACAAATCTGACCTCAGTGCAGAGCTGGGGGGCCTGGTTGCCCAAGCGGATTGTGGCGGTGTGCCTTGTACGGATGCGACCACGCCGACAGCGCAAGGCATTTCCTCTTCGATGGCCAGTACCGGTACAACGCGAACCGGTATTTCGGTTCAGCGCAGAAACACGGGATCATATCTAGATACAAAATCAGGCAAGCGATTGGAGTCAGGTTACGGCAACATTTGGGACAGATACGGTTGTAACAGACGGTGTTGCACCGACACCCGGTGGCGGCGGTGCAATTATTGCCAATGCCGTTAGCTTTTCACAGATCGACCTTAGCTGGACTGCCGGCACGGACAATATTACCGCTCAGGGATCGTTAACGTATGATATTTGCCAATCGACATCTTCGACTGGCTGCAATACATTTTCTGCGACCTATTCAAATGGTGCAGGGGAGTCGTTACGAAAAGCGTGACAGGGTTAACTGCCAACACAACGTATTATTTCGTTGTGCGGGTTGTAGATGGTTCTTCGAATTCGGCAACGTACACCCAGACCAGCGCAACAACGCCGGTGAATTCTGATTCAACCGCTCCCTCTCCAGTGAGTACATTAGCAATTGGCACAGTCACCGCAACCAGCATCCAGTTAAACTGACCGCGGTCGGTGATGATGGCAATACGGGTACAGCAACGTCTTATGAAATGCGTTATTTGTCAGGGGCCTCGTGTCCGCTTACATCTGGGAATTTTGCAACCGGTACCTTAGTGTCGGGCATGCCAGCGCCGCAAGTGGCAACCAGTGCAGAAACCAAGACCGTTACCGGGTTAACAGCCTCTACATCTTATTGTTTTGCACTGAAAGTGAGCGATGAAGTACTGAATCAATCGGGTATTTCGAATGTAGTAACGCAAACAACCTCAACTCCGGTTCAGCCAACTTTAAAGAATGCGACGGCGGTGAATGCAACCACAGTTGATTTGAATTTCAGCGCGGCAATGTCTGCGGCTTCAATTGATGGATTAACAGGTCGTTTTACTTTCAACAATGGCCTTTCGGCTACGGCTGTTACTTTGCAGACAGGAGCGCCGAATGCAAATCAGAGGGTGCGCGTAACCACATCAGCACAAGTTGCAGGAACTATCTATCTTGCAACCGTCGCGGGTACCGTAACAGATTCAATCGGTACAGCAATGGATACTGGAAATAATACAGCATCATTTAATGGTTTTTCTGGAACATTTGGCATTATGGATTTGAATACAGCTGGGATGGAAGGAGCCAATGCTACATATTGGACAAATGGGGGCGGTACACTCAGCAATTCTACTCTTCAGTCTCACTCCGGTACGAATTCAGTAATTTGGTCAACTTTGCTAAGTAATGCAACTTGTACCTGTAGCTCCGGAAGAACTGCGAAATCGATCAATTATTATCCGGTTACGCCTGGGGGTGCATACACGGCCTCAGTATGGATGAAATCCGGAACTGTGGCTGGCACCTCCGTGCAAGGACGCCTTTGTATGTATTGGTTCAAGGATAGTAGCGGTACGGTATCAGCCACGGCGAACTCCAATGATCCAACCGCTGCAACAGTAATTTCGACATCAGGTAGCCCTTGGACAGCACACTCAGGCGCCTTTACAGCGCCTTCGGACGCTTATTTCATGAAGTATGAGATCCATGGCTGTTACACAGGAACAAGTTCCGATCAACTATATTTCGACGAAGCGTACTTTGGACCATAGCTCGCTTCTAAATAAATCTTTTTAATAATGTGGTTCAAAGTTTCAATTGCAAAGAAAAAGGACATTAGGAATTATTGGAGAAATATGAAGAATACTTTTAAGCGAATGTTTTGTATTATTCTTGCAGCTTCCGCACCCCTTTCCGCGGCATCGCTCGAGTTCGACACATTCTATTACTACTTCAACAACGCAGACTTTCGCAACTACAGCGCCGAAACCTACCGCGCCAACCAATCGGTGCCATACCTGAATACCGACGACCGCATTCACCTGCTGTTTGGTTCGCTGCGCCTCAAGTATGCGACACGATATAAAAAAACCGAATTCAAAGTCGACATGTCGCGCTTCGGTTTTTGGGGGACGGACAACTTTCAGGGGCGCGATGCGGGCCAGAATCCGATCACGTTTCGGGATTTGAACTTCTCCTGGTATCCCACGGAACAACTGGCGATTCAGTTCGGCCGCTTCACATATTCTATCGGAGAATCGCAAAAAGACTATTTCTTTTTTGATATTATCGACGGCATGCAGGTGGAGTACAAATTCAATCAGAATTATAAACTGCACGTCATGGGCGATGTTTTTAGCCAGGCAGCAAAACCTGATATCGCGGGTTATCTTGCGTTTGTGAAAAAAGACACCGAGCAGCTGGACGATTTCAACGGCGATACGCTCACCACACGGTTTGGCGGTTATTTCCAGGCTCATTTCATCAAAGCTTTCTCATACTTTCTGCGCTATGGCGCAAACTCGCAGGGGGGTGCTGATCTTTCCGAGAACGGCAGAAACCCGCTCAACAAGGCCGACGGGGATTTTTTGAGTATGTCGGGCATACGCCTGTCAAAAGAGTCGTACACATTGGGCGCAGTGGATTTTACACTTTCGTACAGCTATGGCAAAGATTACCAGTTCGACGCAACGCGCACCTACAATGCGATGGCGACCGCACTCAACTACAGAAGAAAAATCGAAACCAACCCGATGCGCATTACACCCGCATTCAGCGGCGGCTGGTTTGACCCCAACTATGCCTCGATGAAAGCACAGTCGATGGGTGGCATGCTGTTGTGGTCGTATAAATCTTACTTTGCATCGCCGCATGCCTATTTCTATCATTTCCGCGACTATGGCAAGCGCACTGACGCAGTACAATACGTAGACCGTACAAATTCAAAAACCTTCGTGCGCTTTTCCAACGAATTCCTGCTGAAGAAATTCATTCGTGGTCTGGCATTCGAGCCTGCGGTGCTGTTTCTCATGCAAACACAGGATTACCTGTACATGGGAACTGAAATCGAAATGGCGATCAACTATCAGGTGGATAACATTAAGTTCTCGCTGAACCCGGCGGTTTTTTTGCCAACCAGCTATTATCCCAACAAAGCCGCGACGAATACCTTTATTCCGAATGGCACAGACCCGTTCTTTGGCCTCGGGTTCAATCTCACCTATGTGCTTGATCTCGACTTCATCGCAGCAGAAAAGGCAAAAGAACAGCGCGAAATCGGGGACAAGACAGAAGATCTGCTCAACGAGGGTGGTACTTCGAGCTTCACGGTGGACTAAGGAGATTACAAAATGTCAGTTTTTTGGGCACAACCGGCTATGCGAAAGATGGTTGTTTTGGGTTTCTGGATTTTGTGCGGCGGGATATCCCCCTTGTTGGCATGGGGCGAAGAGGGGCACCGCATTGTTGCAGAGATTGCGCGCCGGCACATGGATCCCGAGGTGCTGAAAGAGGTCGAGCTGGGCCTCGATGGGATGTCGCTCGAAGAGGCTTCAACCTGGATGGACGACGTGCGGCGTGAAAAACGCTATTATCACATGGTGACCTGGCACTATGTGAACCTCGAAAAAGGGGAGAAATACCACAAGAACAACAAAGAGGAAAATGCGATCAATTCGATGCGCGATGTGGTCAAAAAACTGAACAACCGGGAAAAATACACCAAGGGTGAAATTGCAGTATTTATCAGGGTTCTTTTCCACCTGGTCGGCGATTTGCATCAACCGATGCATACAGGTTATGGCAGCGATCGCGGCGGCAATAATATTCACGTCACATTTGACGGCAAGGCAACCAACCTGCATGGTGTTTGGGACTATAATATCATCAAGTCAGCCGGTATCACTGCAGGGGATTGCATGGCGCTCAAAGAAAGTCTCTCCTCTGCAGATCTCAAATCGATGAAGAAGCTCAACGTTTTTGAGTGGTTCAAGGAATCGCGTAAGCATCTTGATTTTGCCTATAGTTTCAAAGACGGGGTGATCGATCAGAAATATGCAGAGCAGGCGGCCGGAGTTATCAAGCTACAGCTGGTGCGCGCCGGCGTGCGCCTTGCGGCGATTCTGACGCGACTCTATAAAAAGGCAGAACCGGCGATCGAAAAAGACGAACAGGAAGGCCGGCTACCTTCTTTCAACTGGCCCGAGACCCGGCCACGCTATGCACTCGGCGCAAATCAATTCTTTATCGTCTCGTCGGCGTTGCCCGCAAAAAACCGGCGTATCGCCGTAATATCGGCACTTGAGAAATTGAGGTTCAATGCGTCATTCGCCAGATATAGTCGCAGTTGGACTGTTGTGCATGCCTTGAGCGCTGTTTCCTGAGCCAAGTCGAAACGGATGCGAATACGATAGAGTTTACTGCTGAGCGTTGCGGTGGTCGTCGAATTAAACCCCACCGTGCCAAATTCATTCACGGAGCGCAGATATTGCTGTGATGCTGTTCTGGCTTCAATATCTTCTATTGTGAATTTGCCTGCCTTGCCGTCAATTTTATAGAAAACTTCTTTTGTCAGCTCGGCATCGGCTTCGTCTACCTTGAGGGTCAGGCTGAGGTATGAAGGCGCTTTTGCGGCCTCGTCGCGCACAAACTCGAGCTTCGCCAGTCGCGGATTTTCCGCAGCGCCCGACTCGTCGGGTACAACGCGCAAAACCAGGTTGAACGATCGGATATTTCTGAATGTATCTTCCCGCAACAGAACTTTTCCTGTTTTGCCCCCACTGCATGCCTGCAATGCACAGAGCAGGATTAATATTGCATTCGTGGATTTCCGCATAGGCCTTCTTTGAGTGGCGTAACCGATCGTGTTGATCAGCGGTACAAGTATATTTAGGAAAGTTCTGAAAAACCCTGGGCTATTTCATTATTACGATAATTTTGCGGAGCCATTATTCCGTGGTGATCCTCATCCCTGGCTTAATACTATACACTGTATAATATATAGCCAATTCGATCTCTTTGCATTATCTTTCCCCTATGAAATCCCCCTCAAATTTTACATACCTCGTTCTGGTCGCAATACTCATGGCCTTCTTGCCCTTCGGCGAGCAACCGCACCTGTGGCAAAAGCTGGTGCTTTTGAGGCAGGGCTACCTGCACCAGACGATGGATTGGCTTGACCTGCTGATGCATGGCGGGCCAATCGTGGCAGTCGCGGGAATTTTGCTCTGGCGTATGGTGCAAAGATTGCTGCAAATGAGTCAGGCAAGGGTCGACCGGTAGCAAGGCGGAGAGTTGGATTTTTTGGTCGGTTGACGTCGTGAATATATATGTTTAGGCGTCCAACGAATTGTTGGTTGTGTTCCGCCGACAAACTGGTGCCCAGGGGGATTTATGAAATTCGTTGTGGATAGCCTCGTCAAAAGGCATATAAGATCAAAGTTTGCCGGTGTATTCTTTAGCCTGTTACTGCTGCTTGCCCTTGGCTGCGGCAGCAAAGGTGGCGATAGCAGCGGAACTGGTGGGGGAGGGACTGGGGGCACCGGTGCGACTGCAGCCGACACGACGGCGCCGACGGCAGGAACCGCGATTTCGTTCTCTTCCGTAACCTCCACAACTCTATCTGTAAATTGGGGGGCGGCCACGGATGATGTGACTGCACAAGCGAGTCTGGAATATAAAGTCGTTAAAGATAATTCAGCGGCGAGCAATATTGACACAGTCGCTGAAGCCGATGCCAAAACCGGCGGCGATCTGCTGCAGGATTATACTGCGAATATCACGACAAAGGCCGTGACCGGCCTGACGGGATCTCCGACATTTCACTTTGCCGTTGTCGTTCGCGACGCAGCGGGCAATAAGGCCATCTATGCACCGAGTACTCAAACTGTACCGGCGGGCGTTATGATCAACGAATTTCAATCCATTCATACGACCGGAACATACCGTGACCATGTAGAAGTCTTGGTGACAGCTGCGGGAACCCTAAATGGTATCACGCTGCGTGAAGGATCTACCAGCTTTGTTACGGGTACAATTTTTACGTTTCCGAACCTGATCGTGGCAGCGAACGACCTGATCATCATCCACACAGATGCGGTAGGGCATCCGGTAACGAACCTTACCGCGGATACATGCGAGACAACTAAAACCCAGGCAACAGGCGGCGACAGCGTGGCGACAGCGTGGGATTGCTCA
>JAXMHE010000020.1:0-70123 GCA_046346945.1 Turneriella sp.
AGGATGTATTCTGCGAGGAAACCATGCTCGTGATCAGCCAGTTTATAAGCTCGCTGATCGACGGCGATAATTTCACCTCGATCGATAAAGAAATCAACTATACGCTCGAACTCAATGAACTCGAAATTCCGCATTTTACGGTAGTGGGCACCGTCGATGAAATCGCACCGCCCGACACCGTGAGACAGGGGCACCTCGCGGGTAAATCACCCAAGAACAAAATTGCCGAATACAAACAGGGGCATTTGGGCATCGCAACGCATCCCGAAACAGTCAGGCAGATTGCCATCGATACCGACGCTTGGATTCGCTCGTTACCAGCGAATTACATTAGTTAAAACAATTTTATGGAGTGCATAGCACTCCATAAAATTGTTTTAAAAAGAAGTCAGTTTGCGCAGCGTCGCGACGCGGCCTTCGACGTTCTTTTCAGTCGCCTTCGCCACGCCGTCGGTGGAAAAACCTTCAACGGCAAAGCTGGCAGTTGCCGAGCCCCATGCCACTGCACGGCGTAACAGGTCGTCGGAGATTTTTTTGCCCGGCTGCGAATTTGCCACAAGATAGCTCATGCATCCGCCTGCAAAACTGTCGCCTGCACCGGTTGGGTCGATCACCTTTTCTGTCGGGTATGCGGGGCTCACAAAAATATGGTTATGCGAAATGGCCATGACGCCATGCTCGCCTTTTTTCACGATCACGATATCGGGTCCTTGTTTCTGGATTGCCTTGGCCGCCTTGATGAGAGATGACTCGCCCGCGAGCATGCGCACTTCGGCGTCGTTCAGAAAAAGAATATCCACTTCTTTGATGACTTTCCACAGGTCTTTCTTCTTGCTCTCGATCCAGAAATTCATCGAATCGAGGCCCACAAGCTGTGGGTTTTTCATCTGTTTGAGAACTTTGTACTGGATAACTGGGTCGATATTCGCCATGAACAGCACCTGGCGCAGCTTGTCTTCTTCGGTCAGCTTGGGTTCAAATGCGGCGAATGCACCGAGCTCGGTCGAACGCGTGTGTGCAACCGACATATCGTGCTCGTAAAAACCCGACCAGTGGAAAGTTTTGTCGCTGCTCTTTTCAATGCCGCTCGTATCGATACCGAATTTCCCGAGATATTTCAGGTATTTTTCGGGGAAATCACTGCCAATCACAGCGATGATCTTGGGCTCGATGAGTGTCGATGCCGCAATCGAAAAATGGCTCGCAGCTCCTCCAAGAACATTCTTCTTCACACCGAAAGGCGTCTGGATATCGTCAAACGCCACGGAACCGACTACGAGCATACGCATTCGCGGAAATTACTACATACGCGACAAACTGTAAACAGGGATTAGATCGCCGGTTTTGCCTGCAAACGCAGGCGCCGGCGAATTTCTTTCGCACGTGCGCGGTTGGGCTCAAGAAAGTTTTTCAGGCGGTTGTTCATGCCATCATGACCGAACTTACGCTCGAGCAATCGTTCGGGAATGATATACCATTTGATTGTCGATTCGACGAGCACTTCGTCGCCCAGTTTGATGCGCGCCTTGGTGTAGAGCCGCTTGGAACGGGCCGAGGTCAGCCATGCGTGGATTTCGAGGTCTTTATAAAGAGGCGTTGCCTTGTGGTACTTGATCGAGAAGCCGTCGGTCATGACAAAATGACCGAGATGGTGGCAGAGCACACCCTGCGATTCATCGAGAATTACTGCAAGAGCTCCACCATGTGCATAGCCCGGTGCACCTTCGTGCTCCCGGCGCAGCTGAAAGCGGAATATAACTTCGCCCTTGTTCTCGTCAAAAGTAGAAGGGATATGGAACGAATAATTATTCAGCGCACCACACGCAAAACAGTTATCGTGGTGCAGCTGCTGGCCAACCTGGCTGGCCTTTCCCTTCGGATCGGCCTGCAAGGCTTACTCTTTGTCTGATTTCGCTTTTTTGACGCGCGGAATGATTACCTGTTTGCCATTATAATAGCCACAGGCGGTGCAAATGCGGTGCGGAAGCCCGAAAGCCCCGCAGTTTGAGCACGGCCGCAGGTTTGGTTTGCCAATTGCATGGTGCGCGCGGCGGTTGCGGCGGCGGGAATGGGAAAGTCTTCTCTTGGGTACGGCCATTGCTGTCGAAAACGGGATTTAAAACATGGTGTCAATGAATTGCATCAGTCTGGAGCGGCCGAGTGCAAAAGCCGACGGGTTCATGATCAACCGCGCCGTGCTTTCCATGATGATTTCTTCTTCGACCAGATTATTTGCCTTGAGCGTCGCGCCGGTGCTGACGAGATCGACAATCACATCAGAGAGACCCGTGAGCGGGGCAATTTCAATTGAACCATAGAGTTCGATTGTACGGATATTAAAACCCCTGCGGAAAAAATATTCGGTCGCAAGCCGCGGATACTTTGTCGCAACGCGCAGCTCCCGCCGGTTTTTCCAGTCGGCCCGGTCGCGCGGGTATGCCACCGACAGACGGCACTGGCCGAATGGTAGTGCCGCGGGAATAAAAACATCGAAATTGTGTTCGAGCAGAAGATCGAGGCCCATGATGCCGAGGTCGGCAGCGCCCTGCTCTACGTATGCGCCAACGTCTTTGCTGCGGATCAGGTAAAAATCGATATTGCTTTTTTCATCGTGCAGAATCAGCTCGCGGCCGTCATGTGTTTTCGACAGCGAGCATAGGCCGCGCGACGAGAAGAACTCAAGGCTCTCGTCGCTCATGCGCCCTTTCGGCAGGGCTATGCGGAGTTTCTGCTCTGCCAAGTGACTACTTTTTGCCGGCGCGCTCTGAATTCAACAGAGAGATATAGTTGCGGCTCGCTGCGGCAAATTCTTTGCCTTCGCTCTCGCGCGAAAGTTTGGCAAAACGTTCTTCTGCTTCGTCGTATTTACCCAGGTAGTACAGCATACGACCCTGGTGGAAAATGGCGATCTCGGTCTTTTTAACCGCCTGGTAATCTTTTTCGAGGTCTTTGTAGATCGCGAGAGCCTTTTCGAACTGTTTGTCACTCTCAAGCGCCTGTGCCTGCATGAATTTCGCTACCGAGATCATGGAGTCGGTGTCATAGCCCGATGCGGCACGGCCAAAGAATTCGGCGGCCAGTTTATAGTCGCGGCCTTCGAGCAACGCAGTACCGGCAGTAAAACAGGCAGCCGCGCTTTCAAGGGTGGCGAGTCTTTGTTCACAGACCGATTTCAGTGAAAGCCCGAATTCCTTCATTTGCAGCGAGCGAGCCTCACCTTTCGGCAGAATCTTGATCTGGTCATACTTTTCGAGAGCCGTGTGCAGCTGCCGGCTGTGTTCGTCTTTAGCGGCGGCGCGCAACACGACGACCAGCACAGTGACCGCGGTAACCGCGACCAGCGCCAGGATGACATTGCGGATTTTGCGCGGGTTTTCGAGCAGCCAGTTATGCGCGCGCTGACCGAGCGTGATCTTTTCTTCAGGTAAGGTTGTTGCAGGTGCTTCACCGGTTGCGCTGCGGCGCGAACGGAAGCCTTTTAAATCGAGAGCCATGGGGCAAAAGCAGGTTCAGAAACACGGTGTCCACGCAAAGACGCACCTCGTGTGCGGCGTGGACCACGGCCATCCTGGCCTCTGCCATGCAAAGACGCACCTCGTGTGCGGCGTGGACCATGGCCATCCTGGCCTCTGCCACGCAATGACGCACTGTGGGCGGCGTGGATCAGAGCCATCGTGGTCTCAGTGCCATTAAATCCAATTTCCGCTTGTCAGCGCAAAGAGACGACTGGGATGAGAAGTATGTTTAATCGTATACTGCTGGCGTCGGGACTGATTTTTGCTCCCGCCATTACCGCGCTCGCTCCCGCGGAGCGCGTTTCTTCTGACATTGCCGTTTATATCGAAGGTGCTCCGCTTGGCGAAGGCCTGACTTCGATGCGCACTCTGGTTGGCACGATTGCCGGTGAAGGTGTTTGGTCGATCATGGCGGCCAACTTTGAGCAACGCACCGGCGTTAATCTGCTCGAACCCGAAAAACTCGAAGAAGTCGGCATCAGTACGAAACAGGGCTGGGGGCTGGCGCTGAATGTCGAACTCGTCGCTGCCGTGAATCCCAAGCGCCCCGAATTTGTCATGATTATACCCGCGAGCGCCGGCAACAAACTCTATGACTTTCTCAAGGCAAAAATCACCGAAACACAGATGCCCATCAATAAAGAACTCGAAGCCGGTAAGTTGCTCTATTTTGGCTCTGAAAACGACCCGGGTTATGTGCTGCGTACCGACGACGCAGTGCTGGTGAGCAATCAACTCGAAATGGTCAAAGCAATGGCCGGCCGTGCTTCGCAGCCCCTGTCTGCTGCACCTTTCTATACAAGCATGCGCGCGCATCTCAAATCGCGCAACCAGAACAAAGACCCGCTCGCCGCATTTTACCTGAACCCAAAACTGATCGTATCTTCGCTCAAGACACAGAGCGAACTACTGCGCAACATTCAGAAAGAACTGAATAACGGGAAAGAAAATGCCCCTGTCATCGACGACAACTCACCCTATATCGCAGAGATCAGGGATAACCTGCAGTCATCGGGCGGCGCCCTCGTCGCCAATACGGATAAGGTTTCATTTTATTTTTCGTATAAATATAAAGAGGGATACCTCGCCGACCAGAGTAAAATCTACCCTCGCATCATTCAGGTGAAAACAGCACCGCTGGCCTCTGACTCGCTGACACGCAACCCGCTGCACTATTCGCTGCTGAAGTTCAACCTGCTGGGTGCGGTAGAACTGTTCAAATCGCTGAGCCCGGTTTTTGCTGAAAAATACAGCCGCAACGTTGCAGAAATCAAAACGCAGATGGGTCTCGATCTCGAAAAAGATATTATCGCTTCGTTGCGCGGCAATTTCAATTTTCAGGTACTGAGCATTCCCCCCGAAGCAAAGACCAAAGATATTCAGGCATGGGAACTCTACGGCTCGTTTGGCATCCAGTCGGGCACTGGCGACAACTGGATCAAGTTCTTTAAGGCCATGCAGAAGATGGCCAAGAAAGCAGAAGCCAACAAGCCGAAGAAGACCAAATTTGAATTTGACGAAGACGATGCGGGTAAATTCGTTATCATCACCGGCGAAGAAAAAGTCGGCGGCAAGAAAAAACCCGTGACGGTCGTGGCGCTGATCCGCGAAAGTGAAGTCATCATCAGCAATTCGCGCGCGAATGCGCTCAAGGCAACCAAAAGCTCCGCAACAACGCTCAGCGAACGCCTCACCAAAACGCCCTACGATGCGGCGCAGGGGATTTTCTTTGTCGATCTGCAGCAGATATTTAAATATGCTATGAAATCGAAAGAAGCAGCGGCTCTGAAGAGTTATGCCGCGATGCTCGAAAAGCTCAAGTATTTCGCGATTATTTCAAGCATTCAGGGTGATTTCGCGACGGCAGAAACATCGCTGCAGATCAAGAAATAAGCGCATGCTCCGCGTTGAGAACCTGTCAAAACACTACAGCGCGCGGCGGGCGGTAGATAATATCTCTTTTAGCCTGAAAAGCGGCGAAGTCACGGCGCTTTTGGGGATCAACGGCGCAGGCAAGACCACCACGCTGCGCATGCTGACCGGCTATATCACCCCTACTTCGGGTGCGATCTTATTCGAAAACGAAAACATTCTGAATGAACGCGAAAAACTGCTGTCGCACATTGGCTACCTGCCAGAAAGCCCGGCGCTCTACAATGACATGACGATCGAAGATTTCCTGGTCTACATGTACCGCCTGCGGATGGCCACGCGAGAAAACGAATCTGCGGCAGTCGATCGTGCACTCAGTCGCTGTGCGCTGACCGAACGCCGCCATGATTATATTGCTTCGCTTTCGGCGGGCTTTCGCAAGCGCGTGGGCCTTGCACAGGCAATCATCCATGAACCGAAGGTGCTGCTGCTCGATGAACCGATCGCCGATCTCGACCCGCGGCAGATTCGTGAAATCAAAGCGCTGCTCGCAGAATTGCGCCATGACCATGCAATTCTGGTTTCGAGCCATATTCTCAAAGAAGTGCATGAATTCGCCGACCGCATTCTGCTGATGCACAACGGAAAAATCCTCGCCGACGCGCAGGCCTCGGCGATACCAGCCGGCGATCTGGAAAGCTGGTTCATGCAGCACACCGAAGCGGCCTGATCTTGAACGCAAAAAGAAACGCTTCGACCCTGATATTCGCGGTGGCGCTATTCACAGCCATCACAACGCAAAGCTGCAACTCGATGAAATTTATCGTCGCAGATGCGGATTATTACAGCGATGGTTATAAACTGGACGGCAAATATGTGCAGCTCATCGAATCGGTGGCAGACAAAACTGACAGCCGGCCCGCTGCAGAAAGATTTGCAGAAAATTGTGTGACTGCAGAAAACCAGGCAAGAGCCCGTTTCAAAGGCCTGCATCCAACCTGGCGGGACGAAGGCAAGCGCATCGGCGAACGCTTTGATAAAAATGCGGGCTGCACGGTGCGCATGGCCTTCAAAACGGAGTAATGCAAATGGTCACAAAGAATCCAGAAGTGGACTTTATCGGCGGCCGCAGAATCGGCGGCACCAACCCGCCATTCTTTATCGCCGGCCCCTGCGTGATCGAAGGTGAAGACATGCTGCGCACAGTGGCGACCGAAGTGCGCCGCGTCGCGGACAAATATAAAATGCAGGTTCTTTTCAAATCTTCATTCGACAAGGCGAACCGCTCGTCGATTGAATCATTCCGCGGGCCCGGCATCCACGAAGGTTTGGGGCTTTTGAAAAAGGTCGCCGCTGAATTTTCGCTGCCCACGCTCACCGACATACACAGCCCGGAAGAGGCAGAAATTGCAGCCGGCTATGTCGACATGCTGCAGATACCGGCTTTTCTCTGCCGGCAGACAGACCTCATCACCGCCGCTGCGCGCACCGGTAAATGGACCAACATCAAGAAGGGCCAGTTCGTCGCGCCCGAAGACGCGAAGCAGATCGCCGACAAGTTTATCAGCGCCGGCTCAAACAAGGTGACACTCTGCGAGCGCGGCTACACTTTTGGCTACAACAACCTCGTCGTAGATATGCGGTCTTTTGAAATCATGCGCTCTGCCGGATTGCACGTCGTGTTCGACGCGACGCATTCGACGCAGTTGCCCGGCGGCGGTAAAAAGTCGGGCGGCGATCGCCGCATGGCATTTCCAGCACGCCGCGATGCGCTGTGGCCTCGACGGCATCTTTGCAGAAATACACCCGAACCCACCCGGAGGCAAAGTCAGATGCGACGAACCAGCTCTACCTGAAGGATTTTGAAAACCCGGTAGCCAGCGCACTAAAATCGACCGTTTGGTGAAACTGGACGTCCAATAGGTATCAAAAAAATCGCAGTTTGGGTCTGCGCGTCTGGAAGAAAATTGAAGCAACAGGCCGCTTAGGCCCTTTTACGTAAAACTTGCCGCAGGCAAGTTTCAGGGGTTGGCGATTTTTCTCGCGTTTTTTTGGACATACGGTCATAAGGTGTTTTTTCAATCCTGCCAATCCCCCTCCTGCGCGTCGGGTGATTGGCGCGAAGGCTTCGTGAACGACGACATAGCCTACCTCGTCGGCGAAGGCTCGAGCTCCCGACTGCATCAAAATTGCAAACCGAGGCCATGGCCAAAGAAGCGGCAAATCATGGTCGCGATGAGCCACTGGCCAAAGGTCTGCCCCGGAAAGGCCGTCGCGCAAAGTCGGCATGGAAGGCAGTTCAGAAGACACGGGCAATCCCGAAACCTCAAGTTCCGCGTTGAGAACCAAAAACATGCGCCGTGTTGAGTGCTCCGGCAGCAGTTGCCGCGCCCGGCATTGTGATCGAAAAGCAAACCTGCGCAAGCGCTGCGCGGGCTAATCTATTAGTTCCGCCTGGCTGCGCGGCTGGCTGGCATTTGCGGCTAATATTCTCGATATACCAGCCTCCCTGCTCATAGATAAAAGAGAAATAATCTCCGGCGCATCGGGTGTGCTGAAGCACGCGCGCTCGAAGGTCATGGCCGGTGTTTTCCGGCGATATTTTTTAACACCTTCAGCAGGCGTTTCGCCTTCTGAGCGTCTCCATTCGGCGTAGTTCACCGGGCTGCCCCTGCCGAAATCCTTCGGAAGCGGCTGCGCTCCTCTTCGCGCAGGAAAGTCTGTACAAACTGCCGGTAAGCGCTGCCCTCAAGCATCAGGATACCGGCCTGCACCATATTACGGAGCATCGTTTCGCGCGACGGCAGAGCCGACACGGGCTCGCTTTTGGGCGGGGTCTGCGCAAGCAGGGGTATTACGGCTATTATAATGAAGGCGAAGTGGCGCATAACGGCCTCTACCATGGCGGATTGACCGCGTCGACAAAAATCGGCATCTTGGACGGTGCCTTTTGCTTGTCGCTCTGTTTCCAAGCCCCACTTAGGCGCGAGCAGATCCAGGTGATAACGCGCGTCCGGCGTAGCCGGAGACGCGTTATCGCAATAAATAACGAGGTAAAAATGGCAAAATCTTCGCGAACTATCAAAAAAGTGGGAGTTCTGGGCGCATCTGGAAACATGGGTTCACTGTCGGGCGGCATATTTGCGCAGGCTGACATCGAATGCGTATTTTTTGGCCTGCTCGCCTGGATAAAGCTACTGCCGGTCTTGAAGCCGCAGTCGGTCAGGCGCGTTCTGACGTCCTTGAGAAATACATCAAAGCTGCAAGCTATGACGACCTCGAAAAAGAAATCCCCAGCTGCGACTGGATCTTCGAAGCCAGCCGAAATATTACGGCGATCAAAAACGAATTCTTCTGCCAAAATTGAAAAATACAAAAAACCCGATGCAATTGTCAGCACCGTGTCATCCGGTCTTTCCATACGCAAAATGGGCGAAGGCAGAAATGAGAATTTCCGCAAAAATTTCATGGGCACTCACTTCTACAATCCGCCCGGAAAACTACCTGCGAACGAACTGATTTTTCACCCCGATGTACCGAAAGAAACCCGCGAATTCGTCTATGACTTCTGCGAAAAGGTACTGCGCCGTGTGAACATCATCACCGAAGACACTGCAGCATTTGCCGGTAACCGCATCGGCTTCCAGCTGTTAAACGACGCGGCAATCTATGCAGAAAAGCACGGGGTCGACAAGATGGATTACCTGCTCGGGCCATACACGGGCCGTGCGCTCGCCCCGCTCGCGACGATTGACCTCGTGGGCCTCGACGTGCATAAGGCAATTGTAGACAACGTTGTCGCGCACGTGAAGGACGAGCGCATCGACACCTACAAAATGCCTGCCTACATGCAGAAGATGATTGAGCAGGGCATGCTCGGCCGCAAGGCAAAAGGCAAAGGCGGCTATTTTAACCGCGACGCAGAAAAGAATAAAACAACGCTGCAAATTGGCGATCTGAGCTTTGCACCCACCAAAAAAGAAAAGATCGACTGGGTTGAAAAAACCAAACAGCAGATCCAGGACGGCATGTATGGCCGCGCAATCGACATGATCAAGAATGCACCCGGCGAAGAAGGCAAAATCGTGCGCTACTTCATTCTGGGCTACGTGGCATGCAGCTTTGCGCGCATCGGCGAAGTTACCCCTGAGGCAGACGGCATACACGGTATTGACCGCGTGATGTCTTCGGGCTTTTCATGGCTGCCACCCTCTGGCTGGGTAGACCTCTTTGGCGGCGTCAAAGAAACCTGCGCACAGATCGAAAAAGCGGGCCTCACCGCCCCGGCGCAACTTAAAGGTATCAAGGAAAAAGGGAAACTCTGCCGCGTTGCTGATGTCAGCAAATTTTTAGCGGGCAGATAAATTCAACAGTACATTAGGAACAGAGGAGACAACCATGGCTAAGCACAAACGCGTTTATATTCTCGGCGGGTACCAAACGGACTTCGCCCGCAACTGGTCAAAAGAAGGAAAAACCATCCAGGCTCTGATGCACGAAGCCATGGACGGTGCCTTTACGAGCACGCAGATTGATCCTGCAGACGTCGAATCGATCCATGTCGGCAACTTTGCCGGCGAACTCTACACCATGCAGGGCCACCTGGGTGCAATGACCGTCAACTACAGCGAAAAACTGCGCGGCGTGCCCACAAGCCGGCATGAAGCGGCCTGCGCTTCGGGTGCAATTTCATCATTGGTTGCGCGCACTGAAATCGAAGCCGGCCACTATGACCTGTCGATGGTCATCGGCGTTGAGCTCATGAAATCGGTCGATTCAAAAACCGGCGGGGATTTTTTGGGCACAGCTGCATGGTATGACAAAGAAGCCAAAGGCGTACAGTTCCCATTCCCGAAACTGTTCGGCCGCCTCGGTACTGTTTACGAAGAACTCTATGGCCTGAAATACGATCACCTCGCAGAAATTTCTGCGATTAACTATGAAAACGGCCGCAGAAATCCGCTCGCGCAGACCCGCGAATGGTATATGAACAAGCAGCATGCGCTGACCCGCGGTAACTTCAACATGGAAGTCGGCGGTATTATCCACATTACCGACTGCTCACAGGTAACCGACGGTTCAGCGGTGATCTTTCTTGCTTCTGAAAAATACGCGAAGGCATATGCCAAGAAGCATGGCCTGAAACTGAAAAATATTCCGCACATCATGGGTTGGGGCCATGCTACCGCACCGATGCTGTTCGACGTCAAAACCGAAGAAGCATATGCGGCGAAAAAAGAAGGCAAGTATGTTCTGCCGCACACGCGCAAGGCGATCGTCGACGCGTACAAGCGCGCCGGCATCAAAGGCCCGAAAGACCTCGACCTCGTAGAAACCCACGACTGTTTCACCACCTCTGAATACGCGGCGATTGAGCACTTTGGCATCACTGCACCCGGTGAAGCGTACAAAGCAATCGACAGCGGCGACATCCGCATCGGCGGCAAAATTCCTTTCAACCCGTCTGGTGGTCTGATCGGTGCCGGTCACCCGGTAGGAGCAACCGGTGCACGCCAGCTGCTCGACGTCTATAAACAGCTCACAGGCGTTGCAGGCGAAAACCAGGTCGAAGACGCCAAGGTAGCGGCAACGCTGAATATTGGCGGTTCGGCGACGACCAACGTCGTGCACATCGTCGGCGTAGAAAAAGGCAAATAATCCATGGCGCTGAAAAAAGCTCAGGCGCTGACCGCGCACGTCAAAAGCTTCTACAATAAATTTGAGAAGCACCTCGCCGATAAGGCCTTCGAGAACAACAACATCTCGACGGATAAAATGGACGAGGATCAGGTTGCGAACTACGACCTGGCCTGGGTCGCGGCAGAACTTTTTGCCATCGAAGAAATGATCGCCTACCCCGAAAAGGTAGGTAAAGGCGCAGGCAGCATTGAAGAGAATCTTTCGCTGTTCTTCATTGCAGACGCTTTTAACGATATGCTGGCACGCCTGCGCCTCGCAGCGCAGAAAATGGGCGTCAGCTCGCAGCAATTCGACACAGACGTGCATGCCTCTGAAATTTATGCCTTCACCGCCGAGTACAGCTCAGAAACCTTTGCAAAAAAGATCGCAGAAACTCTCGCTGCGACAAAAGATTTCGGCGCGTACGGCCTGAACGACGACCAGTCGATGATGGCCGACACCTTCCGCAAATTTGCTGAAGGCCAGGTGAAACCGATCGCCGAAAAAGTGCACCGGCAAGACCTCACCATCCCCGACGAAATTATCGACGGCCTCGCTGAAATGGGTTGTTTCGGTCTCTCTATCGCCGACACTTATGGTGGATTTCAGTCTGAAGAAAATCCTGATCACACCTCGATGGCCGTTGTCACAGAAGAACTCTCGCGCGGCAGCGTTGGCGTCGCGGGCAGTCTGATTACCCGCCCGGAAATTGTAGCCAAGGCGATTGCTGCAGGCGGTACTGAAGAACAGAAACAGAAATGGCTGCCTCTTTTGGCATCGGGCGAGAAGAAATGCGCGGTCGCTGTAACAGAACCTGACTATGGCTCTGACGTTGCGGGTATGAAAGTTGCGGCTGTCAAAGTCGACGGTGGCTGGAAAATCAACGGCGTCAAAACCTGGTGTACATTTGCCGGCATGGCAGATGTGATGCTGGTATTGGCGCGCACGAACCCCGACCTCAAACTCAAGCACAAGGGACTCTCTATTCTATTAGCAGAAAAACCGCCCACACGCGACCATGAATTTGATTACACTCAGCCGCAGGGCGGGCGTTGCCATGGCAAAGCCATCTCAACCATCGGCTACCGCGGCATGCATTCGTATGAAGTGGTGTTCGAAGACTACTTTGTTCCCGATGAAAACCTGATCGGCGGCGAAGCGGGCCTCGGCAAAGGTTTCTACCTGCAGATGGCAGGCTTTGCCGGTGGCCGCTTGCAGACTGCTGCGCGCGCAACGGGTGTGATGCAGGCAGCAATTGAAAAAGGCCTACAGTATGCGATGGACCGCAAAATTTTCGGGAAACCGGTTATGGCATACGGCATCAATGCGCATAAAATTGCGAAAATGGCTGCGATCACGCAGGCAGTACGCCAGATGACCTATAAATCCGCACGCCTGATGGATAAGCACGAAGGTTCAATGGAAGCTTCGCTGGTGAAATTTTATTCGTGCCGCATCTCTGAATGGGTGACGCGCGAAGCACTGCAGATTCATGGCGGCATGGGTTATGCAGAAGAGTACGAGGTATCACGCTTATTTGTCGATGCACGCGTATTCAGTATCTTCGAGGGTGCAGAAGAAGTACTTGCTCTCAGGGTGATTGCGCGCGCACTTTTGGCTCGGGCATTGGGTCTTAAAGCGGCGTAAATCCGAATCCATGCGGAGGGATATCACAAGGTTATCCCTCTGCATTTTTCTTCTTTTTGTTCTCAAAGCACACGCCGTTCCGTGGCGGGAAAAAACGCCTATCCGTTTTGCCACCACTCTGCCGAACCGCATTATTGATTCCATCATGGCGCAGGGCAACTGGAATATTCTGTTCCAGGAGGGGCCCTTTGCCGAATTCCAGCGGCAGATCGCCGTAGCGAATCACTTTGCGTTGCGCGGCGAAAAGCGCCCTGCGGAACAATATTTTTCGCGCGCTGAATCTGCGCTCGCGATCGCCTATGGATCGCTGCGCGGTCGATATGGCTGGCCGCGTTCGCCGGCGGGCTTGAATGCAGACGATCTGCAGTGGGGCGAAAACCGCGAAACTTTCCAGGATTACCTGCTCTGCCGTCTGCAGCTCTATCTTGAATCGGGATTAATCGCGCATGAAAACGGTGAACTGCACTTTACGGATTTTGACCCGGTCATCGTGGCATACCAGAAACAACTCGGTTCTGCGCTGCAGAAAAAGGACCAGGAACTCGACACGCTGGTGCGCCTCATTCGCGACTCACTGGCGATACGTTCTGCGCGCGAGCCAAACGGCCTTGCGCGCGCGGACCGTTTTGCGGCTTTAAGTGACACAATTTCGGGCGGCGGAAAATCTTACTGGAACCGCCGCACAAACTGGTTCCGTATATTTGAAAATATTCACTATGGGAATCTCGGCCGGGCGCTGTATCTCGCCGGATTGCAGCGCAGGGTTTCGGCCGAGAATTTTGATGCGCTGGCATTGGCGCGCATTCTGGTGCGCTGCTCAGACTATGCCGCAGCCCGCGCCGTGGTTGAAAGCGCAATCGGCGAGGAAAACAACCGCGGTGCCGATAGTTACGCGGATTACCTGCGTTACAGCGAATTGCTGCAAAACCTTGCTGTCTGGCAACGCGACAATGCCGCTGCAGGCAAAACCGCGGCCGCCACCGTCGCGCATCTGGAAGACTTGCTCAAATCAGAACAGATTCCGCGCGAAGAAATTGTCGATGTGCGTAATGCAACCGAAAACCAAAAACTCAGGATGCAAAAGCATGCCTACCTGAATCAGGGCACCTGCCCCGCGGCCGCAGGCAACGCGGCCGAACATGAAATCGAATGGCAGGTACGCGAGCGCCTTTTTCAGGAGAACTGTGGTAAAGCCGTAGATAAGGCATGGTGGCGCTCGCTTCTGCTTTCGACGGAAAATAGCACCGAAATCAGGGCGCTCGCCGCGCAGCGGCTAGAAGGCGAACAGGCCGCGGGTGATTTTCTGGAAAAAACCGCAAAAGCCGACAAAACAACGGAACTCACCCGCTTTTTTGTCATGCGCCACCGGCTGCAGAAAGCACTGATGCGCAACGCGGGCAATGCGCTTCCAGAACTACTGGTAAACTACCTGCGCGCGGCATACCAGCTACAGTCAGACCTGCTATTTCTCGATTGGGGCATCAGGCTGGGTGACAATCTTTCTCTGCTGGCGCTTGAAAAAATCCCTGGCAAACTGACCGAAAAACAGGCTGCCGCGATTTTCGCCGAACTACATCGCCGCTATGCCCTCGATAACCTGCGAGGTGTACCGCTTGCATTTTTCTCTGCACCAGATGCCGCACAACTGATGCAGCACATGGTTCCCGGCCTGCTCGACGTCTCTCCCGTGGTCAAAGAAGAGAGTGCGCAACAGCAGTTCCCGCGCTATGACCTTTGGTATGCCGACGGCAGACTGTTTCTGCAATATAAGGCGGTCCAAGGCAGACTCACGCGTTACCAAAAGCTCGGCGATCTCGCAGAGGCCTGGCAGAAAAACGCAGGTGAACGCGAGGCGCTCGTCTTCGGCAACGTTTCGGTTTTCAGCGGCAAGGGCGCGAGGCCCGCTCGCATCGCCCCCCTGTTTTTCTACTGCAGCCAGTGCAGTACGGATGCGAAGCTGCCCGAACGATTGGTAATGCCGGGCCTGAACGGCCGCAATGCATCTGCCATAAAAGCCGAGCTTTCCGATACTTTTTCTGCCGCCCCGGAGCCACAGAATTTTAGCGAATGCAATGCCGGCGAGACGGTGTTCCGCGACACGCTGTTCATCGATGCCGGCAATACAGACCTGCTTCCGCTGCCCTGCGACTTGCGCCTCGAACGTCTGGTTACCGGTACCGGAAACGGAGGGAGTATTTTTTCGCCCCAGGTATTACTGGCAATGGGCTGGCGGAAAGACCTGCACACTGTCGTGCTGCCAGAGGCGCTCGCAAACGCCGAACGCGTATCATTCTTATATGACCTGTTCCAGCGCACAAACCGCCGCCAGATGCGTTTTACCGAAGCATTTGCCGAAGCCGCGGCAAGGGCAGAAAAATCATTTCCACAGGGTGCGCCATTGCAATCGCTGCAGGTCTATGGATCGTTCTATTAGCAAGCACACAATGCTGGCCTGCGCGGCAGGCGCATTCTCACTCACCCTGGGCGCGTGCACACGGGAAAAAATCAATATTGAGAAATCTCTCGTGGATAAAGTTCTGGTTGAATTTTCAGAAGAACGCCTCGCTCACTACCTGAAAGGTGGCGAACCGAAATCCAATACAATAATTCTGGAAAAGGTGCTGGGCAGGCATTCGCTGCGGCTGATCGACTTTCGCCCGGTATTGCGCCGGTTTGAACCCGAAATTGAAGCCCGCATCATGGGCAGCTAATTGGCCGCTGGCGCGGCCAGTTAGCCCAGTCAAAGAAGACAGAATTTATTGAATTTTATGCGCGCTGTGCGCGCATAAAATTCAAAATTCAGCCTTTTCAGACAGATGCTTATTTTTTAGGTGGCGTAACCGGAGCCGGTGTTACCGGTGCAGGTGCTGCACCAGCTGCCGCTTCGCGCTTCTTACGCGCTTCTTCGCGCAGGCTCTTCACATGCTCGACGATATCGAAATCTTTGTTGGTTTCGATGCGGTATTTCTGCGTCGCATTTTTCATCAGCGTACGCTGTTTTTCCATCGCAGATGCCATCACCATACGGCCCTTGATCATTTCGAGTCCCTGGTCTACAGGCACTGTGCGCAGACGCGCGTCTTCGCGCTTCGCTTTTTCCCACGCAGCATAGGCTTCTGCGTCGCTGATTTTGATATCCTGCAGTTTCAGCTGGTCGAACAGGTACATGTTGGCCAGAAAGTACTTTTGCAAAAATTCGAGTTTAGCCTTCACCTCGGGGCGTTTGGCATAGCCGTCTTTTTGTGCTTCCATATTGAGCACGAGCATGTCTTTATACTGTTCGGCAAACAGGTCTTTGCCGAAAGATTTGAACATTTCTGCCAGCTGCGGATTTCCCGTGCGGTCTGGATCTTCAAGCAGTTGTTTGAATTCATCTTCGGGAATAAAGCGTCCCATGCGCTGCTGCAGCTGCTCTTTCATCAGCACGCCAAAGCCGCTGTAAGCCTCGTCGAGTTGCTTCAGGCTGATGGATTTACCTTCGATTTTCCACAGCCACGGCGTTTTATCTCCGCCGCAGGTAATTGCGATTGCCGCGGTAATCAATATTACTGCGATATTTCTGATTTTTTTCATCTGTCACTCCTGTGATACACGGATCGCTCAGCCGGCAGTTTCAGGCGCCGCACCGCTTCAATCTGTTATGTAGGGTAAGATCGGGGTAAATGAACACCCCGCAAAGCATAATGGGAACGCGCAACCCCTTGACGGGTCGCGCTCATTTTGAGAAAATATGCCGAAATAGCGGGCCGCTATTCCGGCGCTTTATTCCCGTAGAATGTGACCAAGACTATCACGGGCGGCTGCCCCGTCAGGCAGCCTTGAGTGGCTGTGAGCTCCTGCGGGACTCCCGCACCAGCCACAGAAGCTGCAGCAAACCGATGAGTGCAATGCTACCAACTGCAGCGAGCATAATTTCACGGCGCAGCACGCTCGTGACTGCAAAGACGATGAAAACAAACAATGGAACGCGGATAAATTCGAGCACAAAAGCCCATTTTTTCCGCATCATTAATCCGCCTGCGGCAGCAAGCCCCACGACCACGGGCACTGCCAGAATCAGCTGGCTCTGTATCGGTAAGCCCTTCGTCTGTTGCAAAGCGAGAAAAACCGGTAACGACAAAACATACACGATGCCCGCATAAATTTTCATGCCGGCTGTGTTTTCCGGATCATACTTGCTATAGGTCTGCGGATTGATTTCGGGTATCGGTGCTTTACCACCCAGGTAGTCGGGTTTCCAGCCGGGGCCCTTGAACCAGATTTTGATCTTATCGAAACCGCGGCACTTGCGCGAGAGCTGAAAGAGACCCCACCAGTAGTGCAGCTGCGCCCAAACGGGATTAAAAGTGGTGAGCGGCTTAACCGTACCGTAATAGGGTTCTTCTTCCTCTTTTTGGAATGTGCCGAACATTTTGTCCCAAATGATGAAAACGCCGGCATGGTTCTTATCGATATATTTCGGATTCACCCCATGGTGCACACGGTGGTGTGAAGGCGTGTTCATAAAATATTCGAGGAAACCAAGAGTTTTCACCAGCCGCGTGTGGATAAAGAACTGGTAGAGCGTATTGATCTGCGAGCACACCATGAACTGCAGCGGAGAAAATCCGACGAGCGCCATCGGCAAATAATACGGGAAGGAAAACAACCGCTGAAAAGCGCCCTGCCTCAGCGCGACAGAGAGGTTGTATTCCTGGCTTGAGTGGTGCGCCTCGTGTGAACCCCACACAATCGCAATGTTATGCGAATTGCGGTGAAACCAGTAATAGATGAGGTCGACAATAAAAAATACTGCAACCCAGGTGACAATATTCACCGGTAAACCGTATACCGCTCCCTGCGGAGCACCCGACGGGCGATGCACTGCCTCGAAGACGATGATATACACACCGAAGAGCAGCACCTTGGTAAACACGCCGACCAGCTCCTGCATCATGCCGGCGCTGAGATCGGAAACCGTATCGTTAAAGCGATAAACCTTGCGTTTTCTGATGACCGCAACCAGGACTTCGATACCGATCGATATGAAGAAGACCGGAACCGCCATCGCGATCAGATTGGAAAATTTTGCCTCTGCACCCATATTACCTGCCTTTGGAGACTGCCTTCTTTTTGCCGCGTTTCGCAGCGACCACTTTCTTTTTTGCCGGGCCTGCGGATTTTTTTGGCACCCGTTTGGCCGGCTTCTTCGCCGGGGGGGATTTCCTGCGTGCTGGTTTTACAGCCTGGTTTCCGCCGGCTTTTTTGTCCGAGAAAAATTTCTGCATCGGATTCGCATAGAACTCGATCCAGCCCGACTGGTACTGCACCCCCTGCCCCGGCGGAATGTCGCGGTGCTCGAGCTCGACCTCGGTGATGCCCTCTCGCTCAGTCAAAAGCACCGACAACACTGAATCGGGTGCCTCTTCGGGAAATTCAGACGAGCGCCAACTCTGTACAATTTTCTTATTCTCGATCAGCAGCAGATTTTTTCCGGCAATATAGCCGTCCCAGGCAGTAAACTCTCCGCCGACCTGGCGCGATGCCGTTGCGGGAGACCCGGTCATGGCGGTATGTTTCGCAGAGTCAAGCCACGCTTCATAAATCGCCTTTGCCGGGGCGTGCAGCGAAAAACGGACGACAATGGACTCGTGCATGGCATTTCATTTAACTGTTGGCACGCATGGGCAAGAAAAAAACCAAATATCTCATTGATTTCTGTGGCTACACCACAGAAATCAATGAGCCTCTTAAAGTAACCGCATCGGGTAACCGGCGTTGCTCAGGTATTTTTTGAGATCGGGAATGCGCATCTCGTTAAAATGGAAGAGCGACGCGGCAAGCGCCGCCCGTGCACCGGCGTCGAAGGCCTCGGCGAAATGCTGCATGGTGCCGGCGCCGCCCGAGGCGATGACCGGCACATCGACTGCCGATGTAATCTTGCGGGTAATATCGAGATCGAAACCGGTTTTACGGCCGTCGGTATCCATTGAAGTCAGCAACAGTTCACCGGCGCCGAGCGACACTGCTTCGAGAGCCCAGTCGACTGCTTCGCGGCCGGTGGCGGTGCGGCCGCCATTGAGATACACCTCATGAAATTGACCGTTAAACTTCACGTCGATCGCGCAGACGATGCACTGGCTGCCGAAGTGCTCAGCCCCCTGTTTTAAGAGCGGCGGATTCTGGAAAGCCGCGGTGTTGACGGATACCTTGTCAGCCCCCTCTGCGAGAATCAGCTGCATGTCTTCGAGCGTGCGAATGCCGCCGCCCACGCAAAAAGGAATAAAAACCCGCTCGGCGACATGCTTCACCAGATCGATGATGATTGCGCGGCGGTCAGACGATGCTGTGATATCCAGGAACACCAGCTCGTCGGCGCCCTCGCGGTCATAGGCTTCGGCGCAGGCCACCGCATCGCCGGCGTCGCGCAGGTTCACGAAGTTAATGCCTTTAACGACGCGGCCGTCTTTGACGTCGAGACACGGAATGATGCGCAGCGCGTTCATGCGTTTTGTGCCCCTGGCCGGATAATTTTTACATAGGGCATCTTGCCAATCGTCTCCATGTGTAGTTTGCCCAGCCGGTCGCGGAACTTTTTTTCGCGGTTCTGATCGGCCGCCTGGCTGCAATCAACCGCTGCCGCCTGCACGGCTACGAGCAGCTGGCCATGCATCTGCCGCGCATAGGCCGGGCTCATGACACCTATGTAGCTCACGTCGATCGCCGCGAAGCGCTCTGTATCCATGATGACACAGCAGATACCCTGCTCTGCCATGTGCGTGCGCTCACGGTAGAGTGTCTGATCAAAATGGATTTCTCCCGCCTCGACAAGGCATGTCTCGTCGGGTACTGATTCGATAAAAACCGGTTCATCTTTCAGCGCATAAATGCGGTGCTCGCCGGTAATCGCGACATTGTATTTGCGCTCGTCGATGAAGCGCAGGAACGCATGGAAGTGCAGTGGATCGCCATGAACCGGAAGAATATGCTTTGGCTTCAGATAGCCCATCAGCTTTTCGATATCACCCCGGCGGCCGTGACCGCTCGCATGCACGCGCACGTCACCCGTCAGGCCAATGACATTTGCTCCCGCGTCGGCCGCAAGATTCAGGCATTCGTAGATGCGCCCTTCGTTACCGGGAATCATACTGGCCGAATAAATCAGCGTATCGTCTTTTTTCAGGCGCAGTTTTGGCAACATGCCATGCGTCAGCCGCGAAAACGAGGAATTTTTGTCGGCCTGGCAGCCGGCGACGAGCCATAGCGCATTCTGGCTGGTGAATGAGGGTGGCCGCATCTGGTGCAGCGGCACATTGACTTCGCCTGACATAAAGGCTGCTTCCCACTGCGTTTTGAGCGAACGCCCGGCGAACCCGATCGGTCGGCCGGCATTCGCGGCGTTCGCCACGAGATTTTTGATGCGTTCAACCTGCGAAGCGAAGGTGGTGAGGAAAATGCGGCCTTTGGTCGAAGCAATCAGCTTGCTCAGCGATACATCCACCTCTTTTTCGTCGACTGTCTCGCCGTCGAGAAGCGACCCCGTCGAATCGACAAACAGAAAATCCACAGGGGCAAATTTTTTGAGCTGCGCAGTTTTATGCCTGACTTCGCTGCCGTGCATTTTAAAATCGCTGCTGAAATAGATACGCTTTCTGCCTTCAGGCAGTTCGGCTTCAAGCCCGACCGAGAAGCACTGCGGAATCGAATGCGGCATGAAAAACGAAAAGAGTGCGAGGTCGCCAACTTCAATGCGCGTATTCTCTTCGATCAGGCGAAAATCCCACCGGGCGGGATCGACGCCGCGGTCACGCAACCGGTTGGTGAGAAGCGCGGCGGTAAAAGGCGAAGTATAGACAGGCGTGCCCGCCGCGATCACATGCACCAGATGCGGAAAAGCCCCGATGTGGTCTTCGTGGCCGTGTGTCAGAAAAATCGCAGTGGGGGGAAAACCCAGGAGCAACTGCCGGTTTGGCAGGTTCTTATCCATCCCGGGCGTGTGGTGGTTGGCAAACCCGGATCCGACATCGACCCAGATTGTCGTGCCGTTCAGGTGGAAAATTGTGAAGTTGGTACCAAAACGCCCGACACCACCGCCAAAGGCAAAATACAGATGATCGCGCTCGAGCCGGCGCGGATAATCGATGATGCCCGCGGGATCAGCGCTTACCTGTGGAACCAAATTTCCCCTCTCCGCGGGCCGTCTCGCTCAGCTCGCCTTCGACCCATTCAATATCGTATGTTTTTTCGAGCAACAGCTGCGCAATGCGATCGCCGTGTTTGATGGTATAATCTGCCTGACCCAGGTTAATCAGCGGCACAAAAATTTCACCGCGGTAGTCGGCATCGATTGTGCCGGGCGTGTTGACCGGCGTGAGGCCATGTTTAACTGCCATGCCCGACCGGGCACGAATTGAGATATGATAGCCCGGTGGTATTTCGACTGCAAGCCCGGTGGGTACCGGCGAGATCTGCCCCCGCAGAATCGTCAGGCTGTCGTCCAGGCATGCATGCAAATCATAACCAGCTGCGTGCGGCGACTGCCGCGCGGGCAATTCAGCTTTTTCTTTAGTTCGTCTAAATTTGATCACGATGGGATGCATCTTTCGCGTAAAGCATCGATCTTCACTCAGCGCGTAAAACCAATATCGCCTCGATACGATTCGTCTGCGACGAATCAATCAGCGCAGGCTACAAAAAAAGGGCCTTGCGGCCCTTCTCTATTTTTGGCTAATTTTTGCCTTCGGCAAAAATTAGCAACTATAGGTCGACAGGAATTCGAATGGATGCGGGCGTGCTTCCCACGGCCAGATCTCTGATTCGAATTTCAATTCTTTGTAGGTGTCGATGAAATCCTTCGTGAACACATCGCCCTGCTCGAAAATAGCCCGATTTGAGAGCATCGTCTCAACGGCTTCGCGCAGAGTGTGTGGCATCTGCTGGATGCCCTTCTCGCGGATTTCGTCGAGTGACAGTTCAAACAGGTCTTCTTCCATGGGTTTGCCCGGATCGATTTTGTCCTGCACACCTTTGAGGCCTGCCATCAGCATTGCGGCAAAGCAGAGGTATGGGTTGGATGTCGAGTCGGGGAAACGGAATTCAACGCGTTTCGCTTTGGCTCCCGATACAAACGGGATACGGCACGAAGCAGAACGGTTCTGCGCAGAGTATGTCAGAATCGAAGGAGCTTCAAAGCCGGGAATCAGGCGCTTGTACGAGTTGGTCGAAGCGTTGGAGAATGCCGCAATTGCGCGTGCATATTTCAACACACCACCCACATAGTGCAGAGCGGTTTCGCTGAGGCCCTGGTATTTGTCGCCGGCAAATGTATTTTCGCCGCCTTTCCAGACTGACTGGTGCACGTGCATACCGTTACCGTTGTCGCCAAAGAGCGGCTTCGGCATGAATGTTGCGGTTTTGCCATGGCGCTTCGCCACGTTCTTCACCACGTATTTCAGCTTCTGCACGTTATCGGCGGCTTCGATCAGCGTACCGAATTTAACGCCGATTTCACCCTGCGCCTGCGCAACTTCATGGTGCACCACGAATGTTTCGAGACCAATTTCGTGCAGTGTCTTTACGATTTCAGCGCGGATATCGACCTGTGAGTCGCGCGGAGAAACCGGGAAATAACCACCTTTTGTGCCTGGGCGGTGGCCGAGGTTGTGACCATCATTGTAGTTGGCTGTTGCAGTATTCCATGAACCTTCGTTTGAGTCGATTTCATAATACTGGCAGTTGATGTCGTCACGCACGCGGATCGAGTCAAAAATGAAGAATTCATTTTCCGGGCCGAAGTACGCTGTATCGCCGATACCGGTTTTGTTCAGATAGCCGAGCGCCTTCTTCGCGATTGAACGCGGGCATTTTTCATACATCTGGTTCTTGTAGATGTCATAGACATCGCAGAAGACAACGAGTGTTGCGTCTGCAGTAAATGGATCGAGAAACAGGCCATCGAGGTCAGGAATCAGCTGCATGTCTGAACGATGGATCGGTTGCCATTTGGTTATCGAGCTGCCGTCAAAAGGCAGGCCTTTGAAGGAATCTTCTGAAATCGAATCCACGTGATACGAAACATGGTGCCATGCGCCGCCGATATCCGAAAAACGGAAATCGTAGAACAAGACGCCGCTCTTCTTTGCGAAGTCGATGACTTCTTTCCAAGAGCTGAATTTTAATTTAGCCATATAGTCTCCTGTAATCAATTGTTTTCGGGAACTTTGAACGGCCAGTCTGGCTGTCGCGCAGCAATCCCTCTTGCCGAAAATTCAGCAAACTCAGTGCCAAATTAAGGACTTATGGAAGAGCGAGTCTTTTAGACACATTGTCAATTAATTGGAGCCTGTAGCGGGTGTGAAGCAGGCACTACAGACTCCTCTATACTTGACGGCACCGCTCTTGCCACAGAGCAGCGACTATGCATCAATACCAGACTGTGCTCTCTGCGAGCATCCAGGCGCCGATCGAAACGGTATTTGACCGGCTCTCAGACCATAACCGCATGGGCGAATGGCTCGATGCGGATATTCGCCGCACGCGCGACTCGACAGCTGCCGGCGAAGGCGTTAACGGCACAGGCTCGGTGCGCACCTTACGCATTCTGGGTCTTCTCGATTTCGATGAGACGGTAGTGAAGTCTGAAAAACCGCGCGCAATCGAATACGAAATCACGCGCGGTTCACCGCTCAAAAACCACCACGGTTCCATTACTCTGAAACAAAATGGCAGTGCCACGCAAATCGACTGGGATATCAAATTTGATATGGCAATCCCCCTCGCCGGGCATATCGTCGCCATGTTGTTGAACCAGGCCGTCGGACAAGGATTAAATAAACTGAAAGGGCAGCTCGAACAATGACAGACTTTCGCAACAGCTACGGCGCGTGGGGGCTCATTACCGGTGCGTCGAGCGGTATCGGCACCGAATTCGCGAAGCAGCTCGCAGCGCAAAAACTCGATCTTGTGCTCGTTGCAAGACGGCGCGACAGGCTGAACGAACTCGCGACCGCGCTCAAGGTCGAGCACGGCGTCCAGGTTAAAGTTGTGGCGCTCGATCTCGCAAAGCCCAATTTTATGACGATTCTCAAAAAACAGACGGCGGGACTCAACATCGGCCTCGTGGTAAACAATGCCGGTTTCGGCACGGCGGGAGAATTTATCGATAATTCGCTCGAGCGCGAGCTCGAGATGCTCGATGTCAACTGCCGCGCACCGCTGATCATTGCGCATGAATTTGGTAAACTCATGGCGTCGCACCGCCGCGGTGGCATGATCATCGTCAGTTCGGTGGTGTCGTTCCAGGGAGTGCCCTATATGAGCCATTATGCTGCAACAAAAGCCTATGACCTGTTGCTCGGCGAAGGGCTGTGGTATGAATTGCGCAAGCAGGGGGTGGATGTAGTAACGCTCTGCCCGGGTGCCACTGCAACCGAGTTTTCTCACGTCGCTGAAACGCGGCCACAGGCAGGTGCGATGCCCGTCGGCCCGGTGGTTAAGGCCGCTCTCGATGCACTCGGCCACAAAAGTGTCGTCGTTGCCGGCTTTCGCAATAAGCTGCTGGTTTTCTTCACGCGGCTTATTGCACGGCGTCTCGCGACACTCGCCGCGGCGCGGGTGATGAAGAGCCTCGGCCGGGGAGAATAGGAAATTGCGGGCGTTACACGGGCTTTTGCTCTTTGTTGCATGCGGCGCGGCAGATTTCGCCGCACCGGCGGCTGCAGCCAAACCACCGGAGAAAATACTGGTCTGGATCACGCACACTTTTATTGGCGGCCCCAAATGCATAAGCACGGGCCCGGTGCGCAATTTTGAACCACCGGGTTTTGCCGCCGAGAAAGAGAAACTGCGCCGCGCCGGGATTTTCCCGCCCACGAATACTTCCGTGATCTAGCAACCTGCGAAGCTTGCCAGAAGTGTGCCAATTACCACCGTGAAATACTGTTTGAAATTCCGCAGGAACAGCTTGAAGCTGCAAATAAGGCGGGTTACAATAAGACGACTGCACCCACCGCTGCAGAACTCAACGAATATGAAGCAGGAAAAAGATTCAGGGCCAAACCGGATATAGGTTCACATGACGATTAATTTCACCCGTGAATTATCACGGTTAAAGATCATAACCAGCGCTTGCGCAGAAAAAAACAACCATCGCAACGGCCAGAACACCCATACCGATGATCGTCTTCAGGTATCCGTAATGATCGTCTGTCATCGGCAGGTGCTTGAAATTCATGCCAAAATAACCGGTCACCAGCGTCAGCGGCAGCATAATTGCGGTCATGATCGTCAGGATGCGGATAATATCGTTGGTGCGTTTGGTTGAAATCGTATTATAAGCTTCAATCGCCGACGATATCGCCTGCACGATGCCGTCGATCGTATCGATGATCTTGATTGCATGGTCGCGCACGTCGCGGAAAAAGGCCTGCGAATCTTTCGAAAAATTTTTGATATCATGCTGCTGCATCTCATCGAAGATTTCTTTATGCGTGAGAATCAGCTTCTTGATCAGCGCGAGCGACGACTTAAGTTCGAAGACCATCGCAATATCGAGGTTTGCGCTATGCGCCATCAGCTGGCCTTCGCAGCGTTCAAAAGCAAGGTCAATATCGTGTACGATGTGCAGCGTGTGGTCTGTCTCAACGTCGAGAATGCGGTGCAGAATGAATTCGGGCCCGCGGCGCAGAAGATCGCGGCACAGGCCTTCGTCGGCAAGCAGTCGGTCGATCGTCGAGCGTTCGCTCTCCGAAATGGTTATGATCGTGTTTTTGGTAATAATGAAGTTAAAATCCTTCGTCGTGATATAACTGCCTGCGAGGTGAACACCGCGAAAACACAGGTAAGTGTAGTGTGGAAATTTCTCGCGTTTAATGCGGTTTGAACTGTTAAAAATATCTTCTACCGTCAGCGGGTGAATTTCATAGCGGTGCAACAAACGGATAAGATCCTGTTCGTTGCGCGGATAGAGGTGAACCCATGCTGGTTTGCTACCAAACAGCGGAATGCCCGAGTCTTTTTCGCGGAAACGTTCATGCGATTTGAGCGTCACGATATGGTGTTCGTGCCAGTCATGCACCATGATTTCGGGTGCCACCGCCGGCTTGGGAGCCAGGCGCAGCCACGACATGACCTTGTATCTCATACTTTAGGCCTGAGCAATTCTCTCAGCGCGCCGATGAGTTTTGCGTTTTCCCCTTCGGAACCAACGCTGATGCGCACACAATCTGAGAACTGCGAACCGGCATAATACCGGATCAGGATCTTGTACGCACGCAACCCCTGGACGATGTCGGCTGCGGCCATTGCCGGCGGCGCTTTGCACAAAAGGTAATTTGCGGCTGACTCATATACGATAAAACCAAGAGCCTGGAGCTCACTACGCAAAAATTCACGGCCAATTATAACAATGGAAAGGGTGCGGCTGTGCCAGTCCGTATCTTCGAGTGCCGCTGCAGCCAGGCGCGCGGCAATCGCATCTTCGTTGTACGAATCTTTGTGCGCCATAAGCCCGTTCATCAGCGCCGAATTCGACGTCGCAAGATAGCCGACACGCAAGCCCGCGAGCGCATGCGTTTTGGAAAAAGTACGCGTCACAATCAGGTTTGGCATTTCGGCGATAAAGTGCATCATCGTTGCTTGGGGGCCGGCAAAATCATTATATGCTTCGTCGATCACCCACAACTTGGATGAATTTCTGATGGTATCGGCAATTTTTTCGCGGTTAACATATTCGCCGGTGATCGCATTCGGGTTAGGCAGAAATACAACTTTTGCCTGGGCTTTTTCGAGGGCTTCAAGATCGACGCTGTAGGGCTGGTTTTCTCCCCGCACCATCGCAACTTCAGAATAGACTCCACCGGCATTGGTTACGAGAGTTTTGTAGAGACTGTAAGTCACCGCGGGAAACACCGCAGGTTCCGTGGCAGAGAGCGTCGCACGGCAGATCAGCGCGAGCGCTTCGTCGGAACCATTCGTCACCATCAGGTGCGCTCTGTCGCAAGACCAGTACCCCGAGAGCGCCGACAGCAGCGGCTCGCCGAGCGGGTGCGAATATTTTCTCAGCACATCGCCCTGACCCACGAGTTCGGCCATAGTACGAAAAACACGCGGTGAAGGCGGCAGCGGGCTTTCGTTGGTGTTGAGCTTTATCCACCCCGGTTCGTTTACCTGTTCACCCGGTGTATAGTGGGCCGCGTGCGCAGTAATGGCGTTCAGAAAATTTGACGAACCCATTTTTTCCTCAGAGCGAGACCCGTTTGAGGCCCATGGTCTTCAGCAGTTTTTCCAGGTCGTCGGGCGAAAAAAAATCCACCGTGATGCTGCCGGTTTTTTTCTGCGGGTTATACTTGATGCGTGTGCGCATGCCGAGATGTTCTTCGACCTTTTGCGCCACTGCCCTGATGTTCGCGTCGGATTTTTTGCCCTTCTGCGCCTTTTTGTCGGGGCGCCCGGCCAGAGCCTGGCGCACTTTGGCTTCGATGTCGCGCGCGTTGAGCGCCTTGCCGGGTGCCGTAATCTCATGGAAGATACTCAGCTGCAGATCGGTGTTCTTGAGCGATAAAAGCGGTCGCGCCTGCCCCTCGGTGAGACGACCATCGGCAATCGCTGCCTGCACAATGTCTGGCAGATTCAGCAGGCGAAGGCGATTCGTGATTGTCACACGGTTCTTTCCGACCTGTTCTGCCAGTTCTTCCTGCGTCATCGAATAGTCGGCGAGCAGCATTTTGTACACAGCCGCCTCTTCGATTGCATCGAGCTGTTCACGCTGTATATTTTCGATCAGCGAAACTTCGAGTGTTTTGCGCCGATCGAGTTCTTTGACAATGCAGGGCGCTTTCGAATAGCCGAGACTAATGAGCGAACGCAGACGTCGCTCGCCTGAAATGACCATATAGTGATCACCCTGCTTCTGCACCAGGATCGGCTGCAGCAGGCCATGCGCCTTGATGGTCTGCGCCAGTTCGTCGATCGCAGTGCGATCGAATTTTTTGCGCGGATTTTCAGGGTTGGGCCTGATTTTATCGACGGCGATTTCCTGCACGCGTTCGCCGGCTTCGGGCGCGTTGGTGCTGTCGAGCAGGTTCGATAGCCCACGACCCAAAACTTTTCCGGAGGGTTTACTCATACAGCCGCCTGGAGCGCGAGGAGGCGCCAAGGCTGCGGTGCACATGGATGTGCTCTCATACCGCAGCCGCCTGGCGCGACAACAGATCGCGCGCGAGGGTTTTGTACGCAATCGCGCCGGTCGACTGCGGGTCATAGACACTGATCGGCTGCCCAAAAGACGGTGCCTCAGACAACTTTACATTGCGCGGAATAATCACGTCATAGACCTGCTTTTTGAAATGCTCGCGCACATCCTGTACAACCTGCGCGGCAAGCCGCGTGCGCGAATCGAACATGGTAAGCAGCACACCTTCGATCTGCAGCGAAGTGTTGAGTTTGGTACGCACCAGGTTAATAATGCGCAACAGCTGTGTTAAACCCTCGAGCGCAAAATATTCGCACTGCAGGGGTATCAGCACCGAATTGGCGGATGTCAAAGCGTTGATCGTTAAAATCCCGAGACTCGGCGGGCAATCGATTAGCACAAAATCATAACGGTCACTGAGCTCGGCCAGGCGACCCTTCAGCACGAAATCGCGGTTGGGATTATCGCGCACGTCGATTTCAAAACCTGACAAGTCGATATTCGCTGGAATAATATCGAGATTTTTCTGGTTGGTGGCGACCGCCGGTGCAGGCACCGAAGTGTCGATCAGCCACTGGTAGATCGTCGATTTCGCCTGCGTGATGTCGAGGCCGAGGCCGCTGCCAGCATTACCCTGAGGATCGATGTCGACGATGAGCACGCGCTGCCCTTCGTTCGCGAGGTAGGCCCCGAGATTGATGGTGGTCGTGGTTTTACCGACGCCGCCCTTCTGGTTTGCCAGCGCAATGACTTTCATAATTCAGGATTCTACCTCGACCAGGCGGTCTGCTGAGATTTTTTTCCACGAACGGGGATAAGCGGCTTTCTGCGCTCGCACCCTGCTGAACGTATAAAGGCCGCGCGGGAGAATCGCTTCTGCCGAGGCAAATTTTACAAAACTTTCGGTTTGATAGCCCAGATCAGACACGCGCGTGTTTCCTTCGTCAGAAAAAGGCACGCGCTGAGACCGCCAGTAAAGCACTTTAGGCATTAGGCAATGCGGAATCCTGCGGATTCCGCAGCACATGAATTGCTAATTCTAAATAAGCCAGTATTTTCCGGAATGCCCTAAAAACGACCACGTCGGCTCTTTTATCTTTGCCGTATTTCTGCGCAAAATCCTGTACCACGCCGTGATAGACGTGCACGTTTTTTAATCCGACTTTTTCTGCGGCTGATGCCGCAAAACGGCAGCGCTTTTCCTGTGAATCGAGTAAATGGAATTCATGCTGCGGATAAAGGATGGCGAGCGGCAGCGAAGGCAATCCGGCACCTGCGCCAAGGTCAAACACAGAAAGACCGCTGCTTTGATTCAGGGGTAGATCTGCCTCTGACTCGGGTGCGATCGCAGGCAAGATCGAATCGAGGATATGCCTGAGATAAAGTTCTTCTATGCTGCAGTCGCCGATGAACCCCGCCGGCATTGCCTCTGCAAAAAGCAGCGCGGCACATGTTTCGAGCTGTACGCGTTTTTCTGCTGAGACCTTTTCGGTGAGCGGAGTGTAAGCGATGTCAGAAAGCTGCACCTGTGCAAAAATCGGATGAAAGACACTCCGTAAAGCGGGTGTGCCTATCGCGGCAGGCGTATTGTGAAAATGCTGCCTTTTCCGGGCTTTGACCCCACCAGCAGATCTCCGCCCTGGCTCTTCAGCATTTCGCGGCAGATGGCAAGCCCGAGCCCACTTCCCTTTTCACCCGCCGTCCCTGCAGTCGAAACTGATTTTTCGCGGCCAAGCACCGCGGCAAGTTGGTGCGGATTCATACCCACACCCTGGTCAGTAACGGAAATTTCGACCGGTTCACCGGAGCTGAGTTCTACGACAATTTCTCCGCCGGGGTTTGAATATTTGATTGCATTCGTTAAAAGATTGCGCAGCACATGTCGCAGCAGGTGCATATCCATTTCAAAACTGTAATCGACGGGAAGGCGGTTCAGCACCTGCAGTTTTTTTTCGCTGATGGAATCTGCCAGCGACTTTTTTATGCCTTCTAACAGCAAGTACGGCTGCACTTTTTCATGCACGCCTTCAGAAGAACTGCGCTTGAACCGGTGCAGTTGCAGCAGGCTTTCAATCATCTGCAGCACATCCGACGCAGATTTTTCCGACAGTGCGAGCAGGCGCGATTTCGCCGCCTCTTCCAGTTTCGCCATGCGCACAGTCTGCAGCGCACTGAAGATGCCCGACAAGGGCGAGCGCAAATCATGCGAGACCAGCGAAATAAAATTGTCTTTCAGGCGGTTGGCGTCTTCGGCCGCTTCCTTTGCCCGCTCGAGCTCGACAGTGCGTTCGGCGACTCTGCTTTCGAGGGTTTCGTTTGCAATCGATAGCTTCAGGGTTGCCGATTCGCTGTCATCAAGTGCACGCGAAAAACGCGCTGCCAGCACGGCAGCGTAGAACAGCACGATACCCAGAAATCCAAACTGAACCACATAGCCGGTGCGCAGAATTTCCAGGGTATTCAGCGAATCGTTGAGCACCGCGATCGCCAGCAGAGAAAAACCTGCTGTCAGCGCCACGGCATTCTGTTCTTTGTTCCAAACGATTCTCGCCAAAAGTACCGCAACGCTCAACACCCCGGCGAGCATCACTGGCATATATATATAGGAGGTATGACTGTAGATATGAAGGGGTGCGACGAACACAAGGACGGAAAACAACGTCGCAAATAAATAAAGGCCGCGGTGCACCCACCGCGGACAATACTGCGGGTACAGCTCGCGGAAAAACTGCAGCGCAAAAGGGATGCTCCAGAAATAGGAAAGATATTCGAGCATCGTGTAAAAGCTGAATGGCGCAGAGGGCCACATTACCAGAATCAGCTTTTCACCGGTCGTGACAGTGCGCGCGAGAATCATCACGCAGGCCAGCCCAAAAAACAGTGCCGCGAGGTTGCGCCGGCGCAGTGCAAAGATTACGAAATGGTAAAGCGCCATGATAGCGAGAATACCGGTCAGTAAAGCATCGAGTATGCGTTTGCTTTCAATCTCGCGATCAATGGCGGTGGCAGTACCGAACTGGATTTTTTTAAAAATCCCTCCTTTACGGTGGTGGTAATTGGCCACGCGTAAAAAAAGGTCAATCTCGCGAGCCACCTGTATGATTGCGGTCAGAGGCCTGGTTTCGGGTATTGTTTCAGAAAGGCTGCTACCCGGTTTTCCCGAAGTGGCGAGTATGCGATCCGGAACGCCGAGTTCGTATGCCGATAGCTGCGCTTCCATATGCACCGCCATGTTTTCGGAAAGTTTCTCCGGCAGGCGTATGCGCAGGCGATAAGTTGCATGGCCGTTTCCCGACCAGGTTTGCGGCAGAATTACCTGCTGCGCCCTCGTAGAATTTGCTTCAGCCGGTGTCGCAATCAGCCGGTTAGGGAATAAATCCCACTCACCACCCAAAATCACCAGCGGATCTGCCGTAAAATCATGGTTTGTGAGATCAAGAATTCCGGAAACCGCTTTTTTCTCCGGGATTCGCCCGGCTCTCGCGCAATGACTAACCGCAACAAGAATCAACAGAGCGAAAGTAACGCGCACCTGCACGTACTCCGATGGTCTCTTACGCAGCGACAAGGCTTTTTCAGCCCTGTCTCTATGATCAGCGAATCAAGCCGATTTGCCGGCGGTTGAGCACCCAGTAAGACAGCCAGCCTGCGAAGAGCGGAATCAAAACAGCCGCGACCAATACCAGAAGCGCGCCCAGGTAATTTTCTGCCAGCGCAGAATTCACGAGACGCTCGGGTAATTTCATCGGACTATAACTCAGCGCGGTCTGCACGGCGGGCTTTTCGAGCATACCAAATAAAGTACCGAGCAATGGAAAAATGATCATTTCGAGTACGCACAGGTAAACCAGCGTTAGCACGATACCGACTGCGGCAGAGACCACGAGTATCGTCAAAAGCAGCGCCAGCGATATTGCCGTCAGTGAATAGATCAGGTCGCTGCCAATCTGCATCAGGGGTAAATCGAATGACTGGCCTTCGATCGCAACACGCACACCATAATCAATCATGACCAGAATCAGCTGCAGTACATAAGTAGCCATCGCGAGTGCGAAGAAAGTTGTCAGTTTGCTGACCACATATGTCGCGGGGGTCTGGCCTTTGAGCTGAATCTGGTGGAAAGTTTTCCATTCGAATTCTTTCCCCGTCTGGAAAGCGACTACAAGAGCGATCACAATCGGATTTACGTACTGGCAAAAAAAGTGAAAAATCTGCCAGACGGACGCGGGATTCGCCGGTACCACTTTACCCTGCGCCTGCGCCTGCTGCGCGATATAACGCATCGCAGCAAACTCGATCACAAGTACGACCAAAAGAAGAGACAGTGCTACCGCGAGCACGACAACGTGCGTCTTGAGCCGGTAAATTTTATGCATCTCGGCGCCGATTGACGCCTTGATTTCAGCCATTTTGCCTGCATTCATCATTTCTCCCGCGCGCATCAGTGGTCGCCCCTGTGCGACTCCATGAGTTGCATAAAGAAGTTTTCGAGGCCCTGGTTCAGGCGCACAAATTCTTCAACTTCAAGGCCGGCCGCGATCAGGCGCTTGAGCTGATCTGCGGGTTGTTGTTCGGCAGAAAGTGAAAGAATGAATGCATCGGGCGCAACGCTGTCTTGCGAGGCGGATATTCCCGTTTCTGAAAAAACTTTCGCAGCGCTGCCGGCATTTTTAACCACCGCGCGAAAAGTATTGCCGGTACGGTTGAGATCCGTCACATTGCGAGTCGCGAGCACTTTTCCGTTTTGCAGAATCGCGACAGTGTCGCAGATATGCTCGACTTCGGGCAACAGGTGGCTGCAGAGAATCACCGATTTGCCCAGGCGGTTGATCTCTTTCAATATACCGCGCACCTGCACAATACCCTCGGGGTCGAGGCCGTTTGTGGGTTCGTCAAAGATCAGAAGTTCGGGATCGTTCATCAGCGCCAGTGCAATACCCAGCCTCTGCTTCATGCCGAGCGAAAATGTACTGAACGCTTTTTTCTCCGCGGGGTCGAGGTGCACGGTTTCAAGCAACTTATCGACCTTACCGGTGTCGAGCCTTGTCAGGCGGGCAAAGAACAGCAGGTTATCGCGCGCCGACAGCGCCGGGTATAAAAGAGGAATTTCAATCAGCGAACCGATGCGGTGGCGCACTGCAAAGCGGTTCGGCCATACCGGTTGCCCGTCGATGTCAATGGTGCCGGAAGTCAGTTTGAGAAACCCCAGAATCAGCTGGATCAGCGTGGTTTTTCCAGAGCCGTTCGGGCCAAGAATACCCAGCCTCTCGCCCGGTGCAATTTTGAGCGAGATGTCATCGACCGCGCTCTTATTGCCGAACTTGCGCACGGCATTTCTGACTTCAATGAGCATTCGGGCTCTCCTCTGCTGACAGACTGTTCGCGCGTTTCAGGTGGCGCCAAAGCAACACCGCAGCCGCGAGGAGCAGCAATGAATACCACTGCGCATCTGACAACTTTAAAAACACACCGCGCGGATCGTTGCGGAAAATCTCCACCGTGAAGCGCCCGGCACCATAGAGCACCAGGTATGCGAGCAAAACATAGCCGGGACGCAACCTAAGATACAGGAGGCGCAGCAAAACCAGGCTCAATAACAGCAGGAGCAGCGCCGAGAGCAGCTGTATCGGAAACAGCGGCTGCACCACACCGCTCGCAGGCGCCAGCGGATGTGTAAAATGCAGGCTTAGCGGGCCGTCATAGTGCAGGCCGAAACAACAGCCTGCGAAATGGCAGCCGACGCGGCCAAACGCGAAGCCGAGTGCCACTCCGGGCAGGCTAAAATCGACGAGGCTAAGCAGGGGTATTCTCCACGCACGGCTCACCCATAGAGCAGCGATAAATCCGCCCGCGACACCACCCCAGCTCACCACCCCCAGGGGATATCTGAAAAAAGAGGGATAAGCAAGCCGTTCGGGCAGAAAAATGATAAAATGTATAAACAAGGAAAACAGAATGCCGCCGGCAACCAAGAGAGCGATGATATTGATCGCATCGAAAGGTTCAACACCGCGTTTCCTGCCGAGCGTGATGATCAGCCACGCTGCAGCAAAAATACCGACAACGGCAAACACACCATACGAGGTGACCATTTTGGTTTCACCCCAATACTGGAATTCGAATAAGACCGGATGCATTTTTTTATGTCGTGAAAATAAAAAAGCCGGCCTCAGCGACCGGCTTCCCTTTCAAAAGAATTGAAATTTCTTATTTGGCCTCTTTAAGGCTCTTTTCCATTTCTTTTTTCAGTTCTTCTTTGAACTTGGGATCGTTGAGTTCTTTTTCGAGATTCTTGTTGAACTCTTTAGAACCTGCAGCAATACAGGCAATGCACGCGATCGTGATGATTGCTGTCAGAACTGTCCCGATGATGCTCATGACCAGACCGGCGGTTGCTGTTCCCGTCGCCTGATTTTCTGCTTTAAGTTTTTTTCTTGCGATTGCTCCAAGAATAATTCCGATGACGCCCACGATACCACCGATCCATGCCAATGGGCCAAAGAAAAGAAACACAAGGGAAATAATTCCCAATACGAGTGATGCTACTGCCATTATTCCTCCGAAAAAAATACGCGGTCAGCAGGGAAGCCGGTTAACAGAAACCCTGAAATTCAGCGTTTGATGACTGGCAGGCTCATTAGCCGCGGAGCCACGTCAACCGCTTTCAGCGCTTAAAGCGGAAAGCCAGGCCGCTGGCTTCGAGTGTTTCGCCGTCCTGCGTGACAAGCACATCGTAAACACCGTCGGCATTCTTTTTCTGTACCTGCAATTGCAGCTCGCGCAGTATATCTGATTTTTTTACCCCACGCTTAGAGACCTTTGCCTCAATCGGACCCAGGTCTTCGATCGAATCTTTAAGCGGCCCCTTGTAATGCATCGTTACACCGGTGCCGTCGACATTGCCGCCGACCGGCCCGACAGAACTGTCGAGATACACTATTGAACCGTTATCGGGGTAAGTACGGTAGCTGCGCCCGGCACAGGCAAAAACGGTCATCGAAAAGAGGAGCAGCAGAGAGCATTTAGCAGCCATGCGCCAGATATGCGATGCGGCGAGGCGCAGACAATCAAAAGACTATCTGAGCCATTGCCTCACATAGTCCTTAGTGTAAAAAACACTTTTCCACCTGTTCAGACGGGGCTTTCGGTCAATATGCAGTTTCCCGAAATTATCTGGTATGTCATTTTGCCGACTGCAATACTGACATCCGTGGTAACCGCGGGGCTCGTGTACTTTCTGGCGCTGAAGCTCTATTATGACAAGATCGAAAAACCGATCGATAACCTGCCAGACAGAATCGCGCTCAAGGTAGAAGAAGCCGGCGAGCGCCTGCTGCCCAAATTTGAGGACAAAGTAAAAAAAGGCTTTCTCACTGCGCTCAAGGAATCCCCTAAACTCGGGTCTGAAATGACGGTCGGCGTGATCGAAAGCACGCTCAAGGGCATGGATCAGATTCTTCGGGGTCCAGGAGGGACAAGACCATGAACCGACAAGGACGTCGTCTGCGCGAGTGGTCGCCACGCCGTCGTTCGCCCCAGATCACCACAGGCTAGAGAACAGAATTATGCCGCTACGCAGCCACAATATTCTCGCGCTACTGACACAGATCGGCCACGAATTCAAAAACGAAAAGACCATAGATGATTCACAGGCGTTCCAGCAACTCGTCGCCACCGAAAGCAGCTGGGCCGAGATCTTTGGCCATATCGATTCGATCTCTGACTTTGCGCTGCGCCATAAGCTACGCAACCTGGAGCTCGATTACACAGTCGCCTACGTGCGCACACAGATGCAACAGGTATTACCACGCAGCGGCAACGATGTCTGGGCTCTCGAGCGCACCTCTTACCTGACCGGCCTCTTCTCCAACGCCTTTAATCTGTGGGACGAATACTGCGCAGCGCTCGACATGCTCGAAGTCGACCTGCGCGACGCACTCGAAGAGCGCCAACTGACACCGCGGCGCGTCAAGAACCGCATGCACGACCTCGAGCTTGTGCGTGAAATATTGGGCACAATGAACAGCGTAATTTTTGAAAAAACCGGCCTTGGCGGCGAAGAAGGCGCGATCAACAAAGTGGAATCGCATTCGGCGCAGCTGGTGCTCTGCGAACGCGTAGCCGGCATTCCGCTGTCGCTGGCTGTCATTTACCTGATTACCGGTTCGCGGCTGGGCTTTCCGCTCTATGGCGTGAACACACCGGGACGTTTTCTGCTCAAATGGCAATTGGGTGAGCTGGAAATTTTCATCGATGTATTCGACAAGGGTTCGCTCGTCACACGCGAAAATCTCGAAATGCTGATTTCTTCCAACCTGTCCGGTTATTCTGCACGCCTGCTCGATGCAGCACCATTTGAAATTATTACCCGCCGATCGCTCGCAAACCTTACGGCACTTGCAGTGCGCAGTGAAGACAACGACCGCGCACGAAAACTAGAAAGCCTCTCCCGCGGATTGTTTGGTTTTTGAACTGGTAAGGTGCGAGATATAGCCTCGCACCTTACCAGCTAATACTCAGCGAGCGGTAGAGGTTCCGCTTTTTGTACTGGTGCTTCTCCATTTTATGCAAAATGTCGTCGAGCACCCTGACTGCTTCATGGATGTGCGGCCCTTTGTTGAGCATCACGCACTCGGCGCGCACCGCCATCGCGGCGTCGGTAATCTCCGCACGGGACGGTTGCCCGGTCTGCGCAAGGTTTTCGAGCACTTGTGTCGCCCAGATCACCGGTACGTGTGCCGCTTCACACACCCAAAGAATTTCTTCCTGAATTTCTGCCAGACGTTCAAAGCCAACTTCGACCGCAAGGTCTCCGCGCGCAATCATCACCCCGGCCGGGTTCTGTTCCAGGGCCTGCATCAGAATTGCCGGCAGATTCTGAAAGCCCGCCTGCGTTTCGATTTTTAATATCAGGCCGATCTCCCGCCCGCTATGTGCGATAGCCTGCTGCAATGTGCGTACATCAGCCTCGGAGTGAATAAAGGATGCGCCGACGATGTCTGCATGCGCCAGGACAAACTGTAAATCCTCCTTATCTTTTTCCGTGATCGCCGGAATGCCAAGCGCAGTGTCAGGCAGGTTGATCCCCTTCTCGCCGCGCAGGCGACTGCCGGTATCGCGCGCACGCTCGATGCGCAGCACGACCTCGCCTTTGCCGCAGCTTTCGGCCACGGCACCGATTTTACCGTCATCGAACAGCACGCGCTGGCCCGGCTGGATGGCAGAAATGGCCTCGGGCAAAGTACAGCCGATACGCGCCGGTGTGCCTGCTGCAGCATCGGCGGGAAATCCTTCAGCGTTACCCGCAAAGAGCACCAGTGTTTCTCCCGGTTTGAGTAAAATGCCGGCCGGGACAAAAGGTAGCGGGCCGCATTCGCTTTCAACGATGAATTTTTTATCGCGCCGCAGCTGAAAAACGGTCTTCTTTAAAATGTATGCAGGCGCCTCGCTTTGCGCAGACAAGCCAGTTTCGCTGCGCTCGATACGCAGTTCCCTTTTTTTTCCGCGGCTATCGCGGAAGCGCAACACATCACCGGTTTTGAGCTGCGCGTTAAACGCAGCGGGAAAGTTTAAACCCGGGGCCCCCTCTTCGGTATCATGGATCGCAACACGGGCAGCTTCTGTTAGCCGGCCGAACACATCGCGTTTCACGCGCAGGTGCAGCACTTCTGCGCCGCCATGCACGGGCCCAGTGCGCAGTTTGGGTCCGGCAACATCCATGAGTATGCGGCAGGCAAGGCCCGTCTGCTGTGTCGCGCTCCTCAGATTCGCAATCAGCGCACTCCATTCGGCCGTGTCGCCATGCGCGCAATTGATACGCAGAATGTTCATACCCGCCCGCAGGCTTTTGGCCATCCATGCGGTATCTGCCTCTGCCGCCGATGGCGAGGTAATCATGATATACACATGCCGTGTCTGCGGCTTATGCCCGAGCAATGCCTTGGTATTCCGGTGCAGCAGGTGTTCGGCCTCGGACCAGTCGAGTTGCGTCGGAACCGTCTCTTTTTCGCCGAGGTGCTGCAGCACGCGGTTGAGGTTATCGAGCACAAACCCCTCGCTGCGGCCGAGCGATGAAAGCCCCTGCGCGGCCAGCATCAGCTGCAAATCGTGCAGATCGTCGCGGCGCATCGCGAGATAGTGGATCAGGTTGCGCAGGCTTTCGCGGTTCTGCGGGTGCGCATGCAGCAGAAACTCCTGCCGCAGGTTTTCTGCCTCAACCATGGTCTGCCGCAGCTTTTTGAGTCTTTCATGGAGTTTGGTGAGCGGCATATCGGTGTCCAGAAAGTCATACCATCGGGGCACAACCAGATTCGCGGCACAGTTTTTTTATGCACCACGACACGAAAATGTCTGTGCCGGTAATCGGGCAGTTCTGCATTGCAACATGCCAATACTCTACATTATTCTTTCGCTGAGCGGTGCGAATCTCAAAGCAGATTACACGCTTGGAAATCAGCATAAATCGATAGTGCTCAAAGGAAACAAATCCACCGTGCTTGCGCAATGCAACCTGATCTATGATACGATCGAGGCTAAGGGCACCGGCAAAACAAAACAATTGAAAGCTGCAGTCGCTGATCTCGGCGAAAAACTAATCACTCCGGCGATAGATCTCGTGAAGGGCGCCGACCACATCAATTTCATCATCGATAAAGCACTCGTGCGCTGCGCTTTCGACTTACTCGAAAATTCTGGGCAGCCGCTCTACCTGACGCACAAAATTACCTATACGAATGCCGGTTACCGTGCAAAAAACAATCCGCATCAACCCAAAGGCGGCCTGTTTGTCGCCGACCCGACCACTGACCCTGAAGACGGCTTAAAACTGGCCAGCCGGAAAATCACGGGCAGCAAGTGGCTCGCAGTGAAAGACGCCTCGCTCAAACGCATTCGTTCCGCAAAAAAATATAACACACTGGTGATCAGCGCGCACGGCGACCTCGACAATGCAAATTCGGGCAGCATGGGGATCAATGACGAAGAGCTCGATTCCGACCTGTTTGAAACTGTTTCCGCAGATTTTGCGTACTTCGATTCGTGCCAGATGGGCGTAAACTGGGACTTCGTCGACACCTTCCATTCCGAGCGCACTGCGCACTACATGCTTGCGCCAATCACCAGCAACGATGCCGGGGATTCATCTACACGAACGGTCATGTGGTTTTTCGAGAGCCTGCAGCAATCGGGAGACGCCGCCCAGGCATTACTCACGACCAGACAGCGGCTGTTCAAACAATATACAAAGGAGAAGCTCAATTACGTGACGATTCTGAATAAAGCATTTCCGTTCCGGCTGTACGAATTTCCCCGGTAGATGTTATTTCTACTCGTCTGTTCGTGAGTCTTTTCCGGTATGCGACATGCTGCAACCGAATTTCATCCTTAAAAGCGCGGCGATAGCCAATTGGCTTGGTGTGCTGATTTTCAGCAAACTGCTGATGAACCATTCTGCCTTTGGCAAAGTCGATCCACTTTTTTCATTGGCGGGTTTGATTTTGATTCTCGTCTGGGGATTAGCCTTCTGGTCGGTGAGTTTGAACCCACAGGCAATGAGACCCCTGCTTTCGGTTTTTGTCGTCGAAAAACTCGTGTACGCAGTAAACCACGCGCTATGGTTTTTAAAAGGCGGCGCCATTGCTGCTCTTTGGGGTCAGGATATGCTTCTGGGGATTTTTTACACCGTGTACGGGGCCAATGACGCGCTCTATGCCTTGCTGTTTTTTATCGCCTATCGCAAGACAAAGCCCTCTTAGCCGGGGGCACCAGATTCGGTACCGCTTTTGTTTGAGCCATGAAAACGCATTGAAAAACAGAATCGGATAAAAACAACGGAGCTTTAACCGAGATGAACAAGACAGTAACCAATGCAGATCAAGCCATCGCCGATATTTCCGACAAAGCTGTTTTAGGGATCGGCGGTTTCGGCCTTTGCGGTATTCCCGAAAACTCTATCGCAGCGCTGGTAAAAAAAGGCGTCAGGGATCTGACCTGTATTTCCAATAATGCAGGCGTCGATAACTTTGGCATCGGGCTCTTGCTCAAAACCCGCCAGGTGAAAAAAATGATCGCGTCTTACGTGGGGGAGAACGCGGAGTTTGAGAAACAATTGCTTTCGGGGGAGCTCGATGTGGAACTGATTCCGCAGGGCACACTCGCCACCCGCTGCCTCGCAGCAGGTTATGGCATGCCAGCCATTTTTACGCCCGCAGGCATCGGCACCGAAGTTGCGCAGGGAAAAGAAACGCGGAAATTCGTCGTCGATGGTGCGGAGAAAGAATTTCTCATGGAGTATGCTTTTCATATGGATTATGCCCTGGTGAAAGCCTGGAAAGGTGACACGCACGGCAATCTCGTATACCGTGGCACCGCGCGCAATTTTAACCCGCTCATGGCGATGGCCGGCAAAATCACCATCGCAGAAGTGGAAGAACTCGTGCCCGCGGGCCAACTCGACCCGAATCATATTCATACTCCCGGCATCTACGTGCACCGGATTTTCCAGGGTACAGGCTATGAAAAGCGCATAGAACAAAGGACAACGAGGAAAAGGTAAACTATGCTGGATAAAACAGGTATTGCGAAACGCATCGCACGCGAAGTAAAAGACGGCTACTACGTCAACCTGGGCATCGGCATTCCCACGCTGGTTTCGAATTACATACCCGAAGGCATGAACGTCGTTCTGCAGTCTGAAAACGGCCTTTTGGGCATGGGGCCTTTCCCTTACGAAGGCGAAGAAGACGCCGACTATATCAACGCCGGCAAACAGACCATCACAACCCTGCCGGGTTCTGCCATCTTCGATTCGGCGATGAGCTTCGGCATGATTCGCGCAAGAAAAGTCGATCTCACAATCCTGGGTGCGATGGAAGTCGCCGAGAACGGCGATATCGCCAATTGGAAAATTCCGGGCAAGATGGTCAAAGGCATGGGCGGAGCGATGGACTTGGTGGCATCGGCGAAGAACATCATTGTCGCAATGCAGCATGTCAACAAAGCCAATGAGTCAAAGTTGCTCAAAAAATGCACTCTGCCTTTGACCGGCGTGGGTTGTGTCAAAAAAATCGTAACCGAATTAGCTGTGATCGACGTGACGCCGCAGGGTTTCAAGCTGCTCGAAACGGCACCGGGCGTGAGTGTCGATCAGGTCAAAAATGCCACAGAAGGCCGCCTCGTCATCGAGGGAAATATCCCCGAAATGAAGATATAAGCCCGGCGTTTCAGCGGCGATTCAGATAGCCGGCGATTTTGCGCGCGACCAAACGCGCAGTGAAGCGATTGCCAAATGCGAGAAATTTATTCAACGCGCCGTGGATGATAATTGTTTTACCTTTCAGGAACTTGTTCACACCATACACGGCTACGGATTCTGCTGTTGCAGGCTTTAGTATTTTTGAATTGAATAATTTCGACTTCTGCACACCGGCCGTGTCGGCAAACTCCGTTACCGTCGCCCCCGGGCACAGCACTGAGACCTGCACTCCCCGAGGCTTCAGCTCTTCGGCCAAGCCTTCGGAAAAATGCAGCACATATGCTTTTGTCGCATAATATACCGACATCCACGGACCTGGTTGGAACGCTGCGGTTGAGGCGACGTTCAAAATCTTGCCGCTCTTGCGCTTCACCATCTCAGCGCCGTAGAGGTGGCTGAGCTCGGTGAGCGCACGCACGTTGAGGTCCACCTCCTGCAGCTCTCGCTTCAACTCAAGATCGACAAAGTCACCACTCGTGCCGAAACCCGCGTTATTGACGAGTACATCCACCTCGAGCTTGAGCCTCTTCGTTTTGGCAAAGAGTGTTTGCGCCGCTTTAGGCTGCGACAGATCCATGGCGATGTCAGTCACCTTGATGAGCGGCGACAGGTGCTTGTGCATCGTCTTCAGGTGCTTTTCGGTGCGCGCGACGACGACGAGGTCATAACCGCGCGCGGCGAACACCTTCGCCATTTCAAAACCGATACCGGTAGAGGCTCCCGTGATCAGCGCAACTGGTTTATGCATGTGCCGCCCTTGCGCGCAGAGTCAGGCAGTAAAGCCGACGCGCCCTAGCCAATGGCCCGACGCGACAGCAGAATACCCAGCATAAACAGCGTGAGTGTGATCAGAAAAACCGTGTAACCCACGAGCCTGTTAACGCTGCGGTATTCTTCTTTGACACGAATTTCATCCCCATCGATGTGGTAGCTGCGTGGGCCGATAAGGAAGTCGTGCACCAGCTGCAGAATTCCCATCGCCGAAAATATGCTGAGCTTCCAAAGCGCGATCTTTGCGGCTGGAAGAATAAACAAGCTGGCATTGAGCCAGCCATGGGCGTAGATGAGCCCCATCCCCGACAAGAGAATTGCCGCAAACAGCAAATAGGTCATTTTGCTGAAAGAAATCGAATAAGTAAAGATAAGACGCGCGCGGATATTCTTCAGAAAGTTTTCCTTGCGCGTGAGCGCCACAAAGCCAATAAAGAAAACATTGCCGCCAAGCCAGGTGGAAACACAGAACAGATGCACCGTCAGCATCGCCAGATAGAAGAAATTCGCATCCATAACTCTGCGAAAACCCGCCGCCGGCGCCGACAAACATTTTTGTCGGCCTGTCAATCATGAGTCAGCAAGTAACGTATCCAAACGCTTTGCGTTTGCATACGCTACCTGCCCTTTTCTGTTTCGGTTGTCACGCTGTCTCTGAGAGACAGTTTCTTGCGTGCCCGAACTCTTCGACACAAACAGATGGTTGCCCATCACCGTCGACGATCTCAACCGCCGTGGCCTCGAAGTCGGCGACCTCGATGTGATTCTCATCTCCGGCGATGCATACGTTGACCACCCGTCGTTCGGCGCTGCGGTTATCGGCCGCATGCTCGAAGCCGAGGGCTTGAACGTGGCGATCATTCCACAACCCAACTGGCGCGACGATCTGCGCGACTTCAAGAAATTCGGCGCCCCCAAACTATTCTTTGGTGTCACCGCCGGCAATATGGATTCGATGGTGAACCACTACACCGCGCGCAAACGCCGGCGTTCGAGTGATGCTTACACGCCCGGCGGTGAAAGCGGCTTTCGCCCCGACTATGCATCGTACACTTATACAAAGATTCTGAAGCAACTCTACCCCGATGTGCCGGTGCTATTGGGTGGCATCGAAGCCTCGCTGCGCCGTGTGACGCACTATGACTATTGGTCTGACACTCTCAAGCCCTCGATTCTCGCCGACACAAACGCCGACCTGCTCGTTTATGGTAACGGCGAACTGCCACTCAAAGAAATTATCCGTCTTTTGCAGCGGGGTGTGCCGTTTGAAAAACTCAATACCGTGCCGCAGACCGCGCTGCTCGCCGGGAAGGTTCCAGTCAACAAGAGCTGGGAAGATGTGGAAATCACACCGCACGAAGTCTGCCTGACTGATAAAAAAATCTATTCACAAAATTTCAAGATCATCGAACGCGAATCGAATAAGATGCAGGCAAGGCGCATTTTGCAGAAGGTGGGCCAGCGCACGCTTGTTATCAATCCACCTTACCCACCGATGGATTCTGCCACCATCGACCGCAGCTTTGAGTACCCTTACACGCGCATGCCGCACCCGAAATACCGCAAGCGCGGCCCGATTTCAGCCTATGAAATGATCAAGTTCTCGATCAACACGCACCGGGGTTGCTTTGGCGGATGTAGTTTTTGTACGATCTCGGCGCACCAGGGCAAATTCATCGCTTCGCGTTCCAAAGAGAGCATCGCGCGCGAGCTCGAAACGCTGACGCAGCATCCTGAATTCAAAGGTGTGATTAGCGATATGGGCGGGCCCTCGGCAAACATGTACAAAATGCAGGGGAAGGATTTATCCATCTGCGAACGCTGCAGCGCGCCTTCATGCGTCTTTCCGAAAATCTGCAAGAACCTCGACACCGACCACCACTCTCTCACCGAAATTTATCGTTTGGTCAAGAGCCACCCGAAGGTGAACCACGCATTCGTCGGTTCGGGGGTGCGCTATGACCTGCTGATACCCAAAGACGATAAGCACGACAAGGCCAATGGCCTCAGTGAATATACCGAACAGCTGATTGCGCACCACGTCTCTGGCCGCCTCAAGGTCGCGCCCGAACACACAGCTGACCATGTACTCAAAATCATGCGCAAACCTTCGTTTAAGCTGTTCCATCTGTTCAAACGCCAGTTTGAAAAAATCTCCGCAAAGGTCGGCAAAAAGCAGCAGTTGATCCCCTACTTCATTTCGGCGCATCCGGGCACCGAAATCGAAGATATGGCAAACCTCGCGGCAGAAACAGCAGAGATGGGTTTTCAACTCGAACAGGTGCAGGGCTTTACCCCCACGCCGATGACCGTTGCGACAGAGATCTATTATTCGGGCGTGCACCCGTACACCGGCAAACCGGTTTCGCCAAATAAAGACGAGCGCAGCAAGGATATGCAGAACCGATTCTTTTTTGGTAAAAAAAGAATAGTGGCATCATCGAAAAAGAACTCAAAAAAAGCGGCCACGGCGACCTGTGGGAGAGGCTGAGCCGCTTTCGTGGCAGGGCGAAAGCGGGTTCTGCCAGCAAACCAGGCAGATGACTATTTATACCGACAAGTCATTTTGGTCTTGACCATTCAGACCTGCAGGTCATTTTAGTCGCATGCGCTATCTGGACGTACCGATCGGCCGTGACCTCGCGTCCAAAATGGTACTCCTGACCGGGCCGCGCCAGACCGGTAAAACAACGCTGGTCAAGACCTTCCTCGACAGATATTCAAACGGCCTTTATCTCAATTATGACAACGCGAACGATCGTCGCGCCTTTTTGGCGGCTGCATGGTCTGACAGAAACCGCCTGTTAATTTTTGATGAGATCCATAAATACAGCCGCTGGAAAAATTATCTCAAAGGCCTCTATGACAAAGACAAAACATTGCACCACTTCCTTGTCACCGGCAGTGCACGCCTCGACATCTATCGCCGAGGACAGGATAGCATGTTTGGACGATACTTTCTGTGGCGGCTGCATCCGTTCTGCCTCGCCGAACTGGCATTGCTGAAACTCAGCAAATCGTCACCCGATGCACTGCTGCAAAGATTGCTCGGTCACTCGGGCTTTCCCGAACCGTTTCTGAAAAACAACAATACATTCACACGGCGATGGCGTAAGCTGCGCGCTGAACTGGTATTCCGCCAGGATATCCGGGAGATGGAGCAGGTTAAAGACATCGCCTTGCTGGAGCAATTGTACGATCTTCTGCGAGGGAGGGTGTCGGGAACAATTGCGATGGCGAATCTTGCCCGCGATCTTGAAGTTGCGCCCAAAACCATCAAAGCGTGGATCGAGGTACTCGAGCGCAGCTATGCCCTGTTCGTGGTAAAACCGTTCTCCGGCAAAATTGCGAGAGCAATACTCAAGCAGCCAAAGATCTATTTTTTCGACAACGGGGAAGTTGAAGGAAACTCAGGGCATCAATTTGAGAACCTGGTCGCCACGCATTTGCTCAAGCGCCTGGATTATCTCACCGATTCAACCGGGCACCATTACGAGCTAAACTATGTGCGCGATAAAGAAGGCCGCGAAGTGGATTTCGTCATTGTCAAAGATAAAAAACCTGTCGCATTGATCGAAGCCAAACACGGCGATTTAACTCCACACGCTCCACTCGCCTACTTCGGGGATAAACTGGGAATCAAGACACGTATACAGCTTGTGGCACAGGGAGCGGCCAAAAAAACCCATGCTACCTGTGTCGTCTGGCCAGCAGCAGAGTGGCTCTCGCAGCCGCTGGATAAACAGCTATTTTAATTTTCGGAATAAGATTTGCCCATGAATTAATTCATGGGCAAATCTTATTCCCACATAAGTCTATAAATCTTCCGGCTCCACGCCTTGAACTGCAGGTGCGGGCGTTTGGGGAAAACAATGTTTGGAATAGTCTCGTACAAGCCCGTCTGCACATAGTGCTGGTAATATTGCGGAAAATAGCGCGTCTCCAGATTCATCTCGTTCTGCAGCGTCGAAGACACCATACGCACTGCGCGTAGTTCATTGCGGTCGAGCACGTTGAGTAACGGCGCGTCGCATTGGAACACCATGCCCCTCAGCACCATGATCTGCCGCCCGTCGATGACCTCGGGAGCCACCTGAGGCACAACGGTAATTTCTTTGCGCACGACCATTTCACTGATGAGTTCGTTAAAATGCCGCGGCACGGGTGAGGCTTCGATATGCAGGTAATCCACACCGCTGATGGTTTTACCGAATCTCTGGTAATAGTGCATTTCTGAGTAATAGAGATTTTTGCACAAGGCGACGCGATTCAGTTTGCCAGGTAATTTGCGCAGAATGAAAATGATCATCGCGCGCAGCTTTTCGTCTTCTTCGTAAATCTGTCGGGTATGTTGCATGCGCAGATTCGTTCAATATCGAAGTATTTTTTCGACCGCGCATAGTCCAAACATTTTGACACGCTGTCTTTAGAAAAAAACAATCCCGGCCATGGCAAAAGAACTCTACGAATTGAATGAAGCGATCCCCGTTGGGGAGATTCCTAAGAAAATGTACGCGATGACAATCCGCGAAGACCGCTTTGGCGAACCCAAAAAGGCCTTCCAGAAAGAAGTCGTCGATGTTCCCGAAATCGGCCCGGACGACGCGCTCGTCATGGTGAAAGCAGCCGGTATTAACTACAACAACGTCTGGGCAGCGCTCGGCATCCCTCTCAACATGGTGGATGTTCACCGCAAAGACCAGAACGACCAGTCAGGCTTTCACATCGGCGGTTCTGACGCATCGGGCATCGTCTACAAGGTCGGCGCAAACGTAAAGAACGTCAAAGTCGGCGACGAAGTGGTTGTGCACTGCGGGATGTGGGATGTCAATAATGCGGATATCAAGGCTGGCAAGGTTGACCCGATCGTGCACGTTTCAAACCGCATCTGGGGTTATGAAGTGAACTACGGCAGTTTTGCACAATTCACCAAGGTACAGGCGCACCAGTGCCTTCCGCGCCCCAAGCATATGAACTGGGAAGAATCCGCAGCATACATGCTCGTCGGTGCGACGGCGTACCGCATGCTCATGGGCTTTCCCGAGCACACTGTACGCAAAGACGACGTTGTCTTAATCTGGGGCGGCGCAGGCGGCCTCGGCTCAATGGCAATACAGATCGTGCGCGAAATGGGCGGCAAGCCTATCGCGGTGATCTCTGAAGCCAACAAAGTCGACTATTGTAAAAACCTTGGCGCCATCGGCGTTATCAACCGCAAAGACTTCAACCACTGGGGCATGCTGCCACACTGGAAAGACGACGCGAAATATGGCGAATGGCTCAAGGGCGTGCGCGCCTTCGGCAAAGCCATCTGGGAAATCGCCGGCAAGGGTGTGAGCCCGCGTATCGTTTTGAGCACCGGGCGAAACCACTATCCCGACATCAGCCTATGTTGTTGAACGCGGCGGCATGGTTGTGATCTGCGCCGGCACCACCGGTTACAACGCCACTGTCGACCTCAGATACCACTGGATGCACCAGAAGCGCCTGCAGGGTTCACACTTTGCGAACGACGCACAGGCAACTGCATTCAACAACCTGGTACTCGAGAAGCGCATCGACCCATGCCTCTCAAAGACAGTCGCCTTCGACGAAATCGGCGACCTGCACCAGATGATGTATGAAAACAAACACCCGCACGGGAATATGGTGAGTACAGTTCAAATCGGCTAACGCCGATTTGACTATGGCAATAAAAAAGCCGCGCTGCGCGCGGCTTTTTTATTGCCTATTTTAGAATCTCCGTCACCTCAATCGTCGCCGAAAACGGGCTGTGCTTGATCACATTACCTTTGACAGTAATCGTCTTACCCTTGAGCCCGGCGACCTGGTCTTTGAGACCACCAGTGACTTCGAATGAAACTTTGGAGCGCGTGAATTCGAGCTGCTCGATCAAGACCTGCTGGTCATTCACGGCGACGGTGCCGATCACGGTCTGCGGCTCGCCCTTCGGCTTCGAGCTCGAGCAGGAGAGGATTGCAATGGTGGTGATGAGGAGGAGTTTTTTCATTCTTATCAAGTTCCCGCGTTAATAGCCAATCCATTGGCCTTTATCGTTAACGTGTATTTACCGACTTGGCTGTAGGAATTATTTTTACCGACGATCACAATGTAAAAGTTCGCATTTGATACACCAGTCAGACCTTGACCGTAGCAAAGTCCCTGATTCGGTAGACTGTTGGACGAGGTCGCCGGATCAGGATCACATGTCAGTGGGGTGTTATCCGGATAATCAACTTTGCCACTCGTAGGATAAAATTTGAAATATTCCCTTGCGTTGCCGGATGCGATTGAACCGGATGCAATCGGCGCGCTCGGGCTTACGTCAGTGTTAAAAAGCAAAACATCGAAATTTGCGCCAGCAGGAATATTACTAAGCATAATCTCGATATTGTCCGTGCCGGCGGCCCATGTTGCGCCGAATTTGTGTATGTCCACATCGCTCGCGGTGAATATGTAGCCTGTGCAAGGATAATTGCCAGAGGCTGCAACTCCTGGTAATTTGATCGCCGTTCCCGCCGTATCATTGCTTTCTGAACCGCAAGAGGCATCGCCGGGCTCTGTAGCAGCAGCGACTGATCCAGTTAACTTACCACCGATGAAATCATCCCATCTTGTCGCTTTAGCGAAATCGGTCAGAGTATATGAATAGGCGCCGCCACTGGTTGCGTTATATGAATCGTAGGTGGATGTGCTTGATGGGAAATAAATGGTAACGCCATGAGATCCATTCACCTTACCACCTGCAGTGTGCGCCTCTGCGACCATAAGCGAATTGATCATATTTTTTAGCGCGGCGCTTTCGGCAATATTGACCTTATCCACGAAGTCGTAAAAATCAATGCTCAGGTCATTATTGTAGCTCTGCGATTGTTGCCGTGCGCTCGAAATTGCGGTGGGGCTCACCGCAGTCACTTTATTGAGGAAGGCATCTAGGGCACTGGTTACACCGGCAACTTTGCTCAGATCATAGGCTGCCAGCGTAACATCTTCACCAGAGCCTGAGTAGAATGCTTTGAAGGTAGTTACAACATTGGTAGCCACCGTTCGGGGGGAAACCTTACCGCGCGGCGTCCATCTGAGGTAATCCCAACCGGCGCCCGGCTCCACTTCTTCTGAACCAATCATAACGGAAGCCAAATCCTTAAAAGAATATGCATTCTCAAAAGTTCCCATATAACAGGCATCAAAGCCTAGGATTGTCACCTTTTTCCCACTGGAACTTTGCGCAGACCGCATGGCATTCTGGATTCTCGCAATGGTCAAAGCATTGTGAGCATCCGTATCGTCCCATGCCACGGCACCGCCGCTGTATGCACCGCCACCCCAACCTGCCCCGTGATCCCAAATGTCCAAATAGACGTAATCAAAGTTCCCGGCCTTAGCTTCATTAAGGCCCCATGTAAGGAAATTTGTCAAGGTTGCTTGAGCTCCCATATCCGGCTCAGATCCTTGTGTGAAAGAGGCAGGCAATGTTGTTACGCACTTAACAGTAGTTGAACTCGTAATCTCAAACAGGTACGCACTAGGCTGATTGTTGTAATTTACAGTCGCGGGGCATGTTGTCGCACCGTCACCAGTTATCGTAATCAGAGCTCCAGAATAGTTTGCTATGCGATCCATTAATACGATCACTCGATTTCCACCAAAATTTGCATAATTAGCAAGCATCTCATTCACATCACCGACGCCTGCTCCTTCCAGATTATTATCGGCATCGAGATATACCAAGGTCATCCAACTCCCCGCCTTATCCAAATCGGTATTCGTATTGGCCGAGGTCTCATCGACCTTATTATCCTTATCTAACAAATCCATCAGCTGCTGGCAGTTGAGCATGGTCAGCGCGAGGCCCAAAATGCCGATGCGCAGGGTACGGGAAAAAAACTTCATACGCGAGGGTGAGGCTTTGCGGAGGGCGGTCAAGTGATTTTGGGCCTGTGGTGGCATTGCTAATGGCATAACCATGTATACGGCTGAGCGCGCAAAATGGGGCAAAAAAGGCCTGTTTCTGACAAAAGCAATTTCTAATCCATTTTGACCGCCTGAGTCGCTCGCCTGCTGTGCGGCATGGACATCCTTCGCCTGTTCTTTTTTGGCAAACGCAAATTCATTACCATAACCGTGCTGGCAGCGGCGGCGGTATTGCTGGTGGCACGCATTCGTGCGCGCCCCACCACGGTTGAACTAGCTCTCAAAAAAACCGACATCGTGCGCACGGTCTATGGCCTCGGCACGGTGCAGGCAGAAAAGACCTATCACCTGCGCATCGGCATTGCGGCTAACCTGGTGAAGCTCTATGTGCGCGAGGGGGATCAAGTCAGCAAGGGTGCGCGGCTCGTCGAGTTCGACCAGATTCCCGTGATGACCGCGCCCTTTGCCGGCACGGTGACGGCGGTGGCTTTTAAAGAGGGTGAAGCCGCGTTTCCGGGCAATTCAATCCTCACTGTCACCGACCTCAGCCGCAAGTACATCACCGCATCGCTCGACGAAAAGGCCGCAGTACTCATCAAACAAAAACAAAAGGCGCGCATCGCATTCGACGGCCTGCCCGGCAAGACCTATGCCGGCAGCGTGACGTCGGTCTACCCTTCTGATGGCCAGTTCATCGTCAAAGTCGAATCGGCAGAAATGCCGGCGGAGATACTGCCCGGTATGTCGGCTGACCTCGCGATTGAGGCTGGCACGAAATCGGGTGTGTTCGTCGCACCGATTCGCGCGGTGCGCGAAGGCAAGGTCACCCTCTTCCGCAACGGGAAAAAAATCACCGTACCGGTGCAACTGGGCCTCACACAGGGTGAATCCGTCGAAATTATTTCGGGCGAACTTGCCGACGGCGACCTTCTGAGATTCGTGCAATGATCTTCATCGCGCTGCGGCAACTTTGGGCGCGCAAGCGCCAGACAATTCTGACTCTGCTCGGCGTCATGCTGGGCGCCGCCGCGTACATTGCGATTTCGGGTATTCTGCTTGGCTTCCGTAATTACCTGCTCGACCAGATGGTCAATAACGACGCGCACGTGCGCATTTCGGCCAAAGCGCGGCTGATCGAAGAAAATAGCTTCGACCATGTGTTCACGCAACCGCATGAAAAGTTATTCTGGATTGTACCCCCTTCTGGCCGCAAAGACGCCGACAAAATCGACAACGTGCAGGAATGGATTCAGCGCCTGCGCGCCGACCGCGACGTCGAAGCCTATGCTCCGCAACTCAACCTGATGGTGCTCTACCAGAAGGGCAAAATTTCGCGCAACGGCCGCATACAGGGCATCGTGCCTTCGATGCAGTCGCGCGTCGCACTCATTGAAAAAAACATCGTCAGCGGCTCGCTGCGCGATCTTTCCGAAAGCGGTCAGAACCTTTTGATCGGCGACGGACTCAGGGAGAACCTCGGTTTACGCAAAGGTGATTCCGTAACGGTGGTCAATGGGCATGGCGACCGCTTTCAGTTCAAGATCTCGGGCGCGTTCCAGAGTGGCAACAAGGGTGTCGACGACAGCCTGTCGTACGTTGCGCTGACCTCTGCGCAAAACATTGCGGGCAGCCCAGGGCAGATTTCCGATGTCGCGGTGCGCCTGCGCGACGTCTCGAAATCGATCGACAAGATGCACGAATGGGCAAACGACGAATCGGCGAAAGTGCAAAGCTGGGAAGTCATCAATGCGGCGACACTCAGCGTCTTCCAGGTACAGGACATGACGCGCTTTATGATGACCGCAATCATCCTGATCGTGGCTGGCTTCGGCATCTACAACATCCTTTCAATTGTTGTCAGCCAGAAAAAACGCGAGATCGCCATCTTACGCTCGATCGGCTATGAAAGCCAGGACATCCTCACGATCTTCATGACGCAGGGCATGCTTCTGGGCATTGCGGGCGGAGTGCTCGGCGTGCTGTTGGGTTATGGCATCTGCCTCAAAATGTCGACGATTACCTTCACGAGCCCGATGATCAAGACGAAGGCCACGACGATGATGATTGCGTTCGATTATTCGATCTATGTGACGGGATTCTTCATGGCGCTGATTTCAACGACCTTTGCGAGTTTTTTACCGGCAGTGAAGGCGGGCAAGATGTCGCCGATTGATATATTGAGGGGGCAGGAGTAAGAATAACCAGTGTTCGCTACGCGAACACTGGTTATTCTTACTTTAATAAGAACTCAAGTATTGCTTTCTGAGCATGGAGCCGATTCTCGGCCTGATCGAAGACTTTTGATTGCGGTGACTCAAAGACGCCTTCAGTGATCTCTTCGCCCTTGTGCGCCGGCAGGCAGTGCAGCACTATCGCCGAGGGTTTTGCGAGTGCAAGAATATCTTCATTAATCTGGTAGGGCTCGAGCGCCTTCTTCTTTTCATGCGCCTGCGCCTCTTCGCCCATCGATACCCACACGTCGGTGTAGAGCACATCGGCACCCTTCGCTGCTTCTGACAGGTCTGACGTAATATGCACCTTGCCGCCGAGGCGCGCGGAAATCGTCAGCACTTCGGGGTTCGGCAACATGCCCGCGGGTGTTGCGAGCACGATTTCAAGTCCATAATGCGCAGAGCCCAGAATCAGCGAGTGCGCCATATTCGACGAGCCATCGCCCGCAAACACGATCCTGCCACCTGGCTGAACGCCGTTTTCGCGCAGCGTCATGTAGTCGGCCATCGCCTGGCATGGATGGAATTTCTCTGACAGGCCATTGATCACCGGAATCCCCGAATAGCTCGCAAGCGCCTCGAGTGTTGCATGGCTCTTCACACGACCCATGATACCGTGCAGGTAGCGGCGCATCACGCGTGCAGTGTCGGCTAAATCTTCGCCGCGCGATAACTGCAGGTCTTTTTCGGTGAGAACGAGGGGTTGCCCGCCGAGTTGGTACACCGCAACCTCGAATGAGAGGCGCGTGCGCGTTGACGGCTTTTCAAAAAACAGGGCAATCGATTTGCCGGCGAGCGGTTTGCCCCACAGCGACGGATTTTTTTTGCCTTCGATGGCGCGCGCAATCAGGCTATCAAATTCTTCGCGCGATAATGAACTCAGGCTCAGAAAACTGACTCATAATTAACGCCGACCCTTATCAGAGTTTCGCTCGAAGGCGAACGCAATTTGCGGATATACGCGTCGTATTCGAGCTCTTTCAGGCGGGACAGCGCCTTCGGGGATTTTTCTTTAGATTTAGTGCGGCCGACAGTCACAAGATAAAAATCCCCGTGCTTTTCAGAATGGGCCTTAATGCCCTCGCCTTTGAGTTTTTCAATGAGGCTCGATGCATCGCCCGAACGTTTGAACGCCGCAACCTGTATCGTGTAGCGCGCTGCCGCCCTTGTGCTCGGCAACGGTCTCTTCGTCGTCAGAGCGTTTGGTGCGCTTCTTGGCAGAATGTTCGACCTGGCCTGAAACTTCGACTTCGTCAGAACTCGCCTTGGCCAGCGCCTTTTTCTTGCGCGATTTTTTTACCGGCGCTTCGTCGTCGGTAGCCACCGAATTAATTCGGTGGCCAGCGGCGCTGCGTTTCTTTTTCGGCGGCCCCTGCACAAGCGGATCTTCACGCAGTTCAATTTCGCCCTTGGCAGGTGCAGCCTGCGCGACCTGCAGCTTATCAGATAATGCCATTTTCGTCGTGTTCGGGCCACAGGCGATCACGAGTTTTTCCGCCGGTTCGGCGGGCAACTTTGGGGTTTCGGCACCCAGGCCAGTTTCTGCGACTCAAGGCCTTCATTGGCGATGCGCGCCGCGCGTTCGCCCTGCCCGCGCCCGATCGACATACCGATAATGAGCGCGAGCCCCAGCACAACCAAAGCTCCGCCGGCCACGATCGCTATGCGCCGTGCATCGAGATTCAGTACGTAGAATTCTTTCATAATTCCTTCAGTTTTTGATAGAGCCCGGCAACCTGCGGCTTCAGGGCAACCAAATCGCCTGAGTTATCAATTATATAGTCAGCGAGAGTTCGCCTTTCAATGAAATTTGGCTCTTGAGCCGCGCACGGGCGTCTGCCTCGGTTAAGACCTGCCCTTTCGCCTGCGCACGGTTGACGGCACCACTAAACTTCTTCGGGGGCATAGACCCAGAATCGACGCCTTCGTGCGTTTGTGGATATTGCGCTCGAACAACAGCGGCACATCATAGATAATCACCGTCCCATCGGCGATCACTGAAACCCGGCGCGAGAATTCGCGTTGTATAACAGGGTGCATGATACTGTTCAAAGACTCACCCGCCGCTCATCGCAAAAATCGCCACGGCCCAAAAGCGGCCGGTTTAGCCGCCAATAGCCAGGAATATATCCGCGTTCGCTACAGCTGTAAACGCTGCTGTCAGCTTAGCCCTGAGTTGCGCATAATAAGGTGAAGTCGGATTAATCACATAGCGCGACAGATCATCGGCGTCAAAGGCTACCTCTGCCCCTGCGCGAAACAGCTCCGCTACAGTAGACTTACCACTGCCCATCACGCCAGTCAGGCCAAAAACGCGGTTATAAGGATTCAAATCATGCATGCGGCCCTTGGAGAGCCCGGTATTCAACCTGTGCCGTCAAAAGAAAAGAGGGCTTCAAAGAACGCATCGGGCAAAGACTGAAACCGCTGCCGGTATGCGCGGCGTTCAACATGATCCCATTCATGGAATTGCTTGCGCCACGGATAGCCATCGCGCAGAGCGGAGAAACGCCCGACACCAACGAACAGCGCTTTGGCATCGTTTTCGAGCAACCATGCCCTGCCTTGCGGCAAAATACCTGCAGCAGAAAAATCAGGGACTAGTGCCTGTCCCTTCACAATACCACCCAACCGGCCGCGCGTCGAATAGCCTGCGATATGCGGCGTAGAGCCCGCGCAGCCCTTTAAGGTCATGCGCCGCGAGCAGCTCATTGGGGTATACATCCTGCGCCAAAAGCCACACGGCTGCGCTTTGAAATCATCGTAGAACGGGCGATCCCAGATGCCGCTGGCTGGATAATTTTGAGGCCATGCCGTGCCTGCCGGAAAAACCATATCCGCATTGAGCATGCCTGCGCGGTCGCATGGTTGGTTTCGGCGACAACGGCGGCAAAGATATCCACGTCGGCTGTCGCCGACGACGACCGTTGATCGCAAGCGCACCTCAGGTAATGGTAGGGTGTATGTGAAGCGTGACAAAATCGCACTGCAGCACATCGGGCGAAACCCAGCGGGTTAAGGCGGATCGTAGCTGTGCGCACGACACTCGCAAAGAAGCGCAGCAGGCGGCTGCCGATGCGGCCAGCGCCGACAACACCAACGCTGTGTTTTGCCGGTTCGAAACCGCCCAAAAGCAGAGCCTGTATCCACGCTGGCGTAGCCGTAGCCAGCCCAGCGCGCGGCGGCGCTTGCGGCAGCGCGCGCACCCCCGCGCGCGCGCACGGCGCGCATAGTCGAATACCGCCTGCGCATTGGCACCTTCGGCGGTCGTGGTGTACGCCCCGAACGCTTGATCGCGGCCTGATCGACATTGTCGGTGCCGGTGGAAACCAGCGCTGCCAGAGTTAGTTTGGGCAACAATGCCAGCACCCCTGCGCCGAACGAAAAGTTAGCGCGAAAGAAGATCGCCTCTGCGCCGCTGTTCTGCTGAAAGACAGCTTCAGCCATCGCAGGCGCAGTGGGAAAGCGCACCACGCGCATACCGCGCCGCGTCAGTTCGGGAATAAAAATATTGGGTATACCTTCCTGGAAAAGAACCAGCACGCTTACTTGATGAGCGAGCTGATTGTGCCGTCACGCATTTCGAACACCGACTTGGCATCTGAAGCAAGCTTGTGATCGTGCGTCACCAAAAGAATTCCTTTGCCACGCTCGTGTTCTTCGCGCAGGAGTTTTTTCACGCGCGACACAGACTCAGGGTCAAGATCACCCGAGGGTTCGTCCGCCAGAATGGCCAGAATCTTTGATCGTGCGCGCGCAATCGCGGTCTTCTGCAACTGCCCGCCCGAAAGTTTGGTAGGGTATGCGGCAAGCAGCGCATGCATGTCGAGTTTATCTGCGAGGTATTTGAGCCGCGCTGCGTAGGCGTCGTCGATTCTGCCATGCGCCGCAACATATGCAAAGCGCAGATTTTCTTCAGCGTATTGCCCCAACATCACGAGAGTGGAAAATAATACCAGTAGCGGCGCGGATTTTCGCCTGACGGCCAGCGCGCGCGCGTGATTTTGTATTTATCTGCGTAGCCGTCGCCTTTCACCACACCGATCAGACCGGCGACCGCAGTGATGAGTGTGCTTTTGCCACTGCCCGAGGGACCAATGATTGCCACGTAGTCATTGGTATTGATGTCGAGCGTCACCCCCTTCAGAGCGTGCACGACCGCGCCCACGCTCTTCGAGCCGAAAGACTGGCTCTCCTGAAAATAATCAATATGCACATCCAAAATGCGGATCATTTGCGAGCCTCATATATTATGTCACATTGGCCGGTCAATAGTATTACGGTTTTGCCATAAAGCCTCCAACCGATGAATTCATTCATGCCTTACCGGCAAAAACCGATATTTAAGCATGGATATACTGTCCCTGCAAGACCTTGAAGCCGCCGGCGCGCACGCCAAAATCGAGCGCCTGCTCGAGACCAGCCTGCCTGCCTCGCGCGACCCGCAGCTATGGAAATACGCATCAACCTACTATGTACGCCGTGGCATGGCGGGAAAATCGCTCGAATATTACTCGGGTTACCTGCAATCATCGACGGCGGATAACCGCGACAGCGAAGCCGTTGCACTCGCCGTCGAATGTGCGCATCGCCTGGGCCGCGCCGCTCTGGTACGCGATTATTTTATGGCACTCACCCCCACAGAGCGCGAAAAACTCGACGAAAAGACACTGACGCAGGTCTGTACTGCACTCGTAAAACTCGGTCTCACTGACGAGGCCGAACGCGTGGTGAAATTTCTGCGCCAGCGCAGTGGTGTGCCGCAACTGCCCGATTTTGACAGCATGATCGCCGAGAAATTTGGCAGTCGAAAATCGGTGCTCGATTTTATCGCGCGCGCGCCCGAAGCGCCGGCAGCAGCAGGCCCACACGAAAACATCCGGCATGCAATGGATCTTGCACTCGCGCACATCTCGCAGGGCAACTACGCTCAGGCGGAGAAAATTCTGCTCGGCTGCAAGGCCCGTTTAGCGGCCTAAATCGCCCCCGCGATTTGACTGAAGGTCAAATCGCTTTGGCCACAGGCGCCGCGACTAACCTTTGGTTAGATCGCTTTCGAAAACGCTTTCTGCTCCGAACCCTTGCGGCAAGCGTCGAACACCGCCGCGATATGGCGGATAATAAAACTGCCGGTTTCGGTCGTGGTGAAGCCCTGCCCGTCGAGCACACCGTGGCCGTCGGCGGCGAATTCTTTGAGGCGCTCGAGCTCGGGCGCAAAGTGCTCTGCAAACTTCACGCCGTACTCTTTTTCGATTTGCGCAAACTTCACGGAAAAATTCGCCATCAGCGAGGTAATAACTTCGAGACGCAGCTTATCCTCAGCAGACATGATAAAACCTTTTTCGAACCAGCCTTTGCCGGTTTCAATGGCATTGCGGTAGCCCGACAATTTCAGGTGGTTCTGCATATAGACACCCGAAACAAAGCCGATGGCACTGGTACCAAAAGCAAGCATGTCGAGCGTCTTCTGCGTGGTATAGCCCATGAAATTGCGGTGCAGCGTTTTGTTTTTGAACGCTGCGGAGAGATTATCGCCCGGCAGGCCGAAGTGATCCATACCAATCTGTTCATAACCCAATGAGGAAAAATGTGTGCGCGCCGAGAGGTAGATCCTCAGCTTTTCGGTGGGCTCCGTGAGTGCCGCAGCGTCCATGCGACGCTGGTGGTGCTTGAGCCACGGCACATGAGCATAGCTGAAAAGCGCAATGCGCTCGGGTTTCAGTTCGCCGATAAAGTCGAGGTTAGCCTTGTAGCTTTCGTTCGTCTGGTGTGGCAGGCCATAAATAAGGTCGATATTCACCGAAGAATAGCCAAGCGCCCTGCTTTCTGCAACGATGTCTTTGATACGGCCGACATCCTGCGGGCGGTTGACTGCTTCGAGCACCTTGGGTGTGACATCCTGCACGCCATAGCTGACGCGGTTAAAGCCCAGCTGTTTCAGATGCGGCAGGTAACCGTCAGTCAAAACTGCGGGGTCGAGCTCAACCGAAATTTCGGCATCAGGCGTGAATTCAAAATGTTGGCGTAAACCGGCAAACAAAACATCCCAATCGCTGAGCCGCAGGTAGTTCGGTGTGCCGCCGCCAAAGTGCAGCTGGCTGACCTTAGGCCTGAACTCCATGATGTCGGTCTTCGCCTTGATTTCGGCGAGCAGAAGGGGGATGTATTCGTCGAGCACCTCAATTTTACGCGAGAGCAGAACATTGCACCCACAATAGAGGCACAGGTTTTCGCAGAACGGCAGGTGAATATAAACAGAAACCGGCCGGCCCGGCTCGCACTGGCGGTAGCTGTCTAAGAGCGCCGAATCGGCGAGCGGCGCAAACTCGAGCGCTGTCGGATAAGACGTATAGCGGGGAACAGGTGAGTTATACCGGGCGATCAGTTTTTCGACCGTGGCGTTATCGAGCATCGACACATAACCTCATGAATCTGGAGTGCGTCAAGCGGGTCGCTGTGAGCGTCAGCAAGTTGTAACAAATCATATACCCCCCACGCCATTTCGCTTGCCGATGAATATGGCATCGTTCATACTGAATTACCAGATCTTTAAATCGTGAAAGGAGTGCTCCATGTCCAAATACAAACACCTGCTCGAACCGACGACAATCCGCCATCTGAAACTCAAGAACCGCATGGTCAAACCGGCGCAGTGGCTGGTGTACGCCGAAGCCGATGGTACTGTCGGTGAAAAGGCCATCGCATTCTATGAAACGATTGCGAAGGGCGGCGTGGGTCTCGTCACCGTCGAAGAAAGTATCTGCGAATACCCACAGGGTGCGAGTGCGATGCCGCACATTCGCCTCGACGACGACAAGTTTATTCCGGGCCTCACAAAGCTCGCGCAGGCAATACGCAGCCATGACGCACGCGCAATTGTGCAGATCACGCATGCGGGCCCCGCGCACAACCCACTCGTCGGCGGTGAACCGGTTGCCCCCTCTCGCCTCGAACCAACAGCTGAACCGGTGTTTGCGGTCGCGCATGAACTGACAAAAGAAGAGATAATCGCGCTGGTTGAAAAATTTGCGCAGGCAGCACTACGCGTAAAGAAGTCTGGTTTCGACGGCGTCGAGCTACACATGGCTCACTATGCGCTCGGCAATGCGTTTTTATCGCGCGTGCAGAATAAGCGCACAGACGAATATGGCGCGGCTTCTCTCGAAACCCGTTCGCGCTTTGCGCGTGAGATGCTGCGTCGCACGCGCGAACTCTGCGGCAGCGATTTTATCATCGGCATTCGCATGAGCAACAAAGAATGGGGCCATGAACTTGGCACCACCAACGCCGAAGCTGTCGAGTTCGCGAAAATTTTTGAAGCGAATGGCGCCGACTATCTGCAGGTGAGCGCCTATGGCTACGGCGCGTTTGCGCTCTGCGCACTGCCCGAGCTCGTCACCTACCCCGAGGTGCCACCTGAAGTGAAAGAATTTGCCGACCGCATTCCGCATGGCGCACTCGTGCCCGAGACCGAGGCCATTAAGAAGGCGGTGAAGATTCCCATCTCTGCCGTCGGTTATCTCGACCCCGAAGCGGCTGAAAAAGTGCTCAAAGAAGGTCAGGCGGATTTCATCTGTTTCGGGCGGCGACTGATGGCCGACCCGGAAATGCCGCTCAAACTCGCCGCCGGCCGCGAAGACGAAATTCGGCCATGCCTCAGATGTAATGTGTGTCTGTCGGATATTCTATTGGCACAACCGGCGCGCTGCCGCATTAATCCGTTTATGGGTAATGAAGCGATGCTGAAGATCGTGCCCGCAGCAAAACAGAAGACAGTCATGATTGTCGGCGCAGGCCCGGCCGGCATGGAAGCTGCGCGCGTGGCTGCCGAACGCGGCCACCATGTGATGCTCTATGATAAATCGCCAGACCTGGGTGGTCTTGTGCCGATGGCGTCTTTTATCAAGGGTGCGGGTGTAGCCGACAACTTGATGCGCATGGTGCCCTGGTACCGCCACGAATTCAAGCGCCTCGGCGTCGAACTGCACCTCGGCCGCGACGTCGATGCAGAGCTCGTAAACCTGCTCGAACCCGATGCATTAATTCTCGCCACCGGCGGTAAGCCGGTATTGCCAAAACTTGAGGGTATAGACAGCGCTCACGTGATCACTACCGAGCACCTCAAAAAATCCGCGCAGCCATTTCTGCACCTCGTCGGTTCAAAGATGATGTCGGCGCTGAGTAAGGTTTACCTGCCAGTCAAAGACAGCGTCGCGATTATCGGCGGCGATCTCGCAGGCCTCGAGGCAGCGGAGTTTCTCATCAAGCGCGGCCGCAAGGTTTCGGTGATCGAAACTTCCACACAGCTGGGCGCGGGCCTGCCACTGGTGTGGCTCGTACGCCTGATGCCCTGGCTTGCCGCGAAGAATGTGCCTTTGCACGTCGGTGTGAAGATCAACCGCATCACTGGCGCCGGCGTGGAAATCACCGGTGCGGATGGCAAAACGCAAACCGTCGCGGCCGAAACCGTAATGGTCATGCCTGCATATGAACGCAATGACCACCTCGATACCCGCTTTGGCAATTTGAAAATCCAGCCTGTGGTGATCGGCGACGCGATGGGTGGTACCCCCCGGTACATACAGGGTGCAGTTCTTGACGGCGCAAAGGCCGGAGCCGAAGTCTGAGCGGCAGGTTATTCTGGCATTCGATCTAAAGAGGTAACTTATGGCAAAATGGATAATTCCGTTCAGTGAAATACACATAGAAGACGTAGGCATGGTGGGCGGCAAAAATGCCTCACTCGGCGAGATGTTTCGCGAGCTCAAGGCAAAGGGAGTGCGAGTGCCCGACGGCTTTGCTGTCACCGCCGAAGCATTTCGTGAGTTCTTCAAACAGACCGGTCTCGACAATGAAATCCGGGCTATTCTCAAGGGCATGAACACGCAGAACGCCGAGAGCCTGCAGCAGTGTGGAACCGCGCCGCGCGCGAGGCGATTCTCAAACAGGAGATACCGGCAGGTATTAAAGAAGAAATCCTCAAAGCTTATGCAAACCTCTCGGGCGGCATTGCCGGTGGTGTGGATGTTGCAGTGCGCTCGAGCGCCACGGCAGAAGATTTGCCGAACGCGAGTTTTGCCGGCCAACAGGAAACTTTTCTCAACGTGCACGGCGAACCGCAGCTGATCGACACCTGCCGTCGGTGTTTTGCCTCGCTCTTTACCGACCGTGCAATCTCATACCGCCAGGATCAGGGATTTGACCATTTCCAGGTGGCACTCTCGATTGGCGTGCAGCGCATGGTGCGCTCAGACCTCGCGGCTTCGGGGGTCATGTTCTCGATCGATACCGAAAGCGGTTTCAAAGACGCGGTACTGATCAATGCCGCGTATGGTCTCGGAGAAAACGTCGTGCAGGGCGCTGTCAACCCCGACGAGTTCTATGTCTTCAAACCCACCCTGCTCAAAGGCTTTAAACCGATTCTCGAAAAAAAGACGGGCAGCAAAGAATTCAAGATGGTCTATGATTCGGGCGGCGGCAAGATGGTGAAGAATGTGCCAGTGTCCGATGCCGACCGCGCGGCGTTCTGTATCGGCGACGAAGACATTCTGACGCTCGCACGCTGGGCGTGCACGATTGAAGAGCACTACACCAAGAAAAAGTTCGTTCTGCCCGATGGACATGGAATGGGCGAAAGACGGAAAAACCGGCGAACTCTTCATCGTGCAGGCGCGGCCTGAAACCGTGCAGTCGCAGCGCGACTTCACGCACCTCGAAGTCTTTAAGCTGCAGGACAAAGGCAAGGTACTCGTGTCAGGCCGCAGCGTCGGCGAGAAAATCGCCTCAGGCGTGGTGCGTGTCGTGAAATCTGCAGCGAACCTCTCGCTCGTGAAAGATGGCGACATATTGGTTACCGACCGTACCGACCCCGACTGGGAGCCCGCGATGAAGAAGGCCGCGGCGATCGTCACCAACCGCGGCGGCCGAACCTGCCATGCGGCGATAATCAGCCGCGAGCTGGGTGTGCCCGCGGTCGTCGGAACTCTCAACGGCACCGAACTCTTAAAAGACGGGGAAACCGTGACCGTCAGCTGCGCCGAGGGCGACACCGGCCATATCTATGCCGGCGCGCTCAAGTTTGAGAAATCCACCCTGGATTTTTCGTCGAATCAGCGGCCCAAAACCAAAATCATGATCAACGTCGCTAACCCCGAAGAAGCGTTCCGCACAAGCCAGATACCCAACGACGGTGTCGGACTCGCGCGTATGGAGTTCATTATCAACAGCTTCATTCGCGTACACCCGCTCGCTCTCCTCAACTACAACAAACTCGAAGACCGCAACCTGAAAGACACGATCGACCTTTTGACGGTCGGGTACACAGACAAAACCGCCTACTTCATCGACCGTCTCGCGCAGGGCGTCGCGATGATCGGTGCGGCGTTCTACCCCAACGACGTAATCGTGCGCATGAGCGACTTTAAATCCAACGAATACGCGAACCTGATCGGCGGCGCTCAGTACGAACCCACCGAAGAAAACCCGATGATCGGCTTTCGCGGCGCCTCGCGCTATTACCACGAAAAATACCGCGACGGTTTTGCGCTCGAATGCAGGGCGATGAAAAAGGTGCGCGAAGAGATGGGCCTCACCAACGTGAAGCTGATGATCCCCTTCTGCCGCACAGTCGAAGAAGGCAAAAAAGTCGTTGCTGAAATGGAAAAACATGGCTTGAAGCGCGGTGAAAATGCGCTCGAGATCTATGTCATGTGCGAGATTCCCTCGAACGTCATTCTCGCCGATGAGTTCTCGAAGGTGTTCGACGGTTTCTCGATCGGCTCGAACGACCTGACGCAGCTCATACTGGGCATCGACCGTGATTCCGAGATCGTGGCACCGATCTTTGACGAACGCAACCCGGCCGTCAAAACCATGATTGCGAATGTGATCAAGGCCGCGCGTGCGAACAACCGCAAGATCGGCATCTGCGGCCAGGCGCCGAGCGACTACCCCGAATTTGCGGAATTTCTCGTGCGCGAGGGTATCAACAGCATTTCGCTGAACCCCGATGCGGTGCTGAAAACCACGGCACATATTCTGAAGGTGGAGAAAGGGCTCTAACGAACCCATAAACCGGCAGGCAAAAGCGCTCAAAACAACCTGTAGATCGCGGCAATTTGCGCCCCGAACAGTAAATCCTGCACATTGTCCATGAGCGCCGAGCCTGAAATATCGGTTACCTGTCTTTTACCGGTTGCGGTAATATTGGTCAGCTGCGCTTCGGTCGACCGGGTGATGTAATATTGCCCGCGCAGCGCAATCTGCAGCAGCAGCCGGTCGGTCAGAGGAGAGACAAAGGAAACTAATGCGCTGCCACCCAGACCCTGATATTTTTCAGCCTGGCTGACACCCACGCTGTTGCCGAGAAAAACGAGACTGATGTCATCGTCATATTTCCCGAAAAAATAAATCCAACCGGCCTGCAGCGCGATATACGACCGCAGTGCCACGCGGAACATATACGTCAGGCCCAGCGCAGGGCCGAAATTCATGAGGCGCTTATTTTCATTGTACGTTGCCTGCTGCGACATCCCCGTATTTGTAAATGAACCGCCCGGTTCGCGATAGCCATAGTATTGCAGCTTCGCGCCCGCATAAAGACTGAAGCCGCTTGCACCCAGGGCGCGCGTGAGCGCAAGGCTGTGATCGGTGCGTAAAATGGACGGGGTCGCTTTGAACTCCGCCGACACCTCGGCCGAAGAATAATTGATGGCCGCGCTGGCTGTGCCGATTTCAGCCTGGTAAGTCACTGCCCAGATTTTATTATGCACCAGGCTGAACGACATGCCTGCCATAAAGATGAGTGGAGTTGCGCGGTTGGTGGCGTACTGGCTGCCGGCAAAGTTGATGGGCTTTCCTGAGGCAAACCCCATCTGCCACTGGCTTGCGTATGCATTGACACCAAGATACGCATTGGTCTCTGCGAACAGGGCGCTCATGCAGCACAAAAAGAGACAGCATACCCTTGTAACCGCATTCACGATGGCCATGGGCCCTTGCCCGGTTACGAGTGTAAACCCAGTTCGCAGTCGGCGGCATACCCCGGCGCGCATCTTGCTCAATAGAAGTCCAAAGAAGGTAAATCATGAATTTTGACCGCGCGCTGGCCATTGCAATGATGATTACGCTGACTGCAGTCACCCTGCTCGCGCTCAAAAGCCGGTTGATTAACCAGCGCCTGGTGGCGCTCGCGAAACAGTTTCGCCTGCACCACCTGCTGGCACTTCTCGCCTGGGCTCTCATGCTTGTGCACACCGCACTCGCATTCTGGCGCGACTGGCCCGATTCTCTGTCGCTCTATTTTACGCTCTCTGATCTGCCCACCGTCGCCGGCTGGATCGCTCTTTTACTTTTTGCGGTCGTTATTATGAGCTCGTGGCTACCGCGCCTCGCCTGGAAACACTGGTACCTGCTGCACCTGCTGTCGCTGCCGGCATTTGTGGCCGTCGCGCTGCACGCTCTGAGTTATTCACGCACGCGTTTCGTAGATTTTGCTCTTCTGCTTTCGCTTTTCGCAATTCTCATATTGAGTATCTTTCGCGCTCTTTTCGACCGGCTCTCGGCAGCGCATGCGTCGCGCTTCAGGGTGCAGAAGAACCAGCCCGTCGCCGCGGGTATTTCAGAACTCCATCTGGCTCCCACAGGTGCGCAGAAAAATCTTCAGTACCCCGCGGGCAGTATTGTCTACCTGCGCTTTGAAGGCCAGGGCTTCTCCAGGCAGTGGCATCCCTTTTCCGTTGCCTCGTGCCGCTATGAAGACGACCTGCGCCTGCTCATTAAAGGTCTCGGGGCTGATACCAGGAAAATCGGCGATTTGCACAGGGCGGATCTAGTGCTCATCAGAGGGCCATTCCGCGAATTCACGCCGGATTTTTCGCGCCAACAAATCTGGATCGCCGGCGGTATCGGCATCGCCCCTTTTGCCGGTTATGCCGCCTGCCTTGCGCATTATACACATGGCCGCGTTTCGCTGTTTCACTTCATCGAGCGTGAAGAACAGAAGCTGTCGCTCAAATCGTATGCGGGCAACATGCCCGCAGCATTTACGGAAACCAGCGTGCATACACCTGCGCACACCCTGCCCGACCTCAGCGCAGTGTTATCGGCGGCGCGAGAGAACCTGGGCGCGCAATTTATTGTCTGCGGGCCGCCGCGGTTTATGCGTTACATCCGCCGTACGCTGAAGCATGCCGGAGTTGACGCCCCGAATATCGAAACCGAGGAGTTTCTACCATGGTAAAATACCTGCTGTTCGCCGCAATAATCTCGTCTCTCACCGCGGCGGAAAAAAGCTACACTGCGGCCGAAGTCGCACGGCACAAAAAACCATCCGACTGCTGGATGATTATTGAAGACACGGTCTATGACGTCACAGAATATGTAGCGCGCCACCGCAGGCACGACTACGATATCAGGAAGCACTGTGGCAGCGACAGCAGCGCCGGTTGGAAAGAAAAACCGGAAACAGGCAAACCGCATTCGCGCAAAGCGGAGCGATTGCTCGAACGCTACCGCATCGGCAAACTAATTAAATAGCATGCCTTTGCCGGCACGGTAATGCCGTAAAACCTGCGCCGGGGTCAGCACCGAGCCGACATAGATAGTCATTTCATCGATCACACCATTCAGCGGCCCCCCGCCGGCAGACCAGATATAGTCCCCGAAACGAAAGCTCGACGGCGAAGCATAGCCGTATGCGGGACTATTCACAGAAGTAATTTCTACCCCGTCTTTATATATCGTGCGCTTTGTAGCCGCGGCCTCATAAGTGACCACGTAATGGTGGTATGCTGTGATATCGGTCTCCGATGCAGTCGGCGAATCCAGATCGACGCCATAGAGGCTGTAGCGCAAAACATTCGTATTGCTGATTGCCAGGTGCATACCGTTGCCCGTCGTATTCGTTCCATGGCTGAATACGGTGTGGAACGCACCGGTCACCTGGCGCTTCACCCAAACGTCCACTGAAACATTCTGGCCTGACAGATTGACCGAAGCAGTTGTCGTGAAATAGCCGCCATTGACTGCAATGGCCGTGTTGGCATCGCCGGTAATCGCACCTGCCTGAGAGTACGTAATCGTCGAACCGCCCGCGGTGGCCGTGTCGGCGACCACGCTGTTCGAGATATTCCCCGAGGCTTCGCCCATGCGAAAATAAAATACGAGACCGGGCTCTGCGAGTGTCATGGCAGAATATGTCGTCACGATCACCGTGCCCGTCGCCGTTCTCGCGGCGGCATCGGTGGCCCTTACTGTGCTGGTGCCGGTAAATGCGCCGGGTGAATAGACGCCGCTACTGGCATCGAGTGTGCCACCGCCAGATACCAACTGGTAACTGAGCGGTGTTGTGAGCGTCGGGAAAAGCGGCGACATGGCAATCGATTGATTCGATAACATCGAATAAGTCAGCGCGGCAGGAGTTTCCTGCTGCCAGAAATTACCCCAGCTACTACAGCGTGTGATTCCCAATAAGATCAGCATCATCGATAAGCGCATGGCGTAGCCGGATTGTTCCTTAGACCAGACGTCAACTTCCGCTGCAAAATCACACGTTGTCATATGAGATTGCGGCCGGGCTCATCCACCGCCCCGGAAATAAAGGACTGATTCATCCATTTTTCTTTACGTCATAACACCCCCACAGATGTTCAGTTATGGACACTTCAGCCGCTAAGGCCAATCTAGAGAATATGCGCAAAGACCTGCTCGCGCGTGTCAGCCGCATCGAGGGGCATATACGCCGTGATGGCGAAGCGCTCAATCAGGACAGCGAAGAGGCCGTCGTTGAAAAAGAGAACGACGCGGTACTTGACGGTCTCGATGCGCAGGGGCGCTCAGAGCTCGCGCAGATCGAGCATGCTCTGCAGCGCCTTGCGCAGGGCCAGTACCATGTGTGCAGCAAATGCGGCGCGTCTATCAGCACAGAGCGCCTGCAGTTACTGCCTTATACCACGTTTTGTAAAAGCTGCGCCTGACTATTTCGGGTGGTTCCAGCCCGGGTGATCGAAGAAATCTTCGTAACGCAGCAGTGCGTTATGGATAATTACATGCCCTTCTTTTTCATTGCCTTTCTTGAAGAGGTCTGCTCCCTTCAATAGTTCGGCCAGGATCGGGTGGATTGCTGCATCGGCGGCGGGTTCGAGTTTGCAGCTCTTAAAAATATCCTGAACGGTGGCTTCGATTTTCGCCCCCGTTTCAGGCAGGTTTATCTTCGCGCCGGCATTGTGCATTGCCTTCATCGTGTTCAGTACCGTGGTCATACGCACGCGAAGATTGTCGTCGGTCGTGAATTTTTTCGCGGGTTTAGCCACCGGTGCGGCGGCATGTTCGTCGTGATGGTGGTGCGCACCCTCTTTATGGCAACCGAACGCTGCTGCGGCCAAAACCATTGAGACAGTGATAAGTTTTGTACTCATTTTTTTTCTCCGATATTTTTTTTCGATCTTAAGATCAAGACAATCGCCACCCATACCACGCTTCTGAATACCATCGCCGCAAGCGTGCGCGTTTCATAGGTGCCACCCACCGCGATGTGGATGAGGAACGCGATCAGGACTGTGAAAGTCATCGCGGCGATAATGACCGATAGCCGTAAAGCCTGGGTCGAATTCAGCAAAATAAAAAGCCCTGCCATAACGTAGAGAAATCCGCCGATGAAATTGGCCCAGAGCACAAACGGCACGTAGCTGCCGGCAGCATTGCGTGCCTGAGCACTGAAAAAGAGCACGTCGCCACCGGCCTTGATGGTCGCCACGCCGAAAATGAGCGCCGCCGCCGCGAGAATGTAGCGCAGCACCGGCTTGGTACCCCGTTCGGGAGTTTGTGTGGTTGTCATTTTTTCTCCTTTTTAAGATGCTGCTCCGGTATAGCGACACCGTGCAGCATAACCTCAATGAGCGTTTTGATATCCTGCTCTTCATTTGCAGCGAACTCAAAAGCAAAGACCGCGCGGCTCAGTACAAACCCCATGACCTGCGGTACAAGATAGCTGAGCATCTGGTCGACTGGCATCTGCCTGAGTTTACCCAGCTTCTGGTAGTGGGCAATCTTCTGGCTGATGACCGGCAGAAGTTGCGTTTGTAGTCCCTTCACCATGCGGTTGCGCAGCTCTTCATTGAGTGGCAGCTCTTGCAGCAGAATCCGCAGGTGCTTTTTGTGCCGGCGCGCGAAGTCGAGACGCTCGCGAATCAAAGCGGCGAGAAATTCGCCAAAGGATTCATGCTGGACGTCTGTGACAGTTTTGACGCCGCGGATCGCCAAGGGCATGATCGCCGTCGCCAGGACAGGAAAGACCACCTGCCGCAGGAGCGCGGCTTTGCTCTTGAAGTATTTGAAAATCAGCCCTTCTGAGACACCCGCGCGTTCGGCTATCGCCAGGGTCGAAGAGCCGGCAAAGCCCTGTTCGGCGAATTCGTCCACCGCGGCCTCAAAGATTTTGCGCTGACCCTCTGGCATCGTGGCCATGGCTGTGTCGAGCTCGGCCCAGCTGTCTTTCGCCTCTTTGGTCTTGCGTGATTTCTTGGGGGAGGCCACAAACACAATTAAGTAAGTACTTACTTACCAAGCAAGTACTTTTGTATTTTTTGTCAGCAACACCTGTCACATCCTCCGGCAGCCGGGATTAATTGAGCCAAAACACAACCTGAATCCTGCTTCGACTTGGCAGCGTGATCGGATTTAAAGAAGAGCCGCCATGAAACCTCTGCTCCTCTTCACTGCGACACTTTGCTCTGCTGCCTTGCCCCTGATGGCAAAGGACAAATTTTGCTTTGAGAATGCCGGACTTAAGTCAAAAGACACAATCCGTTTTACCGTAGAGGCTAACCGTATCAACGGCGGCTCGTACACGAGTGCCGACTATGAAGATGAAAACAACGTCCGTGCCGCGCGCTTCGTCGGCACTAAGACGGGTACCGTACTTACGATAAAATTCAAGGGTAAAGCTCCTTATCCGATGCCCCGGGACAGCGATCTGATCATGTGGCGTCTTGATAAAAAAGGGCTGTCAATTCCGATGCACGGCAAGAATCACCAGACGGGAAAATATTCAGACTACGTAGCGCCGTTTCAAAAATGCCAGCCCTGAGCGATACCTCAGGGCTTGTCAGTCGCTTCGTCGTCATCTTCGGCCGCATCGGCGCGCGTTAAGGCGGGCAGCATCATCTTGCGCGTGATCTCTGCCCGGCGATCGGGTTGAAACAGCGTCAGAAGGTATGGCACAATAGACGACGTGCCTTCTACCTCAGCGTCTTTATCCATCTGGCGCATCACGTCGATGATATCAAAATCGCGCCAGCTCTGCATCATTTCCTGCGCCTTAACCGGCGGCATGTTGCGCACCTTTTCGGCGAGGTCTTTCACCTTTTTCTGTCGGTCTTCCCACTCTTTCTGCGCGGCGATAAATTTCTCTTTTTCGGCCTTCAGCGCCTTACGCATCTCGTCGAGCTCGCGCTTGATGTCTTCGCTGCCGGTTTCACGGCCTTTGATTTCCCCCTCGCGTTTCGCGAGCAGCTCTTCGCGTTCAATCAGCCGCTGCTCCCACTTCTGGAATTCGACCTTCTCGACTTCGGTCGGGAAATCTTTGTCTTCAATGCGCAACGGGTTTTTTGGCGCCAGGAAAGGCAGAATATCCGCCGCGCGCACGATGCCGGTGGCATCGAGCGCGTAGAATATGCCTCCCGTGAAGACGAGAATCAGCAATAATAAGAATAAAACAAAGCGTTTCTGGTTCATTTTTCTACTCCCCCAATATGCACGAGGCATTCTGGCCAGGCGGCGGGCACGGATGCCCTCCCAAGCCGCTGGCATTACGGGCCTCTATCCCCTGTAACAACTGCCGGCTGCGCATCACGCACATACCCACATCATCGATATTGCGCACCAGGCAGGAGATATTTTTTTTCAGCGCCTTCAGGTTCTGCCACACATCGTGCGCCTGGTAACGAATACGGGTAAAAACCTTCTTTACTTTGATCGGGTAGTTCATGCCTGGTGCTCCTGTGTTTCGCGGTGCGCGGTATGCAGCGCCTGGTTTTGCTGCCTTCCCCGTGCCTGGTTAAATTCATCCATAAAT
>JAXMHE010000021.1:0-69007 GCA_046346945.1 Turneriella sp.
AATCGTCGCGACGTGCGCACCCTGCAGGTAGCAGAAGAAAAAACTCACTGGATTAAACACATAGCCGCAAATGGCTGGGTTCGCGAGCAGGTAGACGCTATCGGCCTTTAACCCTGAATGCTGCACCAGGTATTCGAGCGCAGCATGGGTTGCGCCCTGCCGGGTGTCGGCGATAAGGGAAAAATCCCGGCGACGAAAATTGTGCAGGCGCCGCCGGTCGAAGCCTAAAAGCCGATGCGGAGTGCCGCTGCCGGCGAAGCGCGAAAGATTGACGCACAGCATGTAGCCTTTCAGCGCAAAGGTCTGCTTCACGGGACGGCTGCGCTCGTGCCAGATATCCACTTCATAGAGACGCTCTTCCATCACAGCATTCTCCGCGTGATTGCTTCGGTGGCCTGCACGGCAGACATATAGGCATCTTCATGAAAACCATAGCGGAAATAACTGCCGCTCAGAAAAACCTTGCCGGTTTCGTTCAGCGAGGGCAGGTGCTGCTGCGCTACCTCTGTCTGCTCGTCGAAGAGCGGATGATCGTATTCATACGTGCCATGGATTTTTTCCGGTGCAATCGCCTGGAAATCGTTCAGCGAGACAAAATAAGGGACACTGCCCTGGATATTCTGCAGCAGATTCATGTAATAGACGACAGTCGACCGCGTTTCACCTCCCGTGCCGCTGCCTAATTTGAAATTCCACGCAGACCAGGTGCGCTTGACCGGCGGCATTACGGCCGCATCGCTATGCAGCACCGCCGTATTTTTTTCATACTTAAAGGGCTTCAAAAGGCGGCGCGCATTCTCCGGCGCGCTCTGCCATACCTTCAGCGTTGTGTCCGCATGCGTGGCAATCAGGCAAAGGTCAAATTTTTGCCGCTGGCCTTTGGCTGTGACATAGACGCCGTCGGCCGCTTCATCGACAGCCGAAACCGGGCTCTTCAGGTACAGCTTTCCACCGAACGTCGAAAGAATTTTTTCCACGTACGTCCGGCTGCCACCCACCACGTATTTCCATTGCAGTCCGCTGTAGAGGCTCAGAAAACCGTGGTTCACAAAAAACCGTGCAAAGGTGCGTGCAGGGAAAGCCAGCATGCGCTCGGGCGGTGTCGACCACACCGCGGCGGTCATCGGCACAATGTAGTTCTGCACGAAAAAGTCGCTAAAGCCGTTGCGTTTCAAATAATCGCCGAATGAGCCAGAAGCGCGGTTTCTTTCGAGGTCTTTGGGCAAAAGGCTGTTGAAGCGGTTCGCTTCGAGCAAAAAGCGGATATACTGCGGTGAAAAAATATTTTTCCGTTGCGCGAATAATCCCCCTAATCCCTGCGAACACCATTGCAGGCCGGTGCGGGTATTGTAGTGCGCAAAGGACATCTGGCTGTCGGCGTAAGGCACACCGAGACCACGGAACAGATTCAGCAGATTTGGGTATGTATGCTCGTTAAAAACAATGAAGCCTGTGTCTACGGGCTGCATGCCACCTTCAGGCAGCTGCACATCCACGGTGTGCGTATGCCCGCCCGCATAGTCGCCGGCTTCAAAAACCGATATGTCAAATTTTTCCCTCAGGAGCCATGCGGCCCCGAGGCCGGCAACACCGCTGCCAACAATCGCCAGTTTTTTCACGCCACAGCTCCCGCGCCGGATTTTACCCCTGCGCCACCTATCTTTACTTTAATGCGGGGGAACTTGCGGTGAACCGCCGAGACAAATTTGTCAATTTCTGTGCGCGGTTTGGGTATCGTCGCCGACACGTGCAGCTCGTCGTAATCCCCCTGACCCAATTCTTCAAAAAGTTTTTCCATCGGCAGGGCCCCGCTGAAACGGCCACCGCGGCCGGCCTCTGTCTCGAGTACAAAATGCATCATTGCACCGAGTTCATGATCGTCACCCGGAAACGCGACAAACAGACGCTCGGGACTTTGCCGCCGGCTAATTTGCGTCGCCAGGTGCGACATATACCCCATCATCCAGCGCGAATAGGCGTGCTCGGTGGCTACTGTAATGAATCCCGATTCCCATGCTTCGCCAACCTGCACGGTGAGCGGCCAGATCTTCTTGCGAACCAGGTGATCGACGCTGTGCAGACGCAGAATCTTATCCATGCGCTGCCCGAGCTCGCCAAAATGGCCTTCAATAATCAGCTCGAGCGTCTCGAGATCGTCGGATGAGTAATTGCTTTTTGGCGAAATCGACAATAGCTGTTCCCGCCCGCGCTGCATCACCGCGGAAAGTTTGTGCCCGGCATCGAGCAGTTTGCGAATACTCAACACAACGCGGTAATCGTCAGACGTATAATACAGGTACCCGTTCTCGCCGCGTTCAGGGGCCAGGATGTTATAGCGCTCACGCCACTTGCGGATATTTGCCGCCGGCACCAACGTGAGTTCGCTGAGTTTTTTTGCGGTTAATCTCATATTTTTTCAAACAGGTAGTGGCATACATTCCATTCCTGTCCCCTGCGCGTACGGAAAAGTTCAGAGACAGCAAGAAAGAATACGCGCCAGTAATTGATCCAGCGCGACGTTTCCGCTCTTCCGTAAACATTTTCAAAAATTGCGCGCACTTCGCTCTTATGCCGGTCCATGTTTTTCAACCAGTGCTCGGCAGTGAGGTGATAATGTGTGCCGCTGAAAACCCTCTGTTCTGCAAGGCGAAACCCCTGAGCAAAATAGGCAAATAAGTGGTTTGAAGGCATGATGCCGCCTGAAAAAAAGTAGCGTGACATCCAGTCATCCGCCGCCTTATCTTCAAAAAGGTAAGGGAACATGCGGTGCGTGAAAATGTGCACGAACAATTTTCCCGAGGGCTTAAGCCAGCTGCGCACGCGCGCGAAGAGCTCGTCATAGTTACGCATGTGCTCGAACATTTCGACTGAAACGACGCGATCGAATTTTTCTTTGGGTTTGAAACGGTTCACGTCCGCGGTCACGATTTTCAGGTTGCGGATTTTACGCTTTGCCGCTTCGGCGTCGATGTAAAGCTTCTGGCTCGCCGAATTCGAAACAGCGGTAATCTGCGCTTTAGGAAATCTTTGAGCCATGTACAGCGAGAGCGAACCCCAGCCGCAGCCAAGCTCCAAAATGCGCTGGCCGTCGGCAAGGCGTGCCATCGACACGGTTTCTTCCAGCATCAGCTGCTCGGCCGTGCTGAGATCTTCTTTTCCAGTCGGGTAATAACAGCTGCTGTATTTGCGGTGCTTGCCAAGTACCAGCGCAAAAAAAGACGCCGGAATTTCATAGTGCTGCTCGTTGGCTTTTTCCGTCAAAACAGCGATTTCTGATTTTCTGAGCAACGAAACCAGTTGCATGGTTTTGGCCTGAGCAAGCTCAATGTTGTCGGCACTGATTTCTTTCAGTCGTTTACGGTTTAGTGCGCGAATACCGCGCCGAATGAGAAAATCGGGCATAAACCCGCGGGAAAGCAGCCAGTCCAACATTGTCTAAAGATTATAACAAACATTGGACAGTTCGACCAGAATTTTCAGCGCAACGGGGTTGCTGACTGGCCGTTCAGAATGCGGTCAATTTCGTACGTGATTTCTTTTATTCGCTTTGTGGGCCGGTTTGCGAGCAGAATCACCGCGGTCTCATCACCCAGGCTCAGCCAGTTCATCGTATGGTAGCCGTTGAAATTGCCGTCATGGTAGGCGATTCTTCGCGCGGGAAGCGTATAAAAGCCGTGGCCATAATCGATCTTTTTCGCTTCGACATGCGCCTGCGGGGCAACCATCTGCGCCAGCATGCCGGGTGGCACAAGCTTTCCGGAAAACAGCGCGCGGTCAAATTGCAGCACGTCATCGAGGGTCGAATAGACGCCACCGGGGCCTGTGGTGAGAAATGGGTACTCGAATGGCCTGCCGTCGCTCCCGAGGGCGACGACCGTATTCTGCTGAGCTGCCAGTTCAGACTTGAAAATGGTTTGCAACATTCCGGCTGGCCGAAAGACATTTTCTCTCAGAAAGTCCTGGAACGGTTTTTTGGTTACCTGGGCTACAATCTCTGAAAGCAGCACGTAATTCGTGTTTGCGTAATGGAATTTTTTTCCCGGCTTATCGAGCGGTTTTCTTTGCAATGCGAGCGCCGCGAGAACGTCGGCGTTGGTGAAACCCGGTGTCGCGGTACACAACTTGTAATAGTCTTCCAGTCCCGAAGTGTGCGAAAGCAGGTGCTTCACGCGCACCCCCTGAAGCAATTTTTTGAGCGCCGGAAAAAAACTCTCCACAGGCGCCTCGTATGAGAGCCGTTTTGCCTCAACCAGCGCCGCGACCGCAACCGCGGTCAGAGGTTTTGCCGCCGAAGCGAGATAAATCTTATGCTCGGGTGTTAGCGCCTGCTTCGCGGCAATATCCGAGACACCATACGCTTTTCTGAATATAACTTTTCCGCGATGGTAGACCAGAGCGCTGCCGTTGAAATCTCCCGAACGGTTGTAACCGGCGAGCAGATGGGTGAGCCTGTCGGGAAGTTCACCGCCGTCATAGGCCGCTTTAAGGCCGAGGTCTGCAACCGAAGCGCGCAGCGCTGCCATAAATTTTTCACCCGGGTCGAATTTTTCTGTGCGATAGGCTTTGTCGCGCTCTTCCCACAGCGGTGTATTTTCGTAACTGCGGTATTCAGAATGCGCAATCAGGTACCGTATGGGAAATTTTTTCACCAGCGAACGCACGATGTATTCATTTGCCTTCAACTGCTCGGGTGTGAGCGACGAGGCGCCGGCCCCGACATTCTCGATTCCGATCGCATGCCGGTTAAGACCGATGACGTGCCTGCCAATGTGGTTCTCAGGCATGAGGCGGTAGATCTCGCCTTTTTTCCCGACGAGGAACTGTACGGCAATGTTGGCCCCGCCGGCCTTTTTGAGCAATCCCCTGCCCGATTCCATTTCCTCTTTGTTCAGGTAATCGAACGATACATCCAGCGAATCCATCGCCGTGTAATGGACAACCACCATGACAGGCAGCATTTCAAGCGAAGTGATATTGCGGTCGTAGCGCTCATTGATGTATTTTATGGTTTCCTGCACACGCCACGGGGAGAATGAAATTGGCCGGTCGCGAATCGGGTCGCTCGCACAGTGCGCGAGGTTGAGTGCCAGGCAAAAGTAGGCAGGGATTATCTTTTTCACTTCAGGTTTATCTGTTTTCCAACGGCTTCGAGCACCGTGTCACGTCCGGCGACAAAATCGGCGGCGTTTTCACCGACTGCAAGATCGGGCATGAGCCCCCGCCCCGCCGGCTGCTGTGGCACCAACGGATCAAACAGCACGCGCACCAATGGAATTTCGAAAAGCAACCCCGTTGCCGGCAACTTATACATAACGAGAATTTCCGCCGAATGGCCGTCGCCGGGGCTGCCGGTCTCTTCACCAACCAAAACTACGTTCTTATTAGCGATTTTGAGATAGCGCGCAAAGTTTACCGCCGACGAATAGGTCGCCGGCCCGACTAAAACAAACACGCGCTTAAAACGGTGCGCGACGGGTATCGGCTTCAGCTGCAAAAAGCGCGCTTCTCTCCGGCGCGTGTCAAAATACCCATCCTGCATTTTATCGCCAAAAAAGGTCTGCAGGTGTTTTTCCGCTTCAGCCAAAGCGACGCCGTTTGCCGCCTGGCCGTTGATCGCCTGCACGAGTTCACGGTAAGGTAAAACCCGCGTGCGCGCGCGGCTCGTGCTCTTGTCGTCGAGCGCATCTTCAATAAACCACTGCGCGGCCACCGCCGAAAACAGCATGATGCCGCCACGGTTCATGCGCAGGTCGATGACTAGATTCTCGGGATTACGCGCCTTGGCTTCCTGGTGAAACAGGTTCAGGTGATTGTGCCAGCTCTCGACCGTGTCGAGCTGGTTTCCCGCGGGCACGAATGAATTGATGGCAATGTACGCAAGCTTCAGCTGTGGGTTAAACAGCGTCGTGATGGGCTGCTGGTAAAGACTCGAAGCCGCAGAACGGCGCATGACCTGCGGCGGATTTCCCCCGTCGCGCAGCCGGTATACAATCGTGCGGGAGTTGCCGCCCCCGGGCGGCAACACGGCCATGTTCCATTCCTTCTCTTCACCCCGCGCCATATAATAGAGAAACGAGAAATTTTCTTCGAGGCGGTAATCGTCCCATTTACCGGCCTTATTGCGCGTTGCAGACACTTTATCGATGTCTGCCAGTATTTCTGTTAACGCGCGGCCGTTGATATGTGTCAGTTCAGAACCGAACGGTATGTCGTGGTATTCGCAGTCGAAATAGGCGCGGCCGCCGAAAAATTTGAGCGGAAAAGGAAACATGGCATTTCGCAAACCCAGTTCATTGATCAGTTCAGGGGAAAATCCTAACCCTGTGTGGTCGACCTTGAGATCGCGGTAATACCTCAGCACGCGGATCACAAAATCGCGAATCGAAACAGTGCCGGCGTCTTTAAAAAGATCCGGTGAGTTGCCAGCGCCTACCTGTTTAAAAGCCGAGGCATGCGCCTGCGCAAAAATGGAGTGCATCGTGCGAAAATCTGCCGTTGCCCGCGCCGCTTCTATGCCGCTGCGGCGGCCGGCAACGGGCGCGGCCGCCTTCCGTGGCTCCTGCGTCGTTGCGGGCGCAGCATAGAGCAGCCCCGCGGCAGACACTAGAGCGGCAAAACGCGTGACGATGCGCGCAAGCCGGCACGCTTTCGGCCAGCGCATGCTCACAACATTTTCCATCGCCTGAAATTTATTTTCCTTTAACGAGCTTCAGCGCGCGATCGGCACGGCCCGAGAGTGAAATGATGCGGCCGACAATTTCACGCGCCTGTTTATTGAGATCTTCGCTGTTTTCCGGTTTCAGCGCGCTGAAATCCGATTCAATCCTCGCCTGTTCGCTGCGGATCGCCTTGATCTCGGCGGTTGCACGGTTGGCACGGTCTGTTGAGGTTTTTACCTTGGTAATTTTTCCGATCGTCGAATCGATGTTCTTCAATTTCTGTTTAATTTCAACAACGACGCCAAGATTTTCCCTGAGCTTTGCAATGGCGGCGGCGATTTTTTCGGCCTTTTGCTCTTCACCGCTGGCTTTTTCAGCCTCGGCGTAGATCGCTTTCGCGGCCGTAGCTTTTTCATTGAGCAGCGCTTTCAGATTGGGATACTGTGTCGTGGCTTCGTCGAGATCCCGGAGGCTGCTTTCCCACTGTGTCTTCTGCCCTGCTGCGCTTTTCTTGCAGAAACTTGCAGAAAACACGGCTACGGCGGCAATTATCCAGATTTTTTTCATTAATCCCCCTTTTGTAAGACCATCAGTCCGGCTGGAATTTTACCCAGACGGTTTCAGGTCTGTATTGCATTTGCCGAGCGACTTGTCGAGAGCTAAAGAGCAGCCGGTATATCCCTAGACCAGGACCCGGCGCAGACGATTCCCGAGATGCGACATAATTTCGTATGAAAAGCTTTGCGCGATTTCCCCCCATTCTTCGAGCGACGGCACGCCTTCGCCCAAAAGCCTGATTTCCTCACTGCCGGTATCGTTGCCGACAATGATTTGATCCATCGTGACACGGCCGCGCAGCGGATGGTCGCCGAAGCGAATGCGGTTCGACAGTGCGCGCGGTATTCCATCGGCATAACCCAGCGGCAGCACCGCGACGCGTTCGATTTCATTTTCGACGCGGTAAAGCGAGGCATACGAAATGCCTTCACCGCGTTCGATCCGGCGGTGGCTGATCGGCGTCGCGACAAGCTCGAGACAAGGTTTCAACTGGAAGCGCGGGTTAAAAGCAACCCGGTCGGCTTCGCTCTGGTAATAGCCGTAAAACAGAATTCCCGGGCGAATGAGATCGTGGTGCGTCTGCGGAAAAAAAACCGCGCTATACGAATTCGCCGCATGCAGCAACACGTCTTCGCGCGCAAGATTCAGCGTCTGCAGAATCTGCGCGACGACCTTTTCGAACTCGGCATTCTGTGCGAGCGTATATTCCCCCACATCGGGCCCCGCATGCGGAAAATGCGTAAAAATTCCTGCGACCCTGAGGTTCGGCGCGGCCGCGAGCGCCGCGAGCAGATCTGCCAGGTCGTTTCGCCTGATGCCGATGCGGCCCATACCGAGGTCGAGTTTAAGGTGGATCGATAACGGTGCCGAAGCCGCGGCGCTGTTGAGCGCACCGATCTGCCACAGGTCGGTGACAGACGGCACAATGCGGTGCGCGACAATCGCCGGAATATTCTGCCGAAAAAAACCGCCGAGATTCAGTACAGTTTTCTGCCAGCCGAGCGAGCGCAGTTCGACCGCTTCGTTGCAGTTCGCCACGCCGAGAATTTCGATATCTTCCGACAGAAAGAATGGGAACAGCGTGGTAATGCCGCAGCCATAGGCATTCGCTTTGACAGGCAAAAGTATGCGGCTTTTCGGCGCGAGGCGGCGAAAAGCCGCCAGGTTATGGCGCAGGGCAGATGTGTGTATTTTGAGCTGCGGGTATGGCGCATCGCCCTGGTATGCGTCGCCATTTGTCGCAGATTTTCCAGTTTCGGCCATCATTGCCTGCGCATCTGGAAAAAGCGCCTGAGCAGCGAAGAGGCATCCCATTCTTCGCTGCGGTGCCGGTAGAGTTGTGGCTTGTGGTTGATCTCGGGTAGCGCAAGCAGCGAACGCAGGCCCGGCATACGCTCCTCTTCGGCGAGAAAATGCACAGAGGCCAGCCGCGACAGCACCACCGCACCCGAGCACATCATGCAGGGTTCGAGGGTTGTCACGAGATGGCATTCCGTCAGGCGCTCATTCTTGATAATAAGGGCGGCTTTTTCGATGACGTTGAGTTCTGCATGGCGAAGGGCATTGGCATACTGCACAATGCGGTTATGGTCGCGGGCAATGATCTCATTATTATACACGATGACGGCGCCTACCGGCACCTCATTCTCATTGAATGCCATTTCGGCCTCGGCATAGGCGATGCCCAGCGCCTGGCGCAGTATCGATTCTTCTAACATGGATTTAAAGAGATTTACGCAGCAGGCCGGTGTCAATATTTAAGACAGGTTGTCGAACCGTAACTATGCGCCAGGAAAAACGTAAAGAACTCACCCGCGAGAAGATTCTCGCTGCAGCCAGGCAGGTATTTGCCCAGCAGGGCTATACCGGCACCAGCATTGCCGATGTGGTCAAAAAGAGCAAGCTTGCACGCGGCACCTTTTACCTTCATTTCCAGAACGTCGAGCAGGTACTCAACGCGCTCTTGCAAGAGATATTTATCGATATCCAGCGCTACCTGACCGACCTGCAGGTCGAAGCGCTCGATCACAAGAATTTCAAACTGGCGCTCGGCAACCTCGCCAAATCGCTGCTATCGGTTTTTCAGAACCACCGCGAGACGGTCATCCTGTTGCTCACCACGATGAATTCCGAGCCGAAAATACGCGCGCAGACAATCTGGTTCCAGGAACTGCTGCAGGCAACGATACGCGTCATGCTCGACCGCGGCATCACATCGGGCAGACTTAAAAAGCACGATTCAGAACTGATGAGTTTCCTGGTATCCGGCGGCCTCAGGGAAGTGCTTTCGCAGTGGCTACTTTACGGTCGCTATACTAAAGATATCGAAACCAAAGTGGATGAGATGATCGCCATCTACATGAACGGCGTCGAATTGCCAGAAAAATAATCCACGCAGGGAAACACCATGAAATACCTCTTCACTCTCGCCATTGCCGCGCTGCTCACTGTAGCCTGCAAAGAAAAACCCGCAGCGCAGAAAAAGCCTGAAACAGCCATTAACCAGAAAATTGCAGGCCTGCTCAAAGACGCGGCCGCGGCAAGCGATGACAATAGAAAAGCCTCGCTCTTTGGCGAAGCCTCAGAACTACTGATTGAAAAGGGCGATTACCGCCAGGCCATGCTTGCAGCCCGGCAGGGTGAGCGCGCAAACCCGACGCAAAAACAATGCCTCACTTCAATCGCCGAGGCGCAGATTTCAGAAGGCAAAGTCGAAGAAGCAGCCACAACACTCAAAGATATTCTGCAAAAGCATACGGGTTATGGCCGCGCGCACTTTGTGCAGGGCAATTTAAGCGCAAGCCGCGGCGATCTTGGTGGCGCACTGAAAAGTTATGCAGTGGCCGACAAACTGAAATTCACTGACGTGCGCCTTTATCTGAATGCAGGCGGCGTGAATCTCAAGGCGAAAAAATCCCGCGACGCGGCAAAAAGTTATGCGCGCGCGATCGCCGAATATCCCGATGTCGCCGAAAGCTTACCTGGGCGCAGGTATCACAGCGCGGGCCGACAATAAAAAGGCCGAAGCAAAAAATATTTTGAAAAATTCCTGGCACTCTCACCAAACGCCTCGCAGGCAGATCGCGTGCGCGCGTGGTTGAAGAGTCTTTGATTTGAAATCGCGATAGCCAGCCTGCGCGCTGTTAACCGAAAAAACCGAAAGCCTCGCATTTCGCTTCGCGAAATGCTACTAAAGCGCCGAAGACGGCTGCTTCCGTTTTTTTCGGGCGCGCGGCTGGCTCAGATGACCATCGCCAAAAATCCCACCCAAAACCACAGGCCTAGCGATTGCTGCGCAACCGCTGCCAGTGGGCAGGCAACGCCTTCTAAAGCGCTCCGCGACTAAGGTCGCTACGCTGCCTGCGGTTTCGGTCTGGCTACCGCCAGATTCGTGGAATTTTTACCGCTGGTCAGATGACCATCGGTAATCTATGTGTTTTGCCGCTGGCGGAAAACATGTCGCCGGATTGTTTATAGCGTTTGAGCAGAAAGTTTGTGCTGGTGTGGTTCACACCCTCAATCGTCGCCAGTTTATCTGCCACGAAGAAGGCCACGTCCCGGAGAGACGGGCCGTCGACTTCGACCAGCAAATCAAAAGAACCTGAAACCAAAAGGCAGGTTCTCACCTCTGAAAATGCAGAAACCTTGCGCGCGACCTCGTCGTAGCCCTGCCCCTGCGCAGGCGTTACCTTCACCTGGATCACGGCATTCACGCCGCTGCTTTCTATTTTCTCCCAGTTGATGATCGCGCGGTACTTCAGAATAATGCCGGCGGTCTCGAGTTCCTTGCGGATCTCAGAAACTTTGCCCTCATCCAGCTTGAGCAGCGACGCCAGCTCGGCGTTTGTCTGCAGGCCGTTTTCAGCCAGGGCATTGAGTATCTTCAGCTCTTCGGTAGCCAGCGTCTTAAGCATGCGTGAACGCTACGGCTTGAAACGCGGGGTCAATGATTTTCATTGACCCGATGTCTCAAAAATAGTTTCAGACGATAACATGAGAGAAAAAGTCTACTGCGCGAACTGTGAACATTGCCACGTGGTGCGCGTCTTCGAAGCCGATGCGACCAAATATGTCCTGCGCGTCAAGTGCTCTAAAAAGCGCTGGGCAAAGCGTTCAGGCGAAGAAAAACAATACAAATACTTCACTGTAGCACGCCGCGTTGTGTCAGACTGCCCCGATTATTCCCCAATGGGCGATCCAAACCCGTTCATTAAGAACCTGCGCCGCGAGCTGCCGGTAAAAGACGAGATTTATACGCTGAAAGAATCGGAAGCATAGTCGCCTCGATAAAGCGGCCTAGATGGTCGAGTGCCCAGCCTCTGACTCGGCGTATCGAGACCCGGCCGCCACTCGGCGACCCTATGGAAGATTATGTCACGTCCCTTCAAAATACTCGGCATACAACAGATTGCAGTCGGTGCACGCGATAAAAATCGTCTGCGCCGACTATGGGTCGACACGCTCGGTTTCACGCCAAAATCTGAATTCAAAAGTGAAAAAGAAAACGTCGACGAAGACATTCTCGAAATCGGGCACGGAGCGCACGCGGTGGAAATCGACATCATGCAGCCGATCGATCCCGCGAAGAAACCGCGCGTCGATGACCCGGCACTCAACCACATTGGTCTGTGGGTCGACGACCTCAAAGCTGCGGTCGACCACCTGACCGCCAAGGGCATGCGCTTCACACCCGGCGGCATTCGCAAAGGCGCTGCCGGCTATGACGTTTGTTTTATTCATCCTAAAGGTAACGACGAATTCCCGCTCTCCGGCGAAGGTGTGCTGATCGAACTGATACAGGCGCCCGAAGAGATCCGCAAAGCACTCGCTTAACCATGGCGTCGCTGCTGACGCACCCTGTCGTGCCGGTGGCGCTCGGCATCGCGCTCGGTAAGCGGCACATACCCGGAAGCGCGCTCTTCCTGGGTATTCTGCTCAGTGCAATCCCCGATGCTGACGTCATCGCCTTCAAAATCGGCATTCCGTACGGTGACATGCTGGGCCACCGCGGATTATCCCACTCGCTGCTTTTTGCCGCTGTAATGGCGTTATGCCTTTGCGCACTGCCGCGCTATTCAAACCACCGCGGCAGAATTTTCCTGTTTCTGTTTATTTCTGCTGCATCGCACGGCCTGCTCGACGCAATGACGACCGGAGGAATGGGTGTCGGGTTTTTTATCCCCTTTTCAGGCAATCGTTATTTTCTTCCATTGCGGCCGATTCGTGTCAGCCCGCTCAGCGTTAAAGGTTTCTTCACTGGCAGGGGTTGGCTGATTTTCCAGTCAGAGCTGCTGTGGGTCTGGCTGCCCTGCACGGTCGCAGCAGTTTTGGGTATTCTCTGGCAACGCCGAGCTAAAGCCCGCGCCTGAATGTGCGCATAGAAACGAAGGTCTTCTTCCCTGGCTTAATCTCCACAGTCTGCGCATCGAGGCCAAACACAACACGGTTGGGATCTTCCGCCGCCAGCTTTAGCCGGTAACTGCCCGCGGGCAGAGCCACACGCACCGCCGAGAACCGCGCGGGCAGCATGTGCCAGCTGCGCAACCGTGGGTTTTACCGTGGCTGCAACCCCGCACCTGCGCCCGTGCCCACGGCAAGTCCGCCGAGAGCGCCGACAATGCCATTGTCTTTTTTACGCAGCTGCTGCGCGAGCGCGTCTGCCGCCACCGCCGCAATCACAATCTTTGTGGCAATCGACGCCACATTCTTGTTGATATAGGATGAATAGTTTTCATTAAAATTTTTCTCGGCAATAGCATCAAAATCTGTCAGCTGATGGACACCCGGCAGGCTGGTCTCGTCGAGCGCGAGCACAGGCGCGGCGTCTGCTTCGCGCGGCGTAAATTTGGCAATGGGGTTCTCTGCGGTGCCCATCATTGCAATCACCCCCGCGGTCGACAGGCCTTTTCCGTGCGTGATAATCGCCACATCGATCGCCACGCGCAATGCCAGCGCAAACTCCCTGTCATTCATCAGGTTACCCCGGCTCGATTTCACCGCCGCTTTGCCCGACTGCACGAGCAAGACGAGTTCACCGTTTCCTTTTTCACCTGGCTGCGCAGGTTTTATGCTCAGCGGTTGTCTGCGGTACGCGGCATATTTTGCCCTGTCGCCGGCATCGCCCGCACGTTCGGCGAGAACGTACCGCTCGCCGCCGAGCCATGCATTATCCACGCCAAAGATCTCAAGATTCTTGTACTGCACGCGCGCATCGTTATACGCACGCAATTCTTCTGAAACCAGGGCGTCAAGGTAGCGTGCCGCCAGAATCTGCTTGTAGGCAGAGTCTTCATATTTCATGTCTTTGAGATCAGCTTCGAGTTTTCGCAGCGTGCGCTTCGCGTTTTCCAGGTCGCCGAGCATCACCTGGTTCAGCGCGAGGTAATACTTAATCAGAACGCGCTCGAAATTTTCACCCTGGAACGCACCCTCGCGGTCGCTGAGCAAGAAAGCCTTGGTTGAATCGGTAATACTGGCCTTGATCTCCTCTGCCATTTCGTCTGCGCGGCGGAAAATATCGTTACTCGTCTGGTAATCGCCTTTCGTATGGAATACAACGCCTGCTTCCATGTAAAAAAGCAGCCGGTCACGCGACGAGGAATCCTGCGCAAGCGGCGTGATGCTCGCCACGGCGGCGTCAACGTCACCGTTGAAAAATGCTTCTTCTGTTGCCTTTATCTTCTTCGCATAAGAACCGGCACAAGCAATATTGAAGCACAGCAGTATGAGAGCAAAGACTTTCGAAAATCTTTTGCCGTCGCGCCTGCAGCCAGATTCGCCAAAGCCGGACCCCGCAAGATGCTTGCACATCTTGCTTCTAAAGCGGCCCCGCCGACTTGCCCGGCAAGTCGCAGTGCCTGCCCTGCATTGGCGTTCGCGCCGTGCGGGCGCCAAGCATCTGCCCACAGGCGCTTACCAAGTTACCCCGCCTTTCTGGTTACGGGGTTTCTTGCGGTAGACTATGCGGTCTGAAAAAACCACCAGCTGCGTTTCGACCGAGCGCAGCTCAAAATTCAACACCTGCTCCACGATGCGGTCGCCGCCGCTTTTGAACAGATTTTCAGTGATTTCTGCCTGGATAAAAAAGTTAGGGCTGCGCATATTGCCGGCAGAAAGGCCATTCGCCGTTGCGCCGGTCTGGCTGAACGCAATTTCAGACAGCGCTTTATTGCGGTCTTCGACGCGCACGGTGTAAATTTTTGCCGTCAGCAGGTCGCCAACGACGCGGTTATCGAACACATTCACTGGCAACTGGTCAGATGTGTCGTTCTTGGTGGGCAGAAAGGCCACAAAAAGCCCGCCCGGAGGAACGTTTGCGGCAAAATGCTGCCGCACTTTTTCCGCCAGTACACCAGCGGCTTTTTCGAGCTCGCCGCGGGTCAGCTCACCTGAGTCCGCGAGCATATCCTGGCCCGCGTCGAGGCGTTTAGTGGTGGTAGTGCAGGCGACGGCGCTCAGGCACATCAGCACAAGGGGGATTGTTAAAGTTCGCAAAGCCATGCACCTCAGTGGCTGTCGGACTATCAGCGGCAACAATTTAACCAACTGTGTCGGCGAGCAGGGTGCCAAAATTGTATCCAAGCGGAACAATTGTTCCCAAAGATAATTATTGCCAGAGTAACTATGCGCGCAAGAATAGTAAACATGGAGTTCATCGTTTCAGCGCTTGACGTTGTTTTGCACCTGGAACGTTATCTCGACGTTTGGGCGCTGCAATACGGGCTGTGGATGTACGCCATTCTGTTTGCAGTCATCTTTGCTGAAACCGGCCTTGTCATCACCCCTTTTCTGCCGGGCGACTCACTGCTGTTTGCCGTCGGTGCCATTGCTGCCCGGGGCGTGCTCTCCCTGCCGGTGATTTTGATCGGCCTCTCGGTCGCTGCAATTCTCGGCGACATGCTTAACTATGCAGTCGGTAAGTTCTTCGGGCACATTGTGACGGCAAAATTCTCGCGGATAGTGAAGCCCGAATACATACAGAAAACGCACGACTTCTATGAAAAGTACGGCAACAAGACCATTGTGCTCGCGCGCTTCGTGCCGATTGTGCGCACCATCGCACCGTTTGTAGCAGGCATCGCCGGCATGCGCTACCGTGACTTTGGCCTCTATAACGTTATCGGTGGTATTTTCTGGATTCTCTCCATGACGCTGTGCGGCTACGCTTTCGGCAACCTGGAATTTATCCGCAAGAATTTCAGTCTCGTTGTGCTCGGTATTATCTTCATTTCGGTCTTACCGATGTTAATCGAATTTATCCGCCTCCGAAAAAACAAGGCCGGCAGAGCATGAAAAAATCCCAGCAACGACTCAAGACCCACCGCGCGCTGATGGTTGCCGCCATAAAACTCATGAGCGACGATCGCAGCTTTTCATCGATCAGCCTGCGCGAAGTCACACGCGAAGCAGGCGTCGTGCCCGCCACGTTCTACCGCCATTTCAATGAAATGGAAGATCTCGCAGTCGAATTGGTGGATTACTGCTTCAGGCCGATGGAGAACCTCGTTGCAGGTGTCAGGGCCCGCCGCCTCACTGCCCGGCAATTGGTTTATGAGTCGGTCGGCACTTTTATCCGTTTCGCCCGCCGTCATCGCCGCTATTTCTTGACCAAAGAACGGCTCGGTGGCCGTCTGCGCGTGCGCACGCGCATCCGCGAGCAGACGCAGGCGATGGCGCTGATTCTGGGCCATGACCTGATCGGGTTGCCCGAATGGCAGGGTATTCCGATCAGTATCGGGCAGGAAGTCGCCCTGATGATTGCGGATCAGATGATGCTGATTCTCGACGAAGTGCTCGACCTGGTGCCGGCGACCGCCGAAAGCGATCAGATCAAAATTATTGCGCGTGCGAGGAAAAAAGTATGGATTCTTCTGCGCGGAGGTTTATCTTACAAAGAACGCCGCGGTACCCATATCCTGGGCGGCGGCGGTTAATTAAATTCTACTTTCCGGAATCGGCAACGCGGGCGCGCACACGGCGCAGCGAAATGTCATGCTGCTTTTTCGCGTACTGCACGGCATTTTCCGTCGGGCGATTAAGCGCTTCATCGAGTGCCGCGCGCTCTTTTGCTGCGTCCAGGCTTTTTGGGTCTGTCGCACCCTCCACGAGCACGATCACATTGTTATTCTTGACTTCGAAACCCGAATCCACGACATAGAATTTTCACGCTGGCCGGTCTGCACGTGCACCACGCCGGCTTCAAGCTCAGCAACAAGATTTGCATGGCCGCGCAACACGGTGAACGCACCCTTTTTGCCCGGAAGTCCGACAGAAACTGCCGGTTCTTCGAGCAGCTTACGCTCGGGAGAATAGATGCTGACCGTGAGTTGCGCGCTTTCTTGTTGCATGTTTCCGCCGGCTTACTTTTTCTCCATGGCTTTGGCTTTTTCGATCACATCTTCGATCGCGCCGCACATGTAGAACGCGCCTTCCGGATACGAGTCATATTTACCCGAGAGCAGCTCTTCGAATGAACGAATTGTGTCTTCGGAGTTTTACGTATTTGCCGGAGCGCCTGTGAACTGTTCCGCAACGTGGAATGGCTGCGACAGGAAGCGCTCGATGCGGCGGGCACGGCCGACAAGAATCTTGTCTTCTTCTGAAAGCTCGTCCATACCGAGAATGGCGATGATATCCTGCAGGTCTTTGTAGCGCTGCAGAATGCGCTGTACTTCACGCGCAATTTTGTAATGGCGTTCGCCGACGACTCCCGGTGAAAGGGCACGGCTGGTTGAGCTCAGCGGGTCAACGGCAGGATAAATGCCTTTTTCTGAAATTTTACGTGAGAGAACCGTCGAGGCGTCGATGCGTAAACGCAGTCGCAGGTGCCGGGTCGGTGATATCGTCAGCAGGAACATAGATCGCCTGAACCGATGTAATCGCACCTTTCTTGGTCGAAGTAATGCGCTCCTGCAGCTGGCCCATTTCAGTTGCAAGTGTTGGCTGGTAACCCACAGCAGAAGGCATACGGCCGAGAAGCGCCGAAACCTCAGAACCCGCCTGGGTAAAACGGAAGATATTATCTACGAAGAGAAGAACGTCTGTTCCCGCGTAGTCACGCAGCCATTCGGCCTGTGTCAGCGCGGTCAGCGCCACACGCAGACGCGCTCCGGGGGGCTCGTTCATCTGGCCGAACACGAGGCAGGTTTTATCGATAACGCCGGATTCCTGCATCTCGAGAAAGAGGTCGGTACCTTCACGTGTACGCTCGCCCACGCCGGCGAATACTGAGTAACCGCCGTGTTGTTTGGCGATGTTATTGATCAGTTCCTGAATAATTACGGTTTTACCCACCCCAGCACCACCGAAAAGACCAGTCTTACCACCGCGGATGTACGGTTCAAGCATGTCGATAACCTTGATGCCTGTTTCAAAAATCTGCGTTTTCGGTTCGATCTCTTCAAAGCCATAAAAGCCGGGGCGGTGAATCGGGCGACGCTCTTCCACTTCAACCGCCCGCCTTTGTCGACGGCCTCGCCCAGCACGTTAAAGATTCGACCGAGTGATTTAAGACCCACGGGAATAGAGATCGGCGCACCGGTGTCTCTGATCTCCTGGCCGCGGGCAATACCGTCGGTAGAACCGAGCGCAACAGCGCGAACCGCGCCACCGCCTAAGTGCTGCTGTACTTCGCAGACCAGCTTTTGTCCCAGAACCGTAAGTTCCAGGGCGTTATAGATTTCTGGGAGTTTGTCCTCGGGAAACTTTGCGTCGAGAACCGACCCGATGACCTGACTAACCTTTCCTGATGCCATTTTCTATCTCCTTTATTGTATCGCCGCAGCGCCGCCGACGATTTCCGCAATTTCCTGCGTGATCTTTGCCTGACGAATACGGTTGTATTGTAGTGTGAGCGACTTAATCATATCCGATGCCGCGTCGGTTGCGCTTTTCATCGCGATGCGGCGTGCAATCTGTTCCGACGCGACCGCATCGAGCAGCGACTGATAAATGTTTATCGAAATTGCCTTGGGTAGCAAAGATTGCAGAATTGTCTGTGGATCTGGCTCGAAAAGAAACGGTAAAGTTTTGGCGCCCTTTTCTTCTTCGGGAATTTCAACCGGCAGAACCGTCTCGACAACCGGCTTTTGCGTTGCCGCGCTGAAGTATTTGGTATAGATGATATCAATCTTGTCTACAGCTTCGAGCGAAAAACTCTCCATGTAGCTCTCGGCGAACTTCTGCGAATCCGCAAAGGTCATTTTATCGTCGACATTGGTGAAAGAAGCAGCGTAAGGAATTTTCTGAAAATTGAAAAAGGTAATTGCCTTTTTGCCTATCAGGTGCGTTGTTACTTCCACCCCTTGCTTCTTATAGGCATCTATGCGGGCTACGGCTGCACGAAGGATGTTCGTGTTATAACCGCCGCAGAGGCCGCGGTTAGCTGTAACAACCACAACCAGTGCCTTGCGAATGTGCCCGTGGCGGCGAAGCAACGGGTGATCTGCTACCTCACCCTGCGCCGCGAGAGAAAGGATTAACTCCTTGATCTTGTCTGCGTAGGGCCTGGAAGCGACAACTTTGTCGACCGCTTTTTTCGCCTTCGCGGTGGAAACGAGTTCCATCGTGCGCGTAATCTTCTTGGTGTTTTGCACCGAGCCGATACGGTTGCGGATTTCTTTAGAGGTTGCCATGCCGCCTTTCTCTAAACCCTGCTATAAATTAGCGCGGATCTCCGGAAGCGTTACGCATAAACGACTCAGCAAAATCACCGAGAACAGTGTTGAGTTTTGCCTCGTCGGGGAGTGCTTTCGTGTCGCGCAGCGTCACATAGAACTCATTGTGCGTCTTTTCGATGAATTCGAGCAGTTTTTCTTCGAATTCGCGAACCCTTGACACGGGAACTTTGTCCATAAAGCCTTTTGTGGCCGCATAGATTGAAATGACCTGTTTTTCCACAGGCATCGGCTTATATTGCGGCTGCTTGAGCAGTTCCACAAGGCGCTGACCGCGATCGATCTGGCGCTGCGTTGCCGGGTCAAGTTCAGTACCGAGCGCCGCGAATGCTTCGAGCTCGCGGAACTGCGCAAGGTCGAGGCGCATCGTACCTGCGACTTTTTTCATACCCTTGATCTGCGCCGCGCTACCCACGCGTGATACAGAGATACCGACATCAACCGCAGGACGAATACCCGCTGCAAACATGTTCGGCTGCAGGTAGAATCTGTCCGTCGGTGATCGAGATCACGTTTGTCGGAATATAGGCTGAAACCTCGCCTTCCTGAGTTTCGGATAACCGGAAGCGCTGTGAGCGAACCGCCGCCGTACTTATCGCTGAGTTTTGCAGCGCGCTCGAGCAGACGTGAGTGCAGATAGAAAACGTCACCCGGATAAGCTTCGCGGCCCGGCGGGCGGCGGAGCAAGAGCGACATCTGGCGATATGCATTCGCTTGTTTTGAAAGGTCGTCATAAACGCAGAGCGTTGCTTTGCCCTGGTTGTACATAAATTCTTCTGCCATCGCAGTGCCCGAGTAAGGGGCAAGATACTGCAGCGGCGCCGGGTCAGAAGCGTTTGCTGCTACCACGATCGTATAGTCCATCGCGCCGTGCTCTTTGAGCTTATCGATAACACCGGCAACAGTGGAAGCTTTCTGGCCAACGGCAACGTAGACGCAAATTACACCAGTGCCTTTCTGATTGATAATCGTATCAATGGCAATCGCCGTTTTACCGGTAGAGCGGTCGCCGATGATTAGCTCGCGCTGGCCGCGACCAATCGGGATCATCGCATCGATCGCTTTGACACCGGTCTGCATCGGCTCGGTAACCGGTTGGCGACGGGCGATACCCGGAGCGATGATCTCCACCGGGCGCGTCGACTTGGTATTAATGGGACCTTTACCATCGAGCGGATTTCCGAGTGGATCAACCACGCGACCGATCAGTGCGTCGCCTGTTGGCACCTGCAGAATTTTTCCTGTGCGCTTGATTGAGAAACCCTCTTTGATTTTCAGGTAGTCACCGAGAACAACCACACCAACCGAGTTTTCTTCAAGGTTGAAAGCGAGACCCATGATGCCGTTCTCGAACTCGAGCATCTCGCCCGCGAGGCAGTTTGACAAACCATACACACGAGCGATACCATCGCCGACCTCAAGTACCTGACCGACTTCGTCGATCGTCAGCGTTTGTCCGTAATTCTGGATTTCGCTTTTGAGTACCGAAACGATTTCTGCTGTATTAACTTTCATACTTCCTCACGTTATAATTCAATCTGCAATAGCCTTTGTTACGTCGATGGGATGCACTGCCGCAACATCGCGCCAATGGATCAGATTACGGGCAACAGTGCCGTCAAAAATGTAGTCGGCAACACGCACGCGCACACCGGCCAATAATTCGGGATTTACTTTTACGCTGACATCGTACTGCAGCGCTTTGCTGCTTTCGAGTCCAAACGCGGAGCGGTTTGTATCGACCTTTTTAATGATCGCCTGTTTCAGTTCATCGTCGATGCCGCCTGAGCCAATCTCTTTGGCGACGGTAATATCAACATACGTACGGCCCAGAATACCATCCAGCACCTTACGGTATGAGATGAAAATATCTGACAGCAAAGACATCTTACGCTTTTCTGCCAGAATCAGGCACAGACTCAAAACAGCCTTCTGTACTTTACCCGTCAGTGTTGCGGTTAACGCCTTTTTCTTGGCTGCTGTGCCAATGCGGGGTGACTCTAAAAAGACGGTAAAGCGAACATCCTCGCGCAGAGCATTGCGCACCAGGTGCAGATCTTCTTCTGCCGCCTTCAGGTCGAGGCCCGCTACTTCAGAGAGGGCCAGTGCGTAATTGTATGCTGCCTTGCTCGCCATTGCCTACTTTCCCGTTTTTAACTGGTCGAGTTCTTTGAGAATGATGTTGCGATGGTCTTCTTTCGAAACATCGCGACCCAGAATTTTTGATATGATCGCGACGCTCATCTCGACCACTTCTTTCTCAAGTTCTTTGATAGCCTTGGCTTTTGCCTGCGTGATTTCAGCGACTGCACGGTGATGAATATCATCGGCTTCTTTTTTAGCATCGCCAAGAATGCGCTGTCTGATCGACTCGGCATCCCGTTTGCCCTCGTCGATGATCTGTAATGCCTGATCTTTGGCGGCGTCGAGATGCTTCTTATAATCTGACATCATCGACTCGGCCTGCTCGCGCAGTTTGCGTGAACTATCGAGGTCTTCCTGAACCTTTTCATTACGGGCGTCGAGCCCGTGGATGATTGGCTTCCATGCGAAGAGCCACAATACGATCAATACCAGAATGAAAGTTACCGCAGTCCAGAAAACCAGACCCGGTGAGACCTTCAAGAGGTCGATGGATGTGCCCGTTAAGAGTACCATGCTTTGCGCCGCCGCTTGATCTTAGAAATCAGACTTTGATTTTGTCGAGCATCAGGAAGGCAATAACGAGTGCGAACAGAGCCGCGCCTTCGATAAGAGCCGCTGCAATGATCATGGCAGTTTGGATCTTGTTTGCTGCTTCTGGCTGACGGCTTACACCTTCAGCTGCCGCACCACCGATGCGTCCAATGCCCAGACCTGCGCCAAAAACTGCGAGTCCTGCTGCGATTCCTGCTCCGATTGCGATAATTGGTCCCATTTTAATCTCCTTTCGTTTTTTAATGCCTGTGTTGTACTTGTGAAATAAATAATGATGTCAAAAATGTGAAAATATACGCCTGCAGGAAGGCCACAAAGAGCTCGAGCAGGTAGATCGCCACCGCACCGGCTACGCTGACAGGCGCGATAAAATATGACTGAAACTGGAAGATGAAGCCGAGCAGCACAAGAATGATCATGTGGCCGGCAGTCATGTTCGCGAGAAGACGAATGGCAAGTGCGAATGGCTTGGTGAAGAGACCAATAAATTCGATCGGCCACATAATCGGCCAGAGCAGCAACGGAATGCCATTCGGAACGATGTTGCGGATGAACAATACGCCCTGGTATGCAAAGCCAGAGATCAGGATAACGATGAAAGAGAATATTGCCAGCGTTGCTGTCACACCAATATCACCTGTTGCAGTGATGCCCGGCCATAGCTTCTCAGCCAAAGGCAGCTGCAAGGAGTCATGCCCACCATGCGCGTGGATTAATCCCACTGCCTGGCCGATCGTTACATAGATTTCACCTAAAGAGGGAATCAAACCAAGTAGGTTTGAAATCAAAATAAAGAAAAAGAGCGTCAGCAAATATGGCTCATAAGGATGAGAATGGTGACCAAGGCTTGCATGTGCAACGTCATGGCGGATAAAATTCACCAGCACTTCCACAAAGCCGCTGAAGCGCGATGGCTTGCGATATGGGTCTTTCGCAATGCGGCGCGCAGGAGGAATCAGAATCAGCAGCAAAAGACCTGCGGCAAGAAACAGCATGACCACGCGCTTGGTAATAGAAATGTCATAACCCGCAAGCTCCAGCTTCCACAGAGGAGCATCAGAGAGGTGGTGAGCGATTGTTTCAGCAAAGCTAAATGGAGCTTCAGCACCGTGAGTCGCAGCAGCGCCGGCATTATGCAGCTCGGGCGCAACTGTACCGTGAGGAGCGCCAGGCTGTCCAACTGCGCCATGCGGCAGAACCGCAGCCGGCTGCGCTCCCGCCTTCGCAGGTGCGGGCACCGCGGCTGGCACAGGATTTGCATTCAACGCAGCGAATGCGCCTAAAAACAGAAACGATACAAGGAGTGATGTATTGCGTGTCATTTTTTCAGTGCAACAAGAGCTGTGGCGAAGTGCGCGACCCACCCGGCAGCGACGCCGAGCGCAAACGCGGCGGTCAAAATCTCTTTTGAACCACTCGCCGACAGATAAATCGCAGTGCAACCGATGAGCAAACCCATCAGCCGCAGGGTAATCGACCCCAAGTAGACCCACCCTGCTCCCTGGTTCTTGCCCGCAAACTTTCGCGCAATGAGCGCAGAAACCAGCGAAATCAAAAACCCGGCTGCAAAGAGAATTGCCTGTTGCAAATTCACTGCCGTAGCCTTGTTGGCTGCGGGAGGATTTGCATCCCGAAACAATGCGACAAGTAAAATGTATTGCAGAACAACAAATTTTTACCCATGGAAATCCCGGAATGCATCAGGAAACAACTCTATGCTTCGGGCAGAAAATCCGCCGCCGGTCGCGCGAGATGATAACCCTGCCAGTAATCGATTTGTATCTTTCGGAGATATGCCAGCTCTGCATCGGTTTCTACACCTTCCGCGAGAATGACGATGTTGTTTTTGTGCGCAAAACCGATAAAGGCCTCGACGATATCCTGCTTAAAATGGTCGGTATCGATGTCGCGCACCATCAGCGCATCGAGCTTGACAAAGTCGGGCTTAATGCGCACGATCTGGTTGAGGCTCGAATAGCCGCTGCCCGCGTCGTCGATTGCGATGCGAATGCCCAATTGCCGGAAAAAATTCAGGTTGCGGTTGAATTCCTGGTAATTTTCAATGATCTCGCGTTCGGTGATTTCAAACACCAGCCTGTCGGTCGGGAACGGCTTTTCCTGCGAAAGCAGAAAAAATTTAAACTCCGGGGTTAAAATCGACAATGGCTCGACGTTGATAAAGAGCAGCAGCCCGGCTGGCATGTTGCCTGCGGCGCGCAAGGCGGATTGCAGACAGATAAAGTCGAGTGCAGCTGTCTGCGAAAGCTCTTTCGCTATCGAGAACAAAAGATCTGGGCTCTCGAGTTTTTGCCCCGCCGGGCCACGGCTTAGCGATTCATAACCCAAAATGAATCTTTTCCCGTCGCGTTCTCCGAACACCGGCTGAAACAGCGTCGTCACGGTACCACGCCGCAGAAACTCCGCAAACTCGCGCTTGAGCTCGATCTGGTGTGCTTCAGTCTTGCGGTGCGCCGTCCATTCGGCGTCGCGCAGGGCGCGGTAAAATAGCCGGATGAACGGCAGGTTCGGCTTATGGAACAGCTGCCCATAACCGATGTTGATGACAAATTCTTTGAGCGTGCGATCAGAGAACACATAACCGAGTTCCGTGAGAATTTTTGTCTGCAGGCTGCGAATCAGAATCTCCATCGTTTCGGGATTACTTTTATGGTGACCATCGTTGTCGATCTGCACAATCACGATAGAATTCGAGAGTGGCCGGTTCATCGTAATGAAATATTGTCCCGATGCGAAAAATCCTTCTATTTTCTGTAATATTTCTGCGACGGCTTTCAGCAGCTGGTCAAAAGCTTTCCAGCCGTATATTTCGTCCCGCTCGTGCATCGGGCTCACGTCGAGGTACACAATCAGCACATGCGAATCGGGACTCAGTGCCTTTTTGATATCGTTGATTGTCGCATAGAGCGACGGCAGGCCTGTAACCGAATCGGGCGCATGCGCATCGATCGGTCCCTGCTGTGCAAGCAGCAGTTGCTGCCCCATCACATTCAGATTCATGCGTGCTTCATGCGAGCGTATACTGATCAGCTCGCGCGCCACAGAAAGCAGCTCTTCGGTGCGGTAAGGTTTCAGCAGGTAATCGTCCGCTCCGCTTTCGACCGCTTTGACCGGGTCGCCATAGGCGGATATCAGCAGAACAGGAACATCTTTACATTCGGGAATTTTGCGCAGCTTTTCGCAAAACTCATAACCCGACATGAGCGGCATGACCACATCGGAGATCACAAGATCGGGAACATCCGACGAAACAGAAAACAGCGCATCTTCGGCATTGCTGAATGCACGGACTTCATACTCGGTTGTCAGAATACTTTCTGATAGAGCGAGCAAGACCGGGTCATCGTCGACAAGTACAATGCGCTTCGGCACTCAGCTGCGTGCCGCGGCAGGCTCGGTGGGTAAAGGAAAAAAACCGGCTTTATTTACCGGCCGGTTTCTTCTCAGTGGCCGGCATTGCCGCACCTGCCGCTGCTGGCTCTTTCTTATCTTCTTTTTTAAAATATTTTTCGTCGAGCTCGTTGCGGTATTCGTTGCGCAGCTTGTTCTTCTCCGCGTCGTCTTTAGCCAGTTCGATCATCAGGTATATCGAGTGCAGGCGCGCTAACCGGTAATGCGACAGAGCCTCTGCGTACCGACGGTGCTTTTCAGCATTCGAAGCGAGCGATAATTGCTGGTACCCGACCGCCAGGCGGTGCTGGTTTTTTTGCACCAACCCTTGCATGCGTATCGATTCGTTCGTCGAGGCAGTGCCCGCGGCCATGTCTAGATCTGCCATGCGGTCGGCGCTCTGGTTGAGCATTTCTGTGGTCTTTTTGCGGAAGATTTCGCTGGCCTTGCCCATCGCTTTGCCGATATTCTCACGGTTTTGGCGCAGAATGCGCTCGGCGTTGACGTAATCCATGCGGTAAATCATTTTCGAAGCTTCTTTATACTCATTGCTGAGCTTCTCAGACTCGGCTTTGTCGAAGGCTTCTGGCAGCGCAGCGCCCAGCGCATTCAGCATTTGTATATCGCGCATGTTGTCGTCTTTGAGCTTCAGTGCTTTTTCACGGGCATGCACGACCTCAAGGTATGTCGAATCCCGGGCGCCGCTCTTATCGCCGCTGCCAGAATCATTCGTCGCTTCAGCCGCGGCCGGCTTCTTCGCGGAAGCGGCGCCGCTTTTCGGCTTGACCGAGTCTTGCGCGCTTAATCCGCTCAGGGAGATAACTGCGAACATGAGAGCCATCAGCTTCGTCACGGTTTTGTACATGGTCTTAGCCTCGCTCGAGCGCCTGCCCGGTCAACCACAAACAAAAGCCGCAGAGTCCGACGTCCTGAAAAAATCCCCTTCAGCCCTTTCAGAAAGACACCGTAAGCGAAAACTCTCCGCCAATGAACGCGCCGTCGAAGAGTTCTTTCTGCGTAACCTGCCTCCAGGCTGGAATTTTGAATTCAGGGATCGCCTGCTCTCGCTCGAACGCATTGCGCCCGTCTACATTTTACCGCAGAGTGACGAAGAGGTAAGCCTGCTCTCCAAGGCTGCGCTACTCAGCCTCGCGCGGCGCACCGGCAGCAAGACGCGCTGCCAGATCGTCTTTCTCGCCGAGCGCCACGACGACACCGCGATTGTCAGGCGAAAAATCCGGCTCTATCAGGAAATCCGCAGCGACACGGAACAAGCCTACAAACGACTGAATCTGCGTCACCTGTGCGGATCGACTCCGGCGGCAGAATGTGCCATCGGCACCGGGCCGGCAGCTGAAGCCGCGCGCGAATACCTGACAACACGCCAGATCCTCATCGACAAACTCGAAGTGACTCCGTTCTATCGCATCGGAACGCTGTATCTTTATCCGAAGAAAAATCAGTGTGTGCCGGCAAAGAACGACTGGTATCTGACAAACACCCTTGTGCCGGAAAAAACACAATTCATGCCGCTCGAAGCGCGTGAAGAGGTCGAAATTATTCTGCGCAATTTAGAACGGCTGAAATTGTGGGAATAAGCCAGTGAACTCTGCATGGCAGAGTTCAGCGGATTATCATGCGCGAATGCCCGGAAATTTTTTCCATATCGCCCAGCCAGCGCCTGATGTGCGGATAGTCCGCGAGTGAAAAGCCCCCCTCGTCGGCCACATGCGTGTACGCATAGAGTGCAATGTCGGCAATCGAGGCATTGGCGGCCCCAAACCAACGATTATCCCTGAGATGGTTTTCCATAACCGACAACGCCTTATAGCCCTTCGGCTGGTTCGCTTCAAATTCTGCGCGGCGTTCGGCCATCGTGTTATAGATGCTCTGTATCGCGCGGTTGACTGCCAGCCGGGGTTCATGGTCATATTGCTCGAAGAACATCCACTGCAGCACGTGCGCCTGGGACAATTTGTCGGCCGGCCAGAACGACGAACCCTGTGCGAAATAATACAGTATCGCGTTCGATTCGGCAAGGTAGCTGCCGTCTTCGAGCTGCACGAGCGGCACGCGCGCGTTCGGGTTCATTTTTTTGAACTCGTCGGTCTGCGTCGCGCGCTGCCGGGTGTCGGTCTCAATCCAACTATATGCTATTTTCAGATAGTCGAGAATCAACCGCACTTTATGGCAGTTGCCAGAAGATGACATTCCATAGACTTTGACAGACATGCAGCAAAGCTGCATGTCTGTCAAAGCTGAAAAGCACTATTGCCCGACTAGCGCCGCGCGGCGGGCGCACTGTTCCGGTGTGCCTGTGGGTGCACTACCCATGTATTCTTTGCAGCTAAACGTAAAATTCGTCAGCGCTTCGCGAAACGGGCTGTTCGCCAGCTTGCCTTCGGCATTGAGCGATTCGGCCTTGGTGAGCACATCGTCAATATACGTGCCGAGGCAGCGCAAAACCAGCACGCGTGCGCCATAGGCTGCATAGCGCGGATTTTCATCGTCGAGAAAACCCTTTGACCATTCGCAGACCACTTTCTTCTCTTTATCTGTATAGTTATACATGTATTCGGGTGCACTCAGCGCCGCGTCGGCGAGATACTCGGACTTCCGGTCTTTCGCGGCCTTCTTGATGCGGTCGAATACACGCAGGCGGCCCTGGTACATCGACCAGCGGTAGCCGTCGTTTCGCGTCACACTTTGCGGGTGGCTGTCGAGCACCTTGAAGAGGGCTGCTTCTTTTTTCTGCAAAGTCGCCAGCACCGTGGTAATCTGCGAAACATACGAAGACACATAGTTCTTATTCTGCGCAAGACCTTTGATCAGCGTGTCGACAGTCTTGCCGCTCACCAGCGACGGCTTCTTGAGAATATCGCTCAGCATGTCTTTCACCTTGTAGAGATAGCTGATCGCCACAAGCGCGACTTTCTCATCTTTACCGGCAAAGGCATTTGCGAGATCGGGCAAAACCTTCGCCGCGCCATCTTTATCGACAATCGCCTGCACTGCGGCGTCTTCGCCACCGGGGCAATTGCTGATCATCGCATACTGCGGATCAACGGTACATTTTTCAGCGACGGCCTTGAGCGCGTCTGTGAGCGGGGAAGCGGAAAGGGAAAATGGCGCGACAACAAATGCCAGAATACAGAATTTCTTCATGAGACAAGCCGACACAAGGCGCTCCGAGAGACAAGTATTTTCTGCACCCAACAGGGAAAGATTCAATCTATATGCCGCCTATTTCTTTTGACCGTGCGGCCCGCGGCACGCTAAAGGCAGATCCATAGCCTGCATATAATGATATTGCCCCACCAGCAAGATTGGTACCACCCGGATTTTGGTAGTCCAAATAGTTCAGTTGCCCGGAAACGAACAAATAATCCGAGCGTTCGTCCGAAAAATAATAGCGGTAAACAGTTCCAAGATTCACATTCAGACTATTGATACTTTGTCCCTCTTTGCCGGCATTACGGTCTGAGCTGACAACATCAAAGCCATCAAATGCGAAACCAATTTTGATCGCAATGTCGTAGCGCCGCTCGGTGACAATGTTGTACGCTACATCCAGGCCGATGTACCCTCCAAAAAAGTGTTTGGTATTGATGAGTTTATTCTGGTAGACCGTGGCTATTTCATTTGGCGAATCGAGAAAGCGGAAATGGATATTTGCGACGACCTCCCAACGGTAGTTTCCCCACCCAATGTACGTGCCAATCAGCGGGTGTAATCCGAGTATATTGTTAGACCCCACCGGCTGCCAGGCACCTGTATAAACTCCAAGCGGCAGCACATTCATACTCCTTAAAGTTTCGCGATTTGCCTGAAATACGCGTCCGACCGGTGAGGTCTGGTCACGGCGGACTTCATCATGAAAAGACGAAAAATTTCCGGAATAGTAAGAATAATAGGGACTAACCTTGCGTCCCGACGATGCAAGGTTACGCTTCGCCATTTCAATAGTGTACCGGGTGTAAGCAGCATGCGCCGACCCAACCTGTTCATTACCCGATCTTCCCTGAAGGTAACCGTCAGCCGAGAAACTGCGTTGAAAGAAGAGAAAGGCATTTAATTCAGTTTCGTGCAGTTCGGGCTCACGATCATTGAGCAGATCATTTAGAACGAGTGTCCGCAGCAGATATTCATTGCGCGCCGGATCACAAAACTTTTGCCATTCGACCAGAAGCGTTGCAATATCCTTTTTATTTCCCACCTCAAAAAGATCAGGCAGAATTCGAACCGCATTGGTGGTCATGCTATAACAGGTTGCCACCGGCTTGGCCAGTTCCTGCGTCACTTCTGCAGAATACAGCGGAGCGCAGATCATGAAATTAAGGGAAAGAATCAACTTTTGAATTTTGTTCCGCATACCCAGCTCGCTTGTGTCCGCGCATAATCGCGTGGATTGGCCCGCTAAACAACCGTCAAACACCTTGTGGATGGTTTGCCTGCGCACCTCGGACATTACGGGCATCGCGATTCGGAAGACCGAACCGCTGATTGGGGCTAAGAAGCCCGCCCGCAATGTCCGTTGTCGCTTCGCGACAAACGGCGCTGTCGGCAAACCCTTCCACCAATAATCTGCTGCGGCAGATTATTGGTGGATAGCCCAGCCTCCATTCTGTTCTGCTGCATCCTTAATAATCTCACTGAGCGTCGGGTGTGCATGGCAGGTGCGTGCGACGTCTTCTGCCGACGCGCCGAACTCCATCGCCAGCGTCAGTTCTGCGATCAGCTCTGACGCGCGCGCACCGACGATGTATGCGCCGAGCAGCTTATCGGTTTTTTTGTCCGACAAGAGTTTCAGCTGCCCGTCGCCTTCCATCATCGCCTTTGCGCGGCCATTGGGTTTAAAGAATGAACGGCCCACCTTGTATTCGATGCCGCGCTCTTTGAGTTCTTCTTCACCCAGCCCCACCCACGCCACTTCCGGATGCGTGTACACCACGCCCGGAATCGCATCGTAGTTCACATGGCCGGCCTGTCCCGCCATAATTTCAACGCAGGCGACGCCCTCTTCCATCGCCTTGTGCGCGAGCATCGGGCCTGCAATGCAATCGCCGATTGCATATATCGAAGGTACGGATGTCTGGTAGTTATGGAAATCCACTGCAATACGGCCGCGCTCCGTGAGTTTCACACCGACCTTATCCAGGCCCAGCCCGTCGAGGTAGGGCTTGCGGCCCACCGCGCACAGCACGATGTCGCCTTCAATGGTTTTTGTTTCGCCCGCCGGATTTTTTACCGTCACCACCGCGCCCTTGCCTTTGACTTCAGCCTTTTCGACTTTATGTTCAAAAAAGAATTCGATACCCTGCTGCTCGAGAATGCGCTGCGCGAGGTTCGACATCTGCCGGTCGGCAGTACCAAACAGGCGCGGCAAAAATTCGATGACTGTGACTTTTGCACCGAGGCGGCGCCAGACTGAACCGAGCTCCAACCCGATCACTCCACCACCGATCACAATCATGTGCTGCGGCACTTTGGGCAGCGCAATCGCATGGTCAGACGTGATGATGACCTTGCCGTCGACGGGTACGGTCGGCAGCTCAATGGGGATTGATCCCGTTGCTAAGATTATTTTTTTTACTTTGAGCGTTTCTACTGTGGATTTTTGGTCGGGACTTAACACCTGCACTTCATTTGGTTCTGTCACGGTGCCAAAACCGACAAAACGCTCGATCTTGTTTTTTTTCATTAAGAAATCTACACCGGCGGTGACTTCTGACACGACCTTGTCTTTGCGCTTGAGCATCTGTGAAACATCCATCTTCACATCTTTGGCCGAGATGCCGTGCTCGGCGAAATGTTTCATCGCGTTCTCGTAATGCTCGGACGAATCGAGCAATGCCTTCGAAGGGATACATCCGACATTGAGGCAGGTGCCGCCCAGGGTCGCGCGCTTTTCAATGATCGCAACGCTCATCTTGAGCTGCGCTGCGCGGATTGCCGAAACATAACCGGCGGGCCCGCCGCCGATCACTGCGAGGTCAAATTCTTTCATAAACGACCGTCACTTTTCTCCCGGACAGGCAGGCATCCATAATTGCGGGACATGCATAGGAAAGGCGCTTGACGCGCTGTTTTTGCGGCGCACACGGAGCCATGTTGCGTTATGCTGCTGATTGGCGCACGCTGTTCTTCGTCGCCGCCTATTGTGCCTTTGTGTTCGTCGGGTTCTATTACTGGAACCAGATGGAAACCTGGATGGTCGTCTTGCTTTTTATCGTGATGTGCAACTCGTCTTTCTTTAATGCCGTCATCGTGCACAACACGATCCATGCTCCGATATTCAAACAGCGCTGGCTGAACAAATTATTCCAGTATGTGCTGTCTTTTGCCTACGGGCATGCAGTCAGTGCCTTTGTACCCGGGCATAACTTCAGCCACCACAAATATACACAGACTGAAAAGGACGTGATGCGCACGACCAAAATGCGTTTCCGCTGGAACCTGCTGAATCAACTCTTCTTTTTTCACCGCATGGTTTTCGACATAACTCGCGACGAGAATGCATTCGCCCGTGCGATGCGCAAGCAGAAGCCATCATGGTTTTTCCAGTATATTTCAGAACTGATCTTTTTCTTTGCGACACAGGCCGTGCTCGCCTACATCAACTGGAAAGCTTTCCTGATACTGGTCTTCATTCCACACCATTATGGCGTATGGGGTATCGTCAGTGTCAACTACTGGCAGCATGACGGCTGCGATATGAACCATCCGCATAACCACACACGGAATTTTACGGGCAAGCTCCTTAACTGGTTTGCCTTTAACAACGGCTTCCATGGCATGCACCACGAGCGTGCAAGCCTGCACTGGAGCCTTCTGCCCGAGTGGCATGAAAAGAATATTGCCCCGAATATTCATCCTGCATTGAACCAGAAAAGCCTATTGGCTTACCTGTGGCGCACTACAATTTTCCCTGGCAGGCGCGTCACATACGATGGTAAGCCGATTGACGTACCGCCCCGTTCCAAAGATGCGGATTGGATCACCGAACTCAAGGTTGATGCGCATCAACTGGAACTGGGAGCAGAAAGTTAATGGCGACGGCCGCAGCAGCAAATAACCAGAAAAAAATATCTTACCGCGCAAAAGAGGTCACGAAGTGTCCTGTTTGCGCGACCACGCATTTTAAAGAAGAATTGCTCTCTGGCAGCGGGCGGCTCATCGCCGGTAAGCTGACGCAAGAGCTGCAGCGCCTTTACGAAGATAATAAAAAATGGGGAAAAATCAACCCGCTCGTCTACCATGTGCAGGTTTGCCCTAAATGCCTGTATGCAGCGTTCCCGAAAGATTTCTCGTCGCTGAATGCCGAAGAAATTCTCGCGCTGAAAAACACCGTTTCGCACCGGCAGAAAGTGGTCGAAACTTTTTTCGGCAAATATGACATGGGCGACAACCGCAATATTGTGCACGGCGCGATCAGCTACATGCTGAACGTCGACTGCTACCACCTGCGCGGCAACCAGATCGCCCCTACACCCAAAAAAGCCGTGTCAGCGATACGCGCTGCATGGATCCTCGACGATCTTTATAAAGAGGCAAGCTACCGCCCGTACGACAAGTTGCGCGACTTCTATTACGTCGAAGCTGCGCGCTATTACAAGCGCGTGCTCGACACGATGACCTCGGGAATCGAACCGATGGAAGAAGCGGCGTATATTCTCGGCCCTTCGCTCGATTTCAACTGGGCATTCGACGGGGTGATTTACCTGAACTCATACCTGACGCGTAAGTTCATCGAACAGATGGCATCTAACCCCAAAGATAAATACACCATCATGGGAAGTTCCCGCCAGTTTCTGTCAAAGCTGTATGGCAGTGGTAAGTCGTCGAAGAGCAGGCCTTCGGTCATTATCGACATGGCAAAAGAGCTCTACGACGAAATGGGCAAGATGATGGAAAAGTTCCGCATCGAATATGATCCCGTTTTTGCAGAACAGAAAGCCAAAGAAGCGGCAGAAGCTGCGGCAATCGTCGCTGCAGCCAACGCCAAATAAGAATTTTTCCGACGCGAAAATCCACCTGCTAGCAGTTTCCGGAAAAAGTCATGTTCGCGCCGCGCGCGAACGCATGAATACGCGCAAATTCGGAAATTTGCGCTCCTAATTTTGCCTTTTTCCGGAAACTGTTAGGACTATCCCCGCTCAGGGAAAAATCTTTTCAACGCCACAGGCTTTTTTTGCCCCTTCGGTGTTCATCAGCGCCAGCATGAGCACGGGAAAAACCGCCATGATGACTGCCGATGAGATGACCGAAGTCATGCCCATACTCCCGGCAAATTTCATCATTGTGTCAAACGCATCGGCATCTTTTTCCATCAGCGGTTTTATCTGTTCAGTAACCGTGTGAAAAAATTTGGTGATTTTGGGATTAATATAGATCGCAAAAATCCAGATTTCAAGCACAAGATAGGTCAGTGCGCTGATCGCCCACCACACCGAGAGGCGCAGCCCCTGCGCCGTATACCCGTTGAGCTTCATGCCGGCATAGAGCCCAAAGCCCGAAATGGCGGCCGTCATGAGTTTTTCGGCCCCCTGGATACGGTAGATGCCCTTGAGCTGCCCCACCAGCAATTCAATATTCACACCGGATTTTTTGACCTCGGGTGTTGAGTTTAGAATTGTCGGCAGCATTTCGAGAAAAGTCTGCCCGAAAAGCGCGCCGACGACGCCCATGAGCGAACCGAGCAGGTAGATGGAGGCAAAAATAATGAGCAAAATTCCCATCACTTTCGGGATTCCCGAGCGTTTGGGGAGAGGTATTTCTGTAGGCATGGATGCAAATACCGCGACGGCTCGCGACGCCAAGAACTTTCAGAAGTACCAGAAGCTATCTTTTGTTGCAACCGTGAAACAGGGTCATATCTGCGACTACCCGTTTCTGAACAGGCTGAGCTGGCGTTGCGGGGTTGACAGCTATATGATCAAGGAGCAATCACATTCAAGACTGCCAGGTGTTCACCCAGAGTCAGGCCAATGGTTTAAAGTGCGAAATAGGGAGTTAGCAATTCTTCGAAAGTATAGAAGCCCTTATCTTTGTTTTGCAGATTTTGTACGACGAAGATGGCTCCATTGCCAAACGCCTCGCGTGTAATGGATTCATGTACAAGCCTCACTGTCTGGAATGGAAAACCGCAGATAATTTCATGCCTGCCGATAATTCCGCCCGCCCTTACGGACTTTATTTCGACTTCCGGAATATGCAGGTTTTGCGCGAGTATGCGGGCAGTTCCAGAAACGCCGATTTTTTCCCGAAAATGTTCTTCGAGCACAACCATGTCTATATTGGGTGCGATCTTCTTTAGAAATCGAGCGGCCATCATCAAATAATTCACGCCCAGGGTGATGTTGGGTGACCAGAAAACAGCCGTTTTAGCAGACAGCTTTCTGAAGGTACTCAATGCCCCGGCGGGATAGTGCGACACGGCGCTGATAATTTTGATTTTTCTCTTTGCGGCTTCTGATGCATAGTACTGGTATCCGGCTTCTGAAGAAAAATCGATGATTGCATCGACCGGCTGTTCATCCAGCAATTCTTGAACGGAAATTTTGCTACTTGAATGAATAATACCGGGCTCATCTGACTCTTCCCCAAGGAACTCCGGAATCGACCTATGTTCAAGTTTTTTTGATTGTCTCACAACCCATTCAAGGCGGATGTCTTTGTTTCTAAGTATCGTTGCAGCCACAGCCTTTCCTGTTTTCCCGAAACCCATTAATCCTACTTTCATTGAATCCCCATTCTGTCTTGCCCAGCGGCAGCAAATGCTCATTAAGCGTATCCGTATAGGATTTGCGTCCGGTCTCGCTACGAATTCGATTTGCGGTCCCGAATGCGGCGCGTGAACATGCCCGTTACTTCACGTTGTATAGCATACTCATCATGACAATATAAATCGCTACGATCAACGCAGAGTCGATTCCGAGTCTCCATTTTTTTTCGATTTATAGACGAGACCGATGATACCGATTGCAGTTATTACGATGGTGCCCATAACCGGAATCAGGTGGTTCTGACTTGTATGCATGAATATGGGACCTTTCTTGTATAACAAATCGTCCAATGCAAGGATTCCAATATTGAAAATATTGCTACCGAAAATATTACCAACCGCAATGTCGATCATACCGGCTCTCTTTGCCGCAGGAGAAACTGCCACCTCAGGGAGAGATGTGGAAGCAGCGATAAATAAAGTGCCGAAAAAGCTCTGCCCTAAACCGCTTAGCCGAGCCAGGCGTTCGCCAAAAATGGGCAAAGCGCGGAGACCAGCATTACAATGATTGCGTATGAACAAAATCTCAGCGCTACCTGTGTGAGACTGAGCGTATTCGACTGCTCGATCGCGCCGGTATTGGCTTGCCTTTGCTCATACAAAAAGACAACGCGGATTGCGAGCAAGTAGATCGCGATAAATATGAAACTAGCCCCGCCGAACCAGCCTACCCTGCCAAACAGTCCAGGTTTAGCCATCCGAGCCCGACCGTGCTCAGCATGACGATACCTAAGGATTCCGCAACAGCCAGATCTGGCGCCTCCATGATAACGACCGAACTAATTCCGGATAGGAGCTCCGGTAGCGAAGTGATCCCCGCGATCAGTACCATGCCCATGAACATCCGGCCCCAGCCAAGCATCGAGGCCAGTTGGTCACCATACAGGGATAAGCGAATCCCGCCCCAGAAAATGAGGGCAGAACCACCAATAAAGCCCAGAGAATTGAGCAGCAGACTCTCCATACTCGGCACGCGAACCTGCGTAACGTTTGTTTTGGCTCGCCTGCCTACAACCGAAAAATTCTACTTCAATCCCTGCCTCACATAACCGAAAATGAAATGAAGCACTAATATGGACAAAGGTTATCTAATCGGTTTCTTCGTAGCACTAGGTGTGTTAGTGCTCGGGGTCGAATCTTCGGGCGTCGCCTGGGGCGCGCTCTATGACCTTGCATCGGTGTTCATCACTTTTGGTGGTGCCTTCGCCACAACCATGATGCAAAACCCATGGGAGCTAACCTTACAAATCCACAAGATATATAAATTGGCCTGGTTGAAGAACGAAGTGGATATTAACCGCTATGTATTGCAGATTGTATCTCTTTCGGAGATTGCCCGCCGGGAAGGTATTCTGGCGCTCGAAGACCATGTCGATAAACTCGATAGCAAGTTTCTCACAAAGGCGCTGCAGATGATCATCGACGGCACCGACCCAGAAATTGCCAAAAGAGTGATGAAAATCGAGATTGAAGCGCTCGATGCGCGTCATGCCGTCGGTCGAAATTTCTTCGATATGCTCGCGCTGATGGGACCGGCCTTTGGTATGCTCGGTACCCTGATCGGACTCGTGGGTATGCTTTCTCAATTAGGTGGCGATACTTCAGGGTTAGGCAAAGCCATGGCCGCGGCCTTGATAACAACGCTCTACGGCTCGTTTCTCGCAAACGTGATCGCAATGCCTACAACAAATAAACTAAAAGCCCGTACCGGTGACGAAGTCACGCTGATGAATATGCTGCTTGAAGGCGTCATGTCAATTCAGGCGGGCGAAAATCCGAAAGTCATCATGGATAAACTCCTGTGCTTCGTCGATCCGGCTTCACGCGAATTGTTGATTAAACAAAGGGAATCAGAAGGCTCAAATAACTAAACATGCCAGATAAATGTCCCCCGTGCGTTCAGGAAGTTCCCCGCTACATGTCCACGTACGGGGACTTCATCACGCTGATCCTTTGCTTTTTTATTGCTATTTATCAGCCCCCTGCCCCGATCAAGGTATCGGAAATGCGCATCATGCTCTCGCCGTTTCAGGGCGCACGCGGGATCATGCCCGGTGGCAACACGCTCTCAAAGCAAAAGCTCGAAGACATGGGTTTAACGGTTGAGTCTATGCCCTCAGAAGTGAAGGGCAAAGTTCAGTCAAAAGATAAATTCCAGGTAAAAGTCATTTTTGAAGAAGAAATCAAGAAGAAAAAAATCAAGATTACTGAAGACGAACGCGGCATCGTCATCAGCCTGATCGGAGACGGATATTTTGCACCCGGCTCGGCGCGCCTGACCGATCAGGGCCGCCAAATTCTCGCCAAGATCTCTGACGTACTCGCGCGCATGGATTCTTATACCCGCATCGAGGGTTATGCCGACGACGAGATGACGGCGCGCCCGCAGGGCGAATTCTATGAGTCAGCGTGGGAACTCGCCGCACAGCGCGCGATCAATGCGCTGCGTTTTCTCGAAGAGAAGAACGAGGTTCCGGCTGAAAAGCTCTCTGCTGCGACGTACGGTAAAACCCGTCAGCTCACGCGCTCGGGCACCCCTGAAGCGCGCGCGCTCAACCGCCGTATAGATGTGATTATTCTTGCGGGTAAAGACCAATCGCGTTCGTACAAAGACTCTGCGCTGCCGCAGGGCCGCGTACCGCAAACCGAATCCAGCGTACCTTAAAAGCATAAATGATACGCGCGCAATGCGCGGGTATCATTTATGCTCAAAGCCTTTCAAATATCCTTCAGCGCGTAAATAATCCGGGTGCTTCGCGTAACCGGTTTTATTATTTTTTTTCAACTGCTCCATCAGGTCGGTCAGTTCGCGCTTCGCCTCGGTGTTTTCACCGCGCTCTTTGTGTAATCCCGATAAAAAGAAATATGCCTTTGCCTGATCGGGCTCAACTGCCTTGAACTCGCGCATCAACTCCATTGCCTTTTCCTGGTACTGCTGCTGCGTCACAGTCAGAACATCGCTCATCACGCGGTATTGGTTGTTTTTGGCAAAACCTGCGTAGTACATCAGAGCGAGCTCATATTTCGCTTTATTCAGCGTCTTATCCAGATTGAGCGCCTTCAGAAAGGCTTGCTCTGCCTGGTGTGCATAATCGCTCTGCCAGTTATTCACGCGCGCAAGGTTTGCATAACACAGCCCCTGCCAGTAGAACACATCGGCAACCGTCTCGCCATATTCGACCGCCTTGTTCAGATTCTTGATGCACAGCTCGTAGCTTTCCATGAGTGCGTAGGATTCACCCAGTTTACGGTATACTTTTCCTGTTTTGATGCCTGCATCGATTTTTTCATTGATGACTTTTTCGTAGCCGGTAATTTCTTTTTCCCAGTCGGCGAGCTGGTCTTTGCCGGCCGGGCGGTTGCCATAGCGCTTTTCGAGGTGTTTTTCTTTGGCCTCTTTATAGCAGGAGCCGATCTCGCAGCCCATGACAGAGGCGGCGATAAGTATCGTCAGGGGGCGCAAATTCACTAAAGGGAAGATGTGACATAATACGGCTGGGATGTAAACAAGAATATTTCCCTGAGGAGGCTGTCATGCATACCTATTCCGCATTGACGTCGCGTTTCGAGCACCTTCAAGACCACATGCAGACTGTCTTCTTCTCACGCCTCGGCATGCCTGAAAATCTCGAAGAAATTGGTACGGCCGATTTCACGATTCGATGGGAGGTCAGCTACAATGAAGGTGAGCATGCCGCCATAGATGCACATAGCTACGATGAGCTCGGCGAACTGCTGCAACAGAAAGTTGGCTCTATTCTAAAAGAGAAATCCGCCGATATTGCGCGCATCACGCATTCGTCGGTTCACCACAAGACAAAGTACGAGCCGTTCGTATCAGAGATTAGCGGCGAGTACGAAGCGATCCTTTATAAACTCGTGTAAACGGCTACCGCGCCCCTTACAGAATAAACAGCATCTGCATCAGGCCGACCGCAAAACCCAGCGCCGAGCCGACCAGAATCAGAATCCATTCGTCTTCCTGGAACGCAGTACGCAACAGCTCTTCGAAATCTTCTGGCGGTAAATTGCGCAAGCGCTCGTAGAGCGTATTTTCGAGGTCCATCGCAGTACCGAGGTAGCCTTCAACCTTCGTGGCATACTTGGGCACGGCCTCGTTGATACGCCTTACAATCAGCGCCTTGAGCGATTCGTATTTTTCCGACCCGACGGCAAAGCTGAGCACAGGTTGCGCCAGGCCTTCGACTTTTGCCAGCGCGCGAATGACGTTCGATTGTATCACCCCGAAGAAAGCCTCTGCGGCGCGGCCATAAATGAAGTTCTCGAGCACCTGGTGCGGTGAAAGAATCTTATTCGCAACAATGTCCGCATACTCTTTGGAAACTTCGCGCTGGCGTTTGAGAAAGAGTCCCTGGTATTTGACCAGACCCATAATCTTTTTCTCGCGCAGCGGCCGGAAAATCATCTTGAGTGCGAGCCAATTTGTATAATAACCCACGATCACGCCGACCACGGGTACAGTCCACGGCGCCTGGTAAAAATACCACTGTGCCATCTGCAGCACGCCAAAAGGAAAGCCAAAATAAATACCGCTGAGCGCAATAAACGTGAATTCTTTTTTGCCGCAGCGCATGAACATTTCATTCAGCAGCACGACGTTCTTGCCGGTGAGATTTTTGATGACGAGGCTTTTGAGATCGAAGACGTTTAAGATGTTGCGCTTGATTTCTTTGATCGCGCCCTCGAGCAGCGGCCCGGTTTCTTTGTTTACCTGTTTTGCAATCTGCTCGCGCACCGCGCCGGGAGTCAGATCCCACACTGTCTGGTTTGCCGACCGGCCCACCTCGTCGACGAGCTCGCTCGTGACTTTTTTCATCGGCTCTGCGAGCTCTTTCGCCATCTCGTGCGGCTTGACCTTGTCAAAAATTTCTTCGACCTTGATGAGCTTGGTCGTCATCAGCTCGACTGATTTCGACGCCATCTTGTGCGCCTTGCGCGGAATAATGCCCTGCCAACCGAAATATGGCGGTATACCCCAAAATCGGATCGGATAAAAAGTCATTTTGATCGCTAGCCAGTTGGTGAGCCAGCCGACGAACGCGCTCGTCACGGGCATACTGAGATAAACCAGCAATTCTTTATGCGTGTGGATCCATTCGGTCATCCGGACACGAAATCAGAAAAGCCGATCAGGTCAATTAGAGTTTGCGATTGTGAATATGGGGCTATGCCCCAAAGGCCGCGCTGCCCGAGAGCGAGCCCGCACGGATCGCTTCGTAAATTTGCAGAATTTCTGCGTGCACCGGCAACGGATCGAGCGTTGCGGCATTCGATTTTACCGCGTCAAACAGCCGTTTCGCGAACGCCGCGTTGAGCGCGGTCATCCACGCACCCGCGGCATTTTTACCTTCAATGACTTCTTTAAACATCGCCAGCGACTTTTCTTTGCTGTCGGCCTTGACCGCATCGAGCGAATGCAGGTGCACCTGTGGCTGTGGTTCGTAACGCCCGGTGGTAATTTCGCCTTTGTAGAGCAGCGCATAGTCGGTCGCCGCCACGGGGGATACCTCGTCGAGCCCCTCGTCGGAATGCACTACCAGCGCCGCTTTGAGCCCCAAAAGCTTCAGCACTTCGGCCATCGGCACCAGCAGCTCGCGCGAATAGACGCCCATGAACTGCACTGGCGCCGCAGCGGGGTTCGCCAGCGGCCCCAGTACATTGAAGACCGTGCGCACACCGAGCTCTTTGCGCACAGGGCCTGCATGCCTCATCGCGGGGTGGTAGAGCGGCGCAAAAAAGAAGGCGAAGTTGTTGTTTTTCAACCGTCCCGTAATCAACTGCGGGTTTTCTTCGAGCGGATACCCAATTGCCTCGAGTACATCGGCCGAGCCCGAAGACGACGACACCGCACGGTTGCCGTGTTTGGCGACCGGCACGCCCTGCGATGCCAGCGCTAATGCAACGAGCGTCGAGATGTTAATGAGGTGCGAACGGTCGCCGCCGGTGCCGCACGTGTCGATAAAAACATCCGGCAGCTCTGCTCGGTTGATCGGTGTCGCCATCGCGCGCATCGTCTTTGCGCAGGCCGCGATCTCTGCCGGGGTTTCACCTTTCATGCGCAGTGCCATGAGCCAGGCCGCAATCTGCGCGGTCGTCAATCGGCCCTGCATCGTTTCAGAAATGAGCCATGTGATCTTTTCGTCAGATAGATTCTTCGACGCGAGCAGTTCTTCGAGTAATAGCTTGAATTCCATGGCTGAGGTGTGGTTATTTTCGCCGCGCTGCGGCGAAAATAACTTAAATCAGATGAGTTTCCGGATCATGCCGGCGAGCTCTACCGGCTCGACAGTATCAACCGCGCGTGACTCGCTGGGCACTTCGGAAAACAGAAAATAGGCTTTTTGTTTTTCACCATAAACCTGCCAGCTGTGGCGGCGGTGGCTCGGCATTAAGGTCAGGCTTTTTTTGCCGATTGCCGCCGCAATGTGGCGGGGTGCTGCATCGTTGCAGATCACGAGATGCGCCAATGACAGAAGCGAGGCGCTCGCATTGAAACCAATACCGTCGGTGAAAAATACTTTGGGCGTCTTCAGTTCGCTCGCATTCACGGCCTCTTCGAGCTCATGGATAAACTTATCGTCGCCCGGGCCGGCGGCAAAGAGCACCGGCAGAAGAATGCGCTTTTTGCGGAACAGGCGCAGCGTTTCAATGATCTGGAACACCGGATAACGCTTCTCTTCGAGGCTCGCACCGATATGCCACAGAATGAACTTTCGGCCGAGTTTCTGTTTGAACAGGTCTGCACGCAGGCGCGCCGTTTCTTTGCTGTCGATCGCAATCGTCGGAAACTGCACCGTCACCTGCGGAGACACGAGCAGCGCCAATTTATGATAAAATTCAAAAGAGTTTTCTTCGGTCGCATGCTCGCGCACCTTGCGCGTCAGCAGAAAACTCAGCGGTTGATTACGCGCCCCGACACGCACCGGTATGCGCGCGAGAAATCCCCAGGCGCAGGCCTGCGAATCGCGGCCAAAGGTCAGTATGACATCGAAGTGGTGCCGGCGAATCTGCCCCAACACGCTGAAAAAACCCTTTGCCTGGCCGTTCACGAGTTTGAGCGGAATAATTTCTGCGATATCGGGGTGCTTTCTCAGCGCCGTCATATTGCGTTCGTCACACGCAATGCTGATCTGCGTCACCGGGTGCTTTTCTTTGAGCGCCTGAATGACGCCCATCTGCAGAATCAGATCCCCGAGGGACTTTTTGGAGATTATGAGTATTTTTTGCATCGCGTTAAAAAAGAATTCCGGCGATGGACGCTGCCAAAATGTTAGACATGACGCCTACCACAACGGACTTAAAGCCCAGAGCCGCCAGTTCCATGCGCCGGCTCGGTACCAGCGCCCCGATTCCACCTGCCTGGATTGCAATCGAAGTCAGGCTGCCAAAGCCGCACAGCAGATAAGTGGAAAGCAAAAACGCCTTGGGCGACAAGAGTGCCTTGATTCTACCCAGTTCAATATAACCGACAAACTCATTGAGCACAATACGCGTGCCCAAAAGGTTGCCCACCTGCACCGCCTCGCTCCACGGCACCCCGGTGATGAAGGCGATCGGCGCAAACACATAGCCCAAAAGCTGTTGGATTGTTCCCGGTACTGCGGCTGCCACCTGTTGCACCGTACCACTGGTGTGTGCGACACTGTAATCGCGCAGAGAAGACCAGATACCATTCAGGAGCGCAATGAGGGCAATAAACGCAATGAGCATCGCTGCGACATTTGCGGCGAGAACCATGCCTTCCGACGCACCGCGCGCGGCTGCGTCGATCACATTAACTGGCTGATTCTGTGGTTCACTATCGTGAACCACAGAATCAGCCGAACTGATGGGCGAATCCGTCTCGGGAATCACCATCTTCGCGAGCATGATTGCACCGGGCGCGGTCATGATGACCGAGGCTAAAAGATGCTTCGCGTCAACACCCGCAACAGAGACATACACAATCAAAATTCCGGCACTGCAGTGGCACATGCCCGACACCATGACGGTAAATAATTCGGAACGCGTGAGGTTCGCGAGGTATGGCTTAATCGTGAGCGGGGCCTCGGTCTGCCCCATAAAAATATTCGCGGCGACGTCGAGCGTCTCGGCACCCGATGCACGCATGAAACGGTTGATAAACTTTGCAATGCCGCGTATCATTGGCTGCATAACGCCGAGGTAATAGAGCACAGAGAAGATCGAAGCGACAAAAATGATCGTCGGCAAAACCTGGAACGCGAAGACAAAAGCGACCGCACCTGCTTTATCGCCCAGGGCCGACGAAAAAGCGGAGCGCATGGTTTCTTCAGACCCGAACACGCCAAAAACAAAACCGGCGCCCGCACCGGAATATTTGAGCACCTGCGTCGCGCCGGTTTTGAGCCCTTCAAAGATCCATCCGACTGCATTAAATTTTAACGCATAGACGGCGGCCTCAACGAGCACCACCCGCCTGACCCACTTCAACGGAATATTGCCAGCCAGATCGCCTTTAAAACGCGCGATCAGCACCAGTGCAAGAATCTGCGCGGCCACCACGCCCAGTAAAACCCCGTGCGAAACCGGCAGAAAATCGAACAGCCGCGCAATGGTATCGCCGCGAATGATCAGCAGCGCAAACAAGACCTGCAAGACCAACCCCCACACCACGGTGCGCCAGTCGATGCTGCGCCTCGACGATGACATAGCATAACACGCCAGTAAAACGGCGGCAATACCGAGCAGACCAGTCAGATTAGAGGGATTCATGCCGTCTCCTTAACGTTATAGCGCTCCATTTCGTATTGCGTCGGCCGCATGAGAGCGAGCAGCGCAATCAAAATACCGAGTGGCATCAGCATACCTTGCTGTCGGGTCATATAAAACACTCCCGCGATAAATAAAGCTGCACCTTCCAGCATTGACCATTGCACAATTTTCATCGTCGAAAATTTCCGCAGCGGCATAATTTGCACACCACTGGTTTTATGGCCGGCAGAACTGCGCGTCATAAATCGGGGAATCAGCTGCGACATGCCCACCGCAACAACTGCGAGTGCCGCCGCGACTGTCTGAAAGATTCCAATCTGTTCCTTCGGCATTGCCTCGCCCCGTTCGCCCGGCAAAACTGCAAAATGGATCACCAGCGCCAATGCGGCCGGCGAGAGCATAAGCATAAAGTGGATTAAGTAAAGATGCGTCGGTATCTTCGGCACAGCGATCACTCTGTGCCAGCGCGCCTCTGCGGCAACTGAATTCGCAGACAGTGGCTTTGATCATGCGACATTGTTTAGATTTACAGCCACTTTCAAAGGCCGAAAATGCCGGGTGGCGTACGATAAAATCCAGATCCCGACCTCGGGAGAAAAGATTTCTGTCATCGACGGCAAACTCCATGTCCCTGAAAATCCGGTAATCCCCTTCATTGAAGGCGACGGCACCGGCCCCGATATCTGGCGCGCCAGCGTACGCGTGCTCGATGCGGCGATCGCAAAAGCCTATCAGGGCGCCCGCAAGATCACTTGGCTCGAGGTTTTTGCTGGTGAAAAATCGAACGCCGTTTACGGCCCCAACACATGGCTGCCCGAAGAGACACTCCAATGCCTCGAAGAATACAAAGTATCGATTAAAGGCCCGATGTCGACGCCTGTCGGCGGTGGCATCCGTTCGATCAATGTGGCGCTGCGGCAATTACTCGACCTGTACGTTTGCCTGCGGCCCGTACAGTATTTCGACGGCGTGCCTTCGCCGGTCAAACGCCCCGAAGATGTGGACATGACAATCTTTCGCGAGAACACCGAAGACATCTACGCGGGTATCGAATATGAGCCGGGCAGCGAAGGCGCAAAAAAGATCCTGAAAGTTCTCGAAGAAACCAGCCTGCTGGGCAAGGTGCGCTTTCCCGGCACCGCGTCGTTCGGCATCAAGGCAGTCTCGCGCGAAGGCACAGAACGCCTCGTAAAAGCGGCGATCGAATATGCGATCGCAAATAAGCGTAAATCCGTCACGCTGGTGCACAAAGGCAACATCATGAAATTTACAGAAGGCTACTTCTGTAAATGGGGATACGATGCGGCAAAGAAATATTTCCCCAAAGAGACCGTCTCGTGGGAAGAATGCGGCGGCAACCCACCGGCCGGAAAAATTCTGATCAAAGACGCAATCGCCGACGCCTTTTTGCAGCAGATTCTGCTGAGGCCAAAAGAATATGACGTCGTTGCCACGCTGAACCTCAACGGCGATTATCTCTCAGACGCGCTCGCAGCACAGGTCGGCGGCATCGGCATCGCACCGGGGGCCAATATCAACTACGTGACTGGCGCCGCCGTCTTCGAAGCGACACATGGCACCGCACCGAAATATGCAGGCCTCGACAAAGTGAATCCCTCGTCGGTCATACTCTCGGGAGAGATGATGCTGCGCTACCTCGGCTGGACAGAAGCCGCCGACAACATCATTGCTTCGCTCAAAAAAACCATTTCACAAAAAACCGTCACTTACGATTTCGCGCGCCTGATGGAAGGCGCAAAAGAAATCAAGTGCTCCGAATTTGCGGATGCACTGATTAGAAATTTGTGAAAGAATGCGCTGCGCGCATTCTCTTACAAATTAAGTTGCCCAAAATCTTTCGCCCGCATTAAACCGGGCCACACCTTCTTTCATACTCTCGCTTGTCGCTACGGGATAGAGGTTACGCGCTTCAACTGTGAGTGCATCTTGGAGCGACAAGTGCGTGCCGTTAATTGCCGACGCAAGGTCGGCCATGAGTGCATCGCGCGGTGAGGCGCAGATCTGTTCGGCCATTTTCAGCGCGCGTTTTAACCCCTGTCCCTTCTTGACGAGCTCCCATACAAGACCAATCTCGTATGCGCGCTTTGCGCGAATGCGCTGACCGGTGATGATGAGCGGCAGTGCGGCGCCCCAGTTCAAAAGCCGCGGCAGGTAGACTGTGCCGCCGTCAACGAGCGGCACACCCCAGCGGCGGCACGCAACGGAGAACAATGCCTGCGGTTCAGCAATGCGGATATGCCCGTGGCAGAAGAGCTCGAGACCACCCGCATAGGTATAACCGTGGCTGACAGTGATCACGGGTTTGTGCTGCACGATGCGGCTGCCACCCATGGGGCCCGTATCGTTCTGCGCATAGTTCTCAAGAGTCGCGGCGTCCGGTTTCGTATTACCCATCAAGCCCCCGGCCAAAGTTTCGAGCGCGGTCAGGTCGGCACCGGCACAGAATGACTTATCGCCTGCGCCATGCAGCAGAGCGACGGTGAGTGAGTTGTCGCGCTGGAATGCCTGCCACGCTTCGAGAAAATATTTTGCCATTTCGCCGTTACAAGCGTTATGCACCTCGGGGCGGTTCATCGTGATCTGAAAAATACGTCCGCCGGGAACGTCATGGATCTGTGTGAGAATCGGTTTTTCTGCCATGGTGCCGTTTCCGTCGCGGCGCTACACCGGACAATGCATTTCAATCAGAATACACCGCCGGATATCACCGGAAAATCCGTCTGTCTGGTGCCCTATTTTCAGACTGCCCTGCAATCCGCTTGACGCTTCGCTGTACCCGGGACAAGAAAGGATCAGCCATGGCCGACAGCAACCCCATCAAAGGTATTCTGTTCGACCTCGACGGTGTACTCTATGTCGGCGACACACTGATTCCCGGTGCGGTGCAGGCGGTGAATACGCTGCGCGAGCGCGGCTATGCCATGCGTTTCATCACCAACACCACAACACAGTCGGTGCAGCAGTTGCGCGAAAAAATGCGCGGCATGGGATTCATGCTCAAAGACAATGAAATCCTCAGCGCGCCGCAGGCAGCTGTCATCGCATTGAGGCGCATGGGCAACCCGCGCTGCCTGCTCGTTGTCGACGATCGCATCCGCAGAGACTTCGCCGAATTTGCCGAGGACCAGAACTTTCCCGACGTCGTGGTCGTGGGCGACATCGGCGACAAATGGAGCTACACGCTTTTAAACCGTGTCTTTAACCTCGTGCGTAAAGGGGCGCACCTGGTCGGCCTGCACAAAAACCGTTTCTGGCAGACCGAGCAGGGCCTGCAAATGGATATCGGCGCCTTCGTGACCGGCATCGAATATGCCACGGGAAAGCGCGCAACCATTATGGGTAAGCCTTCGCGCTCGTTTTTTGAAATCGCGCTGCATGACCTGGGCCTTGCCCCCCACGAAGCCGCCATTATCGGCGACGACATCGATTCAGATATCGGCGGCGGGCAGCAGGCGGGCCTTAAGGGAATACTCGTCACTACCGGAAAGTACCGCGAAGAATACACACAGCAATCGGCGGTGAAACCCGACCTGCTGCTGCATTCGGTAGCAGACCTGTCCCGTTCGCTCGGCTAAGGACTTCAGCAGGGCTGCCTCACAATATCCTTTTCACATTGTGTAAATCTGGCAGATTTACCCATGTCAGCATTAACCATTCTTTCAGACGAAGAACAATCGTATTTCGACGCAATCAAAGATTTTGCGAAAAAAGAAATCACCCCGCATGTTGCCGCAATGGACGAGGCGCAACAGGTCAACACAGATATCGTCAAAAAACTGTTCGATATGGGTCTCATGGGCATCGAAGTGCCGCAGAGCCTCGAAGGTTCTGAAGCGTCTTTCTTTACTGCGATTCTCGCGGTGCAGGCCGTTTCACAGGTCGACCCCTCGGTCGGCGTGATGGTCGATGTGCAGAATACGCTCGTCAACAACGCATTCATGCGCTGGGGCTCCGACGCGCTGAAGAAAAAATACCTGCCACAACTCGCGACCGGCAAAGTCGGTTCATACTGCCTGTCAGAAAGCTCATCGGGTTCTGATGCCTTTGCGCTTAAAACCAAAGCGGTCAAAAAAGCCGACAAATATGTTCTCACCGGCCAGAAGCTGTGGATTACCAACGCGGGCGAAGCGGATATTTTCATCATCATTGCCAACCTGAATCCGGAACAGGGCTATAAAGGTATTACAGCCTTTGTTGTCGAACGCGGCTTCAAAGGCTTCTCTGTTTCAAAAAAAGAAAACAAGCTCGGCATTCGTGCATCATCGACCTGCGAACTCGTGCTCGAAGATTGTGAAGTGCCGCTCGAGAACCTGCTCGGCGAAGAAGGCAAAGGTTACAAAGTTGCGATCGAAACGCTGAACGAAGGCCGCATCGGCATCGGTGCGCAGATGGTCGGTCTCGCCGAAGCGGCACTGAACCACGCAGTCGAATATGTGAAGACGCGCAACCAGTTCGGCAAACCCATCGCCTCATTCCAGGGCATGCAGTTCCAGCTCGCGCAGATGGCAATCGACGTTGAAACCGCCAAACTGATGGTTTATAACGCTGCGCGCCTCAAAGACGCTGGCAAAGATTTCGTCAAAGAAGCGGCGATGGCAAAATACCATTCGAGCCAGGTTGCAGAGCGCGTCGCATCTCTTGCGGTCGAATGCTTCGGCGGTTATGGCTTCGTGAAAGACTACCCGGTCGAAAAACTCTACCGCGACGCAAAAATCGGCAAAATCTACGAAGGCACCAGCTTCATGCAGCTGATGACCATCGGTAAAATCCTGCTCGGATGAAAAAAGCCGTCTTCTCTCTGCTCTTCACCACTTCGCTGGTCTTTGCCGGCGAAGCGGATCTCAAAAAATTCTTTGGTAGCTTTGCGGAGCTGTTCGCCGCCACCGACCACAAGGCGCTCATCGCCAATGGCATGGTGAATTTTCCGCTGAAGCTAAAGGGTACGCTCGACGACTCTCCCGAAATCCAGGTCAGTGCCAAGCAATTTGCCGCGATCTTGAAAAAGATCGCCGAACAACCGTCGGGCATGAATGCCAGGAACTTCGACGAGACGGAGAAAGATTATGTCACCTCTCAGGCCAAAACGGGAAAACTGCCCTCTGATGCGGGTGAAGGCACAAAACGCAGCGGCAATCTCATTTTCGCACAAAAATCGGGTAAATGGAAGCTGGTGAAGGTATATGTTTCCGATGCTCTGATTGAGGAAATCGGAAAAAAAACCAGATAAATCCCCATTCCCTTTTTCATTTTGAATCCCCCTGCTTTTGCCCCGCAGGGCTAAGCCTTTTGCCCAAGTTTAAAGGCCACTCAGCCGATAATTAAAGAGACTTATGGGCATCTTCAGGCGTTACAGTATTTTCGCGGCGGTGTATTTTTTCGCCGGTGCTGCAGTTCTGACCACACACTACCTGCAGACTTCGCCCTATAACCGCGACGCGCTTGAAGAAAAACTCACGCTGGTTTCGGCGTCGCACTTTAACCTGTCGCAACTCGTCGACAACCTGCCGGTCGTGTTCAAAGAAAACCCGCACGCCGCGGCGCTCAAGATCACCGACTTGCGCGGCAGCTTTCTCGGCGCAATGTACGATGCACGCCGCATGAGTTCTGCTGAGTACCGGGTGTTCCTCGACAAAAAGCTCTTCGAGGCTGACAAAGAAGTTATTCCGGGTTATCAACTGCACATATGGGAGAGCAAGCGCCGCAAGCTGCGCATCGTGACGCTCAGCCTGAAACGGGCACAATTTTCCGAATATCTCGCGGGCATGAGCCGCGATTACGCGCTCCACTACATTATTCCGCTCTACCTGCTGGCGGGCATCCTCGGATTATTCGCGTTCCATTATTTTTTTAGCGGCAAAAAGATCCGCATTCCAAAGTTTACACTGAACGGCAAAGCGCCCGTTAAGGCGCCGGTGGCAACGCACCAGAATGCGCCCATGAAATTTCCCGCCGCTCCGAAAGCCAATGCGTGGCAGCTCAAGAGCGGCATCATGGCCGAGGGTACGATAAACAGCGTACTCGAAAAACTGCGCACTCTCTCAGGCGCCACGGGGGTCAGCCTCTACACGCGCCCGGGCAGTACCTGGTTGAGTGCAGTCGAGCTGCACGGCTCGCTCATCGTGCGCGGCGAAGCGATGGAAATTCCGCCACTGCTCGTTCACGGGACAGATTCAGAAGACAGCGTGATCTCTCCTGACAAAGAGCGCTGGTTCTTTTTCAACGCCGCGGCAAAATCGGCGCAGCTGTGTTTTGCTCTACAGTTCGCCTCGGCAGACGATGCGCCACAGAGCGATCTTTTAGCCACCATCGGCGAACTTGTGCGCGTCAACAGCCGCGCGCTGATGGTCGAGCACTATTATGAAAATTCCATTATCGATGCGGAGACCGGCCTTTACAGCAATCCGTATGCGATGTTCTCGATGAAAGAAAAAATCCTGGCGGGGCTGCCGTTTTCGGCGGCTTACCTGCGCTTCGCCGATGCGGATTTCAGGCCCGGAACGGCGTCTAAAACAGCGCGCACCGCGATCCGTGTTTTGCGTGAAAACTATTCCGCAGAAGACGCGCCGGTCATCGCGCGCGGCACAGGCAGCACGATACTGATTATTTTTTCGGCGCATAAAACTGGTGTGTCGCCGGCGCTCAAGGCAATGCTGCAGTTACAGACGGCATATACCAACCTGGGCAAGAGGGTGCCGGCGGGCATCATCGAAGATTCGGCGAGCTGCGGCAATGGCCCGCGTGTGCTTAAACTACTCGAAAAGCTCGCCGACAAATCGGCGCAGTCGGGAAAATTAGAAGTTTACAAAGCGCAAGAGCACCTGAATATCATTTAGCCGTGGCGCGCCCTTTAATGCGCCGCCTGCGGTAACGGACTAAATATGGCAAATCTGGTTTCACGCCGCATGATGAAGAACTTGCTCACCAAAAGGGCGGGCGGTTCACGCGTGGTCACTGAGAACGTCGCAGTTCTCAAGGCGATCGAAACAGTCCCCAAAATCGCCAGCATCGAATCGGATAACTACTATAAAGAGCCTGTCACGATTGAGTACTATATCCCTAAAGAAAGCCGCTTCGCGTACCAGGTGAAATACCTGTACGTTCCGCTCTACGATCCGGTGGCCAAGGGCGACAACCAGACGATGGTAATGAACCATTTTAAAGAGCTCGGCGAGCCCATCGATCTCATGAAGGTGATGGACGAATTTCCGCAATTTCTCGTGAAGATGCTCGATTATCTCTCACCGCAGATGGCAATCATCGAGAACTTAAGCCGCAGTATCCAGGACGGCCTTGGCGGAGAAAAAGAAGCATTCAGAAAGGCCCTCTACACCTGCGAGGTACTGCGGAAATTTGAACCGTCGATCGTCAGCCTTGAAATTGTCGGCGACTATACCACTTACAATATTAACTGGCTCATTCGCAAACTGAATGCGCTGCAGATGGATTTTTCACTCGAAGACCCGACTGTCGAATTTTTAATTCACCGCTACCGCCGCTTCGCCCATGAAACCGGCGAAACGATTCCCGAACGCTTCGAGATATTGGCTGAAATTTATCTCGAGCAGGCTTTTCCGATGAGCCACGACGACTTCGCCGACCTCGCCGAATCTGATTAACAGTTTCCTGAAAAAGGAAACTGTTAGCAGGCCTGCGGAACCGGAAAAGCGAAAAGCAGGCCGCTTTAGTAGCGGTTTGCGAATGCAAACTGCGAGGCTTTTCGCTTTTTCGGGAGTTCTTCCGCAGCCTGCTGAGCCGCTAAATCAAGCCGCGCTGTTGCGCCGCCATCCCCGCAACCACGCAACCGTTATAAAGAACAATATCGCCACGACCGGGAACAGCAGTTTCTGCCACAGCTGCAGAGGTGACTTGACTTCGATCTCTGCCACCTCTTCGGCTTTTTTGAACTCGGCGATGCCGCCACCGGAAAATGACAGGACAACCGCAGTGTCGCGCGGCGAGAAAGAAATCAGGCCACGGCCCAGATTTTCATCGAGCTTGCGATCGAGCGTTTTATCGCCCTGTTTAACGGACAGGTTTTCAGGTTCGGCGATGAGCTGCAGGCCGGTATCCTGAGGGTAGAGCGACTGGAATTCGACCTGCGTGCCCGCTTCATTATAGGGCATGTGGAACATGACCTGCAGTATGCGTTCACCCGGCTTTACGCTCTGCCCGATAGTGTAGATACCGCGGCGCGCGCCTTTCTGTGCATTGAGCTTGAGCCACTGGATGTTGGAGGCTCCGCTGCCGACAGAAATCGATGCCTGGTCGACCTCCGCAACGGCGGGCAGATAAAAACTCAATCCGTCTTTGCCGGGATTGAATGTGCGGTTATCTGTATTGATAAAGAACAGGATCATCAGCCCTGCAAGCATGCCTTTTTCGACACGTCGCAGTTCGACCAGCGTGCGCACGCGCAGCTTCGACACCGATTCTGTGCTCTCAAAGATTTCGAGCGTCGTATCGATTGGCTCGGGCATATTCGGCGGAATCACGCGACTATAAGTCACTCCCTGGTACACCGCCTGCAGCATATAGGGACCCGTTTTTATGGCGGGCAAATCGGCGAAACGCACTTTACCCCCCGCAGAATTTTTCGCCGCGACCGGTTGCATACCCTGTTCGAGTTTTAAAAGCTGAATGTTGAGCGGCGATGTGTGCACCGAATTCGTCGTCGCATTTTTCACCGTCGCCTGTATGTCGAGAGCGGAAAGATTTTTGCCAGCCACGAAAGAGAACACCAGCACCACTGCAAGCAGCCATTGCGACAGTTTATGGCCACACGCATGGCAGAACCGCGCCGCCGCAACCGGAATTACCGTTTTGCACGACGGGCAGCGTGCCTGATCGATTTCTTTTTTCTGCGCTGTCGCAGTTTCTACGGGCAGCTGCGAAAGACTTTTCTCATTGGCTTCCCATTCAGTGAGTAACTCGTTTTGCAGGCGCGCAAAATTTTCATCGTCCATTTTACCCACAGATTTTTCGTATTCAATATCCTTGAGCGAAAGCCTGATGGATTGCTGGCGTTCTTCAAGCCGGATGCGCTCGCGGCCGGCGCCCGCACCTGCTCGCTGAATATGCCGGTTCTCCGTGAGGTAAAGATACATGGCCGCGGCTGCGGCGATCAGCACAAAAACTAAGTATATCATGATTTACTGTCGTCGATTTCGACTGCCTTGTTGTAGATTCGCAGGGATTCTGCCGGCGGCATCTTCTGCGAGTAGCGCAGCGCCGACCCGGTGGAGGAAAGGAATAACAGCTCGTCTTTCACACCAACGGCAAGTTGCTCTGCCCAGAACGGCAACTCGGTTTCTTCTTTTCCGTTTTTGTACGCCAGGACACCATCTTCGAGATAGTAATATTGCTTGTCGTTGACAAACACCGCATCGCCCCATACCTTCGCCTTCATGCGCTTGCCGATCTGTGAATTTTTCGGGTTGAGCGTCACAAACTGCTGCGCCCCTGCACCACCCACAAACACACCCGCAATTTTACTCTCTGCGACAAGATACAGCCGGTTCGATGCGATATCCTTTGAAACGAGCTTAAGCTTATCGCCGAGCTGGTAGAGGCGGTAGCTTCCCGCCGCGCCATAGATCATCCAGACTTTATTATCGGGTGCCGAATAGAAGAATGCATGCGCCGGGAATTTTTTCGCCGACTTTTCAGGGCGCGCCCCCTTATTGAACAAGGCATCTTTTCCCGTAGCAGGATTAAACACGTGTATCTGGTCTGATTTTAGATACCAGACTGTTCCGTCATTTTTAACGGCGGGCTTCGTCAGGCAGTGAGTCGTACCCACTTCGCCCACTTTCTCTCTTTCTATCTGCCACAGAATCACTTTGCAGTCTTTCGCTGTTTCGTTCGGCTGTTGCAGAAATACTGCATGGCTGCCGTCGGGCGCAAAATTCACATCCCGTATCTTTCCGTTCACCACACCATTTGCCTGTTTGTCTTTGACCCGGTCGATCACCATGATCTTCATTTGTTCATAGACTTTTTTCGGCGTCTTTCGCTCGACGAGCAGAATCTTCTGGCCATCGTGCGATGCACGCAGAAACGAAAACGACAGGTCACGCTTGGTGATAAAAAAATCTTTGGGCAGCGATAATTCATAGGCATTTTTCATATACAGCAGCGCTGCTTCATAATCTTCGCGCGCCAGCGCCGCCTGTGATTTTTCGATAAACTTTTCCGGGGTTGGGCCGCAGTTAACTGCGGCCAACAGCAAGAAAAGAAAGCCAGCTTGCCTGCATGCGGCTCCGCCGCACGCAGGCAAGCTGGCATATGCTTTCTTGAATAAAATCATGGTAAAGCGAGCGCCACGACTCCGGTACGCGCCATGTGTATAACTTTGAAACCCGCAATGGCTTCGAGAAAATAACTGATACGCCGCGGTTCAGCGACGAGCTGCAGCAGAATCTGCGATTCGGACATTTCAATCACGGTTGTCTCAAAAAGCCGCGAGAGCATCAAAAGTTCCGCGCGCTCGCTCTTCTTAATTTCGATCGAAATTAACAGGAGTTCGCGCTTTACAGAAATTTCGCCGGTGAGGTTCTGTATGTCAATGACGTCCATCAGCTTTAACAGCTGCTTGGTAATCTGGTCTATCATCGAGACATCTTCATCGATAACCAGGGTTATCACCGAGTATTTTGGGTCGTTTGTCGCCCCGACGCAGAGCGAATCGATGTTGTAACTGCGGCGCGTAAAGAGCCCGGTGACATGACTCAGCACCCCGGCCGTATTGTTGACCTTAACCGAAAGGACATGCTTCATTGCAGGCAGGTGCTGCGGCAGAAACGCAACGTAAAGACAATTGATCGTCTGCGCCTGTGGCGCACACGATCAATTCATTTGAGGTATGCGACGGGCCGCGCGGCCCAATTAGACCGGAAGAATATCGCAGAAACAGAAGCCCGCGTTGGCTTTGCCGCCACCGGCCGGTGCCGCATATGCGCGCAGCACCCGTTCGCCGATGCGAAACGGTATTTCCCGCCGAAAGACCGGGCCGGCAAAACAGAAGGTGTGGAATTCACCGTTTTCACCACATGGGTCGACCCCCGCCGGCAGGTCGGCCAGAAAACTCTCGTCGAGCAGCCGGCCCGCAAATGAAGCGCCGAGGTAATCGGTATTCACGCAAACGACCACGGCTTTGAAACCGAGTGCGAGAAACTCGCGCATCAACTCACGCGTGTCGCGCTTCCATAAGGGAAAGACGCCACTTAAGCCGAGCGTCGCTAGTTTTTCTTCGCGGTAACGGCGCAGGTCTTCGAGAAAAATATCCCCGAAGGCTGAATGCGAATATCCTTCGACTTTCAATGCTGAAACCGCCTCGCCCATTTTGGCTTCATAGAGAGGCATATCGGGCGTTTCGGGCAACTCAATGGTTTTAAGCGGCAGCCCGATCGCCTCTGCCTGCGCGGTCATGAACTCACGCCTGAGACCGTGCATCGAGACTCGGTCGTGCGCAGCGTTCACCGAAGTTAACAGGCAATCGACCCGGTAGTCCGCGTCTCGGCGCAAATGGTAGAGTGCCAGCGCCGAATCTTTGCCGGTCGACCAGTTAAAAAATGTTTTTAGCGGTGCCGGGCTCACGGCAATTCACGCGCCGGCTGCAATACGGGAAAATATCTCTGCGACAGGAAAAATCCGCCAAAGAGCGCGATACCGTAAACGGCATCGCCCAAAACTGTACCCTGGTAAAACGGCAGCGCAGCGGCATAGCAGGCTAAAAGCCCGGAAAGGTTGTGCGGATACAGATCGCTGCTGAACCAGACACCGAAATTCGAGAGGGCAAAGAAGGCCACACCCGACACAACCGAGGTGGAAATAATTTTCGTGACTGTGAGGCCGCGGCGAAACACGCCGAGTGACAGGAGTGCAATGATCCCGTACGCCGCGTACTGCCAGTAAAACCCGGGATAAGACCACGCGAAGCCCTGCCCCGCCTGAGCATAGATCACGTTATTGAGAAACAGATCGCTGAGCCAGGTCGCGGCGATCGGTATCACGAGCGAAAGGCGGCGGTCGGCAAAGTGCGCCGCGGCAAAGACCGCAATCGCACCGAGCGGTGAAAAATTCGGCATGTGTGGAATGATGCGGCTGAACGCCGCGGCCAGTATGATTGTTACCAGCGTGATGGTTTGAATTGTGTGCTTTTGCATAATTACTCCTTTTACTTAGAATTGCTGCAGCCCGTGGACGCGGGCTGCCTTTTATCAGCGAATCAGCTGCGTCCAGCCAAAGCCGCTGCAGCCAGTCGTCGCGGGATTACTGTACCCGGGTTTTGTGGTGCTGTTGGCGACGGTCAGGTAACTCGACTGCCCATACATCAGCTCGCAGTAATATAGTTTTGAAGCCGAATCGACAGTCCAGAAAACCTTACCAAACTTGTAGTTATTGGCTGAGGTGCAACCCGCATCTGCCTGTTGCTGGTAGATAAAAAACCCGTTCACATTATCGTAAAAGATAACTGCATACGAACAGGGTGTACCGTAAGAGCTTGTCCACAATGTGTTGGTGAAGACCTGGCTGCCGCCATAATTGTCGGTGAAATTGCCCACCAGGGAAAAGCTGCTATCGGTGGGCGTAAACTTGCTCCATGCCTTGCCGTTGCAGCCGCCGCTTGCGGGAGAGGTCGAATCGGGCTGCCCTGACTGCGTTATCTCATTCACTGTTGACTTTCCAGTTAGATAATCGCAGACCCAGAATGATCCCGAGCCATCGGAAACATAAAAAGTTTTGCCATATTTCGAAGGGTTAAAGCAATTTGCCATGCCTTCGGTATATGACACGTTGCCCGCTTTATTGTCCGACGCGATTACGGTACGCACACAGGCACCGATACCGGGGTACGTCACGCTCCACGCTTTATCGGAAATATCATACAGCGTGGTGAAACGGTCGGTGAACTTACCACCCAGCGTATTGCCGTAGTTGTTAGTAGTTTTGTTGGCGCAATTGACCAACACGAAGCCGGTTGCCAGAACAACCAGCGCTTTCAGGGAAATTTTTGTCATGTGATGCTCCTTATGGAGCCCGCAACCCGAGCAGAAAAATTTACTCAGATTTTTTCGGTGCATGGCCGTGTCCTCGGGCCAAACACACAAGAGTTCCCGACTTAGGTTTATGGCACACATATCCGAAGTGCTTCGCACTTCGGATATGTGTAGTCCGATAGCTTTCGCGCGAGCGAAAACCCCAATACGGTTGCGGGTCAGCGCCGGATTCTCACCGGACTTCCTCTTTCACCACCGGGCAGCTGCGCTGCCCCGTGGCGTGTCAGGGTAGAAGCCTCAGATGCACCGTAAACAAACTCCATGATTGCGTGCCGGGCTTGGCCCGGCGTGCAATCATAAAAACACCCCTTTGGCATGAATGTTGCTCGCCCCAAGCGAGGAATGCTATGAAACCGAGAAAACTGTTCACCTTCGCGATGCCCATACTGTTTCTGATGGCATCCGCATTGTTTGCGGTCGAAGAGAAGAAGCCCGCATTCAACGCCGAAGAGGCGCTGAAAACGCTGCGCTCAGAAACAGACCTCGTCTGGTTACTCGTCGCGGGCTTCCTCGTGTTTTTTATGCAGGCGGGTTTTGCCTACGTCGAGACCGGCTTTTCGCGCAAAAAGAATGTCGTGAATATCCTGATGAAGAATACCTCCGATTTTCTCGTAGGCTCGCTGGCTTTTTGGATGATTGGCTTCTCGCTGATGTTTGGGCCGCAGCTCATCGCGGGATTCGGCATCGGTATGCCCATTTTCTTCGACAAGCTGCTTGAGGGGGCAGACGGTAAACCGATTGCTTATAACTACGGATTTTTATTCTTCCAGATGGTCTTTGCCGGCACTGCCGCAACAATCGTTTCGGGCGCGATGGCAGAACGCACTAAATTCATTTCGTATGTCTTTTTCTCTTTTATCTGTAGCGCCGTCATCTACCCGCTGTTCGGTAGCCTGGTTTGGTCGAACCTGTTCGACCCCAAGAATGTCGGCTGGCTTGCAAAAAATAACTTCATCGACTTCGCCGGTTCAACCGTTGTGCATTCGCTCGGTGGCTGGATGGGTCTCGCCGGCACCATTGCCCTCGGGCCACGTATCGGTAAGTTCGGCGCCAAACATGAAGTGAAGCCCATCCTCGGGCATAACATGAGTATGTCAGTTTTAGGCATGTTCATTCTGTGGTTTGGCTGGTTCGGCTTTAACCCTGGCTCGACGGGCGTCATTAAAGACGGCTCATTTGCCATCATCGCGATCACCACCAACCTCGCGGCCTGCGCCGGTGGCACAACTGCCATCATCATCTCGTGGCTCTTATTCAAACGCCCCGACGTCAGTATGGTGGTGAACGGCATTCTCGGCGGCCTCGTGGCGATCACTGCGGGCTGCAACAATGTCGACCCGAAGGGTGCAGTGGCGATTGGCGGCCTTGCTGGTATTCTTGTAGTCTATGGTGTACTACTGCTCGACTGGCTCAAAATCGACGATCCGGTGGGTGCTGTTTCGGTGCATGGTATTTGCGGCGCATGGGGTACGCTGGCAGTGGGGCTGTTTGCCAATCCAAACTATGGTGGCGGGCCTGCAGGCCTTTTCTATGGCGGTGGCGCCGCACAGCTCGCCGCACAGGCTCTCGGCGTTGGCGTGGCATTCGGGTGGGGATTTTCCGCGTCGCTCGTGGTTTTTTACTTCATGAAACTCGTACCATTTATCGGCCTGCGTGTGCCTGAGTCAGAAGAGATCGAAGGCCTCGACATCATAGAACACGGGATCGAAGCTTATCCAGAAGAAACATAGTCACCTGCGGTGACCATGTTTCTTCTGGACGCTCCGGCTGCCACTGCGCGCGTGAATGCATGACAAAGGTTAGCGGCCCGGCCGAGTTACCTGTTTTCGGCAGTATCTTCGATCTGCGCAAAGATCCCCCCGCATTCTTCACCCGCCTCGCGCGCGAATATGGCGACGTAGCGCACTTCACAGTGTTTGGCCGCGAGGCATACCTTCTGTCCGACCCCGAACTGATAAAGGAAGTACTCGTCGGTCAGCCCAAAAATTTCCGCAAAAGCCGCGGCCTGCAGCTCGCAAAATCTCTGCTCGGCGAAGGATTGCTCACGAGCGAAGGCGAGTTTCACCGCCAGCAGCGCCGCATGGCGGCGCCGGCTTTCGCCAAAGCGCGGCTCGTGAAATATGGCGCCGACATGGCGGCAATTGCCGAAGCACATGTCGCAACCTACCCTGCCGGGCAGCGCCTCGACATGAACCAGCTGATGATGCGGCTCACTCTAGACATCGTCAACAAGACTCTGTTCAACGCCGACGTGTCTGCCGACGCTGGCAAAGTTTCTGATGCGCTCGAGGTGATTCTCAACAACATGGATCGCATTCTGAACCCGTTCACCGAAATCATGAACATGCTGCCGCTGCCATCGACACTGAGGCTGCGCGAGGCAACGAGGACACTCGACGACATCGTCTACAGGATCATCGCCGACCGCAAGGCCTCGCCCGGCGACCGTGGTGACCTTTTAAGTATCTTCCTGAATGCGCAGAACGATAGTGAGAGCGGCCACCAGATGACCGACAAACAGATACGCGATGAATGCCTGACGCTGTTTATAGCCGGCCATGAAACCACGGCGAATGCTCTGTCCTGGACGCTCTACCTGCTCGCGAAGAATCCTGCATGGATCGCGCGTGCACGCGCAGAGATTGTGCAGGCCACGGGCAATGGCCCAGTCACTGCCGAAAGCTTTTCCGCGTATGAAATCCTACCCCGCATCTTTGCCGAGGCACTGCGCCTGTACCCGCCCGCGTGGACGATCTCGCGCGAAGCCATTCACGACACCGAAGTCGGCGGCATTCAGATTAAAACCGGCACGACAGTCGTCATGAGCCAGTGGGTCATGCACCGCCACGCGAAATACTGGAGTGAGAGCGAAGATTTTGACCCCGACCGTTTTTTGCCCGAAAATGAGGTGAGTCGCCCGAAGTTCGCTTACTTTCCGTTTGGTGGCGGGCCGCGGCAGTGCATCGGCGACCAGTTCGCGTGGATGGAAGGTGTGCTGGTTCTGGCTGTGCTGTTGAAGAAATTTTCTCCCGAACTCATCTCGACTAACTATGCGGCAGATATTCACCCGATGATTACACTCAGGCCACGCGGGGGCATGCCGCTGGTACTAAAGCTAGCTTGACTACGTCACACTAGCCTTAGTTAATGATAATGATTTCTCATTTTTAATTGACAATACATTCTCAATTAGAGTATGCGACTAAAATTATGCACCTTCCGCGCACGCTCATACCCCTGTTGTTATCTGTTGTACTGTTCGCCCCACCCTTGGGCGCAGCCACCCTCTCAGGCAAAGTCACCGACGACGAGGGAAATCCGGCTGGCCATGCCTATGTGTTTATACCGGCGCTGCGCCAGCACACGCACACCGCAGAGAATGGCAGTTTTCAGCTCAAAGACCTGCCTCCGGGGATATACGCAATTAAGATCAGTAAAGAAGGATTGCCTTCGCGTGTCGTGACCGTCGACCTGAGGACAGCCGATCAACAGATTAATGTCGATCTGAAACTCGCGGAGATGCGCACGAATACCGTCGTGATCTCAGGCTTTCGCGCGACAGACGAGGCCGATTTCGCGCAGGCGGTCACCGTGATCGAAGGCAAAAAACTCGATCGCGTGCGCGGGCAGAGTCTCGTGCAGGCAGTCGAAGATACGCCGGGTGTCGCCAATTATTCGACCGGTAACTTTGTATCGAAGCCGGTGATACGCGGCCTCGCCTCTTACCGTTCGCTGATGCTGGTCGACGGCGTGCCCGAAGAAGCGCAGCAGTTCGGCGACGAGCACGGCGCATCCGTCGACATCATGGACATGCAGCGCATTGAAATTGTGCGCGGGCCCGGCAGCCTGCTCTTCGGTTCGGGCGCGTTGGGTGGCGTCATGAACGTCGTGACACCGGAATTGCCGACAACGCAGGGCGGCAGCGAAACGCTGTCAGGCAAGATCAGCGCGGATATTTTTTCGAACAGTCCTGGCGGCGCGGGTGCTGTTGCACTCGCCGGCGCGAAGGGCGCAGTGGGGTACCGCGGTGCATTCAGTTACCGCCAGGCGGGCAACACATTGACCCCCGACGGCGCAGTGCCCAACAGCGCACATAACAACCTTAACGGCAGCACACTCGTCGGCATCAGCGAAAAATGGGGCATGCTGTCGCTGCGCTTTGCGCACTATGATATGAAACTCAACCTGCCGAGCGCAATCACCGACACCACGACTGGCAGAATGATCGCCGACCCCAGTGCGACGCTCTATCAAAAGGTTGCGCATGACCGGCTGCACCTGCGCTCGTTGTTTTTGAGCGACATTGCCAAAATTGAAATCAATGTCTCATACCAGCAAAACCGCCGCCGTGAATTTGAGAACTCGACCATTGCCGACGCAAGGCTGAACCTGCAGCTCGACACACTCAATTCCGAAGTCAAAATCCACCATGCGCCGCTCGGACCACTCATCGGCACCATTGGCCTCAACCATGTCAACCAGCGCAACCAGACGCTCGGCAATGAACCGCTGATACCGGGTTATACCTCGAACACCTATGCCGCGTTTGTATTCGAAGAGCTGCGCTTCGATGCGTTCAGCATCTTGGGCGGTGTGCGCGGCGACACGCGCATACTCGACGCACAGCAGAATGCCGCGCTTGGTATTACGGATCAGCGTGTGCAGAACTCTGCAATGACAGGCGCCGTCGGTGCAGTGTGGCGGTTCGCCAAGCAATCCTCATTTTTTGCCAATGTCGGCCGCGGCTTTCGCGCACCGACTGCCTTTGAGCTGTTCTCTAACGGTGTGCACGAAGGCACGAACACGTTCGACATCGGCGATGCGAACCTCAAACCTGAAACGACGCTCACCACCGACGCCGGCCTGCGCGTGAAACAGGGGATTTTCCACGGCGAGCTTAACGGCTATTACAACAAGATCGAGAACTATATTTTTTCGACGCCGACTGGGGCGACGTTCAACGACCCTGAAACCGGCAACCTGTTTCCCGAATACAAAAACCGCCAGGGCAATGCGACGATCTATGGCGCCGAACTCGACGGCGAAGCGCAGGTATTGAAATGGCTCGCCTTCTCGGCCGGTATCGACTTTATCAACGGCCGCAACGACACGCTCGGCGAACCGCTCGCGCTGATTCCCGCCAACCGCTATCGCATCGGCATGACGCTGAGCGGCAGTAAACTCGGTGCGATTCTGAATCCTTACGTCACGCTCAAGGCACGTTACGTCGCGCGCAAGACAGAAATTTCATCGCAGGAGTCACTGCTCTACTCGGGTTTTGCCGACTACACGCTGGTCTCGCTCGCAACCGGCGGAGATTTTTCGGTTGGGGGACAACAGTGGACATACACGCTGGGTGCCGACAACCTGCTCAACCAGCGCTACGTCGACTATCTTAGCCGGCAGAAACTGTTTGCGCTGAACCCCGGTGTGAATGTGTATTTCAAAATCACGGCGCCGTTTAATTTGGTGCATTGACAGTGCGTCTCAGCTGCATCGGCGTTGACGGTCTGCACTGAGCCCATGCGCTGCCGAATGTGTACGAAAAGAACTTCCCTGCTGATCGACATACTCGGTGACGATGCTCCGTTTTTGAACACTATCCCATAGAATTTGACTCATGACAAAAATCGGGATTGCGATTTCGCATGCGGTGATATTCACCGCGGTTCTCGTTTCTGCGCAGGAGAACTCCATTGGCAAAGTCTTTCGCGTGAGCGGTGATTCCGTAGAAATCACCGGCGGCCACATTTCCCGCGCGCGCCGCGGACAAAAGCTGACCGTGGCGACGTCTGCCGGTGATGTTGCGGTGACGGTTTCAGAGATTTTTCACACTAAACTTGTCTGCACCAGCGAAGCCGGCAAAGCTGCGCAAATTACCGTCGGCGACAGGGTATTTTATGCAAAACCTACAGCAACACCAGGGCCCAAAACCGCAGCACCGGAACTGTCGCAGCATAGCGATGCCACGGTCCAGGACACGAAAGGCCGCCTGGTTTGGAAAAAATGCAGCGAAGGCTCGCGTGCAACCGGTAACGGATGTTCACTGCCCTCGAAGTACAGTCAAACCTGCGGCGAAGGCGAAAGCCCGTGCCAGAGCGAAGCAAAACGCGGCAAGACGGGCACACTCAGTTTTGCGGCCGAAGCCTGCGCAAAGCTCAATGAAGCTCAGGGGGTTGCAGGACGTAGTAACTGGCGATTGCCGCGCGCCGCAGAACTAAAAAGCCTGGTTTTTTGCGGAAACGCGGCGGGCACGGCGCCCGCCGGACAAGGCTGCCCCGCCGACGCCCGAAAGCCCACTATACAAGGCGAGTTTTTTCCCGACACACCCGCGCATTGCTACTGGTCATCGACGGCACAAAAGAACGAAGAGAATCTCATCTACGGAGTGCACTTTGACGATGGCAACGTGACGGCACTCGACAGGGCAACGTATTGTTACGTACGCTGCGTGTCGGGCGGAAATTAATTTACTCTTCTTCGTCGGGCGTATTGCGCAGATAGCGCTTCAACGCAGCAAGTTCATTCTCCTCGAAGGAAAATGTGGCAGTGTCGCCGCCAAAATAGACTCGCACCTGGATTGCATTGCCGGCGGTAAGAGCCGCGGCGAGCGGCTGTGGCAGGTTGAGCTGCCCTTTACTCACCTTGAAAGTGTGTGTGCTGACTGTTGTTGTTTCAACGGCCTTCATTGGCCCGGTAGCAGAATGCTGGTACGATGTCGATTTATTGCTGGAAGTTGTGCTCTGTACGCTTGAACCGACTCCGCTGAGCACGACCTCGAACGGTTTGCCGTCGACAGAGAAGAATGCTTTAGAAGCCATGTCGGCGTCGTCGGCAACATGGTTGAATGAGAAGGTCAGCTCATTCTTGACTTCGGCGTTATTCTTGATTTCTTTGACAAACTGAATCTCAAGGGTACGCGGGTTTGAACCAAATAGCGCACGGCTTGGTTCAGCGGGGTTCTTCAGCAAAGTTGCAAGGCTCAAAAGCTGCGATTGCGCAAAACTGTCATTTTTCTTTCTGACGATGTCATACTTGGAAACGCAATTGACGGTCGCTAAAGCGAGAATACAGGATACCGCAAAGTATCTGATCGGTTGGTAAATTTTCATAGTAGCGGTGCGTATCGTACAGATACCCCACCGGGTCAAACGCAAAAAGGTAAACGAGCCTGACCATTAGGACACATCAAGAAACTTCGAGAGCCCCGTGCTATTCAATAGCCTACCCACGGTCGATGCCGGATTTGCAATTTTCAGTTGCACTGCTTTCTCCTGACACTTGCGCGAGACGATAATCAACGCGGCGAGCCCCACCGAATCGATATGGTGCACCTGTGCCAGATCGACCATCAGAGCACGTATGCCGGGCTCGAGAAGAGCAAAGATCTTATTCTTGAATTCGTCTGCCGTAACAATCGAGAGTTGGCCTTCAGGCAGAATCTTTATCTGACCATGGCCGTACTCGATTCCGAGAGAGATATGATCTTTATATTGTTGCATGACTTACGAAACATACGACGCGCGGTGAGTTTTGATGCCAATTTTTTGGCGGTGGGGGTTTTGATTTCGGCTAAATCCCCACACCCGCTTCAGGGGCATGAGGGGACAGAAGACACAATATGAACACTGAGGAAAGCCAATTCAGCTGGCACATGGCAAGGAGGCAAAGCATTGTTCATAATCCACCGGTTTGCGTCTTTATGATATTTCCACCTGTACCCACCGCAAGCCCTATATTCGAGTTCAGGAAACCAACAGAAAGCAGGGTTGTACTGACCGGAGACACCTGCTGAACCCAATTCAGACCACTGTCATCGCTGCGCAAAATCAGGCCTTTGACCACGGCATTTTGGTTATTTCCCACGCCGAAAACGGTTGTTGCACCAATTTGCGCAAGACCCTTGATTCCGACGGCTATGTATCCACCAGATACACTTGCAGGCAAAGACGGAATTGTCGGCAAAGAGAATGTAAAACCGCCATCGATACTGATCCGTAGCGGTATTCCGTTTGATTGGACATAGTTACCCGCGGAAATGATGGTATCGTTAGCTGCATAAATTACGTCATTAGAAGTTCCAGAAATTATCAGACCTGGTATTGTTATGTCAGACCAATTTGATCCGCCATCGATCGTTTTTCTAACGAAAGATCCCCTTCTATAAATTCCATTGAGCTGATCCTTGAATGCCATGAACCCGGTTGAACCTGAACCAACACCGAAAATCAAGGCCCAGTTTGCACCGCCGTCCACGGTCTGAATCACCGCATCACCACATGCCACGAGTAGCTTTGTGGCAGACAAGATTACTGGTGATTTGAATGGCCCGCAGAGACTTGCCGCATTGTTTGTAATATCGGTAAAAACTGGACTTGTGTTTGCCGCGGAAATTGTGTATAGATATGCGCAGCACTGGTTAGAATCCCATCTGTTGAGGAACTGAACTTCAGGCTGTAATGTGCATCGACCGGGGCCGTCGCAACCGGTAACCAGGTTTCACCCTGATCGTCGGATTTTACCACAATCCCGAGATCGCCGACAGCGTAGGCAATATTTGTATTAGGAACAAATGCGACAGCATTCAAATTATTGGTTGTGCCGGATGCGACACTATACCACCCCGCTGGCAGAGAAAGCTGTGTCGTAAAACCGGTCACTTGCGAAAAATTGTTCGCCAACAAAATGCCGAGCGCACTCGTTGCTGCGGTGGTGACTCGAATCTTATACGTCACTGCGCCTGTGAGTGAAGCAGCCGGTGTCAACGTCGCAACGGTGTTGCCAACCGTCATACCCGCAGTTGTCGTGCTCATCGGAATGCAGGTTGCGAAATTGTCGACGCTTAGCTGAATACTGCCTGAGCATGCCGACGTTGTCGTCGCAGTAAGAGTCGCAGGATTCATCGCCTGCGAAAACGTGATGCTGATTGCCGTAGAGACTGCGACGGAGGTAGCCTCATCAGCTGGATCAGCTGACACCACGAACGGCGGCACAGGGACCGTGGTAAATCCCACCGGGGTCGTATAATCACTCACAATCGGATGATTGTTCGTATCCAGTACCGAAGCTTTTACGCGAATTTTGTAGGTAGTTAAACCAGCCAGATTCGCCGCCGGTTGAATCACTGCCAGCGTATTGCTCGCATAAAATGCCGGCGTCGCCGATGCCATCGGAATGCACGTCGCAAAATTATCCGAAGAAACCTGCAGGGAACCAGTGCACACACTCGTTGTGGTTGTCGTTAGCGTCGACGTATCCATGATATGCGAAAAGCTTACGCCAATGCTTGCGTTAACAGCAATACCGGCAGTGTTATCAAATGGTGCAGTTGCCGTAATCTGCGGTGGTACGTAGAGGCTAACACTTAAGGTATCTGTCAGTCCCGCAATATCGGCGATTATCGAACCGGCTGATGCAGAACCCGAGGCAGTAAAATGGGCCCCGGTTAAGTCAACAGACACTGCCCCAATACCGCCAGTCGTCGTCAGCAAAGGCAACACAGAAGAAATATTTCCAAATGCATCAAAGCCAATCACATCAAAATTGTATGTCTGACCAGCAGGTAGATTTATTGTACCGGAAAGTATGACCTGGTTCAGGTCAGTAATCTCAATGTGAGTGAGCAATCCCGGAACCACTGCTATGTTTGTCACGGCCGAGAAAGCACCTGAGGTCGATGAGATATTACCGCTGATTGCACCTAGCGCCTTAAAACGCACGCTGGAAGGGCCCGAAATTGCGGTGGTTCCCAATGCTGGGTTCGAAAGAACGGCATTGTCGATCGCAATATTCTGCCACGTTGTGCCGTCGCTTGTTGCCTGCAGGGTGAGTGCTCGCATAAAGCCGGCAGAGATCTGCAATTCACCGGCAGGTGTAAGACCAGCTGGATTAAAACGAATCGCTGTTGCCGCACTGGGGACTGTACGTGTCGAGTACGTACCGACGGTCGCCGGAAGCCTGCGCACCACATTCAAATTATCTGTTGCTTCGAAGTAATATTCGATACCCGCAGTCGTCACTTCATTTGCGGGAATCTGGTAGTAGTAGCGATTCGTCACCGTATCATCCGTGTTGTCCGGCTGCAGCGCAACTTTATTGAAGGTTGAGGCACCAACGGCGCGATAGTAGAAAAATGCTGTGACTACAGTTCCAGGAACTGTACTGCCAATGGGCGTGCTGCCGTTCGTGTCGTTGATCGCAGTGCGCACGCGCAGCGGAATGCCTGCCATGGGTGTTGCCGGTAAGAAGTTTGCGCCACCGATTACCGGGGCGGTATTACCGGGCACCTGGGCTACGGCTGCAGCAACGTAGGATGAAAAGTGTTCTATGTGGCTCTTGACGCAATGGCGGTTAACATCCACCGTGCCGGCAATGGCGACGTACTGGTTATCTTCGGTATGGTAATAGATCTGTGCATTGGATTCATTTAGCGCTGCAGCTTCTGCACCGGAGTAGCAGATTTCCAGCTCTGCCGGATTCAGGAACTGTAAACCTTCTGGCTTGAGACGAATGCCCTTACCCACTGCCTTCGCAGAACCCGCAGGCAGGCTGATATCCGCAATTTCTGCTGTGATCATCGTGTCGCTGTCGAGCGCCTGCGCCGGAATGCGCAATTGCGCAGAGCCGACGTTGATATAGCCACCGGTTGCGGCGGAAATCTGTGCTGAGGTGGTGGTCAGGTTGTTGGGATGAAATACAGACGCGGAGGCGTCGTTCCCGTGAGAAATTTTTGCACTGCCTGCGCAGGCAACGAACACCCACCCCAGGCTGTATAATAAATAACGTTTGTTGAGCTTTGCCAGTGTCATGAGTTACCTTTGGTATTTAACAATAAGCCCATTTCCACCGGCAACATAGCCGCCAAGCGTCGTAACTGCATTGCCAAAATCATACAATCCGCCATAAGTCTGACTGCCCACGAGATAAAAGGCCGAACCAGTAAAAGCAATACTATAATAAACTGAATGATCAGGAGCTGAAACCAAGGTCTTCGCCGCCAATAAATTTCCTTGTTCATTAAACCGCAGAAAAACAGCGTTAAAAGCTGTTGCACTTGGGCCAGCAACATTAAGCGCATTACCATACGAATAGTTCTCATTATTTTGCTGGTATCCAACTGCGTAAATCTCCGTATCGCTGGGGATTACTAAATCCATGAAGAATGAATTCAGTGGCGCAACGGATGCTGTTCGCAACCATTGCGCCGAGCCATTGCTGTCATATTTCACCAGGACGGCATTGTTGGCAAAATACGGGGCAGTTCCCGAAACACCGTTGCCGTAATTAAATGAGAGGAGACCTCGCTGGGTGCCGGTAAGATAGACATTACCCGCGGAATCGGTTTTGACGCTGGTAAATGTTGAGCTCGCATTGGAAGAAAGCGCAGGTGGTACAGCAACCCTCGCCCACAAGATGTTACCTTCGGTGTCGTATTTAAGAAGTAAGGATGAGGAAGTCCCGCCATTATCCGTAGTGATCGTAATTCCTGCTCCGTAAGAGATGATCGAATTACCACCCTGGCTACCTGCCGCATAGACACCACCCAAACCGTCTGTCGTAATCGAACCAATGCCGGATACATAGTTGGAATTTCCCGTTTCCGCAGGTCGTACCCATAGAGCATTACCATCGGCATCATATTTGACAACTAATGTACGTGAACCGGAAACCGCCGGGAGGCTTACGGTAGGACTCAACGTTGCTCCGATAGGCGGAAAGGGAGAGCTGTAATATCCACCAACATAGACGCTACCATCTGCGCTTACATGAGCAGCTCCGTAGCCCGATTGTACATCATATGGTGATCCAGGATTTATTGTCCTGCCCCAAATGGCATTGCCATTAGAATCATATTTCAGTAGGAGCGCGTTTGGATGGAGTCCCGTAGTCGTAACCGAAACCCCGCCACCAAAATCATTTGTCCCGCTACCTGCTTGATAGCCCACCACATATACGCTTCCGGCATTATCGCTAACGACCTTCGCGAAACTTGTGGATCTTTGCGTCGCAATCGGTACCTTGGCCCATTGCGCCACACCGGCATGATCATACTTCACAATCACCCCGCACGCCCATGACGAAATGGTAACCGAAACTCCAGGACCGAAGTTATAAGTACCAGCATTCAAAGTGCTGACTACGTACACCCCTGAATTATCGGCAGCGGCTCCTGAAAAACTTGTAATGTCCGTAGTCCCCGGCGCAGTCGTCCTTGCCCAGAGTGCATCTCCTAGCAGAGTTGTGGGTGGCACAACGACCGTAGTAAATCCTGTGGGCGTGGTGTAGACTGCCACCAGAGGATTGCCCGCGGTATCCCGGGCGGCTGTCGTCACGCGAATCTTATAGGTCGTGCTGCCCGCAAGATCCACCGCTGGCTGAATTACTGCCAACGTA
>JAXMHE010000022.1:0-66602 GCA_046346945.1 Turneriella sp.
AGCGGACGGCGCGGAAGCTGTCAGAATTTTTGCCGAAAAGTCGCAGTCCATCCAGCTCGTGATTACCGATTTGGTTATGCCAGGTGGTATGAGCGGTACGCAACTCGCCGGCATTCTGAAAAAGCAGAAAGCAGATCTTCCGATCATCTTTTCGAGCGGTTACAACGGTGAGAACATCTTGCACGACATTAAGCTCACTGAAGGTGTAAATTTCCTGGCAAAGCCTTATAATCTTGCGACCATGGCGAAGGTTATCCGGGATCGATTGGATGCACAACCCGGCTAGCAGATCGCTTGCGCGCGTGCAGTAGCAATTTACCGACGCCATTCTGCGACCTTGTGGCCCGGAAACGCATCGCGAAAACCGTCGAAGTTTTAGCCGATTTTCTGTAATACCTCTTGCACCCGCGCGACGAATCTGCATGAGTGCAGTCATTTACCTTAAGACAATGAGTGTTCTGTTCACGCTCGCCATTGGCCTGCCGCTGCTTATAGCCCCACTCTTCTGGGCGAGGCTGATGCGCTGGAAAATTCCCGGCGACACAGACCTGACTAACTATTTTGGCCGCTGCCTGGGCGCGGTCGTGACTGCCATATCGGTTTTATACTTTCTCCACGCTGACAATCCCACTCTGCATGCCTTCATGCTCGAACTGCTGCTCATGGCTTTTGGGCTAATGGTGCTGGTGCATGCGTGGGGATTTCTCAAGCGCGCACAACCATGGACTGAAACCGCGGAAATACCCGTGTACTTTGCACTCGCGGCTTATGCCGCTGCGCTGCGTTTCTACTGAGTTTCGCGGATGGCCCCACGCTCCGCCTGTTTCAGGCATTGAACAGCGACAAAAAATTTCCGGCAAAAATTTTCTCTTTCTCGGCCGCACTCACCGGCATGCGCTCGACCCAGCCGCGAATCGCAGTATAGTCATAGCTGTGATTCTCGTCCGAGAAGCCGTATGGCGCATCTGTGCCATACAGGCATCGATCCGCACCCATCACCTTCACCGCCGCACGCGCGAGATGCTCGTCGATGTACGGGCTCGACAGATCGACGTAGATGTTGTGCTGCTTCGCAAAGTTCCACATATCCTGATAAAAGGGAAATCCGGCATGCGCAGCAATGATCTTCAGGCGCGGGAATTTTTCGGCAATCGCACGGTAGTCGCCGCGCTTGCCGAACCCCAAATGGATGAGCGCCGGCAAATCGAGTTCTTGCATGCGTTCAAAGAGCGGGTACAGCAAATCAGTAGTGTAGTCATGCCAGTGCGGATGCAGTTTGACACCAATCATGCCCTTGTGGCTGCGCCATCTTTCGAGATCGTCAAGCACATGCGCGCTCGCGCGCGGATTGAGAAATGCCCACGATAAAAAACGCTCGGGGTGTCTCTCTACCAGTTCAAACGCTGACGCATTGTCGGGCTGCGGATAGATTTTGTACTCACCCGTGAGAAGCCGCAGGTTACCTGCGTCGGTCAAGGTCAGCCGGTGCGCAGCTTCGGCCAGAGGCCTTGTGAGGTTCGACTGCATCATCAGCCGCACTGCACCGAGCATCACTTCAGGCACCGGCGGCAATGGGTCATTCATCGCGGGAATGAGCGCCACTTTGTCCACGCCCGCCGCATCGAGTTTCAAAAGTAAATCCGCCTCGGTCAGCATGCGGGGTTCGAAGTGCGCGTGTGAGTCGATGATTAGGGGCATACCGATGAATCGCTACCGCGACTCATCGGTTAAGGTTCATGGCATGGCAATCTTTATGCCGGCGCCCACCTTCAAATGACTGCTTTTTCTTACCGCCCCGCTTGCCCGCCTTTGGCTTAGGCAGCTTTTCCGCATCGACGGTGATCTCGCGCACTTCGACTGCATCGAGCAATGTGCCGTATGTGTCGCCGTCACCTGTGTCTGTGAAAGTGATCGTCGTCGCCTGCGCCGTCGCCTCGAAATTGAGTGTCACAACCTGCCAGCCATCGGCCACAGGCACGAAATCGACGGAGTAGTTCTGGTCGATGGCGACCTTGAGCCCCATTTTGTGTTCTGCGTCGCGCGCGCGCATCCAGAAACTCAGACGATAGATGTGGTTGGATGCGGTCGCAAATGCCTGGTTGAGCGTTATACGCGCGTCGGCAGTGCACGCACCGTTACCGTCGAGCTCCGCGTACTGGTTCTGATCGGGCGAAAGGGAAAACAGGTCTTTGTTCTGCAATTCAATGCGCACGGGGTCAGCGCACGAAGTATCGACCCAACTGGCATGCCAGCCCGGTACTGCGTCATTGAGCAGCGCCGACCACGGCTCGGTTAATACCGGATTTTCGAATGAACCATTGATCAACAAGTTTTCACCAGATTCCAAATACTGCGAAGGCAATGCAGAGTTTCCCGGTGCCGGTGCTGTATCGGCCTGGTAGAGGCTCACTTTATTGAGTTCCGCAGCGGCAAGTTCAGCGGTGTCCTGGTCGTCCTCTTTGAGGTGCGCGCAGGCAACAAGACTGGCGAGCAGGCAGGGAGTCAGGTATCTTAATGGCTTCATAACAGGCAGAGTGGCGGGTGCGAAAAAGCAGACATGTTTTTTACCGGGGCAGATTAAGCCTATAAAAAAACTTGCCAGAATGTCATTCTGGTGCCAATTTGGAACCATGAATGCAACGCTCAGCCTCAAGGAAGTTCCCCCCGGCACACACCGCACACTGAAAGAACGCGCCGAAAGAAACCACCGCAGTCTGAACAGTGAGATTCTCGCAATACTCGAAGCCGCAGTGAACTCACAGCAGATCGACACAAATGAAAATCTGCGAAAAGCGCGCGCGCTGCGGCAAAAATTTACCGGACTTATCACGGAAGCAGATCTGCAGGTGGCAAAACGCGCGGGCCGATCGTGATCGTCGCGGATACGAATGTCATCGCCTATTTATGGCTACCCGGCGAGTTCACGGCGCAAGCCGAAGCAGCATTACAGAGAGACTCTGACTGGATTGTACCCTACCTGTGGCGCTCTGAGTTCCGCAACGTACTGACTACCTATGTCAGAGCGAAGCGGCTTGCCGCCAACGATGCACAAACGATCTACCTGGGTGCCGAAGACATGGTGCGCGGCCGTGAATATGCCGTGACGGGAAGAACCGCGCTCGATCTCGCTTTTGCGTCAAACATGTCCGCCTATGACTGCGAATATGTCGCGCTCGCCGACGAATTCAACTGCAAGCTGGTTTCGAGCGACCGCAAACTCGTGAAAGCTTTTTCCAAACGCGCAATTCTGCTCTCCGATTTTACGCGATAACTTTACCCCGCATTGGGCAAAACAACCCTTTACCCAGTGACTGCAGCTTTGCCCCGCAAAATCGCCGTTATCGGCACGGGCCCCGCGGCATTGATGGCAGCGTTTGGTCGTCGCAGCGCACGGCCATCATGTTCTGGTGTTTGAAAAACAGCGCTCCGGGGTGCAACTGCCTATTGCCGGCGGCTCGGGGCTCAACATCAGTAATTCTCTGCCGCTCGCAGAGTTCGCCGCGCAGTACACAGGAGACGGCATCGACTGGCAAAAACTGCTACAGCAATTTTCTCCATCCGCCTGGCTTGCATTTATTCATGCACTGAACCTGGAAACATTCGAGGGCACCAGCGGCCGCTATTTTGTGCGCGAAATGAAGGCCTCGGGTCTTTTGCGCGCGTGGTTGACAGACCTTGAGGCAAGAAGTGTTGAATTTCACTATGGGCGCGAACTCAAAGATTTTGAAAAGGCGGATCAAGACCGTATCACACTGCATTTTTCGGAAGGGCAGTCTGTCATCGTCGACTCTGCCGTTTTGGCGCTCGGTGGGGCAAGCTGGCTCGCGGAAAATGAGACGCTCAGATGGCCGCAGATTTTGGTGTCGAAAGGTATTGCGTTAACGGAGTTCACCGCGGCCAATTGCGGCTACGAGGTGGCTTGGAAAAAGGAGTTTCTTGCCGAAGCCTTAAACCAACCGCTCAAAAATGCCGTTTTGACTTCGAGCGCCGGTTCAAAAAAAGGGGACATCCTCATCACGGCGTACGGCCTTGAAGGGACGCCGGTCTATACCTGCGGCAGCAGCGAAACCTGCCACATCGATCTGAAAAGCGACCTGAATGCCGCTCAGATTAAACAGAAGCTCGACGCAGCGCGCGAAAATTTTTCGCCGCTGCGGCGGGCCAAAAAGGTATTGAACCTGTCGCCTGCGGCGCTCGCCCTCATCTACCACCACGCCCCCGGAGGTGGATTTTCGACGAATGCAAAATTTGCAGACCTGCTCAAAAATTTTCCCGTGACGCTGCTGAAGCCACGGCCACTCAGCGAAGCCATTTCATCTTCCGGAGGCGTCGCGCTCGCTGAAATAACGTCAGACTTCGAGTTGAAAAAATTTCCCGGCGTCTTTGCGGTGGGCGAAATGCTGGATTGGAGCGCGCCGACGGGCGGTTTTCTGATTCAAGCCTGCGTTTCACAGGGCCATGCTGCTGGCAAAACTCTCTGTCGCCGTTTTGCCGCAGATCACTGAAAGCGATGCATGTTTTTTAGCCGATGCAACTCTTAAGGCATTAATATACAGGTATGCTGAATGCCCGGAAACAAGAATGCGCATGCGGTCACACCCTTCATACAGCGAGCACCTATGCGAAAGGCCGGTACCTGCCACATGACCGTATTCTGCTGACCCTCGGCGCAACCCGCCGCCCAGTGCGCGTCGAAGTGCGCTGCACGCGCTGCGACTACTTGTTTGGCAGCAGTGCCGACCGGCGTTTCCGCGAAAGAACCTGCGCGCGCGACTGGGTGAGCCGCGAAGATCTGCAACTTCTGACGACTCCTTCCGCTGCGTGAGCGATCTGAGACGGCTCATCATTGAGGCTAATGCGGCCGAGCAGGCAGAACTCTTCGCAGAACGCCGCTCACATGTCGTGTTCTTTTTGGTCTTCGGTGGCGGGTTTGCTGTTGCCGCCATCGTAATGCTGTGGCCGTTCAAAAAAATCGATTCGTTCCACTGGATGGTGTTTTCGGTGCTGATGGCCTTCTTCGCTCTCTTTCTTGCGATATTTCTCTACCAGCTCGCGCTCATCACCAAAAGCCTTTCTGCGGGAAAATCTGTTATGTACGTGGGTACAGTCACACGTCGGCAGAAGGTTGAACGCAATGAGGGTTATGATTATTTAATCTGGATTGGCGACAGGCAGTTCGATGTGGCCGCAGGGGCGTTCGAGGAAATTTCCGTCGGCCAGACACTCGCTGTGCGCGAATGGCTGAAATCCGGACAATACATCGAGCACACGCTGGACAAACGGCGCATAGCAGAACTCGAGAAACGCGCGACAGCAGTCGGGTAAATTCTCGACAGGCCCCGCGCCTTTTGGATTTTTCATCATGCCCCAAAAAATTGCGGTAATCACCTCTGGCGGTGATGTTCCGGGCCTCAATGCATGCATTCGTGCAATCGTGCACGCAGCGCACCACCACGGTATCGAGGTCACCGGCGTGCGCCACGGCTACGACGGTCTCATGAATGGCGAATTGCAAACCATGAACGTAGACACCGTGCATGACATCATGCAACGCGGCGGAACGATTCTGCATTCGGCGCGCAGCAAAGAATTTGAAACCCAGGCGGGGCGGCAGAGGGCGGCTCAGACGCTCAGAGATGCCGGTATCGAACACATGATCGTGATCGGTGGCGACGGTTCGCTAACCGGCGCCGGTTATTTTGCCGCCGAGCATGGCTTCAAAATCATCGGCATACCCAAGACAATCGACAACGACGTCTCTGGCACCGAGGTCTGCATCGGCTACGATACCGCGATGAACACGGCAATGCAGGCACTCGACCGTATTCGCGACACCGCAGATTCGCATGAGCGCATGTTCGTAATAGAAGTGATGGGCCGCGATTCGGGATATATCGCCTACGCCGCGGGTCTTGCCGGTGGTGCGGATGGTATTCTGATTCCAGAGACCACCACCGACTGGCAGGCCTTAACCGGTGTTCTGAAGGCGCGGCACAGCGGCCGCCGCGGATCATTGCTCATTGTCGTGGCGGAAGGCGATGAAAGCGGCGGCGCGCAAAAAATTGGCGAGCGCCTCACGCGTGAATTTCCCGAAGAAAAAATCGGCGTGTGTGTCTTAGGGCACACACAGCGCGGCGGCGCACCGACGGCCGCCGACCGTATTCTCGCCTCGCGCTTCGGCGTTGCCGCAGTCGAAGCGCTGGCAGCGGGCAGAACCGGGCTCATGGCAGGTCTTGTCGGCGGTGAAATCGTCTTCTGCCCGCTTGCCGATGTGAAGCGCAAACACCTTGATCTCACGGCAGAGCGGCAAAAACTTCTCGAACTGCTGCTCTGAATATCAGAGCGCGTCTCTGCCCATCACTGTCCAGTCGCTGTGGCCGAAGCCCTGCGCAATATATTTGTCCATGAGCTCCGCATAGTGCGGCACCATCGTGAGAGCTGGCACAGCCCCAACAGCTTCTGCAAGAATCAGTCGTGCATCTTTGCGTGCCATGCTGAGCTCCCACGACGGGTTTTCAAAACTACCGGCCAGCATGCGCTTCGCTCTCGGCTGCACGCTCGCTCCAGGGTTAAAGTGTTCAAACAGGTTGTTGAGTTCGCCGCGGGGAATATCCAACGCTTTCAAAAATGCTGCAGCATCGGTAAGCCCCGTCGTGATCGCCATGAGCATCAGATTGCCCGCCAGCTTGATTGCAGCAGCGCGGCCGGGGTCTTCGCCAAAATACACGAGCTTGCCGGTCATCGCTTCGAGCACAGGTCTAAGGCCTGTGTATCTCACCTCTTCACCTGAGATAAGCATCACACCGCTGCTCTCGAGTGCGTTCTGCGGCGACATAAAGACCGGACAGTGCTGGTAAATCACGCCGAGCGCAGAAAGATTCTGCGTGCGCGTCGCTGCACCCTTCACTGAAGTCGAAGTGTGATCGATGATGACGGCATCTTTTGCAAGCCCCGGCAAAACTTCTTTGACGACTGCTTCAACCGCTTCGTCGTCAGAGAGCACAAGGTGCACGCGCACGGCGCCCTTTACGGCATCGGTAATCAGTGGAAATACCGTCGCCCCCTCACGGCCGAGCGGCGCGGCCTTGTCGATTGTGCGGTTCCAGGCATTCACCTTTTCACCGCGTTTCAGCGCCGAGCGTACAAAACCGGAACCGAGTAAGCCAGTACCCAGAAATGTAATCATGTGTTGAAGTGCATGCGCTCTATCGCGCGGCAAGCGGATTGAAAGAAGTGTGGGCGATGTAAGATTCGAACTTACGACCCCCTGCTTGTAAGGCAGGTGCTCTAACCAACTGAGCTAATCGCCCCTAGTAAGGACTAGGCAGCCGGTGTACCGGCAGCTTTTTTCAACAGGTTCGCGGTGCGCGACTTTTTGCGGCCTGCTGCGTTCTTGTGAATCAGGTTTTTCTTTGCAGCCTTATCTACCAGAGAGATCAGCTGGCTCTGTGCCTTCTGTGCTTCTTCGAGCTTTTTCTCTGCTACCAGCACGCGCAGTTTTTTTTCTTGCGTACGGATCGCTGATTTCTGCGCCTGGTTGATCTGGCGGCGCTTTTCGCTCTGGCGTGCGCGTTTCTTTGCTGAAGCTATATTGGGCATTTCTTAACCTTTCCTGATTCTATTGTGCAGGCAAAATCAGACTTTGAGTCACGGCGTCAATCGATGTTGCGCTATGCGCAACATCGATTTTATCCCCACAACGTGGAGAGTATACGTCATTTGAATACGGCCGCCTTGTCTGTTTTTTCCCATGTGAACGAATTCTGGCCTTCGCGGCCAAAGTGGCCGTATGCAGCCGTTGGGCGGTATTTGATGTTACGCAGGTTAAGCGTTTCACGGATACCACGCGGTGTCAGGTCGAAGTTTGCCATGATGATTTCTTCGATCTTATCATCGCCGATCTTCCCCGTGCCAAAGGTATTTACCACGAGTGAAACAGGTTTTGCAACACCGATCGCATACGCAACCTGAATTTCGCACTGGCTCGCAATACCAGATGCCACCACGTTTTTTGCGACGTAACGCATCATGTATGCAGCACTGCGGTCAACCTTCGATGGATCTTTGCCACTGAATGCACCGCCACCATGGCGACCATAACCGCCATAGGTGTCGACGATGATCTTGCGGCCGGTCAGACCGCAGTCACCGTGTGGGCCACCGACCACAAAACGGCCAGTGGGATTGATATAGTAGTTTGTGCCTTTCAGCAGTTCTGCGGGCAGCACTTTCTTCACGCACATTTCGATCACCTGCTCTGACAGCTTACTGTGCTCGATATCAGGGGTGTGCTGCGTTGAAACAACGACTGTCTGGATACCGGCAGGCTTACCCTTTTCATAACGGACAGTGACCTGCGACTTTGCATCGGGGCGCAGAAACGGGAGTTTATTGGTTTTGCGCAGCACTGCAAGCTCTTCGAGAATTTTGTGCGAATAATAAATCGGCATTGGCATCAGCGCTGCAGTCTCGTCGATAGCAAAACCGAACATCATGCCCTGGTCGCCTGCACCTTCTTCTTTGTGCAGACCTTCGCCGATCACGCCCTGTGCGATATCCTGCGACTGCTCGTGCAGCAGAACGTGGACTTTCGCAGTTTTTGCGTCAAAGCCGATGTCGTCGTGTACGTAACCGATGTCAGTCATTACATCGCGCGCAATCTGCTCGATCTTGTCTTTAGTGATATGGCCTTTCGGGGAGGTGGAAATCTCGCCGGCAACCGTTACGTGGTCTGTAGTTGTCAGCGATTCACACGCTACACGCGTGGTGTTATCGAGCGCCAGATAGGCGTCAAGTACCGCATCGGAAATCTGGTCGCAAACTTTGTCCGGGTGCCCCTCTGAAACAGATTCAGATGTGAACACAAAATCGCGTTGTTGAAACATGCGCTCAAAACGAAGGGTGAGACACCGTGTAAATGCATTATCGCAGATTTTGACAGTGCAACACAGTCACCTGAGCCTGCCTGCACCCGCCGTATACGAAATAGAATGCAAGACTACGACACAAAGCGCAGTTTTTTGGCCCTCTGCCGCACATACAAACACTAAAGAAAGCGCAGCGAAAGACTTGACGTAAACACCTGTTAATATACAGGGCGCAATGTCCGAATTGAAGAGCGAGGCGCAGGTCGCATTAAAGGGTCGGTTTCGCGCCCCGAATATGCGCTACTATGGCCAGTTCTTCTTTCTCATCAACCAGAAAGGCGGCTACATCGACGTGGCATCGATTGTCATCACGGTGGGCTCAGACCTCTTCAACGCACTGAACCCGGCCGACTCTTGGAAAAAATACGAAGCACTCATCAACAAGCTCAAATATGAGAATAAATATTCACAGGCAATCACCAACGAGTTTCAGGCGAAGCTAAAACAGCTCGCACTCGATAAGCAGTTCTTTGCAGACCTGCTCAAAGCCCTGCACGGCGGCAAACAGGAGACGCTGAATTTTATTCTCGCGGGGCTCTACCGCCGCGTCATTAAAGACGACGAATTCTATCTTGAATCTCATGTCGAAAAGGCAGATCTCAACGGCGCCTCAGATGCAGGCCCGGGGGAAAGCGGCAACGAAGCCGCTCCCGAAGGCGGCGTTTATATTCCCGTCAAACTCGATCTTGATCCGATCGGGGGCAAAGACGTTAAGGAAATACGCCCGGGAGATAAAATTCTCGTACGCGTTTTGCCGCAGAACGACAAGGCCAATGCATTCATCGACAGCAATGAACTGCGCACTGAGAGCGGTTTTATCAAGTCAGCACCTTTCATTGTCACCAGCGTAACTTATCCCGGCGTCGGCGTCGAACTCGTCGGCAAACTCGTCGATGGCATCTACGGCCGAATCATCGAAGAACAGAATGTCCTTGTAAGAACCAGCGAAGCGAAGAAAAAAACAACCTCCGCGGCAGTTGCTCAACCGCCGCTTGCCGCATCTTTGCCTCCGGAAAAAAAACAAATGATGGTCATTATTGGCGGCATTATTGGCATCGCACTGCTCGGTATTCTGCTCTACAAGATTATCTCAGCCCTGTAGAGGGATATTGAATATTTCGGGGCTGCGCCCCGAAAGGTAAAATAATCGGCTCCGCAGAAAATCCTAAACCAATGTAAAGACCGTTACCTCAGGTGGGCAGGTAATACGTAAAGGAAACCAGTGTCCCAGGCCGCGGTTGACATATAGCTGAGAACCTTGCTCTTCATAAAGATCGACGTAATATTTATAACCCCAGCTTGCACCATTCAGAAACGAATTGCGGTTCGAAGAGAAATTGATTTGCCCGCCATGCGTGTGTCCAGAAAGCACGAGATCCACCTTTTGGTATTTCAGGTATTCAAAATCAGACGGATGGTGGTTCAGCAGCACGAGGGGGGTTTCAGGTTTCAGCGCCGGCTTGAGCGACGCGAAATAATTCTGCATCGCCGCCGGCCGGCTCTGCCCCAACCGCGGATAGTCAAGCCCGCCCAACTGCAGTTGCCCCTTGCCGCGCTTTAGTGTGACAACCTCGTTTAACAGGATACGCAATCCTGCTTCGGAAAAACCCTTCGCGGCGGCGCGCCCGTCGTCGATATAGTCATGATTGCCCAGGACACCAAAGACGCGGCCGGGCAGCATCGAATTCATCAGCGCAAAAAAAGTGCCTGCCGTCGGTAAGAATGCGTTGTTGTTATCAATAATGTCGCCCGTCACAAAAACATAATCGGGTTTAGCAGCGCGGATTAATCCCAGCGTAAAATTCAGGTACTTTTCGCCGATCAGGTTACCGATGTGGATGTCCGAGATCTGCACTATGCGCAGCCCCTTCAGGTCATCGTGCAGCTGATTCAGCTTCACCTGTTTTTCATTGACCCAGATCTCGCGCGAACCCAGAAACATGCCGCTGATTGCACCGACTGTCGTCGCGGCGGGTACAAGGTTAACGCCGAACGCAGCAGCACCGGCCGCACGCTTAAAAAAATCCGCGCGGGAGATTGCATTCTCTTTTTGCCCCTGATGTAAATCGGGGGCAAAAAGAGATGTCCGCTTCAGCACTAAGCCGATCAGCCAGAGAACACCGAGCGGCAGCACCCAGAAAAAATGCGAATAGTTAATCGCCAGCACAACCCGATGGATCGGCTCATACCATTCGGGAAAGCTCGTCGCCATGCCGCGCCCGGGATAAAAAATGCCGACCCACAGAACGCTCTGCCCGGCGAGCACCATGGCAATGTAAAGCGCGCGGAAAGATTTTCCGAAGCGCCACGCAAGAACCCTGGGGGAAATTTTTTTCCAGATCACGACCTGAAAAAGCAGCAGCGTCACCGTAATGACGACAAAGATCAGCTTAAAAACCAGGAGTCGCGTCATTTGTCAGGCCTTTTGCTGCTCAGGCTTTCTTGCGCTTGCCGGCAGGCTTCTTGCTTTTCGCCACTTTTGCTTTCGGGGGCTTCGTTAGTTTGGCCTTGCTCTCCGGTTTCGCCGGTGCCGACACCTGTTTCGCCGCCTCGATGCCGGCAATTACCAGCTTGTCATCGGTCAGCGTTACAGAAACGGTCTCACCGCCCGCAATACGTTCGTCGATAATCGCATCGGTGATCAGGTCGCGCAATGTATCCTGAAACAGGCGCGCCATGGGTCTGGCACCCATAACAGGGTCGTAACCCTTTTTGCCCATATAGGCACGCGCCGCAGGTGTAAGCGTAACCGTGATTTTCTTTTCTTCGAGCTGCCGGTTGAGCTCAGAGAGATTCTTATCGACGATTTTTTCGAGCACGCCGTCTGACAGCCGATCGAACACCACTACATCGTCGAGACGGTTGAGGAATTCCGGAGTAAAAAAGGTTTTGAGCGCAGATTTGACGTGCTGCGCGCCCTTCGATTTATCTTCAAAGCCGATGCGTGCCGTATTGAGTTCTGACGAGCCGGCATTCGAAGTCATTATGAGCAGCACATGCCGGAAATCCGCCTTTTTACCGGTCGCATCTGTTACCGTTGCATAATCCATAATCTGCAAAAGGGTATTGAAGACATCGGGATGCGCCTTTTCGATTTCATCGAGCAACAACACTGCGCGCGGGTGTTTGCGTATCGCATCGGTCAGCTGCGCACCTTGGTCGAAGCCCACATAGCCCGGGGGAGAACCCAAAAGGCGAGAGATCGAGTGTTTCTCCATGTATTCGCTCATGTCGAAGCGAATGAGTTCGACGCCGAGTTCAGCCGCAATTGAACGCGTGAGCTCGGTTTTACCCGTGCCGGTCGGGCCGGTAAAAAGGAAACTGCCGATCGGCTTCTGCTTATTGCCCAGGCCTGCGCGGTGGCGCTTAATCGCACGCGCAATTTTTTCCACTGCCGCGTCTTGCCCGTAGATTTTCTTTTTCAGATTTTCTGCAATTGACTTAAGCCCAGCACTTTCGCTGCCACTGAACTGTTCGAGATTCACATTCGCGAGCCGCGATACAATTCCGCGCAGATCATCTTCTGTCACTTCGCGCTGCTCGGGTTTGTAGATATGCAGCGATGCGCCCGCTTCGTCGACAACGTCGATTGCTTTGTCGGGTAGGTAGCGCTCATTGATATGCTCTGCAGACAGGTCGACTGCGCTGCGCAGAATCTGGTCTGAGTAGGTTACTTTGTGGTAGTCTTCGTACAGCTTTCTCAAACCCAGCAGGATTGCATAAGCATCGTCGCGCGATGGTTCGGGAATGTCAATTTTCTGGAACCGGCGTGAAAGAGCGCGGTCTTTTTCGAAATAGCGGCGGTATTCCTCAAAGGTCGTGGCGCCCACGCAGCGCATGTCGCCGCGCGTGAGCACAGGCTTCAGCATGTTTGCCGCGTCCATGCTGTCGCCGCGCGTCGCTCCCGCGCCCACGATCTGGTGGATCTCATCGATATAGAGAATCACTTTTTTCTTCGCGCTGAGCGCGCCGATGATTGCCTGCATGCGCTCTTCGAAGTCGCCGCGAAAACGCGTGCCGGCCACAAGCGAACTGACGTCGATCGAATAGACCTGGTAACCCTTGAGCCGCTCGGGAACCTTGCCGTCGATGATGCGCTGCGCGAGACCGCGCATGAGCGCGGTTTTTCCCACGCCCGGTTCGCCGACGTGCAGAGCATTATTCTTATTGCGGCGGCAGAGAATTTCCATCGTGCGATTGAGTTCCGCTTCGCGGCCAATGAGCGCATCGTACTTACCTGCGCGCGCCTCGTCGGTCATGTTGACGGTGAAGGCCTTGAGCACGCGTTCAGGGCTTTCGTTTTGGCTGCTCTCGCCACCGACATCTTCTGCGTGCTCAGGAATCGGTTCTTCGCCGGCAGGAGTCGCCGCATGCGGCGTCATGCCATGCGTGATATAACGCAAAACCTTCGGACGGGTTATTCCCTGTTTTTCCAGAAAATATGCCGCATGCGAATCACGCTGCCTGAAGATGCCGTCGAAAATATCGGCGATGGAAAGCTCACGATTGTTGTTCAGAATCATGCGCACCAGCAGCATTTCGCGAAAATTCGCCAGCGCATTCGACTCTGAGATATCGTTCGCTCCGTCGAGGTCCTGGTCGAAAGTTTGTATATGGTTGATGAGATCGCGGCGCAGTTCATCGATATTGCAGTGCAGGTCGCGCAAAATCTGCGCGCCTTCGTCGCTTTCGGTCACGGCGAGCAATACATGCTCAAAGGTGATGACAGAATTCTTGAAATCGCGCGCGAGATCGAATGCGCGCTGGTGTATTTTTTCAATTGAGTTAGCCATCGTTTACTCCGGTTCGGTCTTACACGCAAGGGGAAATCCTTCTTGCTCTGCATGCGCCATCACCTGTTTGGACTTTGTCTCAGCAACCTCGCGCGGATAAACACCCGCGACGCCACTGCCATTATTATGCACATCGAGCATGATTTTACGGGCTTCGTGCTCGTTCTTCTGGAAATATTTCTGCAGTATATAGACCACAAACTCCATGGTCGTGTAATTATCGTTTAACAATAAAACTTTGTAAAGCTTAGGTTTTTTCACCCGTGTCAGTACATCTGAATCTTCGTCACGGCGGGCCCCCACTGACATAGCGCCCGAAATATACTAAAGAATGAATCGGAAATCAAAAATTAGACTGTCGGCGACATCTGGCGGCAGAAAGGGTAAATTTTGCTTTGCACCCGTGATTGTCTGCCGGCAGACTCTGGCAAAGATATGGTCAAACGTCCCATTGTTTTAGTCTTTTTTGCACTTTGCGCAGCTTCCCAGGTCTTTGCCGAAGTACCGACACTCGACGAGTTTGACATTCCTGAACATGCGAAAAGAAACCGGTTCTCAGGCCGGGCATTGTTCCTGGATCAATTTGCCGGCGCAGGCCTCGAATACGAAAGAACGCTGGGGGTGCTCGATTATGCCAAGGCGGGCATTGCCACATCCATCAATACCGCGTACCAGCAGCGCAATGACAACCTGAAACCGGTCAATCTGACCGAATACAGCTCATTTGCCGACGTCGCACTGCGCGTGACTTTTATGCCTTTGCAATACTTCCAGTTTTTTGCCGGCGCGGGAGCCACCTTGTATTCAACGACGGTCAAGTTGTCCGATGCGGCGAATGCCGGCAGGTCTGCGGAAGGGTCTGCCAGCTTCGGTGGCATGGCGATGCTGGGCGAGCTCGGGGTGAGGCTTACCCTCGGCTCATTTTCGCTCGGCTGCAACCTGAGCGCAACGCGTTTTCCCGGGCAGGATGTCAATTTTACTTACCAATCAGGCGCGCTGCAATTCCGCGATTCTGTGTATTACCGGCCTTTGGCCAATGAGAGGATCAATATTTTTGCCGGTTTCCTCTTTTGAGTCGCAAGATTGCGATTCAAATTCTGCCATTCCCCTCCAAATCGCGCGTGCCACCGAGACAAAAAACGTCTTGAAAAGCCGACTTTGCTTTGATTTCTGGCGGGAATGGACAAAGTGCAGATCAAAGATGTAGCCGTCGGTTCAGCGATCGCCTATCTGCACGGCAGGCTCGATGTCGCTGTTTCAGGCGAGGTAGAAGAGCACCTGCTGAAAAGCATCGATACCAAAAGCATTAAGCACCTGATTCTCAATATGGCCGATGTGGAATACATGTCCAGCTCTGGCTTTCGCGTGATGATCGCTCTGCTCAGAAAGCTGAAAGATCTGAAAGGCTCTCTCAGAATCTGCTGCGTCCGCCCTGCAGTGAAACGCATTTTTGACGTCATTGAACTCACTACTCTCTTCGACATGTTCGAAACCGAAGAAGAAGCGATCGCAGCCAAGACCTGAGGCAGCGTCTTTTACCATGAAGAGAAACGGGCGCGTGCATTTCCGCACCCTGGCGTATATTCTTGCCTTTCTGTCGGTCTTTACCTGCAATTCTGAAGCACGAAAACCCTCACCCACTCAGTCGGGCCGTAACGCTGAAGTTGCAGCAGCAGGCGAGGCAGAACTGTCCGTCCTTAGCGGAAAATTCTCACCGGAAAAAAAATCCCGCTTTGCAGCGATACCCGCAAAATTAGCCGCTGGCAGAACACAGTATCTCGATGAACGCGCGCTCGCAGCGCTGGTAAAACTCGCCGCTGCGGCGCATGCAGCGGGTTTTGACATACAGGTTATTTCTGCCACGCGCAATTTCATCACACAGAAGGCAATCTGGGAGCAAAAATTCAGCGGCCAACGCGCCGTCGGCGGCAAAAATCTCGCGCTGACGGTGAAAGACGAAGAAAAGCGCGCGCTCGAAATCCTGCGCTTCTCATCGATGCCAGGCACTTCGCGCCACCACTGGGGCACGGATCTCGACCTGCACGAAGCAAAAATTACCGCACCCGCATTGCATAACAGCACTTTCAAAAAAGGTCGCGGAAAAGAGTTTCACGACTGGCTGACGGCCAACGCACCGGCCTTTGGCTTTTGCCAGCCATACACCGGCGACCCCGCAGAGCGCAACGGCGGCAAATATGCTCACGGCTACCAGGAAGAGCGTTGGCACTGGTCGTACCGGCCAGTCTCGGCGGATTACCTGCGTCAATATGAGGGCAACGCCGCCGCGATGCAACCCAAGGGATATGCAGGCGACAAGGCCGCGGCACACCTGTACATGGACTACGTTCAAAACATCGATCCGACCTGCAGGTGATCGCTATGGCAATTGAAAAACCACTCAAACTCGCTTGCGGGCAGGTGCTGCGCAATCGCCTTGCCAAGTCGGCAATGAGCGAAAATCTCGCAGAGAAGAATCTGCCGGGCGAAAAACTCTGCAGGTTATACGAAACCTGGGGTGCCGGCGGACTCGGGCTCATTATCACAGGCAACGTCATGGTCGATGGCGACGAGCTGGGTGAGCCCAACAACGTTGTTCTCGATAGCGACAGAGACCTGGATAAATTTCGTGCATGGACGAGTGCCGCAAAAAAGAGCGGCGCGCAGATCTGGGCGCAGATCAACCACCCGGGCAGACAGGCACCGTCGGCAATTTCGCGGGTGACCGTTGCTCCCTCGGCAATTAAACTGAAAGTCGGCAACCTGGCTTTTCGCGAACCACATGCGCTCACCGACTTTGAAATCCGCGGCATTATCCAAAAATTTGCACGCACCGCAGAGCTCTGCAAGCAGGCCGGATTCGACGGCGTGCAGATCCATGGAGCGCATGGTTACCTGGTAAGCCAGTTTCTTTCACCGCTCTCGAATGTGCGGCACGACGACTGGGGTGGTTCTGTTGAGAACCGCATGCACTTTCCGATCGAGATTGTGCGCGCATTGCGAGCAGCGGTGGGTGAAAAGTTTCCCATCGGCATCAAGATGAATTCCGCGGATTTCCAGCGCGGCGGCTTCGCCGAAGAAGATTCAATCGTTGTCGCAAAAGCATTGGAAAAAGAGGGGATCGACCTGCTGGAAATTTCGGGTGGCAGCTATGAATCGAGCGTTATGACCGGAAAGGGAATCAGTGAGTCGACCGCGGCCCGTGAAGCGTACTTTCTGCCATTCGCCGAAAAAATACGCAAGGCGGTAAAGGTACCCCTGATGCTCACGGGTGGTTTCCGGTCGACGGCAGCAATGAATGCTGCGGTTGAATCAGGTGCCATTGATGTAGTAGGCATTGCCCGCCCGCTGGCCATGGAGCCGGCGCTGGCAAACAGGCTGCTTTCCGACCCAAATGCGCGCACCGAACTCAGGCCAGTCAAAACCGGCATTGCAGCGATCGACAAGATGGGCATGCTGGAAATTGGCTATTATTCGCTGCAACTGAAACGCATCGGCGAAGGCAAGTCGCCTGATCCGGAACTGAGTCCGCTTCTGGCAATACCACTCCTCGGGTTCAATTATACATCCGGCATACTCGGCCGCATGTTTCGCTGACTCGCAGTTTCCTGAAAAAGGAAACTGCAAGCTGTCTGCCGAAACCGAAAAGGCGAAAAGCAGGCCGCTTCGGCCGCTTTAGCAGGCGTTGCCTGCCCACTGGCAGCGGTTTGCCCGTGACTTTTCGCAGAAAAGTTTAGGGCAAATCGCGAGGCTTTGCGCTTTTTCGGAAGTTTTTCCGCAGACTGATAGTGGGTTCCGAAATCGGGCTCAGCAAAAATCAGGCCATAAATATCTTGTCGCCGCAGCAAATTCACCCGGAATAAACAATGCCGAGGGCAGCTGCAGAAAAAACCAACGGCGAAGGCACTGGCGAGGCGCCGGTTGCGGCGGTGAAATCCAAACCCGCTATCGCAAAAGATGCGCTGAAGCTCGAGGCTGTTGGTCTCGTAAAACAATATGGCAAGCGTACTGTAGTGCGCAACGTATCCTATAATGTCAGGCAGGGTGAGATTGTCGGCATTCTGGGGCCGAACGGCGCCGGTAAAACAACGTCTTTTTACATGACGATCGGCCTTGTGCGCCAGTCGGGCGGACAGGTTTTTCTCGGCGGTGAAGATCTTACGCGCATGCCGATGTACCTGCGCGCACGGCGCGGCATCGGTTATCTCGCACAGGAAGCGTCAATTTTCCGCACGCTGTCGGTGCGCAAAAATATCGAAGCGATCCTCGAACTGCGCGGTTTTGACAAAGAAGAAATACGCGCCCGCACCGATAAACTTTTGAAAGAACTTGAAATCGAGCATGTGCAGACGCAGAACGGCATCACTCTCTCGGGTGGCGAAAGACGCCGCGCCGAGATTGCGCGTGCACTGGCTTCCGATCCGAAATTTTTGCTGCTCGACGAACCTTTTGCGGGTGTAGACCCGATCGCGGTCAAAGAGATACAGCGCGTCGTGTGGCAGCTCAAAGACCGTGGCCTCGGAATTCTGATTACCGACCACAATGTGCGCGAAACGCTAAAGCTGACTGACCGCGCCTATATTATTTTCCAGGGCCAGGTGCTGATCGAAGGCACTGCAGACGTTCTCATAAAAGATAAAAAAGCGCGGGAAATTTATCTGGGTGATGATTTCAAAATCTAATCGAATTAGGCGAGCAACACATCGCGGCTTCGCCGCGATGTGTTGCTCGCGCGTGCCATGGTGACAGAAGAACAATGCCAAAAGCACAGCTGAGACAACACACCGGCCTTAAGACCACTGTCCGGCAAAAGCTGCACGGGACCCTCACCCACGCCGTACAGTTGTTGTCTCTTCCGCAACATGAACTGCGCGAAGAGATTCTGCGCGTCATTGCCGAAAATCCCTTTGTCGAAGAAATATCTTCCGGCGAAGCGCCCCCGGTTGCGACGGGCGATGGCAAGGACTTCATCGCGCGGGCGCACATTGGCCTGCAGGAAAACCTGCTGCTGCAGCTCGTCGACATGGGCATGCCAGAACGGCTCTACGATCTTGCGCGCATTATTGTCTCGACCATCGACAACGACGGTTTCTGTGCGTTCCCGCACCGCACGATCATTGCCGATTACAATTTTACCACGCGGGATCTGCGCGGCTGCATCGAGTACCTGAAACAGCTCGATCCGTGCGGTGTCGGCGCTGAGAACCTTTGGCAAAGCCTGCGCTGGCAGGCCGAGGCCCGCTACGGTAAAGACGAACTACTGTTTGACCTGATCGACATGCTCGCGCAGGCGCGCGAAGGCCTGTCGCGCTTTTCCGCGCAGGAGAAGCAGTCGCTGTGCGAAATTCTCGAAATCGACGCAGAGACGTTAGAAGCAAAGTTAAAACTTTTGACTGCGCTCGATCCGCATCCGGTCAACCGCAGCGACGGCAGCGCGGCTGAATGGGCATTGCCCGAAATATTTATTGAGGTCAAAGAGAAACAGGTATTCGTCAAAGTGTCAGACCAATATCTGCCGCGCTTTAAAGTAAACCATAAGCTGTACCAGCAGATGCAGGGACACAAAAAACCCGACGACGGCAAAACCGCCGAGTGGCAGGCAACATACCAGACGGCCAAGTCACTCGTCGAAACATTGCAGTTTCGTGCAGATACACTAGCCCAGGTCGCGCGCATTATTGCCGTGCGCCAATATGATTTTTTTACCAAAGGCTCGGCGTACATACGCACGATGAGCCTCAAGGACCTCGCGCAGGAAACAAAACGCCACGTATCGACGATCAGCCGCATTCTCAACCGCAAGTATTTTCACTGCGCGTGGGGGGTGTTTCCTCTCAGGCTTTTCCTGATGCGCAAAATCAAGTCTTCCGATGGTCGCGAACGCAGTGCAGAAGACCTGAAAACGGCAATACTGACCTTGCTCGCACAGGATTCAGAACGCAAAAAATCCGACCGCGTGATTGCAGATATTCTGAAAGAACAGGGCTTTGAAGTCAAGCGGCGCACCGTGAACAAATACCGGCGGCTCATACACCAGGGATCGTCGCGCAAGAGAACAAAATGAATATTCCCTTCAACAAACCATATCTGACAGGCGAAGAACAGAAATACATCGGCCAGGCATTGTCTTCGGGCAAACTTTCGGGCAACGGGGATTTTACCCGTAAATGTCAGGCACTGCTCGAAAAAAAATATGGCCTGCGCAAGACATTACTCACGACTTCTTGCACCGATGCACTCGAACTCGCTTCACTGCTGATCGACCTGAAACCCGGCGATGAAGTCATTGTTCCGTCATACACTTTTGTTTCGAGTGCTAATGCATTTGCTTTGCGCGGCGCGAAACTCGTGTTTGCCGACAGCAAAAAAGAGCATCCCAACATCAATCCAGATACTCTTGAATCACTGATTACGCCACGCACGCGCGCGCTGGTGCCGGTGCACTATGGCGGGCAGGCATGCGACATGGTGAAAATCATGGCGCTGGCGGATAAGTATCAGCTTTGGGTGGTCGAAGATGCTGCGCAGGCAATTGATTCGCATTTCGGAGCACAGGATGTGCCGGCGGATGGAAAATTTCTCGGCGGCATCGGCCATCTCGGTGCATTTTCGTTCCACGACACCAAAAATATTATCGCCGGCGAAGGTGGTGCCCTCGCGATCAACCACGAGCCGTTCGTTAAACGTGCGGAAATATTGTGGGAAAAAGGCACCAATCGCAGCGCATTCTTTCGCGGCGAGGTCGACAAGTATGGCTGGGTCGATGTGGGTTCGTCGTTTCTGCCCTCGGAGCTGATTGCCGCGTTCTTGCTTTCTCAACTCGAAAACGTCACCAAGATCCAGGAAATGCGAATGGCTGCATGGAATGCTTACCGCACAGCTCTTGCGCCGCTGGAAAACAAAGGTGTCCTGGTGATGCCCGAGCTGCCACACAACGCGCACCTGTTCTACCTGGTCTGCCGCTCGCTCGACGAACGCACCGCGCTCATCGCGCATCTGAAGGCACAGGGGATTGCTTCGGTCTTCCATTACCTTTCTTTGCACAAAAGCCCGTACTTCGCCGGCAAGCATGACGGGCGCGATCTGGCGAATGCCGATCGTTTCACCGATTGCCTGCTCCGCCTGCCTATGTATGCCGAGTTGGGTAACGCAGGGGCTGAACGCGTGGCGGGTGCGATCCTGGAATTTTACGCAGCGCTGTAACCAAGAAATACGGTACCTGGGCCCGGGCGACCGGAAACAAAGGACCGGTGAACCTTTTATTCCCCGCGACGTCTAATGCATGTGCGCTTGTCTTACCCCCTTCTGTTTTTCTGCCTGATAGCTATTGATGCCCATGATGCAGATTTTACGCTGCCGGCAGACGGTTTCGCCGTCATACAGACTTCTACATTGGCGCCGGGAAAAATTTGCCGCAAACTTGACCGCTCTGAATCCCATGTTCCGCGCGCCTGGTTCACCAAAGATGCTGAGCAGACGATTCACCTGATTGCAGATACCCCGGAAAAATCCGCTGAATGGGGTAATTCGGAGGAAAAAACCAAAGGATGCCAAAAGCTGATCACCCGGAAAACTCTCGTAGGGCCACTGAAAAGAGGCCGGTGGAAGGTTTTCGGAACAACTGAAACGGCCAAAATTCACACAGTTGCATACAGCCTCGCAAAGGAAATCCGCGCTGAAAACGGCAGTTATTCATTCAGGCTCGAAAAACCTGCAATACTGACTGCCAGCATGCACTACTATCGCAACGTCCATGGCGGCTGCTACGAATACCTGCCATTGGTGTTCGTTACCGACAAAGAGAAAAGCACCACGGAGCTGCAGGTGCTCGAAGCGCGCGCTGTGGAACGCCAACGCCTGACGATCACCCATGGCTTATGCCGCGCTCTACCGCAAACCATAGCGCACGGCGCTCAGGAATTGCCGCCCGGAAATTACCGCTTCACCGGCAGAGAAATCAAGCGCGCGACGCTCTATTTTGCCGAATGACGCATCTTGCGCAGGACAGAGCGCACGACACGATAGAGCAGGTATAGTAGCGCAAGAGCCATCAGCGAAGCGTACAAAAGAATCGCACCGGCCGACGCATAAAACGGAATGCGCTGAGCAGAGAGATGGCCAATAAATACCGTGTCACCGTCAAAAAATACATCCGCGCCCGCAAGCATCGATTCTTCGAGACGAAAGATGCCTGGCGCAAGCGGTCGCAAGCGCCCTTCTTTGAGCAACCGCGATTTGTAGCGCAGCGTGTCGCCATCAACTGTCAAATTAAGGTCTATGCCATAACGTAAAAACCAGAGGGACGGATCGACGGAGTTATAAAAGCGATAGTTACCCACGTGCTTTTCAAGCTCACTCGCAGCGGGCTTATACGTGGAGTGCGCCGCAGGCGGCACGAGCAGGTCAAAGATTGCATTTGCCGCCTCAGACGATGCCGCATTTTCACTTAAGTTAGACAAAAGTACAACACCGGTTTTCGTGGGCACATGCAAAATCATACGGTGCGCAGCCCCGGCCAGACCGCCATCCCACCAGGCAAAACTGCGGCCTGGCTCTTCTTTGACCGCAAAACCTAAACCGAAGCCCATCGGTGAACGCGGGTGCGGTTTCGCCTGGATGGTGAAGAGTTCGCGAATCGACTGCGGTCTGAGCAGGTTTGCGGCCGTTAACCGCCCCTCGTCGAGCAGCATCAACGCGAAGCGCGCAAAATCAGGCGCGGTCGTGATCAGGCCGCCCGCAGGAAGCGCAGCAGTGAGATCGTTGTGCATGCCCAGCGCACTGCCACCCATAAGGCCGCCATACGCTTTCGACAGCGCTGTAGACTTCAACGTCCACGGAGATTCAAAACTTGACGCATTCATCTGGAGCGGTCGCAAAAAAACCCGGGTTGCGTGCGCCGCAAAATCTTCTTTTTCGGCAGCGGCAGCGACGTAACCCGCAAGCGAGAATGCATCGTTCGCATAGATGATGCGCTCGCCGGGCGCAACGACGGCCTTCTGCCCGCGCGATAAAAACTTCTCGAGCGATTGTGGAGTGTCGCCTTTCGATGCAATACCCTTCCACGAAGTCGGCAATCCCGAACTGTGCGAAAGTAATTGGCGCAACGTGGCCGGTAATGCAGTACCCTGCGAGGATTTCACGTAAAAGGAAGGCACAAGATAACTGTTCACCGGTTTGTCGAGTTCGAGACGGCCGGCTTCGACCTGCCGCATTACCAGTGCTGCAGTCATCAGCTTCGTCAGCGATGCGGCGGGTAATTGCGTATCGGCCGACATCGGCCGTTTGTTCTCGCGGTCTGCAAAGCCCAGCGCAATCGTCTCCGAAATCTTACCGTTGCGGATGATCGTCGCGACCATGCCCGGCGTGCCATAGCGCTGCATCTTCGCAGCCATGATCGCGCGGATGTTTTCTGATTCGGCAGAAAGCCGCAGGGTACATACCAGCAGTGATATGATTAAAAAATTAAGACAGCGCATACGGCGGTGTCAGATTTGCGATGCCCGCGAAAACCTTTTGAAAACCAGGCTCGGCAAAGAAACCATTTCGGCATTCGTCATATCCGCGAAAGTGGGTATCCATTCGCCAGACTCTCGTCTGTGGATTCCCGCTTCCACGGGATTGACGTTAGATCGGTGTGGACTCTAAATTACCGCAGCGCAAAGCCGGCTTTCTGCATGCGGCCAATGAGTCCGTCCTGCAGTTTTTTGACTTCGTCGGGAGTCAGTGTGCGCGTTGGATTTCTCCAAGTCGCGCGTACCGACACCGCCTTTTCGTCGCCCTTCAGATTGCCCCCGGTAAAAGTACTGAGGTGCACAAATGCCGTCAGCACCGTTTTATCCAGGTCACGGCGGACGAGCGGCTGCAACACACCCGCTGCTTCGCGCAGTGCGGCAAATTCACCGCGTACCGGCATGACTAGTGTGAGCTCAAAGTCGACCGCCGGAAAGCTGAATGGCGGCCTGTAATTAGAAACGGCGTCTGCCTGTGGCAGAAGGTCTGCGAGCAATGCGTCAAAATAATATACCCTTTCTTTGATACCAAATTGATCCAGAATTTTAGGGTGGATTTCCCCCAGCCGGAAAATTTTCTTCTCCCGGGTGCCGGCACTGCCCGATCTTCCAGGATGGAAGATACCGGCGCGGGCATTGGCAAACACCTGCTCGTGGCGCTGCACGCCACGGCTTGCGAGAATTTCACCCACCATAGCTCTCAGTTCTGCCAATGCAACTGCAGGCTCCTGCGAAGAGGTAAACGCGCCCGCCAGAAAATACGCTTCGTTGCGCGCAAGGTTCTTGTCTGCAGGTGCAAGGAAAATGCGCTCCACTTCGAACAGGCGCGTGTTGCTCTCTTCACGGTAGTTGCCATGCACTGCGCGCAAAAGCCCCGGCAAAGGCGAGGTGCGCAGGTAGTTCAGGTCGCTGTGTAAAGCGTTCTGCATCGCCATCGCATCGCCTGCCGGGCAGAAGTGTTCATCCGCCTTCAGGTCTGCAGCGCCATGGAATGCGTATGCATAAGACTCATTGAGCGCCAGCGTGCCGGCGCACAGATTGCGGAGTTCATGTTCCAGTGACCGCATCTGGTTTTTTGCGCGCGGCGTTTCGCAGGCCACGAGCGCAGGCTCAATCGCGATCTCTTTGTAACCGATAAAGCGGCCGATCTCTTCTACAATGTCTTCAGCAATCGTGATATCAAACCATTTGCGGTACGCCGGTGGTTGAACTTCGAGTGTGTCGCCTTTTTCACTGACGGCAAAATTCAGTCGTTTCAAAATCTCGGCATTAGACAAAGTGCGGTGCGCAATCTTGCCCAGTTTCTGGTCGATAAAGGCATTCGTCACGGTAATAGTCTTAGTGCCGCTGAAATTCTCAGTCTTGACTTCAACAATCTCCGAGAGTTCAAGCCCCGGTTGCGACGCGCTCAGAATTTCCGCAAAACGAAAAATCCCCGCACGCGCTTTTTCGGGGTTCTGCGCCTTTTCAAAGCGCTGCGACGAATCACTGCGGATACCGGTTTTTGCCACGGTTTTACGGATTTCGGCGCGCGGGAATGTCGCCGATTCGAGAAACAGGCGCTTTGTGGCGTCGGTGGTCTCGCTTCCGAGACCACCCATCACGCCGGCGAGTGCACTGGGTTTTTCCCCGTCGCGGATGAGCACGAGCCCCTCAGGCAGCTCATGCGTGCTGCCATCGAGAAGCGAAATCTTCTCGCCTTTCTTAGAATAAGAGACGCGCACCAGGTTGCCGATTTTTTCGCGATCGAACGCATGGTTCGGCTGGCCGATTTCAAACAGCACGTAGTTCGAGGCATCGACCACATTGTTGATCGGCTTCTGGCCAATCGAAAGCAACCGCAACTGCATAGCGAGCGGAGAGGGTTCGATGTTAAATCCGCCTAATTCAGCGCCGCAATAGACTATCGCAGCCTGCTTCTCGATCTCAATCGTGGGCAGACCGGCTTTAGTAACTACTTGAAACGTTGCTTCTTCCGGATTCTTTTTTAATGGTTTCCCTAAAAGCGCCGCGATTTCACGCGCGAAGCCAAAATGGCACCACAGGTCGGGGCGGTGCGTGATCGACTTGTTGTCGATGTCGAAAATGATATCTGGCTTGCCAAAATAGTCGGCAAGCGCCGCACCCGTCTTAAAATCATCGGGCAGCGGCATCAGACCATCAATCTGCGCGGGAGCATAAGCAAGTTGCGTGATGCCAAGCTCATTGCCCGAGCACAGCATACCGAAACTTTCGATGCCGCGCAACTTGGCCTTCTGCATCGTGCGCCCGTCAGGTAGCGTCACACCCACACCCGCGACCGGGAATTTTTTGCCCTGTTCGACGTTGGCGGCGCCCGTCACGATCTGCAACACTTCGCTGCCGATGTTGACTTTGCAGATGCGCAGCTTGTCGGCGTCGGGGTGCTTGCTCAGCTCGTCGATATGTGCAACCTTGATCGTGTTCATATGCGCCATGAAATCCGCGAAGCCTTCGACTTCGCAGGTCTTCATAGTTAATAAGTCCGCAAGCTCTTTCGGCGCTATTCCCGAAAGATCCACGAATTCGTTCAGCCAATTGTACGAGAGTTTCATATTAGAACTGCCTCAGGAAATCTAATTTTCCGGCCATGAAATGCCGGATGTCCTCAATACCATGCTGCATCATTACCAAACGGTTAAGTCCAAGCCCGAATGCGGCACCCTGCCATTCGTTCGGATCAAGCGCGGCGGATTTCAGCACGTTGGGATGCACCAGACCGCAGGGTAAGACCTCCACCCAGCCGGAGTGTTTGCAGACAGGACAGCCTGTACCGCTGCAAACAAGGCATTTCATATCGAGTTCGAAACCAGGCTCGACAAAGGGGAAATATCCGGGCCTGAGCCTGACATCCACCTCTTTGCCAAATGTATTAGTTAATAAAGTCTGCATCAGGTGCAACAGATTGCCGACCGAAATTTTTCGATCGACTATCATACCTTCCATCTGGTAGAAGGTATGCTCATGCGATGCATCGACCTCTTCATATCGGAAGACACGACCAGGCGCGATGATGCGCAGCGGTGGCTTCATGCGCTCCAGAGCGCGAATCTGTATTGTTGATGTATGCGTGCGCAGCAGATGCCCGGTTTTTGTGTAAAAAGTATCCTGCATATCGCGTGCAGGATGGTCGTCGGTGAAATTCAGGGCACCGAAGTTGTGGTAATCATCTTCTACCTGTGGCCCGTCAACGATCGAAAATCCCATGGATGTGAAAATTTCTTCCAGCTGCTTCTGTGTACGGCTGATTGCGTGGATGTGTCCGGAACCTGCAACAGCGTTGGGTGTGGCTGAATATTCGGCAGGGGTGACAGACATGTCGACGAATTCCGTTTCGCCCAAAGATGCGTATCTAGCTTCACGCAATTCTGACTCTTTAGTCGCTAATAAAGCTTCGAGTTTTGCTTTGAACTCATTCGCGGCTTTTCCAACTGCACCCCGCTCTTCTGCGGAAAGGGAGCCAAGCTGCTTCATGACATTCGTCAGAGCACCTTTTTTGCCCACAAAATCCTGGGCGGCTGCCTGCAAGGATTCTACATCTTTTGTTCCGACAATTGCCTGGGCGGCTTTCTGCTCCAAAGCATGAATTTCGGCAATCAAATCGGCCATAGTTGTCCGATAAAACCAACGATTGAGACACCGCGTCAATGTGGTGACTTAATGCTCACAACTTACCCGAATTAAGAATTGGGCTACGGCGGCATGGGGCGCGACAGGCTGTAGTCTATCCGCTGCATAAAGTAGAGATTCAAATCTGAATTCTTCCAGGTAAAGCACTGGTAGTTAATAGCGCTTTTGTCGCAGGAAGGCATAACCTCGTCAGTGATCTGCCCCTGGACAAAAATGTGCAGATAATGCCGAATCGCAAAGTCCAGCATACGGGAAACCGACACACCTGAATGCACGGCCCTACCCCATGCCCTAAAGGCCAGCTCCATTTCAAGATATAAAGGTTTCACAAGGTATTCTTTTCCCCTGAGGTTATACCGCCTCAAACCACCTGTTCTGCCACCACCGCCGCGCCATTTATTCAAGTAAAGACGAATCAACCCCCTGAACATAGCCTGTTCCGAACGGAAAATGGCTTTGCCTGAGAGCGTTTTCTGCGCAACCTTCAGGCGCTGGAAAGATTCCTTTCTCAAAGAAACAGAAGTTAGCCGTGTGGTAGTCAGGTTAAGAGCGTCCATCTACTTATTAAATACCACAGAACTCGCATATTTTCTCACTTTTCGAAAAAAATTCGCGATTTAAGGGGAAATATGGCAGCCTGTTAGTTACTAAGTCTCGACATTAAGACCTTTGCGCGCTGCACCATAAATTCCTTGACGGCCCGACTAAAAATCCTAAACTACCAACATAGTGCACCGCACCAACTATTAAAAGGCAGCCGCGATGCACAACGGAGGGTTTATGGAAAAGAAGAAATCAACTCAGCCTGCCCAACCAATCAAATTCATCAAGAGACCTGTCATGTTTTTTTCCGGTTTTGCTTCGATAGCCGTAACGGCTGCTCTTTTCACCGCCTATCCAAAGTGGCAAAAACAGGAAACTGAAAACTGGGTTTATTCCTATGTAACAGATCACTTTCCCGGTAAAGGAGTCGAAAACCTGCAAAAACTGGCTAAAATCATCTACCGTGAATCCAACAAGCTACGCCTCGATCAGGCGAGTGACGGCGTACAATATGACCGTGCTGCCCTACTCATGGGCATCATTCAGGTAGAAAGCGAATTCAATCGGAAAGCGCGTTCTCCAGTGGGTGCCCGGGGCTTTATGCAGCTAATGCCGGCAACGGCCGCGTTGCTCAAAGGCCGCCGGCTCTCGCAGGAAGAGATTACTGATGCAGAAACGAATATCACGCTTGGCGTCAAATACATGAACGAGATGATCCGCGAAATGGGTAGCGTGCGCAAGGCACTGCTGGCATATAATGCAGGTCCGGGTGCCGTACGCAAGTGGGGTGGAGTGCCTGCTTATTATGATCACGTAGTGGCAGCGCAAAACCGGTTTCTTGAGTACCGTACTGAAGGCCGCAACGCCCGCCTGATTCTTGCGCAATTGGCGGATTGATAACACAGTCTTTCCCATGGATTACAGCCATGGGAAACGGGTTTATTAACTACTATAACTTGTTAAAAAACTCAGCTGAACCTAGGACAGCCTGCTCTGCTTCACTTTTTCAGCAAGTTCCGTGCGATACTTTTCGATCCGCATACCCAATTCTGTGTCAGAAAGAGCCAAAATCTGCGCTGCTAAAATTCCCGCGTTCTGCGCGTTATCGAGCGCCACAGTCGCCACCGGAACACCACCTGGCATTTGCAGAATGGATAGCACACTGTCCCAACCATCGAGAGAATTGGAAGATTTAATCGGTACGCCTATGACTGGCAGCGTGGTAAGGGAAGCCACCATACCCGGCAAATGCGCGGCACCACCCGCCCCGGCGATAATCACCTGATAGCCGGAGGCTTTGGCCCCTTTCGCGAATTCAAACATCTTTTCAGGGGTCCGATGGGCTGACACCACTTCTGCATGCGGTTTGACAGCAAACTCTTCGAGAATATCGGCAGCTGCTTTCATGACTTTCCAGTCAGATGCACTGCCCATAATGATGGCCACCCGCTTATTCATGGATGCATGGAGTTTTGAAGTCGGGTGCGGCGCACAGCGCAATTCGTGCAGAGCTGGTATCTTTATTAACTACTAACGGATCCGGATAGTTCCCGGTACTGCCGAATCAACTGCTCCTGGGGCCCGGTCAGCGTAATGTGACCCATTTTGCGGAACGGCCGCAATTCCGTCTTACCATAGAGGTGTACATAAGCGTTTTCCATCCGCAATGCTTTAGTAACTAATAGGGCATATTCCTGTTCAGCACCTTTTTCGGGGCCCAAAAGGTTGAGCATCAGCGAAGGACGCGTCGTCGTCGAAGCACCCAACGGCAAACCCGCGAGAATGCGCACGAGGTTTTCATACTGCGAGGTCGCCGCAGCCTCTATCGTATGATGACCACTGTTATGCGGACGTGGCGCCATCTCGTTAATCAGCAGCTCTCCGCCGCGGGTGAGAAACATTTCGACCGCAAGCAAGCCTACGCTACCTAACTTGGTTGCCACGGCGAGCGCCAGCGAACGCGCCGCCTCCAACTGCTGCGCCGACAGATCCGCAGGACAAACCTGGTATTTCAGGATATTTTTCGCGGTTTCGAAAACCATTTCGACGGCGTCATATATCACATGTGCACCCTGGCGGTCAGTCGCAACAATGACGGCAATTTCCCGCGCGATATCGATTTTATGTTCGACAAGCGATTCACCGTCAAAGGCTTTCTCCAGGTCGGCCTGGGACTTCAGCAGCAAGACGCCCTGACCATCATAGCCGGCAGTCGCTTTTTTCTGGATGATGGGAAATTCCAGGGGAGCGGCGGCGAGCTCGTCCCGCGACGCAAAAATCTGAAAGGGCGCGGTGGGCAGATCATGCGCGGCCTAGAATTCTTTTTGCCGGCATTTATTTTGGATTGTCTTGAGCGCGGCCCCGAACGGCGCGACGATAATACCCTGTGCCGCCAGTGCAACGAGTGCGTCGGCGTTCACATGTTCTGAATCGATGGTTACAGCATCGCAGCCTTCAGCAAATGCCATGACGGTGGCAAAGTCCTGCGGGTCGCCGCAGGTGAAGGCACATGTATAGTTTGCCACGGGTGCATCGCTGCTGCGGTCGAGAACTTTCACGCGAATACCGTACTGCATTGCGGCCGAGATAGTCATACGCGCAAGCTGGCCGCCACCGAGAATGCCTATCGTAAATTTCAGATTCATTTATACAACCTGTACTTCTGCATTGCTTCGGCGAAGGCGCGGATTTTCTTTTTTTCTTCGACCATAAACTGGTCATAAGTCATTTTTTTCAGCAAAGATTTGCGCATCGTGGTTGAGCCTGTCTGCGCGTCGAGGCCTTGTTTTTCACCAAGGTATTTTCCCATCCAGTCGTTGGCGCCGTTCTTCATTTGCCAGAGCAAGAACTCATACGCCGCCCGCGCGGGTTCGACTTTTTTTTCATCGATCAACAGTTTATAGCCCGGCAATAATTTTCCTTTGTGCTTACCGCTCCACGCATAGAACGGGTACGCGCTGAACTTCACATTGCCCATGCGCGGTAATTCTGCGTTCGCAAAATCGGGATGGCCGATCTGGCAGAACGGGTCTTTCGTGACACGGCCCTCTTCGATCGAGGTGGCTTCAAAGAATACCGAAACCCAGTAGCATTGGTTCGAACGCAGGTGCGGCAAATTGGGCGATGGCGGGTAAAACACAACCTCGCGCTGCGAGTGCGGCTGCTTCGGGTTATAGCCGGCCATTTTCTGAATATGGATTTTGATCCTGAGTTTTCGGTCGGCAATGAATTTGCGTGCAAGTTCGGCGTGTGTAAAACCTGGCAGGAACGGAATTTCTTCTTCGCCCACATATGAAAAGTTGGATTTCTGCGCAACCGGCCCCTGCGGTCCGAGGTGGGAAGCGGGGTTTGGCACATCGATCAGGTACAACATCTGCCCGGTCTGCGCCTTATCCATTGCGCGCATCACGCGGTTGAGCACCGTGCGGTAGGTATAGGGACGCACTCCCGAATCGGGCAGGTCGAACACAATCGCTTCGCAGTCTGCAATTTTCTCCTGTAGCTTTTCGACGGTCGTCAGGTATATGGTTTCCGGCTGGCCTGCCTTTACCTTGGTGTTACCATGGTCGTCTTCCTGTCCGGTCAGGCCGTGCTCGGGAGTAAACAGGTGCGCAATTTTAATTTCGTGTTTTTCGAGCTTCGCGTGGATGTACTTATCGGTCTCTTCCATCGCATCGTAGAGAAAATAGCGACCAAGCCCTGCAGCATTTGTAATGAAGCAGACGCTTTTTCCCTTCAACCGTTTAAGGCCTTCTTTGAAAAAGATTTCACTGGCATTCAGCGGGACTTTTTTTGTAGCTGTCTTTTTTTTTCTGGCCGCGATGGGCGATGCCGCCAGCACGATGGCAAGTGTAGCCATCAGTAAGGAACGCAAGCCGTGGAGGCGAATCAGATTCTTTCCGCGGTATAGATCCGCCTCTATGGCAATTTGTGCGATAGGTTTCAAGGCTGACGCAAATCTGCGGCCGTGACAAGGCGACCATAAAAAAGAGCCGGCTGAAACATTTGACGGATTACTCTTTCTTACCCGCATTCACCTGGTAGTACAGCACCGGCAGAACAAAGATCGAAAGCACCGTCGCGGAGGCGAGCCCGCCAACAATGACGGTCGCCATCGGGCGCTGCACGTCAGAACCGATGCCGGTTGCAAGCATTGCGGGCACAAGGCCCAGCATCGCGACAACCATCATCATGAGCGCAGGTCTGAGTTCGCCCGAGCAGACACGCGCGACCATATCTTTAAATTTTGTGGTAGAGCTTGTCACTTCGTGCTTTTCTGCCTGTGCGCAGGCATGAATAAAGAGCACGCCGCTCATGACCGAAACGCCGAACAGCGAAATAAAACCGACACCCGCCGAAATATTGAAATGCATGCCACGCAGGTGCAGCGCAAGAATGCCACCGACGAGCGCAAACGGCACATTGGCAAAGACCAGCAATACCTCGCGCACATCGCGGAACATCCAGAAGAGCAGCATGAAGATGATGAGCAGCGTCAGCGGCACCGCAAGCATCAGCCGCCTGCCCGCGCGCGTTAAATTTTCAAACTGGCCGCCCCAGATAATTTCGGTGCCCGCTGGCAGCTTGACCTGCCCATAGACGCGCTTCATCGCTTCCGCGACAAAACCCCCCTGGTCGCGGCCTGAAATATTCATCCACACCGAAACAAAGCGACTGCCATCGAGGCGGGTGATTTTCGACGGCCCTTCGATCGACTCGATGCGTGCCACCTGCGACAGCGGAACCGCACCACCGGCGGCGGTTTTTACCAGCAGCGTCCCTATTTCCCTGATCTGCGCGCGTCGAGCGAGCGGGTAGCGTATCGAAATATCGAACGACTGCCCGTTTTGCACGAGGGAACTCACCGTTTTACCGCCGATCGCCATCTCTGTCATGCGCTGAATGTCGACAAAGTTCACGCCATGCAGGGCGGCCTGCACACGATCCATCTTTATCGTCAGCTGCGTCTGTGGTCCCTCTTGCTCGATGCCACTCTCACTGCAGCCTTTGATATCTTTAACCACTCCTGGGATTTCCGTTGCGGTTTTCCTGAGCTCTGTGAGGTCTTCACCCTTGAGAATGATTGCGAGATCGGCCACCGAGCCCGTCACTGCCTCGGAAACGTTGTCGAGAATCGGCTGCGAGAAGCTCAGTTTCGCACCGGGCAGCAGCGGCTTCAGCGTATCAGAAATGGCGTTCAGCAGGCTGCGTTTATCCGCATGTTTCGAACTCCATTCTGAATACTTGCGCAGCGGTACGGTAAACTCGATACGGTTTGCGCCATACGCATCGGTGCCGTCATCGTTGCGCCCTGCAGTCGACAGCACCGCTTTGGCTTCGGGAAAAGCGGACAGCGTGTTCCGTACCATGTCAGCGATGCGCGCGCTTTCGCTGATGCCTGTACCTGCCGGCAGCGTGACACGCAGGTTGATCGCTCCTCGTCGAGCTCGGGCAAAAATTCGACGCCCAGAAAGAGCCCTGAAAGCGCAAGAATACCGACGGCTGTGCTGGCTACGAGAATGATGCGGCGCGGTTTATCGAGAAAGGCCCGCAGAGTCTTCTGGTAAATTTTCTCCGCCCCTTCCATGAGCGGATTCCGCCACTCGCGCATTTTTTCGGGGAAAAATTTGTCAGCCAGAACCGGCACCACCATCACAGTCAAAACCAGCGAACCAATCAGCGCAAAAGAAATTGTATATGCCAGCGGCGAGAATAGCTTTCCTTCGATGCGCTGGAAAAGAAAAATCGGTGTGTATGCACAAATGATAATCACAATGGAAAAGATAATTTGTTTCTCAATGCCATCCACCGCACGCTTGATGCGCAGCGTTTTATCGTCCTGCGGGTGCGAATGGAAACGCCGCATGATGCGCTCAATCGCCACCACCGCGCCGTCGATCACGATGCCAAAATCGATCGCGCCGAGCGACAACAGATTGGCGGGAATTCCCGTGAGATCCATCAGCACAAACGCAAAGAGCAGCGACAGCGGAATAATAGCGGCAGTGACTAGAGCTGCGCGCAGGTTGCCCAGAAAGAATGCTATCACAACGAGAACAACCGTAATGCCTTCGAGCATCGTTCTGCTGACAGTAAACAGTGTATTCTGCGTCAGCACCGACCGGTCCATCATCGGCACGAGCTCCGCGCCCGCAGGCTTCAACTGCTGGTTCAGCGTCTCCACCTGGTGTTTGAAGCGCTTCAGCACGTTGTTCGGGTTCTGCCCGCGCAGCATCAGCACGATTCCCTGCACGGCATGCGGTATGTTTTCACCGCTGTCGGCGTTATAATAACCAAAGATGCCGTTAAAAGGCGGATGTCCCACTCTGACCTGCGCGACATCCTTCATGAAGATGGGCACGTTTTTTCTGACACCGATAATAATATTGCGGATATCTTTTTCATCCTGCACGGCGCCGATCGCGCGCACGGGAATCTCCTGTGTGCCGCGAAAGATCGAATTGCCGCCGGTATTCGCGTTGTTGTTTTCAATCGCAGTCTGCAAATCGGTGAGATCGAGCTCAAATTTGCGCAGCTGGTCGGGGTTCACGATCACCTGGAACTCTTTCACTTCACCGCCGACCGTCGTGATGTCGGTGAGTCCTTCGGTGCGCAACAGGTGCGGCACGACAGTCCAGTCCTGTAAAGTGCGCAGATCCATCGGCGAAAGGCCCGTGTCAGAGCGCAGCACATAGCGAAAGATTTCACCCACTGGCGAAGTCAGCGGCCCCAGTTCGGGCCTGCCAGTGCCTTCGGGCAGTTCTGCATACTTCAGTTTTTCGAGCACCTGGTTGCGCGCAAAATAGTCGTTGTAACCGTCGGCAAATGTGAGCCGAATGACCGAAAGACCCGGTATCGTCTGCGAACGCCGCTTGATGAGGCCCGGTATATTATTGAGACCGCGCTCAAGTCGTTTGGTCACGAGGCTCTCCACCTCGTCGGCGGCGCGACCGGGAAATTTGGTAATCACCGAAACTTCGGTGTCGGCGATATCGGGATACGATTCGACGTTCAGATTAAAAACGGCATACCCCCCCCAACCCAGAAGCAATGCGAGAAAAGCATACACAAGCAGGCGGTGCTCGAGTGCGCGCTGGCCGAGGCTTTTGCCCCCGGAAAGAATATCAAATCCGCCGGTGCTCATGCGGATTTACCTAGTAACCGAAGCTCAGACCCTTGAGCAGGCTCGCACCCCGCGTCACGATCTTATCGCCCTCGGCGGCACCGGAGACGATCGCAATGAAACCATTGTCTTCCGCGCCGGTTTCGACTTCAATGCGCTCAATGGTCGTTGCATCTTTTGGCGGAAAATATAGTTCTTGCTGGCCATCTGGATCACCGCGGTCGCGGGAATCGCCAGCGTCTTTTTTCCGGTGCGTTCAATGAGCCCCGTACCAAACATACCGGGGCTATACATGCCCTTGCTGTTCTGCATCGGCATGAAAATTTTTGCGGTGCGCGTACCGGGATTGATCTGCTCTGAAATGCCCGCGACGACTGCTTCGAGGTATTTCCCGGTATAGGCGTGCAGCTCGACCCTGATCTTCATGCCCTTGTGTACCGTGCGCAGTTCGTTTTCCGGCACATCCCCGGTCATCAGAATCCAGCCGCTGCGCAGCTTCTTGATCACGGGCAGCGGAATACCCAGAATGCGGAAATTGTTTTCTATCTTGCTAACGATGCGGCCGAATTCCTGGTATTTGATTTTGGCCTCGAGAAACTCTTTTTCCGAGGAAACACGCGCCTCGAGTAATTCGCGCTGGCGTTCATACGCGATGCGCGCACCGGCAAGCTGCGCCGAGTTATTCAGGTATTCTGTATACTGGTCTGTGAGTTCGTTCGAATCGAAAGTATACACCCCGTTCGCATGCAGGCAGGTGACACGCACAGGCACATGAATCGAATCACCGACGCTGCGGTAGGTCAGCTGCTCAAAGCGTATTGTCGGGGGATATTCGCCCTCGCCGACAATACGAATTGTGCGCCCGCTTTCATCGGCTTCGAGCTGGGCAAACCGCGGTTTTTCGGCGGGCTTACTACAGGCTAAAAGTAGAAACACTATATAAACACTGAAAAGATTTTTTTCACGATGCTTTCTTCTCGACCTGCATGGTTTTTGTCAGCGCCAGATAGATTTCGAGACTCTCCTGAAAATTGTAAAGAATTTCAAAAAAATCCCGCTGCATTTCAAAATAACTCCGCTCGCTTTCGAGCAGTTGAATGAGGTTGGCAGCCTTTTTTGTATAGAGCAACCGGCCCTTCTCGTAAATTTCTTTGCTCAGCACCAGCCGGTTCTTGCCGTTTTCGAGCACCCCCAGATACTGCTTTATCGCGTTGCGCTGTACATCGAGTTCTGTACGTGCGCTTATCAGCTGTTGTTGGTAAGCAATCTTCTTTTTTTCAATAAGTTGTACATAAGCATCTTTTTTTCCCTGGTTACGGTTAAAGACCTTGAGCGGAACGGTTAATCCTAACCCCAGGTAATGGTTCTGAGCAAACAACGAAGACTGCGGCTCATAGTGGTATTGTGTTGCGAGGGAGAAATCCGGCAGCGTCTCTTTTTCTGCGACGGCAAGCCCCCGTTCCGCCAGCGTAATTTCGTTCTGCGCTGCGAGCAGATCGGGCCTCAGCTCGGGCTCGACCTTTCGCTCGATAATCGCGAGCACCTCTTCTGCCACCGGCTGTTTCAGATCATCCTGGATGCGCAGCACATCCGACTCGGCGATCGACAACCCCTTTTTCAGCTCGCTCAGCCTGCGCCGCAGTTCAATCTCTACGTTGGCAATCGAATTTTCATAGCGCGTGCCCTCGACTTCGAGCTTTTTGAGTTCGTATTCAGAAATATCACCCTTTTTATAACGGAACGCGTTCGCCTGCAAAAGCTTCTGGTAATTTTCATAAAAGGCCTTCTGGAAATTCAGCGCGTTCGATAACACAAGCGCCTTATACGAAGTCAGGCGCATCTGCAGGATAAAATTGCGCTCAAAGTCTGCGGTCAGAAAACCTGCCTGTAGCACTCCCGCATTCGCCTGGTCGACGCGGGCGCCGCGCAGGCCGAAAAGCTGCAACGGTTGGCTGAGCCGCACATCGAATGTGGCCGGGTTGTTGGCAATGCCGGACGATACCTGGTGGTAGTCATATTGCGCCGAAAGTTCGGGATTGTCCCATAGGGCTGATGTTCTCACGTCCGCTCTGGCGATCTGTACATCGACGCGCTGCGCCTTCATAACCAGGCTGCGTTCGCTGGCGATTTTTTCGACCTCGGCAATGGTCAGGTTGTGTTCCTCGGCCACAATATGGCGGCTGAACACCACTGTAAATACAAGGGTCTGAATTAAAATTCTGGCCATGAGGAATACATACCCGTATAACATTGACGGCATTTTTTCTGCAGTTTTCGATAACTTTCGCAGCAGCATCGGGCGGCTGAAACATTTGACGGTGTGTCTCTGAACGCCACTTTACCGAATGGCAAAACTCTATTACGATCAAGATTGTGATCTTTCCGTACTCAAAGGCTCGACTGTAGCGGTCATCGGCTATGGCTCGCAGGGCCGCGCACAGGCGCAAAACATGATGGATTCAGGCCTCAAGGTGATTATTGGCCTTAAGGCGGGCAGTCAATCCACTGCCGAAGCCAAAGCCGACGGTTTTGAAGTCGTCGATGTTGCAACAGCTTCTGACCGCGCAGACATTATCCAGATTCTGACTCCTGACCAGTCGCAGAAAGAGATCTACGACGAGCATATCAAGCCCAAACTGAAGGCAGGCAAAGCACTCGTCTTCTCACACGGTTTCAACATCCATTTTGACGAAATCGTACCACCGAAAGATGTCGATGTCTACATGGTTGCTCCCAAAGGCCCAGGGCACCTGGTTCGCCGTGTCTATACAGAGGGCGGCGGTGTTCCGTGCCTGATCGCGATCCACCAGGATGCGACCGGCAATGCGCACAAGCGCGCGCTGGCACATGCGATGGGCGTGGGCGGCGGCCGTGCGGGTATTCTCGAAACTTCTTTTAAAGAAGAAACAGAAACTGACCTCTTTGGCGAACAGGCTGTTCTCTGTGGTGGTATCAGCCACCTGATCCAGGCCGGTTTTGAAACCCTCATTGAAGCGGGTTATGATCCTGAAATTGCCTATTTTGAGTGCCTGCATGAGACAAAGCTGATCATCGACCTGATTTACGAAGGTGGTCTCGAAAAGATGCGTTATTATGTGTCTGACACCGCTGAATATGGCGACTACGTCAGCGGCCCGCGCGTGATCGACAGCCACGTAAAACAGAAGATGAAAGAAGTCCTGGCCGATATCCAGAAGGCCAATGGGTCCAAATTTGCAAAAGGCTTCCTGGCCGACCTGCGTTCAGGCGGCAAAGAATTTGAAACCATGCGCAAAAAAGAAGAAAATCACCCGATTGAAAAAGTCGGTAAGAAGCTGCGCTCGATGATGCGCTGGCTGTCGAAGTAACCCATCTGACAGAGAACACCTTTGTGCTCGGGTGTTCTCTAACTTACCTTGACCGCTGAGGTCACAGATTCAAGCAGCACCGGCTATTTATGTCGGACGCGGTCCTTAAGCCATTCAATTTCTCACCTGAAGTGATCGCGCGCATGCGCGACACGCAGGAAATTCCAGTCAACTTTTACAACGCCAGCGGCCAGATTCTGATTCCCCGCAAGGAACAGGCGACCGGCGATATGATCAATAAGCTGCTGCAGCACATCGGCAGCGGCATCTATTACCGCGAAGACGACGAAGACAAGCTGGGCCTCAAAAAAGCAGGCCGCACAGACCTCGAGGGCCTGACCGACACAAAACTCTTATCTGAAAAACGGGTCGCAGAACTGACCGAAGCAACCGAATCTCTGTTCAGCGAACTCAAATTTGCCGCCTTTGGCGCAGTGCACTCTCAAAAGATGCACAGCCAGGTAACTTCATTCATCACCGATTTTGAGCAGCAACCCGACATGATGGTCGGGGTCATCAACATTCTCGAAACCGTGAAGGGCGACGGCAGCGCCTCTTCAGACCTGTCGAAACAGGCAGTCAAGCGTGCGGTCGTGGCAATGGCGCTCAAATCGCGCAGCATGAAGGCGATGATTTCCAAAGACCGCGGCCGCGGCTCAGAAGCAGTGCAGCCCGTCATGATGGGCGGCATGCTCGCGCAGATCGGTAAAGCCAAAATGAACCTGCCCGAAGGTGACAAACTCACCCCCGAGCAGCGCGCATACGTCCGCAAATACCCTTTGCTTTCATACCTGATGGTCGCGCACGAACAGACGGTACCCTTTGAGGTAAAACGCCTGATACTCAACCAGCGGCGAACACTCCCGGAGAATACGCTGACCAACAACTATCCCGAATTCCGCTGGATGACAAGCACGCTGCAGAACCTGGTGCAGGAGAACGATAAGAAGGGAAAAAAGGAAGTGGCTTCGGACATTCTGCGCCAGCTCGCCGCACTCAAAGAGTTCGTCGTTTACCAAGAAGACGTAAACATTCTGAGCCTCGCGACCGACTTTGCCTCGCTGACCACCGAATCTGACTCGCGCGAAGCCAAAGACCCGATGACCGCGATCAAACTGATTCTCAATAATTCCTATTACCAATACGGCCCGAAAGTGATTCGTGATTTTCTCGACCACATTTCCATGTCGCTCAGCCACAATCAGAAGATTATCAAAAACGGGGATCTGCTCGTTTTGGCGCTCACGATGACCAGCGGGCAGACCTATTTTGAAATCGTGCGGGTCATCGAAATTGGCCGTTACCAGAGCCGCGGTCTCGTGCAGCGCCTCGGCGTACTGCACATGGCGACGGTCAATTCCGAGGGTATGAATCATGGCGTGTTTCAGGTCGATTCGTTCCGCCCGGACCCGCGCAAGATACGCATTAACCTGGGCCAGGATTTTCTGCGCCGGATTATCTATATCATCGACGAGTCGGTCGATCCGCAGATGTTCGAAAAGATCTCTAAAAAAATCGCAGTCGCCGGTTAAACGTTAGGCACGGGCTATAGCCCGTGGCCAGAGCGAGCCAATGCCTGACCAATTCTTTTGGCGATCTTTGCCGGCGACAGACCGTACATATCTTCAATATCGCTAATCGAGCCGTGTGGCACAATTTCTTCGGGATAACCTAACGCCAGATGAGGTGGCCTTGTTTTTTGAGTGCGCAGTGCCGCATCGAGCAGGTCTGCCAACCCACCGGTGAGGCCGTGGTTTTCGAGCGTCACCAGCAATTTTTTGCCCTTCATAGCGCGCTGAATCTGCGCAAGCGGCAGTGGCCTCAGCGATCGCACATCCATCACTTCTGCAGAGATCCTGGCTTTAGCGAGTAGCTCTCTCGCCGCGAGCGCATGCGCGGCAAATACGCCTTCACTCAGAATCAGCACCTGCGTGCCTTTCGCAAGGCTCACCGCGGTAAACGGATCATATTTTTTCGCAGGCGCTTTTAGCGTCGTGCCGAGATCAAAGCTCGCAAATTCTTTTTTGGGAAAACGCACCGCTATCGGGCCCTCGTTGTAATTGCGCAAGAATGCCAGCATCTGCACGAGTTCGTGCGCATCGCGCGCGGAGAGTATTTTGATATGCGGCAGCGCCGCCATGAAGGCGATATCGTAAAAACCCTGGTGCGTTTCCCCGTCTTGCCCAACACAGCCGGCGCGGTCGATGACAATGCGCACCGGCAGGTTCATGAGCGCGATATCCTGCACCAGCTGGTCATAGCCACGCTGCAGAAAAGTCGAATAGATGCACAGGTACGGTTTGAGGCCCGCGCTCGCCAGCGCTCCGGCAAAGGTCGTCGCATGCTGCTCTGCAATGCCTGTATCGAAAAAGCGGTCGGGAAAAGCCGACGCAAACGGGTTGAGGCCCGAGCCTTCTTTCATCGCAGGCGTAATCACCACAACTTTTCTGTCGCGCTCGCCGAGCAGCGTCAGCGTCTCACCGACAAATTTACTGAGGCCCCATGCGGTGCTGTGTTTTTTTTCGATGCCTTTTTCAGTATCGAACACACCGACACCATGGTACTGTATAGGGTCTTGCTCTGCCAGCTCGTAACCATAGCCCTTGCGCGTAACCATGTGCAACAAAATCGGTTCTTCGATCGGCGGCAGATGCTGCAGCACGCTGACAATACGAGTCACATCATGACCGTCGATCGGCCCTAGGTAGCGAAAACCCAGTTCACCAAAGAACTGGTGATCGGTGGCGAGTGACTTCATCGACATTCTGAAGCGCTTCGCGAGGCGGTTAATCACACGCCCGATGAGCGGAATCTTCGCCATCAGTGAAATAAAACCGCGCTTGCTGCGTTTGTAGAAACGGGTATTGATGAGCTGCGTGAGATGGTAGCTTACTGCGCCGACATTTTTGGAAATGCTCATTTCATTGTCGTTGAGAATCACCAGCATCGGCGTGCGCGCATAGCCTGCGTGGTTCATGGCTTCAAACGCCATGCCGGTCACAATCGATGCGTCGCCGACAACCGCAATCGCAGTCGGCAACGGTGATTTACCGTTCCATTGCAGGCGTGCGGCGACTGCCTCGCCCATTGCCTGCGAGATCGCAGTTCCGGCGTGGCCGGTATTATAGAGATCATGCTCTGATTCAGAACGCTTGGGAAAACCCGACAGGCCACCCGTTTTGCGTATCGACTTGAGCTCATGCTTGCGGCCGGTCAGAATTTTGTGAGCATAGCACTGGTGCCCGACATCCCACATCAAACGATCAAAGGGAGATTTAAAAACATAATGCAGAGCGACTGTCATCTCGACCGAACCGAGGTTCGACGACAGGTGGCCGCCGCTTTTCGAGACAGACTCGAGAATGAATTCGCGCAGGTACGCGCAATAGGCCGGCAGGTCTGACAGCTTCAGGCTCTGCAGTTTTTCGGGCGAATCAATCGCCGTAAAATCGATGGTCGTTTTCCCGGTTGCGGGCATGTTCATTGCGGTCAGACCACCGTGCTTTTGAGCTCCACCGCATTTTCATAAATCAGCACCGGAATGTCCTCTTTGATGAGATAAAGGATGCCGGTTTCGCGCTGCAACAGCGCCTCGGCGACCGTTTCTGTCACCGCCGCACCGGCAATGTCGCGGCATTTGCCGGCGCGTATCGCGCCGTTGAGCTTTTCGAGCGTCGCCGTGTCGGCCAGCTCGAGCTTTTTCTTTGACCGGGGGCAGACCAATATGTCGAGCAGTTCGGGACTCACGGCCTCCAAAACCGGTGGCCGAAACACTCCGTCAACGGGTCAGCAATTCCGCGATTTGCTTCTCGATCTCACGCGCCTGTGCATCGCCCGCATGCGTTTCGCCGATAAACACGCCGCGTATGACGCCCTGTTTGTCTGCGAGGTAAAAGGCCGGCCAGTATCGGTTATTCAGGCTTCTCCAGTACGCATAATCGTTATCCATCATGACCGCATGCCGCACGCCCTGCCTGCGCATGCTTCTTTCGAGGTTTTTTCTGTCTTTTTCATGCTCGAATTCGGGCGTGTGTACGCCCACGACAACGAACGAAGCATTGGGCCATTTCTGCCGCAATGAATTCAGCCAGGGTGCTGAACGCGAGCAATTGTGGCAGTCAAAGGCCCAAAATTCGAGCAGCACGACTTTGCCGCCCAGGTCGGCAATCCTGAGCGGTGCAGAGTTTATCCACGCTGAGGCATCGGTCGCCGTAAATTCGGGCAACCCCTCTGCCGGCCCCGCCTGCAGAGGCAACAGGGCAAGCAGCGAAAGTATGAAGGCGATGCGCATACGTATCGGTCGGCGCCGGCCCGGCGCGATTACAATAATTCTCTCATCAGTTTCTTCAAAACTTTCTCACGCGATCAGTCTTCGAGCAGGGGTATAACAGGCGCTTTCTGCCAGTGGCGCACTTCGTAACTGCTCGCCTCGAGCGGGTAGGCGGATTGAGACTGTCCTGCATAACTCAAAACCAGCGCTGCATCTTGCCCTTTGCCGGTAAAAGCGGCGCTGTATTTTGCGGCATCAGTACCCAGGCCCTGCGTGATAATCTCACCGTTGAATACCGTCGCACGCCCGAGATAGATAATTGTATCGAGACGGCCGGGGCGGTTGACGGTCATTGTCGCAGTCAGATGCGCCATGCCGCGCTCGTCCATTTCATGCGCGAGCGCGTGCGCGGTATTGAGCATACCGCGCACCGCCACGATCGCAGCGGCGACAGCCGGCGTAACATCGATGCCCTCTGCGGTTTGGACCGGATGCTCACGCAGGTGGGTAAATCCTGCTTCTGTCAGATCAGCACGCAAACGCCGGTGCACGCCGTTATTCTCATTATAGTGCGCGAGGCAGCCAACGATCGCACCACACGCCGCCCTAGGGTAGCGCCACTTCGATTCCTGTGTTTTACCGATCGCTATCGTTTTGTCGTCCATGCGACCGACATGCGTCTTCAAATCAAAGTTGCAGAGAATATATGACGATGCATTGCCCCGGTAGATCTGCTCGCGCAAAAGTTCGTCGATGTGGTGTGCCCACGTGACATGCGCAAACGTCGCGCCATCGTCGGTGCCGCCACCCGTCGGCGCAAAGGCCTCGAGCTTAAATTCACCCATCTCTGAAATCGTCGCGAAGCGGGAAGCGACGGTCTGCATATAGGCGCTGGTCGCCTCGCCCTGGTGAATGCGATCGCCGCAATTGGTATGCGCGAGAGTCGTAACTACGGTAGGAAGGCTGAAATCGGCACCGCAGGCAGAGATATCGGAATTGCGGTCGAGGCCTGCCAGCTGCAGCTCATCGCGCACCAGTTGCAGCCCCTTCACCAGACTGTAGCGGTCGCTGACAATGTCTTCGAGATAGACATCGTAGGCGTCCCGTTCTGTGCCAAATTCGGCCTTGAGCGCCCAGAATGCTCTCAGGCGTTCATTGCCGGCGGTTGCATCAAATTTCATACGGCGGGCAGAACACAGGCATAGCGCAGATATGTAAACCCAAAAGGATTATGCCGTTGCCCAGATTAATGGTAGCCGGGCCGCGGCATATTCCCGCGTGACGCGGTATTCGGCATTCGCGTCATAGCGCAATGCTTTGCACACGCGGGTTCAGATTCCCGGCGGGGTTCGCCGCTTCGGCCATATTTCTCGCTGGCCTGCTGGCGCTGCCCGCATCGGTGCACGCCATCGGTGCATCGCTCGAGATGTCGGGCAAAACCGCCGACGAAGCCACCGAAACTGTCAAAAAATCGCTAAAACGAATCGACGCAAACTGTATTGAACAGGAAATCACTCTGGGTTCGCACTGGCGCTGTAAAACCCCGTTTTATTCGATCATCAACCTTGATGTGTTTGTTTCGACAATCCCTGACAAAACAGTGATTCGCGCCGATTCACGCAACCGGCAGAGCTATGCATTCATTGACCTCGTTGCACAAGACACGGGTGCCAAACCGTATGATAATAAATACGGTGAAAAATCGCTGCTGATTGCAGCCGGTGCGACATTGATCACTCCGGCACTGGGCTACTGGTATGTAAATTCGAATTCAATGATCAAAAACAAATCCATCTTCCTGCCCTTTCTCGGTTTTCTCGCCGGGGATCTTGCCCTCTTCTGGATGAGCTCGAAGATTTATTTCACCAATGGCTTCGACCCGTTTGACGTCGGTCTGAAATCGATGCTCATTTCACTCGGCACATACCGCGCGATCATGATGGTGCCGTTTTCGATCCAGGTGATGGCGCATAACCGCTTTGCCGGGTTGCAGATCACTTTCCGCTTTTAAGGGGCCAGATGGCAGGCGCCCTGAATTTACTCAAGGCGCTGGTTGAACCCGTACGCATTCGTCTTTATCTGTTGCTGAAACAATCGACCCTGACCGTCTCTGAGTTATCGGAGATTCTCGAAATCTCCCAGTCAAATACCAGCCACCATGTCAAAGCGTTGCGCGACCTCGGCTTACTCTCGGCCGAAAAAACGGGGCAGCATACGTATTATGCGCTCAACCCCCAACGCATGCAGGAAAAACCGGTGGTTGCGATTCTGCGTAATCTGGAAGAGATTGGTGCGGAAATTCCCGAGCTGCGCTCTGATGCGGCTAAACTGCGTACTGTGCTCGCGGCACGCAGCAGCGATACCTTTGCACAGTGGCGCATGGAGCAGCCCGACCTGCCCTATAGCGATATCTTTGCGCACCTGGCCTGCGGCAGGCGAGGTACCGTCGCAGATATCGGATGCGGTGAAGGTGATTTTTTTGAAGCGCTGTTACAGTCGTTTGACCACGTCATCGCGCTCGACCTTGAACTCAAACATGTCAGGCGCGCACATGCACGCGCATCCAAACAGATATTTGTCACTGCCGCCAATGCGCAGCAGCTACCCTTTACCGACGGTGCGTTCGATGCCGTGGTGCTGCGCATGGCACTGTCACAGATGCCGCAACCGCTCATGGCATTAGGCGAAGCGATGCGCGTGCTCAAAAAAGGCGGATTTATCAGCCTGATAGACCACGCAGCACCAGGCCGAGCCTCGACCGCCGTGGCTGATTCGGCTAAACCGGCGGGAGACACTTTTCGTGAAACGCTGCTGAATCATCTCTCCAGCCGCAGTGACATGCGCATCGACACCGAACGGTCTCTGCCGCGGTTGTTTATGCTCCGGGCGCAGAAGGTCAGATAATAACACCCCTGCGGGGTTTTATTATCTGACGATTAGGGTGCGTAAATATTCCACCAGGTCGCGGCGGTCTTTTTCTGAGATCATCAAATACGATTGGTGCTGCTGATCGGTCTCGAGAAATTTCCGCAATACGCCAAATTCTGTGCGCACACGGATCAATCCCACTTCTCTTTTGTCGCGCTTCTGCCGCAGAATATGCGCGGCGAGATGGCAGTCGGTGCAGTCGTGCGAGGCATAGACTTCTTCACCCCGAACGGAAGCAGCAGGGTCTGCGACGCCAAGACCACTGCGACTAAGGAGCCATACCGCCGCAGCGGCTGCCAAGGTCAGGCCGCCAAAGATCTGTAAAAGCAGGCGGGTGCGCGGTTGCATGGCTGAGAATCTTGAATCGCGGCCAGAAGGCAATCATTTCTGGCTTCTGTTGGCCCGGCCCTTATGGTTCGACAGGCTCTGAAAGCAGAGACCCGAAGAAGCGGGTCGCACCACGAGCGGGCCGGGCCAACAGAAACCAGACTAACAGAGAAGGTTTGCCGCGGCGTCTGAAAAATCAGAGCAGACTCACTTAGAGATGCATTTCGCCAAAACAATATTCATCCTCCTTTTTCTACCGCTTGCTGCCAGCCAGACTGCGGCCTACCGTGTGGTACTCGACCCGGGCCACGGCGGCCGCGACATGATACCGCACACCCTGTACGGCGACAAATATGACCGCCGGTTGGGCGTGTACCTCGACAAGTTTCGTGAAGGCGCCCGCCACAAAGGTGTGTGGGAATTCGAGGTCATGCACGATATTGCCGCGAAGGCAAAAGCGCTGCTCGATCTGACGCAGACAGCCGAAGGCAAAGAGAAGTTTCGCAAGATTCTGGCAAAGTATGGCAAAGCCCCGGCGTCGCCCGAATCGATTGAAGCTTTCATCTCGCGTCCCGCGGGATATACGGAAAATTATTTTGATAACAGAGACGACGTCAACGCGCCGTTTCGCCTGTATGATTATCCTGATCAGAAAACGGGTGCCATTCAACCGGGCACAATCAGCCGCATCAATGCAGTCGAGCCAGAGCTTGTCATTACGCTGCACCTGACACATACCGAATCCCCTTCGGTGGGGGCCATGGCGACCGTCATCACACCGGGCTATAAAACCTATGAACTCGCACAGCGCTATGCCAAGAACTCAGGCGGCCGCGGCTCGATACGCGATCGCCTCGCGCGCAGTGCGTGGTCGCATTGGTTTATTTCAGACGATCGTTATAAACCGTTTCCCAGTTTTATGGCCGACGCATTCATCTATTACATCGGCTTTTGGTGTAAGCCTGACGGCATCTCGACAGACTACAAAAAATTCCGCGGCTACCGCCACAACCTCGTGCAGTGGAGTTATGCCGACTCCGACCAGATCGTCGAATCGCTCTATGGCCAAAAGGGCGAACGCTATGCGACAACGCTCTCGGCATTTGAACCCAAGGGCCCATTCTGGGAGCGAGAAAAAGCCGAGCCTGAAGACTGGCGGCGCGAAGGTGGCCCCGAAGGTTTTGGCGGCGACAACCACTATGCAGGCATGGAAGTACTGCGCTTCACACGCAAGGCTTTCGTCGTGAATGGTTTTGACACACCCGCGACTGCACCGAAAATTCTGAAGCCCTATATCTCCACATGGGCAGTGCCAACGTACGTGAATGCGATTGCGGCCTTCGTCGAACTGGCGCACACCACCTCGAAGCGCGACCACCTGCGCATGGCAAAATACCGCCATGTGTACGCCGAGGCGGTTGCGGTTTCAGCCTACTCGCTGCTCTACGGCCTCGACATGAAAGCCAGCAGCGGTTTTCCAAAAGGCGAAGCCGTCGATCTCGGCCGTTACCAAAACCTTGCGGGTGGTAATTACTTTAAGAGGGTAAAAAAATCCTGAAACCAAATCATAACGCGCATGTACCAGCACCCTCACGCGTGCTGGTACATGCGCCTAACTGGGTTGGCGACCATGCGATGGCGTTTCCGTTCTACGCGGCGCTGCGCGAAATTTTCCCGCAGAGTGAAATCACGCTGATCGGTCGCGCATGGGTGGCAGATCTCGCGCCAGAGGGTTTCGGGCAAATTATTCCGTTCCGGGGGAAAAATCTGCCAGAGGCGGATTTCCTGCGTTTGAGAGGCCTGAATTTTGATATCGCGTTCACTCTTTCACCCAGTTTTCGATCCGCATGGCTGCTCTATCGTCTCGGCGTGGCGAAGCGCCACGGCTTTGTTTCAGATATGCGCAGCCTGCTTTTGACGCGGCCAAAGAACAGATTCCAGCGGCAGCTCTATAACCGCGGTGAACACCGCTCGCTCGCTTATTTGCGCCTGCTCTTTTCCTATCTGCCGGCTGACCAGCTGCCTGAAGATCTTTTCGAAAGGTACCGCAACGTGAAGCTCGCGGCGCTGCCCGTTTCAGTGCTCGAAAAAAAATTTGGCCTGAAACAAACTGCGCTGCGCGTCGTGATCAGCCCGGGCAGCACTGCTGCATCCAAAAAATATCCAATCGGGCACACGCTCCGCGCCATCGAAACGATTGCCAAAAAAAGACCGACCGCGCAGTTCATTCTGCTCGGGGCCAAAATCGACCAGGCAGAGTGCGACGCAATCGTTCAGCATTTTGCGGGCAGCAAGATCAAATTAGTCTCGCTGTGCGGCCAGACAACGCTCCGCGAAGCGCACACTCTGATTGCGTCATCCAGGGTGGCGATCGCCAACGATTCGGGGCTCGCTCACATCACCTCGCTGACCGGCACGGCGCTCGTCACCTTCAATGGCATGGGTCGCAGCAGCGAAACGCAGCCGCTCACGCGCCGTAAGATGCTATTTGATCTGCAGCTTGCATGCTCGCCCTGTTTCGCAAAAGTCTGTCCTCGCAAAGACCAGCCACTCGCATGCCTGACCGGTATTGCACCCGATGCGGTGGCCGACGCAGTATTGTATTCGCTGAACTGAGAGCGGCGAACACTCCGCCCGCCGCCAACAGACTGCCACCGCAGCATTGGCGGGTGGAAATTGCTCGGCAGAAAACAGATAACCGTTCTATTTCATCGTCAGCTGTTTAACGTAAAAGGCCGTCGCGCGATCTGCAGGCAATTCACTATGCAGCATCTGGAAAAGAGGCAACGCCGCCTCTTTGGTGCCGTCGTAATAGACATTGAGCGCTTTCTCGAATTCGGGGATCTTGCGCTGAATCGGGAAACGGTGTTCGTCGTCGAAGCCATTTAACACTTCGAACATTGAGACGGGTATTTGTTTTCCCTTAACGGGAATTTTACCCAACCAGCGCGTCGCGTATGCCGTATTGCCGGTGAGGCGTGTCAGCACATCTTCCGAAATAATAATCTGCGACCCGAAATTTTTTGTTTGCCCTTCGATGCGGGATGCGACGTTCACTGCATCTGCCAACACAGTGCATTCGAGCCTTTCGGACTCTCCGATGACACCCAATGCGAGATTACCCGCGTTGATGCCGATGCCGATCGCCACTTCGGGCAGATTTCTGCCGCGCCGCTGTAAATTAAATTCAATCATCGCCCGCTGCATTTCAATGGCGCAATCTACCGCAGAACGCGCGGACTTGGGAAAAAGCGCCATGATACCATCGCCGAGATACTTATCGATGAAACCATGGTGCGCACGAATGATCGGCCCCACGCGGCCCAGGTACGCATTGATAAAAACAAAGACTTCTTCGGGCCGCATAGCCTCGGCGTGGCTGGTAAAATTGCGGATATCGGCAAACAAAATGCACATGTCGCTTTCAATCCAATCGCCTTTACGCACTGCGGTCAAATCGGATTTTCCCAGATATTCGATAAATTTGCGCGGTACAAATCTGTGGCCTGCCGCGCTGGTCCTTTCGAGTTGCACCAGTTTTTCAGCCAGTTCACCTTCGAGCAGACGGCTGTGCATTTTTAACTGGGCAGTGAGGTCTTTGAGTTTCAGCAGGTTACGCACGCGGGCCATCAGCTCTGCGCGGTCAAAAGGTTTTGCGAGAAAATCGTCGGCCCCCATTTCGAGGCAACGTAGCTTGACCTGGCCATCGCTCAATCCGGTGAGCATGATAACGGGTATCTCTGCCGTTTCCGGGTTGGCCTTCAGACGCTCGAGCAACTGGATACCGTCGGTATGCGGCATTACGATATCAGATAAAATCAGATCCGGACTCTGCGCAACCGCCTGGTCGTACCCACCGGAGCCATCCTCGGCTTCGATCATTTCGAATGAATTTTTTTCCAGTAGAACACGCATCAGTTTGCGGTTTTCCAGCGTATCATCGACAACGAGAATTCTGCGCTTTGTTTCCATATCAATACCGCGAGACGAACTTTGTCAGTGCATGCAAAGCGGTCTGCCAATTTCGGCGTCGTCGCCGACAATCAAAACATTGTATGCGCGATTCATTATTATCCAAACCTGCGGAAAGGTCAGATGATTCTTAAAAATGGCGCCATTTTTTCGTCCAGAACACTGAACATGCGCGTTGAATGTGGTGTTTTGGCATATGCCAGCTCAATCAACATGTCGGCGTCCCTGTTGTTTGAAACGATATTCTTGACTTCTGCCTTGGTGCGTTGGAATTTATTCTCGAGAATGCTCATGCGACCGCCGCGCAATGAAAAATACTTCTCCGCTGCGCGGGTTATAAGCTGCGCGACATTCCAGCGCGCCGCGATCGCCATGTTTTCCCCCAGCTCAGCCGCCCCGAGAGGTTTGGGAATATATTGAATTGCGCCCATTTCTTGTGCGGCGGCAATCCCCTTGCTTGTTGGTTTGCCCGTCATGAAAATCATGGCGACGGCAGGGTCTTTTGCCCTGAGCTTATTCCCCATTTCGAGGCCGTCCATTTTACCCAGCCGTATATCTGACACCAGTATATTATACGGTTTCATACCGAAATACTGCAGTGCCGATTCAGCGGAATCAGAGACTGTCACATTATAGCCCAGCGTGAGCAAATTACTCTTCACAACCTGCCGAATCTGGGCTTCGTCGTCGACCACCAACACTTCAATATTTTTAAACGGCGCAGCAGTCATGCTACCTCCCTGTTCGGTACTATAGGTTGTATTATATTCAGCATGTGACTCTCGCTACGTGGCTTTGCTGGCCACGAGCGGCCGTCAATACATAAAATCGTGTCTGCCTGAGGGCAGTCGTAAGGATCAAGGATGAACCTCGCGTGCAGCAAGCACATTGCGCAACTCTGCCAGCAAAGTTTCGCGGTCAAATGGCTTTTTGAGCAGCCGGTGCTTGCTCAGCGCTCGTTTCGCCTGCTCCCCCTCTTGCGGATTTCCGGTCATGAAAAGCACGGATACCTCGGGCTGCATCAGCTTAGCCTGCTCGACCATCTCAAACCCTGACATCCCCGGCATATTCACATCGGAGAGAATCAGAGAGAGGGTCCCAGGGAATTCGTCGATGAATTGCAGCGCGGCAGAACCATCCTCCGCCGTATAAACCTGATAGCCTGTCGATTTGAGTTGTGCTGCAACCACTTCCCGCATACCCTTCTCATCTTCGACGATCAGAATGTGGAAATTTCCCGGTATAACATCTTGCCGGCCAGGGGCCGCGGTTTTGCCCGCAGAGTCAGGTATTGCGCCGGAACCGGGACTCAGCGGCAGATATATCTGGAATGTTGTCCCAACGTTTTCCTGCGATTCACAGGTGACGATGCCTCCGTGTTGGCGGATAATTCCCTTCGCCATGGACAAACCAAGCCCGGTGCCCTTCTGCTGATCCTGATCTTTGGTACTGAAATAAGGATCGAAGATCCTTGCCATAATGTCAGCCGGCATGCCACGGCCGTTATCAGCGACGGTCAATTTGATATATTCTGTTGTCGCAGGCAATGACGGATTTTTATCGAGCAATTCCGTTTCCGGCAACGCATTCGTCGTCCCGATCACGATGCTGCCGGCGCCGTCCATCGCTTCACGCGCATTCGCTATGAGATTGAGCAGAACCTGCATAATTTGCGTGTCGTCAATTTCCGTAATACCCGATTGTGCTTCGAGAGCCAATTCGACCGCGACATCCGGGCCAGCCGCAGCCTGCAGCTGCGCCACCTGGTCTGTGAGCAACTGCTGCAGATCGACCGTCCTGAACTGTGGCTCCAGCCCTTTCGTGTAGGCGAGAATTTGCCTCGTGAGCACCGCACCTTTTTTTACCGCGATCAAAATTTCGTCGAGCATTGGTAGTGCTTCCGTATTCCCTTCGAGTATCGTCTGTAAAAGATCGGCGTAGCCTGATATGATGCCGAGCAGGTTATTAAAGTCATGCGCTATATTACCGGCCAGCTCGCCCAGCGCTTCGTGCTTCTGCGCCTGCATAAGCCGCCTTTGCATATCGCGCAGGCTCGCCTCTATGCTCTTGATCTTCGTCAAATCGACCAGCATCAGGCCGTAATAGACGGTATTTTCCTTTTCCAGCTTCAGAATTGTGCCCAGCAGGCTGATTTCCGAGCCATCTTTTCTGACAGCCCGAATTTCATTGCGATTTTCCATCGCGAGGGTTCTGGTTGCAGAGGCAGAAAATTTCTCCATGAGGCCCCGGTGTTCCTTGCGGAAATGCTCAGGTAAGAAAATATCAATGGGCCGGCCAAGAACTTCAGGCTCATTATAGCCAAAAAGACCGCAGGCCGCCTTGTTCATGCTGGCGAGTTTAAAATCGCTGCTCACCGCGATATAGGGCACGGGCATTAGAGCCAGAATATCGTGCAGCGAATGGCGCGCCACATTGAGATCCCGCTGCCTGTTCATCTGCTCGGTGATATCCTGAGTCATGACGAGCACATTCTGCGGCACTTTTTTGCTGTCGCAGACCGGGATAAAATTCGTTTCAACCCAGATACATTTCCCTGCGGCGGTCAGCGTCAGGCTGGCTTTCTGCGCCAAGCCCGAATCAAAGGTTTTTTGTACGATATCACGCACTGACCGGACTTCGCTTTCTGGAAAGGCTTCGCCGAATTTTTTTCCAAGAATCTGGTTCGGCGAACAATTCAGATAATCGGTTGTGAACTTATTCACATAACAATACCTCAGATCTCTGTCTAAGATGCCAATCATCAGCGGAATGTGATCGGCAATAGTCTCCATGAATTTTGCCTCTAATGTGTCTGCCAAGGGCAACTGCGGGAATAAGGGAATAAAGCGAATGAGGAAAAAATCCTGCCCCCCTAATCCGATGCGGCTGCCGACAAAATTCAAAATCCTGGAATTTTCCAGAGCTTTCGGCATGAAGAAGAAGCTGATTTGATCCGCTTTACGCGAGAACAGTTCAGCAATTTTTCCCTCATACTCTCCGAAGCCCGGCTCGTCTCCCACAAGTATAATTCCTTTGAGATTTCCCGGACTTCCCTGCCCGCCGTCAGAAAAGAATCCCCCATGGGGGCTCAGCTTTTTCCATGCTTCGTTGGTGGCCAGCACATCGCCTGATTTGTCGGTGATTATTGCCGCTTCTGGCAACGCCTGGATAAACTGAAGCAAAAGTCCGGAATCACTGCCCGCGGTTGACGCCATTTGTCTGAAGGCCTCTATGCCCGACTTCACGTCAGTCTTTTTTTTGGAAAAAGCCTCGCGCAATGGCTTCAACCCAGTCATTCCATATAATGCTTTACTTTACGCAGCCTCTCAAACTCAGACAAGCGCGCATGGCAAAACTAGTACTGATTCGCCACGGCCAGTCGCTGTGGAACCTGCATAACCTGTTTACCGGCTGGGTCGATGTGCCCCTGTCAGCGCAGGGTGTACAAGAGGCGATTGCCGCCGGCAAGCGCCTCGCTGAAGAGAAATTTGATATTATTTATACATCCACCCTGATTCGCGCGATTACCACCGCGATGATTGTCATGTCAGAAAACAAAGAGGGCAAGGTGCCGGTAATCCAGAAGGTAGACGCCGAGAAGCCCGCCGACTGGTTTAAAATCTATTCGCCCTCAACCGAGGCCAATACGATTCCGGTGTATTCGGCATGGGAGCTCAATGAGCGCATGTACGGCGAATTGCAGGGCATGAATAAAGAAGAGACTGCGAAAAAATTCGGCGATGCGCAGGTCAAAATCTGGCGCCGCAGCTATGACGTGCCACCACCATCGGGCGAAGCGCTCAAGAATACCGCCGAGCGCACGATTCCATGGTTCCAGAAAAATATCGAACCGAAGCTCAAAGACGGCAAGAATATTCTCGTTGCCGCGCACGGTAACAGCCTCAGGGCAATCATTATGTACCTCGAGAAACTGAGTGAAGCGCAGGTGCTCGAACTCGAACTCAAAACCGGTGAACCGATTGTGTTCAGCGCTTCGGGCGACTCGATCAAAAGGGCCGGCTGATTTGGGTCTGCGCGGCGAAACACCGCTGCTGATTCTGCAATACCTCTACGACCGCACGGGCCGTATGATTCCGATCGCCGATCTCGAAGTGGTGCTGGGAAAGGACATCCATGCGCTGCGCCCTTCCATTGAAGACCTCAAGACAGAAGGATTTATCAACGAAGAAGAATACCGCATCGAAATCAAACCGGCGGGTGTTCACTTTGCGAAGAGCCGCTGGGTATGAAATTTCTGGGCATAGACCCGGGTTATGCGCGATTGGGTTATGGCCTGATTCAGGTCAATGGCAACCGCGCTGAATTTGTCGATGCGGGTGTTTTTGAAACCAGCCCGAAACAATCCGAAGGGGAACGCCTCTTTAAATTGCAAAAATTTCTGCAGCAGTTTCTGAAATCCCACACGATTACACACGCTGCAGTCGAGCAGGTGTTTCTGCGCAAAGATCTCACGACCGGAATCAAACTGTCAGAGGCGCGTGGCGTAATTCTGATGAACCTGTTCGCAGCGGGGGTCAGCCATTCTGAAATCACACCCAGCGCGATGAAAAAAACGATCACCGGTTCGGGCAGCGCGCAGAAAAAAACTGTGCAACTGATGACCGCGAAACTACTGAATTTGCCTTCGCAGATGAAAATCGACGACGCCGCCGACGGTCTCGGCTTAGCCTTCTGCGCCTGGATCAGGTGGCAACGGACAAGGATGTCTATAGGCTGACACTGCCACGGATGGCATCGGTGTGTCAGCCAACGGACAAGGATGTCCATAGGTTAGCGCCGGCACGGATGCCTTTTCCAATGCCGTTATTCAGATTGACGGCTCTTGGCTGTTATGACACACACTGCAGACAAGATGCAGCAGTCCTCCGTTGATTATTCGATCGACGACCAAAACCGGCTGGTTTATTTCAACAGCCGCTGGAACGATTTCGCGCATGAAAATGAGTCTCCGCATCTTGCTGCAGAAAATCTCACCGGCCAATCGCTGTTCAGCCATATCAGCGGCACAGAGCTGATTCAGCTATGGCAATTCATCATCGACGGAATCAGAGAACGCCGGACAACCGCAGAGTTTGATTACCGTTGCGACTCGCCGCAAATCAAACGGTATATGAAGATGCGCGTCTCGTATAGTGAGGGTCTGGTACATTTTTCGTCCATCATATTGCGCACTGCAGCGATTACCGGCTTGAAAATTTTCGCCGCAAATCAGGCGCGCAGTAAGCGGCTGATTCTCGCCTGCAGCTGGTGTAAAAAGATCAAAGCTGGAGAAACGATGTGGCTTGAGCCTGAAATTGCTGTAGAGCGCCTCCAGCTTTTAGAGCATAATCCTCCGCCGGCAATTTCACACGGCGTCTGCCCCGCGTGTTATTCGAACGTCTGGGACGATTTTGAAAGACAGTTGAAAGAATAGGAATCGCAGGAATATCGCAAATCACCCTGGTCATCAGGTAGAAAAACGGATGGTATCGTAAAAGCACAGTACCCAATTGAAACGCATCGTCGCGGTAGAGAATTCAAAATAATGAAAATCGTCGCGTTTCAGCGTCGAAAGCTGCATCTGCGGGTTACAGTTAATAATATGCGGCAATGCGATTTGTATTTTATAGCCGCTTGCATGAAAACGGGCGCTCGCATTACCGACGATCATATTGGTGAGCTCAGTGGCAATATCGAAAGCGGATGTTTCTTCGGACACCGGCATCTGCAACACTTCTTTCCATATGTCGACCAGGTGATTACCGTCGACATTCAGCAGTGCGACGCCTGCCTTTTTCCCGGAGGTTTCAAAAAAAGAAATATGGCTGGAGATTTCGTATTCACTCTGATAATATTTCTCGACTTTCAGGTGCCGGTGGCTTACCGGATGTTTCTCAACTCCGTCAAAAAGCGCAACCAGGCTCGCATTGAGTATTTCTGAAAATCCGCTCATGGCCTGTATTTCACCACCGCAAGCTTGTTGCGTTTGCCGCTATAGAGCATTCCTTCATCCCAAAATTCGAGACCGGCAAAGAGTGAATTCCCCCCGTCGTTTTCTTCGCTCTTACTGCCTTTGTAGGCGAGCAAAGAGAGCATCTGTTCCATATCATTCTCTTTGAGCGCCTTGCGGCGGCGGCGATTAAAATCATTCCACTCGTCAAGATTATCCATGCCCGCACCCTGATCTTCGATGATAAACCGCACTTTCTTCTCGCATTCGTACCAGATGTGGATTTTCTTCAGTATGTTACCGCGATTACCGTGTTTAATGGCATTCTTGACGATCTCGCTTATCTGCTGTTCCATGAGTCTGTCGAAGCGCATTTCTTCGGGCAGAAACTGTGTCAGAATCAATGAATAAAAGCGAATCTGGTTGTAATCCGAACAAAATTCGACGAGGCGCATGCCCGTTGTGTCGAACAACTCATTTCCATCGTCCATCAGCAAAAATCGCTTTCTCAGCCCCGAAAGAACCCGGCGTATTTTCCGATGGCCGGGAGAGGCCAGCAGAAACCTATCGAGAATAATTGCCGCGTCATGCACCCGCCCGCCCAACACCAGGTTTCGCGCCTCGGTTAATATTATTTCGCCGTCCATGGACTTCGGCAGCGCAGTACAACAGATCAGATCGTAAATCCGGTTTTCGGCTCGCTTCGCACCCCTATATTTGTCCTATACGATTGACCCCGCAGCCGCGTGCCCTACCCCGCCTCAACCATGGACAAGGCGCAGTTGGAGAACCTGGAAAAGAAAATTGTTTCCCTGGAGAGCGAGGTGTTCTCGCTGCGATCAGAAATCGAACGCTTCAAACGCAGCGAAGCGATAACGCCAGCCGCTTCGCCTTCTGTAACACCCGCGTCTGAATCAAACAAGACTGCGCCGGTACAAAAAAACAGTACCGCGGTAAATCCGGCTATGACTGCCCAGCCAGCCGCTGCAGAGGCGCAACCGCACGTGAGCGCGCAACCAAAACCGGCAAGCACACAGCAAGCTGCCGCCGATTCGAGTTTTTCATGGGAATGGCTGATCGGTGGCAACATCATCGGCAAAATCGGCATCGTCACGCTGATTGTCTCAACTGCCTTCTTTATGGTCTATGCGCTCGACCAGGGCTGGCTCAGCGAATGGATTCGCCTGATCATGCTGCAGGTGGCGTTCGCCGCGCTCAGCTTCACGAGTTACCGGCTCTATACCAAAAATTACAAATACATACCCGAAATTCTCGCGATCACCGCGCTAGCTGCCAACACGATTGCGATCTATTCTGCGCACTTCGTCTACCGCTTTCTCGGTCGCACAGAGACTATGGCGATGATGTTTTCGCTGATGGTTTTGGCGCTCGCTTTCGCAAGGCGCATTCGCTCGTCGGCTTTGACCATGATATTATTCGGCGGATTTTTCGCGCTGCCGGTCATTCACTCGCGCGGCATCAATGAACCGAAGGCCTACTTCACGTATTTACTCGCAGTGAACGTGCTTTATTTTGTTGTGCAGCAAATGCAAAAGAGCGGCGGCGCGCACGCGCTGTGGGTTCTGACGGTCGGCAATGCGATCAGCGTTTTCGGCTGGGCGGGAGCGTATAACCAGTACGCCACAACACCGCTGCTGTTTTGCTTTCTGACACTCGCAATGCTCTTGCACGCGGCGCACCGCGCCGCCTGGGGCGCAGGCGCGAGATCCTTTTTCCATCCCGCTGCGGTGATCTTCGTCAACTTTCTCTATGCTTTCATGATTTCTTCGGTGATGTCGCTCAATAAAGAATTCGCAAAAGAAATCACGGCGCTGGCATTTCTATGCCAGGCTGCGATTAATTTCATCGTGCTGCAGGTGCTGCCTGCTGAACGCCGGCACATCGGCTCGGGCAGCCTCGTTGTCGTTCTGCTGATGGCGATTGGTGTCGCAATCACGATGGAAGGGCCCGCCGAAAAGCTTGTACTCGCCGCGCTGCTGACCCTTGCAATGTACGTGGCAGGCCGTTTTCCGGATAACCTGCTCTATTTCGGCATCGGAATCGCCAACGTCGTAACCTTTATCGCGCTGCTAGCTGAAATTTCGCACAACAGCGATCGCTGGTTTCTACTGAACTACCAATTTGGGGGCTTTTTGTTCTATACGCTAGCCGCGGTCTACATGCGCTACAAACGCGTCTGGCCTTCAAAGCTCAATTTCGGCCCAGCGCTCACCGGCGTCGCGCTTTTGTCATCATTCATCGGGCTCATCACAGAATTGCAGCGTGTGATCACGGTCAAAGAATCGCGCCTGCTAATGATCACCCTCGTCTTCGCAGGTTATGCGCTGCTGTTTCTGGTCATCGGTTTCAGGCAGCGCAAAGTCTGGTTTCGCCAGGCAGGCCTGTTCTTTATGGGCCTCGCAATCGCAAAATTTTATTTAATCGATATCTGGCAATGGGATAAATCAGTCCGCATCATCGCGGGTATTATCATGGGAGGTGGCCTCGTGCTCATCAGCTTCTACTACGAAAAATTTCGTTCCAAATTCAAAGAAATGGGGATAATACTGGTTCTGGCCGGTATCGCATTGCCAGCGGGCAGCATCGATGCGGCGGAAAAGTTCAAACCGAACCGCTTCAAGTTCGTCAAGGAACTCTCTCTGCAATCCGACGGCATTACAGGCAAAAGTTTCGGCAGCACCGTCATCGACGCAGAACTCTATAAATCTGCCGGTGAAAACGACCTGCGCCTATCTTATGATGGCAAGATTTTGCCTTACGCACGTCGGGTAAAAAAAACCGGCGACGATAAAAAAGTCGAAAAGGACATTCCCATCGCTAATCTAGTCACATCTGTCGACGGCGAAAACACTTCAATCTTCATTTTCGAGAACAAAGACCGCATTCGCCTGAGCGGAATCAAACTCAATTTCAAAGAGAAAGACTATACGCGCGAAATTCTCGTCTATACAAAAACAGGCCGTTTCCAGAGCAACAATCTGGCCAAGAGCACGACGCTCACGCGCAAAGCCGGCAAACCTGAAGTGCATGAGATCGACTTCGAGCACACCAGCGGCGATCTGCAAATACAGATACGCAACGAAGACGATGCGGCGCTCAACCTGACGCAACTCACCGCCGTTTCTGAAAAAGAACTGCTTCTTTTCCGTCTGCCTGAAAAACTCGGCGAAACCGATCAGAAGATTCAGGTTTTCTATGGCGGCGAATATGCGCAGAAACCGCACTACGACATCAGCGACACGCTGACTGAAAACGCCAACTTTGCCGAGTTTGCAATGGGCGGCGAGAAGGCAAACCCGCAGTACAAACTGACAATATTCGACCCGCCCTATTCGATCTGGATGTTCCGTACGGTATTTTGGTTGTTACTGGTAATCATCGCGTGGCGGATGTTCGCGGTATATCGCAAGGAGAAAACTCTAACAGCTTAGCTACGGGCTTTCGCCCATAGCTAAGCTGTTTCAATCATCTCCATCGACCATCGACTCCTCGGGAGTCGATGGCTTTTCCATGCGCTGCATCAGAGCTTCGGGGCGCATCGCCGACATAAAGATGAACTGGCTGTCGGTCAACACCATCGAACGCATCTTGCGCCCCATCGTACAGTCGACCAGGTGATTGCTTTCGCGGCCCTGTTCACGCAGGCGCTTCGCCACTGCCGTTTCGGGCGAGATAATCGCCACGATCTTACTAATCGCGACACTGTTCGAAAATCCGACGTGTAACAGCTTCATGCATTACTCCAGGTTGCGCACCTGTTCGCGCAGGCGTTCGATTTCGGTTTTCATAATCACCGTAAGCATATTGATTTCAGAATCCTGCGCTTTGGCCCCGATCGTGTTCACCTCGCGCTGAAGTTCCTGCAGAAAGAATTCGAGTTCGCGGCCCGCGCTCTGCTTTTTCTTGAATATTTCGATCATGCGCGCAATGTGCATACCGATGCGGCTGATCTCTTCGCTCGCGTCATTGTGCACCGAACGCAGAATATCTTCCTTGCGTTCGTTCCAGATCTGCTTCGCAACCTGTACCGTGCGCCTGAGTTTCTCACGCGCCACACCCGATTCGTTGCGGTTCTTTTCGCGCTCGATTTTCATCTGTTCGTCGGTAAGGCCGAAGAAATCGGTCAAAATGCGGTGCCTGAGACCGATTAGCTTTTTGCGGTGTGATTGTGCATGGAACACGCCTAATTGCCGCTGTACGCGCGCGAGATAGCGCAGATGTGTCATACAAGCGCGCGTCGTGCGTTTGCCTTCGGACGCGCGCGCACGCTGCATTTTAATCAGCGCGCGCAAAAGGTGAAAATCGAATTTCCCCTGGTACGCACGCCAGTTCTTCACGCGGCGTTCAACAAAGCCCGGCACGCCCAAAAACTCGCGCGGGTCCAGCGTCAGTTTTTTCTTTTTCAAGTGAGTCGCCAGGAAGCGCTCGTATTGCGCAATCATGTCGGTATTGAACGTGAGGTCGACAGGCAGCGGTGCCGCGGTTTGGAAAGAAACTTCTATGCGGCCACGCGCAAATCGTTTACGTATGATTTCTTCGCTGTGCGCGCGAAACCAAGCCAGCTCTTCAGGGTAATGGAGTTCGACTTCGAGAAAGCGGCTGTTCAGGCTGCGGGCAGAGCAGACAATTTGTACGCCTTCGGCACTGAAATGGCTCTCGCCATAACCTGTCATGCTCTCCATAGTTCGATTCCGCTCACCACAGGTAGTCCGACTCCGCTCGCTACAAGCCTGCCTAAGGCAGAGCCCGCGTTAAGCCTTTATATCCACGCCTTTTTCGATGTCTATATGTTCTTCTTGTTGTTTTTCTCGCGCTGTGAGACCGTTATCCCCGCGGATCGTCAGATACAGAAGAGCTTTCAGGTCTTCAGAAGAGATGACTGTGGGTTGCACGGCGTCACGGACGCTGATTTCTGATATGCCTTGCATAGAGTCCCTCACATTCAGAATGTCGGTCACCTTGACTCAAGGCTTGAGGAAAAATTCTCACTTTTTTCCGGAATCAGCCGAAATATGTCTCATGGAAGCACGCTCTTATTTGGCAATTTTATTATGGGTAGGATCGATCACTGCGGTGACGGCCGGGCCCGAGATTTATGACCCACTCGAGTCTTATAAGCGGCAAAACACGCTGGCGGTAAAACCCGTGCGCGAGACAGTCACGGCCGGCACAACCACCGAATCGGCCCGTTTCACCTATGACGGCAGCTTGCTCACTCGCGTGGACTATTTTGGGAACAAGGACATCCCCGCCGGCTATTCGACATTCAGTTATGAGAAGGGAGTGCTGACACAGGAGCAGCTGTTCGACGGCGCAGGCAAACTGGCAGAAGACATCCGCTACCAGTATAAACACGGCAGGCTCGATAAGGCGCTGATCCATGACGTGCGTGGCGCGACGAAGATTGAATGGCAATACATGTACGACAAAGAAGGCAACCTGGTGGCGGGCAAGCGCCTCATCGCCGGGAAACCCACGGAATCCTTCAAGCTGGTGCGCACCACGGGCGGCGTCACGCAGAATATCTATAACGCCAAAGGCGAGCTCACCTCGCGAGTCGAGTCGGTAATAGACAAAGGCTTGCTGCTAAGCCGCGTAAAAACCGGTCTCGTCGGTGCCCGCTATGCGGAATACAAGTATAACGAGAAGAAACTACTGATTGAAATCATCTACCACGACACAGTGCGCGGCGAAAAGACCTTTGTCAAAAAACACCACTTCGACTATTCGCTGCAGCGCGATATGCCGAAGACGGCGCTGCGCTGACACCCAGCATCGTGAAGAAGTTTACACAGTTTATGCGGGGCTACGCCGCGCATAAACTGTGTCCAATTACTTCTCACGAGTGCTGCAACAGCGCTTTCAACCCTTCTTTCAGCAAAATCTCGTTTTCGATCACTTCAAATTCAATCTTCAGGTAATAGAACTGCTTGAATACCGCCAGCTTATCCATGTGCTTGCGCAGGCGCACATAATCTTTTTCGGTCGTCACAATCAGGTCGTACGGACGCACGCGCGCTAAGATCATCTGCACGTCGCGGTCGGTGAAGTCGTGGTGGTCGCGAAAACTGATCTGCTCGACGCGTTCGGCACCCGCACGGCGCAGCATCTCTTCAAATGCGCGGCTATTGGCGATCGCCGATAGCGCCCATACGGTTTCGTGCTTCAGGATATCCGTGCCAATAGTATGGACTTTTTCCTGCGGGGTATACGCGTGTGGTATTTTTACAAGCCCCTTTGAAGCATGCCGGCTGGTGAAGATGTACGACAATTTCGAGATTCCAAGAATTTTTTCGCGCAGCTCGTCGAGCACTGGCAACGGCACCAGGTCCGCTTTGGTCAGCACGATGGCCGATGCGCGGGCGAGATTTTCTACCGGCTCGCGTAGAATACCCTGCGGCAAAAGTTTGCCGCTGCCAAAAGGGTTAGTGGCGTCGATGAGCACGACATCCGCATCGCGGCCGATGCGATAGTGCTGAAATCCGTCATCGAGCAGAAACAGCGCCGAACCGAATTCCTTCACCAGCTGCTGCGCGGTTTTTCAGGCGGTTGCGGCCAACCGCCACCTTAACCCTGGCAGATTCACGGCCATAAGATAAGGCTCGTCGCCCGAATCGTCGCTCTCCATCAACAGGCGAAACCCGTCAGAAAGCAGGTTTGTCTCATGGGAAAGCTTGCCGCCATAACCGCGCGAGAGCACAGCCTGGTTGGGAAACTCGGCCCTCAGCAGTTTGCTGAAATAGATTGTCGCGGGGGTTTTGCCGGTGCCACCCGTGGTGATATTGCCGATCGAAAGTATTTTTGCCCCGGGAATTCTGACGCTTTTCGTCATGCGGCGGTGCAGGCGGTTGCCGAACGAATAAAGCTTTTCGAGGGGATTCATAACTCAGACGACACACCGTGTATCCGGCGAGACGGCGTCGAGCTGTTCTGTGTGCGTCATCTGTGGCGGTATTCGTTCTCGTCGGCACATCCTTCGCGGCAGACCCGGAAGGCTTCTGGTATGGCCAAAAAGCCGACGAAGTAACGGCGTTCAGGCGTGTTTCTGATTTTAGCCTGAAACACATCGCGCCCGACAGAAACTATTCGCACCAGGTGATCGCGCGCATGACGCCAGTACATCCCACCTCGGACAAAAAATCAGACCTGATGACGGCTTTTGCCGGCGACATGGCGCTGGTACAGCAGACGCTCGCGCTCGAAAATAAACCGGCGCTTACCCCTATAGCGCAATCGACCGAATACCGCTGGAACGTCGAACGTCCCGGCAAGGACGTGTTGTACCTCAGGCCTAAGCGCGAAATTTTTCTGACCGACCGCAACCGGGTATTTTCGTTCTATGTCCGCGGGGCGCAGCATGCCCACCAGATCTTCGCCATATTTCGCGGCCCCAACAAATTACAGCAGGAGATCTTTGTCTGCTCGCTCGACTTCACCGGCTGGAAACGCTTCGAGGTAGTCATTCCACCGTACCTGCGCCAGCGCAACCCGCAGCGCCAGAACCGCTTCGAGCTCTACTTCAATGGCCTGAAAATTCAGAGCTATTTTCGCGATCAGCCTGGAACGTCCGTATTCAATCTCGCAGAAATGTTCATCATGGCCGATACCTCCGACAGGAAAATACCCGGCGCCGATATGCCTCAGGAATTCTAACCTCGACTAACGTTGTCTGGCAATGCCACACAACGTTAGTCGAGGTTAATATCAGTTAACAACTTCTGCGCGTCGGTTTCCATCTCGATCTGTTCGATGTCGATGTAGTCTGGCTTGAAAATCTGCACCAATGATTTTAACACCAGGTTTGAATCGATATACCAGACGATGCGGCGGGGCTCAAAGGCAACGTTCGTAATGCGCACTTTGCCGAGCACGTCGAGCTCCGGCGGAATCTGCATCAGGATAAAATTGAGGTCAAAACCGATAAAGCGTTTGCGGCGGTTTACCATAAAAAATGGCGAATCTCCGCGCGTCAGATGGTACAGAATAGTGTCCTGCAACTTGCTGGAAAAACGGCTGCTGAGTTTGATAATATCGGGCCGCCGCGCGCTGAAAAAACGCGACTGGTGCAGCCGCATCTTCACCGTATGCGTGGTCACTTCTTCCTTCAAGAGGTGGAAATCGAAATAAATGTCACCCGTCCGCAAGCCGAGAATCTTTTCATCCCCTTCATGGATAATGCCGCGCAGGTGCACTGAACGGTTGGCGCACAAGAAGCGCAGGCTCTTCAAACGGTCGTAACGATCGACGACAAATTCCTGTAACAGTTGGTTGAGTACACGCTGGCGGGTGACGGCTTTATACATATCTGACCTTTGCCCGCTCTGAGGCAAACCTCAGGTATTGAAATAGCGGTCTCCCGCGTCCCCCAGGCCGGGCATAATATAGCCTTTTGCATTGAGTTTGGTGTCGACCACTGCGGTATAGAGTTTCACGTCCGGATGTTCTTTTTCGACATGCGCGATACCCTCGGGTGCGGCGATGACACTGATCGCGCGCAGCGAGTGCGGCATATGCGCCTTGAGCTTCGCCAGTGCAAAATCGAGAGAGCCCCCCGTCGCCAACATTGGATCGAGCACCCATACGTCGGTGTTCTTGAGCGGCGGTGTTTTATAATAATAAAAACGCGGCTTGAGCGTAGCGTGGTCACGCTCGACGCCGACATGCCCGACGGCCGCATGCGGCATGAGTGTCAAAAATCCGTCGAGCATGCCAAGCCCGGCACGCAGTATCGGAACAAAAATCACGGGCCGTTTCAGCTTATGCGCTGCGGTGCGCATGAGCGGGGTCATCACCGTGGTCTTAACGACTTCGGTTTCTGCGCTCACCAGTGCACAGAGAATGATGCTGATCTCGTTCAGCGTGCGAGCAAATTCATGCGATGGAGTTTTTTTATCGCGCAGGACGGCAATTTTAGTTTGCAGCAATGCATGGTCTGAATAATTTTTCGCCTTCATGAAACCACCGGGTTAAAACAATGATATGCGCTTGCGCTGCCGGGCACGGCAGTCAGCGCGGGAAAAGATGTCGAACACTGCGCCACTGCCCGTTCACAGCGGGGAGCGAAGGGACAGCCGGGCGGTTGATCCACCGGAGAGGGAATTTCACCAGGCAGTGCATAAAAATCGCGCTCGCGGAAATTGAGATCGAGCTTGCTGCGGCTCAAAGCCTGCGTATAAGGATGCCGGCTTTTCGCAAAAATCTCATCTGCTGTGGAACGCTCGACGATGCGCCCGAGGTACATGACCGCGATGCGGTCAGAAAACCAGCGCACGACCGAAAGATCGTGCGTGATAAAAAGTGCCGCAAACCCATATTGCCTGCGCAGATCGCTCAGCAGGTTCAGCACCTGCGCCTGAATAGACACGTCCAGTGCGCTGATCGGTTCGTCGAGAATGAGATATTTAGGCTTCAGCACAAGCGCGCGCGCAATCGCAATGCGCTGCCTTTGTCCGCCACTGAATTCATGGATTTTTTTGCTCAAATGGTCGGCGGTCAGTCCCGTCGCCTCAAGAATTTCAACCACGCGGTTGCGCTTTTCGGCGGCTGAAATATTGAGATCTTTTTTACGAATGACGATCGGTTCGGCGACAATCTGCTCGACAGTCATCCACGGATTCATCGAAGACGCGGGATCCTGAAACACGATGCCGAGGTCGCGTCTCACTGCCTGCCAGTCACGCTTGTCCATCGTGCGGCTGTCCATACCGTTAAAGACAACGTGACCTTCGTCGGCGCGGTAGAGCCCCATGATGACGCGAGCCAGTGTGCTCTTACCGCTGCCTGATTCGCCGACAAGTCCAACAATTTCGCCTGAATCAATCGATAGCGTGACGTCCTGGAGCGCTTTGACCTGCAGCTTTTCGCGCGATAAAAATCCGCGCTTGATTGCAAAAAACTTAGAAACCCCGTGGACTGAAATCATACCTCGACACGCTCCGCTAGATCGAAGACGGAGATTCGCAAAACCTCATCACGGTACAGGTTCACTCGATGGGAGTAAAATCGAAACGCAGCATCGCGGTAAAGCCCATAACCCATGCGCGCTGCGTGGCCAGATAGGTCACTGCACTACAGGCGGTATCTGGTGTCGCCCCGACACTCGTGGCGCAGTTGCCTGCCGCGGCACCAATATTCTGCACAGAATTCGAAGTGCTCCACCACCATTGCGCACGCGCGACATTCAGACCCACTGCCATGTTTTCGGTTACGTTATATAAGAAACCGAGATAGCCCCAACTCTCGACCAGCGAGCGCGTCCCAAAACCGAGCGCAAAGTGCGCCTCGTACTGCAGAAAAAAAGTCAGGAAAGGCCGGTCGCCGTCGAGCCAAAAATACTGTATACCCGGCCGAACGACATATTTCGTCTCTGCAATGTTCGCCGTGCTCTGCCCCCAGTTATCACGACTCGCATAGCGTGAATCTGTGTACCATGTATAGATGGCGCGGTTCTTCAGTTCAAATACCCAACCGTCTCCGGGCAAAAAAGGAATTTTTTGCCGCAGCGTGATATCTGCGATCGCAGAATGCTCGGGACGGTTGTTGGTGTCGAGCCAGAACCAATCCCACACCGAAGATGCAGCCGCCGGGGCCCAGCCGCTACCGACCCAATCGTTGCGATGTCGCTCGCCCTGACCGTAGCGGTAAAAACCACCCACCATCAGGTAGTTAAAGATATTATAATAGCTTCCAATAGTCGCATACCAGGGTTGCTGTGTGAACGTCGTGGTTCCTGCGCTCGTCACGTTTGCCGGTGACACGCCGTCTGGACGTGGGTTTCCCTGCGCTGAGGCTTCGGGCCGGTAGTTTGTTTCAAACATCGGCAGCCAGTCTTTGTAACGGATTTGCGCCCTGAGCGTGCCACTGTAAAAAACGGTGTCTTTCGGTGTTTGCGGTGCAACGCTATCCCATGAGAACAAGGGTGCAGTAACGAGCAGTACCCATGACAAAAGAGATCGGCAGATCGTGATGCGCATCTTTCTTTTATTTGCCGGCGATTTCATCGCGACAAGCAGATTTTCTGGTCACCACGGCAAAGCATGTATTAAGACGCGCGGAAACAGTGCAGGCATAGGCCTCTGCGGCCTGACTGGTGTTCTGCGCCTCAAAAACGGCGAGTGATACCCATACTTACCGGGATAAATTTCAGGAACTTTCCCGAGGTGTCATAAGTAAAGTTGATCGCCCCTCCCATGTAAAGCGAAAGGTTTTCGGCAACCTCGTATTGAAATTCTACCGCGGGCATAACAC
>JAXMHE010000023.1:0-66107 GCA_046346945.1 Turneriella sp.
AACGCGCGCTGCTGACGCTGCGCTATACGTACCTCGACGCGCGCGACTATGGCAGCGTTCCGTATTACCAGGATAAATTTCTGCCGCAACGGCCGCGCCACCATGCAGTGGCAAGTGCGTCCGTACTTTGGGGGAATTTTCGGTTTTTGAGCGCCGTTGAATACCGCGGCGCCATATTCCGCGACCGTTACAACAGCTACTTCTATTACCTGCCTTCCAAGCTTTTGTGGGATGCAGGGGTTGACTATACAATTGTCTCTGCTGCGAAACATATCCTCAACGTGACGCTCAAAAACATTACAGACAATCAGGATCCCGATGTGATCGGCTATTCGCTGCCGGGCAGATATCTTTTGGTGAAATGGACGGCCGAATTCTGATGCGAAAAACAAAAATTGCGTCGATGGGCATTGTTTTGCTGCTCGCTTTCACTATCGCATGCGCCGATTATGAACGTCCGCTCAAGCCCGACGCGCCGGCAACAGGCGTGATTTTGATCGCTGCCTCCGATTTTTCGACGGGGTTCTTAAGCGCGTTTGATCCTGTAAGCCTCAAGGTTTACCGCGACATCGTTCCGCTGCACAGCGATGCGATGCTGCGCTATGACGCGACAAACCAGGCAACGTTTGTTGTGCAGCGTCTGGGAGCCGATTCGCTGCGCCGGCTGGACAACAATAACGGCTACCTGACCGCATTTGAAAAATCTTTGGGGGCGCGCAGCAATCCGCAGAACGCAGAACTTTTGCCGGGGAACCGCATCGCGGTATCATTCTATAACAGTAACCTCGTGCAGATACTCGATCGCAACACCGGAAACACCATCAGCTCGGTCGATTTTTCCGCCTATGCGGACGCGGACGGTTTTGCCGAGGTTGCCGGGCTGCGCTACGCGGCGCCTTACCTCTATGCAACCGTGCAGCGGCTCAATCGCCTCGCGACGGATGCTATCTGGCCGCCGACAGACGTTAGCTACCTGATGCGCATCGATATCTCGAGCGGGCAGTTCACGGCGTACCCGCTGACACACACGAATCCTTCAGGTCGCCTGCAATTCCATACAGGGCGCAACAGCCTGATCTTCGCCGCGCCCGGGCGCTACGCCGCCAACTACCAGCTCGACGGCGCCTGCCTAGAGTACTCGCTGACCACATATACATTTCTGGCGCCCCCGATCACCGAGGCTCAGGCGGGGTATGAAATCGCCGAATGTAGCCTGCAGACAGACGGCAGCGGAGTGATGAGCGGCAGCGACGCCACGATCAGCAGCGTGCTTGCCAGTTTCGACGCCACGGCGCACTCACTGACGCGCGTTGCGGCGTATCTGCCTTCAGGAAATGGCGGGTATTTTCCCGGTTATCTTTTGCATTCCAACGGGAAGATTTATTTGTCAGACAGGAATATTTACAATCCGGGGCTGCGGATCTTTTTAGGATCCACGCTCGCCGAAGTCGGCGGCAAAACCTGGTACACCGGATTGCCACCATTCAGCCTGGAAGAAGTGCCGTGAACCCTCCAACCCTCCCCTAACGGGGAAGGGCTTCCCCTCTCACTATCAGGGAGAGGGGGCAGGGGGTGAGGGTTAGGAATATTTCAAGCCGATCTTGCGATAGACGAAACCGAGCAACCATGCTGGCCCGATCATCAGGAATTGCAGGTCCTTAAAAAACGAAGGTTTTTTGCCTTCGATTTTATGGCCGATGAATTGGAAAATCCACGCTACGACGAAGATGCCGAGGCAGATCGCCCATAGCGGTGCGAGGTGGATTTTGGCGACTTCGCGCACGCCATACATCATCGCAACGGTAATGATGCCCATGCCGAGCGCCATCACCCATGACAGGCGCAGGTAGAACAGCAGTCCGAGCACGACGATCACGCCGCCCCAGTTCGCGAGCACCGAAAGCTGTACCGGTACCCAGTTAAACAGGCCGGCGCTAGGGATGCTGGCGAAGAGCCCCAATACTGTGAATAAGATAGTCGGAACGCAGATCCAGTGGATTAGTTTGTTGGTCTTGTTGCGGTGGCTTTCACCGTATTCTTCAAGCCATTGGTCAATGGTTTTCATGCCTGCGGATTCACCCGCTCACACGCCTGTCAACCGTAATTGCGAATGACAATTTGTCTCAGTCTGCCGGGTATCAGGACTTCACTTTTCGCATCTGCTTTTTGATCTGTTCTTTTTCGAGTTGTTTTTCCTGTGCCTCACGGCATTCGTCGATGAAGAACTTTTGCGCATTTTTGCCGGCAACTTTATCGTTCCTCAGCCTTTTGTATTCACCATCGGCACCCAGTACACGCGCAGATTCCGTATCGTCGAAATAGGTCTGCAGAATTCCTTTGATGATTTTTTCTTTGATAGCTTTGTTCTGCACCGGAAAAGCGATTTCCACGCGGCGGATAAAATTGCGCGGCATCCAGTCGGCGCTCATCAGGTAGACTTTGGGGTCTCCCTCGTTGTTCGCCACCAGAATGCGGCTGTGTTCGAGCAGCCTGCCCACAACGCTGCGCACGCGGATATTTTCTGAAATGCCGGGAATGCCGGGTCTCAGGCAGCAAATACCCCGCACAACAAGATCTACCTGTACACCAGCCTGCGCGGCAATGTAGAGTTCGTCGATAACTTCTCGATCAACAAGCGAGTTCATCTTTGCCATGAGGCGCGCCTTTTTACCGCTGCGTGCTATCCGCGTTTCGCGCTGTATCAGCTTCAGCACGAGTGTTTTCAGATTGCCTGGTGCCGTTGCCAGCTTCTGCATCGCCGGCAATTTGGAATAACCAGTGATCGAGTTGAAGAGATGCGTCGCATCCTGTGCAATGTCTTTGTCGACGGTCATCAGGCTCAGGTCGGTGTAGAGGCGCGCGGTCGCGGAATTATAATTGCCGGTCGACATGTGCACATAGCGGACAATTTTGTTTGCCTCTTTGCGCACGATCAGCGCAACCTTACAATGCGTCTTATAGCCGAGAAGGCCGTACACTACATGCACGCCTTCTTCTTCCATGCGCTTGGCCCACTGGATATTGACTTCTTCATCGAAGCGTGCCCTGAGCTCGACGAGTGCCGTGACCTGCGTGCCGTTTCGCGCCGCGCGCATCAGCGCATCGACGATGCGCGATTTGCCACCGGTGCGGTAGAGCGTGATTTTGATGCCGAGCACCGTCGGGTCTTCTGAAGCCGCGCTGATCAGGTCTTCGACGATCGCAAAAGTATTGAACGGGTGGTGCAGCAGCACGTCTTCTTTGCGGATAATGCCGAATATCTCGACCGGATTTTCGTATTTAATGGGTGCGAGCGGTGTGAAAGGGCGGAAAGATTCGGAGACAAGCAGCGGATCTTCGAGCAGGGTCTTTAATCCGTAGACCGGCAACTGCCCACGAATGGTATAGATGTCGTCCTGGTCAAGGTCGAGCGCGTTTGCTAGCCGGTCGACGACTGCAGCCGGCATCGTGTCGCGCACCTCGAGCCTCACCGCCGCACCTTTTTCGCGCCGGCGCAGTTCGAGCTGCACGACTTTCATGAGACTCTCGCCCTCGTCTTCTTCGATCACGAGGTCTGAATCGCGCGTCAGGCGAAACGCATGCGTCGCGAGCACATCGAAGCCTTTAAACAGCCGGTGCGAGAACAGCTGGATAATGTCGTCGAGATACAGATAGCGCCTGAGGCCGCCCTTGTCTGAATAGAGAAACAGGCGGGGCAGCACCGAGGGAATCTGCATAACTGCAAAATAGTCGGGTGAATCAGGCTTATTCTTTCGTTTGAGCACGATTGCGAGGTTCAGGCTGCGATTCGACAGGCGCGGAAAAGGATGCCCCATATCGACCGCGAGCGGGGTGAGAATCGGAAAAATTTCACTGTCGAAATAGCGACGTACAATACCCATCTCTTCGGCGTTCAGCGTCTCAGTGCTGTTGATCTGTATGCCGCGTTCGGCGAATGCAGGTATCAGCGTTTTATTCAAAAGCTGGTAGGCCTTTTCATAGTAGTCACGCGTCGCGGTATTGATTTTCTTTAAAACCTCGTGCACCTGCATGCCATCGGCATTTTCCGCGTCGATTTCATTGAATAACTTCTGCTTGAGGCCCGCGACGCGCACCATAAAAAACTCGTCGAGGTTCGATTCGGTGATCATCAGAAAGCGCAAACGTTCTGCCAGCGGGTTCGAAGCGTCTGTTGCCTCTTCGAGTACGCGCTCGTTAAACTTCAGCCAGGAAATCTCCCGGTTGATGTAGTGCTCTGGCTGAAAGGTTACTTTTTTCGGTTTATCCATAAGCCGTGAAATCCGTAGGGAATGCGAGAGCCTACGCCGATTTCGCAGAGTGGCCGCTTATCGGGTTTTTCAGCATCGTATATCGCCAGGTATGAGCGGTCATCGTTCGAGTTATAAATCAGGTTGAGGATGTATCCCTTTGCCGTGCCGGGTTTTCCTGTCGGCACAAATACCGGTTCGCCGCCATAATGCCCGGCAGGCAACTCAGTGGTTTCGGTCTTGATTTTGCCTTTGCTGAAAGACACAGCGACATGACCATCGAAGACTCCCTTGCCAATGCCGTTGCCGGCAATAGTGGCCGCAAAAACGCGGTCATAGCTTTCACCTGTCTGCCGATGATCGATCACGGGAAATTCCATCGGCCGGTCGCCTACCAAAGGCATTTCGCTGCATTTGCCGGTTGTGAGATCGAGCCTGAAGCGCGTCAGCACACCGGGATTTTTGCCCGAGAATAACTCAGAGCGGCACGCATCGTCGTCGCCCATGAGCGGCACCTGGTCATAGCGCACCCCGTCAAAGACGAGGGTTTTGCCCTCTTCGTAAGCATTCGCATAATGGTACACGTAGCAGGGAGGCAGTTCGAAGCGGCGGATTGTGGATTTATCGCCGCCTTTCTCGAGCACAAAGATGGCACTGCCTTTTTCCGGTTTCCATTCGGCGATGCGGCCGCGCTTGATTGAGGAAAGCGAAGCCACAGCGGGAAACACCGGCAGGATCGCGTAGTTTCTCGTGATGACAAAATCATGCACCATTGCATGGTAGGGGGCATCGACCGGGGTGCGTGCGACAATTTTTCCCGACGGATTAATCACGTAATATTCCAGCTTCGGCTGCCCGGAGACACGGTATCCAAATGCATAAAGATACCCGGTGACGGGGTCGACTTTCGGATGCGCGGTGAAGGGGGCAATAAACCGTTCGCCAAAATCTTCAAAGCCGGCGCTGTCGAGTGTGAACGGATCGAGCGCAAACGGCGGGCTGCTCTCGACCAGGGCGTAAAGATGCTCGCGGTAAGACAACAGCGATGTATTGGCTTTACTGATCAGTTTGGTGAATACATCCGCATTGCCGCGGCGAACGAGGCCGCCGATCAGTGAAAGTATATTACCGCCAATGAGTTGCAGGTTTGCGAGCGGGTTGAATCCGCCATTAAAAAAAACCGACTTGCCCGCATTGCGTTCAATTTCCCATGTGGGTGTTCTTACATATCGGCTGCGGTATGAAACATCGCCTTTCTGCAGGTGGAATGCATGCACCATGCCATCGCCGAGAAACCAGTGGTAGTTTGTCGCGGGTATAAACTGCGGGTTAGGGCCGTTGCGAAAAAAACTGCCGTTCAGATCGCGGGGGATTTTCCCCCGAATCTCAAAATTACTGCTTTCAGAAAGAGTCAGTTCTTCCTGAATTGGCGCAAAATTGCCCTCGAGAAACATATTGGGCTGCATGTCAAGCGCGTGTAAACTTGCGAACTTGCCGTCGATAGTTTTCCGGGAAACAGAAGAGTACAGCATATTCTACATTTCGCCCGATGACGAAATATATTTCAGACCACGCACGGTAAAGCAAGAACTGTTTGAACGGCTGTTCGACTTCTCCAATGAGGCAAAATGCAGCAATACCCGCACTTTCTCTCCCCGCTTGACCTGGGCTATACAAAGCTCCGCAATCGCTCATTGATGGGCTCAATGCACACAGCCCTTGAAGAAACCGAAGGTGGCTTTAACCGTCTCGCAACCTTCTATGCTGAACGCGCCAGAGGCGAGGCGGGTCTTATTGTGACTGGTGGCATTGCCCCGAATCCATCGGGCCGGGTTTTTACCGGTGCCGCCAAAATGGACACCGAACATGAGGCAGACGAGCACCGCGTGATCACGAAGGCAGTGCACGACAATGGCGGACTCATTGCAATGCAGATTCTGCATACCGGCCGCTATGGCTACCACCGCGACTGTGTGGGGGCTTCTGAAATTCAGGCGCCGATTAACTTTGTAAAACCCAAAAAACTCAGCCACGAAGATATCCTCAAAACCATCGCCGACTACGCGCAGTGTGCAAAACTTGCCCAGCACGCGGGTTATGACGGCGTGGAAATTATGGGCAGCGAAGGTTACCTGATCAACCAGTTCACTGCGAGCCGCACCAACAACCGCGACGACGAATGGGGTGGCACGTATGAGAAGCGCATGCGCTTTCCCGTCGAAGTCGTCAAAGCCGTGCGCAAGGCGGTCGGTGAAAAATTTATCATCGTCTACCGCCTTTCGCTGCTCGACCTTGTCGACGGTGGTTCCACCTGGAACGAGGTGGTTGAGCTCGGTCGCGCCATCGAGGCGGCCGGTGCAACGATTATCAACACCGGTATTGGCTGGCATGAAGCGCGCATTCCGACAATTGCGATGGTAGTGCCGCGCGGTATTTTTTCTGCCGTCACGGCTAAGTTCAAGAAAGAAGTAAAACTGCCGGTTGTGACCTCGAACCGTATCAACAACCCCGATCTGGCCGAGCAAATCATCGCGCGTGGTGATGCGGATTTAGTTTCGATGGCGCGTCCTTTTCTTGCCGATGCAGATTTTGTCTCCAAGTCACGTGCAGGCAAGGCACACCTCATCAACACCTGCATCGCGTGCAACCAGGCATGCCTCGATCATACCTTTGGCGGCAAGCTTACCAGCTGTCTCGTCAACCCGCGCGCCTGCAATGAAACCAACCTTAACTACCTGCCGACGACTGCGCCGCGCAAGGTCGCAGTTGTGGGTGCGGGGCCTGCAGGGCTCTCGGTTTCAACAGTGCTGGCGCAGCGCGGGCACAAGGTGACGCTCTTCGACGCCTACGACAAGATTGGCGGGCAGCTGAACGTCGCGCGCGAAATTCCTTCGAAGCGCGAATTCGACGAGACGATCCGTTATTTTGGCAATATGCTCACCGAACATAAAGTCACCGTGAAGCTGAACAAAAAAGTTTCTGCTGCGGAACTCATCGCGGAAAAATACGACGATGTAGTGCTGGCGACCGGTATTGTGCCGAGAAAATTGAACATCCCCGGCGCGGATTCGTCTAAAGTGATGAGCTACCTCGATGTGCTGCGCGAAAAGAAACCGGTCGGCAAATCCGTTGCGATTATCGGCGGCGGCGGTATCGGCTATGATACAGCACTCTATCTTACCGACGGTGGGCACGAGACCTGGGCTAAGCCTGAAGAGTTTGCGAAAGAATGGGGTTTTGACCTGACTGTTAGTACACCTGCAGGTTTAACGCAAAAATCTCCGGAGCACCATAAATCCCCGCGCGCCGTGACAATGTTTAAGCGCAGCAAGGGCAAGTTTGGCGGCTCACTGGGCAAAACTACCGGCTGGGTGCACAAAATTACCCTCGAAGAGCGCGGCGTGGCGCAATTCTCGAATGTGACCTATGAAAAAGTCGATGAGCAGGGCCTGCACTATGGCCAAAAAGGCGAAACGAAGGTTTTGCCCTGCGACACGATTGTCGTCTGCGCCGGCCAGGAACCGCTGCGTGAGCTCGAAGGCGAACTGACCGCGGCCGGTATGAAGGTGCATATTATTGGCGGTGCGAAAGAGGCGGGTGAACTCGATGCCAAACGCGCGATCGCCGAAGGTGCCGAACTCGGCGCAAGATTGTGACTTACGTGGTCGATAATAGGGGTGTGCTTCAGGCAGGTATTCGATTGACACCGCTTGCGCGCAAAAAGAGGTAAACAGCATGGGTGAAAAGCTCTTATACGACGCAAAAGAGCCGCTAATACTGGCTGGACACAAACCTGTCAGCGACCAGTTTTTGAACCAGTTTTACGGCACGCTGAATATTGCACAGATACACCGGCTGGAAAAGCTATACCGCGATTTGAAACATGAGGTAGAGCTCATTGGCATGCATCCCAGCCAGTTCATTACGCAGGTCAACAACGCATACCACCGTTTCCAGGAACACCGCGGTCTCGATTCGTTTCAACCAATGGACGAAAAAAGCCTGAAATACGTGATGGATTTTATGACTGAGTCGATCAAAGAAGTCGCGAAAGAAGTTTCTAAAAATACCGCAAAATCCCTGATCCGCTGAAAAGGAAATACGATGAAAAGAAAATTCACGCTTGCTATACCCTTTTTGCTGTTCATTGCCGCGTGCAGCAACCTGCCGCCCGATGAAACTGCCGGTATCAAAGCTTATCCTAATCCTTACAATCCGACACAGGGCAACCTGACGATTGAAAAGCTAGACGGCACCGCCTTCTCAACCACGCAGAACGATTTGGTGGTCTATGATTTTAGCCTGCATGAAATCTACCGTGCGAATCCAATACCTGTTGACGTGGGCACAAACAAGAAAATCGTCTGGGCAGGTTTTGACAATGCCGGTATTAAGGTGGCCCCCGGTGTCTATTATCTTAAGGTTGTGTCCGTGGGGCAGACTTCGGCGGTAAACGCCGACAGCATGTTTAAACTGGTGGTGCAATAATGGAAATCCGCAATCTGAAAAAACTGGCAGCAGCGGTTTCTGCTCTGGCAGCGGCGGGTGCCCTTTCGGCGCGCACCTCAACGGGTGAATTTCTCGAGAATGGTTTCGGCGCGAAGAGTGCAGGCCTCGGCAATGCGTATGGCGTTGTCGTGTCTGATCCTTCTGCGGTTTACTGGAACCCGGCAGGCCTTGCGCAGATCTATACAGAAAAGCGCATCACGCAAACCATCGAAGCGCCGAAGTCGAGCGAAAAACCTGCAGGCGACGATGAAGAGTTTAACAAACTCCTCGAAGACCAGAATTCTTCGGGCAGCAAAGAATCGAAGACCGTCGAAATTACAGAACGCGGTTTCCAGGCGCAGCTCAATGCCTCGGGCTCGATGCTCTCTAACGGCCGCTATATGTATTTCACGGCAGCAGGCATGACAGCGCTGGGCGGTGGCATTGCTGCCGGTGTCGGTGGCACGCGCATACAGAGCGTGGCAACCTATGATGCCACCGGCGCTTCGACTGGCAACTCAGCCTACAATGCCTACTCAGGTTATCTCGGCTATGGCTGGGGCACAGGCCCTGTGCGTCTCGGTATCAGCGGTTTCGCAGTGCGCGAAGACCTGATCGGCGGCGCAGTCAACGGCGCTGGCATCAATGTTGGTGCGCAGGTTGTGGTTCTGCCACCGCTCTTATCAGTCGCGGCCGACATTAAAAATCTTGGCGCAATCCAGAGCCGCACCGGCAGCGGTTTTAAAGAGCTGGGAAAGCTCGATACGCTGTTCAGCTTCTCGATGCAGATTCAGGCACCGCCACCCAACTCGAATTTCAAACTGATTATCGGTTTCACCGCGAACCTCGACAAGCCCGAGGGCGACGGCGTGCGCCTCAACATGGGTGTGGCGTATGGCTTTAACAAGTACATGTACGCAATGCTGGGCCTCAATGGTTCGAAGCCCGCGCTCGGCTTTGGCGTGAACGTCGGCAAGACGCTGCAGATGGCGGTGTCGGCGAACCGCGACCTTCTGGGCCGCGAGTTCCAGTACTTCGGCGAACTGAACTTTGCCTTTTAAAAAATCGCAGCATCCTATGCGGGCTACGCCCGCATAGGATGCTGCGCCAGCAAAATGAAATTGCCAGACATCTGGGGCGTTGTCAATCTCACCCCCGATTCGTTTTATGCCGGTTCGCGGTTTGACACGGCCGCCGCCGTCGCTAAGGCAGAAGAATTCTTAGGGCAGGGTGCCGCAATGGTCGACGTAGGCGCCGAGAGCACGCGCCCCGGCGCACAGACGGTGCCGGCAGAGGTGCAGAAAGGACGCGTCGGTGCATTTATTTCAGCTATCCGCCAGGCTTTGGGTGACGCGGCGGTGGCGCGGATCTCAGTCGATACGCGCGATATTGCGGTGATGCGCCCGGCGCTCGATGCCGGTATCCGCTGCATCAACGACGTCAGCGGCGGCTCGACCGAAATTTTTCAGCTGGTTGCCGAATATGACGCAGAATATGTGCTCACGCATTCACAGGGCACGCCGCAGACGATGCAGCTATCACCGGCCTATGCGGATGTGCTCGCCGAGGTGAAAGGCTTTCTTACGGCGCGCACGCAGGAGCTGCGTGCGCTGGGTGTAGAAGACCCAAAAATCATCTGGGATCCAGGTATCGGTTTCGGTAAAAGCGTCGAACATAACCTGGCACTGATTGCCAACACGCCCCGTCTGTCCCGGCAGGGTGTGAGACTGCTGTTGGGAGTATCGAGAAAGTCTTTCATCGGCAGAATTCTGGAAAAAGACGATCCGGCTGATCGTTTAACCGGGACACTCGCAGTGCAGGTGTATTTAACTTTACGCGGCTGCGATATTCTGCGCCTTCACGACGTGCGCGAGATGGCCGATTGCCTGAAACTTTTAACCGCGTTAAAGAAACATGAACTTTAGCCCGCGCGACATACTTGACATCGTTCTCGTTACGCTCGTTGTCTATTATGGCTATCGCCTCGTGAGGCAGTCGCGCGCTGTGCCGATTTTGGGCGGCGTGGCGCTTTTTCTTGCGCTCACTTTTTTAAGCCACCGCACGCAGCTTGAGACGCTGAGCTGGCTCTTCGATTCGATCTCGGGCTATTTTGTGATCGGCATCCTGGTGGTTTTGCAGCCCGAGCTGCGCCGCCTGTTCTACCAAATCGGCCAGGCACGCTGGTACCGTACACTGATCCAGGTACAACAGGTTCCGGTAGACGAAATTGCCGCTGCGTGCAAACAGATGAGCGATGCCAAGTGCGGCGCGCTCATTGCAATCGTCCATAAAGTCGGATTAAGGCAGTACAGCGAAGCCGGGGTGCAGGTCGGCGGGCGCGTCTCGCGCGAACTGCTGCAGGCTCTGTTCTACGGCAAAAATCCGCTGCACGACGGCGCTGCTATCATCGAGGGACAGAACCTTGTCGCTGCAGCTTGTTACCTGCCGATGAGCACATCTTCAGAAGTAAAGCGGTCTTTCGGCGCGCGCCACCGCGCGGCGCTCGGCTTAAGCGAAGATTCGGATGCGCTCGTCATCGTAGTGTCTGAAACGAATGGGAAGCTTTCGCTTGCTTTCTTGGGAGAAATGAAAGAAGGCGTCGACCAGGCGCGGCTCAGAAAAATACTGATTGCGCTGAACCAGAACAATCTCGTGGAAGAGTGGAGAAACCTGTGATTGCCCGTGCATTGCGCTATATCTTCATCGAAGACTATATCGCGAAACTGATCTGCCTCGCGATTGGTTCTGGTCTGTGGTTTTATGTCGAATTTGCGCGCGTCACGCAAACGACATTTAACGTGCCCGTAGAATATGTCAAAAAACCGGTAAACTTGTTTCTCAAGCCCGGCCAGCCGCGCTTCATCAAGATCACGGTGCGCGGTCGCGATGAGTTCCTGAAATTTTCCACAACCGGCATCAAAGCCGAAGTCAATCTCGCGAACGCACGCAGCGGCGATGCGAGTTACCCCGTGGTTTTCGACACAAGGCAATTGCCCGAACGCGTGGAGCTGGCACAACGACCAGAGTCGCTGCAGGTGGGGCTTGACAAGGGGGCGTCGCGCATGGTGCCCGTTCACGTGATAACCGGCGGAAATCCCGACTCCGCGATGCGTGTACTAAAGGCGGTTGCGATACCGGCTGAGATTGAAATTGACGGGCCTGAAGCGGTCGTGGCTGGCCTGCAGGCGCTGGATACCGAGCCCGTCGACCTCGAAGGTGCTGCCAAATCATTCACACGCAAAGTGAATCTGCGTATTCCCGACCAGGTCACTACGGATAAAATACGCAGCGTGACGGTAAAAGTCGAACTCATTGCCAAAACCTTCAGCGAAGAAGCGCAGTTTGACCGGTAATGCTGCGCGTGCAGAACCTGGACGCCGCACTCGATGCGGCGTTATCGGACAAAGTGGTGCAAATTCGCGTACAGGGCGAATCCGCGGCGGTTAAAAAGCTCAGGCCGGCGGATTTTTATGCATTTGTCAACGCCGAAGATACCCGTTTTAATACGAAAACCGGCAGCATTCTGCCTTATGCCACCGAATCGGGTGTAACCGTCAAGGCGCGGGTTTTATCCGGGGGAAAAAGTGCAGATAGTTTCCATTACCCCGGACAAAGTGAACATCCGCTTTACTGTCAAATCAGAATACATGAAGAAAAATAATCCGGACGGGGAAATCCGTGAAACGCATTCATCTCGGTATCAATATAGATCACGTGGCGACGCTGCGCAACGCTCGCGGCGAAAACGATCCGTCACTCATTGAACTGGCGCTCGTGGCAGAACACGCGGGCGCCGATCTCATCACAGTGCACCTGCGCGAAGACCGCCGCCATATCCGCGACGCCGATGTTTTCGAACTCAAACGCAACCTGAAAATACCGTTGAATTTCGAAATGGCGCTCGCCGATGAAATCCTGGGTATTGCGCTCGAACTCAAGCCCGCGACCGCCTGCATTGTGCCTGAACGCCGCGAAGAGATCACCACCGAAGGTGGGCTTGATGTGGCCAAGGCCGAAGCGCGGGTCACGGAATTTGTACAGAAACTGCATGCACAGGGCATCGACGTCTATCTTTTCGTCGAACCCGAAGAGCAGGCAGTGAAGCTTGCGGCCAAATCGGGTGCTCGCGGCATTGAGTTTCATACCGGCGCCTATGCGCGTGCTTTCACGCACATGCGCAAGCGTGCCGATGAACTCAAACGCCTTGCGGCCGCTTCGGCGCTAGCGCATGCGATGCACCTCGAAGTGCATGCGGGCCATGGATTAAACTACCACAACGTAGGGCCAGTGTGCCAGATTCCACAGATCACAGAACTGAATATTGGCCACGCAATCATTGCGCGCAGTCTTGGGACCGGTCTCGGTAAAGCGGTGAGCGACATGGGCGCGGCTATGGCACAGGGTCAGGCCAGCTAGTCTTTAATGGGCTACAAGACCCTCCACGCCGCTGTAGTCGACCTCGAGAAGTCGGGACAGCTGGTGCGCGTGACCGAAGAGATCGACGCGGATCTCGAACTCGCAGCGGTGCACCGGCGCATCAATGCGATGGGTGGGCCGGCGCTGTTTTTCGAAAACGTCAAGGGTGCTTCTTTTCCTGCGGTTTCCAATATCTTCGGCACTGCTGCGCGTGCGCGCTACCTGTTCCGCGACGCCTTTGAACCGGTTAAGGCGGTGCTGCGCGTGAAGGCCGAGCCGCAGCGGCTGATGAATCCGGCAACACTCTTAAAGGCGATCCGAGTCGGAGTACATACACTGCCGCGGCGATCTTTGTTTGGCACAGGATTTCGCGCGACAGATATCACGCGCATTCCAATACTGAAATCATGGCCGAGGGATGGCGGCAAGTTTATCACGCTGCCGCTCGTCTACACCGAACACCCTGCTGAGCCGGGCATTATGTGCTCGAACCTGGGCATGTACCGCATTCAGACCAGCGGCAATGAGTTTACCGAGGGTAAAACCATGGGCATGCACTACCAGATTCACCGCGGTATCGGCATTCACCACACTGCGGCGATTGCACAGGGCAAACCACTCAAGGTAACAATCATGGTTGGTGGTCCACCGGCGCTGATGCTCGCGGCTGTCATGCCGCTGCCGGAAAATATCAGCGAGCTGCTCTTTGCCTCGATGCTTAACCTGCACGCCTTTCGCTACAAACGGCGCCATGGTTATCTCGAATCGCCATGGGCGGATTTTCTTATCCACGGCGAAGTGCACGCTGGCGAAACATTGCCCGAAGGCCCGTTCGGCGATCATCTCGGCTATTACAGCCTGACACACAATTTCCCGGTGTTGCGTGTCACACGCGTGCTCGCTCGCAAGAAGGACGCGATCTGGCCGTTTACCGTCGTCGGGAGGCCACCGCAGGAAGATTCTGAATTCGGCCGCCTGATACACGACCTGACGCACGATCTGATCGCGACGGAGCTGCCCGGTGTCAAAGAAGTGCATGCAGTCGACGCAGCGGGAGTACATCCGCTGCTTTTGGCTCTGGGCTCTGAGCGCTATCTGCCTTATATGCCACCACAGCCGCGCGAGATTCTCACGCAGGCCAATGCAATACTCGGCTTCAACCAGATGTCGCTCGCGAAATACCTCTTTATCACTGCAGACGAAGCAGGGCAGGGCGTTTCGGTTCACCGCGTCGCCGATTTCCTGCGCCATATTCTCGAGCGCGTCGATTTCACGCGCGACCTGCATTTTCAGACACGCACCACGATGGACTCACTGGATTATACAGGTGCTGGACTGCACGAAGGTTCGAAGCTGGTGATTGCTGCCTATGGCAAAAAGCTGCGCGAACTTGCGACCGAACTCTCAGGCCGCGAGTTTTCGCGCTATAAATTCCGCGACGCTCAGCTCGCACAGCCGGGAATTCTGGTGATTCGCGGCAGTGTTTTCCGCGATTACCGCAGCGCCGAATTTGAGATTCGCTCGATTGCGTCGGCGGCGCGCGACCTGCACAACCAGGGCATTATGCTCATCGTCATTGCCGACGACGCACAGTTCACGGCAAAAAATCTCGACAACCTGCTCTGGGTGACCTTCACACGTTCAGACCCCGCGCGCGACATCTATGGCGTCGACAGTTCGATCGAAAACAAACACTGGGGCTGCAAGGGTGCGCTCATCATCGACGCGCGCAGCAAACACCACCACGCAGGCGTGCTTACCGAAGATGCACGCGTGGAAGAACGTGTGAACCGCTTTTTCCGCCGCAGCGCCTCATTGGGTAAATTCGCATGAAGCAAGCTGGCTTATTGCCCTGCCTGCCACATGCGACATAACAGTTTCCGGGAATTTCAATTTCGCCCCCTGCCGCTCCCGATACTATATCAGGAGCCGGAAATGCAAAACAACGAGACTCATACCGTGACGAAAGAGAGCAGGTTGCTCGACCTGGAAAAATACCGGCTCAAACTCAAGCTGCGCGACGCCGGTGTCGAGTGGCACGAAGACCAACAGGGTAAGTTCAGGATCTGGGTGCGTCTAAGCACGCCTGCCGCAACCGCTCAATAAAGTATTGTATTTTCGAGGCGAAGGCCTCACAATACAATACCTCTGATGTTTAACTTTCTCAAGAAACTCACCAAAAAAGAGAAGACCTACCGCAACCCGGTACCCACCGTCGATATCATCATCGAAATGAAAGGGGGTATTGTGCTGATCGAGCGCCGCAATGCGCCTTTCGGCTGGGCAATTCCCGGCGGCTTTGTCGACTACGGTGAGAGCCTCGAAGATGCTGCGCGCCGCGAGGCGCTCGAAGAAACCAGCCTCCATGTGAATCTGAAGCAGATGCTTTATGCATACTCCAATCCCGCGCGCGACCCGCGCCGCCATACCATTTCTACGGTCTTTATCGCGGATGCTAAGGGAGTGCCTAAGGCTGCCGATGACGCGAAGAACCTGCAGGTATTCGATATCCGCAAGCTGCCAAAGGAAATGGCCTTCGATCACGCGCAAATCCTCAGCGATTATGTAAAATTGAAAAAGACCGGTAAAATACCGAAGCCGGCCTGAGATGGTTACGGGAAAAGCAGTTTTCGCAGATAACCACCGGCTTGTCGCGCAGCCGATCGGTAAATTCAGCAGTGTCGCCGAAATGCCGGTGACCAACGCCGAGATCGCTTTTCTCGGGCGCTCAAACAGCGGCAAGTCATCGCTTTTGCGCGCACTGTTGCAAACAGAAAAACCACCGCAGATCTCGTCGAAACCCGGCTCGACCCGGCTCATTCAACTCTACCAGCTCGGCAGCGACAAAGAAGACAGCGCGCGTCTCACCCTCGCGGATTTTCCCGGTTACGGTTATGCGCAGAGCTCGGCGGTCTTTCGTAAACGCTTCGCCACCTTTCTCGCCGACTACATCACGACGCGACAGGGTATCAAAGCGATCTGCCTGATGATGGATTGCCGGCGTAAACTGGGCGAAGAAGAGAAAGAAATTGCCGCAATTGTGCGCGAACGCCACATACCGACGATTTTATGCCTCAACAAGGCCGACCAGCTAAACCAGTCTGAAACAACAAAAATGATCAAACTCTACAGTACCAATAAAGATTTCTTTGAGATTGTACTGCTATCGGCCGTAAAAAAGAACAAACCTCGATTTTTTACGCAATTATATTGCCTCGTTAGGATAAGGCCGATTTATGTGGGGCCATAGCCCCCACATAAATCGGCCGAAGATTTGCCGAGATACTTCATTTACGCGGTGATTCCGACTCCAAAATAACCGCATGCAGATAAAGACTGCCGTGTCGCAGATGCTGGGCATCGACTTACCGATCATTGGTGCGCCCATGTTTCTCGTGTCGTATCCCGACCTCGTCTGCGCGGTGTCGAATGCCGGTGGCATCGGTACGATGCCGGCCCTGAATTACCGCACCGTAGAAGAGCTGCGTGCGGGCTTAAGCGAGATCCGCTCGCGCACGAATAAGCCGATCGGCATCAACCTGATTCTGCACAAAGAACACAACCCAAACTGGATGCGCCAGTTCGAGTTCTGCCTCGAGTTTAAGGTCGAACTTTTGATCACGTCGCTGGGCTCGCCGCGCTCGATTGTAAAAGAAGCCAAGTCAGTCGGAGCGAAGGTGTTCTGCGATGTGACTACACTTAAGCACGCCAATATCGTAGCGAAATGCGGCGCCGATGCTCTGATCGCCGTCGCTCAGGGGGCAGGGGGCCACGCAGGGGCCATCAGCCCATTCGCCCTTATTCCTTATCTCAAAAAAGAAATCCCCGAACTGCCGGTTGTCGCCTCGGGTGCTATTTCGGGTGGCCAGCAGATGGCTGCAGCCCTCGCACTCGGCGCCGATGCAGTCTATATCGGCACGCGGCTCATCGCGACACCCGAGGCAAATGCAGTACGATGAATACAAACAGATGCTGATTGATTCAGCGCCCGAAGAAATTGTGTATTCGCCCAAGATTTCGGGTATTCCCGCCAACTGGCTCAAACGCTCGATCGACAAACTCGATCCGGATTTTAAACCCGACACAGGCCTCAACGTCGAGGCAAAATCGTGGAAAGAAGTCTGGTCTGCCGGCCACGGCGTCGCGCAAATCGACAAGATCACTCCGGCAGCGGAAGTCATTACCTCAATGGCAAAAGAATACCGTGAAGTTGTGAGCCGGTTACCCTGATGCCACTCGACCAGGAAATCAACGATCCCGCTGCAGAAGCGGCGAAAGCAGGCCTGAAGAAGCTGCGCCAGGATCAAGGCTACATGCCGATGAGCGCGCACCTCGGCGAACTGAGAAAACGCCTGATGCGCAGCGTCATCTGGATTGCGGTCTTTGCCACGGTCGCGTACTTTTTCTACGAATATGTGTGGAGCTTCATCATGGGCCCCGTGGCCGACCTGATACGCAAGTCACGGCTGCCCGACATGCCCTCGGTCAAAATCATGACGACGCGCCTCGGGGACAATTTTGCGATCGAGTTCAAGATACTTTTGCTCGCGGGCTTCATACTTGCATTCCCGATGATCATCTACGAGATCTGGCGCTTCATCACGCCGGCACTGTCAGCCGGCATTCGCCGCTGGGGCAGCGCGATTCTGATCGCTTCGGTGTTGCTATTCTGGTGCGGTGTACTGTTTGCACGCCTCGTGACCTGGAAAACAGTGGCGGATTTTCTCGTGTTCCAGTGGCTGCCGCCGCCGATCGTGCTTTCGGCCACAGAGAGCGTGAGGCCCGAGATCAATCTGACGATCGCCGATTACCTGTCGTTCTTTACCGGCTTCCATATTGCATTCGGCCTGAGCTTTCAGCTGCCGGTGGTGTCGGTGCTCTTGGGTTCGATCGGCATTATCACGAGCGGCCTGTTTCTCAAATTCTGGCGCCATGCGATCGTGGTTCTGTGCCTGTTTTCCATAGTGGTCATGCCGCCCGATGTGTTTGCGATGCTGTCGCTGATGCTGCCAATGATGGGATTATATTTCCTCTCGGCGCTTTTGGTGAAGCTGATTGAACGCAGAAAGCAGGCGGATTGATTGGCCCGGAAACCCTGTCTGCACTAGGTGGCGCCGGGTTTTAGCTGTGAAAATCCGTAGCCATACCCGTTAACAATTACTTCCCATAAGGTATCTTATGTCACATCATGGAAGAGGTGCCTTGTGAGAGTACCGACACATAGTTTACACTTTAGACTCAGCACATCCTTTACAAATTCCTCTGTCCAAATTCTATAATGGCTTTATCGGCATTGGGTTTCGATACTGCAACACTTTACCCGTAAACATGTCGATTACCCCGAGGGCAACCGAGGCAAAATGTATTCGTGCATGCCTTTCAGATATTTCCTCCAGGCCGACAAGTTCGCCAGCAAGCGCACCCGAGAGAAATATGCGGAACCCTGCGTAGCCGATGTTACCAGCATCATTGACCCGGCAGGTTTCGATGTGAGTGGCATATGCAATTTCCGGTAGCTTCTCTGGATATTCTCGCGGTGACCTCTTGTACAGCTCCGACGGCAATTTATCCCGTAAGGCTTCATGCGGCCGTTCGTAGTTATACTCCTCCATGAATAGGTCAAAGGCCAGTTGCTGGTCATCCAGCGAGGACCTCGGTGGCAGTGCTGTGGCTTCCTTCAGTGTCTTGTGCATTCGCTCGTGGCGTCCGTTCTGCTGTGGTTTGCCGGGTTCAATGCGCTCAAGTCCTATACCAAGCTTCAGCCACCAAACAGATAGTCTACTGAGGCCAGCAAAGCTGGTTGAGGCAAACGGCACTCCATTGTCCGTTCGAATGGCGTGAGGCATGCCAAATTCACGGAAAACCTCAGTGAATATGGCCTGAGTATTCTCTGTGTTGGTCTTCGGTACAATTTTGCAGCCTAACAGAAAGCGGCTGTGCGCATCCGTTATAGTCAAAGGATCACAGCGCAGACCATTGCCCACGGTGAAATGGCCTTTGAAGTCGGCGCACCAAACATCATTGGGCTCCGTCACATGCGATAACGGATACACCGGCACGGCTTTGCGTTGACGCTTTTGCCTTCGGGTCAGCCCCTTGCGACTAAGAATTCGGCCAACTGTGCTTGGGCAAGGCCAGTCTGAGACACCGTGATAGCGCCGTTTCATCAGGGCCAAAAGCTTTCGGGCACCCCAGGTTGGATGGCTATCCCGTGCCCTAACAATCATTTCGACCAACTTAGGTCGTACAGCCTTCGGCTGCCTTTTGGGTGCCCGAGACCGGTCTTTGAGTCCATCCAGCCCTTGGGATTCATACTGCTCCAGATACTTGTATCCTGTGACCCGGCTGATCCCGAATTCCCGGCAAAGGTCTGTCATCGACCAGCCACCCTCTTTCCAGGCGACCACGAATTTCATCCGCTCTTCATACACATTAGTCTCCTTCCATGGCATCGAATACCTCCGATGCCTGAAATGGACAAATGGTTGATTTGTTAAGTATGTGCTGAGCGAGTTCTGTTAGCTATGTGATGCGACCGTACCCTTGGCCCGAATTTACCCGATTTTGCCCGCCAGATTCCGCATGATCAACTTTGAATTCCCCTTTGCACACTGATTTAGTCTTAATTACTGAGCTGTGTCGCTTGTTTCCCGGCCCAATGCAAATCCTCTGACGATACACATCCTTTCCAATGCGCGCACCCTATATTCGACCCGGCGCTTTTTCGAAGAAGGTTTTAAACGCGGCCATAAGATGCGCGTTTACCCGCCGATGCAGATGTCGGCATACCTTGAAAGAAACGCACTCGAACTCTATTACGCCGACCAGAAAATTGAAACTCCACACTGCATCATACCCCGGCTGGGCCAAAAGAAGCCCGAGCATACACTTTCGATCATACGCCATTATGAGATGATGCATGTTAAATCGCTGAACGGCAGTCACCCGATGATGCGCTGCCGCGACAAATTTGTGACGATGCAGGTTCTGGCGCAAAACAAAGTTCCGGTGCCGCGCAGCGTGCTGATCGACGACCCGATGCACATCGATACGGCCTTCCTGAAGATTGGCGAACCGCCTTACATCCTCAAGATACCCACCGGGTCACAGGGCACTGGCGTGATGATTGCCGATTCGCGTACCGCAGCGCGCAGCTTTATTGAAACGCTACTCGATCAGGGGCTGCAAATCATTGTACAGGAGTTCATCGCTGAGGCTAAGGGGGCCGATTACAGGGCTATCATCCTCGGCGGTAACCTGATCGCGGCGATGCGCCGGCATGCCACGGGTGATGATTTCCGCGCCAACATACACCGCGGCGCGATCCCGGAAAAAGTCGAGCTTTCAATTGAAGCTTCCCGCACGGTAAAGATTGCCGCACGTATTCTGGGCCTTACTTTCGCGGGTGTCGACCTCATTGAATCGAAGCGCGGGCCGATGGTGCTCGAAGTCAATGCATCGCCGGGCCTCGAAGGCATCGAAGGCGCTTCAGAGGTGAATATTGCAGAAAAGGTTATACAGCATCTCGAGGCCCTGCCACGTTAGCCTGTGCTGGCCGCGGCAGGGATAAAACTCAACAGGGAACAGGCCGAAGCCGCAGGACGCCTTTGGCACAGTGATACCCCTGCACTGCAGATTATCGCAGGTGCAGGCAGCGGAAAAACCACCACGCTTGCAGCGGCGATTCTGAGCGCCATGGAAGCGGGCTATGCGAGTGAACGCATTGCGGCGCTCACGTTCTCGCGCCGCGCGGCGCATGAATTGCGAGAGCGGCTTAAGGCATCCGTCCCCGGGTTCTGTGGTACGATACATGCTCTGGCATGGCAATTGATCCGTGAGGCCGGCAATCCACCGCGGCTCGTCAAAAACGCTGGGGTGAAACGTGCAGAAATCGCGCGCCGGTTATTTATGCAATATGCGCATGTACCGGAAAAAGTTCTGCTTAGAGCGGATTTTTTGAGCCACGAGGAGCAGCAGCTTTTGAATACGGCCTACCACGAATGGCTGGTTGTTAATCACCGCATTGATTTCGATGGCATGATTTCACGCGCTGCCGAGGCAAAATCCGGTGAGGGACGGTTTGACGTTGTCTTTGTCGATGAATTCCAGGATACTTCCCCCGACCAGTTTGAATTTATCCGTTCAATGGCTGCAAAAAAATACTTCGTGGTTGGTGACGACTGGCAGAGCATCTACCGTTTCCGCGGCGCCGATGTGGCCCTGACACGTGATTTTCGTAAACTCGTGCCCGCATCAGAGCGCCTGTATCTCGTGAATAACTACCGCAGCGGCAGCAATATTGTTGCGCTGGGCAATGGGCTCATAAAGCGCTCGAAAGACTTCGTGCCCAAACGCCTGAAAGCCACGCATCCGGCGGCGAAAAACATTGTATGCCTGCATACGCGCGCTGAGAATGCGACGTCCGCCTGGCAAAAATTCTCTGCGGCACTGCGAAAGAATACACTCCCGGCGGGTCTCGTTGCCACTCTGCGCGACCGGGTCGCGATTCTGGTGCGCACCAATGCGCAGCGTCTGCTGCTCGAGCGCAATAAGCCTGAAAACTGCGAAATCCTCACCATCCACAAAAGCAAGGGTCTCGAATTTGACAATGTGCTGGTGTTTGGAATTGCCGAGCATTCGATACCACACCGAGACAATGATTTTGACGAAGAGGTACGCATTCTATATGTCGCATTGACACGTGCGCGCAGATTCCTCGGATTCATTGCATGGGAAAGTAGCTCCTCGCGCTCTGTATTTTTGCCTTACCTGATGCGGCGAAGCAGCGTGGTATATTTTTGATGCGGGTGCTGCCACAAGTCTTTACGTCGCCTCTTTGATATGTGTTCTGCCCATCTGTGGATTCCACTCCCGTGCAGGCTATCGCCGATGAAATCCTCAATGGAAATTTTCCGCGTGCAGCCGGGCTTGCCGAAAGCTGGCTGAAAGATCTCCCGATCGCAAAGGATGGCGCACCGGGCGCTTCACCCGCCGAGCGCGCCATCGCAGAAGAGGCCTATGAAATAACGCGCTACCTGATGCACCGTCATGAGAGGCTGAGCAACCTCGCGCCGGGCATGGAGCGTGGTAAGGCCTTCGAAGACGTGCTGCACGACATGAGTCAGGCGCAGACTGTTTCTGTCATCCGCCGGGCAGTCGTCATGCTCTGCCATGCGCAGATCGCCGATAATTTTGCGCGCGACTTTGCAGGCCAAAAAAACTACCAGCTACAGCTCAAAGACCAGCTCAAACTTGCCTACTCCCTGCTGATGATCGCCAATTTCACATCGGCGCGCGAGGTGTTGTCGTTCATTCTCGCCAACCATCCGACCAATGCAGCGGCGCATTATATGGCTGCGCATGCAGCCAATATGACGGGCAACGAGCAGGGTTTCTTTGAGCATTACCGCGATGCACTGTATCTCAAGCCTGAAGTCGTTTCCGAATACCCGGAGTTTTTGCCCGGCGGCATCTTTCTTGAGATGTTGAAACTTGTGCACGAAGAAGACTATGGCGAGGGTGTACGCGAGCGCATCTTTGCGCTTCTGCTCGAGGTGAACGGGGTCTATCGCCACCGCCGCAAGCTTAAGATCGACGAAGCGCGGGGGCTCGAAGCCGAATACCAGAAATTACGCCAGGAATACACGTCCGCGCGTGTCCATAAGAAGGCCTTTGAGCCCAGACTATTGCAGCTTTTGGCCATGCTGATTATCCATGCGCAACAGATGCAAAATTTTGATAAGTTTGAAACATATCGCTCCGAGATGATTGCGATCGACAACTCGATTTGGCAGACATTCCACCAGAACAATCTCGCACAGACAAAATGAACATCAACGCAACAAAAATTCTAAGGCTCCTCTGCGGCGGCCTCCTGCTGCTCATCGCAGCCGGGGCAATTGCAGCGGAAGAGGCCTCGCCCTCTTCCGTGCCGGTGTCCAATTCTGAATGGAAAATGAGCCGCGAAGAATTACAGTCGCTACCCAACGGAAATCACGTTGCATCGATTCTCGAATTTTTTTACCAGCCTGCGATTCTCGCGAATCCGGACACTGCAGGCCTCTCGCGCGCAGAAAATGTGCAGATCTCGATGCTGGGTGAATCTTACAAATGGCAGCGCTGGTATCTTGGCGGCGCGAATATATCGCACCCGAGCCGTGCAGGCGAACCATTGATCTACATGCCACTCAGTATGCTGTCAGAGATCTCCGCGCAGAAATATGCCGCGGGCAACGTGGCCAAAAACGGTGTGCACATGAATGTGCTTTCGCCCGCAGAAAGCAAAAATACCATCCAACTCGGCATGCCCTTTGAAATCGGCGGGCCTGCATTCATACCGCGCAAAGTTGCCGACCGCGAACCCGCGAGCGACTGGGGTGCACCGGTGAGCGCCCGGGGTTTTGCCGCCGGCTCAGCCGAAGGCAGCGGGGCTTATGTTTTCCGCTCGGGCGATAAGGCGGTCGCGACGCTGATGGCCGACGCCTATTATGCGCGACGCAATTTTAACAATCTTGCAAACGCAGAATCGGCGGGTGAATTCACGCTTCTGGGTGCGCTTAAACCGCAATGGCTGACAAACGACCAGCTGAATCTCACCGTGCAGGGGCGTTCGCGTGCACGCCTCGGCAGCGAATACTATTTTGCCGAAACACAGACCCTGGCGAGCGACCAGCTATCTGCGCTCGCACAGTATGATTTTTCCAGCGACAATGCCGAAGGCGCTCTGGCGCTCGGCTATTCATACCGCAACCTGCGCCTTAACGGCGACAGGCTTTCGCGTTCAGGTATCGACCAACTCGTCCAGGCTCCGGCAATCATGCCCGAAGGTACTCATTCGCTGTTCATCGACGGTTCTGGTTTCAAAAAGCTGAAGGCTGAATGGGCGGATGTCCAATACGGGGTAAATTCGCGTTTCGAGCTGGAAAGGCGGCAACAGTCCATGCCGGGCAATACGCTCACGGAAACTCTCTACTCGGCCCCGCTTGCCGCCACCGTCTACGACGGGGCAGCCACCGAATTCAACAGCCTGTTGCGCTGGCAGCCGTTCATCCGCGCGATGCGCAAATCTGCGCGCTCAGAGATCTCGGCGTCCGTCAGCGGACATGCCGACTGGGGCTTCACCGACGCCGGCAGCAAAATCGGATTTATTCACCCGGCCGGTAACCTCCGCGCGCAGTCGTACCTTGGTTCCAGTGCATTCTATGTCGGCGGCGGATTGCTGCACGACACGATGGGTTTCTCGCTGCAGGAAGTCTCTTATCTCAATAAAGACTCTCTTTCTGGCACACGCTATAACTGGACTGATGCCAACGGCAACGGTGTCGCCGAAGCGAATGAACTTTCAGCGGGCGCACGCACCGGAGGCAAATACCACTCGGCGGCCGCGGGCCTGCAGGCGCCGCAAAAAGAAGAACTCAATCTGTCGCTTGGTTACGAAGGCTTCAGGCACTGGCGGCTGGAGCTGAATTTCAACGGCCGTATCTACCGTAAGCTGTTTGAGGTCCGCTACGCCGACGGCACGTCCCCGGTTTTTGCCTCTTCAAGTGCGGGTGCGAACGTGACCGTCTATGACAAAACTGGTAGCGGCTCAGAAATTTATGAACTGCGAAATGCCGAAAAAGACGCCTACTATGCGCATGCTGAAATCACGCTCGCACGCAGCCGGCAGGACAGCGACTGGATTTTTCGGGCCTCGATCGGTGGCTATTATGGCGCAGGCTATTCGCCGCAGGGACTCGGGGCTTTTTACAACGACGCTGGTGCCTACAACGAATCAACGGCCGATCCGAACTTCCGCGAAAACCGTTTCGGGCGCCTTGATAATGACCGGGGTTATATCGGTAAAATCTTCTTTGGCCGGCGTTTTGCAAAGGTGCTGACGGTGACCAATGTGCTGCGCTACCGTGACGGCGAAGCGACCGCCGGTTATAAAGTGGTTACGGGGCTCAGCCAGGGGCCAATCGTCGTGCCATTTGAAGAGCGCGGCGGTGGACTCACCGGCATTGGGCGCTATACCTACTCTTTCGCGTGGGATTTACGGCTGCGTTTTGATGCCATCGTGAGCGGCCACGCCGCATGGGCCTTTGTCGATATTTTTAACCTGATTAATTCGCGCACAGAGCTCTTTGAATATCCGCTTGCTGGTACCGCCTACCGCGACCCCGTCGAACAGGGCACGGCCCGTACGCTGCGCCTCGGCCTTGGAATGAATTTTTAGCAAGCCAGCTAAAAATTCATTCAACAAAATAAGTCTGCATCTCGCCCTTGCCATTGACGAGCATTCTGCCGCGTTCAGTCACGTTGACCTGCCCCTTTAGCATTTCTGCAATGCGCCCGGTCACATGAATTTTACCCGCTTCGCCGTGGCTTTCCATGCGGCTCGCAGTGTTTACTGTGTCACCCCACAGGTCAAAGATGAACTTTTTTGTGCCAATCACCCCGGCGGTCACTTCGCCAATATCGATGCCGATTCTCAGCTGCAGCTGGTTGTTGGCGTGGATCATTTCTATGATTTCGCGGGCAAATGACACAATTCGCAGCGCATCGTCCTCGCGCGAGACGGGAATTCCAGCTACGACCATATAGGCGTCACCGATTGTCTTAATTTTTTCGAGGCTATATTTTTCCACGAGTATATCGATGAGCGAAAACACTTCATTGAGCCGGTTGACGATCTCGCCCGGAGATGTGCGCGCAGAAATTTCGGTAAAGCCAACAATGTCGGCAAACAGCACCACCACCGGGTTGTAGTGGTCTGCGATCGTCGTTTCTCCCTTTTGCAGGCGCTCGGCAATATCTGCCGGCAGCACATTGAGTAGCAGCCGTTCCGATTTTTGTTTCTCGATCTGCAGGCGCACCTCAGAACTGCGCGACAGTTTAAAGAACAGGCGAATGACGAGAAAGACCACGGCAAAAGTCGAGCTAAACGCGAGCAAAAACAGGCCGTCGTAGACATTCTGCGGTACATCCAGCAGGCGAAAGTTGGTCATTTTGATATAATAGGAGGCTGCAAAACCGATCAAACCGGTAATAAAACCATAGGCGACGCCAAATCTGCTGTTGTAAAAGATCACGTACGGCAATGCAGGCAAGGCCAGGTAAAACAGGTAGTTGCCTATTTGCCAGCCCAGAAGGTAAGTAAAAATGAAGATATGAATCTGCACCAGGGTCGTAAATAACAGACGCGCCGCCAGTGGCTTATGCAGAGCGCCGAAAAGGATGCAGGAGAGATAACCGGCAAAAAGACCGCCATTAATGAACTGGTTTTCTTTGGTGTGCCCTATATGTAACACGAGGTATGGAAAAACCGCATAGATGATGGTAATCAGCATCGTGATCGCCAGCAGAAAATTGAAGATGTAATATGATCGCTTCTCAAATTCGAGCATCTTTTCGGTGATGCCGATATTGCGGTATTTGTTGAATAGATTACGCATGGCTTATCTCATCTATAGGTTGCAGAGCCGCCGTGCCCGCGGGGCGGGCGTGCCGGTCGCCCCGCGCCGTCGAAGTCTGCCTACTCTGGCTTAACGCGCAGAAAATACTGCGGGTAACGCAGTGCAAACACCAAAAAGCCAACGATCAGCAGGGTAATGATGCACGCGTCCGCATAAAAATGCCTGATGTCTTTCGACAAGTAGGCAAATATGCCGTACAGGTTGATGAGCGTGATAATGGCAAAAAACATCAGAAACGCGGTTAATCCGCCGTTTGACTGCATCTGTTTATTGGCGCGCAGAATCGGACGTGTGACCAGGAACAGCTTCACATAGTAGGCAGCATTGTGCAGCATGGCCAGCGTAAAAATGCCGTCGATAAAACTGGGTTTACCCGTGTAGAAATACTGGCGGGGGTCGTGCGGCATGACTTGTGGCGCCACGAGATTAATCAGCGGAATCAGCAGCGTGGCGATAAGGCCCGGCAGAAAAGCGAGCTGTGAAGTCCGGTCAGGCTTAAAGTCTTCATGCCCGGTTGCCTTGTAGAAATAATACACTCCCGGCCCGATCAGAAAATTCAGGCCGACAAAAATATAGTTCAACCAATCTGGCTTAAAGAACATCGTGTTGAGATTGAACCAGGCATAGAGCTGCGTGATGCCCATCACGAATGAAAGCATCGTCAGGTAAGGCACCGAGCGGCGCGGATATTTCAGCGCCAGCGTGCTCAGCGAAAGAACAAAACATAAAAACGCGCCGCCGCTGATCAGGGCATTAAACATCACGTTGAGGTACGGATTTGCAAGAATATCCATGCGCTACATGGAAAGACTCAGGGCGTGAGTCAACCGATTATCAGGGCTTTTCTGCCTTCTGCGCTTTCATCTCTTCCCAGGCGTGCATCAGCTGATCGGCTTCGGATTTCTGGCCCAGGAAGCGCAGCAGGTAATGGTATTCACCGGGAAAGTAAGGGTTTTTTGGCGCAAACTCAGCAAAGCGGATCTGTTTGTAATAAGACAATTGGTCACGGATTCTTTTCTCGCGGCCGCTGAGCATGCCCAGCACGTAGAGCGCATGGTCACGCGCGACCGCGTCGGCGGTGCTCTTCGACAGATCGCGGAAATTCGAAATCCCGAGGGGCGAATTGCCCGAGCGTATATAATAGACGCCTTTGGCGAAAGTAGCCAGCGAGAGCCCAAATGCACTCTTGATGAGTTCAAAATCGGGAGTTTCGCGTGCGAGGCCCGCCTGCATCAGGTGCCATGCCGGTATCTTGCGGGCATTCGAAGCCATGGGCACAATGTCGCGCGCACTTTCCCACCAGGGTCTGCCGCCCAGAAGGTAGACGTCGACTTCCGATTCAGCAAGCTTTTGCGCCAGAACGTCGGGCAATCCGAGCGCGCGTGCGCGGCGACCGGTCAGAAGCGCTTTTTGCCAGAGGTCGTGGTCAAATTCGGGAGCGAATTGCGGGCGACCGATGAACTCACGGAACATCATCACCAGCAGAACGCCGCTGTTTTCTGCGGCCTGCGTGCGCACCAGCTCGTCGAGCACCGTGGCCTCATGGTAATAGAGAATCGGGTCTTCGCGGTGATCCTTTTGCAGTTCGTGCGCCAGGTCGAGAAATTCACCGACATCGCCGGGCAATGCCTGCGCGTTTTTTGGCTGCGGCTCAACAAGCGTTGTCACGGGCATGGTGTGAATCGCTTCAATCGCGCGCGCGTGCAGGCGCTCTATTTCTGAGTATTTATTTTCGCGGAAATAGAACATGATCCGCGGTGAATTGAGGATTACATAGTATATAAATGCCGCAACCGCCGCGGCCAGCAGCAATATGAAGGCGTAAGAAAAGTAGCGGCTTTTATCCCGCTTTACCGTCTTGTTATGGGTACTGAAATCATACGCTCTCATGGTTCGACTCCGCTCACCACAGGTGTTCTAATGACACCGGGGTTTTATGACGCGCTTTCGAGCCGGAAAGTCTCAAGCACTTTCCGGATGCTTTCTGTTTCTTCCATGAAGAGTAAAGCAACTGGCTGCGCCGTGCGGAACGTCAGCGCTACGCAGTTTGGATAGAAACCCACGGTCTTGAGGTTGGCGAGCGGAAAGCGTTCCTGTCCGCTATTGTGGTCGAAATAGAAGCCAAAACCGTCATAAGAAAAAACGCCACGCCCAAAGCGGCGAATGCCGTTTACTTCGCTCAGGTCAAAGGCGGCAATGCTGCCCGCGCCATCATAGACGTTCCGCTGGCTTGAATCGAGATATAAATAGGCAAATTTCTCAAAAAGCCGTGGATTTTTCTGCCCGACGCTGACGGCAACTGCGGGTGCAGCAGGCGCGACCGGTTTAGGTGGCTCAGGCTGCACAAACTGGAAAGGCCCTGGAATTGCATGGTGCACCGGCGCAGCCATCGTCGGTTCCGGCATTTGCTGTGCAGCTGCCGGAGGCGCAAAAGGCTCCGGTGCGCTGGTTTTGAGCGGCTTCAGGTTTACCGCCAGTGGATTTTCCGCAGCTTTTGGCTGCGACATATAGCTGTCGAGTCCGACGAGCTTTCCGCTGCGCGTGTCCCTGGCTTGTAATAAAACTCCTGCGAGGACAAGCAGTACCCCGAGCCCCAGGAACAAAAATGCTACATACTCCACGTTATAATTATCGTGGAATTATGTCGTTTGTTTAAGCAATTAAATCAACTTTGTTGATTTAATTGCATGAGAAATCGGCAAAATAGCCGGTTTCTCGAAAATCGGAAGCAGCGAAGCGCTTTAGGAGCAACTCATTCTTATGAGTTGCGGGGCTTCCGATTTTCGCGGCTATTTGCCGATTGCTAATCTCTGAATTGTACTGAACGCGACTGCCCGAAGGTGTGCGCAATCCGTTCGATCGCGTCATCGACATCCTTACCATCAGCGATCACGTCATGTATTGCCTTCGCAATCGGGTATTTTTCTTCGCGCAGTCTGACGAGTTTCGGCAGCGCTCGTATGCCGTAGACGCCTGACAGAATCTTCTTCTTATCGTGCACATCAAAGACATAGTCATGGCCATACTGGCGGTCGTGGCTATCCTGGCCAAAGCAGCTGAGCATCAGGTCTGTTATACCAGCCACCCCGGCGAGCGTCGATTTGCGGCCGCCCATTTCAACCACCATATTGGCCATTTCTGCTGAAATGCGGTGTGCGAGATGAAACAGCGTCGAATCGTTATTGCCACCAAGGTTCTTTTCATAGTAGCCATCCACCAGGCCCACGGCCACTGCATAAACGTTTTTAAGTGCTCCGCCGAGTTGTACGCCGCGCACATCGTACGGATTCACCGCCGGCCTCGTGAATACATAGCCCGTCGTGAAAAAATCGATCAGGTCGTTCACCAGCGAAGTATTCACTGCTGCCAGTTCAAATCCGCCTGGCTTGCGCTCGAGAATCTGCTCGGGATAGTTTGCCCCTGAAAGCACTGCAAAGCGCGCTGGGTTGATTTTGTGGATCTTTTCGAGGTCTTCAAAAATCAGTCCGTATTTTGAACCGGTAAACCCTTTGACGATACCGACAATCGTCGCGTAACTTTGGTTGAGCACCGGCGTCATCTTCTCGTAATAGGCATCAATTTCCCATGGCCTTACGCCCTGGATGTAGATAGAGCACTTCGCGAGGTCTTTGGGATCCGCAGTGAAGGCAATATTGGGTGGCAACTTGAATAGCGGGAAGTTTTCAATGTCTGTATTCACCTCATTGAATGCCTTTGCCTTCGCCTCGTCATTGATGAAAATGCGGATATTGACCTGTTTATTGGCCAGTACCGCGGCCATGGCCGTTGCTCCCGGACTGTGCCCGATGATGCCCACCTCTGCCTGCGGAGTTCCCGCGGCTTTGATGAGGATATTCTTCTTTTTGGTTTTACCATCATCGAGGTACAGGTTCCGGTACGTGCCATGCATGTGGCGGTCGAGGTTCTGCCCGATCAAAAGCGCCAGCGAATCGATAACGAACTGTTTCTTGTTCTCAACCTCCGGAATTTCGAGGCGCTGCACGGTGTCCGGGAAGGTTTTACCTGCTTCGCCATGTAGCTTACCGACCAGAATCGGTTTGCCGATGACCAGCTTACCGGTCGCCTGCTGAAACAAAAAGCTCTCGGCCGGCAGAATCTTGTCGGTACCGACCAGCGAAATGGGTACAATTACCTTGTTCATGACATAGTGGTAGACCGTGTCTACAAATGTGATGAGCCGGCCTGTTCGGCTGCGCGTCCCTTCTGGGAAGATACAGATAACCTTGCCCTGCTTCTGCAGGTCGGCGGCCTGCCTGAACGAGCGCATGTTGATGCGCGTCATCATGTCGGCCATACCCGGATTATCAGTCATATCACGCTTTGAGCAGACCAAAAGGCTCTCGATAGTATAGAGTCCGAGGCGCGTGAAGTCAGCCAGAAACACGAGCCTGCCGGCGATAAAGACCATCGAATCCGCAAGCCTGCGCGCCTCTTTGCTGTGGTTATAGAGCAGGCCATAGATTGCCGCGGTATCAAAATGGCTCAGGTGGTTTGAGACAAGTGTCACCGGATATTTTCCCAGGAGCGGCAGAATTTCAGCCAGGTTTTCTTCGCCTTCGATATGGAATTTCTTGAGCATCGGCGTCAGAAACTCAATCATGAAGTCACGCAGCTTGTCGTCGCGCTGCGTAAATACCCCGACCTCCTCGAGTTTGGTTTCGTCCTTGAAAGTTTCCATGACCCGCGGAATAGGCGTCTCGACGGACAGCTTGAGGTATTTGACCAGAAGTTCTTTGGCTTTCTCTTCTTTTAGGCCTGCCTGCATGAAGATATCGATGTTCTTGAAGAACTCGCGCTGCCATGGCGCGTACGTGCCGCCGTCGAGTGTGGGTTCTTTGGGGTCTTTGGACATGGCGGACAGCCTGACAAAATCTGCCCGGACGAGTCAAGAAAATTGCTTTTTTCTCGCCAGCCTAATAGCAGTTGTCATAGTAGTGATATGAAAGGCGATAAAAAGGTCATCGAACTGCTGAATACTCACCTCAAAAACGAACTGACTGCGATCAACCAATACTTCCTGCACGCGAAGATCCTCAAAAACTGGGGCATGGAAAAGCTCGCATCGTATGAGCACAAAGAATCAATCGATGAGATGAAACACGCAGATAAAATCATCGAGCGCATTTTGTTTCTTGAAGGGTTGCCGAACCTGCAGGATCTCGGCCGGCTGCGCATCGGCGAAACTGTCGAAGAATTGCTGAAGGCCGACCTGGCGCTCGAGCTCGATGTTCTGCCTTTGCTGAAAAGCGCAGTCGCACATTGCGAGTCGATCGGTGATTATGTCTCCCGGCAGTTATTCGCAGACATTCTGGCTTCTGAAGAAGGTCATGTAGATTTTCTAGAGACACAAATCGGCCTGATCGAAAGAATGGGCCTGCAGAACTACGTCCAATTGCAGACCCCGTCGGCGGAATAGATTTCCAGCTACGGGCTTAAGCCCGTAGCTGGAAAAACGCAGTTGTGGCAATCTTCGCAAAGAATAGTTAGCTATGGGCTTAAGCCCATAGCTAACTCAGACGGTTTTTTCCAGTTCCATCCTCTGAAACAGCATCGGCCACGTGTCTAGCTTCTGCGTCGGGAATTTCACTTCTGCTAAAGACTCGGGAAAGCTCTGCTCTGAGGTGACACCCATGAGGGGCAGCATCGCTTCCGTCTTTTCCGGTAACACCGGCTTCAGGTAGATCAGCATCACGCTGATCGCCCTGAACAGCGTATTCAATAGCAGCGCGCATTCCGCCATATTCTCTTTTGCGAGCGACCAGGGCTTGTAGTCGTCGACAACCTTGTTCAGGCTGCGAATGACTATAAAGACCGTCTCGATCGCATTGTGGAATTCGAAGTTCGCAAAGTACTTGATGTAATCCACTTTCAGGGTTTTGAGCGACGCGTCGATACCCGCGGCACTCGCATGTGGTGCGCTTTCCGGATTCGGGCCGCACTCGTATTTTTTGAGCATCGACAGCGTGCGCTGCACGAGGTTGCCCAGGTCGTTCGCGAGGTTTGCGTTCAGACGGTTCACCATGATCTCTTCAGAGAAGCGGGCGTCGGAACCAAAATTCATTTCCCGCATGAGAAAGAAGCGCAGCGCGTCGTTACCAATCTTACCCGCGAGTTCGACCGGATCTTTCGCATTGCCGAGACTCTTTGACATCTTCTGGTCGGCAAAGCCCAGCCAGTAACCGTGCACGGACAGGCGCTTGTAGACCGGAATGCCGGCGGCAATGAGCATTGTTGGCCAGTAGACGCCATGCGGTTTTACGATGTCTTTTGCGATCATGTGGTGTGCGTTGGCCCACCAGTCATTGAATGAATCTGAAGGGTAACCGGCGGCAGTCACGTAGTTAATCAGTGCATCAAACCATACATAGGTGACATAATCTTTGTCGAACGGAATCTCAATGCCCCACTCCAATCGGGTCTTGGGGCGTGAAATCGAGAGATCCTCCCCATTCTTGATGAGTTCATCTATAGTGCCCAAAACTTCATTTCGAAACCCCTGCGGTTCAACGTGAGAGGGGTTTTGTTGAAGTTGAGCCTTCCAGATGGGCAGGTACTTTTGCATCCGAAAGAAATAGTTTTTCTCTGAAATGACCTGCGGCACCGTCAGATGGGTTTCACACTCGCCCTTGTCGTTGAGCTCTTTGTCAGTAAGGTAACGCTCGCAGCCAAAGCAGTATTTGCCCGTGTATTCGCCGGCATAGATGTCGCCTGCATCATAGATCTTCTGCAGAATCTGCTGCACGACTGCCTTGTGGCGCGGTTCGGTGGTGCGGATGAAGTCGTTGGGGGTAAGCCCCAGTTTTTCCCAGGTCGATTTGAAAGCGCCCGAAATTTCGTCGCAGTAAGCTTTGGGGGTCTTTCCCTCGGCTGCCGCGGCCTTAACGATTTTGTCGCCATGCTCGTCGGTGCCGGTTAAGAAGAACACCTCGCGTCCGGCGAGGCGCTGGTACCTGGCCCAGGTGTCGCAGGCAATCGTCGTGTACGCATGGCCGATGTGCGGCCGCGCATTCACATAATAGATCGGGGTGGTGATGAAGATTTTTTGTTTCATTTGACCACCACCGCATCGCAGCGTTCGCACAGACCGCTTGCCTTCAGGTCGCGGTGCAGCCAGCAGCGTGGGCACTTGGGCTTAGCTGATTTACGCACCTTGATGACGGGAGAACCAGTGGTCACACTAGACAAACCCAGAAAACGGTTCAGCGTCTGCACGTCGCTGACCTCGTGGGGAAGTTCAACCTCAACTTCTACGTCAGAGCCGACGTCGCCGGCCTTACGCAGCGGCTCGACCGCAGTGTTCACCTCGTCGCGAATCTTGCGCAGCTCCTCAAATTCCTTAAGCAGTGTCGCATTGTCGAAGCGCGACAAGTCTGGCCATGCATTCTCGAACACACTTTGATTAGGATTATAGACGCGCTGCGTTTCTTCGGCTGTAAAACTCAAAATGGGCGCCAAAAGCGTAACCAGGGTCTCGGCCAGAATTTGGAGCGTGCGGACTGTGGAGTTGCGGCGTTCAGTCGCCGCGGCCAGGCTCCCCTCTCCACTCGTGGGGAGGGGCTGGGGGTGGGGTCGCCGAGGATCCGCATCGCAGTACAACGAATCCCTTACCATATCGAGGTACAGGTTCGACAGCGTGACGGTGCAAAACTGCAGCACGCGGTGGTATACCTGGTGGAACTCCGATTTGTCGTAAGCCTCGGTAACTTTCTTCGTGAGCTCAGCCGCTTCGGCCAAAACCCATAAATCCAGCTTTTGCGTAATGGCTGCGTCGGTGAGCGCCGCCGCCTGTTTTCCGTCGGCGGTATTGCCCAGCAGATAGCGCAATGTGTTGCGTATCTTGCGGTAGGCGTCACCCAGCTGGTTCATCATCTCGGGGCCGATTTTGTTATCGGTGCGGTAGTCCTCAGAGGAAACCCACAGGCGCAGAATATCGGCGCCGAACTTGTTAATGATGTCAGCGCGCGGGCTCATGCCATTGCCCAGAGACTTAGACATCGCCCTGCCCTGCTGGTCCAGGATGTAGCCGTGCGTCACGACCTTTTTGAATGGGGCTTTGCCGGTTAAGGCCAGCGCCGGCCACAGGGAGGATTGGAACCAGCCACGGTGTTGGTCTGACCCTTCCAGGTATACATCCGCCGGGTACCCCAAATCCGGATTCTGTTTGAGCACTGCATACCAGCTCACCCCGCTGTCGAACCACACGTCGAGAATGTCGCTTTCTTTTTCAAAGTTCTGAGAGCCGCATTCCGCGCATTTTGTACCAGACGGCAACAGGCTGGCAGCGGTTTCTTCATACCAGACTTCAACACCCTTCTTCTCTACCTGTGCAATCACGTGGTTGAGCGAAGCTTCGTCGAGGTGCACATGGCCGCAGTCTTTGCACTGGAATGCCGGAATCGGCACACCCCAATAGCGCTGCCGGCTTAAGCACCAGTCGGGCCGGGTTTTGACCGCTGCAGTGAAACGGCTTTCGCCCCACTCGGGAATCCATTCGACCTTTTTGATCTCTTCGAGCGCCAGGTCGCGCAGCGGATCAATCTTCAAAAACCACTGCGGAGTTGCGCGCATGATCAGTGGCTTATGCGAGCGCCACGAGTGCGGGTATTGGTGTTTAAAGGTCGAGGCGTGTAAAAGTGATCCATCCGCCTTCATCTTCTCAATGATGAGCGGATTAGCGTCGAAAACGCTTTTGCCTTCCATCTCGGCGAATTCTTTCGTGTAGCGCCCGCGGTGGTCGACCGGTGAGAGCACTTCAAGACCGTACTTGAGGCCGACATTGTAGTCGTCCTGGCCATGACCGGGTGCCGTATGCACGATACCGGTGCCGGCCTCGACTGTGACGTGGTCGCCGAACACGACCTTCGACTCGCGGTCGATGAACGGATGGCGAACTTTTAGCTTCTGAATTTCCGCAATCGAAACCGGCGTTTCGGCTGAGACTTTGAGTCCGGCCACTTCAAGCACTTTGGGCGCGAGCTCCTTAGCCAGCAGGAGTTTTCCCTGTTCTGTGGTCACTGCCACGTATTCGATTTTTTCCCCGAAACAGACCGCAAGGTTGGCTGGCAGAGTCCAGGGTGTTGTTGTCCAGATGACCACGTAAGTGTCTTTCTGGCCTTCGATCGGGAACTTGACGTAAACGGACGGAGACTCGTGTTCCTGGTACTCAATCTCGGCTTCGGCATGTGCCGACGCCGTGGTCGCATCCCAATAGACCGGCTTTTTGCCTTTATAGATGAGATCTTTCAAAAACAGGTCGCGGAACGCTTTGAGAATGGACGCCTCATATTTGGGCGACATCGTCGCATAAAACAATGACGATTCATTGCTGGGCGCAGTCTTTACATCCGAATCATCCCAGAAGACGCCAAAGCGCGTCTGGTCTTCTGCCTGGATCCTGATGTACTCGGCTGCGTATTCGCGGCAGGCTTTGCGAATGCGGATTGGATCTTTGTCAGAGCCGTCTTTTTTATTTGCGAGTTTCTTAATGGCGGCAAGCTCAATCGGCAGCCCGTGGCAGTCCCAGCCCGGCACATAGGGCACACGGCGACCGCGCAGCAGATTGTATTTATTGAAGATATCTTTGAGTACCTTGTTCAGGCCATGGCCCGTGTGGAATTCACCGTTTGCATAGGGCGGGCCGTCGTGCAGCAGGAACAGAGGTGCATTCTCCGCCTTACGCGTGGCATTGATCTTCTGAAACAGGTTCTCTTTCTTCCAAAGTGCAAGAATGCCATTCTCGCGTTTCGCGAGATCTGCGCGCATCGGGTAGACGGTTTGCGGCAGCGCAATCGTATGCTCCCATGGGTTTTTTTCTTTTTTGTTTTCTTTTTCCATAAATCTTCCAGATCTGAAATACCCGTCGGGCATTAGATCCACTGCGAATTCTTTTGTAAGGAATGAATTCGCGTCTTAAACAGGTTGAACAGCGAATCTGCCCGGACTCAGCAGAGTACGGGCGGAATACAATGCTGCTTTACAGCCCACGGCTAACGAACCTAACGACACGTCCATTATGGCTGAACAGCTTTACTTTGATATACGCTATTCTGCCGGTTCAATCACCGCTGTTGCCGACGGTACGTTAAATTTTTTCACCTCACCTGAGCTGAAGAAGAAACTCGCTGCGTGGATAGAACCCGGCGTGACGGCGATCACCATCGATCTGAAAAATGTACCGCATGTGGACTCGGCAGGCATCGCTGCGCTGATCCAGGCGAGCAAAACCTGCGCAGAGCGTGAAGTTGCATTTAAGATTCTGTCTGCCCCACAATCGGTAAAAACCATCTTTTCCAAAAGCGGATTGAGTTCGCTCACAGGAGAGTGATTCTCAATCACTGTCTTGCCGATTTCAAGAAAACCAAGGAAAAGAACGCGTCGAAGAATACCGACGCGTTACGCTTGATGCAGATCAAGTCGCTTGTCAAGATTTTGTCAAAAAAAAAGTGACGCGTTATTTCGTTCACAAACTCAGACCAAGTGGCAAGACTCCGTTTTTGCCAAGGAGCAACCCGAAAATGAAACAAACAATCCTAATATTAGCTGCACTCTCATTCATAGCATGCGGCAAAAAAGCAGAAACGCAAGAAGCAGCGGCAGCGGCTCCCGCAGCGGCAGCCGGAATTTCCGGTGAAACCGTTTATAACGAAAAAGGCTGCGTTACCTGCCACGGTGCACAAGGTAAAGGCGACGGTCCTGTTGGCGCGGCGCTGAAACCAAAGCCACGGAACTTTGCTGATGCAAAATGGAAAAACGGTACAGATCTTGCCAGCGTTATTAAAACAATAAACACTGGAATCACAGGTTCTGGCATGGCACCATATAAAGGTGTTTTGACAGACGACGAAATCAAAGCCGTTGCAGAATACGTTCGCAAACTCGGCAATAAGTAATTAAAGAAAGTCCGCAGGAGCTGAATCGGATGGATCCAAAAATCTTCAAAGCATTAAAATACGGAACCCCCGTGATGTTCGTCGCCTTGGCGGCGTGGGTCATCTGGGCACCTCCTGCGCGCATCGGTTTTGCACCCGAGCAACCTGTGTCCTACCGGCATGATATTCATGCCGGTGTTGCGGGTCAAAAGACATTCGACGGTAAAGACCAGTTCGGTATCGATTGCCAGTATTGCCATACCGGCGTAACCACCAGCAAGAAAGCCGGTGTTCCCAGCATGAATACGTGCATGAACTGCCACATTTCTGTAGGTTATGGCAAACCAGGCGTTGAAAAGATCAAGAAATTCTATGAAAAGAAGCAACCACTCGAGTGGGTGCGAATTCATAACCTGCCAGACCACGTGCGCTTTCCCCATGCACCGCATATCAAGCAACTCCTGAAAGACGGTCAGCCCACCAAAACGGCATGCGCACCGTGCCACGGCGATGTTGCCAGCATGAAAGTGGTGGAACAGACGAAGTCTTTAAACATGGGTTTCTGCGTGAATTGCCACCGCGATCACCGCAACGAAACAGAATATAAGAATCATGGTGTCAGTATCAGCTGTAATACCTGCCACTATTAAACGGATTTATAACTTTTAAGGAAATATTCATGGCAAACGATACAGAATCCAAGGCGAAAATCTTCCGGTCTTTTGAAGAGACAAGCACAGTGCCCGAAGAGGCGCAGGCTGAGCTTGCTCTCTGGAATGGTAAGAGCGAATTCCCGTCGAATGTAGAAGAAATGATCGAGCGTGGCATGAATGCCAACCTCGACCGTAAAAGCTTTTTGACTTTTATGGGCGCATCGATCTCGATGGCAGCCCTTGCTGCCTGCCGCGAACCGGTAGAAAAGATTGTTCCTTACGTTGATCGCCCGATGGAATACGTGCCTGGTCAGGCGCGGTATTTCGCGAGCAATAAGGTCGATGCGCGCGGCGTAACGCCGATTCTGGTCAAAACCCGCGAAGGCAAACCAATCAAAATCGAAGGCCTCGACGCTCACCCGCTCTTTAAGGGTGCAGCCACCGCAGACACATTTGCCTCTATCTGGGATCTGTACGATCCGGACCGCATCAAAAACCCGCTCAAAAAAGACGGTTCGGGTTTTACCGCTGCAAAATGGGATGATCTGATTAAGGAGATCGCTCCCCTACTCAAAGGCAATGCGCGGGTTCTCGCGCGTGCGTCTTTTTCACCGGCGGAAGAATCTGCCCGTGCCCGTCTCGGTAAAGTTGTTGTCTATGACCCGACCGGTACGCTGACAGAGGTAGCTTCAGGAAACCGCGCCAGCTTTGGCAACGCGACAATTCCGGCGCACCGCTTCGACGAAGCCGACCTGATTCTCTCTCTCGAGGCGGATTTCCTCGGTACATGGCTTGCGCCTGAACTCTATACGAAACAATTTGCATCGCGCCGCGATCCGGCTTCGGGCAAAATGAATCGCCTCGTTGTCGCTGAGTGCGCAATGTCGCTCACCGGCAGTAACGCCGATAAGCGCTTGGCAATTTCAGCGGGTTCGCAGACAGCTCTGGCTTTCGGCCTGGCGAATCTGCTGTTGCCGGGTTCACCACTCGCAGGTGATGGTGCAGTGCGTTCTGCAATCCAGGCATATACACCGGCCGTCGTGGCGAAAGTCACTGGCCTCGCAGAAAAGCAAATCATCGAACTCGCTGAAGAGCTGAAAAAAGCCAAAGGCCGCTCATTGGTCGTCGGCGGCGGCGTGAATACACGCACACTCGTTCCTGGTGAGCTGCAGATCGCAGTGAACATGCTGAATGCAATTCTCGGTAACGAAGGCAAGACTGTCAGCACTAAAGGTGCGATGAAAGCAAATGGCGCGGTAAGCGAAGTTGCAGCCATCGAAACGTTGATCGCAGAGATAAAAGCTGGTAAGGTAGATACATTGGTGATCGATCGCGCAAACCCAGCCTATGAAATGCCGGTCGCTTCGGGCTTCACTGAAGCACTCAAAAAAGTCAAAAACGTGGTCTTTATTGGCTACCATCTGAATGACACAGCGATGCTTTCAACGCATGTGCTGCCGGTAAGCCACTTCCTCGAAGCATGGTCAGACGCGTCGGCGCATGGCAGCTATGGCATTGTGCAGCCGGTGATTCGCCAGCTGTTCGATACCCTGCCGGCATTGGAAATTTTTGGCCGCCTGACAGGAGACAATACTTCCGCATATGAGCAGGTGAAAAAAAGCCATGCAGCAAATGCTAAGGGCCAGGCTTGGGCTAAAACTCTCGCCAGCGGCTTCGCGCTGCTTGATGCGCCGGGTGCAGCCGGTGCGCGCGCTTTTAAATCCGCAGCGCTGAAAGACATCAAGCCTCCGGTTGAAGCACAGGCAGGCTATCGCCTGAACCTGGTGGAAAGCGTACAGATGGGTGACGGCGTGGGTGGTAACATCTCATTCCGCCTCGAACTGCCCGACCCGATCACGAAGATTACGTGGGAAAACGTGCTGATGATCAGCCCAGCCGATGCGAAAACGATCGGCATAAAAACTCAGGATCTCATTAAGCTCACAGCGGGCAAAACCGTCATGGAAATTGCCGCGTTTGTGCAACCCGGTATGCGCCGTGGTTCACTCGCGATGGCGATCGGTTATGGCCAGACGTACATTGGTAAAGTGGGTGCAGGCAAAGGCCAGAACGCCTATGCACTGCAGGGCTATGCTACAGGTCAGCTTGCCGCTTCGGGTGTCGCTGTTACTATTGAAAAAATCGGCAAATATGACATGCTGGCCTCAACGCAACGCCACTATGAATTTGCGGTAATCCGTGGTCTTGCGCGCCAGGTTGACCTGACGACATTTGAAAAAGCGATCCGCGAGAAGAAGCCGGAACTCATGCACGAGCATGAGGAAAAGCCGTTCGGCGGCAAAGCAAAGGGCCTCTACGAAAAGCATAACTACGAAGAGGGTTATCGCTGGAACCTGAACATTGACCTTAATAAGTGTACTGGTTGCTCTGCCTGCGTGATGGCATGCTACTCCGAGAATAATATTCCCGCCGTGGGCAAATCAGAAGTCAACCGTGGCCGCGAGATGAGCTGGCTGCGCATCGACCGCTATTACATCTACGAGAATGAAGCGGCTGAAAAGGCAGACCCGGATATGGTTGAGCCGGATGTATTCTACCAACCGGTCATGTGCCAGCATTGTGAGAATGCACCGTGTGAAAACGTTTGCCCGGTCGGTGCGACAGGCCACAGCGCTGATGGTTTGAACTACATGTCATATAACCGCTGCGTCGGTACGCGCTATTGCTCAAACAACTGCCCGTACAAAGTGCGCCGTTATAACTGGTTTGAAAACTGGGAAGATAAAATTCGTGATCCGCAGCAGTACGCTTTGAACCCTGACGTGACAGTGCGCTCACGCGGTGTGATCGAGAAATGCTCGTTCTGCCAGCAGCGGATTTCAGAAAAACGCCAGCTGTCTAAGGTCGAAGGCCGCGCTATCCGCGACGGTGAAATCGAAACCGCATGCCAGCAGGCGTGCCCTGCGGATGCGATTACCTTCGGTAATATCAACAGTGCAGATACCGTTATCAGCAAGGCAAACGGCAATCCGCGTACGTACAAAATTCTTGCGCAGATCAATGTAGAGCCCTCAGTAAAATATATGGTGCGGGTAAAAAACCGCTCCGAGGCAAAGGCATAAGGTAGAACATGGCAACGGAAAATAACGTTTACCACATCGGCAAGCCGTTCGCGGCAATGGATGACGATGTCATGCGCCCGATCGAGGCATTCCCCACGAAATTGTGGTGGGGTGCTTTTACTCTTTCGGCGCTGGCGGCACTAATTGGAGTATCCACAATAATCTACTCCTTTGTTGTCGGTTTAGGGATTTTTGCGATTAACAACCCCGTCGGCTGGGGTTTCTTCATCGTAAACTTCGTTTTTTGGGTGGGTATCGGCCACGCTGGTACGCTCATTTCAGCGATTTTGTATCTGTTTCGTCAGAAGTGGCGTACATCGATCAACCGCGCCGCTGAAGCGATGACGATTTTTGCGGTTATCGTGGCCGCGATCTTCCCCCTGATTCACGTGGGTCGCCCATGGTTCGTTTACTGGCTGTTCCCCTATCCGAACGAGCGCGGGCCGCTGTGGTCTAACTTCCGCTCGCCGCTGCTTTGGGATCTTTTTGCGATCTCAACGTACTTTTCAGTATCGCTGATTTTCTGGTACATGGGTCTGATTCCCGACTTCGCAACGCTGCGCGATCGTTTTGAACGCTTCAAGGCGAAGAGCAAGGTCGGCGGCTTTCTGCTGCAGGTGAAGAGCGTTGCATACCGTGTTCTCGCACTTGGCTGGGTGGGTTCTGCAAAAACATGGCACCACTATGAAAAGATGGTGATGTTGCTTTCAGCCCTCGCAACCCCGCTCGTACTTTCCGTGCATACAATCGTTTCTTTTGACTTTGCGACTTCAGTGATTCCCGGCTGGCACGCAACGATCTTCCCGCCCTACTTTGTGGCTGGTGCAATCTACTCCGGTTTTGCGATGGTTATGACTCTGATGATCATTACCCGCGAAGTTTTCAAACTCAAAGAATATATCACGATTAAGCACCTGGAAAACATGGCCATTGTGATTCTGGTAACCGGTATGATGGTTTCCTTCGCCTACACGGTCGAATTCGTGATGGCCGCGTATTCGGCCTCGCATATAGAACAGTATGCATTCATCAACCGCCTGAAGGGCCCATTTGCCTGGGCATTCTGGATCATGTTTACCTGCAACGTGGTTTCTCCGCACTTCATGTGGTTCAAGAAACTGCGCACGAACATTAAAGTACTCTTTGTTATCTCGATCGTGGTCAACATTGGTATGTGGTTCGAACGCTTTGTGATTGTGATTATCTCGCTGCACCGCGACTACCTGCCCTCAAGCTGGGATTCATACGATCCGACCTGGGCAGACTACGCGGTGACAGTAGGTGCATTCGGCATCTTTTTCACCCTGTTCCTGATGTTCATTCGCACGATTCCTTCGATTGCTGTGGCTGAGGTCAAAGCAGACGAAGCTAACGCGGCGCTGAGCCAGCAAAACCATGGAGTGGCCGGCGGCCACTAAGAGGAAATATGCTATCAATCGCAGAAATTAAACGCGGCCTCTTCTCTTATGAAGAGGCATCACGCGGATTTATCGCGTCTTTTAAAGATCCGGCACACCTGCTGAAGGCAGCCGAAAAAACAAAGCAGGCGAATGTGAAGTCTTTCGACTGCTACACTCCGTGCCCGATCCATGGACTCGACCATGCAATGGGCCTGCATCGCTCATGGATTCCTGCACTCACCTTCGTGGGTGGTATCATGGCGGGAATGCTGGGATTGGGTTATATGTACTTTATCGATGCGCTTAACTGGCCAATCGTTTATGGTGGTAAACCGTTCTTCGCATGGCCATCGTATGTTCCGGTACTGTTCGAACTCACGATCTACTTTGCCGCGGTTTTTACAGTAGTTGCGGTACTGGTTCTGGGTAAACTCGGCAAAATCAGCCGCAAGATTCCTGCACCAGGTGTCACATCGGATATCTTTGCGATCTGGCTGGGCGATGCGAACCTGACCAAGTCTGATGTGGAGCGCATACTTTCCGGTTTGCCGGCTGAGATTCAGGAGATTAAGCCATGACAGTACAAATGTTTCGGGCCGCGACGATAGCGGCAGCAGTGGTTGCTTTGTCAGCCTGTGCTGATACACGCCGCCAGTACCATTACTTTGACGATATGCACTATTCACCTGCGGGTGATACGGGCAAGATTGACAAGTACGGCAAAAGGCAGTATGATATGCTTGCACCGGAGAACACAATTTCCGTGAATGGTATTACTGCTTATCCATACAAAAAGGATATTGATACAGAACTGGCGGCGCGCGAGCTCAAGGCTCCGGCAAACGTCGATCTGAAACGCGGTGAAAAGCAATACGGTATCTACTGCGCTCCATGCCACGGCGCACAGGGCAATGCAGACGGTCCGGTATCCAGGAAATTTGCCGGTGTGCGCAAACTTGCAAATGAGCGCGCAGACACTTTCGCTATTTCAAAGATCTATCACATCGCGACTGTCGGTCAGGGTGCTATGGCGGGTTATGCGCCACAGGTACAGGAACAGGACCGCTGGAACATTTCAGCATACATAAAGAGCGAATTGCAGAAGAAAAAATGAGGCACGCATGAAATTTTCACTACCTGATAAACACTTTAAAATCATGTGGGGAATGACCGCCGTAGGCGTTCTTTCCCTCGCAGCGGGATTCATTCTCTCGACAGAACGTGCCTGGCTGGCGCTTCTCTCCACGGGATACTTTATTCTGTGCATTTCGCTGGTTGGATTGCTCTTTGCAGCCATCCAGTTTATCGCCGGGGCCAAGTGGTCGGTCGTACTGCGCCGCATTCCCGAAACCTTTGCAGCTCCGCTGTGGATTGCCGCAATTATCATCGCAGTCGTCGCGGTAACAGCTGGCCTGCACCTGAATCACCTTTATGAGTGGGCAGACCCGAAAATCGTGGCTAACGACGAAATTCTGCAGCACAAGAAAGGTTACCTGAACGTGCCATTCTTTGCGATTCGTTTGGTAATTTACTTCGCTGCATGGTTCTATCTGGGACATGCGATCCGTAAGGCATCAGCGGCTCAGGACACTGCGAAGGACGCTGCAGCAAAATCCCGCTTGGTTAAGCTCTCGGCGATTTATACGCTGTTCTTTGCGTACTCTTTCATGCTGGCTTCGATCGATATCGTCATGTCGCTGCAACCGCACTGGTTTACTACCATGTTCCCGGTATATATGTTTGCAAACGGCTGGTTCGGCGCACTCGCGTCAATGATCATCGTTCTCGTGATTATCCAAAAACATGGCGGCCTGAAAGAAGTGAATGCAGAACACCTGCACGATCTTGGAAAATGGCAGTTTATGTCTGTTGTCTTCTGGGCTTATATCGGTTTCAGCATGCACATGCTGACCTGGTATGCCAACATGCCTGAAGAGACATACATGCTCGAAGTGCGCCTGAAAGGCATTTGGAAATTCTTTACTATCGGCCTGTGGATGCTCCATTTCGTTATTCCTTTCTTTATCCTGCTGTCCCGTGACCTGAAGCGCACCCCTTCAAGAATCTACAAAGTTGCATGGTACATTTTGTTCATGAGCTTTGTGGATGTCATCTGGGTGGTTTATGGTTCAGCACTCGGCCATGCTGGTGGGGAAAACAAAGTGAATGTATTTCCGGTGGGTCCTTTGGAAATCGGTGCATTCATCGGTGCGGTGGGCGCATTTGGTATCGTGTTCTTCAAAGCGTTCTCGAAAGGCAACGAAGCACCGACAGGCGACGTGGATTATAACGAATCACGTCATTTCCACCAGACTTTCTAGGGCTTAATGCCCGGTCTGGTGGTGTGCGGCGTATTATTATAGTACCCCGCGGGCATGGTGTAACGGTAGCACAAAAGCCTTCCAAGCTTTTAGAGAGGGTTCGAGTCCCTTTGCCCGCTAATATTGAGGATATGTGTTCAGCGGTCTGATCGAAGAAATCGGTGAAATAAAGCGGATTGAAAAGTCAGACCGCGGCTGGCGTATCACCATAGGCTGCCGGGATATTCTTTCGGATGCCAAGATCGGCGACAGTATCTCCGTTTCAGGCGCTTGCCAGACTATCGAGCAGTTCACGGCGACAGAATTCACAATTTTTTCGATTCCTGAAACTCTCGGTATCACCAATTTCAGTGATTTTGTGCCAGGCAAGCGGGTAAATCTCGAACGCGCGCTGAGAATGGGCGATCGTCTCGGGGGCCATCTGGTCCAGGGTCATGTCGAAGGCATGGCAACAGTCGCACAGATTCGCAATACGTCTTCGCTGGATATCTGGCTCGAATATAAATCGCCGTATATCATACCGAAGGGTTCAGTCACTCTCGACGGTATCAGCCTGACTGTCATGGAGAAATCCGCGCCCGACAGCTTTCGCGTGCAGATTATTCCCGAAACAGTTCGCAAAACGAACATCGGCGATTGGCGCGAAGGCACTCGCATCAATCTGGAAACCGATTACATCATTAAATCGCTCGATTACGTGAACAGGAACCGCGGCACGTAAGGTGCGCGGTCAGCGGTACTTCGCCAGCACACCCGGGTCTGGAATCAGCAACGTCACTTTCAGAGAACCAGGGTTGGGATTAAAATTGTCTTCAGTGACGCGCACGTAGTCGAGTTTTGCGAGTTCGGCAAGCGCCATTTTGCGCAATATGTAATTTCCGATGCCGTGGATAATTTCTACTTCGTGCTGGCCTGCAAAGAAATGCTTCTCGATTTCGCTTAATAGCTTGTGTTTTGCTTCATCGAAGCGCATCTGGCGGATATAGATCTGTGCAAGCGCCTGCATACCTGTGCGAATCCTGCTTGAGCTTGTGAGCCGAAACGCGCTGTAAACCGAAAGTCAGCTGGGCAAAAAGCGGGAGGTGAGATCGATGGCGCCTTCAGCGCACAGCATTTCACCGCCCGCATTGTTGCGCAGGCTTTTATGGCCCAGCGCAGCCACTTCGCGACCTTCTTTGAGAGCATAGTTCGCGGTAATCATTGCCCCGCTTTTCCGGTCTCCTTCGGCGAAAATTGTCATTTCTGCAAGACCCGCAATGATGCGGTTCCGGCGCACAAAATGGTGTTTCTGCGGTTTTTGTTCGGGTGGGTATTCCGAAACCAGTAAAATCCGGTCAGAAGTGGCTGCCGCAGCGTAGAGATCGCGGTTTTCAAGTGGATAAGCATGGTCGAAGCCATTGGGCAAAACGGCAATGGTGCGGCCGCCGGCAGCGAGTGCTGCGTGGTGCGCTATACTGTCGACGCCGCGCGCGATACCCGACACGATGGTGCATCCACTCTGTGCATAGAAGGCCGCGATTGCCGCTGAGGCGTTACGCCCTGCGTCTGAGGGCTCGCGTGTGCCGACAATCGATACCAGCTTGTCAGAGAGGATTGTCCGGTTGCCTTTGATAAACAGGGCAAAGGGGGCATAGTCGGTTTCAGCGAGCAGGCGGGGATAATCCGCGTCGATCAGGCAGATGGTGCTGCAGTCTTTGAGCGCGTTGAGGCAAGTTGCGGCGGCAGTGAGTGCCGATTCACAGCGTTCCGCAAGCAAAACACGGGCAAGACTCAGAGCGCTGCCGGCAATCTCATACTGTCGCCTTACGCGCTCGGTGAGAAACTTACCAGACAGGTGCAGTGCAAGGCAGGCAATTCTTTCCTGCTGCATCCGGGCTATTTTGTGGTCATCACGTATTCACCCGACCAGCCAGCACTGGGCGGATTCATGCGAAACTCTGCGATACGTTCGAGGAACAACCGGCAGGCTTCATCGTCCCTGAGTTTCTGTGCCGAGCGAAACAGCGATTCCGCCTTGTCCCAGTTTTGTGCACGGTATTCACCGATAGCAGATTCAAAGGTTTGGATAAATTCGAGCATCACGGCATCTACCTTGCCTTTCTCACCCACCAATTCATAAATCCGCGTGGCTTCGCTCTTGCCTTTGACCGCGACAAAATCCAGCAGCCGCGTCACGAACTGCCCGGCGACGAGTTTCTGCGTAGTTTCACCGAGCATGATGCGCGTGCCATAGTATTTGTTGATGCCTTCGAGACGGCTCGCGAGATTCACCGCATCGCCGATCACAGTATAATTGAGCCGCTCGGCAGAACCCATGTTGCCGACGATAATTTCACCGGTGTTGAGACCAATACGTGCGCGAAAAACCGGCCGGCCCTCTGCCTGCCACTTCTGTTCGAGCTCAATCAGGCGAGCCTGGCAGCGCAGCGCAGCCCTCGCAGCATGGATTGCATGTTCTGGCAGCGGTTGAGGGGCGCCCCAGAAAGCCATCACGGCGTCGCCGATGTATTTGTCGACGGTGCCGTGTTCTTCGCCGATAATGCGGCTCATCTCTCCGAGGTATTCGGCGAGCAGCACCACCAGGTCTTCGGGAGCCAGGCTCTCGGAGACGGTGGTGAAACCCTCGATATCGGAAAAATGGATCGTCAGCTCACGCTTTTCACCCTGCAGGTGTGCATCACCTTCCTGCGCGATCAGTTGTCTCACGATGTCGGCGGGCACAAATTTACGGAAGGATCTCAGGCCCTGCCGCATTTTGTAGAAAGATACGACCATGTTCTGTACGTCCGTGATCGATGAAACGATGGTTTTATCAGAATCGAGATCGAAGCTCTGGATCTTGTCCATTTCATGCGAGAGTTCACTGAGTGGTCGCGCCAGTCGCCTGGAGAAGATATATCCCAGAACAACCGCGAGAAGAATCAGCACCGATGAAGCCGCCATGACAATGCGGGTGTTCCGCCTGACAAAATAAAAGAATTCGTCTTCGGGAATAATGACGCCCGATTGCCATTCGAGGCCCGTGTAAGCTGGAAAAGCCGCGAAGAGGCCGACATAACGATTGCCGTCAATTTTAAAATCAAAGTAGAACGGCTTTTTCGTTTTGAGCCATTTTTTATTTTTCTGCAGCTTTTTTAGCTTCTTTAGCATTGCAGCGTAAGCTGCCTGAATCTCGGGGTTTTCGAATTGCGCGACATTCTTGAGCTCGAGCCTTGGCGTGCCGCCTTTGACATAGATGGCCGAGTCCCGGTTCTCCTGCGGTACCGCGAGTATGTTCATGTGTTTGTCGGCGAGAATCGCCTTGCCCGTCTCGCCGACTTTTACCGTGCCGATGAAAAGCGCGAGGTCACCGAGCGTAACGTCGATGCACACACCACCCGCCAGAATTCCCTGCGCTGCATTGTCGGGCGAGCAATAGGTTAGCCCCGGTGCACCAGTCGAAAATGTGCGGTGTATAGGCGTGAGTTTCTTACCCTCCGCATAAATTTTCTGCGTCCACGGGAAGTTTTGCGGGTCTTTGAGTAGTTTTTCTTCAAACCTGACAGCGATTTGTTTTTTTTCGGCTTCGGAACCTGTGTCGCTGATTTCTTCCAGTAGGTTCTGCGTCTGCGCACCGGGTATAGCCTCGTGGTGTGCGATGAGGGCTTTGCCGCCGCGAATCAGGTAGGCCGCGGAAAAATGCGGTTGGTGTTCAAAAATACCCTTCAGCGCTTCTTCAACCTGGGAGCGTTGTGCGTATACATTCAGTTTTGTAGTGCTCTCGCGGGCATCGCCGGCGAGGGTTTTGGCCTCAGCCAGAAACTGCGAAGCCTTGTCGATAAATCGGTATGCCTTATCTTCCATCAGCGTATCGATCAGGAACTGCGTCGATTGCCTGCCACCGAGATATGACACCAGAATAATCAGGCCGGCAGAGAAGAGGATTAATAATGTCAGCAACGACACGATGCTCCAGCGCATCGATAGTTCTATTTTGGGTATTTTGACGCCACTGGTGTCAGTCATGTTTTCCAGTTCGGCTTTTCTGCTGGCTCGGCTCATACAGCAAAATCCCCGAAGTCCATCGCTTGCGCAAGAGTTTTTCATCCTGTGTGCTTCAGCGCATATGGCCGTCATGTCTGAGGCAACCAGCGGCTCAAAACTGACACGCGTGCATTTTATCGGTATCGGCGGAACTGCGATGGCCGGCGCGGCGATCATGGCGCAGCAGCTGGGTTTTTCTGTTTCGGGGTCAGACCAGAATCTGTATTCGCCGACGGTTGACGAACTGATCAGGGCAAAAGTGCCGTTCAAAGAGGCATACGCGGCAGAAAATCTCAATCCCCCCCCTGACCTGGTGGTGCTGGGTAATGCCATTTCGCGCGGCAATGCGGAACTCGAGGAGGCGCTCAACCGGCGGTTCGACATCGTGTCGCTGCCGCAGTTTATCGCGGAGAAAGTGATCGGCCGGCGTAACTCTCTCGTGATCGCCGGCACGCACGGCAAAACGACCACGACCTCGGTCGTCGCGCATGCGCTGAAAAGTGCCGGCATCGACGCCGGCTACATGGTGGGTGGTGTCTGTGAAAGCCTCGCCACGACGGCGTCCGTCGGAAAGGGCGATTTTTTTGTCATTGAAGGCGACGAATACGACACCTCTATATTTGATCCACGCCCAAAGTTTCTGTCTTACCGGCCGACGCATGTGATTATCAATAACATTGAATTCGACCACGCCGATATTTTTGCCGACCTCGCCGCTGTCGAAACTGCCTTTGCGCGGCTCATCAAAATTATACCGCAGAATGGCTTGCTGGTCACCAATGCCGATATCGAATCATGCATGCGCCTCGCGGCGAATGCAAAGACGCGCGTTGTCACATTTGGTGAAAGCGCACAGGCGGATTTTCGCCTGACTGGTTATGAAATTACCGAAGACATGGCTGTACACTATCGCCATGCAAACACAGATTATACGGTCAGATCGACTCTAGTTGGAAAACACAATGCCCTCAACATCGTTGCGGCCGCTGCGCTGCTTGCGGGGGTTGGCGTCACGCCTGCGGCGTATGCAGAGTCGCTGGTCAGCTTCAAGGGTGTGCGCCGCAGAATGCAACAACGCCTCAGCACCCCCGATTACACCGTACTGGAAGATTTTGCGCACCACCCGACCGCAATTGCCGCCAACCTCGAAACGATCAGGCAGCTTTACCCGCAGCACCGGCTGGTAGTTCTTCTTGAGCCGCGCAGCAATACAATGGTGCGAAAATTTTTCCAGGACCGATTGGTGGCTGCGCTGAAAGAAGCGGATGTTGTTTTTGTGGATAAAATTTACCGCGCGGAAAAATATGCTGAAAATGACCGCCTGAACCTGCAACAGTTGCAATCCGACTTAACCGCCGCCGGCAAGACGGTATGCCTGCTTTCAGACGCCGGTCGCGCTCAGCAGGTCGCAAATGAACTCAAAACAGGCGACGTCGTCTGTTTTATGACCAATGGCAGTTTCGGCGGCCTAATCGATGAAACGGTCAGCCTGCTCGCTGCACGTACCAGATGAACACCCAGTAACCGATAAAGCTCGAAAACTGCCCCAGGAAAAAAATCGCAAAAATGCGGAAAATGCGGTTGCGGTAAAAAGTTTTAAACCGCGTCGTGGCCTCGGCCATCGATTCAAAATCTGTCACCTCGGGTTTGCGGAAAATGGCTTCAAAAAGAGCAGCCACCCAGCCCGATTTGATAATCGGCAGGAATGTGCTGACCGGTGAAACAACGACAGCACCGAGCCAGGCCAGAAGGTGCGGCGACCAGATAGCGGTCATGACCGCCGTCACCGAACATTTTATAATGATCCAGGTCTTCAGTGTCTCAGCGACATCGATCTTCTTGCTGCCAGTGACGGTAAAATACGTCAGAATGCCCGCAATAATCAGGATTGGCGCCAGGAACGCAGTTATGGTTTTCCATAGCTGCGGCGGCTTAACGTGTGTGAGCTTTGCCATGTCGTGTTCGTTTTGCAGCGCCTCTTCGAGGCCGCGCAAATGACCCGCGCCAATCACGACCAGTGCGCGTTTGGGTTTGTGCTCCGCGTGCAGCGTCAGGTCGCCGCCGGACTTTGCGCCATGTACTGGTCGCGTTCATCGATAATGATTTCGCGTATCTTACGGAACGAAGCGGGCAGGCTGTCAGTACCGGTACGGCGCATCTTTCTCTTTCAGGTTCTCGATGTCGTCTTTCATTTTCCAGAAACAAGAGACGCCAAAAGTTCGCTCATGAGCCTGAGTTTTACCCCATAATCCGACGCTCTGCCATGCGCGCTTCAGTGTGATGCGAATTTCACGGTCGATAAAATGGTGCGCAATTTTCTTTGGACGAAATCTCGTCGCGCGGCGGAATTCATCGCGCAGGCCGACGTGAGGCGGTCGCCCATCTTCTTCTGGAAGATCGACAGCAGAATCGAGGAGAAAACGGGTAAATCTTTCCCGGTTGATCACCTGCACAATGTCCATGCGCTTCAGTGAATCGAGGATCCTGCAGGTTGCGCCGCCCTGCCCTCGTCGAGTTCGATCAATACCGCATCGGGTTCTCTTTCCCGACTGCGCGCGAGACGTCTTCCACGCTTTCACGGCTGACATGCGCGGTGCCGAGCAGGATAATTTCAGATTTGCCGAGCCGGAGTTTTCTCAGCTCGATCGAATAGCCGGCTTTTACATTGCCTTCAGATTTCAGCCGGGCCGTGGACGCCGCTTTTTAGCTGGCTTTTTTACAGTTTTCTTTTTCATGGTATTCAGCGCTTAGACGCGCTCCAGGCTTGCGGAAAATCAGTTTCGTTCTGCCGAGACCGATTTCGTCGAAATCATTAAGTTCTTTGGGGCGGCGGCATTTTTTTACCGTTCAGGTGGGTGCCGTTTTCTGACATCGATCGAACAGGACAAACACGCGCCTGGCGCTCGATTTTTGCATGGCGCGGCGAAACGTTGTTAATGCGTCGATGACAATGGAATTATCGTCGGAAACCGAGTGTGACCACGTGCCAATTGAGCTTGCTATTTGCGTCCTGTGTGCGGGCCTTCTTTTTCACGAGCCACGCATGGTGGTGGTCGAGCGGCAGTTTCGCCGCCCGTTTCGTATCGTTCTTGCGCTCCACAGTCTGCACGATATCCTGTAGCTCGATAGGCTTGCGGGGCAGCATTTTCGACTTTGACGCGTTTCACAGCGGCGGAAAAACAGCATGATTATCCACCACAATCCAAACAGCGCAATCAGCGAAACCAGATTTTCAACGCCATCCTTAAACTCATGAGTAAAGCCCGCCGCAAATGGTTTTTCTGCAGCCGGTTCGGTCGTCGCTCCGCGCGCTGCGGCGTGGCCGACGGAATAGTGCCGTTTTATCAGGTTCTGCGATGAATTCCGGAACATCGATTTCCAGGTCGAGAGTCGCCCCGGGTTTTGCCGTCTGATAACGCAGCCTGTATTCGCGTGCTCTGAGCTTGCTCAGGTAATGGAAAACCTTACCGAGATCCTGTGCATCCTGTGCGCGGAAAGCATCGCCACCGAAATGCGCGCGAGCCTCACGAGCCGAACAGCGCATAAGCTCTCGCCTTCGTGCGCTTGAAGATGTTTACCCGCGACAAAGAGCGGCACCGGATGCGCAGTATAGAGATCGACGGGGTCGGCAATCCGTGACACGCCGAGGCATTCTGCTGCCGTCGGTAGGCAACATGATTGCCTTGCGGTCAATTGTCGCGAACATTTTGTGCGCTTCGATATCGCATCGTAGAGCATCGTGCGATTGCCCGTGTAGCCCATAGCATGGATTTTCCGGCGCAGCAGTTCGCGGTGCCAGGTAAAATTGAGTTCGCGGTAAACGCTGACGGTGAAAAATGCGATCAGCGCGACGAGGGTATGGTTTGAGAGTTTATCGGTAATCTGACGCCGCCTGCTTGAAATTGCCGACTGCCTGCGGCTCGGCGACAGGCTGAGGTCGGCCAAAATAACGGTGCGGCTGGATTCGGGCACCCCTGTCTCTTCGCTCTGCAGTGAGTTTTGTGCAATGCCGTTTTCTCGCAGTCGAAAGCCGTCAGCGGTTCAGCGGCATTGGCGTCGAAATCCCCGGTTTTTTCGGTGACGGCGCGTATTTCAATCTGCCCGGCGCTCGAGTGCGCGCACAGGCCCCGATGCGCGAGCTTTGCGCCACGACTGCACCACCCGCAATGAGACGCTAACGGCTTAAGGGAAAAATGGAGCGCAGCAAAGACCGCATAGCTTCTTTATATATCAGCCGTCGATAGATCCTTCTGAAAATTCTCTTAACGGACATGAACGCCGGAGAAGCGGCCGGTGATGGTACTCCCCCACGGGTTCCAGAATCAGTTCGGCTCGTGTTGCCACCGCTGCCCCAATTGACGAAAGATAGGACAGGTATACTTTTCCGTGAATCTTTTCGGCATCGATGAGGCCCCAGGTAGGGCCAGCAGCGTCTTCATAGATATGCCTGCATACCGCTTCACTTTTCGACGCATTGCGTTGCTCCGAGAGGCATTCATTAAATTTGAAGCAGGCGTCGCGATGCTTTTTCTCAACCATGGGGCAGTCCCTGCCATCGGAGCTGTGATCCCGGTTGTCACCCATCATCAGGTATTTATTTGCCGGAATTATCCATTTTCTGCCCGGGCTCGACATGGCGGTTTCGACATCCTCATTCGTTGACAGATTAAACCGCTTTACCTTGCTCTTCATTATGTAATGTTCAACGATAAGTTCCCCGGTCTTCGGATTAATGATGCGTTCTTTGAAGAGCTGTTCACTTTCGGCAGTCCTGCCATCCTGCAGTGTTTTCTGTAAGGCGGCATTTTCCGTCATCGTTACAGGATATTTGATTCCTGCAATGGAAATTTCATGGCTCTTGACTTCGACCACATCGCCCGGAACACCGACAACCCGCTTGACGAGAGTCTTGTTCAGATATGTTTCTGAATCCTGCGGCGGTGTGAAGGTGACGATGTCACCCCTGCTCGGGTATGACAGGCGAAGCAGGTGGATATTCGTGTAAGGCAGGTCAATCGTGTAGCGCATCTTATTCACGAACAAAAAGTCACCGATCATCAGCGTCGGTTCCATCGACGGCGACGGAATATTGTTTGCGTCGAGCACGCTGGTTTTGATCGCAAAGACAAAGGCCACGAGGCCCGCGAGCGAAAAGATGCTGCCGATGAAACGGTTATTATGCATTGCCTCGCGGAAGGCAAAGTAACGTTCGTAGAATTTTTTCATGGGTTTTCCTTGCGTGTCATTTCATGGCAGCCCTGGCAGCTGGTAAGAATTTTGCCAAGGCCCTGCGTGGTGCGCGACCAGTCCTGTGTATTGAATTTGCCGCGACCGCCTGCATAGGCGCGCATTGCCTGTGCTTCGCGCTGCACCTGAGTCGCAAATTTACCGGCACCCGACTGATCCCACCGTGCGATCACATTGCGCAGCGTCTTGCCAAGTTCAGGGTTGTCTTTCATCTGCCAGCCGACAAGGCGCTGCAGCGAGTCGTCGAGCATCTTGCGATCGCCCGTGGCAACGATGGTTGTCAGGTTGCGCACGGCGATATCCATTTCAATCATTTCGCGGCGCACGGCCTTTTTTTCGGTTACGGTGAGTGGTGCAGCAACGAGCCAGGTGCCGCAGAACAAAGCTGCCGTCAGCAGAGTGGGATATCCGGAGCCTGCGATTTTCTGTCCCATAAGTCGTAATTCTAAATAATCAGCGGCCTCAGTCACCCAGGCGGAACGCATCCATTGGATACGTTGTGCAGAGTTTGCCAACGCGGGCGCGGGCGGCTTCGAGTGCAGCCTCGCTGCCTTTCTGATCGAGTACATCCGCAATGATATCAGCGACTTCAGTGAATTCTGCCTTGCCGAAACCACGTGTCGTCAGCGCGGGTGACCCGAGGCGAATACCGCTCGTGACGGCGGGTTTATTCGAGTCGTAAGGCAGCATATTTTTGTTCGTGGTGATATTCGCTGCCTCAAGCATCAGCTGGGCGTCTTTTCCCGTAATGCCTTTCGTGTCAAAAGTGTTAATGATCAGCAGGTGGTTGTCTGTACCTCCTGAGATGAGGGTGAAGCCGCGCTGTGCGAGCCTTTCGGCCAGAGCCTGTGCGTTGGCGATGACATTTGCCTGGTACTGTTTGAAATCCGGTTTCAGTGCTTCGCCGAAAGCCACCGCTTTCGCAGCGATCACATGCATGAGCGGCCCACCCTGCGCGCCGGGAAAGACGCGCGAATTGATTCTTTTACTCAGCTCTTCGTCGTTCGTGAGAATCACGCCGCCACGCGGGCCACGCAGTGTTTTGTGAGTGGTGGTCGTGACGATGTCAGCATATGGCAGCGGTGAAGGATGCAGACCTGCGGCAACAAGACCAGCGATATGCGCCATATCTACCATCACCTTTGCGCCGACCTTGTCGGCGATTTCACGGAATTTGGCAAAATCAATGATCCGCGGGTACGCTGAAGCGCCGACGATGATCATTTTGGGTTTATGCTCGATTGCAAGTTTTTCCACCTGAGCAAAATCGATGCGGTGGTGAACAGGATCAACCCCATACGCCACGGGTTTGTAGTAGAGACCCGAAAAATTCACGGGGCTGCCATGTGTCAGGTGGCCACCATGCGAGAGATCCATGCCGAGAAAGGTGTCACCAGGGGAAATCAGCGAATAGAATGCCTCAAGGTTCGCCGAGGCGCCGCTGTGCGGCTGTACGTTGGCGTATGCCGCGCCGAACAGTTTTTTCAGGCGTTCGATCGCGATCGTCTCAACCATGTCCGCCGGACCACAACCGCCATAATAGCGCTTACCAGGATAACCCTCTGCGTACTTGTTGGTCAAGGTCGACGTATAGGCTTCGAGCACGTTGCGCGACACGAAGTTTTCTGAGGCGATGAGCTCGAGGTGCGACTGTTGGCGCTTATCTTCTGCTGTGATCGCCGCGTGCAGTTCAGGGTCAAATTTGCTGAGTAAAGGATATGACATGTCTGCTTGAATTATTTTCTGACACAGGCCGCAAACGAAATTCACGGGCTAAAAATGGATTGAAGAACCAGAGACGACCTGTAAGCTGCCCTAATGTTCGTTTCAGCTTTCAGAGCAGCAGTGGCTGTTCTACTCCTTTCTGGGTCTCTCGTTTTTGCACAGCGCGGTAAGGGCAAGGCCCCAGCTGCCGCCCCCGCAGCGGCGGCTGTGGAAGAATCGGCTGCCACAGCGCCGCAAAGCGGCTCGAAGGTGAAAGATTCCAAGTTCCGCATCCAGATCGGTCTCATGACCGGTTTGCAGACGAACCCGATCCAGAGTAACCAATATATTCAGGGCGATGTTACCGCTATGAACACCAGCGTGAACTCGATTAACCAGGCTGCCTCGGCTTCGTCTCCGCAGGCTTCTATCAACACGCAATCCGCCGTGGTCTACGCTGTGCCCGTAGGTGTCAGCTTACAGACAGTTTTCTTTGACTTTATCCGCATCCGCACGCACGTTACCTACGATTTTCCGATTACAATGACCAACCAGTACACAGATAAATCCAGCGGTCGCGATATTTCATACACTTCTGACCTGCGCGTCACCCAGGTTCAGGTTCCGCTGCTTTTTATGTTCGATATTCCTGTGTCAAAAGAAAACACGATCTATATCGGTGGCGGCCCAACTCTCTACTGGGGTCGTATTGAAAAAAGCATCCGGGAAGAAGGCGCGGCTTCGGGCACTGCGGCAGCGTATGGAAAAAGTGACCTTGACCGCATTGAAGGTCTTGCCTATGGCCCGACGTTTATCATTGGCATCCAACGCCGCATCGGCACGACATTTTCTATCCATGCGGATATTCTTTACCAATCGGGTGCACGCGGCGGCTTTGTCGACAAGCTGCAAAACGGCGCGACAGACAACAATCCCGGCGGTTTCTCTGATTTAAGCGGAAACAGCGGCAGTGAAAAATTTGCCAGCGACGGCAGCTTTAACCCAGGCTCACCCAAAATCATGAATTTTGAAGGCATCCGTTTCCTTTTTGGTCTGAATATCCACCTCGACCTCTAAGTCCTCCCCTGCTTGTTCGCTGCCAGCGCGGCGAACGAGCAGTCCGGCGGGATTTCTCGTTCCGCTAATTAATTGACGTACCAGCTCCAAAATTCGTCTCCCAATCATGGCAGATATTGAAGTCAAGATCCCTGCGATGGGTGAGTCTATCAGCGAAGGCACTATTTCCCGTTGGTTCAAGCAAGAAGGCGAAGCGGTGAAAGCCGATGAGGCTTTATTTGAAATTGAAACCGACAAAGTGACGCAGGAAATTTATGCACCTGCCTCGGGTGTGGTTAAGAAACTCGCCAAAGCGCAGGGCGCGAACGCTGCAGTCGGTGAAGTGGTCGCGATTATCGACTCTTCGGCCACGGCTGCAGCAACACCTGCCGCTCCCCCGACTCCGGCACAACAGCCGGCGACTAAAAATGCGGCGCCTGCACAGCAGCCCGGCAGCAGCATGGCGCAGACTGTTCCCCCCGCTGCGAAAAAAATCGCGACCGAAAACAATGTCGATACATCTGCCATTCAGGGCACTGGCAAGCACGGCCAGGTTACGAAGGGTGATGTGCTTTCAGCAATCGGTTCTGCCCCCAGGCCAGCAGCGGCACAGGCCGCAGCCCCCAGCGCACCGGTGACCGTGCAGCGCGCTCCCGGCGAGCGCGAGACAGTACAGCCGATGTCACGCCTCAGGCGCGCGATTGCAGAACGGCTTGTTTCCGCACAGCAGACAGCTGCAATTCTGACAACATTCAATGAAGTCGACATGAAACCCGCGATGGATCTGCGCGCGAAACACAACGATGAATTCCAGAAACGCTATGGCGTGAAGATCGGCTTCATGAGCCTCTTTACCAAGGCCGTGGTGGCGGCGCTGCAGGAAATTCCCGCCATCAATGCCGAGATACGCGGCAACGACGTGGTCTATAAGAACTTTTACGACATTGGCGTTGCGGTGGGCGGGCCCAAGGGGCTCGTTGTGCCGATAGTACGCAACGCAGACCAGCTGAATTTTGCACAGATTGAAATGGAAATTTCGCGCCTGGCGCAAAAGGTCAAAGAAGGCAGTATCACCCTGCCCGAGATGGAAGGCGGTACTTTTACGATCTCGAATGGCGGTATCTACGGTTCGATGATGTCGACCCCGATTCTCAATCCGCCCCAGAGTGGTATTCTTGGCATGCATAATATCGTGAAACGCGCGATGGTTGTATCAGAAAGCGGCACCGATAAAATCGAAATACGCCCAATGATGTATATCGCGCTGTCTTATGACCACCGCATTGTCGACGGCAAGGAAGCTGTGACATTCCTGGTAAAAGTCAAACAGGCCATCGAAGATCCCGTAAGATTGCTTTTAGGGGTCTAAGAACCGCTTTCCGCAAGGCTGCGTCAGCAGCCTTGCTTATTACAGAGTTCGTTATAACCTTTCAGCATACCCGGTTGCACGCGGTAAAATGCCTCAAGCGCGCGGTATTGCTCGTTGCCGGTAGAGCAACCGCGGTTCTGTGTTTCTGCTGGGTCGCGCCTGAGGTCAAAACTGCGGCAGTTTTTCTGCGTGCGCAGCAGTGATACTTTTTGCAGGTCTTTCGACACCGCGGTCAGCGTATTTTCGTTGCCATACGTGAAGACATAGTTGCGTGCCGGGTTGCCGCGCAGCGCCGACTCGCCCTGGAACTGCCTTGCATCAAACGGCGCCCCCATCGCATCGAGCAGCGTCGGCAGAATATCGGCGTGCACGGTGGGGTATTCAATGCGGCCGGGTTTTATGAGCCGCGGAGAATAGATGATGAGCGGCGAGGCAATATTTTCATTATAGCTCTCTCCCGAGTGGACGCGATTACCAGGATGCTGGTAAAATGCTTCGCCATGGTCTCCGACAAACACAAAGATCGTGTTTTCAGCCCTGCCAGAGAGCTCAAACCCGGAAACAATCTGCTGAATTACCTGGTCCTGTGCATAGAGATTGTTGATGTAGCGGCTGCGCGAAGAATCTGCCTGGATAATTTTATGTTCCGCCGCGAGATCCGGGTATGGCCAATGACCGACAAACGTGTAATAGATGCCGACAAAGGGTTTTGTCGTCTGTTTTACGAGGTCGAGAAAATGTTCGGCCGTTTTGAATTCATCGCGCACGGCGGTCGGGCCTGCCTTGTATTCGGGAATTTGCTTCAGTGCATTGTAGTCATACAGGCGCTTAAAGCCACGGTTCTGGAACCAGGCTTTAGGAAAATACCAGTTGAGATCGGCCGGTGTGACGAGAAAATGTTCGTAGTTCTTTCCCGCGAAGTCCACCATGTGCGGAATTTTGAGCTTCCTCTCCATGGAAAAGAAACGGGTTTCAGGACTCTCATACAGACCTGAAAAAATAGAAAAAATGGAACGCGGCGAGCTGTTGTTTGACGCGAAATGCTGCGTAAAATGCAGCGACTTCGCCGTGAGCGAATGCAGGTAGGGCATTGGCATTTTGCCGCCGGCATATTTGACGGTATCAAAAATGTATTCCGTCGCAGTGCTTTCGAGTATGACAATTACAATATTGGCTTCTACTCTCGCATGGGCGGGACTTCCCGCGCGCGGTAAACTGCCTGAGATAAATGGCGCCTCGGCCAGATAGACTTTATTTCCTGCCGTGGATTTTTCCGGTGTTTCACGCCTCGATGCCACCATCGAGCGCAGTGCGTCGCGCACGAAAAACTCATGCGGATTCAGCACGATCTCATCGGGCATTTTTACCGAGGGCGAAATGCTGCCAGCAACAATAAAAAATACCGCCACGGCAAGAATGCCGAGTACACGCCTGGGTGTCAGCAGGCGCACCCGTTTCCTGAACAGCACGAGGAACAATCCGACACAAAATGCCACCGCGAAATAGTCACGCCAGGTCATGAGTAGCAGAAAATCTTTCAGATTCAGGATCGTGAAGAACTCCATGAAGATGCCCCATGTAAAGCCCATGTTCATCGTGAAGAGCAGATTGAAATGCGAACCGCTGATCATCGTATTCCAGAAGATGAGGCCAAAGAGAGCGACGCTGCCCGCGACCAGTGACCATCTTCCCGGGGGGGTGCGGCGCATGGCGGCGAAGACCGTGTAAGCGATCAGCGCCAGCAAGAGATATATCACCAGCACGAAGAAATCGTGGCCGACGCCCATAAGCGTGCGCGCGAACACCTGCGCGCCTTTAGTAACCCCAAAAGGCGGCGCTTCAGCAGCGGCGATCGCGATTGCGAGAGCAATGCGATAGAGTATCGCCGAGAATAAAAATACCACGCTGAAAGCGTTTACCGCGTTGTTATCCGATAAGACCGAAACAGCTGTCTTGAGATTCTTTAGCATCAGGGTAAATCGGCAATCAGCAAAGTCACATCGTCAGAAAATTTTTCTGTGCCGGAAAATTCGGTAGCGCGGCGGTATAATTCGCCCAGCACAAAAGCGGGCTTCTGTTCGCGCATTTCTGCCAGAGCCGCTAGGAAACGCTCGTTGCCGAATTCTTCGCGCGCGGCGTTCTTTTGCTCGACCAGACCATCGGTGAATAAAATTAAACGTGTATTGCCCGGATAGGCAATTTTTTTGAACTCATAGGGAGCAGTGATAAAAGAACCAATGATTGTGCCGGTTGCCTCCATCGGCAAAAATGAGGATTTCGCGCTCTGCAGCAGGCAGGGGACGTGACCACCATTCGCATACTCGATCGTGCGCTTTTTGGGGTCGATCAGCATAAAAATACCCGTCAGGTAATGGCTAGTGGTGACTTTCTTCATTTCCTCCGAAAGTTTTTTCAGAATATCGCCCGCGTTGGTGCGTGAAAAATCTTGGCTACCGAGCGACATCTTGCACATCGCACCCACGAGAGCGCTCGGCACTCCATGGCCCGAAATATCGGCAATAAAAATAAAAATCCGGCCATCGGGCAGTTCGGCGTAATCGTAAAGGTCACCCGAGACTTCATGGCAAGGCCTGTAGAGTGAAGCGATCGCCATCGTCTGCATCGAGTCTGTCGCAGGTAGCATCGCGTGCTGGACTTCGATCGCGAGTTCGAGCTCGCGCTTCATGACCTCTGATTTTGCCCGTATTTCTTTTGTTCTGTCTTCGACCATTTTCTCGAGATTATGCGCATAGGCTTTGAGCTCGGCATGCGCTTTCTCCAGGTCTTTTTCGAGATTTTCCAGCTTTTTGAAAATATCCAGACTGCCGCGATTGAGATTGAGATCTTTTTGTTTCTCAAACCGGCGCAGGAAGAAAGCGAATGGGAAAACAACAAGCATAATGAGCACGGTTTTAAAAATAGCATGCGAGGTGATGTGGTTTTTGAATACTTCGGGGCGGGTCAAACCAACATAAATTACCGAATCGAGCATCATCGTCGCCCACAGGGCGGCAAACATGATTATCCCCAGCGGAACTTTTTTGAGCCGGTTGACCAGGAACTGGAATAAAATAACCGCGAGGAACAGGTCAAAAACTGTGGTGACAATCGAGACCGCGATATTAAAAACCCTCGGCTCAAGCACGTGGTTCGTGACAGCCCATTCGCTTTCTTTCAGGTAAGCGGCTTTCGTGTTATAGAGGAACACCTGGACAAGAATCAGGAACACCTGGCAGGCAATCGAAATGATAATAATTTTACGTGCTTCGTTGATGCCCTCGGCAATATAGACAAACAGCAGGCCGGCAAAAATCAGCGTGTAAATACCCGATGAAAACCGGAAGCGATAGAGCGTGTCGTCGAACGTAAACTGCGCGGAAAAATTTAATCCGCCGGTAAAAAAGCTTAAGAACCACAGGAGCGAAATATAGACCAGGAAAGGCTCGCGGAACCCCCTGCCCCGCAAAATTTGCAGTGGCCAGAAAGGTAACACCAGCATCAGCATCGTCGCAAAAAAAACACCGAGCCGCAGGCCTTCCACGCCGCTAAAATCCAGAACCATGCGGTAGCGCCAACCAGAAAAGCTGGCGTGGCTCACACCATTTTCCCCTCATTCTGCTTGACGTGAGTCTGACGAGATGGAGCTTGCATGGAGTGGGAAAAATTGCCAAACCCGACGAAGCGACTCGCGCGAGCGCAGAATGGCTCGCACGCACGCTGAAGTTCGTACCCGATTCGCTGTTTGATCTTCTGGCTTCGTATTTCAGGCTCGAGGTAGAGGGCATCGAAAACCTGCCAGACAAAGGCCGCGGTCGTATGCTGATCGTGCCCAACCACTCGAATGCCCTCGGCTTCGATGCCTTTATGATGGTGATGGCACTCAAAAAATTCACACGCCGGGTGCCACGGGTTATGGGTCACAATTTCTGGTTCAGTAACGGTTTTTCTTCTGCGTTCAGCCGCCGCTGGGGTGTTTTCCCCGCCGATTTGAAAGAAGGTTTAAACAACCTGCGCGATGGCAAGATCGTAGTCATTTTTCCTGAAGGCGCCGAAGGTAATTTTAAAGTATCTTCGAGCATGTACAAAATGGTGGATTTTAACCCCGGCTTCGTGCCTCTCGCCATCATGCAGCAGGCACCCGTTGTTCCTGCCGCGATCATCGGCGCTGAAGAGAGCAATATCAATCTCGCGAAGATAGACTGGTTCTATGAACTGCTCGGTGCGAGCATCCCGGTGCCCCTGAACCTGATTCCATTTCCCGCAAAATGGAAAATTAAATTTCTGCCTTCGATCGATTTCAGCAAATACAGCAAAAAAGATATCAAAGATGCGCGTTTTGTCAAAGAGATCAACCAGAATATTCGCTATCGTATACAGCACGAATTGAATAAAGAAGTGGAAAAGCGCAGCATCGCCTTCCGCTGAGACACAGAGGAAATCCATGACGGAAACTGGCAACAACACGCCCGAAGAAAAAACACTAAATTCGCTGCATAACCGCCTTTCGCGGATACGCAATACGCGCGTCGGCGATGTGATGGTTAAAGACGTCATCACGCTCGATGCCACTGACCTTTTAGCGACGGCCGCACGCACCCTGATTGAGAATAAAATTCACGGCGTGATTGTAATGAAAAACGGCAAACCATGGTCGGTGCTGAGCGCTTTCGATCTTTTGCATAAAAGTTACGTCGAAAGTTTTTCCGACAAGATGGATTACCTGCGTTCTACGCTCGAAAGCCTGATTGAACAGCCTTTGCTGCATTCGCTCAAACCGTCTGATTCGCTCGACTCGGCAGCGCGCCTGTTCACCACCTATGGCCAGCGCACCATTCCCGTCATCGAAGGCGGCAACCTGGTGGGAGTCATCGCCATCACAGACCTGATCCGTTCATACGGCCGCCTTGTGGGCGAAACCGGAATCTGATGGCAGCATACGAACCGATTCCGCCGCTGATTTCGCGCGACGCACTGCAAAGTCGTATTGCAGAACTGGGCAAGCAGATCACGGCAGATTATGCCGGCAAGAACCATGTGAAAGTCATCGGCGCGTTGCGCGGCTGTTTTGTCTTTATGGCAGATCTGATTCGCGCTATCGAAATGCCGGTTAAAATCGATTTTATGGAAATTTCGAGTTATGGTAAGGCAACCGTGTCGTCGGGAAATATCAAGATCCTGAAAGACTTATCCGACGACCCGCACGGCGAGCATGTGCTCATCGCAGAAGACATCATCGATACCGGCCTGACACTGCAATGCATGGTCGACCTGCTGAAAGGCCGTGGTGTAGCTTCCGTCGAAATCGCGACTCTGCTGATTAAACCCAAAAATGTCGCCGCGCAGGGAAAGCTCATGTATCCGGTGAAATACCGTGCATTCGAGGTATCGGACGAATTCGTGGTCGGTGCCGGCATGGACTACAAAGGTTTCATGCGCAACCTGCCGTACATAGCGCAGGTTACCGACACGCAGCAGTTGAAACTGTTCGACGCCGGATAATATGCCGGCCGCTTCTGTGCGCGTGCTGTGCATCGATTACGGATCGAGATTTATCGGGATTGCCGTCGCCGATTTTCCGGGGATAACTGCCCGGGCACTCGAAACCATCCGCACTGACCGCACGCCGGTCATTCCCGCGATTGCAAAAATTCTCGAAACCGAAAAGGTACAAAAACTTCTTCTGGGTTTTCCGTTTTCTGATGTCGAAGGCGAAATTCACCGGCAGATCCATGCATTCAGGCATGAACTCAGCGAGGCCTTCCCGGGCATGAGCATAGAATACGTCGATGAATCGTACAGCAGCCAGGAAGCAGATGCACTGGTCAGCGAGGCGGGTTTGGGGCGCAAGAAAAAGATCCGCGCTCAGGATTCCGAAGCCGCAAAAATTGTGCTGCTGCGTTACCTCAACGCCGGGCAGGATACGTTTTAATTTACGCAAGGTATGCTCACCCCGTATTGAGCGTGAGTGAAACTCCAGTCCGCCGAAATACAAAAACTTGCGCGCTTTGAGACCCGGCACCATAACGGCCGCCGCTTTCGCAATATATGGGGGGCGCACCCTGATTCAGACGCAGAGAAGTTCGACCCGGCAAGCGGCGACCTGCGGCACAAGGCGCTCGACGTGGCCGGGTGGCTTCTGCGAAAAGGCCTCGCGGGCCGCGAGCGCGGCAATCCGGCAGAGGTCATTCAGCTTCGCGCAGAAGATTTTGAGCGCAGCTCCGGTGAATGCAAAATCACTTGGCTCGGCCATGCAGCTTGCCTTTTGCAGGCAGATGGATTTACTGTCCTGACCGACCCCGTATTTGCAGATCGCGTTTCACCCGTGCGTTTTGCAGGTCCCCGGCGGTTGTGTGGTCTTGCGATTCAGCCGGAGAAACTACCGCGGCTCGATGCGATCGTTCTTTCACACAACCACTACGACCACGCCGAGAGCGACACGCTCAAAATGCTGGCAAAGCGCGACAATCCACCGGTTTTTGTGCCGCTGCGCGTCGCGCCGCTCATGAAAAATTTTGGTTTTGAGCGCGTGTTAGAAATGGACTGGTGGCAGAAGGCCTCGCTCGACGGGTTAACAGTCACGTGCCTGCCGGCTAAACATTTCTCGGGGCGCTCAGCTACCGATCGCAATGAAACGCTGTGGGCGTCGTTTATGATCACGTTCGATCGCAGTGGCAAAAATGTATATTTTGCCGGTGACACAGCCTATTCACCGCATTTTTCCGAAATTGCCGAAGAATTTGGCGATATTGCCGCCACGCTGATGCCGATCGGAGCCTACCTGCCCCGCTGGTTCATGCGCGAAGTGCACGTTTCTCCCGACGAAGCGGTGCAGGCATACGTCGATCTGCGGGCCAGGAAGATGCTGGGTATTCACTGGGGGACATACGATCTCGCCGACGAAGATTGGGATCAACCCCGGCGCGACACGCTGGCAGCATTGGCACGGCATACAGTGAACCCTGATGACATTGTCATCTCAGCGGTTGGCGCATCTTTTGATTTCTGATTTTTTTTAGCGCCAAGCCGCTAAAAAAAAATCAGATTTTTCGGTGCCACAACGGATTGTGAATATGCGCGACTGAAAAGTCGAGGCACAGCAGGCAGTCGTCGGCGTATGAGTGCACGAGAGTCACAATCGGTTCGCTTGACTTAATGTCGCGGTAGACCTCTGAATAATTGCGGTGCATGCCGTCCGATTCGCGACGTGCCATGAACTCTAGAAAGTAAGGCCGCCACGACCAGTCTTTGTTCATATAGTTCGTTTCGATTTGCCAGCGGAAACCATCGTCGTCGCGCAGTAATTTATAGTTTGGGCTGATCTGCACTCCTTGTGCATTGAGAAAATAGACCAGCCGCAGGTGGTCGCGCAGAAACGCCGGGAAACTGTGCGGTTCAATGGGCCGGAAATTCGTAGTACCACCTTCAATTTCGGGCAAAAACAGCTCTTTCAGGTGCACGTCGAAATAATCAGAAGTGATGGATTTGAAGTACATGAGGCTCTGCATGTGCGTGAGCTTGCGCGCGGTGAAATCGCGCATATAATTGTGCAGAATCTGGTGCAGTTCGTCCAGGTTTGAAAAAGTCGATTCGGGAAAGCCCAAAAAGTAGCCCTGCAGGGACCTGGCACCGATGTCGAGCGCGCCATAGATTTCTTCTTCGTGTTCAATGCCTTCGACGAGCAGAATCGCGCCGATTTTTTCAGAGAGAAATGCGAGCGAATTCAGAATCTCTTTATAGACGAGGTCGGAAAAACC
>JAXMHE010000024.1:0-63506 GCA_046346945.1 Turneriella sp.
ACAGGTATTAACTTAAACGTGGCGATGAGTGGCTTCGGCGGCATTGGTACCGTGACAGTCAAAAACACGAATAATGATTCACTGACATTCACGTCAAACGTGACACAAACGCTGGGTACCCCCATGGCATCAGGGCAAACTTATGGCGTATACGTGCAGTCCCAACCGGTCGGCCAGTACTGTGCCTTCGTGCAAAAACAGTTCGGCACCGCGGCATCTTCTGATATAACCTTGCAGCTCAAGTGCGTCAACGGCTACTCCGTCTCAGAAAACGTAAGACCGCAACCGGCGGCAAAACTGAGTTATAGCCTGTACCAGGGCACAGTGTCCTTCATCGCTGGTAGCGGTGGAATGGGCAGCAGCGATGGAACTGGCGCCGCGGCATCATTCCAATATCCCGAATACCTCGCATTCTATAACGGGGATATTTTCGTTGGCGATTCCAGCAATTCGCGCATTCGCCGTGTCACCGCTTCGAGTGGCCTGGTCGGCACACTTGCCGGTCGCGGTTACGCAGCTGCCAATACCAGTGCCGATGATGGTACTTGTGGCGACACAGGAAGCTCAACAACCGCGAAGTTTCGTACCCTCACGGGCGTTGCGACGGACGGCACCAACATTTACGTGGCCGAATGGGAAAATGGCCGCATTCGCAAAATTTCGGATATCAATGGAACCTGCTCAGTCACAACCCTCGCAGGCACAGGTGTTACAGGCGATGCAATTGGGCCGGCGGGCAGTGCGCAGTTTAATACACCCCGGCAACTGGCTTTGTTGGGTGATACACTGTTTGTGGCTGATACTAGCAACAACAAGATAAAGAGGATTACCCTCTCGACCGGCAACGTGGATATCCTGATCGGCAGCGGCGCCGCGGCCGATGCTGCTGGCACAGGAACCGCTGCTTCGATCAATTCTCCGTACGGTCTGACGGTAATCGGTAACAAACTCTACGCTTCGAGCGCTGCGAATCGCATTTTTGAAATCAATTTATCCACTGCGGTTGCTACTATTGTTGCAGGCAGTGGCAACGCGGGCCACGCAGATGGCGTAGGCACAGCCGCGTCATTCGATGGAATTCTGAGTCTGACGAACGATGGTAGCGACCTTTACCTTGTTGAGACCGCCAACCATACAATCCGCCGCGTGGAAATTTCGCGCGGTTATCGTGTTTCTACTTTGGCTGGTTTTCCGAAGAATCCGGGGGCGACAAACGGAACTGGCGGCAATGCGCGCTTTAACGTACCGCATGGCATTACCAGCGATGGCCGCAACTTTTATATCGCAAACCACACAGGGCAGACCATCGTCAAGATGGTCGACAATGGCTTGCAGGGGTTCTGGCCGTTGGCGTTCGGGAACCTGAACGATTATAATTCGGCGAATGCATTTGGCCCACACGCCGTGGCATTTGCTTCCACAACGGATAGCTCGACTGCCGATCGTCTGGGAGCCGCGGGCCAGGCTACGCTATTTGCCGGCGCCGAAAGTGTAACGGCTGTCAATACTGGGTTGGTCACCGGGACAACTGCGCGCAGCATCTGCGCCTGGGCTAAACCGACTGCGCAACCGACAGGCAGCAATGCTATCATCGCATCTTTTGGCGGCGCTTCGAACGATAATTCGTTTGGTATTTACATCAGCAAAACAACTGTCAGCAACCAATTGGGCATAACTACTTTCGGGGGCGCCACAGATATCTTGAGTAACCAACCGCTAGTACTCAATGAATGGTCTCACGTTTGCGCAACCTTTGCCGGTTCGGGCGCAGGGTCGATACGCCGGCTCTACCTGAATGGAAAACTTCTCCTGCAGGATACACTATCGACCAATGTTTCGTTGACGGGTGGCGTGACCATCGGCGGCCAGCAAGGCGGATTTGATTATTTCACGGGTGGTGTTGCCGATGTGCGCATCTATAACCGGGCGCTCAACGAAGGCGAGATCAACGACCTGTCGCAGGATGCAACGCAGGCAGGCGTCAGTTACAGCACCGGTGGCACGGGACTGCTGGCGCATTATGAGTTCAATAACCCCGTTTGGCTGTTGCCTTCTGGCCCCGTGGGCGGTAATCTCGGCTCATTAGGTTCAAATCCCATTGGAATTCACGGCGATGGTGGCGGCGCGTTCTACTACGATGGCAGCACTAACAATGGTTCGACTGGTTACGGCTTACCGGCCGGAAACTCGCCCCGGACGCTGTGCATTTGGATCAAACCGCAGGTTTCCCAGTCAAACCGCGTGCTCGTAGCGCACGGTACTGCGGCAGTCGATCGCGGTTTCGGTATTTCGCTCGAAACCAATGGCATTACGATGTGGAGCTATGGTCATGCTAAATCGCTCTACTCATATGCGCCGAAGCTCAACACCTGGCAGCACGTGTGCGGGAGTTTCGACGGCGCAAACGGGACGGTCTACGTCGATGGCGTTGCGTTAGGCACGCAGACGATCGTTGGTCCGATTGACAGCGCCGGGTCTTCGATTACAATCGGAAGCAATCTCGGCGGCGGAAATATCTACCAGGGAACACTGGATGACGTGCGCATTTACAACAATGCACTTTCCGCGGCGCAGATCCGCCAATTGGCAACGCTTGTGCCGGCGGGTCTCGTGTTTCGCATGGACACAAACGGTGATGCGACGGACGTGAGCGGATATGGTGCCACGCTGGCTTCGAATACCGGGAGCCTGACCTCTGGTCGGGCAGGAATTGCCAACACGGCGTATGCGTTCAGTAGCGGCCAGTTTGCTTCTTTTAATCATAATCAAACCTTGATGGGCCAGAAAGACATGACCTGGAGTTTTTGGCTTAAGTCACGAAACCTGGGCAGCCTCGGTACTGAAATATTTACGAAATACCAATCGACGCCGACCGCGGGTTGGGTTTTTAAGTACGACCAGTCGAACTATCCGCACGGATGGACATATGGCGCCTCGGGCACAGCAACAATTGCCAAGGGTTCTCGCATTAATTCAAACAATGTCTGGAACCACATCACTTTTGTGCGCTCAGGCGCGACGATGACTGTCTACCAAAATGGTGCGTCGATTGCCATTTTCCAGGCCGGTGATACATCGGCGATTTCACAGAACACCGTACCCATGAAAATCGGCTCAGTATTCACGGGCGACCTGATGATACAGGATGCGCGCCTTTACAGCCGTGCGCTCAGCGTGGCTGAAATACAGACGTTGTCCGGCTACCATGTGCACCAATCGAGCGCCGGGCTCAAAATGCATTTGCAGGCCGACACGTTCTCTGACTTGCCCGACGGTTCGCTGACGGGCAATTGGTTAGATTCAGCGCCGGACCCCTATGATGTGAATTATCCCTCTGCCAATTCAGCGCAAGCGGTAGTGACTGGTTCGCCGGTGATGCAGACAGGCAGCAATGGTATTAACGGAATGCCTGCGGTCGGTTTCGACGGTTCCACGATTGCTTACTATAGTTATGGCGGCGGGAATAACATATCGTATTCGGGCGCGACCGTTTGCTCGGTTTTTACGCGCAAGACATCGGGTTCTGGTTATCGGGGCTTGTTCGAAAAGAGATCAACGACGTTGCAGGGAAATGCGATAGCATTACTGAACGATACTTCCCTGGCGCAGCAACTCATAAGATTGGAGAAAGGCGGCTCTGTCAGTACTTCAGCGACTGTGGCTGATGCAACGCCCGCAATCTTCTGTGCAGTGCATTCTGCGCCGAGCTCACTCGCTCCGTATCTTAATGGCACGAGTGGCCTGACGACGACGACCCCGGTGATTTCAGGAACGAATACTGACCCGCTTTTTGTGGGCACACGTTACGTGACACCACACACAGTGGCTGACCAATACGCCGGTCTCATTTCGGAAATTATTCTGACGGTCAAAGACTCATCCACGACAGAACTCAAGGTGACGCAGTGCTATCTGTCCGCAAAGTATGGCATTGCGCTCGATAACTCGGTAATCTGTCCGTAAGGCGTTTAATTTTCGCATATATACCCTGAGGTATATATGCGAAACTCCAAAAAGGCTGGACGAATTGCGGTTCTCTGATAAGGTTCATGTGTTGGCGCGTATAATATTTAACCTATGCCAAATCCATCTGCCAAGCCCCGCAGTACGCAACCGAGATCGTTATTCCTTGGTCTGCCTTTCTATGCGCTGATTTTCGTCTTCTCCTGTTCCGGATTGAAGCTGGACAAAGATTCCAATTGTCTGAACGATAAGGCGGCTTGTTTTAAGGCCGATAAAACTCCGCCGCAGCTGGCGGTAAATGGAGCGATTTCACCGACTCAGGGACAGGTCATTTCTGTGCTAAGCACGGTCGATCTCATGTTTTCTGAAGAACTGAACAATCCGCAGCCTGCAGACTTTGTTTTCTCCGGTGCCGCCGATATCACCGTCAACTCGATACAAAAGCTCAACAACTATACCTACCGGTTGATACTGACACAGAATTCACTGACCTCGGGAAATATCTATCTGAATTTTTCAAACCTGAAAGATTATAACGGCAATAAGATTACCGGTAACACGACGGTGAGTTATGTCGGTAATATCGATATTCCAGTCACGATACCCAAGATCGACGCCAATGGCAACGCGATTGTGAACCCCAGCCACGACGGTCTGAGTGGTGGTGCAGGCTATAATGCGATCGATGTGTTCTGGTATTACAGCTATGTGCCGCCCGCGGCAAACCCGGGAACAACTGTCTATTCAGTAAAAGTAACCGCCGGCTCAACGGATTGCAAAGATGCTTCGGCCACTACGATCAGCACATGGAACACGGCGCCGACACCGGCAGTCGGTACTGTTGCAACCTACAACAATACCGATGCGACGACGCGCGCGGCGACAACGAATAAATTTACTCTGAAAACAACAGAAATTACCAGTACCGGTGCGAAGACCGTACTGATCTGTGTCGACAACAACACGAACAACAAGCACGGGGTGGGGGTCATCAATATCGTGCGCGACGACACGGCACCCGTGGCGCCGCTGAACGTCACGCTGTCTCCGCCTGCGGGAAATTACCCGACTGCGCAGAACCTGACTTTCACTTGTTCTGATAACTCAGACCGTATCATCTATACACTGTCGTCGAATGTCGGCCAACCCAGTGACCCCGCTGCGCCCGCCGATCCGGGTTTTACAGGTGGAGTCGTGGATGTCGGCAGTACACTCTATGATCAGGCAAATCCGCCGGCGACACCCTATAGCGGCAATACCACGCGCACGATTTTTAAATACCGCTGTATCGATAAAGCGGGCAACGTGAGTGCAGTTGTGACCTCGGGCGCCTACCGCGTGAACGATAGCTATCCGACCGTGAACTTCACCAGCCTGGTGAAGACAGGGACATCGGTACCGATTGCAGGCCTCAGTACCGGCGGATATACTTCTGCAACGATCAACTGGAGCTCGAACCAGGTGAGCCAGGCTTGGCAGCTGCGCACAGACGCGCTGGATTGCAGTGCGGTCGGCACCGTCGTGACATCGGGAACAACACCCGCCGTTGCGAACCAGAATGTCAGTACGGTTATCACTCCGGCCAGTACCAACATCACCGCAGCGGGTAATTATGTGCTGCGCATTTGTGTGACCAATGGCACAGACTGGGCGCAAGCGTATTTCAACCTGTTGCGCGACGACGGGCCGCTTGCCGCTCCGACCGTGAACATTGCCGCGGGCAATTATGGCGCCGAACAGAACCTCGTGTTCAGCTGTAACGCGAACACTGACAAAATTGCCTATATCCAGGCTGCGCAAGCCGGTGCCTCTGCGCCGGCACTCGCGGTGAATCCCGATTTTACTGCCGATGGCCTGCTCGACACCAGCATCGTCGGCAATGCCTTGTTTTCCGGTCCGCTGACGGCGAAAGACGGTTTCACCAGCATCTATCGCGCCGTATGCATCGATAAGGCAGGTAACAAGTCCACAGTCTTCAGCAGCGGAGCATACACCATCGACTCGATATTACCGACGATTACGATTGATGCGAATGTCCGCGATGTGCTGTCCAATGTCGCGGGATACACAACGACGACTTTAACCTGGCATAGTTCGCGCGGTGGATTGCCCTATGACATTCGTAAAGGTAGCACAGATTGTTCTGAGGGTAGCCCGGCTATTCTGAATTCGCCCTCACTCGTCAGCGGTACTACACCTGCTGACACCAACCAGGCGATTACCAGCACATTTGATGTGGCAAATTTTGGTGTCGAGGGGCAGACATCTATTCTCATTTGCGTGAAAAACCTGATCAATCGCTGGGGCTATACCGCCAAAACGATCACCCGCGATACCGTTCCGCCGGTGATGCCGGGCAACCTTGCGGTTTCTGCGAGCATGGTCGATGCGACCAACTTCACCTTCAGCTGGACTGCGGCAACCGATGCGACATCGGGCGTTGCCGGCTACCGCATCTATCGCACCCTGGTTTCCAACAACTATACGAATTATCCTGCAACATGGGATTACACCGCGACTTCATCACCGGCGACTCTGGCGATGCCTGATGCGCAGCGCTATTTTATGCGGATTGTTCCGTTTGACGCCGGCGGCAATGTGCCGACGAGTGCCCCGTTTTATTATAATGAAGGTGTTTCAAAACCAGCTATAACGCTCACACTGAAGTCAGATTCCAATGGAACAAATTTTAATCTCAGCGATGGAGTGACGAGCGCGTTGCTCACGGCCGGAACTGTAGCAACGAGTGTACCCTGGTCGACGAGTCTTGGTGCCGGGGCTGTGTATAATTTTTCCATCACGAATCAGCCTGCTGGCAAAGTTTGCGCGGTGCATGAAAAGCAATTTGGTACTTTGACCGCCGATCTGACAATCAACATAACCTGTACGAGTGGGTATATGGTTGGGCAGAATTTTAACGCTGTGCCGGGACGAAAATTGGGCTATCGGCTGTTTCAGGGGAAAAATACCGCCATTGCCGGCACAGCCAATACACCGGGCTTTACGAATTCGACTCTCACGTACCCCGAATACGTAGCGCATTTGAATGGCTTTCTCTATGTCTCGGATACAAACAATTATGCAATACGCAAGATAGATTTGTCTGGCAATACTTTAACAACCGTCACGGGAACTGGCGCCAACGGTAATGGCACGGCTGCTGACGACGCCGATGGTACTTGTGCCATGGCGAAATTTGGCCAGCCCATGGGGATTACCACCGATGGCGTCAATCTCTATGTTTCTGAAATAAATTTTGGCCGCATCAGAAAAATTTCTGATGTGAATGGTACGTGCAGGGTGTCTATTCTCGCCGGAACAGGAGGTGCGGGGTTTGCCGATGGAGCGCCTGGTGTGGCGCAGTTTAATAATCTGCGGCAAATCGTGGCAAACAACGATTATATTTATGCGGCCGATACCGTTAACAATCGCATACGCAGAATCTCTTTATCGACGGGAACAGTGGATACACTCGTCGGAAACAACAATCCCGGTATGATCGACAGCAATGGCACGGGTACCTCCGCGAATATTCAGGCGCCGACCGGACTGATTTTAATTGGCAACACTTTGTACGCGTCCACCGGATTGAACCATATCATGTCGATTGATATCAATACAAGAGTCGCAACCATCGTGGCTGGTGATGGTACGGCTGGCTCGGCAGATGCAGCAGGGCTTTCATCGCGGTTTAACGGTATTTTAAGTATGACCACGGATGGGGTGGATATCTACGTGGCGGAGATTTCCAACCACCTGATCAGGCGGGTTGAGGTTTCCAAGAATTTCCGCGTGACCACTTTGGCGGGCAGCGCGGGCAATGCAGCCGATGTTACCGGTGCAATTGGCATCAATGCCAGGTTCAATGTTCCGCATGGTATTGCCAGTGACGGAAGAAGCTTCTTCATAGCTAATCATAGCAGCCATACTATACGAAAGCTGACCGACAATGGCCTCGTGGGTTATTGGCCACTGGTGGGTGACGCCCTAGATTATGCCAGCGACGTTACAACGCCGCAGTCGGGTACCGTGAATGGTTCACCGGCAACTACGGCAACCGATCGGTTCGGGAATACTGGCTATTACGCTTTCGATGGCCTGGACGATTATATTAGCATGAGCGGGGCAAATCTACCCACGGGTAACGCGGCACGCACTGTCTGTGCATGGATCAAAATAGATGATGTGACGAATGCCGGGAACGACGGTGTTGTTACCTATGGTGTGCGCGGCTCGAATACGGTATTTGGTCTGCGGCTGGGCAGTGCAACCGAGGTTTCGAGCTGGGGCGGCAGCAACGATGTTGGCTTCAACGTGCCCTTACCCGTATCAAACTGGACGCATGCGTGTGTGACTCACAATGCGACAGTGAGTAAGGTCTACCAGAATGGCCATTTGTTGAACCAGGTGACCACGGCATATTCTACCGGTGCCGGAAACCTTTGTATCGGTGAAAGATCCGGTGCATCGGGCGGAGCAGGCTGCGATGTTCCCGGCAATTTCTTCTTTAAAGGGGCGATAACCGACGTACGCGTTTATAACCGCGCTCTGAACGAAGGCGAGATCAACGAACTCGCACAGGATGCGGGTGGGACGGCATACGTGGGCAATAGCTTCAACACAGGTGCAACCGGATTGCTGGTGCATTATGATTTCTCGAATTCGATTCAGCCGTCAGGACCAATTGGTACATCGCTCTCTCAAGGTGGCGCACCAACGACAGTAACAGGCAAAGATGGAGATGCGAACGGAGGGAAGAATTTTTCCTCCAGCTATCACTATTTCCTGTCAGATCAAGGTTTACCGAAATCTGCGGCACCGAGAACGCTCTGCACCTGGGTTAAGCCTGCCCGCTATCCGGCGAACACTACTTACAGCGGGATTTTTCACTATGGTGCAAATTCGACAAACCAGAAATCCGGCCTGCACCTTTACACCGATGGCGCAGGTACCAAGCAGATAGTCTTCTTAGGCAAAAATAATGACCATGTCGTAAATTACGCATTGCCATTGAATGCCTGGTCGCATGTCTGCGGTACTTTTGACGGAACAAACGCTCAAATTTACGTCAATGGGGCGGCAATGGGTGCCGCCGGCAATTTTTCCGCCTGGAATACTGGTTCCGGTCCCGTAGGTATCGGGCGCGATTTAGATGGTGCGCCGGAATATTTTGACGGGACAATAGACGACGTACGCATCTATAATAATGCTCTTTCCGCGATACAAATCCGTCAACTGGCAACCCAGGTACCGTCGGGGCTTTTGCGCCGCTTTGACCTGAGTGATGATTCCGCTGGCGGTAAAGCGCTCGATGTCGCAGGCTGGGGAGAGAATGCTTCGATTGCGGGTGCAACACAGGCCGGTGATCGCTTTCAGCAGGTGAATCAATCTTACAGTTTCAACGGTTCTGCGCAGAGTATTTCGGGAGCCGATATCGGATTACCAACTAACACGAGCCCGCGAACACTCTGCAGTTGGATCAGGCCGACAGCGTACCCTTCAACGTTTGGCGTGATTGTTAAATATGGTGTCGGTGCCGCGGCTCGCCTGGATGCGCTTGCGCTACAGAGTTCAACCGGCATAGCTCATGCCGGGTACAGTGCCGACCAAATTGTATCATATAAGGTGCCGCTCAATACCTGGACGCACATCTGCGGAACGTTCTATTCGAATGCAGGTACACCGACTTCTGAGATTTTCGTCAACGGTGCATCGCTGGGCGTCGACACCACCGCCGGCACGATCGGTTCGTGGGGGACGACTCTGACTGGCGGTTCCACTCTTAATATAGGCCAGCCTGACTACGACGCCAACCAGAGATTCAACGGTGACATTGATGATGTGCACATCTATAATCGTGTACTGAGTGTCGCGGAAGTACGTGCGTTGGCGGGTTATCACCCGATGCAGGTGAGCAGCTGGAGTTCGAACGTGGTTACGAGCAGTCTCAAATTGCATTACCTGCCCGAGACACTAAGCACTTTAAACAACAACGACCAGATTCCGCAATGGGATGATTCGAGCGGCAGTTTCATGCACCTTTCTCAGAGTACGGCGGCGGATCAGCCACAATATAGTGCGGCTGGTATCAACAACAGACCGGCCGTGAATTTCAATAGTAATCGTCACTTTACGCGCAGTTGCAATGCGAACCTCAATTCAAATGCAACGTCCATCTTTGGGGTTATGAATCAAACGAATACATCTGGCGGATTCAGAGGCTTATTTCATCATGGAGATAAGCTTCTTTACTTCAACGGTTCTACCAACGAACAGTTCGCATGGTTTCAAACAGGCGTCGATGCGCCACGTGTCATAAGCCTTAATAACTATATAACTTTGGTAAGTGGAGGTCCCAATATGGTATTCGGGTTCACTTACGATGGGAGCAGCGGTTCTATTTTCAAGAATAGCCAGAATGTTTCGGCAGCATCTTCCGCAACAGGGGGCTTTAGCTGCGCGACTGGGTTGACATTCGGTAAGCCGACTTGGGTCGGTGATAACTTCAACGGCCTGATCGGTGATTTCTTGTACTTCAATACATCGCTGAACGCAGCTGACCGATTGGTTACTGAATGTTACCTGTCCGCGAAGTACTCAATTCCACTGGCCGCTGGTGTGGTCTGCCCTTGATAGTGCGTGCACTGTGTTTCAGAAATCTGATTCATAGACATCTAAGATGTCTATGGGGGATTCTATGGATATCCTGAACTTTGAGGACTTTTCCGAGCACCGTGGCGGCAACTTCACCTGACGGGATTACCTGAACCCAACAGACGCTGCCCAGTTCGCAAACCTGGTCGGCCGTCGCTTCCTTCAGCTAATTCGTGGAATGTATGCGTGTTCGGGACTGGCTTGGAATTCCCACACATGCCTAGGGGTTAGGGGCGAATCGGGCGCGACAAGACGCCGCGATTCCCATTTGGTCTGAATCTAGTGGCTCAACGTCAAAGTCGCCGTGTACTGTTTCTTCTTCGCCTCATCGCCCATCGGCAACAGATTGTTCGTGCCATCGAGGAACAGCTTGATCTGGTCGCGGTAATGCTTTGAAGAAGGATTTCCCGACACGCCGGTGTGCACCATCAGTTGCGCGGGTTCTTTTTCGTTGAAATCGACGACAAAGCGCATCGCTGGAATCACGAATGTATCGAAGTTTTCACCCCATGCATAGTGCGCGACATTGATCGTGTGGCTGTCGCCCTGGTATGACACGGGGCCATGGTTCCAGTACCATGACGCAATGCGCAGGTCTTTCGTGATGTCGCTCTTCCAGTAAATTTTGTGCAGCTTTTCCCAGCGCCATCTTTCGGGCGCGCCCATTTCGTCGCCGCAGAATTCGTACGCATCGGCGAGCGCCAATGCGAGCATATCTGCCTTGGTCTCTTTTTCGGGAGTCTTAATGTTGTCGAAGTAGGGGCTCTCTTCGCGGCCGAGAATGTGGTCTTGCGGCGCGTTGTATGAACGCAGGTTGGTGTCGATGAATCCCTTCCACAGCGGTGAATCGATCACGAGTTCGTCGCCGAACACGTTGCGCGTGAATACATGGTAGAAAGCCGCCATGACTGCGCCGCCCTGCGAATTCTTCGTCATGGTATTGTCGAATTTCTGGAAAATCGCCAGCGCCGCTTTGGCGCGGGTCTGTTTCTTTTCAGGTAGTTTCGCAATCGCTGCGTTCAACTCACCTTCGATCGATTTAAATAAGAGCTGTGTTTTCTCTGCCATTTTCGAGAACAGATCGAGCTGCATCTTCTGCACGTCGGCCCCCTGCCAGTCGTCTTTAGCCGACAGCAAATCGGAAATCCGCTCTGAACGCTCGGGGCTATACCAAACCGAGCTGATCTTGCGTTTGTCGTCTTTTGGTACCGTGCGTTCGTTGGCGGTCACGAGAAAACCACTGTCGGGATTTTCGCGGTGCGGTTGCTGGTCGAAGGGCAGGTAGGATTTCCACCGGTAGCCTTCGGCAGCAATTGAGGGCAATTGGCCATTCCCTTTGGAGCGAACCGGAATTTTTCCGGTGGTCTGCCACGCGATATTTTCGCCGTCGCTATAAACCAGGTTAAGATAGATTGAATGGATCTTGCTCGTCGCCTTGCGGAATTCGGCCATCGTTGCCGCGCTGCCCATCTCATAGATGCCGATACCCGCAGTATCGCCGTCCTGCAGCGTCCAGCGCATCGCCAGATGTTTCTCAGTCTTAAATCCGACCGGCACAAGCGGCGTCAGCTGTTGGGTGTCGAGCTGGTTGAGCGCATCGCTCACCAGCGGGCCGTTTCCGGTGAAGCGCAGAGTCACGTCTTTATCCCGGCCAAAACGTACTTTAAAGTGTTCCTTCACCTCGCGCACCGGCGCCCACGAATTGTCAGCTTTCAGATAGAGCGTTTGATTGTTCTCTGATTTGATGGTTTCGATAAAAAGATCCTGGCAATCGGCCTCAACCATTGTCGCGCCCCAAGCGATATTGCCGTTATATCCCAGCTGGATGTATGGTTGTCCCGCGATGGTCACTCCGGCAGCTTTATAGGTCGGTGATTCGATGCTCATCATTGCCCAGATCGATGGAATTGTGAGCGGCAGGTGCGTGTCGTTTGCGAGAATGGCTTTGCCACCCTTGGTTTTCTTGCCCGCGATCACCCAGTTGTTCGACGCGGGCATGCCGGTGCGGAAAACCTTTTCCACTTCGTTCAGCGTATCACGTACGCGCTCGGCATGCGGTGTAATGGCCGATGCAACTTTTTTATCGATCTTCTGTGCCTCGGCAAATGGAATCGGTTCGTCCTGATATGTCGGTACGAGCCACGCGGCTTTTTCTGCACCGAGCTTGTTGGCAGCATCGAGAAAGAAAAGTTCTTCATTAATGTTGAGCGCGAGGCCGAAAGACAGGGCACCGAACACATAACCGCAGTCATAGACAGTCCACGGTTCAGGTGTATAACCGGTGAGTACGAATTCGAGCGGCAAATTGGAATGCGTTTTCAGAAAAGCGTTCACTCCTGCTGCGTACGCTTCGAGCGGCTCGCGGTTTTTGGCGGGCATCTTGTCTATCGCGCGATCGACGTTACGCTTAATACCGACGCTGCGCATGTAAACATCGACCGGCAACATTTTAGATCCGGCTACTTCTGCCAGTCTGCCAGTTACGGCGAGTTTTGTTGAATACATCTGCCACAGGCGGTCTGTCGCAGCAGCGTAGCCTGCACCGAAGAATGCGTCGTATTCGTTGTCGGCTTTGACGAATGGTACACCGAGCTCGTCGCGCGCGATGGTCACGCTGCCGCGTACGCCTTCGATTTTGATGGTGCCGGCTTCAGAGACAACAGAGGCTTTGCCTTTGTAATAAAGATAAACGAAACCGATAATCGCTGCCAGTATGATGCCGATGAGAATTTTCTTAAACCATCCTCGCTTCTTTCGTGTACCGTCTTCATTGCTTCCCGACATGGATTGCGGCAGGGTACGAATGATGGGCCCCGTTGCGGCGCCCTTGGCATCCCTGCCGGTGTTCGAGCGCGAGGGCCCGTGGCTTTTTTTTCGAGAATTTGATTTGCGTGCGGGTGCGGCTTTTTTTGCCATAGTTGGGTAGAAAAGGCGAAAAAACTCAGCGCGTAAAGCGCTATGGTGTGATGTGCCAGCGTTTTCTGCGCCTGCCTTTGGTGTTCTCCTCAAAAAAGCGGATTGTCTCTGTGTAAGTGAATGCGCAGCCAGACCATTCAATTACCGTGATTCCGTAATTACTGAAAACCGATTCCAACTGTTCTCCAGAGAGTACGAAAACTAAGATCCGCCACAGTAAGTGTGAGACGCTCATGCGCAAAGCGTGCGCGACGGCATGCAGCTGATTATACATCTCCTGCGACCAGTAAACATTAACGCGAACCAAGCCCTCGTTACAATCGTTAAACTCCAGCAGGCCATCGCGGCGCAATTTTTGCTTCTGATATCTCTGCAAATGCGAAGATAGAAATGCGTGAATGGCCTTTCTGTGCTGCTTCCAGTTCGCTTCGGCATGGGCGGGCAGTGAAATACTGGTCTTCAGTTTGGTCATAATCCCTCTATTATTGAAATACCAAGAAATGGCGGATTTTTCTCAGCGGATGGCAAAATTTCTTTTTTTAGCTTGTCGTATTATGTCGCATCAGCCTGATGAGACATAATATGGTAGCAGAAGCGACGATGCAGACGGTGCCGAAGGTCAGTGGCAAGGGTGCGATACAGTACCTGCGCCCGACGCTTTCACGCAACGAACTCAAGTCAGTGCTTGAGTCCCTGGTTATGGAAGAGGTTACTTTCGGCCAGGGCGTTGTCAATTTCGAGCGTGCGTTTGCGCGGACCTTTGACTTTCAGCATGCGGCTGCGGTTGATTCATACACTTCTGCGTTTCACCTTGCACTGCTTGCAGCAGATGTGCAAAAAGACGACGAGGTTCTGGTGCCGGTTTCTGCGCCATTGAGCCTTCTCGATGCAGTCGGATATATCGGTGCGCGTGTGGTTCTGGTTGATCTGGCAAAAGATTCTCTGCATGCCGAACCGGAGTCGCTGCTTGCAGCAATTACCGATAAGACTAAAGTTATTTTCCTTCCTTATACATTTGGTTCCTTTAAGGACTTCCGTCCGGTTTATGAGCAGCTGGACGCAATGGGTGTCAGAAAAGGAAAAGAACGGCGCATTCGTGTCATCGAAGACATTTCACACGTTGCCGGTCACGATTTCGCAGGTCGCCACCCGGGCAGCGACGCTGACATTGCCATATTGGGTTTAAACGAAGATCATTTGATGACAATTGGCAAAGGTGCCGTGGTTATGACCGATTCGCAAAATGCATATGCGGTGATAAAAGACCTGCGCGTGCAGGGTGGCAACAGGCCATACCGTATTCGTTTTGACTATGCGATCACCGATTACCAGGCAGCGATGGGGCTCGAGCAGCTGGGTAACCTTTCTGCGATGATTGAACGCCGTCGCCGTATGGGCGTGCTTTACAATGAAGCGATTGCGAACAGTCGGTTGCGCTCATTTTTTGGCGCACCTGAATTTGATGTCTGTGGAGGATTTCCCGTGGTGAGCGAGACAGATATCACGCACATGCAGCGTTATTTCTCTTCACTGCAAATTGAGACCAGGCGGCTTTTCCCGAATGGTCCGCTGCATCACATCATGGGACTTAATCCGCTCGATTATCCGAATGCAGAGCGTTTATTCCAGCGTGGCCTTGTGCTGCCGCTCTATCCGATGTTGAATAAAGCAGCAGTCGAGAAAATTACGGCAGCGATTCGCGGCTTTTATTGAGGCAGGGCGGATTTTTAGCGTCATGATTACGTCGCATCTTTTGCAAATTTGACTCCAATTGTGAAAAATTATTTTCGCATTGTGGAAGAATGTGCATAACTTGCATCGCCTGAAGTGACATATTACTTTTTTTGTGGAGTTTTTTTTTGAGAAAAAAATCGATTTCGTCTTTACGTTGCGTTTGACACATTGGAATCTCTCTCTTCCGAAAAGGTTTTGATTGCTGCTTGCAGTGATCAAAAAGCGGAATTGAAGAAAAGTGGCAACGGACAAACAGCAAAAATTCTATGAGTGCCCTGAGTGCTCGTCTATCGTCGAGCGTGTTTACCAGCACGGTGTATGCCGCAGTTGCCTGAACAAGAAACTCCCATCCGTGCGGCTCATCATCGATCGCAACCATGCGCTGAAAGATGCGCAGCTTGCCTGATTTTGATGACTTCTGTTAAAGATTACGCGGTTATCCTCGATCGCGACAATACCATCAATTTTGATCCGGGCTACCTGAGCGACCCCGATGAAACGCATTTGTTGCCGGGCGCCGCCGAAGGCATTGTGTTGTTGAACCGTTTTGGCATTCGCCTTTTCGGCGCATCGAATCAATCGGGTGTCGCGCGGGGTCTTATCAGGCCTGAAGAGCTGATTGCAGTCAACCAGCGCATCACAGAGCTACTTTCCGCCGCGGGTGCAAAGATCGGCAAAATCTACGTGTGCCCGCACGGCGACGAAGATAACTGTGACTGCCGCAAACCCAAGCCCGGGTTAATTGAGCAGATTGTCGCGGCCGAAGGTCTCAATCCGCAGAAAACATACCTGGTCGGTGATCGTGCGCGCGATCTGGCATGTGGCGAGGCACTGGGTATGCGCGGCATTGTTGTTGGCGATACGCAAGAGGTCATGCCGGGAAATTTCGTGTTCCGGGCGAAAGACCTGGCTGAAGCGGCAGCTTTTATTCTCGAAGATATCTTTGAGCGCGAAACGCGCTCGCATATTTTTGCGAATGCGCACGAATTTCTGCCCGCGCTCGCCGCGGCAAAGGGCGCTGGCAAGCGCGTCGTATTTACCAATGGTTGCTTTGATCTCGTGCACAGCGGGCATGTGCAGTTATTGTCGCAGGCCCGTGCGCTGGGTGATTACCTGGTTCTCGGCCTAAACTCTGACCGCAGCGTGCGCGCGCTCAAGGGGCCGACGCGCCCGGTGAATTCAGAGATCGATCGCGCGCGGGTTTTGGCGCAGTTACCCTACATCGATGCGGTGGTTATTTTCGATGAAGACACACCGATAGAGCTCATTCGGCAGATCGCACCGGCGATACACGTCAAGGGCGGCGACTACGTGAAAGAAAAATTGCCCGAGTACGAGACCGTGCGCCAGGGCGGGGGTGATATTGTGATTCTTCCGTATCGCAAAGGTTATTCAACAACTTCTATTTGTTGCGTTCTGTGACAAAATAATCTGCTTAATTAATTTCCGTCACTTCGGCTTTGAGTGAGCCTTTAGCCAGGCGAATCGAAACCGTGCTGCCTTTTTTACTTTGCTGCTGTCGGTCACAATTTTCCCATCGGCGTAGGTGACCGAATAGCCGCGCGAGAGCGTGGCGAGCGGTGAAAATGCCTCGAAGCGACCCGCGGTGCTGATCAGGTGTGCGCGCGTGAGTTTTAGTTTTTGTGCGATCAGAATGCCAAGCGGCGGCAGCTGGTTAAGTGAATTACTGTGCGTATTCACAATATTGCGAAAGGTGAAGCGCAGTTTGGATTCGAGTTCGTCGAGCCAGTGCGCCTGGTCTTTGACAAGCACATAGGGCTTTTCCCAGAATTCTTTTTCAGACAGGCGCAAAAAGCGCTCCTGCAGAAGATGCAGCCGCGACTCGACACTGGCGAGCGCACGTTTGGCTGTGTTGTCAACTTTGTACCGCAGTTCATCGATTACCGGAAACACTGCGCGCGCGGCATCGGTGGGTGTCGCGGCCGCATAGTCGGCCACGTCGTCGGAGATCGGGTGGTCGATCTGGTGGCCGACCGCAGAGACGACGGGCATACGGCAGGCAGCTATGGTACGGCAGACCTGTTCGTCATTGAACGCCATGAGGTCTTCGGCCGAGCCGCCGCCACGCCCGACGATGACAACTTCACACTGCCATTGTGGTTTTGGATTTCGAGCAGCGCGGCGACGATCGATTGCGGCGCAGCTTCGCCCTGAACCTGCGCAGGGGCGAGCACAATCCGCGTGCGGATAGCGTTCCTGTACCTGCTTGAGCATATCGCGGTACGCGGCAGTCCCGGCACCCGTAACAATACCGACGCGCCGCGGTAAGGCTGGCAGCTCGCGCCGGTTGTCCGTCTTGATTAATCCTTCTTTAAAAAGTCGCTCGCGAATCTGCTGTAGTTTTAAGAGCAGGTCGCCCGCGCCGACCTTCTGGACTTTTCTCACCGTCAGGCTGTACGTTGATTGCGGCGCGTAGATGCCGAGTGAACCGAAGAGTTCGACTTCGAGGCCGGCCTTCAGTTCAAAATCGAGCGGCGTCTGTGCGAAGCGAAAGTATGTGCAGCGCACGGTGGGTCTTGGGCTACCGGCAGCGGCTCTTGCCGCGAGAGGCGGGTTCTGTGTTTTAGTGCCCATGTCAGACAAGGTCATGTAGATATGCCCCGACGAAGCATGCTTCTGGTAAGATGTAATTTCGCCGCGCACCCAGACATCCTGCAATTCGGGTGTGCTCTTGATTTTGGCATCGAGAATGCGGCAGATTTCTGCGACAGAGAATTGTTGCGGCATAGTCGTTGAGCACGGTTGAACGTTGACGCAACGCGTCAACGTTCAACTGGGGCTCGTGAATTCGATTCTGATCACACAATGCCTGCAGAACGATTTTGTCCGCCTGCTCGATAAATATGACCCGCTGCCGAATTTTCTGCACGTCGGCTACGACGAGGCTAACCGGCTTTTAGGTGAGCGAGTTGAAGAAGGGCCAGTGGCGCAGGTCATGCGGTGGGCCTATGATCAGCCTGCCGATGCACTCAAAATTATCCATGTACGCGATTGGCATGACGAAGGCGACGCAGAACAGGCCGCGCACCTGGCGCAGTTTGGCGTGCATTGCCTGAAGGGCAGTGAAGGTGCAGATTTTGTCTTCAATAAGCAGATCAAACCCGGCCGCCAGCATTTTATCGTGGATGCCTCAGGCCTCAACGACTTCTACAAGACGGATCTTGAAGACAGATTGCAGGAGTGCATGAGGGGTGGATCCATGCGCGTTGGTAGCTCGCAAGAGACGGCCTCCATGCCGGCTCGCTACCCTGGCGCGTCCGTGCGCGTTGGTCGTGCACAAGGGACGCCATCCGTGGCGGTGCCCGACCATGGCGCGTCCGTGCGCGTTGGGCTCATCGGCGTGTGGACTGAGGCAAAAATCACCTATCTTGCGTATGAGCTGCTGACCCGCTATCCGAAAATTGAACTTGTGACCTGCAGCGCGCTCACTGCGAGCTCTTCACGCAGCCAGCACTTTATTGCGCTCGATCATCTAAAGAAGATACTCGGCGTGAATGTTTTCGATTCAGTCGCGAGTTTTGCCGAATACCTCGGGGGAAGCGGACATCACGAGGCATGGATGGCGGGGGCTGGGCGCTGGCACGGAGGCCATCCGGGCACCAGCGGCCTGACCGCGTCACGCTATGCAGAAACGGCGATTCTCGACGACGGCAAATTCCATTTTAACATTCCCTACGAGCTCAAACCGGAGGACGGTAAGATCTTGCACTATTTGTTTCGCGACAGCAAGGCATCAGATTTTATTTGTCTCGACGGTGGCTTCAGCGGCAATGTCGTTCTCAAAGCCGAATCACGCGACCAGTATGGTCAGAAACAGACCCCGACCGTGGTGAAGATCGGCGAGCGCGACCCAATTTCTCGGGAGCGCGCGGCATTCGAGCGCGTGCAGGAGGTTCTAGGCAACAGCGCGCCGGCGATTGTTGAATTTGCTGAATTCGGAAATCGAGGCGGCATCAAATACCGCTATGCAGCTATGACCGATGGAAAAGTCAAAACTTTCCAGAAGTTCTTTGCAGAGAGCGACGATATAGCGTTGCTTACGAAATTTTTGCAGATTGTTTTCACCAAACAACTCGGAAAATTCTATGAGGTGGCGGTACAGGAATCGCTGAACCTGCTCGACTATTACGATTTTAAGCCCCGGTATGCCGATTCGGTGAAGCGCAAGGCCGCGGAACTGGCAATGCCTGCGACCGACGGTAAGCTGCAGATCGTCCCCGGACTCATTGTCGAAGATGTCTCCCAATTCTATGCGCATGACCTGCTGACACTGCGCGAAACCGTTGCCATGCCGCGCTATGTTTCGTGGCTGCACGGCGATCTCAATGGCGCGAATATCATGATCGACGAGGCGTACAATGTATGGCTCATCGACTTCTTCCATACACACCGCGGCCACGCGATCAAAGATTTTGTCAAACTCGAGAACGATATCCTGTTCATCTTTACGAAGATAGAAAATGAACAGGACCTGCGTCTTGCCTGTAAAGCGACCGACTGGCTTTACGCTATTCACGACCTCGCCCTGCCACTCGGTGAAATACCGGCTGAACTCGCGGCAGACCAGCGTTTCAAAAAATCTTTATCCGTGATTTCATACATCCGCAGTCTGTATAAAGACATCATCGATCTCGACCGCGATGCCTACCAGTTTTTCGTGGCGGCAGCGCGCTACGCGATGCATACTCTGTCATTCGACGAATGTAATTTGTGGCAGCGTAAGTGGGCACTCTATGCAGGTGCGCAGGCGCTCGGCCGAATACGCGAGTCGCTCACGCAGTCGGCGCGGTTGCGCATCGATTTTATGACACCAGAGGGCAAAGCCTGCATTCCGGCCCCATGGGTTGGCATAAAAGATGGCCTCATATCAACCCCGCTGATTGGTATGACTATCTTACCAGGCCGCAAAGATCGTGGACGCGATCTCGCCGCCGATATCGCCGAACTCAAGAAGGCCGGCGTGTCAGCGATTGTGACTCTTATCAGCAATGCCGAGTTTGCCGCGTACGGAGTGAATGACTTGCTGCAAAAATACCGCGAGGCTGGGTTTGATGTGTTCCACTCTCCGGTGAAAGACCAGAGTGTGCCGACTGCAGAACAGGCAGAGCAGATGCTGGCATTCATGAAAGAAAAGGTGGATCAAAAACAGCGAGTGGTGCTGCACTGCGTGGGCGGCCTGGGACGTACGGGGCTTACCGCCGCGCTCTACCTGCGGCGGTACGCGGCATTAACGGGCGATGAGGCGATACAAAGTGTGCGTGCGGCACGTTCGCCGCGCGCGATTGAAAATTCCGACCAGGAAGATTTTGTGCGGCATTTCTGATTCGCCACGCGACTGCCTTAATGCCTGTACGCTGACGGCTGCTGCCACTCCGTGGCAGAGATGAAAAAAATTCTGCGAGTTTCGGCTTCTGTCTGCATTGTTTTACTGGCAAATTGCGGGCGGTCAAAATCTGCCGGAGCAGATCCCTATAGGGGATATTTAACCGAGACGAATGAACTCGGCGCGCAGACTTATACGATGCTTTGCGCCAATGGCACTGCGCACCGCATTGTGATGCCGGCCCCCGGGCAGCCTAAGGACGCCGATGCCTGCACAGTACCGGTAAGTTTCGGGCATTGGCAGCAGTCTGCGGATAAAATACAGATTGTTGCCACACAGGTGTGTTTTGCCCGCGGGCAGGTATTGAGCGGACAGGCGTCTGGTGGAATACCCTCGTGCACGCAGAGCTTTGGGGCTATGAGTTGCGAAAATCGTGCGCAGAATTTTGTCATTGCGCGCGCCGATATCATCGAAGGCAGCGCAGTACACGAACGATTGCCCGACCAGCATCGGAATAAAAGTGTGCACCGTAATTTTTCCGGCGCAGAGGGCGATGAATGTGCGGCCGATTGGCGGCCCCGCAGCGCGGCGGCGCTTTTGGCGTACGTGAAGCGCGAAATCCGTCACTGAAAACAGGCGCCGACAAGGCATTTGCGCCTTGTCAGGCCCTTTCGTATTTAAAATGATCCGCAATGCCGAAACGCTACAAGGTACCGAAGGGTTACCCCGGCTATTATCCACCACCACCGCACATTGATCTTGCCGAGCGCAGCAGGGCGATCCGCGAGCTAAAGGCGCCTGATCCTGAAAGAACACCGCTCACGTTCCGAAAGCGCCTGGGCCTCTTCGTCGGTTCCTATGTGCTTAAGTGGTACATCCAGCTTGCTTACCGCACCGCAAAATTGCTTGCGTTCGACGTTGATCCCGAAGCGGAAAAGCTTATCGCTGACCCAAAAGGCCAGTTCATCATCGCAATCTGGCACAACCGTTTAATGCTTTCTGTTTACAGTCTTTCAGACAATGTTGCGGGCAGGGGGCATGATGTGCTCGCCATTATTTCACAGTCGTCGGATGGAGAACTGATTGCGCGCGCGACAAAGATGTGGGGTGCTTATACTGCGCGCGGTTCGTCGTCGCGCGGCGGCACTGCCGCTCTCAAAAAAATTCTCAAATACACAAAGCTGCATTTTCACCCGCTGATTACACCTGATGGGCCGCGTGGGCCGGTCTATGTCGTCAAAGAAGGTTTGCCGGCGATGGCGCGCCTGACGGGATTACCGATAGTGCCGATCTGCTACGACGCCAGCAAAAAATGGATCACCCGCTCGTGGGATAAGTTTATCATCCCGAAACTTTTCAGCAAAACCGTGCTATCCTATGGCGCGCCAATCTATCTCGATAAGAATATGCCGATCGACGAAGCGTGCACATTCTTGCAGAAGATAATGATGCAGCAGGTCGAAACGGTCGAAAAACGCCTCGCCGATTTGTTGTTTAAGGAAACAGGTTAAGGAAGTTCTGCAAAAGTCATACTCGGCCAAAGCCTCGCGAGAGAATGCGCGCAAGCGATGACGCCCGCGCTCCTAATTTTGGCTTTTGCAGAACTTCCCTAAAAACTGCTCAATGGGCTGGGCCCGCATTGCTAACTTTCGCATGCCGGTCTGAGGGAATTCTCTTAAGTCCCAAAACGTGAATAATGACAGCAATGAGTGTTGTCGTTGTCAGCAGCGCAACAATCCAATGCAGACGGCCATGCGCCAGAAAGCCGACGCCTGCCGATGACAGGGCCGAAATGCCGATTTGCGTAAAGCCTAATAGCGCCGAAGCGCTGCCGACGTTGCGCGTAAACGGAGCAAGCGCAAGCGCGGTAGCATTGGGGTTCGTCAGGCCAATGCAGGCAAGGCAGCCGAAGAAGAAAGCAAAAGTAGTGTAGAGATTCAGCAGGTCAAAGAGTGCGGCCGCAAAAAAAGCCGCCGAAATCACCAGCTGCGCCACGAGTGCAGAGCGGTAAATCCGCTGTGCACCGAACCGTTCAGTGAGCAGAATACTCAGCTGGCTGGTGGTAATGAACGACACCGAAAGCAGCGCAAAGAGTAAACCGTATTGTGTTGCATTGATGCGAAAGTGATCCATAAAGATTGCGGGTGAACCTGCGACGTAAATAAACAGCGTGGCGAAGGAAAATGCTCCCGAAAAGGCATAGGTGAAAAACTGCGGCTCCTGCACTATACCAGCAAAGGTCGTAAATATCGGCCCGAGGCGCAATGAGACTGCATGGTCGGCCGGTTGTCCCTGGGGCAGAAAGAGCCACGAAGCTGTGAATATCAGTGCCGCAATGGCAATGAGGGCGATGAAGACTGCCTGCCATCCCCATTGCGACGCAATAAAGCCGCCTACGGAAGGCGCGAAGAGCGGCGAGACGCCGAGTATGAGTACCAGCAGTGAGAAGATGCGCGAATTTTCTTCAGGCGCAAAAAGATCTCTTACCAATGCGACGGCCGTCACCCAGGCGACCGAACCACCCAGCGCCTGCACAAAACGATACAGCATGAGTTGTTCGATATTTTCCGCAATGATGCATCCGCCGCTGGCCAGCATGAACAGAATAAGGCCGGCATAAAGCGGTTTTTTACGGCCAAAGCGGTCGAGCAATGGGCCATAGAGAACCTGGCCGAGCGCCATGCCGATAAAGTAACTCGCGACGGTAAATGAGACGCGCGCTGTCGTGGTATGAAACGCATGGCCGATTTCTGAAAACGCGGGCAGATAAAGGTCGATCGCGAACGGACTCACTGTCGACAGCGAGCCGAGAATCCAGATGACGAGGGATTTATTGAACGGGTGACGATTCAAGAGCTATGGCTCGTCCAATACCACGTGGCAGTTGCGGCAACGCGCTTCGTAGATGTTTTCCGGAAATTCCAGTTTCTTCTCGGCAAACAGTTTGTTCTGCGCAATTTCCTGCGAGGTACCGACGGTAACGACCTCTGTGTAGTATGAGGCCGGCTTATACTGCGGTTCGCCGTTCTCAGTTACCGAATGCAGCGTGAGCTTCTGGCTATGGTGTGCGTCCTGGCCGCAGACGACGCAGATGGCTGCGAGTTTGAGTGATTCATGCGCAATTGCGAGATAATCTCCGACGTTATGCTGTGAACCCGAGATAGGAAAAGGCAGCCTGCGGTAGTCCTGGTCGAGCAGCGATAGCATCAGTTCCTTTCCCTGCTTTGATAGTTTTCGTATCACATCGAACAGGTAGTCGTCAAGAAACTGCGCTTCTTCGATCGCCACGAGATCGGTGTCGGTTTCGACAAGTGGCAGTATGTCGCGTGCATGCGAAACGACGTGCGCCGATTCGCCCACCTGGACGCTCTCTTCCCCTGCGTGCGCGAGAAAATGCGGCAATATCTGCGTCGCGTGGTAACGGTTATCGATGGCGGGTTTAAACAACTGCACGCGCTTACGGCCAATTTTCGCACGCCGCACGCGGCGCAGCAGTTCTTCTGTTTTGCCCGAGAACATGGGCCCGTGTATGACCGTGATTTTGCCGATTTGGGGTGAGGATACAGACTGTGCCACTTCAGTTACCGTAAAACCAGGTGCCCACGTCTTCACCGGCAATAATGCGTCTTACAATGCGAATGTCTTTGCCCGACGCAATATTCATGATCTGTCCGGCTTTCAGGATTTTTTCTCCCGCCTGCAATTTGGTAATCATGCCGCCGGTGCCGCCCTCGGCAGCGTTACCGGCAAACTTTTTCACTTCGGCAGTCACGCGCGGAATATGGCGCAACAATTCTTCCCCGCGGTAGAAACCGTCGATTGTCGTCAGCAATACCAGCAGCGATTTCGGGAACAGCAGTGCGATATCTGCGGACAGGTTATCGTTGTCGCCAACTTTGATTTCTTCGTTCGCAATCGTGTCGTTTTCGTTGATGACTGGCACTGCCCCCCAGTCGAGCAATTGCGCGAGCGTCGCCTTCAGGTTTTGCAGGTGCAGCTTGTTTTCAAAGTCGGTGCGGGTGAGCAATACCTGCGCGGCCGCGAGCTTGTTTTTTGCAAAACTGGTGCGGTACGTTTCGATCAAAAGGCTTTGCCCTAAAGAGGCCAATGCCTGCTTCTCACTGACCGAAGCCTTGGGTAAGACAATCTTGTTGCGCTCTTTGAGTATTGCCCGGCCAAACCCGACTGCGCCGCTCGATACAATAATGACCTTTTTGCCCTGTTTCTGCAGCGCGAGGCATTCTTTCGCTATTGCACCGAAGTAAGCCTGGCTGCGTCTTTCAATGTGTTCGGTTAAAACCCCGGTACCGAATTTCAGTACTACGTGCGTGGTTTTTTTGAGAATATCCGATCGTTGCATACTTAAACGCGGTGCACTTTTTGGCTCACGAGATTCCGGGCCGCTTTGTCATACGCCAACAGGCCTTCAATACTTGTGAAATCCCACTCGGCATATTTTGCTGACAGGGCATTTTCGATGAGCGAGGCGATTTCGCCGAAGCGGATTTCATCGGCGAGGAAGGCTGCCACCGCGGCTTCATTGGCCGCGTTGTACACCGCCGGGTAATACGTACCGAGCGTGCCGGCGCGACGACCGAGCGCATACGAACGGAATTTTTTTTCGTCCACAGGATAAAATTCGAGCGCAGGGTAAGAGGCAATAGCCTTATCGGGCACGCAGATTTTGGATGGCTCTGGATAGTACATCGCGTACGCAATCGGGTAGCGCATGTCGGGCTGGCTCACGTGTTGCGCCACCGTTCCATCGCTGAACTGCACAATCGCATGCACATAACTCTGCGGGTGTATCACTGCCTGTATCTGCTCATAAGGCAATTGAAACAAATGGTGCGCCTCGATAATTTCGAGTGCTTTGTTTGTGAGCCCTGCCGAATCGACGGTAATCTTCTGCCCCATGACCCAGGTTGGGTGTTTGAGCACGAGCGATTTGGGCGCGTTGTCGAAAGCGTCGCCGTTCACATTCAGCAACGGCCCGCCGCTCGCGGTGAGTACACGGTTGTTGGATTCGCACGCGGAGAGTGCGAATCCAACAACCGAAAAAGGCTCGAGTGTTCTGAATCGACCGGGAGCATTGTTGCGCCTTTGTCGCGCGCCATGCGCATGACGATGTCACCGGCGATGACCAGGCTCTCTTTGTTGGCGAGCAGAATTGTTTCACCGCGCTCTGCGGCTGCAAGTGTCGTGAAGACGCCGGCTGCGCCAACAATGGCCTGCAGAATAAAATCGTGCGGCTGATCGAGCAGGTGGAGCACATTTTGAGCAGCATCAGCAGCCGCCGTCGACCAGGCGTGCTTTACGCCGAATTCGCTCTGAATCCGCCTTGCTTTTTCTTCGTTGCTGTGCCAGGTGAAGCCGACGAGTTCGAAATCGTCGGGATGCTGCCTCAGGATATCGAGCGTCGAATCGCCGATCGAACCTGTCGCACCGAATAAAATAAATCTGCGTTTCATGTTGAGCGTCGGTCGTCGAGTGCTTCGCGGGTCACCTCGATACTACGAATGCTCGCCGCGCGAGCATTCGTCACTCGGCGACCGGCCCGAAGCTTGTCGAGACGCCCGGCGAGCATTACAGGTGTCTTATTTCCTGCACCACGTAAAAATAGTAATACGCCGCGGGGATCGTGATCAGCATTGCATCCAGCAGGTCGAGCACACCACCATGGCCGGGAATGATCTGGCCCGAATCTTTGATGCCTGCATCGCGCTTGAGCATCGATTCAGACAAGTCGCCCAGAATTGAGGCGAGGTAAATAATCAGGGAAAAGAGACCGATTTCGAAGTAGCTGTAATGCGGTACGGTGAAGTAGGTTTTTGCCACGAAGTAGAAAAGAATTGTCAGACCGATCTGCATGAAGCCGCCGAGAATGTATCCCTCATAGGTTTTATTAGGGCTTACGGCAAAACCAACCTTGTGTTTGCCAAAGGCGCGACCCATGAAATATCCGCCGGTATCAGCCATGGCTGTCGCCCAGGTGACCATCCACACATAAAAGAGGCCATTGTCGAGGCTGTAGAGCATGAAGAGGTGCGAGAAAGTAAATGGAATATAGATAACCGACATTACGTAGACGGCGAGAATAAACAGCGAGTGTTCGACTTTGTTTTTGAGCAGCTGTATTTTTAAGAGCGCAAACAGGAAAACAAAGATCAATCCACCGAGCAGCGCATAGTTGAATTTGAGCAGATTCAGGGCTTTTCTAAAACCTTCAGAGTAGAGCGGTTGGCCGGGCACATAGTATTTCGACTGCCAGGCAAGATAGACAAAGGAAAGAAAGGCAATGGTGCTGATGATGCCGAGTGTCGGGGCGATGCGGTAGTTGATCTTGGCCCCCGCCAGCTGGTAGAATTCCCTGACGCAGAGCACCGCAAAAACGGTGGTAAACGCAAACAGCGGGAACATGTACATTCCCTGGTAGGTAATGCCGAAAATGAACGCGCCGGCTATAATGAGCCCACTGATGACGCGTTTTGGAGTTTCACCCATGTGCGAAGGCAGGTATTTAAGGCAGGCTGTCAACGATAGCCGTGACCTAACAAAGGATTTGACCTCTTGAAATCAGTTGCCAAACTTCTGCCTGAATCGTCTAATATGCAAGGCATGCCCACCGTGAAAAAGATCCTTTTTTTCTGCGCGTTAATACTGCTGGGGCAAAACTGCGGTTCGCTGATCGGCGAAGTCGACCGCATTCGCCTGCGCTACGAAGAGCTGAACGCCGCCCCCACAGTGATAGCCACAAACCCTGCGGATAACAGTTTTGCTGCATATAACCAGACGTATATCGACGTGACCTTCTCTCCAATGGTGGATGCCGGTACAGTGACTGCACAATCGACGTTCGGCGCCTGTTCGGGATCTTTCCAGGTGAGCTATGACGGATTTAATAACTGTCTCGCAGGCGCGATCGATGCAGGGGCAAATCCGCGTATCCGTTTTACGCCGACAATTTTTCCCAAGGGGCTCGGCTTGCAGATACGCATTACCTCTTCCGTGACCGGGCAGACGGCCACACCTGCAGTGCCTTATACTTCGCCGGTGGGATTCAAACTCGGCGCCCCTTGCGGAAACCAGAATTGTTTTTTCAGCTATTCTACTCCTCTGACAGCGGTTGCGGGTACGGCTTCGTGGATTTTCCCCGTGCGCGCTGGACCGCATTCTGGCAAGCTGCTCGTCTACTCGTCAAGCGGCACTGCGACCACACTGATTGATCCGTTGAACGTCACTTCGCTGTCGGGCAAGACGCTTTGCTTCACTCCCAATTTTGGTACTTACAGCATCTATGTCACCGGCGGTACTTATGACGGTAAAGAGCTGATCGTTGCGGGTGGGGGTTCGACTTCCACATGTCTTTACGATCACGCGACAGACACCATGGCTGCCGGCCCTGCATTACCCACGATCGCTGGAGCAGGCGCGGGGTACGGAGGTTTTTTCATGAAGCCGCAAACAGGCGGTGATGCGGGTAAAATCCTCATGATGCAGGGTGGCGGCAAGAATGGCGTGATGCGTTTTGATCCGACTGCCGGTACGATCACCGATGCGGCACCGATGGTAACAACGGGCAATACGGCGATGCAGGCGCATGCAATTCGCCTTGCGACTGGTGGTGGCAATGCCGGTAAGCACCTGATCTACCATGGCGTAGGGCAGTCGGGCACGACGTGGTTTGATGAGGCACTCGATACCATGACTGCAGGCCCGGCTTTGCTTTCGGTCGGCACCGGCGGCGGCAGTTTTGAAATAGTCAATGGCGTTCGTGCCGGACAGATTCTCACGACGTCAGGCAGCGGCGCGAGCACGACGTTTGGCATCAATACCACGACGCTCGCATCGGTTGCAAGTCCGCCGGCGGTGACGGGTGGCGTGACGAGCGGTGGCCGCATTCTGTGGCAACTGAACAGCGCGAGTTATGACCAGCCTCTGGTTTTGCATGGAGGCGGATTTCAGACGAGCAGGTATAATTCATCCACGGGAAACTTTGACGTGGGGCCGCTGACGACAGGTGTCATACTCGATGGATCGGCTTCGATCTTCCTGCCCTCCACCGCAAGCGGCGGTGCATTCCTGATTGTCAATGGCAGCTCTGCCGGGATACAGACTCCCTCGACTTCAGTTTATTTTCCGCAAAGCAATTCGTTTAGCGGTACACGCATGCCGACAAATGTACCCAACGCGGGCTCGAATGCATTTACTGTCACCGGCGGGCCGCGTAACGGTAAGACGATTATCATCTCGGGTGCTTTGACCAATGAGACTGCAGAGTTTGATCCGCTGCGCTTTGATATGACGCGCGGGCCACAGCTGCCCAGCAATACGACTGCGAATGCATTCAACATTGTGCTTGGCTCAAACCGGGTGCTGCTGTTCCATGGAAATTCCACCACGTATTCTCTCTATACCCCTTCGAGCGACACTCTCTCTGCCAGTGGAGGGCCGTCGCTGTCTCAGCCAACCGGCGCTGGCGCGGTTGCGTTTAATATTCCCGGCACGACGAAGTTTGTGGTCATGCACGGAGCCGGGCTCAGCAGCGGCGATATCCTTGACGACTCGAATCTGGCAGCCGCCGGATCAGCAGCAAATGCGACCTGCGCGATCAATGCGGTGCCATTTACCATAAGGTATAAGAATTATGCCGCCAACCAGGAAAGGCAACTGGTCTTTTGCAACGGTTCGAGCATGGCACGCTTCAGCCATCAGACAGCAGCATTTTTGAGCGGGTTTTCGCTGTCCGGTGCCGCTGGCGCAGGCATGCAGGGATTCATCATTTCGAGTGGTGCACACGCGGGGAAGATCCTGATCGTGCACGGGGGAAATACTGCTGGAACAACACTCATCGACACCACGCAGGATCCCGAAGTTATCTCAGGCGGCCCCACCGTCAGTGCAGGATGCGCGACTTTACCGAATACGGGAGCGCAACTGATTCTGCCGACTACCGGCACAAATGCCGGCAGAGCCTTGTTGCTTGCAGGCAACACCAGCGCCGATTCGTGTTTTTACGATCCGCAAACGCATGCGTTCGTGGCAAATCCCGCGAAAGTGGGCTCGGGCGTCGGTTTCCAGCTGACATCGGGCGCGCTGGCGTTCAAAACCAATGGCGGACTTTATCCGACATCTTTTGTGGTTCTCACCGGCGCAAACAAGAATGTTTGGGCGACCTATGTTCCGTAATCGCGTAAGCTTTTTATTGTTGCCGGGGAAGTTCCATTGGAAAAGAATCGCTTCGTCGCTGAATAGATTTTCTCTTGCGCCATTCTTCCAATACAACCTGGTATAGCCTTGCGGCTTTAGCGCTGCTGTTGCGGCTCGCGATGCTCACGCTGCCCGTATTTTCGACTGACACGCAACGCTTTCTTTCTGATGGTATCAACGTCGCGAGCGGAAAAAATCCATACACCGCACCGCCGCCGATTCACATTGAATATCCACAGCTGCGTTCGTTTTACCCGCCACTGCAGCAGGCCTTTTTTGGCCTCGCCGCTAAAGTATATTCCTCCCCGTGGATTTTTCGGTTATTGGCGGGGCTTGCGGAATTAGCTTTTCTTGCCTGGTTCATCGCGCGCAAATGGAAAACTCTTCGCGCGCAGCATTTTGCAGGAGAACATCAGAAACAAAATCTGGTGCGCTGGGTCGTGCTTTTCCTTCTGTTTAACCCGGTTAGCCTGCATGAAATCTGGCGCGAAGGGCATCTCGACCATATCGGCGCGATTCTCCTGTATTTCGCCGTCGTCAATGCGCGGGCTGCATTCGGTCGCACGCAAAATATATTCCGCCGTTACTTCTATGCCTTTGCCGGCATTGGCTGGAAATTCACCGGTATTCTGTCACCGGTCTTTTACCTGCCGCGCGCGGTTAAGCCAGGCTGGCCGAGTTTGTTACGGCGCGCCAGCTCAGCTTTTGCTCTCGCGTGCGGATTGTTTTTCGTGCTGCAACTTTTGCCCGGCGTGCTTCTGACTCCGTTTGCCGAGCGGGGTTTTCTCGTCTACACACAATACTGGCATCATGGTAATGCGATAGTGCATCTGTTTGAGAGTTTTGGCTTTGCCGCTGCGCATGGAGTCTATCTCGTGCAGCGCGGCATTTTGCTCCTTTTTATTTTTAGCGCGCTGCTTTATGTCCTGCGTCGCTGGCAATTTTACGATATGCTGTACTTTTCGCTGAGCGCGCTCATCGTGCTGTTTCCCGTACAGCATCCATGGTATTATTTTTTGCTGTTCCCGTTCATTCTGCTGTCACGGCAATGGCGGCCATTATTCATGTTGCTATGCCTCGTGGCACCGCTGTCTTATCTGGGTTATATTGGCCCCCTAAAATCCACGGGTTTTTTCGCAACCTCGGTGATTTGGCTCGGCGGATGCATATTTCATTTTACCCGCCGTTCTCAATACCGGCAGAGGTGATATCCATGCATCGTCGGTTCTGGTTTGTCATCGGCCTCTTCATTACTTGTTCGGCACTTGCTGCGGACGAACCGCGGTATTTTTTCTACCGTGCTGCTAAAGGTGATGTCACGCTTTATCTTCTTGGCTCCATGCACATGGGGCGTCCCGGTGATGCAGATTACCCTGAAAAAATCTACGCGGCATTAAAAGAAAGTCGCCTGCTGATACTTGAAGGCGAAGTGCGAAAAGATAGAATCCGTACGCCGGATATGTCACTGACATACCTGCCGGCAGGCAAGACGATCACGAACTTTCTAACCTCAGAGGAAAAGAATCAATTAGAAAAAGTTTGTGAAAAACTGGGCGTCAGGCTCGAAACATTTGAACGCTTCGAACCGTGGTTTCTCGAATTTATGTTTGGCTACCGTATGGCGTTTAACCAGGGCTTTGTACTGGAATATGGCACAGAGCACCGGCTATTACGGTATATCGAAAAGAAGATGCCCGCTGCTTCACGCCCGGGCGTTTTTGCGCTTGAGGCTTCAGACGAAGTATTGCGTACGATGCATACGCTTCCGCTTGGCGCACAGTTAAAGCGTTTCAGAACATTTTTGGCCTATTCTGATAAAGCGGGGGGCAGCACTGCACCAGAAATGCAAGAATCATGGCGTAACGGCGACGATAGTCAGGTGTTGAAAATTTTTAACTATTATTACGACGAAACAGCATCTGAGTCCGGACTGTTTGTAAAGAAAATACTCTATGACCGCAACGCACGCATGGCAGAACGGCTCGGTTTGGTCGCCCGTTATCCCGGGCAATATTTTTTCGTCACCGGCGCGATGCACCTGATTGGCGAGAAAAGTATACTCACACACCTCAGGAAAGCGGGGTTCAAAATAACACGTTTATGAGAAAATGGGGATGTGAAAAGTGTGACGGGCTGGGTTACCGTACAGTGCCGCAGCTCACGCGGCGCAGGGCAACGCATATACTCGAGATCTGCGACTGCGTGAGCTCGCTCTGCGCGGTTTGCCCCGGCGACGGGGTGAATCCTTACCTGTACCTCGATACCACACAGGGAAAAATTCGTCCTTGCGATTGCAAAGAAGCGCGCGACCGTTTCTCGCGTGTGCAGGATCTGTTTAACCAGTCGAATATTCCGCTCAAATACCGCTACCAGCGCCTGAAAGATTTTAACCTGCAGCCGCAATATCCTAACCCGACAAGGGCGCCGGAGCTCGAAGGGGCAAAGAGACAGGCAGCGATTGCGCTCACGGCGGCCTTTGACCGCGCCCGGCTTTTTATCGAGGCGCAGCGGAAAATTCTGACCGCGCCGCAGAGCGTCAACCCGACCGACCTCAAGGGGTTGTTTTTCATCGGCCCACCGGGAACAGGCAAGTCCCTGCTCGCAGCGATGATTCTCAACGAACTGATTCTGACAACCCGGCTGAGTTGCCGGTATGTGAAAATTTCACGCGATTTTTTCCAGATGCTGCGCGCGACTTTCAGCAACGACTCGGGCAGCTATGGCAAAACCGATTCGGTGTTCAACGACATTGCAAGGCAGGATATACTGGTGATCGACGACTTCGGCATCCAGTCCGACTCAGAATGGGAGCAGCGTCAGCTCTACGACCTCATCGATGCGCGCTACGAAAGCGATCTGCCGACGATTGTGACCTCGAATATCGATCTGGAATCGGTGAAGAATCTGTTCAAGGGTCGTATCTATTCGCGCTTTACCGAAATGCTGCACACCGTCGAGTTTTTCCAGGTGCGCGACTACCGGCAGGATATTCATACGAATGTCTGATGCGGGGAAAATGAGTTCGCGTCTTTTCGAATCCTCCCGGTTGTATCTCTGGGCGACCGTGGTCTTTGCGATTGCCATCACCCTCGCCGGCGCGTCGCAGAAAAGGGTTTCTCCTGTCGATGCGAGCATGCGGGCATCGATGGCCCGCACAATTGTCGAGACGGGGAAATTGTTTCCTCCTTACTATGATGGGGAAGCGTTGCTTGACCATCCGCCGGGGTATATCTGGTCGATAGCCGCGAGTTTCAAAGTTTTTGGCGTCAACGACTTTGCCGCACAACTGCCAGGGCGTCTGTCGGCATTTTTGTCGCTGTTGCTCACCTGGCTGATTGCAAGGCGCATCGGTCTCGGAGAGCTTGCGGCATTTTTTAGTGTGCTCGTGCTCGGCACAACGCGCGATTTTATTCTCATTGCAATGCAGGGCGGTATAGAGCCGCTTCTGAACCTGTGGAGCTGGCTCGGTTTTTATTTCGTTTTGCCGGGGAACGGGCAGTCGCGCTTAACCTCCGACGGGAAAGCCCTTCTGCGCACCGGGCTCGCCGCGGCTTGCGTTGTGCTGGCGGCATTTTCGAAGGGACCGCCTGCGGCCTGGCCGCTGCTATTCTTCGTCGTGGTACTGTTTTCCTACGGTGAAAATCTTCGGGGCAGGTTTTTTCACGGGGTGGTTTTTTTCATCGCTTTGGCGATTGCTGCGCTTCCGTGGATCTGGTATATTCTTGCTGCGGGCGATCTGTGGTACTGGAAATGGTACTGGCAAGACCAGGTGCTTGGGAGCGCGCTGCGCGGGCGCAATATGCAACAGGGCTTCGAACCGCTGTATTTTATCAAAGTGCTGGCAAAAGACTACTGGCCGTGGCTTCCCTTATTGCTGATCTCTGTCGGCCTGGAGGCGAAGACGCTTTTCCGGTGGGCGCTTCCCGGTGCGGGATTTCTCGCGTTGTTGTTTGCCGGTGGTTTTTTTGCAGGCTTTTCGATTGTAAAATGGAAATTTTGGTATTATATTGCTCCCGCTTTTCCAGGCTTTGCCTTATTTATTGCGTTTGCGATGGAGCGGCAAATTCTCTTCAGCCGAATTGCGCAGAAACTCAGGCTGGAAAAGACAGTGTTGGTCGTTTCAGGTCTTTGGATTCTTGTTATCAGCATTTTTCCCATCAGCTTGAGCAGCAGCAGGCTGTCAGAGTTGCAGGTTTTTAAGGAAACCATGCGCAACTCACCCGCCGCTATGCCGGTCTGGTTTGTGAACCATCCGGCTGACCATAACATGTATGCGACTTCCGGAAACTGGTATTTCAACCGCATCGTCAGAAAGGTGACAGATACCGCCAACTGGGAGAAAGACCTCCGCGGGCCGGCATGGATTATCACGGGTGCAGAAGAATTCAAATCCTGTAAAAAGGACTGGTGTGTGAATACCGCTTTCACGCAGAGCGCCGGTTCGAGCACCCTGATTTATCTGGCAGGTTCATGGAAAAGGCAAAATTAGGAGCGTAAATTTCTGAATTTGCGCGTATTCATGCGTTCGCGCCTGGCGCGAACATGACTTTTCCCTGAACCTGTGGTCTCTACTTTTTCCAGATCATCTGTGCGTTGATGAAATAATTCCAGAACGAGGCGATGATAATTCCGATTGCGTTGGCTGCGTAGATATTGAGCTTCAGGTAGCCGTTCAGGTGCAGTGCAATAGCATAATTGATGTAGGCCCCCACGAGACAGATGACCTGAAAAATCAGGAATCCGCGCATGAGCTCCGGTATTTTGCGGAGCTTTTCTTTTGCAAAGGTAAATTCATTGTTTACGAAAAAATTAAAAATTAATGTGAGTTCAATAGCGGGGATCAGCGCAATTTCATTTGGCAGATCAAACTTCCGCTTTTGTATCAATAAAAGGAATTGGTTCAGCAGCAAGCCCATGAACCCAACCAGCGAAAATTTTAAATAGCGCAATGGAATCAGTTTACCAAAGCGCAGGTCATAGAGCGCTATTAGATAGTTGAAAATAGTCTGCGAAGAAAGTTTGCTTTCGCCGTGCGTACGCGGGCGGAAAATATATCCTATTTCAGAAATTTCAGCCCCTCCCGAATGCGCCAGAATTTCGAGCAGGATTTTGAATCCCCTTGGGTTCACCTGGTCGGCAATGCGGCGGAAGAGTTTTGCACTGATGCCAAAATAGCCGCTCATCGGATCTCCGGGCAGGTCTTTTACCATTACCCTGGCAATCAGCGAGGCAACTGCCGAAATAAAGCGCCGTGACCACGACCAGCCTTCGATGCCACCACCTTCTGTCTTTCGGCTGCCGATAATGATTTCCGCTCCGTGCTGAAAGCGGTTCAGGAAAAACGGCAGGATCTTTTCATCGTGTTGAAGATCGGCATCCATCACAACGAACAGATCTCCGTTGGCGACAGCAAAGCCGTCGATAACCGCGGGAGACAGGCCGCGGTTATGCGTGCGACAGATAGCCCGGACTTGTGGAAAGCGGCGCGCCAGCTGGCGTGCCTGCTGGTAAGTGCCATCGGGCGAATTATCATCGGCAATGATGATTTCATGGCGTATGTCTTTTAGAGCCGCAGCGATGCGCGGAACCAGAATCGGGAGATTCAACGCTTCATTATAAGTTGGGATAATGACCGAAATTTCAGGTTTGTTTTTAACAGGCATTATTGAAAAGGGAACTGCAAAAGACAAACATACAGAATCGCGATTGTCAATCCACCTTCGTGATACGGCGACAAGCCAGTTATGTGTGCATGCCCGACAGAATGCGCTGCAGCGGAAAACACTGGCATGCGTACCGGCCTGGGTATTCAGGCCGGCAGGTGCGCTGCCAGTTTATTGCCATTCGAGACGAAAGTGGTGGCCGTTGTCGCAGGACTCAAAGCGAAACTCTGAATTACCCTCGGCGCTGTCTTTGACCGGTGGCGTGACAAGAATCTCGTAAGCCTTCGCGGTGTCTTCACCCAGCTTACTCGCGGTATTCACTTCATGGCCGAAGACATCCACGTCGCCGATGCGCAGAACCTTGCCATAACCGATGCCAACACAGAGCAAAACTTTTTCTTCTTCGGCCTTATCTTTGTTGTAAATCAACAGCGCGCGCTGCATCGCAATCGCGCCGCTCATTGCCTTGGCCACGTTACGAAAAATCACCAGCAGGCTGTCACCTTCCGCCTTCAAAAGTATGCCGTCGTGGTCTTCGATGATCGGAATCAGCAAACGTTCTGATTCATAGATCGTCTGCAGAAAGTGGATGATGCCGAATTTGGCGACGTTGCGCGAAAAACCGGAAAGGTCAGTGAACATAATGGCCCACGATTCACCGAAGAGATCCCAGATGCGGCTGTCGATTTTATCTTTGTCGGCGCCGGGTTTAAGCCGGTCTTCGATGAGTTTTTCCAGACGGTCTTCGCTCGCGCTTGCGCCGATCATGCCACGGTATGCCATGGCTTAGAACTGATTTGGCGGTCTGTGCAGCAACCAGTTTCTGCTGAGGTGCCGCACAGACCGGGCGGTAAAATCTATTTTGCCTTGCGCGTTGAGAGGCCCAACGGCAGATAGAGCGGGCAAAAGCTGATGAGGCTGGTCAGCAGAAACACCACCGCGAGCGCTCCCAGGATAATGGCTGCAGTGCCCGTAATCTGGTGTGTGAAATAAAGTACGCCGATCAGTGCTGCGACGAGTGCGCGAATGATCCGGTCGACTGTTCCCATATTTGCTTTCATAAAATCTCCCTGATTCGGCGAAAATCCGCCTGAATCTAACCTTTCAATTTGGTCAGAAAAACCACCGCGGTGATAATTCCGATGCATAAAATGCAAACCACGAGTAATTTCAGAACTTTTACCCGCGTTTCCATGTTCAAAGAATAGCATATCCCGGGGCGTTTGTCTGTGACAAAGTCACCCAGGGTGGCGTTTTTAATCGCGTGTTTTTGCCAGCAAAGCCGGATTGATAACCGTAATGGCGCCGCGACCGATAGTAATGGCTGATTCGTCTTCCAGGCTGCGTAAAACCCGTGTGACGACTTCGCGCGCCGTGCCCAGTTCATTGGCAATATCCTGGTGAGTCAGGTGCAATTCGTTCTGGCCTGTCTCCTTTAGTAGCTGCGCAAGGTATTGCGCGACACGTTCGTCCATGCGTGCGAAGGCAATGTCGGAAAGTACCGAAATGACGGAGATAAGCCGGCTCGCAGCCGCGTCGAAGATATATTTCTGCCAAAAGGGATATTTTTCGCGCCAGCGCTGCATCGCCGTTGCTTCGACCATTAATGCCTCGGTATATTCTTCTGCACGCGCCCAGGCGGGGAAACGCTGTTGCAGCATGATGCAGTTCATTGATAGGAAACAGCTTTCGCCGCGGCTTATGTGATAGAGTGTCACTTCACGGCCTGACGTGTGCGTTCGGTAAACCCTCAGGTTACCCGAAAGCACAATGGGCAGGTAGCTGCATTTATCCTCGGCGTGCAAAATCTGCTGGCCCTTGCTGAATGCCAGCTTCACCGAGTGTTCCCTTAGATCCTGCAGAAATTCTTCGCCGGCGTCATTGCAGAAGGGCAGTGCCAGCTGTATTTCACGCAGGGTGGTTTCGTCGAGCATAAACTACGGAACGATGCCGGGCCTATCGCGGGCAAGCGTTTTCGGGTCTTCAGTCCTGTAAAAGCTTTACGGCCTGACGCGTCGATGGATATCGACGCGTTATGGCAATAGATACCAGTCTGTTAGACTTCAATATCACCCCGGAACTCCAGGAAATGGCGGATTTACTGCATGAAATCTGCCAGAAAGAAGTGGTGCCGCGCCGCGCCGAAATGGACGAGCACGAAAAGTACCCGTTCGAAGTATTCGCAAAATTCAAAGAAGCCGGCTTGCCCGCAATCATGTACCCTGAAGAATACGGCGGTGCCGGTCTGGGGCTTTTTGCCTCTATTCTGTTCGCTGAAATTGTCAGCGAATACTGCCTCGGTGTAAACACTGCGATTTCTGCAACCAAGCTTGGTGCCCTGCCGATCGAACACGGCGGTACCGAAGAGCAGAAAAAGAAATACCTCAGCGCCTTTGCGAGCGGCGAAAAAATTGGCGCGTTCGGTCTCACCGAGCCCAACGCGGGTTCAGACGTGCCTAACCTCTCAACCACGGCAGTCAAAAAAGGCGATCGCTACGTACTCAATGGCACGAAGCAGTGGATTTCTAACTCAGGCGTGGCCGATGTGTACACGATCTTTGCACTGACAGATAAGAGCAAAGGCCCGCGCGGCATGTCCTGCTTCATCGTAGAGAAAGACACCAAAGGCCTGTCTTACGGAAAACTCGAACAGAAAATGGGTATCCGCTGCTCACACACCCGCCAGGTGATCCTCGAAGACGTCGAAGTGCCCGAAGAAAATCTTGTGGGCCTGAAACCCAACCGTGGGTTCATTCACGCATTCCAGACACTGAGCTCTTCGCGCCCTGCCGTGGCAGCCTCAGCTGTCGGCCTTGCGGTCGGCGCTTACAAAGAAGCCGTCAAGTATGCGCGCCAGCGCGAACAGTTCGGCAAAAACATCATCAATTTCCAGGCAGTGCAGCACATGCTCGCCGATATGGCGACACGCATCGAGCAGGCTCGCCTGATTACCTACCGCGCGGCGAAGTATGCGATGGCTGGCCACCCTGAGGCGGCGAAATATTCAGCGATGGCGAAATATGCCGCGTCCGAAACAGCGGTGGCGGTAGCAAACGACGCACTGCAGCTGCACGGCGGATACGGTTTCACCAAGGATTATCCGGTTGAAAAGATGTATCGCGACGCAAAAATTCTGACGATCTACGAAGGCACAAGCCAGATTCAGAAGAATGAAATCGGCGCGTACATCATCAAAGAATCGGCCAACCTGAAGTAAAATAACGACACATGCGGGCGCAGCCCGCATGTGTCGTTATAACTCTATGTTTTGCACGGCCGCCGATTGGCCGAGGTTCTTCAAAAAATCCTGCATGCCGACTAGGTCGGTTGTTGTAAAAAATACCTGACCCACACCCCCGAGAAAATCAATAAAGCTCGCACGCCTTAAAAGGTCGAGTTCGTTTAAGACATCATCGATCAATAGCACCGGCCTGCGGCCGAGCTTACCCTGCATATAGTTAAACTGCGCCATTTTGAGCGCCAGTGCCGCGGTGCGCTTTTGCCCCTGCGACCCGACGGTGCGAATTTCATGGGGGTCAGCATCAGCGTTACCCGTCAAACCACCCGCAAGAAAAAAAACGCGATCGCGGTGGATACCGCTGGTGGTTTGTCTCAGTCGTAAGTCGTTTGCCCGGTGTTCCCTGAGCATTTGCATATAGTCATCGACCGTGTTTACCTGCTTCGTGTCGCCGTGGTATGTGATTTGCCAGGCGTCTTTACCAGCAGAAATTTTTGCCACGTTAGCAGCAAAGGGCTCGGCAAATTCGGGAATAAACTGCCGGCGTTTTTCGAGAATCTGCACTCCTGCGGTTGCCAGTTCGCGGTCAATAGCGGCGAGCACCGATTCGTCGGGCCGCGTCTTCAATAGCTGGCTGCGCATCTTGAGCGCCCGGTGGTAGTGCTGCAGCGCCGAGAAATATGCGGGGTAGAGCATCGACAGTAACAGGTCGAGAAAGCGGCGGCGTTCCGAATGGTCGCCCGCGATGATGCGCATGTCGTCGGGCGAGAGCACCACTGCGGGAATGCGGCCAATAATATTCGCGGCTTTTTCATTCGTGCGGCCATCAAAACTGTAGCGTTTTGCAGCTGCCGCCTTTAGGTCTTCAGGGTTGCGCCCATACGCGATCGCAATGCGGTGCTTTTCGCTATCGATCGAAAACCCGACTTCAAGGCGGTAGAAACTTGCATTAAAGCGCACCATCTCGCGGTCGAGCGCGAAGCGGAAGGACTTGAGAAATGAGGCTAATCCCAAAGCTTCGAGGATTGTCGTCTTGCCGGCGCCATTGTTGCCGGTAATAAAAATCAATCCGTCCGAAAATGTGTACTGTGCATTTTCCGCGTTGCGGAAATTAGAAAGCTTCAGGCCATGAATAGTTACCGGCTGTGGAATTGAACTCACCCCCTAGCCCCCTCTCTTACCAAGAGAGGGGGGATAAGAAAAGTTCTGAGGCGCCCCCTTCTCTTTCCAAGAGAAGGGGGATGGGGGGATGAGTTCATTGAGTTAAATCTTCATTGGCATCACGAGCGCAATGAAATCCGGATCGTCGACATCTTGCACCACGAGTGGCTTATTGGCGTCGTTCATGCCGAGACGTACGCGTGGGCAGGTGAGTGCCTTCAGAATTTCGATAAGGTAAGTGATGTTGAAGCCGATCTCAAGGCGTTCACCCGAATAGTCAGCGTCAATCGCCACTTCGGCGCGGCTGCCCTGGCCCGACGACTGGCCCGTGATGTGTAACTTTTTACCTTCGAGCACGACGCGGCACTGGTGCGAAGGAGGTTCAGTCACCGGGCGAATCTGCTGCAGAGCTTCGATCAGTTTATCGCGGCTCAGTTCGAGCTGCACTGCAATATCCTGTGGCAACACACGCTTGTAGTCGGGGAATTTTCCTTCGAGCAGGCGGCTGGAAAGCTGTGCGTCGCCGACGCGCACAAAGAGATCGCGCTGTTCGACGCCGATTAAAACTTCGTCGGCGACATCGATCAGTTTCTGCATTTCACGTATCGCCTTTGCGTGCACCACGACATCCGTACCCTGCGGCAGGTTTGCGGGCGCTGCGAGTTTGCGCGTGATTGCGGCCAGCCGACGGCCATCGGTGCCCACCAGCGTCAGTTCATTGCCGTTAGCCTGGAAGCAGACGCCGTTGTAGATATAGCGGTTATCTTCCTGTGAAATTGCATACTGTGTTTTGCGGATCATCTCTTCGAGTATAGACGACGACACGGCGAAGAGTTTGTTGTCGCTGAGACGGTTCAGCGTGGGGAAATGCTTTGCCGAGTTGCCCGGCATGACATAGGCCGCCGATGCATCGCTGGTGCCACGCAGATTAACACGGAAAGCGGCCGCGCCGTCTTCGGGATTTTCTTCGCTTTCAACCTCGACGATGAGATCTTTTGAAACCAGCGAACCGACATATTCCTGGAATTGCTTCGCCGGTATGATGAATTCACCCGTTTTGCTGCTCTCGACCGGCACAGTGATACGCGCGGTGGTTTCCATGTCAGAGGCAGTGATCGAAACCTGCTTGGCCTCAACGGCGATGAGCAGATTCGAGAGCATGGTGCCCATGTCGCGGTGCGGAATGATAGCGTCGATGCGGCGGACTGCCTTGTCGATTGAGTCTTTATGCGTCTGGAATTTCATAGCGAGGGCTGCATAATGAGAAAGCATTGATACGACATAAAGCAAAATATGTATGTTAGTGACCGCTGCAAAGCAGCGACTGCAATCATGATCAAGACTGCGTTGACCATCGAATATGACGGGGCTCCGTACTATGGCTTCCAGCTGCAGAAAGAGCGCAATACCGTTCAGGCAGAGCTCGAAAAGGCGCTGGCGGTCGTGCTGCGAGAGCGGGTGCGGGTATATTGCGCCGGGCGCACCGATACGGGCGTGAATGCGCTGGGGCAGGTGGTGCATTTTGCAGCGGATTACCGGCAGAGCATCGCAGAGCTGGTCTATTCGCTGAACAGTCTCTTGCCGAAGGATATTGCCATTCGCCACGCCGCGCATGTGCCTGAAAACTTCCATGCAAGATTTTCGTGCCTCGGCAGAGAATACGTTTACATTATCTGCAATGCAGCCTATCGCCCTGGCAACCTCGGGTTTAAATCGCTCTGGATTCGCGGTGATCTCGACTGGTCACCTGTCCGCGCGGCAATACCGCATCTTGTCGGGGAGAAAAATTTCGCGAGCTTTACGAAAGCCGCGCTGGTCAAAAGCGGGGAACGCACAATCAGGCGCATTGACGGCATTGACATCATTCAATCCAACCCTTATGTATTCATCTATGTGCGTGGCTCAGGTTTTCTGCACAACATGATTCGTATTCTTACCGGTACCCTCCTGGATATCGCACGCGGAAAAACTGCGCCCGATGCCGTGAGCGAAATTGTGCGCAACGCTGACAGGATATCTGCGGGGGTAACGCAAAAACCCGATGCGCTGTATTTTCTGCATGCAGAGTATGCGGATTACCCGCAGCAGGATGTAATGCATTGGTTGCGCAGGCTGCTCTTGCCGTTAATCGATCGTTCGAATTGACAACAGCTATCAAAAATGATCTCCGATCTGTGCTGCTGAAACCTCGTCAGGACTTATCCGCAAACAACAACGCAGCAGGAGAAAAATGAAAAAAAAATATCGGGCCGTCCTTTTCTGTTTTGCCGTTCTGTCATTGCCATGGCAGCTATTCGCCAGGCGCGGGGCTCCGGAAGGTCCTGCAAAACCAAAAGAGACGCTGGCTGTTGTGGCAATTCCTGCGTATATCGATACAACAGGTTCGCAGAACTACGGCTACCTCAGCGGATCTCTGACCGATGCCGTCGATGCATCGATGCAGCAAAAGTTCGACTATTCGCGCGCGAAGCAAAATACGGTTGAGGCAGAAACCAAGAGACTCTGGCAGCCGAAAAAAATCCCTTCCGATCAGGAAATCCGCCAGATTGCGACGGCAACTCAGAGCGACTACGTCGTGGTTGGTTCTTATTCTCTAAGTCCAAACAAAAAGCAGATTATTTTTTATACGCGCATTTTCATTGCACCCGACAAGTTTATCGACACTCCGCCGCTGACAAACAATGCCGATGCGACGCTGTTTGATGCGACGAACAAAGTCGCGACAGAGATTGTGCAGGCCATCGAAACGGAAGCGTTAGCGCGGGCGACGGCTGCGAACCAGGCCAAAGCCAAAGGAGGTGAAAAAATCACTCTCGCAAAGGTTGTCGAACCGACTGCTTCAACAACAGAGGAGAATTATTCGCGCCACCGCTCGCGTTATTTTGGTATCGGCCTGGGTTATGGCACCAATACTATCGAACGGCACACACAATTTTATCAATATGCGAGCGCTTCGACGATGATCAATGCTGATCTGAGAATATCGGATAATTTTATGATTTATGGCAAATTCGCCCTGCCGCAGACTCCCTCGGGCGGGCAAATACCGACCAACTACAAAAACAACGGAAATCAAACCGTTGGGTTTGAAGTGGGCGACCGCGTCGGTGACTATGTCTTTGGGATGAATTACCGGAATTTTTCGGATGTGAATCCCGCGGGAATTTATGTGCGTGATCTGCTCGGCTGGAGCGCCTCGGCGTACGTGAAGAGCCATTTCAATTTGTTTACGGTCGCCGGCGTTTACTTTGGTCTTGATCTCGATAGTTACGCAGACATCTACTCGACGAAAGTCACAGGGATCACGGCCAACGGTACGAAGGCGCTCTGGAATGTGGAAGGTGCTGTGAATGTTTCATACTTCCTGCCGGTCGTTAACGCGTCGATCACGGGTATTGTCGGTGGCGCGTATTCCCTGCTCGATACAACGGGACAGTTTTTGACAACCACATCAGGGGTGCTCGCATGGGACACCGCCAACCGGAACGGAATTTTCACTGGGGTACGTTACGGTCTTGAACTCGCAAAATGGTTCAACGGTGTTGAGCTGCGCGGCGAGGTCTATGCGACCCCGAGCGTTGCTGCGAAATACCAGCCACTCGACGAACAAAATGCCAGGCGCACGTCGTACGTTTTTGCCACTGTTTCCGCGGGCTACCGTTTTGGTTTTTAGTTTATAGCCCGGAGGCTCGGATCTGCGTTCGCTGCCGAGGTTAGCTGTATGCGCCGCGCATCGCTGTCGGCAGCAGCGCGGCGACGCGGCGGCCCATTTCATCCATCACATTTTGTTTGCGGCTGTCTTTCGGAAACTGCGATGCATCGAGCGCGGCGATTCCTGCCGGTGCATCGGCGGGTGCGCCGATAAAGACCGGCTCCCCAATGCGCATCGCGCCCTCCGTAAAACCAAAGGCAAAACTCTCCGCATGCAGAATTTTTTCCGGCCCCTCGACAGCGACGGGCAATACCACCGTACCATCCAGGTAACTAAACAGCGGGCCGTGGAACGGTAGCATCGCATTGTTGCGGCTGCGTGTGCCCTCCGGATAAAGCACGAGGGCTTCGCCGGATTTTTGGCGTTCTTTCGCCTCTTTGTATGAGCGCAGGTTGAGGCGCATGAGCTCACGCCGTATAGATTCGTTATCTGCCATGTCGCGCGGCGATGCCACCAGCATAGTGCGGAACGCGCGCCCGGCGACCCGGGTAAAATCAGAAGTAAACACGAGTCGGCCTGTAATAAAGAAAAATTGCTCTGCGTAACTTCTGAAATCCGCCTCACGCCCCAGGAGCATCTGCGTTACAGTCGCGTCGAACAGGCTCAGGTGATTCGAAACTATAGTGACGCCCGGGCCCTTGAGCGAGGGAATCACCCGAGCAAAATTCTCTTTGCCTTCAAGCGCGAAGCGGCTCAGCAGCGGTTCAAAGATTGCGTACATCAGCGCATGGATATGTTTGTCGGGTTCGAGAAAGGGTGAACCGTCGAGCAGTTCGGGGTGGTGTTCAAAGTCAAGAATTGCCGGCAATCTGGTTACGTGCGACAGGCGGATGTATTCTTTGAGCAGTTTTTCGGCTTCAGACGCAGCCATGCCGGCCGTGACAAACGATTCAACGCCGGTCAGGAACTGTTCTTCCCACGGAAACTTCGCCATGGGACAAAATGGGAAAAACGGACATCGGGTAAATTTATCTAGGCGCCGGAGTTTGCTTTTCCCGGGCAGACTTGACAGGCTGAAGCTATGCCCCTTGTGGGGGGATGCGCAAAAAGACAGCCCCCGGCGGCACAAAATTACTTCGCTTGTTGGCGATTGTTTTCCTGGTCTCAGGACTTAGCCTTACGGCAGAAGACAAAAAACTCAACATCGTCGAATTGGTAAAATTGCAGAATCCGGCGTTTTATGCGCAGCTCCTGGAACTCAAGAATTCGGGCGGACCAGAGGCTGGAGCAGCCCAGATTGATATTCCCAACGGCTATGTTTCGAATGCATGGGGCACCGGTGCCGGGGTATGGGGTGAAACCTATGTCGTCTATTATCCCGAAGGCCGTGGCGCGCTGCTGGCGCACACCAGCGTTGAGCCGGAAAAAATCGTCACCGAGTTTTTTGAGCACAAGAACGGCAAAATGGTAAAGATCAAGTCCCTGTTACCAGCGCTCGATTGCTCATCGCACTTGTCGGCTGAGGCACTCGCCCACGCAAACAAGTTTGCCAAAAAGAAAAACTGGGTCAAGAAACTGCACTTCATCTATAAACTGCCACACGAAGGTACAACGATCACTGGCTCATGCAATGTCGAAAATAATGGAACCCATGAAATGAGTGTAATGTCAGAGGCGGGTGTCGATAGCGAGAAATTCTCAGAAGCCACTGCCGGTGTCTATGGCCATACGTACACTTTTCACTGGGATAAGAAGAGCGGCACTTTCAAACAGGGAAAATAGGGCCGGGCGGCTATGGCGTACGACGAACACCTGGCCGACCGCATTGCGCAGGCACTGCGTTCACAGCACCGGGGCTTTGCCGAAAAGAAAATGTTCGGTGGCCTTTGCTTTCTCGTAAAAGATAAAATGTGCATGGGCATCGTCGGCAATCAGCTGATGGCACGCATTGACCCCGCGGAGTATGACAAATTTCTGAAAGAACCCGGTGTGGGGCCGATGACCTTTTCGGGTAAAGAAATGAAGGGCTTTCTCTATGTTCAGCCCGCGGCGATCGACCGAGATGAAGATCTTGCCCTGTGGGTCAGGCGTTGCCTCGATTTTAATCCACTGGCGAAATCGAGCAAGGTAAAGGCAAAAAAATCGGCAAACCCGCCGAGAGCAAAGGCTTCAGCGAAGAAGCCAAAATCCCGTAAGCAGACGAAGAAAGATTAGCGCGACTATTGCATTACAAATTTGCCTAGGTCAGCCTCTGCCTCGTCTGGCCGCTGGTATTTGCCAACGATCAGGCCTTTGGGATCCACCAGAAAAGCCTGCGGCAAAAATTGCACACCATAAGAGCTTACCACGGCAGATTTCCATTGCACTGGGTTAAGATCGCTCATATGGTAGGGCCACACCAGGTTATCCTTATGAATCGCCGCCACCCAAGCCTCTTTCTTGCTGTCTAACGAAAAGCTGAGTATCGTGAAGCCATTCTTAGCACCTTTGAATTTTCTTGCCGAAAAATCTTTGTACATACGTAGAATTGCGGGGTTAACGATGCGGCCAGGCCCCGTCCACGATGCCCAGAAGTGAATCAGCACAAAGCGCCCTTTGTTAATTTCAGATAATTGTAGTGTTTTACCGTCTGGATTTGCGTAAGCAAGTTCAGGAGCCTTTTGTCCTACCTTCAAAGCAGAGTTTTCATACTGTGCATTGACAGAGAAAAATACAACGACCGCGAAAACGAGGTTTGCGCTGAAGAACTTCATGGTCGGCGTCTAATTCACAGGCGCCTTTGGGTCAATATCTATTTTGCGCAATAGAACGGAACCGGCATGCCTAGCAAACCGCCTACGAGAGTGTTGCCCGCCTCTAAGCTTACCACTCCATAATCATTTTTGGTCTGCAGGTACCATACCTGCTGGCCTTCTTCGCCAGAAATTTGGATGCGGCCAGTCTGCTTCGCGTCCATGAGCTGTGCCAAATTTGCCAACTTCATACCCAGCTTTGCACACGCAGCGATTGCCTCGCCCGATTGGACTCCCGGTTGCAGGGCAGACAAACTGTATTTCGGGACCTTCTTTTTCTCATTATACAATTCTTCGGTGAAGCCGCCGAACACCCAGGCATTGCAGCCTTCACCCAATTGGTACCAATATCCCATGGCCCCGGAAATTTTCTCCCGTTTGGCAGTTCGGCGCGGGCTCTGTAAGACGACGCGGGCCTCTGCGATCGTTGTGGTACCCCCACACTCGCCGCCCGCACAACCCGTCGACATTGTGCTACAGCTCACCTGCGGTGACTTTGCCGAAGGTTCTTGCCGCAACTTTATGTTCGATTTTACATACAGGGTAACGTTCTCTTCGACCACATCGGCGCCTGTACCTGCATACAGAAAAAACAGGCAGCAAGTGGCGACGGCGATGAAAACGCGGCTGAGTACATTGAGTTGCATCAAGTCGCACACAAAGCGATGAGGCATCTGGCAAGCAAAAAGCTTTGCGCAGGCATCGCCGAACAGAACAGGGGGAATATCCAAATATTCAGGCCGTGAACACGCCCAGCCAGTGCGCACGGTATTCGGCGAAGCGACCTGCCTGAATTGCATTGCGCATATTCTTCATAAAGCCATGCATAAAGTACAGATTGTGATAAGTACTCAGCATCAAACCCAGAATTTCGTTCTGCTTGTGCAGATGCCTGATATAGCCGAGTGAATACTTTTTGCATACTTTGCATCCGCATTCGCTGTCCATGGCGTCGTCTGAGCGAGCGTGCTTCAGGTTGCGCAGATTGACTTTGCCCGCCGAGGTAAATACCTGCCCGTTACGCGCATTGCGGGTTGGCAGCACGCAGTCATACATGTCGACGCCCAGCGCGACGCCGTTCAAAATTTCAGGTATCGTGCCGACGCCCATTACATAACGCGGTTTTTCTTTCGGTAAATGTTCGATTGCTGCACCCAAAGACGGCACGAAGTGTTCGAGCGGTTCGCCGACAGATAGCCCACCGATGGCATAGCCGGGCAGATCAATGTCGGCGACCGCGCGGGCGCTCTCAGCCCTCAGTTGAGGGTTTACTCCGCCCTGCGAAATGCCAAACAGCACCTGGTGCCGCGGATCTTTTAACCAATGCTCTTTGCACTCGGCAAGCCAGCGGTGAGTGCGCACGAGACTTTCTTTCAAGCGTTTCTCGTCCGCGGGGTAGGGCGCGCAGTCGTCGATTGGCATCATGATGTCAGAGCCAATATTGCGTTGGATCTCAACCGTGTTCTCGGGCGAAAACAAATGCTCGCTGCCATCGAGGTGTGAACGAAATATCACGCCATGGTCGGCCAGCTTGACGTTGTCACTTAAAGAGAATGCCTGGTAGCCGCCCGAATCTGTCAGCACCGCGAAAGGCCATGACATGAAGTTGTGTATGCCACCCGCGTCGTGAATGACATCAGCACCCGGGCGCAGGTACAGGTGGTACGTGTTGCCGAGAATCAGGCGAAAGCCGATCTCTTCGAGGTCTTCCTGGCTGATGGCCTTGACCGTCGCCTGCGTGCCGACGGGCATGAAGATAGGGGTTTCGATCGTGATGCAGGAGGCATCGGAGCCCGCGCTGCCAAGGAGGGCATCTGGGCGCGGGCCAGTCGTGTTGGTGAATGTGAGTTTGCCGGCGCGGGCCTCTCCGTCGGTGGCTTGAATGTCAAATTGCATAGGATTGCCGCAAAAAAACTCGCTGGCAGAGTCTGAGCGAAAAGCATTTTCGGCGTGACTCGCGCATGAATTTTGACTTGCATGCAGATTCCCCGGTTACCTGCAAAACCCGTCTATTCGCCGTTCCAGACTGACCTGGACTTTTTCGAATTATTCGGGCGCATCGAACAGCAGTTTGAGACCTGCTTTTTGCTCGAGTCGATGGGCGAGCAGGGTTATGACTCGCGGTATTCTGTGATCGGTTTCGAACCCGACTATGACTTCGTGGCTCTCCCGGGCGCGGTGCTTGTACGCCATGCGGGCAAAGAAGAGAAAGTTGCCACTGAAAATCCGTATTACTACCTGCGCGAAATTCTGCCACGCGACGTGTTGACGCGCAACTATGCCGGCGGCCTTGTCGGCTATCTCGGTTATGACTGCGGCAACTTCTTTGAGCCGACGCTGGGGTTAAAAAACCATGAGGATTTCCCGGCGTTCCACATGGGGCTTTTCACCGACGGCCTCTTGCACGACAAGATGACCGGCGAAACGACGTATTTCCATTTTCTCGCCGACCGCCGCGCCGCCATTGCCGAAGCTGCGGCGAAACCACGTGCGAAGCAGGCCACTACCGTCCAGTCACTCGGCCAGTCAAAAACACAGGCGCAGCATGCAACGATGGTCGAAACCGCCAAACAGGAAATCATCGATGGTAACACGTTCCAGGTACAGATTGGTTTTACGGAAAAATACCACGTCACCGGTGATTGGCTGAATATCTATGCGAGCCTGCGCGCGATCAACCCGTCGCCACATATGTTTTTTATGAAGTTCAAAGATGGCTCCCGAACGCATCGCCTCGTTGGGGCAAGCCCCGAGTTGCTCTACCGCCAGCGCCAGGGTGAAATGGAAAGTTTTCCACTGGCCGGCACCACGCGGCGCGGCAAAAACTTCGAAGAAGACCAACAGCTCGTGCGCACGCTGCTTTCAGACCCGAAAGAAATTGCTGAACATAATATGCTGGTTGACCTGCACCGCAATGATCTCGGCCGCGTCGCGCGCTACGGTTCGGTGAAAGTCCGGCGGATTTTTGACGTGAAGAAATTTTCGCACGTGCAACATATCTCGAGCGAGGTTGTGGGGCTCATTGCACACAACGAAGACATGTTCACCGCACTCGCCTCGTCTTTTCCCGCCGGCACGCTGTCGGGTGCACCCAAAATCGAATCGATGAAGATCATCGACCGCATTGAAAACGAACCACGCGGCCCTTATGGCGGGGCAGTCGGCCATTTTGGGTTTAACGGTGACTGCACGTTTGCTATCCCCATTCGCACGATCTTTGGTGTGAACGATACTGCGTTCATACGCGCATCGGGCGGTGTCGTGTACGATTCGACCGCGGCAGGTGAATACCAGGAAATCCAGAACAAACTCGCTGCAGTCAAAAAAGCACTGGCGGAGTACATCAGATGAAGATACTGCTCGTTGATAACTACGACTCGTTTACCTACAACCTCTACCAGTATATCGGTGAGGTGCTCGAAGAATCGGGCCGCGCGTTCAAGGTCGATGTCGTGCGTAACGACGAGAAAACGTACGAAGAGCTCAATACAGCCGGTTACAACCGCATCGTTATCTCACCGGGCCCCGGTAACCCGTCCGACCCGAAATATTTCGGTGTGTGCGCAAAAATTCTGCTAAACCCGGCGCCGACGCAGAAGATTCTGGGTGTTTGCCTCGGCATGCAGGGCATGGCGCATGTCTATGGCGGCCGCGTTGTGCGCGCAGCATTGCCGATGCATGGCAAAACATCCCCCATAGAGCACGACGGCAAAGGTGTATTCGCTGGCTTGCCGCAGGGCATTGAAGTAATGCGCTACCACAGCCTCATTGCCGAAGAGAAGTCATTGCCCGATACGTTAATCATTACTGCGCGCACACAGGGCGACCAGGCGCGCGAGATCATGGGCCTCAGACATAAGACGCTGCCCGTCGAGGGCATCCAGTTTCATCCCGAATCTTTTGCCACCGAAGGTGGCAAAGTGATGTTGAAAAATTTCTTAGTTTAATCTTCTTCGGATTTCATCATGTCGCGCAGTTCCGCAGCGCGTTCGAAGTTGAGCTGCTTTGCGGCGTCGAACATCGCTTTTTCGATCGCCTTCTTCCAGGCATCCGGCGATTTGAATTTTTTGCGTGAGAACTCGTGGAGGTTTTCTTCAATGCGCTGCCAGGTTTGCTCTTCGAGCTTTTTCTCGCGTTCGACAAAGTCTTTGATTTCTTTGACAATGGTTTGCGGTGTAATGCCGTGCTTCTGGTTATACTCGGCCTGAATTGTGCGCCGGCGCTGCGTCTCGTCGATTGCGCTCTTCATCGAATCGGTCATCACGTCGGCATACAAAATCACCTTGCCGTTGATGTTACGGGCTGCGCGCCCCATCGTCTGGATCAGTGACCTGCGCGAGCGTAAAAACCCTTCTTTGTCGGCATCGAGAATTGCGACGAGCGATACTTCTGGCAAATCAAGACCTTCGCGTAACAGGTTAATCCCCACTAATACGTCAAAGATCCCCTTGCGCAGGTCGCGCAGAATCTCGAGGCGTTCGAGCGCGTCGATGTCAGAGTGCAGCCAGCGCACTTTGATCGAGGCCTTGGTCAGGTAATCGGTCAGCTCTTCGGCCATCTTCTTGGTGAGCGTGGTGACCAATACGCGTTCGTTCTTTTTGATGCGCTTGTCGATCTCAAGAATCAGGTGGTCGATCTGGCCCTCACTGCCGTGGATCTCAATTTCGGGGTCGAGCAGGCCTGTCGGGCGGATTATTTGTTCGACGTGCGTGTCGCTGTGCTGTAATTCATAATCCGCCGGGGTCGCGGAAACATACATCACGTTAGTGGCGAGCGATTCGAATTCCTGGAAGTTGAGTGGGCGATTGTCGAGCGCGCACGGCAAGCGAAAGCCAAAGTCGACCAGCGTGGTCTTGCGCGCCTTGTCGCCCGCGAACATGCCGCCGATCTGCGGAATGGTGACATGGCTTTCATCGATAATAACCAGCATGTTATCGGGAAAATAGTCGATCAGGCATTCGGGTCGCGAACCCGGTGGCCGACCTGTCAGAATGCGAGAGTAGTTTTCTATTCCGCTGCAATAACCCATTTCCCGCAGCATCTCGATGTCATAGGTCGTGCGCTGGCGCAGCCTCTCGGCTTCGAGGGGTTTGTTGACTTGCTTAAAATGTTCGAGTTGTTCATCCAGTTCGCGCTTCATCTCTTCGACTGCGTGTTCGAGCGTCGCGGGCGAGGTGATAAAGTGCTTCGCCGGATAAACCGCAATGCGGCGCAGATTCTCTTTCTTTTTTCCAGTCAACAGATCGATTTTATTGATGGCCTCGATTTGGTTGCCGAAAAATTCAATGCGGTAAGGGTCGTTCGCGTATGCCGGGAAAACGTCGATCGTGTCGCCGCGTACGCGAAAACGGCCCTGCATGACTTCGGTGTCGTTGCGCGTGTATTGCATGCGCATCAGGCGACTCATGATTTCGTCGCGGCTGGCTTTTACAGCGGTGTCGATCATCAATACCGAATCTTTATACGTATCGGGAGAACCGAGGCCGTAGATGCAGCTGACTGAGGCGACAATGATGACATCCTCCCTTTCGATCAGCGAAGCTGTGGCGCGCAGGCGCAGGCGGTCGATCTCGTCGTTGATCGAAGATTCTTTTTCGATGTAAGTGTCAGTAACTGGCACATATGCTTCGGGCTGGTAATAGTCGTAATAACTGATAAAAAATTCAACCGCGTTTTCTGGGAAAAACTCGCAGAACTCGCGGTAGAGCTGAGCTGCGAGAGACTTATTGTGCGTAATGACCAGCGTCGGGCGCTGCAACTTTTCGACGACCGCGGCCATGGTCATGGTTTTTCCCGAACCGGTAACACCAATCAGCGTGGCCTTGCCGTCCGCAGGTTTCAGGGCCTCCGTCAGCTCAGCGATTGCTGTCGGCTGATCGCCCGCCGGTTGGTAAGGCGCATGCAGTTTGAAACTCATGGGGCACCTTTTTCCGGTTCAGAATTCATGCCTGGTTTCGCTTCAATCTGCGGTAAAATATACGTGCTGATTTTTTGGCTGACTTCGACCGGGAGAAATCCGTATTTTTCCCGGAACAGTTTCTCCATACGATCTGCCGACGAATGCCGTGCAACCTGCAAGCGCAGTTCTTCCGTTTCAATATAAATGTGACGGCGTTCTTTGCGCAATTGTTCGATCTCGTAAGTCACGATTGCCATGCGGATATTGCGGTAGAGAAACGCAAAAAGGATTCCGCCGATGAGCAAAATGATCATCGATAGCGCGACGAGATTTTTCAGATCTTCATATTTTTCGGGTTCGCGGATCATAAGTGCCTTATTTTACAACATAGAGAGGGTACAGAACCGACATGCTTATTCCGGTCGATGCAAAATTGAGAGAGCTGTCGAACAGATAATTTGCATGCAGCTGTGCAGCAATAAAAATCGGGCCGAGCCGCTTCTCAAAACTGATAACTGCCATAGCGCTGAAAGTCACATAGTCTGATGTAAAAGTGTAGCCTTTCAGGCTTGCGTAGCTGATACCGGCAAGCGGCGATGCACAGATTGCGGTACCCCACGCTTCATTGCTCCACAGCAAAAATTTGGGACCAATATGGCCTGAAAACAGCTGGATACGGCGAGGGGTTTGCTGGTAAACTGCAAAACCAGCCATCGCAGTCAGCGCTCGCAGGCGCCAAAGCGGACCTTTGAATAGCTGCCAGTCAGCGCCGGCATGCGCCTGGAAGCCGTTAGGAAAAATAGAAGAGAGTGGACCGAACGTTGCGTAGGAGAAGCCTCCGGAGGCATGCAGAAAAAAGTCTTTTGTCAATACCGGTGCGGTGACCGGTGGTTTAGGCTGATTCTTCGATAATTCCGGTGGCCGTGAGAGCGCCGATGCATGGATCGTGATTGGCTTCGGAACATATTTCAATTTGACGACGTAATGCCCCTCGCTTTCCGAAATGAGTTCGGCGCCGAGCAGGTTTTGGCCGCTTTTTTCATAGAAGTCGTAATTTTTGCCGGTTTCGAGAGCGTGCAGTTGGGCAGCGGCAAAAAACAGCAGCAACAGCGCGCGGCATAATTTCATTTCAGGGCTTGCGTGCCTTCAACTCGCTCACGCTTAAGGATATTAGACTTCTCGAGTTCGAGATTTCCCAACACGGAATATAAAAAAACGTGATCGGCGTCTTCTTTGTAGATGACTCCAAAGAAGACATTGCCGTCAGCCATCGTGAGTTTGTCGATTTTCTCAGCCTGCTTTTTCAGCAATTGTTGTTTTTTTTCTTCACCCAGCTTCTCCGCCCTTTCGGCCACTTTTTCATTGCGCAGATTCAGCTCCGCTGCGGGTTTCGGTTTGGGCGCGGGTGGCGCGATGGGGGCTGCGGGCGGCGGTGTTACAGGCTCAGGTGTCGCAGGGACGCCTTGCTTGACTGGTGCAGCAACGGGCACCGGTTCTTCGGGCAGAACCAGCTTGTGCACCGCAGCAAGTTCGTCGGATTTTTCACTCTGCTCCCGCGCGGCTTCTGCCTGCAGTTTGGTCGCCGATTTTTCCAGGTGTGTCACCGTCGACATGAATTCTTTGTCTTTCACCACGGTTTCAGAATTTTTCTTCGATTCGCGGGCGAGATCCTGGTCGTTCCCGAGGAAAGTTCCGAGCAGGTACATGCGCCGGTTGGCGTTCACCGCGTACTGCGATGCAGCGCCTGACGCAACCAGCGTGCGGTATATTGGCAATGCCTGTTTAGTGTTGCCGGTTTCTTCGAGCGCACGCGCTGTCAAAAAACGGATTTTGTCGGTTTGACGGTTTTTATCAACCTGTGAAAAGTTCTCGATTGCCTTGATATAGGCCGCGGCATTGTAATACAGTTCACCGCGCTGCGCGGGATCCTGGATCGATTCGATATACTGAATGCGGGCCTTCAGTTCCTTGAGGAAAACAGCCAGTTTCCTGGCCACGTCGGCGTTTTCAGAAATTGAATGGTTCGCGACCGCATCGAAATCCGCAAGCGCAGCATCGAACTGGCTAACCATTGCACGGCAAAACCCGCGGTGCAACAATGCAAAATCCGATTCCTGCGCATCGAGTCGAAATTCATTGATATAAACATCATAGCCGCGAATTGCCTTTGCATACTCGCGGTACGATTCGAACTGGAAAGCCAGGTCGAGCACCAGTTCGCGCTCCGGGGTTTTTCCCAGGTGCAGCCGCGGTAAACCCATCAGCCAGTTAAAGCCGTTTAGTATGGGTATGGTCGCGCGATCGAGCAATGGCACCTCGCGCCCCTGTGCGCGGCTTTGTCTGATTGCAATCAGTGCGCTTTCGGCTTCCTGTTTATACGCCGCAGCGTTTTCGCGCCCACCAGCCATCGCGCGCTGGTTGATCATTGAGACTCGCGATAAAAGCGTCAGGTTACGCAGCTCATCCGCCTTTTCATTGCTGGCCAGCAGCGAATCGCGCAGCTCATGCATGCGCAGGTGAGTCACGGTCGTGAGCAGAGTACTCGCGAGCACCACCGCGGTTGTGCCCATGATCGCCGCGCTGAAAATTCCGCTACCCTGCGCTTTAGCGATCCAACCCATTTTAGAATTCCAGTACGAGCAGGGTCAGGTCGTCGTCAGGCTTTGCCGTGCCGGTAAACTGTGCAAGGTCGGTAAGAATTGCGCTTCGGATTTCCCCCGCGCTGCTGAGCTTGTTGCGGGAGACAACGTCGGTTAAACGTTCTGTGCCATATTGCGCACCTTCAGGATTTCTCGCCTCGGTGATGCCGTCGGTGTAGACGACGATCTTCACGCCTTTTTTTACGGCGATTTCAGCCGATTCAAATTCAAAAGGCGCTTCGGTGAGCATGCCGACATAAAATCCATTGGATTTCAGGCGTGCCACGTTGCCGTCGACATCGACGATGATGGGTTCGGGATGCGTTGCATTACAGTATTGCAGTTTCCCCTGCGTGACGTGGAAGTAAAACGCGGTCAGGTACTGGCCTGTCATCTCGAGCGATTCGGCCATGTGCCTGTTGACTGCCGCCATAATTTTACCCGCCGCATTTTCCGGGGCGGCAAAACTGGAGAAAGCAGACTTTGCCATCATCGTCAAAAGAGCAGCAGGCACACCGTGACCCGAGGCATCGCAAACCAGGTAGCCCGTCGAGCCGTCGGCAAAATTGTACACGTCGTAAAAGTCTCCTGAAACCGCGTAGAGCGGCCGGTACTCCATTGCGCTCGCATGCGGAAAACTGGCGCGCGGAAAAATACTCTTTTGAATGTGCTGCGCAATCATCAGTTCGTGCTGCATCGTCTCGTCCCGGCTGCGGATTTCTTCAAAGCTCTGGCGAATCGTCTCCTTCTGGTCGCGGATATCGGCGGACATTTTATTGAATGCGCCTACCAGCGACCCGATCTCGTCTCGGCGTTTTTCGTAACCGGGTAGCTGGTAAAAATCACCGCGGCCGGTGATCTCTGAGGCCACGCGCAGGCGAATGAGCGGGCGTACAATCAGGCGATACAGGAAAAAGCCCAGTGCAAATTGCAGCAGCAAGAGCAGTACCACGATCGAAGCGCCAAGGCGCATGAGCCGCGAAAGTTCAGTCTTCATGCTCTGCATGCTGAAAACTGCACGCAGCAGCAGTTCCTGTCCCTGGTCGTTGGCGAACGGAATATAGACTGTCAGCGCATATGCGAGTACATCGGGTACTGCATAGAAAGGTTCGTTGTTGAATTCGCGCAGGCGCAGGGTTTTTACGATATTCTGCAGCTCTTCGGGGGGCAATTCGCGCAGGCTGTTGCCTTCTGGCCAATTTGTGAGTATTGCCCCCGCGCCCGAAACGATCTGGAAGCTTTGCAGTTCAGCGGGTATTTTTCCCGATTTGTCATGGAATACCGGTAAAGCGGCGCTGCGCCCGGCACCGCTTTTATATGCTTCGGCTTTTTGCAATGCGGTATTGGTCTTCGTGGCCTGGGACAGTTTTTGTTCTACACCGACAATCGTGCGGTGCATTTCGAGCGAAGCCTTTTCGGCGATCAGGCGCATCTGGTTTGACCCTGTCGCCAGCCAAAAGAGCAAAACGTTGATGAGAGTGAAGGCGAAGAAAATGAGACTGAGCCTGGCAATGAGAGACAGATTGCGGAACATATGGGGTGGTCGGTATGATTGGCCGTGACCGCCCGCCCGCGTAAAGAATTTCCGCGGAGTTATGCCCATCCAGCAATATGCCGGGCAGTAGTTCTGGGTTATCCAAGCTGCCTGCGGAAAAACTCCCGAAAAAGCGTAAAGCCCCGCGATTTGCTCGCGCAAACCGCTACTAAAGCGGCCGAAACGGCCTGCTTTACGCTTTTTCGGTTTCCGCAGATAGCTAGCAGTTTCCTTTTACGGAAACTGCTAGGCTTGACCCCGGATTTTGTGATCGGTGTCTGACAAAGATGCGTCTGCATTTAAAGGGAGTGCTGCTTTTTGCCGCATGCTTTTCCGTGGCCTGCGGAACCCTTGATGACGCGCGGAGAAATTCGCCTTATTACCGCGACGGCCGGTTTCGCAACATCGATAACGACGATGGCATTGAAGATAAATCATTCTGGACTCTGCTCAAATGGAAATGGTTCACGTCACGCGATGCCGACTTGATACCCACTGCGCCAGACGAACCGCCGCGTGTGCAGCCGGTGAGCGCGCGGGATCTGCTGGCAGCAAAAAATAAAATCCGCATCACCTGGATCGGCCATGCTACCACGTTTATCAGTATCAACCAGAACGGCACAATTACGAATATACTGACCGACCCGATTTTCGGGGCGCTGCCAATCGGCAAGCGGCTCACCGAAATGCCAATAGAAAAAGAAAAGCTGCCGCGCGTAGATGCAGTGATGGTGAGCCATTCGCACTACGACCACTGCGATCTCGAAACGCTGCGCTTTTTGCACGAAAAAAATCCGCTGCTAAAAATTATTTTGCCCGAGGGGCAGGCACGCTGGGGTCACGAAAATGGCCTTGCGCGAGCAGAAGAGATGCGCTGGTGGACCAAGCAGACAGTGGGCGTGGCAGAGGTTCATTTTCTGCCTGCCCACCACTGGTCTGTGCGCGTGCCGGCAGACCGAATGCAGTATCACTGGGGCAGCTATGCTTTTGTCGTGGGTAAAACCGCGATCTACTTTGCGGGAGACACCGCGTATTCGTCGCATTTTACCCGCATTGCGCAAAAATTTCCGCAGGGGTTTGCCGCTGCCCTGATGCCGATTGGCGCTTATTCGCCCCGCTGGTTCATGCAGGCGTCGCATGTCGACCCGCCTGAAGCTATAAAAGGTGCAATCGATCTCAGAGCACAGATGTTTTTGCCGATTCATTGGGCGACTTTCCGGCAGTCGGATGAACGGCTGATGGAACCGATTCTGTATCTGCGGCAGCAGGCGGCAGAGCAGAATATGCAATACCGACACTGGCTGCCGGGCGAGGCTTATGAGGTTGACATCCGGTGACAGCTGATGATTGTGCGGTGTGGCCGATAGCCATAAGAGAGGATGCGTATGAAAGGTTTTTCTGTCACCGGTGAAACGCCCGATAAGTTCATGCGTAAAATAGAGCGCGCCCTCGCAAAGGGTGAACTGGGTAAATTTGCAAAAATGTCGCTCAATTTGCCCGAAGCGAAGATTGCCTTTGAAAAAATGGGCACGACAGAATTCACTTACAATATTGTCGGCGAGGGTGAAACCTTTACGGCCTCGAAAGTGAATGAAAAAGTCGCTTTCACGCACGCGCTTTTCCGCTCGCAGGTCGAGCAAGAACTCGAACGCATCATCCACCGTTTCGGTGGCTCAATAGTTAAGTAATTGTTGTGTGGGCTGCGCCCACACAACAATTACACAAAAACTGCTATGCTTCTTTGGCCGAACCTGTACGATGGCCGACTATGAGTATACAAGAAGATATAAAAAAGTACATTGATCAGGCATCAGGCCAGCTCAATGTCGGCAAAGAGAAACTTGAAGGATTAGTGTCGTCGCTCGCTCTCGACGAAAAAAAGGCCCAGCTCGACGGGATCATCAGTTCGCTGAAAGAAAAAGGTCTCAAAGATACCGTCGCCTCATGGGTAGGTACCGGTGAGAACCAACCGATCAATCCGGAAAAAATCAAAGAAGCGCTCGGCGTGCACCGCATCGAAGAGCTCGCAGCACAGGCAAAGATGAAAGCTTCGGAAGTTCCGCAAGCGTTGTCAAACCTGCTGCCGCAGATTATCGACAAGCTGACACCCGACGGAAAAGAACCCGAGAACGGCATCGCTGCAGCGGCGGTGAAATTTCTCCGGGGTCTGCAGACCAAGTAACACCAGAAGTTTGCATCGCAAACGAATGGAGACTGCCTGAAAAAACTGTTCCTGGCGCTCGCTGCTGTTGCGGCAGCGCTGGCAGTTTTTTGGGCATATTACGGCGGTTTTGCATCGCCTGCTCCCATCAACCGCGTTAACGCAGGGCCGTTCCACATCGCCTATGCGACGCATCTCGGTTCTTATAAAAAATTCGGCAAGGTATCGCAAAAGCTCGCAGAGAGTCTGGAGCAACAGGGCATTACCGGTTTTCGAAGTGGTGGTATATTCTATGATGATCCGCAGATCGCCGGCGAAGATAAATGCCGCAGTGAAGCGATTGCGATTCTCAGCCCTGCGCAGATAGAAAAGCTCAGGGGAAATCCTCAGTTCAAAACAAAGACTCTGGAGCGTCGCCATTACCTGCATACCGCGTTTCCTTATCGTGGATCGATCTCGGTTTTTGCGGGTATGATGAAAGTTTACCCGCTCTATAAAAAATATTTTTCTGAAAACAAACTGGCTCCTTACCAGTACCGCGAGACGGGGTATGAAAATGACTACGGCGTCGAAATTTATGGCCCTGGTAAAATATTTTATTACATGACTTTCAATAAGGGGGATTTATGAAAAAAATGTCGATTATCATTTCTTTAATGGCATTGGCCACTTTCAATGTCAGCGCTGTTACGATTGGCAGCGACTGCACTTTCAAAGGGAAAAAGCTGTACGGAAAAATCCAGGTTGTGAGTTCGTTTCCCGACCTCAAGGTGCAGGTTGTCGATTCGTTTCCCGACCTGAAAGTAAAAAAGGTCGCGTCGTTTCCCGATTCATGCGGTGAATGGCAGGAAGTTTCGTCGTTTCCCGATCTCAAGATACAGTTTGTGACTTCCTTTCCCGACATCAAAATCAAATACGTCGATTCGTTTCCGGGCCGCTGAAAAGGCCCGCCGACAAACAGCAGGTAGTTGATGAAGAGAAAAATATTCCTGGGCGTTTTGGTCGCTCTCGCAGTCGCCGTCGGCCTGCAGGTCAAATTCGATCTGCCCGCGGCTGAGGTAGAAAAACAGTACCTGCTCAAAGAATCGAAATTTGCCGACATTGCGGGGCAGCGGGTGCACTATACCGACGAAGGTAAGGGTGAAATCGTGGTACTCGTGCACGGCACTGCCGCCAGCCTGCACACCTGGCAGGCATGGACGCAGGAGCTCAAAAAGAGTTTTCGCGTGATCCGTGTCGACCTGCCGGGTTTTGGCCTGACAGGCCCCGCGAAAGACCGCAACTATTCGATACAGCACTACGTGCAGTTCCTCGAGAAATTTTTCGAGTTTATGAAGGTGCGGCAAATTAACCTTGCGGGCAATTCACTGGGCGGCCATATCGCATGGAAATATGCGGTTGCGCACCCAGACAACGTGAACAAACTGATTCTTATAGACAGCGCAGGCCTGCCGCGCATCGGTAAAATTCCTCTGCCGATTCGTCTCGCACGCATACCGCTTCTGGGCAAGGCCGCGCGCTTTCTGGGGCCGCGCTTCCTTGTCAAAAAGAGTCTTAAAGAAGTCTACTTTGACCAGGGTAAGGTGACCGACGCGCTGATCGATCGCTATTATGCGATGTCGCTCAGGGAAGGTAACCGCAAGGCATTCGTTGACCGCGCGCTGCAGATGAAAGAAGACACGGGTGCAGGGCTGGAAAAGATCAGCGTACCGACGCTGATTCTGTGGGGCAAACACGACAACTGGATTCCGGTCGAGCAGGCCGCGAATTTCCGGAAGAAGCTATTTTTAGGGCAGGTCGTGATTTACGACAACGCAGGCCATGTGCCGCAGGAAGAGATTCCCGAGCAGAGCCTGGCCGATGCGGTGAAGTTTTTGAAGTAAACCTGAACACCTGTTCAAAAATACTTGACGCTCGTGTCATTATTTCTCAAGAGCGGCCATGCAAGTCCGCAGACCCAACTTTGATTTTTCCGCCGTAGAGCGCTACTATTACGGCGATAATGTGTGGGCGACGCACATGATGAATGGATTGCATGTGCTGGTGCCCATTGGTGAGGTATTCTTCATACGTGCAGTGCGCAACTTGCTTGAGCAAGCGCCCGCAGAACAGAAGGCGGAGCTCAAGAAGTTCATTGGACAGGAATCGGTGCACGACCAGGTGCACCGCCAGTTCTGGGCGCGGCTGAGGGAACAAGGCCTGCCGGTCGATAGCTTTGCGCGCTTCTTCACTGCCACCGCGATTGAAACGATGGAGCCGATCGTCGAAAAACTGTTCGGCAAGAAGATGCTGCTCTCGGCAACCGTGGGTTTTGAACACTACACGGCTGCACTGGCTGACACGGCTTTCCAGCCGGGTTCGCAGCTATTATCCAAAATGCAAAAAGAAGTCGCAGAGATGATGGGCTGGCATGCCGCCGAAGAGATCGAACACAAATCGGTGGCGTTCAATATGCTGAAGGCAATCGACGACAACTACCTGTTGCGCGCAGCCGGAATGGTGCTGGGGTCGAGCATTCTTTCTCTCTACACCGTGATCGGCACGCTGTGGTTCATGGCCGGCGACAAAGAGCTGTCTTTTGCCCGCCTTGCGAAAGATCTGCTTGCGCTCCCGCAGATTTCAGGCGATCTTCTGCCCGCTCTGATTCGCCACAATGCCGAATACTTTACGCCGGGTTTCGATCCCGATCACAAGGACAACTATCATCTGGCGGAAAACAAACTGAAAGAACTCGGCATGGCGCTCGCTTCGTAAGCGAATCGCCGGGGTTTAACAAGCCCGTTGAGTTTGATAGCCGCCGGCGGGAGCATAAATGAGCCAACACCACCATATGATACCATTGCGCATGGAACGCCATGTGCGCGCAGCGCTGCTTCTGGGCGCTGTATTCGGTTTTGCGTTACCTAATGGTTATTTTCTCTACAGGTATATGAAAAACCCGGCGCTGATGAACGATCTGCTGGCAAATCCACTGGGGCAGGCTTTCCTCGGCGAAACCGGTTTACTGCTGATTATGTTTATGGTCGCCGTCTGGGTAATCAAAAAGTCCTGGTTGCGCGTGTTCTATTACCTGCTCGCATCGTTTGTGGGCGGATTAGCTTTCGCGCTGCCTTTATTTCTCTGGTTCAACAGCGTAGACAAGAATCCTGAAGTCCCTCGCTGAAGCGAGAGCTAATCCGCTTCGCTCATAAACCGGAAAGCTTTGTCGCCAGCCGGTTTGCCGTTGATCCATGTTCGCTCGTGGAAGGTAATTTCACCAGCCCGTGAGAATGTGAGATAGCTCGAGGCGCGCGTGCCATAACCGACGCTGCGAAAAAACCAGCGGCGCCTAAACTTCTGCGCGATAAAAATCGAGGACAGCGCGATTTCATACTTCAGCGGTAACCCTGTGCGCTGCACTTCGCTTTTACCAGCCTGCGTGCGGTCAGCGAGCAGGTCAAAGACACTCTGCGCATCCGGGGGATTTTCGCGCAACGCCTGGAACTTTTCTGCTGCGTGCAGGGTTTTGGGCCACGGCGTATCGAGCAGAGCATTGGAGAGCACATGCAGTCCCGGGGAAACCTGTGTCGGTGGCTCTCCTGAGCGGTTGCCGTAGTACCAGAGTTCATCCTTCGTGCCAAAGAGAAGATTAAACCCGTTATATTGACTGGCTGTTTCTACCAGCTCGAGGACAAAATCAGCCGTCGATACGCCACCTTCGAGATAACGCCTGACGGTGAGCCCGCGCGAAGCAGCGTCTTTTCGGTCTTTGCCGGGATCACGGAAGTTGGTAATTGCCGCAAACCGACCATGCCGGTTAGTGCCGAGCCAGGCACCTCGAATACTTTGTGAAATATCCGCACCGCCCAGAATCTGCGGTGAATTAGCCCACCAGTCAAGCGCAGCGGTCGGTCGGGCGTAGAATTCATCGCGGTTTGCCGCGACGATGAGTGGAAAATCCTGATTTTGCTGGTATGAGATGATGATCAGGCACACAAAAATCAGGCATTGTCGCATTTGTCTTGCTGACCGGCAGCTGCGACCTGCGACGCATCCGTGTTACTAATGAGTACCAGACGGAAATCGCCAAAGTTTTTACCCAGAATCATGCGCATCGGCAAGACTGAGAGCAGAAAACCGATAACAAAACCAAGCGATCCCGTAATATACTGGATGATCTGCTGCTCAACGCCCAGAAGCGCCAGAACAAAACCGACAATAAAGCCGACAATTCCACCGGCTATCATGGCGGCCACGGTCATCAGCAGATTGCGCCACGCATAGGCCCACCAGATTCGCCATGTGCGGCGCCAGGTAATTGCGGTTTCCACAGTTGCCGGTGTCATGATTCAAGCAACCCCTTCGCGAAGTGGCAGAGCGCAACGAGGCGTTCATGGCATTCTGATTCGACCGCGGGCGAGTAGGGGGATTTATCCCTCACACCAACATAGGCCTTCACTTTGGGTTCGGTGCCCGACGGTCGTACGGCCACCCAGTCTCCCCGTTCGTTGATGAGGTATAACAGGTTCTGCGGCGGTATATCTGTGATCGGGAATTCTTTGCCGTCGCGCTTCTCTACGCTGCGCTTGAAGTCGCGCACCACCGTAATTTGGGCGCCGAGCATTTCAGTAGGTGGCGACAGGCGCAGATTTTCGACGAGATTGGCCATCGCCGCAATGCCGTCGGCGCCTGGAAACTCGCGTTCAACCGCGTCTTCGGCGGCATAGCCGCAGGTCTGATACATTTTAGCGAGCCAGTGCGCAATACCGCCGTCTGCGGCGCAGTGCGCGGCGAGCAGGCAGCTGATGATGCCGTCTTTGTCGCGCGAATCGCCGATTGTGACACCGAACGCCTCTTCGAAGGCCAACACCATGCGTGCCGCTGAATTTGCTTCGTGGATTGCATGCGCTTTGTTGCCCATGTTCTTAAAACCGGTCAGCGTTTCGAAATGCGCGATGCCAAACTTG
>JAXMHE010000025.1:0-52241 GCA_046346945.1 Turneriella sp.
AGAGAAAAAAGAAGAAGAGAAAAAAGGCGGTATTTACGACACGAAGGAATACCAATATGGCATGTCGCTGATGAAAATGCGCCAGCCGCCCGCGCTCGTCGAAAAACTCGATAAATCGAAGCGCATGCTCGAAAAGGCATCGATCAACGATCGTATTTTACTCTCGTACCTGTATTTTCTCGAATTTGATAATGAATATTCGTTTGTGCTCACCACGAACAAAATCACCATCAACGTCGATTATTCGGGTGGTGTGAAATCCGACTATAAAAAACAAATGGCCGACCTGTATAATGACTCGCGCGCCATAATCAGCGCATACGAAAAGTATGAAGAGATGCTGCAGGAATACAAGGCAGCCAAAGAGCGTAAATCTTCGAATTACATTGAAAAATCCAAGCTAGAAGAAAAAGCCAAGGGCCGCGCCGACATGGAAGCGCGCAACACACGCGGCCTCATTCGCGCCTTCATGGACAATGTCGCCAAGTCAATGGCTTTCCTGATCGCCGACATGAAAGGTGCGAAACAGATTGTCGGCAACATGGACGAACCCGTCAAATTCGACGCCGAGTTCGAGAAGGGCAAACGCCTGAACGGCAAAGCGGTCAAACAATGTATCATGGACGCGTATTGTTATGCGGTGACGTTTAAAGAACGCCTCGCAAACGGAGATCTGTTCCCGCTGACACCGATGACCGACGAAGAGATGATTGCGAGCTTTGGTTCAACCTTCGGTGCTGCGCCCACCGCGGCACCTGAATCCAACGAAATGTGACCGTGCGCGCACTCGGCGTTATTCCTGCGCGTTATGCTTCAACCCGGTTTCCCGGTAAACCGCTGCATTTGATTGCCGGCAAGGCGATGATCGAACACGTCGTGACTGCGGCCAAAAAGTGTGCGGATTTAACCCGGGTCGTGGTGGCGACCGACGACGCGCGCATCGCCGAAGCAGTCAAAGGGTTTGGCGGCGAAGTCGTGATGACGCGCGACGACCATGTTTCGGGTTTTGACCGCATTGTCGAAGTGGCCGGCAAATATCCTGACTACACACACTACGTGAATGTGCAGGGCGACGAGCCGTTGCTGCCTGCACAGAACATCAGCGGTGCAGTGCAGCTGTTCAAAACTTTCGGCGATGCCTGCCACATTGCGACGACCGCGGTGCCCTTCGCCACCGCTGCGGATTTCCATAACGAAAACCAGGTTAAGGTTGTGATGGCGCATGATGGACGCGCGCTCTACTTTTCACGCTCGCCGATTCCGTTTTACCGCAAGGGCGATTTTGCCGGTGCGCAGCGGGCGCTCAAGCACCAGGGCCTTTATGCCTATTCACGCGATGCATTGCTTGCACTCGCAAAACTGCCGGTTGCGCCACTCGAAGAAGCGGAGAGTCTGGAGCAGTTGCGCTTCTTATATAATGGTTTTAATATCTATGTGCACATCGCGACGGTCGATTCGCCGGGCGTCGATGTGCCCGAAGACGTTCTGAAAGTCGAACGCCTTCTTAAAGCCTGATATGCCCCAGCTGCCGCATTATTGGGACGAAGCCAAACTACACCTGAGTCGCAACGACGGTGTGCTGCGTGGCATTATTGAGGCACATCCGGAAGTGAGGCTTCGCCTCAAAAAAGATGCTTTTACCACCCTCGCTCGTGCCATCGCCGGGCAGCAGATATCGGTTAAAGCTGCCGATACGATCTGGTCGCGCGTGGTTGCGGCCGCAGAGGGTAAGCCGCAAAAAATTAAGCCGAAAAAAATACTCACGCTCACCGTTGCCCGGCTGAGAGAATGCGGTCTGTCAGAGCGTAAGGCGGATTATATAAGGAACCTTGCGGCGCGCTTTCAGCAAAAGGAAATATCTGCCGCAAAGCTCGCGCGCCTGAGCGACCCCGAGGTAAAAAAATCCCTTGTGTCACTGCATGGCATTGGGCCGTGGACTGCCGATATGTACCTGATGTTCAATCTGTGGCGGCCCGACGTGCTGCCGCTCGGTGACGTGGGCCTTATCCGCGCAGTGGAGATGCACTACTTTAAGGGGAGAAAGACGCCTTTAGAAAAAATCCGCAAGGCTGCTCTGCCATGGTCGCCTTTTTCGACGGTGGCAACCTGGTATCTCTGGCGCAGTCTCGACCCAATTCCCGTAGAATACTAGCCACCACCAGGGCTGGCAAAGTCCGCCTGTGTTGTCGCGATATTTAGTTCTGCTGTATTTTCAAATCAAACGTTTTCTTAAACGTATTGCCTTTCAGATCCTTCGCTTCGATCGATAATTTTTTTGAGCGTCGCACCTGCGGCGTCAGGGCGTAGTAGTTGCGGAAGAAAATGTCTTCGAATTGCTGCCCGCTCGCGAGCCGCCAGCTGTCCCCGCGGAACAGGATTTTGTCGAATACTGCCGAGATCGCGGGCTTTTCATCGAGCAATATCTTGTATTCATACACACCCCAGCGTTCGCCGCCGACGCCGTGGTCTTGCAGAAAAGCATAGACCGGGTAGTCAGAAGACAGGCGAAACGGTTTGTCGGGATTCACGCTCGCAAACTTATCCGGCAGCAGTACACCCCAGTCTTTGATTTCGGGCGGCTTGGTGTCGCGGTAATAGTCGTCACCCAAAAGGGAGAGCGGATTCATCACCGCGCGCTCAGACGCATCCTAAATGAAGAAATGCAGGTGCGGTCCGCCCGAATGGCCGGTATTGCCCGAAGTGCCGATTCTTTCACCCCTCGCCAGCGGCGCATTATTCGCGACTGCATCGGAGACGTTCTTGAGGTGCATATAGCCCGACCACGTGCTGCCGGCCGTGCCGGGTGTGCCATGATCGAGAATCAGGGTATTGCCGCCGCCGAATGGCATTTCACCCGGCGTGATCTCGGCGTTGATGCGGTAGAGCACGCGGCTGTCGCGCGGGGCCATTACCTTAAAGCCTTCGCCCGGCAGGTCGACGCCGTTGTGGAAATGGTCGATACGCGATTCGCCGAAAGTTGAACTAATCTGGTATTTTTTTTCCTTTTCCACCGGCCATTCGAGTTTTTCAGCAGGGTCTGCCGCCGCCAGTGCCGCAAAATTTGCCGCTGCGGAAATCCATAGCAGGGGTTTGATCACGGCAGACTTGCCCGGCTTCGAAAGCAACGCGTCAACCAAAACGCTTGTGGCCCGGGGTTAAAAAACAAAAGCAGTGCCATGGAATTGATGGCGTATTCACTCGCCGAAGCGGTAAATCTGGAAAGGTTTGCCGGCACCTGCGATCTGCAGTTACTCGCGCAGAGCAAACAGGAACTCTTTTACAGCGCGGGCAAGGCCAGCTGGTTCAGCGTTTATGCTTTTGGAGCGATTGCCTTCTGCGGCGTCAAAGATACTGACGCGGAGCGACTCATCGCCCTGGCGGAGCAATCTGGACGCAACGTCCATCTGGCGCAGATAACCGAAGACCACAGGATCAGCGTTGCAAAAGGGAAGCCGGTCTTTGAAACTTCGCACCTCAGCGTGTCGCGCGTCACGCCGACTGTGGTGCGCATCGTGATGCAGAATATTGCGTATTCAGCGACACTGGAACACTACCGGCGCGTGGGTGCAAACTTGCTCGAGGCGACGCGAACGCATGTGCGCGAGCTTGAAGACAAAGGGAAAATTCGACTCAAAGCGAAAGCTCTGCACCAGTTTATCGGCCGCGTGCTGAGTATCAAGAACCGCATTGCAGAGCACCTGTTCATTTTTTCAAACCTGGATGCGATCCGAGAAGATGACTACCTGACGGCAATACACCGCGGTACGGCGCATAGCCTGGAGCTCAAAGCGCGCTTTGAAGAAGTCGCGAATTCTTTCCGCATTATTGAAGAAAATCTGCATATGTTCAATGAATTCCATATGCACGGCCAGAGCTATCGCATTGAAATCATCATCACGCTGCTAATCGTCATCGAGGTGCTGGATCTGATCGGCGATAAGTTTAAACTATTTCACTGAACGGAAAAGCTCGCGAAAAATCGTGCGCAGAATGATATAACCCGCCATGATGGTGCCCTTGATCGTGCCCGAGATCTTCGACACACCGATGCGCTTGCGGTAGCTGACGGGGATTTCGAGCGTTCTGAGTTTCAGCTTTGCCGCGCGGATCTGCATCTCGACAGTCCAGCCGAAATTGCGGTCTGCCATCTGCATCTGCCGTAAGGCTGTGGGGCTCACGGCCCTGAACGGCCCGAGGTCGGTATAGCGTTGGCGGAAAAACAGGCGTATCAGAAACGTGGCGAGCCAGTTGCCAAAACGCTGCTGTGGCGTGAGCGAACCTCGGTCGCGCACGGCACCCGCGAGGGTGCGTGAACCGATAACCAGATCTGCCGCTCCCGAAAGTATGGGGATTACGAGTGCGGGAAATTCTTCCGGAAAATCGGAATAGTCTGCGTCGATGAAGAGGATGGAATCAGTTTTGGGCGAAACTTCTTTCAAGGCGCGCAAGCATGCAGCGCCATAACCCCGTTCCGTTTCGCGCACCACTGTACATCCGGCTTTTTGGGCCACATCTGCTGTCGCATCGGTTGAGCCATTGTCACAGACGATAATTTCGATTTTTAGTTTTGTCTGTTTCGCCACTTTGGCGAGGTCATTTGCCACGAGACCGATAGAGCGCTCTTCATTGAGCGCCGGAATCACAACTGAAACTAATTTTTGCACGCCACTCCTGAAAGGAGTGGCGTGCAAAAAAGATTCGACATAGATCCACCCTCTGCCTTATGGATTGCGAAATCGCCTGCGTCTCTGCGAAGTCGAGCATCTGCCCGAGGGCAAGACCGGTTGCTATGCGGGTCACGCGAACACCGAGCGGCTTCAGCTGGTCGGCGATGTAGTGCCCCGTCGCATTGCCTTCGACGCTGGGGTTGGTCGCGACTATCACTTCGGTCGCTGCGAGTGTCTTGACGCGTTCGAGCAGACGGGGCAGGTTGAGTTCATTGGGGCCAATGCCGTCAAGCGGCGAGAGCACACCGCCGAGTACGTGGTAGAGACCCTGGTGCTCGCCTGTGTTTTCGACAGCGTAGACATCCCATGGATTTTCGACGACGCAGATCGAGTGTTGGCTGCGGCGTCCGGAATCACAGAACTGGCATTTGCCTTTGGTATCGGGGTGTGAATTGCTGACGTAGGCCCCACAGCGCTCGCAGGTGGTCACGCCTGCGGAGAGATTGGCAATTGCAGAAGTGAAATTGCGGACTTTGAGCGGGCCGGCCTTGATCAGCTCGAATGCAATCCGCATGGCAGAGCGGCGGCCGATACCGGGCAGCGAAGCTATCGCCTCTATGGCCGCCAGCAATTCGGGAGGCATTTTGTGATGTAAGCCACCGGCTTACATCATGCCCCCGAGCATGCCCTTCATGTCAGACATTACTTGTTTGCGCGCATCTTTCTGCGCTTCCTGGATTGCCTTTTTAATCAGCTTTGGCAATACCTTGAGCTCGTCGATGTCGAGCAGTGCGGTGTCGATTTCCAAGTCGAGCAGGTTCGCTTCGCCGTCGACCGTGGCTTTTACCGTGCCGCCGCCGGATTCGGCCGAAATGCGCATCGAAGACAGTTTTTTCTGCACTTCTTTCATCTGCTGCTGAGCCGCGCGCATCTGGCCCATCATGTCTTTAATATCGCCTAAACCCATGGTTGAGACCTGCGCGCTGAGACGCTGCGTAAATGCAAAATAGCATTCAAAATTGGGCCAAAATGCTTCCGGAGCTAAAAAAAATTAAAATATGTCCGGAAAAAAGGAGTTTTTCCTCGTCTAAGTTACGAATGTCTGGTCGGATGAAGCTATCCTTATTAGTGGTGGGAGTCTTTGCCTTTTCCCTGTCCGCGCAACGGCCGAAGGGCAAACGAGCTAAGAAATCTCAAAAAACCAATACGGAACAGGTCGAGAGCCAGCCGCAGGCGGCCATCGTTGCTGGGGATCAGGATCTCGTGGCGGCGAGGGCCTTACAGGTAAAGCCGCGCGCCACGTATGCAGATGCGTGCAGAATCATTCTGCTGCAGCGGGGCGAATTCAGCAAGTACGCCACCGACGCAGAACGCTGCCGGCGCGTCAGTGAGCTCGGTATACTCAAGACAGACGATATTAAGGATATTTATTCCACAAAACTGAGCGTCGGCGCGGCCGCAAAAGCGGCGATTAATGCGCATGGCCTCGATAAAAGCCTGATGTTTCGCCTGACAGGATGGTCCTGGTATGCCCTGCAAAACGCAGAGGCTCTGGGCCTCATTGCTGAAGGGTTATCTGCCGGCGATGGCTTAACCGGTGCCGAGCTCATGAATCTTATGGATGAAGCCCTCGCGCAGGCTGAAGAAATACGCAGTTGGAACAGCGAAGAAAATCCTTATAAAGAATTCGGTTATGAAACATACGAAGAAATGTATAATAACCCGGTCGGTCCGGCACGATCGGGAATGAAGTAAAAGCGGGGATTTATGAAATTAAACAAACTGGCATCGTTGAGTCTAATGGCTTCTCTCGCGTTCTGCGTTACGGCAGCGCTGCAGGCGGCAGAAACTGCAGCGGGAAAAATCTCCGGCTTGCAGGGCAAGGCACAGATATTTGAGAATGGCCGCTGGGTTCCTGCTGCATTGGGCAGTGTAATTTATCCTTCTTCAACCATACAGACCGGGTACAACAGCAAGGTAATCGTCACGCTGCGTACCGGCAGCCAGCTGTCGCTCAAACCCAACACGACGATCAGCTTCAACCAGATAGCGTCGAACCAGGCAGGCAGCAATGTTGAGCTGCACCTTGCCAACGGCGGAGTGAATTCATTTATCCCGCGCGCGGACGAAGGGAAGATGAATGTATTTAAAGTAAGAAGCGCAACAGCCGTTGCGGGTGTGCGCGGCTCCTTTATGAGCGCCCGGCGTCATGGTCAGCATTTTGCGGTGAACGCATTGCATTCGCCGGCGTTCCTCGAACCCGCTCCGGCACCTTCTGAAAAAGAAATTGTGCGCGCGACTTTGCTGAATGCGGTTGCACAGCAGGAAAGCGGTGCTCTCGACGCGGCAGAGGCAAAAGCCTGCCTGCAAAAACCGGATGCCTCTTCTGCCGATTCGGCGCGCGCGCGGCTGCAAAATATCGAATCGCGTTCGCGCGACATGGGCAACCGTGTGCAGATTTTGAAAGTGTTTGCCGAAAGACAGGACACCGCGCAGGCGCTCTCAGAGACGCGCGAAAAAATCGCCGGGAAAAATGAACAGCTGAAAGCAAAAGAAACCCCGGGTGAAGGCAATGAAGGCCGCCGCGATGTGCAGGCGATCCGCGAAGAAATCAAAACTCTCGAAGCGGGAGCACGGCAGCAACAGGCAAAGCTCGAAGGCCTGAACCGTTCGCTCACCATCGCAGAAGGCAACAGCGCACAGGCGCAGGGGGCGCGACTCATGAACCCGTTGCAGTCAGAAATGCAGAAACTGAGGCCGCAGCAGGCAAATATGCCGGGCCAGACGCGGCAAGAGGGACTATTCATGTTTAACAACATGGATAACCAGGCCGGGTTAGGAAACGATTTCCAGAGATTGTTCAACAATATCAATCGCTTCAACCAGCAGGGCACGGTGGTTGTGCCCGTATTGCGCAAGTTCTGAGCCGGTAGACCATGGTTAAAAGAAGTCTCCTGTTCTGTTGTGTGGGTTTTGTGGTTTTCGCCGGCAGTCTCTTTTCTGCCGAACCTGCGGATGAAGAACCGCTTACGAGCAGCCACAACCTGAAGGTGGGGGCAATTGCCACCAATACGTACTATGTCGACAAGACCATCGTCAGGGGCCTTTTCTCCGGTTTTTACCGTCCATACCTCAAGTATACCTATGATCGCCGTATCGAGACGCTGGTCAGGGGAAACATGACGGTGAAGCGCTATATCGAGGCACCGACAAATGGCATGCAGCAGACGAGTGTGAGCGGCGCGATGGAAATCTTCTCGGTCGATGCCACGTTTGGCAACCATAAGTTCAATGTGGGCAGAAACTTCTTCATGACCGAGCAAGGAATTCTGTTTGCGAACTTTGCCGACGGGGTGGCTTACACAGGCAGCTTTTCATTTGGCACGCTGCGCGGCATGGGGCTCTATTCAGCAGATTATGGTACCAAAAACTGCGCGCTGAGTGTGACTGGGTGCGCGGGCGACACCAATGCATTCGTGTCTACGCCGACCCTGAGCGCCGACTCGGGTGTGCAGAATTGGCCAGAGGGCATTTGCCGTTGTCGACTATACATCCCCCGTTTTTTTGGGCGGGCAATTGTCTGCGTATTCTCTGGTTTCGAAAGACCTGATCAACGAGCCGACATCGAATACGACGCGCTACGAGTATAATCCCTATTATGCCGGCGTGGGACTTCTGGGCTACATCTACAATGCAAACTACCGTTATCGCATCGACGGCATCTACCAGGGTGGGAATGTCTTCAACGCGGTGAGCAATGGCGTGTCCAAAGCGGCCACGATCGAGGCTTACGCAGTGCTCGCAAATTTCAGCTGGACCCTGCCCGTCTTGAAACGTGTCGATTCGCAGTTCATCGCAGATTTTGCGATGGGTAGTGGCGATGAAGACAGCACCAGTGTTTCGACTCCTTCGCAGAGCAATAACTCCGGCAACTATAACGCATTCCAGGCATACGGAAGTTTTTCGGGAGGCCTTGCGCTGAAGCCACGCCTCACCAATATGACGATCTACCGCGCTGGCTTTCAGCTGAGGCCGCTGAAGTTTATCTATGCATTGCGCAACCTGGGAACGCAGGTAAAGTATTCCGTATACCGCAAGACCAAACCGAAGGGCGGCATCTCTGATACGTATGCCACCGAAGAAAACGCGGATGTAGGGCAGGGACTGGACATTGCGCTGACTTACAGCGTCTTTTCTGACATACAGTTTTTCTATGGCTTCGGGTTATTCAAACCCGGCGCCGCTTATCCGGGTGTCAATTCTGACGGCACGAGTGGAACCGATCTGCGCCAGGCGCACCTGGTGAGCCTGACGGTGGTGTTCTGAGATGTGTGCAGAAAAAGTAAAGACAGAGGGGGATTTTATGCGGGCAATAAGACATGGAAACAGACTGCGGAATTTTTTAAGCGTGGGAATCGCGGCATCTCTCCTGTTCAGTTCGGCCTGCGCACTGAAGCAGGCTGACGAAGCAAAAATCAGCGGGCCTATGGCGCTGCGCATGGCCGACGGTTCGTCCATTTCGCGCAGCGATTCCGACGACTATAATCCGTATCTCGTCAAGCTGTCAGACGGGTACCTCATGGCAGCTTTTGGTTCTGATCGTACGTGCGGCAGCTGCACTTCGGGCAAGCACCACATATTTGTCACTAAATCTCTTTCCGTTTATAACGACGATGGGGTGTTGCCCTATTTCAATTCGCCGCAACCGCTCACTCTTTCTTCGGCCGAACAGCCATGGGATTCGGCGATAACGTTTGCGATGACCAAAGCCTCTTCGGGTGTGCGCATTTATGTGAACAATAGTTCAGGCGATATTGTGTACGCCGACCTGGCCTCGGGGGCCACAGACACATCCTCGCTGACCGCAATTAACAATACCCTATGGAAAACACTGAAGGTTGTCGGGATTGCGGTGTCGGGCAGCAGTCTCTTTGCGCGCAGCACATCCACGGGACAGATATATCTCTTTAGCCCTGACTCATCGGACGCAACGCTGAATGCGATGAACAGCAGCCAGGGCAGCAACAGCATCATGCAGATCAATCCACAGCATGTGCCACGGCAGGATGCATTTTTTACCATCCAGGGCAATCAGGTACAGACATCGTCTTATATGTCTATGGGCGGGCCCGTCACAGCGCTCGGCATATCACTTGCCAACGCGCGTGTGCAGATACGCAATCTCAGCGTGCTCTACAGCGGTAACCGCGCCGGCGAACTCGTGATGTTATCGGGAGTTCCGGAAGGTGATACCAAACAGGATATGTACATCGTCGAGGGAGTGACTCCCTCTTTACTCTGGGACCAGACATTCCCGAAGCCGGGCGAGCAGATGTTTAACCCCAGCAGCGGCAATGGAGCGTTCACCACTTTCCAGGCGGCCAGTTTTGTACTCGGATCATCTAATTTTACGACCAAGGGGACGACCGGTTCGTTCGATATCATCGACATGGACGACCAGATGGGCACACTGTACCTCAGCCAGAAAACCGGTGGTAAGCTGCATGTTTTCAACCTGATGCCGAATGTAAACAATGCGACGGCGTCTTTTATTGTCACTGGCTTTAACGGTGCAGTCGCCGTCGATGGCCCGATGATGATCCGCACCAATAATACCACAGCCGCTGCCGACCTTTCGTTTTTTATGCCGATGCCAAACACCGGTGGAACTTTTGGAGCGCCGGCGTTTGGACAGGGCAGCACCGGAGCAACTTGCACGCAGAGCGAATTTGCCAATACGAATGAACAGCTCGAGGCCTCTGCAGGTAAACTTGTCTTGCCTGATAACGCGAACAACCGCGTGCTGATCTGGAATGCGATGCCGGTGAACGGTGCGCAGTTGCCGAATCTGGTTCTGGGGCAAAGCACGTTTACCGGCTGCACCGCCGGCGCGGTTGGGCCGAATACGATCAAGACGCCGGGTAAACCATGGACGAACGGACAGAAGCTGGTAGTGGCCGACGCGGGTTACCACCGTGTGCTGATCTGGAATAATTTCCCCACCACCAATGGCCAGGCGCCGGATATTGTCTTGGGGCAGCCTAACTTCACGAGTGGGGCGGCGAACAATGGCGGCCCTTCGGCGAGCTCGCTGAGTGTACCGGCAGCCGTAGCGAGCGATGGTCTCAGGCTTGCCGTGCTCGACAAGGGTAATAACCGCGTGCTGATCTGGAATACTTTTCCGACGACGAACAACCAGCCGGCGAATGTGGTGCTGGGGCAGAACGATTTTACGCATGTGACCGCGAACGACGACAACCAGGATAACGTCGATGATAACGCCTCGAACCCCGCTTCGGGCCGTGTGTTCAAAACGCCTTCAGCGATTCTGATGACGCCCAATGCATTGTTGGTGTCAGACTTTGCTCATGAACGGGTACTGATTTTCCTCAACCAGTAACAGGGGGTAGGATTATTCGCTCAGTCGCCGTGCAGGGTTTCTGCGTACGACATCAGTTTCAGGGCTTCGTTCTTGGATATTTTTCCCTGAGTGAGCATTGCCTGAACAGCCTCGCGCAGCGCCGCCAGTGACTGCATATCTTCTTCAGGGCTGCGCCTGCGGAACAAGTCGAGCCAGCGCCGCGGATTTTTTTCGCTTTGAGCGCATAGAGGTGCTGCCGCAGCATGCGCTCGCGCATTGCGGGAATTTCGGCAGCCAGCGTATTGAGCCTTGCTACAAGCTCGTCGAGGTCGTCGCTCGTGAATTGCAGCACATTGGCCATTTCATTGCGCCCGCCGGAGCGCGAATAGCAGGTATAGCGCGCCGCGCCGATATCATAGACGATTTTATAGATCAGCGGTCTGTCGGCCAACAGGTCCACGAGGTAACTCCACACAACGGTGTTGCCTTCTTTAAGGCCCCACGGCTTGCCGCGCCGCAAATTACCATATTCTATGAGCGATTTGCTGTCTTTGCGCAGGCGGTTAAACAGCTTTTTGGTGACCTTATTAATGCGCCTGCGAATACGCCACAGGCCGAACCAGGGCAGCCGGTGGTGCACGTGTTTGAGATCCTTCAGCATGCCGCGTGCTGAATCAAGGAGTAATAGCCGATGTCAAGAAACTTGACGGTCTGTTTTTTTATTATATATTGCACGTATGCCAACGTATGATTACAAATGCGCGGATTGCGGTCGCCTGTTTGAAAAATTCCATGGCATGAACGAACAGCCGCAGGTTGTTTGCCCCGAATGCCAGTCGGTGAATACCGCCCGGCAGGTAAGCCTCGGTGCGGGCATTGTGTTCAAGGGTGCCGGCTTCTATGTGAATGATTATAAGAAGGCAGACAGCGGCAGCACAACGAAAACTGCGACAAAAACAAAAACGGAAACTGCAAATACCGAATCTTCGACGAGTACTGCGAGCGAAACCAAGTCCGCGCATTCGTGCGGACCTGGATGCTCTCATGTCTGAGACAGAGATTAAAGAATTTCCCCGGCCAACGGTCGAGGTTAATACCTATAAAAAAGCGAATACTCTCAAGGCGAAAGTCCTCGAGAACCGTATTCTCTATCGGGAAGACGATGAGAATGATATTCGCCATATTGTACTCGATGCGAAAGAAATGAACTACCTCGACGGGCAGAGCGTGGGCGTAATTCCCCCGGGTCTCAACGAAAAGGGCAACCCGCACGCGGTGCGGCTATATTCGATTGCGTCGCTGGCATCTCGCATACCGCGCAGCGAAAACCTAACATTGTGCGTGAAGCGTGCCATAACAAAGGATCCGGCCACGGGACAGGTTTTTCGCGGCGTTGCCTCCAATTTTCTGTGCGACACCAAGCCGGGTGACGAAGTGACACTTACCGGCCCTGCGGGCCGTAAGTTTTTGCTGCCCACAGAAGAAGAAATCCACCGCCCCTATATCTTTATTGCGACGGGCACAGGTATTGCACCGTTCCGTGGGTTCTTGCAGCGCCTGTTTAAGCATACGCCGAATTTCCATTCGCCTGTATTTCTGCTTTTTGGCGTAAAAACCAAGGCAGAGCTGCTCTATGATGAGGAATTCCGAGCCTATCAGCATTCCAATTTCTTTTACTTTCAGGCATTGAGCCGTGAGATGAAGAACAAGGCCGGCGGGCGATACTATGTCGGCGATATCAAGCACGACCATCCGGGCAAACTTTGGCCGGTGATCAGCGATGAGCGCACGATCATTTATATGTGCGGTCTGAAAGGCATGGAAGAGGGCGTATCCAATGCGGTAAATACGCTCGCGCAAAACCATGGCCAGCCCGCGAACTATTATGAGTTGATCAAGCATCGCATCGTTGAAGAAGTGTATTGATGTTTCTGTTAGCCCGGGCTAACAGAACTCAAAGAGGTTTATCTGTGTTAAATTCCAAATTCAGTTTTATTTTTAGCCCCGGGCTTAAGCCCGTGGTCACCGTGATTGCTGTCAGCATTCTCTTGCCCGCGTGCTCGCTCAAAAAAATGGCCGTACGCCAGGCGACAGGCTTCTTCACTGAAAGCCGCAAAGTCTTCGAACAGGAGACTGATCTGGAAATCGCTGAAACATCCATTGCCTCTAACCTGAAGCTTCTCGAGGCGATGCAGGTGCACGATGAAAAGAATGCCGACCTCAACCTGTTAATAGCTGAAATCTATTCGGCCTATACACTTTCCTTTGCCGAAGACAAAATGGAACAGGCCGAAGCGGATAAAAAAGACGCAGAGGTGCAGCGGCAAAAGCTGCGCGCCAAGATGCTGTACCTGCGCGCGCGCGACTATGCCGGCAAGGTGCTTCTGCCACGCCTCGACGTCGAAAATCTCTCACAGCTGACTGAAGCGCAGTTCAAAGAGAAGCTGGCAAAGCTCGATAAAGACGACATTGCTGCGGTGTTCTGGTATGCATTTGCCTGGGGCTCTGCGATCAACGTCGACCGAGAAGACACCGAAGGCCTGTCAGACCTGCCCAAAATCGAACTTATGATGGCGCAAGTCAAGGCGTGGGACGAGGCCTATTATTTTGCGGGTGCGTGGCTCTATGAAGGCGTCTATTTCGGCGCCCGCAACGAAATGGTGGGGGGCAACCCCACGCGGTCGAAGGCCTCCTTTGAAAAGAACCTTGAGCTGACACAGGGCAAGATGCTTATCACGCAATACTTTTACGCGCGCACGTACTGTATTTTTGCGCAAGACAAGGTATGCTTCGACAAAAACATCAAGGCCGTGCTTGATGCGCCGGCAGATATCCACCCTGGGCAGAAGTTGGCGAATGCTTTGGCTAAGAAAAAGGCCGAAAGGCTCAAAAAGCGTAAGTCGGATTTTTTTGTGGATTAGGCTTTAATATCTGCAGCTGCGCTGCAGATATTAAAGCTATTTACTTTATGTCCTGTCGGCCATCTGGAATTATGTCGCATGAAATGGGCTGTTTTATTGGGTTTTGCGGCGCTATGGCCGCTCGGCGCTGAAGAGATCTTCCTCACCTGCCAGGTGACGCAGATTGCTGCAAAAGAAGGCGAAGGCAGTTCGGACGGCAAACTCAAAAGATCCAGAAGTTTCTGGACAAAAGCGAAGCGAGCAAAAAATATAAGTCCTTCAAAATCGTGAACAAGAAGTCTCTGAGCGCGACAAAACAGAAAAGCGGCAGCGTGAAACTCAAAAACGGTAAGTCCCTGAAGCTCAAACCGGTGCTGGTGCACCGGGCACAGCGCAAGAATAACCTCACGCTCGAAGTCGATATCGGTGATGGTGCCGAGAAGAAGACCTTCATCGACCGCGACTACCTGATTCTGAATGCGGGCGAACTCGACAAGAAATCTGATCTCGTGCTGGCAGTTTCGTGCCCGGTGTTCCCGTGAAGAAAAAGAATGCTCCAAAAAAAACCGCACCCAAAAAGGCAGCAGCAAAGCCGTAGCAGCGAAAACTGCGGCCGCCGCTCACAGCGCCAAAATTGTCGTTCTCGATTTTGGTTCGCAGTATACGCAGCTGATCGCCTGCCGCCTGCGCGAGCTGCGTTACTACTGTGAAATCCATCCTTTTCACATCGGCCTTGACGCTATACGGAAAATGAATCCCGCAGGCATCATTCTTTCGGGCGGGCCCGCATCAGTCTACGAGAAAGGCGCGCCGCATGTCGATAAGGGTGTGCTCGAACTCGGTCTGCCGGTGCTCGGCATCTGCTATGGCCTGCACCTGATCTGTTACCTGACCGGCGGCAAAGTCGAAGGCTCGTCTGAACGCGAATTCGGCCGTGCAACACTGAGGGCGCGCAAAGCATCACCGTTGCTCACTGGCATCAAATCGGGCCAGGTGTGGATGTCGCACGGGGACAAGATCGTCAAACTGCCAAAACGTTTTTCCGTGATTGGCACTTCGGAAAATTCCCCGATGGCTGCCTTTGCCGACGAAAAGGCGCGGATCTATGGCCTGCAGTTTCATCCCGAAGTGCACCATTCGACACAGGGCAAGGTGATTCTCAAGAACTTTGCCGCAGCGATTTGCGGCATGAAACCCACGTGGACGATGAGCCGCTTTGTGGAAGAAAAGATCGGTGAGATTCGCGCACAGGTGGGCAAAGAGCGTGTGCTGCTTGGCCTGTCGGGCGGCGTCGATTCGACCGTGACGGCGCGCCTTTTGCACAAGGCAGTTGGTAACCAGTTGACCTGCGTCTACGTCGACACTGGGCTGATGCGCAAGAACGAGACCGAAGCGGTGCGCGAGCGCTTCAAAAAAGAATTTGGTATCAAGCTCGAAATTGTCGACGCGAAAGACCGTTTCCTCACGGCACTCGCCGGGGTAGAAGACCCCGAGCAGAAACGCCGCATCATCGGTAAGCTGTTTCTTGACGAATTCGGCGCCAAGGCAAAAGATCTGGGTCACCATGAATTTTCGGCACAGGGCACGCTCTATACAGACGTGATTGAAAGCGTGTCGGTGAAAGGACCGTCACAGACCATTAAATCCCACCATAACCGCGTGCAGGGAGTGCTTGATCTTATCAAAGCGGGCAGGGTGATTGAACCGCTGTCTGAACTCTTTAAAGACGAGGTGCGCCGGCTGGGTTTGGCGCTCAAGATCAACCGCGAACTGCTGTTCCGCCACCCTTTTCCCGGGCCGGGACTGGCAATACGCATTTTGACGGCGGTGACCAAAGAAAACCTTGCAACGCTGCGCGAGTCAGACGCCATCATGCTCGACGAGCTCAAAAAATCGGGCTGGTATAACAAAGTCTGGCAGGGCGGAGCGATCTTTTGCCGGTGAAATCGGTCGGGGTCATGGGTGACAACCGCACTTATGAAAACGTGATCGCATTGCGGCTTGTGACCAGCGAAGACGGCATGACGGCCGACTTTGCCCACGTGCCCTATGACGTGCTGGCAAAAATTGCTTCCCGTATCATTAACGAAGTGCGCGGTGTGAACCGCGTCGTCTATGATATATCTTCCAAACCGCCGGCCACGATTGAGTGGGAGTAAATTGCCCTTGAGTGCGAAGCGCATCCCTTTTCTGGTCGCGATTCTTTTTGCCATCGCACCGGTGCTGTTTGCGCAAAATTCTATGCCGCAGCTTCCCGAATCGTCCTGGGGCAATGAGCGCACCAAGAAGGAAAGCGGCAAACTCCGGCAACGCGCGTTCCCCGGAAGCGGAACTCGTCAAGCCGCTGCAGGAAGTCTGGCGTATTGTCTTCCATAACTCCAAGGGGCAGGACGTCGTTCTCGACTGCGAAGTCGCGCGCAGCGAAAAAGACAAAGAACGCGGGCTGATGTTCCGCAAGGCGATGCCCAAGAATCGTGGCATGATCTTTGTTTACAGCAAACCCGAAGAGATGAACTTCTGGATGCAGAATACCATTATTCCACTGAGCATTGCATACGTGCACGAGCGGCTGTTTATCTCGAGTATCCATGACATGAAGCCGTTTTCGCTCGATATCGTTTCGTCGGAAACCCCGGTGCTCTATGCGGTCGAAGTTAACCAGGGCTGGTTTAAATCCAACGCGATTCTGCCCGGTAACCGCATGGCTATCTACAAAAATCCCGAAGACTACAAGGTGGAGCGCAAGAACAAGTACCGGAAAGAAATTCCGGCGCCCTGAGACACAGTGGACGCCTCTTCCCTTTACCAGAAAAAACTTGGCTCGCGCGAGCAATACCGCGCACTCTGTGTCGGCCAATACGGCTCGAGCTATTTTCCGAACAAACGCAGCCAGGAAGAATCGTTGCGCGAACTGCTGATGCTGGCCGAAACCTGCGGCGTTAAGACCTTGCACGAACTTTTTTTCCAGCACCAGAATATTGACGCCGCGATGTTCTTCACCTCGGGGCAGATTGAGAAAATACGCAAGGCATGCACCGATCTCGACCTGAACCTGCTGTTCGTCGACGCACAGCTTAAACCCAACCAGCTCAGAAATCTTGAGGAGGAGCTCAAAATACGCGTGTTGGGGCGCATTGAGGTGATTCTCGACATCTTTGCGATGCGCGCACGCACGCGCGAGGCTATTCTGCAGGTCGAACTCGCACAACTGCTCTATATCTTGCCGCGCCTGAAGGGCCTCGGCGGCGTGCTGTCCCGGCAGGGGGCTACTGGTGCTCCGGGCATTGGCACGCGCGGTCCCGGTGAGACGATGCTTGAAACCGACAGGCGCTACATTCGCCGCCGCATACAGAAAATACGCGCAGAACTCAAGGATGTCGTGCGGCATCGCGGCACCGCGCGCCACGGCAGAAATCTCGTGACGTTTGCGCTCGTGGGCTATACCAATGCGGGTAAAAGCAGTGTGCTCAATGCGCTATCCTCATCGTCGCAGAAGGTGTTTGCCGAAGATAAATTGTTCGCAACACTTGATACTTTTTCGCGCAAGATCTATCTCGGTGAGAAGGATTTTAAGCCCGAATACGCAATTATCACCGACACAGTCGGCTTTATTCGCAACCTGCCGGCATCTCTCGTGGCGGCGTTCCAGTCGACGCTCGATGAAATACGCCACGCCGACGTGATCATCGAGGTGCACGACGCCTCTTCGCCGCAGCTCGTCGATGAAATGCAGGTGGTTGAAACCGAAGTGAATCGCCTCGAATCGGGCGGCAAGCCGCGATTAGTCTATTTCAACAAAGACGACCTTGTGTTTCCCGATGACCGCAAGCAGCTCAGGGAAAAATATCCCGAAGCGATCTGGGGGAATGCCTTATCAAAAGAGGGCATCGCTCCGTTACGCGCAGCGCTCAGCAGTGTTGCGCACGAACCGGTTGTTCACGCATAATCAGCGACCGGGAAATTTTGCCTTGCGTTTTTCCTGAAACGATTTAATTCCTTCTGCTGCGTCTTCGCTATCCAGAATTTTCATGAGTTCCGGGTAGAGCGCCGCAGCGGCCACCGCCGGGCCTTCGCTGCGCGCTTTGTATGCCGAAGCGAGCGTCGCGCGCACTGCCAGCGGCGACTGCTCGGCGATTTTTTCGGCGAGTTCCATCGCGCGCTCGCGCAGAGTTGCTTGTTCGACAATTTCCTGTATCAGGCCGATGCGCAGCGCTTCTGCACCGGTGAAAATATCGCCGGTGAGCATATATTTCATCGCATTTCCCCATCCGCATTGCTGCGGGAACCGCATGGTCGCGCCGCCAAAGGGAAAAACACCGCGCGCAACTTCGAGCTGCCCGAATTTCGTGCTCGCGGTCGCAATGCGCACGTCGCTTGCAAGCATGAGTTCGATACCGAGCGTGAAGCAGAAGCCGTGCGCAGCGACGACTACGGGTTTTGTTTTTGTGCGGCCGGATACCGCCCATGGGTCGATGCCGTCGGGGGTGCTTAAAAGATTGCCGCCGCTGCTCTTGATGCCCGCGGCCACTTCGTTGAGTTCCAAACCGAGTGTGAAGTGTTTGCCTTCTGCCCACACCACGCCGACGCGCACATCGTTGTCGGTTTCCATCTGCTCGTAAGCGGAGCTGAGTTCGCGGAGCATTGCGGTGTTGAACGCGTTATTGTCTTTGGCGCGGTTGAAGGCGATGATGAGCACGTGCCCGCGTTTTTCGGTCTGGATGAATTCTGCCATGGGTGCTTGTAGTGAGCGTTACAGCCGGGTCAAGGATTTACGGCCTCTACTGCTCCGGATTTCCATAGCAACAAATGCGTGCCAACTCGTCTGGCAGGGCTCAGGAAATCCATAGCGACAAACTGATGCCAGACTTATGTCGCATCGCTGCTATGGAAATCCGCAGCCACAGACCCCTTTATCCGGCGATCGCCGCTGCTATGGAATTCCATCACAGAAGGCTCAGCGCAGAAAAATTTCCCGGCCCAGATATTTGCTGTATTCAGACCATGCCTGATCGTTGCCGCGCGCTTCGTTGTTGCGGCGCAAATCATGGAAGATAAACTGCGTCGAATCGATCGCGTCCGCAGCATGGACGAGGTAGGCCTCTAGAAACCGAGGTTCTTCAATAGCCCCCCATGTGCGTCTACCCTGGTGGGCGAGCACGACGTGCTCGAGCTTCGCGCGCGTCAATTCATGCATCTTCACCAGCGAGAGTTTATCTTTGAGGCGTTCGAACGACAGCAGCGTGTGACCCTTGAGGCGGCCTGCCTCTGAATGCTCATAGTGGCTGAGCAGAAAATTGTATTCGTCGATCTTGCCGATGTCGTGCAGGAAAGCACCCGCGACCATCAGGTCACCGTCGGCATGCGGATAGATCTTGATAAACGCGGCGGCCGCGCGCATGACATTCAACGTGTGTTCCATCAGGCCGCCGATGTACGCGTGGTGAATAGTCCGCGAAGCCGGGGCCTCAAGAAACAGGCGCATGAACGCGCGGTCTTTTAAGAACAGCGAGCAGACTTCCCTGAGTTCGTTTGTTGCTATCGCCTGAATCAGCTGGCGCATTTCGGCGTACATCTGCCGCCGGTTGAGCGGCGTGCGTGCCCAGAAGCGACTGAGTTCTTCACCTTCTGCGGCTGCCTCAATCTTCATCAGTTTGATCTGTTTAACGTTCTGGAATTCTTCGACGATACCCTGGATGCGTATAATCTTACCGGGCTTTGCAATCGCCTGAACTTTGGTGAGTTCCGCCTGTGCGGCAAAGTAGATGGCTGGCATATGACCCGATGCGTCGGCCAGCATCAGGCGCAGAAAGGGCTTATTGTTTTTTGCCGTCTGCAGCACTGCGCGGCGCACGAGAAATTTGCCTTCTTCGAGCAGGCCGTTCTGCAGATCGCGGATATAGGGAGATCTTTCGGGCGTCAGCAAAGAGGCCTCCGTGCGGCAGCCGCCCCTGGCGCGTCCATGCGCACGGCCGTCAGCACGAGCACCTCGTGTGCGCAGACGCCCTGGCGCGTCCATGCGGCTCGGCAAAACTCATGCGGCCCTCGCAAAGTAGTGTGCTACAGAAAAAAGAATTAAACCCACAAATACGTTCAGTAAAACATAGGCGAGGGCAATCCACCCCATGCCGTGCAGAGCAAGGCGGTGTGCGTCGAGTACCATCGCGCTGAAGGTGGTGAGACCGCCTAGAAAGCCTGCCAACGCCAAATCATTGTAAGGCGGATGGATCACGTGTCTTTCATAGATCAGCACCGCGGCAATGCCCGCCAGGAGTGCCCCCAGAAGATTTGCCACGAGCGTCCCGAAGGGATAAGCCCCGAACCAGTGCGCCGAAAATTTGGTGATGGCGTAGCGCAGCATCGAGCCTGCACCGCCGCCGACAAAGACCAGAAGCAGTGGATAGAGGCCAATATCAGGCATCTTGTTTCGCCGCCAGTTGAAAATGCGCCGGTTCGAGAATCGTGTCGGCGCGCGAGGGCTCGCGGTGTTCGGGATAGTCGGTGGTGAAGTGCAGGCCGCGGCTCTCTTTGCGCGCGAGTGCCGAGCGTATGGTCAGCTGTGCCACGAGTGCGAGGTTTCTGAGTTCCAGCAGGTCGCGCGAGATAATCGTGCGGTTATAGAAATCGATGATTTCGCCGTAAATGACATCCACCCTGCGGATTGCGCGTTCAAGCCTCAGAGTCGAACGCACAATCCCGACATAGTCCCACATGATTGAGCGGATTTCTTTGAAGTCGTGGCTGATCAGCACCCATTCTTCCGGATTTTTTGTATTGGTATGGTCCCATTCAGTGAGACCGTCGGCTTTTTGCCTGCTGGAAGAAAGTACTGCGTGCACAGTTGTTTCAGCTATGCGCTTGAGCGCACGGTCGGCAAACACCAGCCCTTCGAGCAATGAATTCGAGGCAAGGCGGTTGCCGCCATGCACACCGGTCGAAGCCACTTCACCGATGGCGTAAAGATTTTTGAGGTCGGTCAAACCATCGTAATCGACGAGCACTCCGCCGCACATATAGTGCACTGCTGGTACCACGGGAATGGGCTCGACGGTGATGTCGATATTGAACTGGTCCTTTAGGGTGCCATATATAAGAGGGAAATGCTCGCGGATAAAGGCGGCATCTTTGTGCGAAATATCCAGCCACACAAAATCGAGGCCGTCGCGCTTGAGTTCTGCGTCAATTGCGCGCGCCACAATGTCCCGCGGTGCGAGCTCACGCTGCTCATGGTAGTCCTGCATAAAGGCACGGCCGGTTTTCGGGTTCTTGAGAATGGCGCCTTCTCCGCGCATCGCTTCGGTGATGAGAAAGGCCGGCGTGCCGGGCGGCTGTTTGCCCTTGAGTGCCAGGGCGGTCGGGTGAAACTGGAAAAATTCCATGTTGCGCACGCGACAGCCCGCACGGTATGCAAGTGCGACACCGTCGCCGGTGGAGACAGGTGGGTTAGTGGTCACCGGATACACTCGGCCGGCGCCGCCCGACGCAAGAATCGTGTAGTCGGCCTTGTACAGATCGATGTCCCCGGTTTTTGCGTTCAGCACATATGCACCAAAAACCGTCGCCGAGTTTTCGCGCGATTGCAGATGGTGCTCGGTGGCGAGCTCCACCACGCAGTGGTTTGACAAAAGGCGGATGTTCTTCTCTGCCGAAACTTTTTCCAGTAAAAAGGATTCGAGTGAGCGTCCTGTATGGTCGTGCGTGTGCAAAACACGCGACTCACCGTGACCACCCTCGCGGCCGAAGTGCAGTTTGCCGTCTTCTTTTCGGGTGAATGGCATGCCGAGGTCGATGAGTTCCTGCACGCAACGCACACCCTCGCGCACCAGAATTTCCACAGCCTTTTCGTCGCAGAGTCCGGCACCGGCGACGAGTGTATCTGCCATGTGTTTTTCGGGATTATCCCAAGTGCCCAGCGCCGCCGCGATGCCGCCCTGCGCGTATGTTGTGGCGGCGTTGTCGACAGAGTCTTTAGTGACAATCGTCACCGTGCCATGCACGGCGGCTTTGAGCGCAAAAAACAATCCGGCGATGCCCGAGCCGATGACGAGAAAGGTGGGTGAGTCAGTTTTCCGGCTTTCGGCCATTTGCAGCAGTGTCTAAAATGGGAAACGGCGTGAATATATCATTCTGAACAGCGGACTTCCTGCGGTCTCAACCGCATATTCGGCTCAGCCAGCGGTTTGTTGCGTCAATGACTTCGGCGGGAATTTCATGCTGGCCTTCAAAAGCAATCAACGAACCGACACCGCCGTTTTCAGCGAGCAGCGTGTGCAAACGTTCCGCCGCCTGGAACGGCAATACCGGGTCGAAGCGGCCATGCGACTGGATGAAGTTCAGCGTTTTGCCGGCATCTTTGAATTTTGCTCTGGCTTGTGCTTCCCATCCGGTGCGGTTGACCAGTGTGCCGGAGAAGATGACGAGACCCGCAAGGTGTTGTTCGTGCTGCAGCATGATCTCTGTTGCGAGCATTGCTCCCTGTGAAAAGCCACCAACGATGGTTTTCGCCGGGTCGCATTCGAGCTTCTGCATCGCATCGATCAGGCGGTTACGGGCCTCTGCCATGCCCGCGGGTAATGATTTGGATAAGTCTCTCAATCCGCCTTCGCGCCTGATGCGTTCAATCTCGGCGAAGTCGATCGGAAACCATGCACGGCCCTCGTACCCGGCACCGTAGCCGAGATCAATTCTGACAATGCCGTCAGGAAAAAGAAAGCGCGTGCCCTCAGGCATCGCAATGTGTTGTGACAGACCGGCCAGGTCGAATGCATTGGCGCCGTAACCGTGCATGCAAAGGAACGTGTATCCGCGATCCGGCGATTCGCGAAGGGCGGCCTCGCTTTGTGATTCACTGCGTGCCAGGATTTCGACGACCTTCATGCCATCGACGAATCGTTCTATGTAGCGGAGGTTCTGCATATTCAGCCAGTTATGACCGAAGGTAATGGTTTAATGAGCGGGTAAATGCTATTCCCGGTTTGTGCTCTGCACCGAATGCGGTATCTGCTCATGCGTGGTGTGGTGAAATCGGATCGTAGAATGTTTAGCCGTGCCAAGATTCTTTGGGTCAAAAATATTCACAAAAATTGAAATATAGTATTGACGCACGAGCGGTAGCTTAATAACCGTTCGCCTCAGTGCCGGTAAAACCGGCATACAAATATTTCTTGGAGGAAATTATGGCTGATGGAAAAAGACCGACAGTTGCGACTGTCTTTGGTGTATTGAATATTGTACTCAGTGGTCTGGGTTTGGTATTCGGCATTCTCGCAGTAGGCGTTACGCTGACACTGCTCTCAAGCATGCCAATTCAAGCAGTAGTGAGCCTGATCGGCTTGTTGCTGAGCGCATTGGGTGTATTCTCAGGTATTCTTCTGATTACAAATAAGAAGAACGCATTGAGCATCACAAACATGTACGTCATTGGTTCGATCGTAGTTGCTTTGATCGGTGTTGTGAACACAGTAATCACTGTGGGCATGGCTGGTGTCTTTGCAGGTATCGTTGGACTGCTGATCTCTCTGATCTACCCTGCACTGGTTTACTTCCTCGTGCTGAAGTCAGAGCCAGTAAAAAGCTTCTACAACTCACAAGGCTAATCTTTTGGCGGAAAAGGGGCGCAAGAAATTGCGTCTCTACCGTTTCATCGCTCTGATATAGAGCGTCTTCGTCATACGGGCCACTGTTTCCCCGGCTTCGTTTTTCACCTCACAAACAAAAATTTTATCCATCTTTCTGACTTTTAGCAATGCAGCTTTGATCTGTTCGATTTCGACAGCCGGAATATGGAACTGTGCTGTGACCTTGCCTGTGCCGGGCTTGATGAAATCGATTGTCGCGGCCTTATCCCACACGATATAACCTTCACCGAGGTTCTGCATCAGCAGAAACATGAAGAAGGGATCGCACATCGAATACAGTGAACCGCCGAAGTGTGTGCCGACATAGTTGGTGTTCGTCTCAGTGAGCTCCATGCTTGACTCGACGGTGAAGGTATCGATCGTGTGGATTTTGATACCGGCACCCGCATAGGGGCCAAACTCAGAAAATGCCGCGTCGAAACCGTGCTGGTCCCTAAGACGGGCCCAGCGGGGAAATACGTGCTGCTCGGGTTTTCGCATCGTTCATGCGCCTTAAGGCGTGTGGGGCGCGGTCTGTGGCAGATTGTCCGCGGGCGCACTCACCTCCAAAAGGGCTCTGTCAGCCGAAAACTTCTATACACCGCGACAACCAACTGACAGGCTGTCCCAATGGTTGCCAACTGGCACGAGGCCATCTTTGTTGGCAACCAACTGACAGGCTGTCCTTATGGCTGCCGACCGCCGCGAGGCCCTCTGGTCGGCGCTCAAGGTCTGGAATTGTCGTGAATAATCGTCTGTGAGCGTCGATAGTAATAGTATAAAGGCAATGCGTCGTTTTTTGACATCGGTTTCCCTTTTGGCCTGCATTATGGGCGCGGGCTCTGCTACGGCCATGCAGGGTGAAAGTATCTTCGTAAAAGCCATCGCCGGCGGCGGCTATGCCATGGTCGATGAAAAGGCCGGCGATATATCTATTTCATTTTCGGGCATTACCGGTATTTCATACTTACAATTTGGCGGCTCGCTTTCCAAATCGGTCAAACTGTTCGGTTTTTCGGGGCTGTCGATGTCGCCCAAACCCACTGTGAAGACCGAAAATCTCAAAATCGACACGGTCTATAGCCTGCAGACTATTTTTGACCTTGGCCTGGGAATTGGTTTTTACTCCCGGGAAGGCTGGAGCCTTTCGCTCGGTGCCTCGATTGCGCAAAGTTATTATAAATTCAATGTCTATGGTGTCGATGTCGGCACGTATACCCGCCATGGTTGGGGCAGTAATCTGCTGATCGGCAAAGAGTTTCCCATTTCGAGAAAATGGAGTTTCGGCGTTTCGCTCATTGGCTACTATGGTCGGGTCTATGATGTAGGCACGCCGCCGTTTCAGGATGCACCAGTGACCAATATGTACGGCGGTCTTGCCGCCAGCCTCATGTACGATTGATCTCTTCCTGCTATGGAAATCCATAACAAGAGCGGTGAAAGCCGTGACGCAGCTGCGGAAATCCATAGCACCCCCCAATTAAAGCGAACTCTCGGTCCTTTGTCTGTCTGGGGTATGGGCGTCGGTTATGTCATCTCCGGTATGTACTTTGGCTGGAACCTCGGCCTGCCACAAAGCGGGCCCTATGGCATGCTGGTCGCCACCGCAATCATCACAGTTATGTATGTCTGCTTTGTGCTCAGCTATTCAGAACTGGCGGCCGCAATACCCAGGGCAGGTGGCGTGTTTGTCTACGCACACCGGGCATTGGGCGCCTTCGCCGGATTTATGGCCGGATTAGCGCAGAACATCGAATTCGTGTTTGCCCCCCCGGCCATCGCGGCAGCCATAGGCGCCTACGTGAGTATCTTTTTCCCGGCGATACATCCTATTGGCTTTGCCATTGCTGCGTATGTATTGTTCACCGCGCTCAACATTTGGGGCGTGCGCGAATCTGCAGTCTTCGGCGTGTTCATCACCGTCCTGGCCGTGTTCGAACTCTTGCTCTTTACCGGCATTACGCTGCCGCATTTTAGCATGAAGGCGTTCACCGCAAACCCGCTGCCCACCGGCTGGTGGGGAATTTTGCCGGCGATACCTTATGCGATCTGGTTTTACCTGGCGATTGAAGGTGTGGCCAATATGGCCGAAGAGGTGAAGAACCCGCAGCGCGATCTGTCGTTGGGTTTTAATCTGTCGATGGCGACGCTCGTGATTCTGGCTATACTGGTGTTCATTGGCGCTGTGGGGATTGCTGGCTGGGAAGCGGTTGTCTATCCGCCCGGTGATAGCAATCCTTCAGACAAGCCGCTGCCGCTCGCACTCATGCGTGTCACCGGGCCGAACCACCCAATGTACCATTTGCTTGTATCGATCGGGCTTTTGGGTCTCGTTGCCTCTTTCCATGGTATTCTTCTCGTTGCCGGCCGCACCACGATGGAGCTCGGCCGTGCGAAGTACATCCACCACCGCTTTGCCAGGCTGCACCACAGCCGCCAGACGCCGGCGGCGGCGCTGGTGCTGAATATGCTTTTGGGCATTGCCATTCTGCTGTCGGGCAAGACAGCGGAGATGATAGTGGTGGCGGCTTTTGGAGCGCTGACGATATATGCGCTGGCACTCATCTCGCAGCTGGTTTTGCGCAAGACGCAGCCCGGGCTTGTGCGACCGTTCAAGACGCCGGGGTATCCAGTGGTTCCTGTTGTAGCGTTAGTGATAGCGGTGTTTTCGATTTTCGCGATGGCGTATTTTAACCTGCTGCTTTTTGTGGTTTATGTGGGAATTTTGGCGGTAGGTGCGTTGTATTTCTATTTCATTCATCTGCGGCGCGAGTCTGCAGGCGTGATTTGATTTTTCGCCCCACTGCTATGGAAATCCATAGCACAGAAAAAATGAAAAAAAATCCGTTTCGTTTGAGAAAAAACAGGCATTTTCTGGTATTTAATATATAGAGGGATCTATGAAATGCCAGAGACAACCAAACAGATTGAAAAATAAACCGGCCAAAATTGCTGAGTTGTGGGAGGTCCATCTCACACAGGCTATGTTTGCAGCGGTTAAAGCAGAAGCTCACAGGCGCAAATGCAGTTATTCAGCGGTTAGCAGATTTTGTGCGTTTTACCTGGCAGAAAGGTCTGGCTTACGCAGCTTTGATTTTTTTCAGCGCCGCATACGCTTGCAGAAGGAAGAATTGTCCCGGTCTGCAACGAAACGGCGGCACCTGGTTTGTCTGTATGGTGAGGATGTTAAAATGCTGCGGCTTGCGGCAATGCGCATGGGAATCACTGTGTCTGCATTCATTCGGCTGGCGCTGGGAATATACCTTCCCAGCCTTGCTATGGAAATCCAGAGCAGAAGATCTATTTCCAATTCGCAATTTGCAGATTACAGCATAAAGCGCTGGAAGACCCTGCCGCTCATTGCCATCAACAGATTCAACCTGCCATCGGTAAGACGCTTCGTCTTTAACGGCTTCCCGCCCGAAGAACGATGGGGCGCGCTGCTATGGAATTCCATAGCAGTGGAAGCGGCATGACTTTCGGCCAGAGTCAATATTCTTCTTCGCATGTCCCGTAGCCCATTTGCTCTTTTCACCCGCGGGGCAGAAGAGAAAAGCGACCCATGGATAACACGGCCGATTTCAAAAAAATACTCGAACGCCTCGAGCACGCGGGCATAAAAAAGGTCAAAGTCGCCGTAGCAGACATGGACGGCGTACTGCGCGGCAAGTACCTGCACTTTGACAAATTCACGGCCGCGGCACAATCGACATTTGGTTTCTGCAACGTTGTTTTAGGCTGGGACTCAAGCGACGTCTGCTATGATAACATCAAGTACACCGGCTGGCATTCGGGTTATCCCGATGCCCTTGTACAGCTGGCTCCCGAGACAGAGCGCACGGTCCCATGGGATAACAATGTGCCGTTTTTTCTCGGCGGTTTTGTTGATTCGAACATGGCGCCGCTCTCGATCTGCCCGCGCCAGACTCTGAAACGCGTCATCGCGAAAGCAGAGGCGATGGGATTCACCGCCAAGAACGGCATGGAGTTTGAATGGTTTAATTTCCGCGAATCCGCGAAAAGCCTGCACGATAAGGGATACATCCGCCCTGAGCCGATCACTCCCGGCATGTTCGGATATTCACTGATTCGTGCCGGGCAGGAACGCGATTTTTTTAATGCGCTGATGGATGAGCTGACCGCGTTCGGCGTACCGATTGAAGGATTGCACACCGAGACCGGGCCGGGTGTCTATGAGGCGGCGATTCTCTACAGCGGGGCGCTCGAGAGTGCCGACCGCGCGACGCTGTTTAAGGCGGGCGCCAAAGACATTGCCGCGCGCTTTGGCATTATGCCGAGCTTTATGGCAAAGTGGCACAAAGACCTGCCGGGCTGCTCGGGGCACATGCACCAGAGCCTGTGGACCAAAAACGGCGAGAATGCATTCTTTGATGCTGGCCGGACGCAAAATAAGATGAGTGCGACGTCTGAAAAGTTATCTCGCCGGCCAGTTGAAGCCATTGCCAGACCTGCTGCCGTTTTTTGCGCCCACCGTGAATTCGTACAAGCGCCTGGTCGACGGCTACTGGGCACCGACGAAGCCGACATGGGGCATCGACAACCGCACGGTTTCACACCGCGTGATTCCCGGTTCTGAAAAATCGACGCGCCTTGAGGTGCGGGTGTCAGGGTCGGATGTCAATCCATACCTCTGGTTGCCGCGTCGCTGGCACAGGGCTCCTACGGCATTGAAAATCAGCTGAAGCTCGAAGATCGCCCGTTAAAGGCAGTGCATACGCCGAGAGCAAGGTGCCGCGCCTGCCGCACAATTTGCTCGATGCGACGCGCAACCTCGCTCAATCGAAAGTTGCGCGCGAAATACTTGGGCCAGAGCTGATCGAGCATTTTACCGCCACGCGCGAATGGGAATGGCGCCAGTTCCAGGATTCCGTCACCGACTGGGAGACAAAGCGCTATTTCGAGATTATCTAAACTAATTGTTGCTCATGGTGCGGATGAACCGCACCATGAGTACATTCCGTTTTAGTTTTCCAACACCTATTACCTTCGGCGCCGGTGTGCGCAAGCAGGTACCCGAGCATTTTAAGGGGGCAGGGCATCAGCTCTGTCATGATCGTCACCGACGAGATGCTGAGCAAACTGCCATTCTTCACAGCGTACGCTGACGAACTTAAAGCCGCCGGGCTCAAAATCGATATTTTTAACGGCGTCAAAGGCAATCCCGTGAAATCACAGGTGATGGCGGGTGTCGACGCCTTCAGAAAGAGCGGCGCAAAGGCAATTCTCGGTATCGGTGGCGGTGCGGCGCTCGATGTTGCGAAGGCAATTGCATTGATGGTGAACCATCCCGGCGATGTGTTCGACTATGAGGATGAAAAGCCGGGCGCACTGCCATTTGACAAAGAAATTCCTTATTGGATCGCCATCCCCACGACCGCCGGCACCGGCTCTGAAGTCGGTCGCAGCACGGTCGTTGCCGATGATGTCACGCATGTGAAGAAAGTCATCTTCTCGCCGCGTCTTTTAGCCAAAGCCGTGTTCGCAGACCCAGAGCTCACGACCGCGCTACCCCCGGCCGTGACTGCGGCCACGGGCCTCGATGCTATGACGCACCTGATTGAAGCATTTCTGGCGAAGGGCTGGCACCCGATGGCCGATGGCATTGCACTCGAAGGCCTGCACCTGTCGGCAAAGGCGTTGCCTGCTGCGTTTGCGAATGGCAATGACCTCAAGGCGCGCGGCGACATGCTGATGGCTTCGATGATGGGCGCGGTCGCATTCCAGAAAGGGCTCGGCATTGTGCATTCGTGCGCGCATTCGCTGTCGGCAATTGTCGACATGCACCACGGTCTGGCGAACGGTGTGATGCTCGACCATGCTTTAGCTTTCAATCAAGGCGGTGCCAGAACGTTTCGACAGATCTCCCACAATGCAGTCGGATTAGCAAGGGGCAGCGAATTTATTCCGTGGCTCAAGGCTCTCAAAGAGCAGCTCAAGATACCTGCCACGCTGAAAGCAGCAGGCGTTTCAGCCGACAAGCTCGAACCACTCGTCAAAGTGGCAATTGCCGACGGTTGCCATCCTTCTAATCCTGTGGCAGTGAGCGAAGCAGATTTTCGGGAAATTTTTTCCAAATTGCTGTAAACTGTGAGTGAATCGGTGGCTTTGCCACCGATTCACTCACAAAGGAAGATAATGGAAAGACTCAAAATCGGGATCTCGGCCTGCTTCATGCATAAAGATCCGCAGCGTGCTATCTTTAAGGGCAAGACCTTGCTCTATGTTGAAGAATCGTTGGCGCACTGGGTGATGCGCCTCGGCGCGCAGGCGTTCATGATACCTTCGGTAGCGCCGGGCGGTAAGCTCAATCTGCGCGAATATGCCGACGTGCTCGACGGTCTGGTGCTGCATGGCGGCGCAGACGTCGCGCCGGAAAGTTATGGCGAGAAACCGCTCAAAGACGAGTGGAAGGGTGACCGGGTGCGTGACCTCTATGAAATCGAACTCTTCAAGGCATTCAAAGCTGCGGAAAAACCCGTGCTCGGCATCTGCCGTGGCGCGCAGCTGATCAACGTTGCGCTGGGCGGTTCGCTCTACCAGGACATCAACACACAGATCGATAAATCGTTGGTGCACCGCGACTGGAATGTGTATGACCAGAACTTCCATGAAATCGAATTCAAACACGGCTCATACCTGGAGAAAGTTTTTGGCCGCGGTAGTTTTCGCACCAATAGCGTGCACCACCAGGCCCTAAAGGATATCGGGCAGGGGCTGACGGTAGAAGCGATCTCTACCGAAGATAATATTGTTGAAGGCATCAAATACCAGGGTGTACCCTACATCTGCGGTGTGCAGTGGCATCCCGAATTCCACGACGACGAAGATAATGCATTGCTGTCGGGTGATCCGCTGCTGAAAGATTTTATGCAGGAATGCGAAGTGCGCAGAACAGAACTCAAAATGTCCGGGCGCTGAGCGCCGGGATTTAAGGACAAATATGGAACTCGAAGTAATCAATCCGGCAACGGGAAAAACCATCGGCAAGGTGCAGGCCGACGACAAGAATAGCATTGAACGCAAATACAAAACTGCGCGAGCCGCACAACCGGCGTGGCAGAAACTGGGACTGTCTGCACGCCTCGGCATTCTGAAAAAATTCCGCGACCGCGTCGAAAAAGACATCGAAGAGGCGGCACTGACGCTCACACGCGATACCGGAAAACCGATCAGCCAGTCGCGCAATGAACTTAAGGGCCTTTTAGGCCGTTTTGATTTTTTTCTTGCTGAGACGGAAAAAACTATCGCGACGGAAACCGTACTGAAAGACGGTAATGCTCTTGTCGAAGAAATCGAACATGAGCCGCTCGGCGTGATTGCCAATATCTCTGCCTGGAACTACCCATGGTTTGTCGGCTCAAACGTGTACGTGCCGGCACTGCTTACCGGCAACGCGGTGCTCTACAAACCGTCTGAATTTGCGCTGCTCTCGGGCGAACTCATGGCGCGCTACCTGCACGAAGCCGGTGTGCCGGCGGATGTATTTGCGCTGATCTGCGGCCGGGGTGATGCGGGAGCAGGGCTCTTGGAGCAGCCCATCGACGGTATCTTTTTTACGGGCTCAGTGGCAACCGGCCGCAAGATCGCCGAAGCGGCGGCCAAAAAATTCATCAAAGTACAGCTCGAGCTGGGGGGTAAAGATCCCGCATACGTCACCGACGATGTCGATGCCAAAGCTGCGGCTGAGGCCACCGCCGATGGCGCGATGTATAATACCGGGCAGAGCTGCTGCAGCGTTGAACGCATCTATGTGCACGAGAAGGTCTATGACCAGTTTGTGAAGCACTTTGTGGACACTGTAAAATCCTTCAAACTGGGCAACCCTGAATCGAACGAAACCTACATTGGTGCGCTGACGCGCGGCAAGGCTGCACTGGATTTTCTCGAAGGGCAGGTGAAGGACGCCGTACAAAAGGGTGCTACGCTTTTGACAGGTGGCAAAAGGGCGCAAACAGAGAGCGGCATTTATCTCGAACCGGCGGTTCTGACCGGCGTTACCCATGAGATGCAGATCATGCGCGACGAAAGTTTCGGGCCGGTGATCGGCATCATGAAAGTCAAAGATGACGCCGAAGCACAGAAGCTGATGAACGACACTGAGTATGGTCTTACCGCTGCGGTCTATTGCCGCGACCAGGCGCGTGCGCGTGAAATTCTGAAAGGTGTAAACGCCGGCAGCGCTTACATTAATTGCTGCGACCGTGTGAGCCCGCGCCTGCCATGGTCGGGGCGCGGCGTGAGCGGTGTAGGCTTAACGCTTTCGACTTACGGCATCGAAACGTTTACGCGCCCCAAAGCCTGGCATATAAAATAATCCGGCGTAACCGGGTTATTTTGTGCGCGCCTCAAAAGTGTTCGCGCACCGGTTCGTTTTCTGCGATGAATTTGAACAGGCGGTCGCGTTCGGCACTGTCAAGATCGACCGGGCGCAAAAGCCATGTGCCCCTGACCCGATAGGGTGCCATTTTCACCCGGCAAAGGATCGGCTTTTCACTGATATCCAGCGTCATCTCCCACAGTTCCTGTTTTTTGATGGCCCAATCGGGCGGCGCCGTGAGAAAGCGGATCACCATTGCTCGGTCGGAAAGCTTTTCGGTCAGCGCGGGAAACGTCTCATTGGCTAAACCCAGTTCGGCGTCGCCTTCCACGGCTTTTTTGATTTCATGGTGCGGCCATGGTTCCAGTTTCAGCTGCACCGACGCAATCGTCATGAGATGCTGATCGCCGCGGAATTCGATTTGGCCGCTGTGTTGAAAGATATGAGATTGCCCCTGGCTCTTGGTAATTTCTCCGTCTAGCAGAAACCCGCCGAGGCCGGGACGGTAGGCATAAACCTGCGCTTTGAGCGGTGCAGCTGGCAGCTTGTCAGAGGAAGAAAGCAAAATCTGGTTGTCCTTAATTCTCAGAATAGTGCCGAGTGCCGATTTACCTGCAAAATCAATCGCCGCGAGTTCTCCGGGGCGCAGGTCGCTGAGCGTTTTCACTTCGATCTGTGGCAGGTAATTTGGCAGCACCTTGTCGAATATTTCTACGCGGTCGTTGCCCGTGAGGTTGCGGTGCGAAGCGAGGTATTGTTGCAGATGCTGTGCGAAAAGTTTGTGCGAGAGCAGTATCTCCTGCTTTTCAGTTTCATGCAGTTGCGCAAAAAAATCTTCCATCGCGGCAAGTTGCAATTTGGTGAGCCCGCGCCGCATGAGCACCAGCATGAAACTGTTGTTGAGCGCTTGACGGTGCGCCTGTTTACGCAGGCGCCACTGCAGAAATAAAAGACCGACGACGACTGCGAGCAGAAAATAGACAAGATACCAGATCGACGCCGCGTCGATCGTGGGCATGCGCAGCACATCGGCGTCCACGCCCAGGATGATCGGTTTAAACCTTTCGAGCATATTGCGTCAGGCCGATTTTGCCGGCAGCATGCGGCTTTTCATCAGCGCAATAATTTCGTCCTGCGTCATTTTTTTCTCCGACAGATCGACGAAAAAGCGGCTGAGAAATTTGTACTGCTTGCTCATGAGCAAAAGCCAGATGATAAAATAGTCGAGTTTACGGAACACAATCGAGCGTGTTTCTCGGTATGTCGACAGGTTCTCGAGGAAATCCACCGGCATGTCGAGCCAGTGGCGGTTCATATTTACATGGTGGCCAATATGGTAACCGTCGTTAAAGCAGCGGTTGTTGTATGGCGAATCGATAAAGGTGATACTGTTGAGGTATGGGTTTGCCGGGTCGCTGGTATCGACAAATGCATGCTGTGTCCAGTTGCCTGCCATGAGCAAGAACCGCGTCAGAATCCATGGGATAACGAACACAAACAGCGTGACCTCGGCGTTCAGATAGAACAATCCGCCTACCACAGCATACCACGACAGTTCGCCGATGATCGCTTTGCGCAGAAACGGCCAGCGTCTTTTCTTAATGAAATACCAGCTCAGCGTAAAGATGCCGAATACCGCGAAACTGAGGTAATAGTGCAGAAAGCCCAGAAAGCTGTCGCGGCGGTATTTCATCGTCGAGCTGAGATCGGTCATCAGGTTGTTTTCGGGATGGTGCATGCCGAGGTGGTGCGAGAAGTAGGTGTACGGAGTCATACCGAAAAAGAAGCCGAGAATTGCCTGCGGCCAGAAATTCAGAAAGCGCAGCGAATAGTGGAACAGCGGCCGGTGCGAAACATTGTGCAGCATCAGCGTGTAGGGCCCGAGGTAGAAGAGGAAAAGCGCAATGTGCGCGAGACCTAGCCACAGGCGGTACTGCGGCATGAACCAGATGGCGACACCCATGCCGGGTAGCAGGATTGTCAGCTTTACCATGCAGGTAAACAGGTCGATGTCGCGTTCGTCTTTGATGATTGCGAGCACCAGGGGGCGAAATATGCCCCTCAGGCGTCCGGGGGTTACGGGATCGCCGCCAATCAGGGCTGTAGCGGTGTTTTCTGCCATGCACAAAAATTAAGCAGAGACACAGGTGGAAAAGGAGAAAACCATTCCGCTGGGGGAAGTGACGGTAAGACCAGGCTTTCGCTTTACGCAGCAGCGAAGAAAACGACTTTTTTCGAAATTCTGACGAACCCTAGTCTTTCAGGCTCAAGTTCAAACATCGGAGGCATCATGACGGCAGAGTACATTTGGCCATTCTGGCTCGGGGGGCTTGCGATTGCAGCAGTCTCGGTTACCCTTGTCATAACCACTGGAAAGTTTATTTCCGTCACCCGGGGGTACGCGAGCGTCTGTTCCATTTTCTCCAAATTGAAATTCTTCCAGCGGCCTGACCTCGGCGGCCCGTTTGGTTTCCGCACTTTTTTTACCATCGGGCTAATCGGCGGCGGGGCGATCGCGGCATTCACCACGGCGGGTTGGCATGGCACATTTTCCCTGGGCAAATTTGACCAGATCTGGGGTGCCAGTCTAGCCACAAAAGGTGCCGTTTTGACACTCGGCGGTTTCTTGTGGGGTTATGGTTCGCGTATGGCGAAGGGCTGTACTTCGGGCAATTCAATTGCGGGACTATCAAAGGGCTCGCTCGCGAGTCTGGTGGCGACCTGTGGATTTCTCGTCGCGGGAGTTATTGTGACTTTCGCAATTGCGCAGATTTCGGGGGTGAAGTAATGTTGCGGGTTGTATTTCTGATCCTGGGCACGGCATTTGGATATATTTTGATTCGCGCGGGGGTTTCGAGCTATGATGTAATCCGCGACATGTTTTTGCTCAAATCATGGCACATGTATGGTGTGCTGGGTGTCGCGGTGCCCGTATCGTTCATCGGCGTGCAATTGTGGAAAAAATTCGGTGGCAAGCCGGTGCTCGGCGGTGAAACTGACTGGAGCATTGAGAAAGTTTCAAAAAACCAGGTGATCGGCGGCCTGATGTCGGGTGCGGGTTGGGCTCTGACCGGCGCATGCCCCGGGCCGGGCCTGGCGATTTTGGGTTATGGCCTCTATTCGGGTGGTTTTATTGTCCTGGGTATTTTTCTGGGCACCTATGTTTTTGCATTGCTCGAAAGTAAAAGAGCCTGAGCGGCATGTAGTGTTGGATTTAATTGTAATTTGAGGCGAGCTCCTGCGACAAATATCTTGCCCGTTTGTCGCAGCCATCGGCTCTGCAATGGGTATTTTTCCTGGGGAGTGCTATAAATGGCAGACTATTTTAATTCAGAAGACCTCAAAAAATTCGGCGATATTGGCCGCGTCAACAAAGAGCTGGCGGATAAATTTTTTGATTATTATAATTCGACGATGAAAGCCGGAGCGCTGTCTGAACGCGAAAAGGCGCTGATTGCGCTCGCGGTCGCACACGCACAGAAATGCCCCTATTGCATAGACGCCTACAGCAATACCTGCCTCGAAAAAGGCGCCGACGAGGCGCAGATGGCCGAAGCCGTGCATGTTGCTGCCACGATGATGGCGGGTATCACGCTCGTACACAGTGTGCAGATGATGAACCATATAGATAAAGCCAGTTTATGAGATTCGGCGCAGCAGAGCAGCTGGAAATTCTCGGCGCCAAAGCGCCGGCTTTTGATGAAAAAGTGAGCCGGTCGGGCCTACCTGAGCTTACGCCCGGCGAACTGAAAATATTCCAGGTGAATGTCGGCAGATGGTGTAACCAGGCATGCAAACACTGCCATGTCGACGCTTCACCGGCACGCACAGAGGCAATGTCACGCGAAACGATGGAGAAATGCCTGCAGATAATCGGCAACACGCCGTCGATCGACACGGTGGATATCACCGGTGGGGCGCCCGAGGGCCATGCCTTGTTCCGGGAATTTGTTCTCCGTTCGCGAGCGTTGGGTAAACATGTGATCGATCGCTGTAACCTGACGATCCTATTCGAACCGGGGCAGGCCGATCTCGCAGAATTTCTCGCGACAAACAAAGTCGAGATCATTGCTTCATTGCCGCATTTTGCCGCGGCGCGCACAGATCAGCAGCGGGGCAGTGGCGTGTTTGAAAAGTCCATTCAGGCCTTAAAAAAGTTCAATGCGCTCGGCTATGGCACGACGCTGCCGTTAAACCTCGTCTATAATCCCTCGGGTGTGTTCTTAAGTGGTAACCAGGCACAACTCGAGCGTGAGTTCCGCGAAAAACTGCTCGCAGACCATGGCATTACGTTCAATAACCTGTACTGCATCAATAATATGCCGATCAACCGGTTTCTGGCTGCGCTCGAACGCGGGGGTAAAACCGAAACTTACCTGACAACCCTCGTGAACGCCTTCAATCCGCACACGCTGCCGGGGCTGATGTGCCGCACGCAGATTTCTGTGGGTTATGACGGCGCGGTGTATGACTGCGATTTTAACCAGATGCTCGACATGACTGCGAACAGCGTTGCGCACATCGACGATTTCAGCGCCGAGGCTTTCCAGTTGCGTTCGATTCGCATTGCGAACCACTGCTATGGCTGCACCGCCGGAGCCGGTTCGAGCTGCGGCGGTGCTGTGGCTTAGGCCAGGTCTGAAAAAATCAGACCTGGCCCGCGGGTCTACCGACCTTGCTGCGCTGCGCTGAGGCGTTCGAGTTCGGCAGCAGACGCGATGGTTCTCACGCCAGAGCTGAGTTTCAGCGTTTCCCGGTAGATTACCCGGCTGAACGGGTAGTGTGATTCAATCTGCGCGATTTTCTGTGCATAGGGTTTTTCCGCATGTGCCGCATCCTGTTTCATATATTGCGCATTTTCTGCTGTGAGCCTGATATGCCGCACTGCCAGCACGATGCTGTCGGTTTCAGCTGCAGCATTCAGGGCAAAAGGAATTTCGCGTTTTTCTCCCGGCAGAAGCCGGTTGTCGGCGACCTTGCGCGCGACCGGCGACCACTGCCACGTCTGTCCGATGCGTTCGACTTTTTCTGCAAGCGTTTTGCCGCGGCGATCGAGTGCCGAAAGTCTCAACTCGATAAAACGTTCCGGGTCGCCGGTGGGCACACGATGCCCTGTGCCGCTGTTGATGACTGCCAGGTTCGCTGTCAATCCGCCTGAAGCCTTCTTCACGTCTTGCAGTGAAAATTGCAAAGCGCTGACGTAACCCGCTTTGTTTTGCTGGATGAGCAGATCATAGTTTTTTGCGACACCACCACCGATAAAGCTGTGCCGGTGTCTGGCCACAGCATTGTTTTCGCTCACGCTGCGCATATGGCAGCCGGCGCAGTCCTGTTTGCCAGCGAGGTAGCCCGCGGCGAGTTCGTCACCGGTCTGGAAGCTGCACACGAGTTGCGCGTTCACGGTTTCGCTGACGTTGTGGCAATCGAGGCAGCGTGAGCGCAGACCGACCGGGTCGGCGAAAATCGGGTGCGGGGCGGATGGATTCTGTTTTGCGGCAATGATCAGAGTGTCGCCGGTTTCATTCTGCCTGAAATGGCAGACGCCGCAGGTGACTGATTCTTGCTTCAGTTTTGCATCGAAGTGCGCATTGGCCTCGCCGATTGGCTCGAGGATATTCCCTTTGTTCAGATAGCGCACGAGTTCTTCTCTCTGGTTGCCGAGCGGCGTGTGGCAGTTAAGGCAGAGCCACTTGGGAGACGATGCCTTTGCGAGCTCGGCCTGAAACTGCAGGTCTTGCAGCGCATGCGCATGCGTCGACAGTTTCCAATCGGCGACATGGTCTGCATGGCAACGCGCGCAATCCTGTGCGCTGAGGCCAGCGCCCTGGGCTGCCTTAAAGACAACCGGGGTCTGCGCCCATGGCTTATGCGGAAAGACTGAGCTGACGTCGAGGCGCGTTGGCGCAAAACAGGTGGTGACAATTGCCGCGGTGGCAGCGAGTGCGAGCGGCAGAGAGAAACGCCATGCGAAAATTCTGTATACCCTTTGGGGCATATGGCGTTTTTGAAACCCCGGACAGGTCAGATACGCTTTTCCGCGTAGGTCATGACCAGGTATGCGCGGCAGTCCTTGGTCCCCACGCTGCGGTAGACGTGTGGCACGTCGGCGACGAAGTAGATGGAGTCGCCTTCTTTGAGCAGGGTTTTCTGTCCGCTGATTTCAATCTCGAGTTCCCCCTGTTCGACGACAATGTTTTCCGCGGTTCCAGCCGGATGTGGTACAGCACGCTCAATGCAGCCCGTCTTGAGTAAGAGTTCATAGAATTCGACGCGGCGCGCAATATCGAGCGGGAACAATGCCTTCGATTGGAAGTTTCCCTTTTGCGACGAGAGAATTTTCATGTCGGCCTTGCGCACCACCTGTAATTGCGCGTCGGTACGTTTGCTGATGAGGGCTGCAAACGGGACGTCGAGCGCGCGCGCGATTTTCCACAGCACGTTAATCGAAGGTGCGCTGCGCGCCTGTTCGATCTGGCTCAGCATCGCTTTCGAGACGCCAGACAAGCCCGCGAGTTTATCGAGCGAAAGATCCATATCAGAGCGCATCCGCTTCACATTTTCTGCCACTACGCCGGTGAGATTCTCAGTGCTGGTGTTTCCTGCGGCGGGGTCTGTCTTTTTTTTCGTGTTCGTTTTTGCGGATTTATTTTTCATTCCGCGGAATCAATTAAAGACCGAGCGGGCACATAAAGCACAAAGCAATGCCGCCCGGGGCTCAAGTGTTCAGCCGTCGGCACCAGAGTCGGGCATTGCGTTGTTCGCTATAACAGATATTTGTTTGTTTTTTTAATTGACTATGTGTCATCCGGGCGTGATTCGCCCCTTGTGACTGTTTGTTCAATATAGCAGACGAACGACTGTTTGTCCGAATCGGACAGGGGGATATATGAAGGTACACAGCATTCTCGAGGCCATCGGCAATACGCCGCACCTGAGGCTTAAACAACTTTTTGGCGATGCAGAGGTTTGGGTGAAACTCGAACGGCAAAACCCGGGCGGCAGCATCAAAGACCGTATCGCGCTCGCAATGGTAGAAGACGCAGAGCGCCGTGGCCTGCTCAAACCGGGCAGCACAATTATTGAACCGACTTCCGGCAATACCGGTATTGGTTTGTCTCTTGTTGCGGCGGCCAAAAAGTACAAAATAATTCTTGTTATGCCCGAAAGTATGTCGGTCGAGCGCCGCGCAATCATGGCGGCCTATGGCGCAAGTTTTGATCTGACACCGCGCGAGAAGGGCATGAAAGGTGCGATTGAGCGCGCGAACGAGCTGGCAGCACAGACTCCCGGTGCATGGATTCCGCAGCAGTTTGAAAATGAAGCAAATATAGCTGTGCACAGCAAATTCACCGCGCAGGAGATTCTGCGCGATTTTCCGGAAGGTCTCGATGTAGTTATCACCGGGGTGGGCACCGGCGGTCATATCTCAGGCGTCGCAGAAGTATTGCGCCAAAAATGGCCGAACCTCGAGGTGTATGCCGTTGAGCCTGCCCTGTCGCCGGTAATTTCGGGCGGCAACCCAGGGCCACACCCGATTCAGGGCATTGGTGCGGGTTTTATTCCGAAGAATCTGAAAAAAGAGCTTCTTACCGGTGTCATCCAGGTGACTAAAGACGAAGCCTTTGAATATGCCAAGCGCGCTGCGCGCGAAGAGGCGCTTTTCGGTGGCATATCGAGCGGTGCGTCGCTTGCCGCAGTGGCGAAAAAAATTCCAGAACTCAAAAAAGGTGCCCGCATTCTGACGTTCAATTATGATACAGGTGAGCGCTATCTGTCGATCGAAGGACTGTTCCAGGCGTGAATTCAATAAACGTTCAGATTCCATCCGTTAGCCCACGAATTAATTCGTGGGCTAATGGATTCTGTTGCTGTCGCACGCGTGCCGTGGCTGCGGCCAGCACCGATGCGCGCTGCAGCCCTTGCAACATCCTGTTGCTCGGGTGCGTGCGGCCCTTCCCTTCTGTTCTCCAGGAGGTGATGTCCCGGCGCATCTGTTGAAGCAAAGCTTCAGCCGAAAGCGGGGATTGAACCAAAAGGAGAATAAAATGAAAAAGATGATGAAGAGTATTTTCTTCTTCGCGGTCGCAGGCGCGTTTACACTCAGCCCGCTTACCTGGAGCCAGGGAGGGCGAAGGTCGCCTGAGCCACGGACGGCGGAGGCGACGGCGCAGAAGAAAAAAGGCGCGGCCCAAGCTGCGAATACGGCAAACGCCGCGGTGGAAAACACTGGTCCTGACAACGAGGTGATTCCATCCGGAAGCCAAGGAGGGCGCGGGGAGCGTGAGCCATGGATGGCGATAGCGCCCGAAGTCAGCGAAGACGACAAAAAAGCGGCAACGACCGAGGTGATCGACAACTACTATGTGCGTTCACCCAGTTATGGCACAGAGCCGATCGATAGCACGAAACCCGACTATGCGAAGAAGCTCAGTGAGACCGGTCTCGGTGTGTTTAAGAACATCGACTGGATTACGTTTGGGGTCGAACAGCGCACGCGCTATGAGTTCCACAACAACGATTTCCGCCAAACCAATTTTGCGACGAAGGGAGCTACTGCGGGCCAACCAACGGCCCAGCCATATGGTAACGGTACGGGCAATGCAGGCGCCGGAGCGCCACCCGATGCCGGTTTCACGCAGTTCAAAACGCGTGCGTTCCTGAAGCTTGAATTCGGCTGGTTTCGCCTTGTGGGCGAATTGCAGGACTCGCGGCGCACAGAAACTTACTACGCCGATACCGATGGCCGTGATTTCAATACTGTCGAACCGATCCAGGCATACGCCGAATTCCATTTTAAGAATCTGTTTGGCTATGACCGTCCACTGACGGTGCGCGCCGGGCGCTTTTCGCTCGAGCTGTTGGATCGCCGCTTGGTCGGCCTCAACGAATGGCGTAACACGACGAATACCTTTCAGGGCGGGCGCGTGACTATCGGCCAGAAAAGCAACGATTGGTTTCTTGAACTGATTGGCGCACAGCCATTGCAACGCTACCTGTATGAACTGGATCAACCCGTCGGCAAGCAGTGGTTCTATGGCGCTGTTCTTTCGATTCAGAAATGGTCGCACATCTCGACATTGCAACCATTCTATCTGGGGTCTCAACGCGATGGCCTGAATAACGATCCGGCGCTCGTGGGTGGCGTCGCAAATTCGTCGGTAGGTTCAGCGTCGATAACGCCGTCCAGAAACGCACAAAACTTCCATACGGTCGGTTTGCGCGTGTATGGCAATATCGGAAAAACCGGGCTCGATTATGATGCTTCTTTTATCAAGCAGTTCGGCACCTATGTTGAGGGTCTCGGTACCGGCGGACAAGGCGTAACGAACAGCATCGATGCATTCGCCGCCTGGGGTGAAATTGGTTACACCGCCAAAGTTTGGTCGAAACCCCGCCTTGCTGCATTCTATGCGTTTATTTCAGGCGATGATCCGTCTACCGACTTAACAATGAACGGACAGCAAGAAGGTTTCGACCGTCTCTATGGCTTTGGCCGGCCCTGGTCGTCAAACGACTATTTCCGCGCTGAAAACCTGAATAATGCAAAAGTTATTCTGGAATTCGAACCGTTCGAAAAGCTGAAAGTGGATACCGCCTATTCATGGTTCTATTCATCCAATCCGCATGCCGGAATCAGCGGACTCAACGTTGGCAACGGTACGCAAGCCCAGCAGGTCAGCACCGCAACGCCAAGCAGTGCGAACAATGCACTCGCGAGCGTGACTTCGAATAAGATCGGCGAAGAGTATAACATCCGTGTGCGTTATCCTTTTCCACATCTGCGGTTCGATGTCGGCTACGCATATTTCAGAGCGGGTGACTGGTTGACGTATGTAAAACGCGGCGGTGAATCGCATTTCGCTTACGCGCAGGTGTTAGCCCGCCTGTGGGAATAACAGCATCAATTAGATTAGGAGTAAATCATGAAAAACTATAAATTAATCTTACTGGCAGCTTCGGCGGCCGCGCTGATCGTTGGCAATCTTTCTGCGAAGGATTACGAACTGTTTAACGTGTCATATGACCCGACACGCGAACTCTACCGTGAATTCAACGCAGCGTTTGCCCGCTATTGGAAAACGGCACACCCTGCAGACAATGTAAAATTCAAACAGTCGCATGGCGGCTCAGGCAAACAGGCAAGGGCAGTCATCGACGGCCTCGATGCCGATGTGGTGACGCTGGCGCTCGCCGGTGACGTCGACATCATTGCAGAACAGGCTCGCCTGTTACCCGCTGACTGGCAGAAGCGCCGGCCGAATAACAGTTCGCCATACACATCGACGATTGTGTTCCTGGTGCGCAAAGGAAATCCGAAAGGCATCAAGGACTGGGATGATCTCGCAAAGCCGGGTACCTCTGTGATCACGCCGAACCCAAAAACTTCCGGTGGCGCGCGCTGGAACTATCTCGCGGCGTGGGCATTTGCACAGGAAAAGAAGACCGACCCCAAAACCTTTTTGCGTGCGATCTTTAAGAATGTCGCAGTGCTCGATACTGGTGCGCGTGGTTCAACGACCACTTTCACACAGCGCAAGATAGGCGATGTGCTGGTCGCGTGGGAGAACGAAGCGTTTCTCGCGGTAAAAGAGCTCGGGCCTGACCAGTTCGACATCGTGGTACCTTCGCTCAGCATTCTTGCCGAGCCTTCGGTGTCTGTGGTGGATAATAACGCGAATCGCAAAGGTAACGGCGAAATCGCGAAAGCCTACCTCGACTATCTCGAATCGGCCGAGGGGCAGAATATTGCCGCGAAGCACTATTACCGGCCGCGAAACCCTAAAGCGGCCAAACGTTTTGGCCACTTTAAGAACCTGAAGCTCGTGACGATCGATGGCGCCTTCGGCGGATGGAAAAATGCGCACAAGACTCATTTTGCCGATGGGGGCGTTTTTGACCAGATCTACGGAAAATAACCCCTCCCCGCGACAGGAGTCGCTGCCCCTCCCCATGAAATGGAGAGGGGCGGTGCAGGGGACATCCCGTTGACGGGATGATTTACTCACCGGAAGTGTCGGTCGTTATAATGAAAAAAAATCTGTTTAGAGAGACAACAGATCAGAGCAGAGGCTACGCCTCTGCTCTGATCTGTTGCATATTGCTCCTTTTTTATTGCGGCGGCAAGCAGAAGAATCGCGAGCTTCTCAATGTGTCGTATGACCCGACGCGCGAGTTCTACCGCGATTTTAATGATGCCTTTTCCAGACACTGGAAGCAGAGCCATCCGCAGGAGAATATCAGCTTTCGTATGTCGCATGGTGGCAGCGGTAAACAGGCGCGTTCGGTGATCGATGGCCTCGCGGCCGATGTCGTAACGCTGGCGCTCGGCTCTGACATTGATACGATTGCCCAGCAGGCAAAGATACTGCCCACTGACTGGCAGAAAAAACTGCCGCAGAACAGCGCGCCCTATACGTCTACAATCGTATTTCTCGTGCGCAAAGGAAATCCTAAAAACATCAAAGACTGGAGCGATCTGATTGCGCCCGGTCTTTCGGTCATCACGCCCAACCCGAAAACCTCGGGCGGCGCGCGCTGGAACTATCTTGCGGCCTACGCATATGCAATCGAAAAAAATGGCGGTAGCGACAGCAAGGCGCGCGAATTCATCAAAGCCCTCTACAAAAACGTCGCGGTGCTCGATACGGGTGCCCGTGGTGCGACGACAACTTTTACGCAGCGCAAGCTGGGCGACGTGCTGATTGCATGGGAGAACGAAGCCTATCTCGCGGTCAAAGAAATTGGTTCGGGGCTTGAAATCGTGACGCCGTCGATGAGCATTCTCGCGGAACCCACGGTTGCTCTGGTGAGTGCCAACGCCGAGCGCAAAGGCAATACCGCGCTGGCAACAGCCTATCTCGAATATCTTTATACCGACGAAGGCCAAAACCTCGCGGGCAAACACTTCTTTCGCCCGACGAATGCAGCGATTGCGAAAAAATTCGCACACATAAAGCCCATGCGGCTGGTGACCATCGACTCAGCCTTCGGCGGATGGGCAAAGGCGAACAAGATTCATTTTGCCGATGGTGGGGTTTTTGACCAGATTTATGGAAAATAAGGCATGACCTTCCGGCAAAAATCCATCCTGCCCGGTTTCAAGATCACGTTCACCTGGACGGTGATCTACCTTGCAGTCATCGTATTGATTCCGCTCGGTGGCATGTTTGCGAAGAGTTTCTCTTTGGGCTGGAAGGATTTTGCGGAACACGCTTTTTCTGATCGCACGCTCGCATCGCTGCGTCTCAGTTTCGGTACAGCGCTCATCGCGGCCGTTATCAACCTGTTTGCGGGTGCAGCTATCGCCTGGGTTTTGACACGCTATAAATTCTGGGGTAGGGGAATTCTCGACACGCTGGTGGATCTGCCGTTTGCGTTGCCGACCGCGGTGGCAGGCATAGCGCTCTCAACGGTCTATGCCGAAAACGGCCTGCTCGGCGCTCCGCTGATGAAGGCCGGTATCAAAGCGGCGTACAATCCCACTGGCATCACGATTGCGCTCATCTTTATCGGTCTGCCATTTGTCGTGCGCTCTGTGCAGCCGGTGCTGGAAGACTTTGAAAAAGAAGTCGAAGAAGCGGCAGCGAGTCTGGGGGCGACGCGCTGGCAGACAATCACGCGCGTCATTTTACCCTCGCTGCTACCGGCGTTATTCTCGGGCACGATCATGGCCTTTTCGCGCGCACTGGGTGAATATGGCAGCGTGATTTTTATTGCGGGCAACATTCCGTTTAAGAGTGAAATTGCACCGCTGATCATCATTACCAAACTCGAACAGCACAATGTACAGGGCGCAACCGCCGTGGCCGCGATCATGCTAATGATCTCATTTACACTTTTGCTGGCTCTCAATTTTCTGCAGATTCGGCAGAAGCGGAGTATTGCATGATGAACCCTTCCTCGCGCGCGCAGCAAGTGCAAGACCCAATATGGCTCAAGTGGTCGCTGATTGCTTTCGCAGTCGGATTTCTCTCTGTGCTTTTGGTTTTACCTCTTTACGAAGTCTTTTCACAGGCCTTTGCGAAAGGCTTCGGTTTTTACTGGGAATCTCTCGCCGACCCAATCACGTGGGAGTCGATCAAACTGACGCTCATTGCCGCCGGTATTGCCGTACCGCTGAATCTCATTTTTGGTGTCGTCGCGGCTTACTGCGTGGCGAAATTTGACTTCTGGGGCAAGAGTTTTCTCGTGTCGCTGATCGACCTGCCTTTTGCGATTTCGCCCGTGATTTCAGGACTCATCTATGTGCTGATCTTTGGGCTGCAGGGTTGGTTCGGCGGTGCGCTGCAGAGCGCCGGCATCAAGATCATTTTTGCCATACCCGGCATCGTGCTCGCAACGATCTTCGTGACCTTTCCTTTTGTGGCGCGCGAACTCATACCGCTGATGGAAGAGCAGGGAAAAAGCGAAGAAGAAGCAGCGCTGATGCTCGGTGCGTCACCGCTCAAGATGTTTTTTATGGTCACGCTGCCCAATATCCGCTGGGGTCTGATCTACGGCGTGATTCTCTGCAACGCACGCGCGATGGGCGAGTTTGGTGCGGTATCCGTGGTTTCGGGGCATATCCGCGGCGAAACCAACACCATGCCGCTGCACGTCGAAATTCTGTACAACGAATACAACTTCACCGCGGCCTTTGCTGTGGCCTCGCTGCTGGCTTTTCTGGCATTAGGCACGCTGCTCATCAAGACATTGGTAGATCTTAAGGCAAAGTTATTACGCAAATCAGATGCGGAGGCGGCGCAGTGACGCAGAGTTACCCCACCCCCCAACCCCCTCCCCATGATATGGAGAGGGGGAGAAAGATTATTTTCTTAGCCCCTCTCCACTTTGTGGGGCGCTGCGGCGAGCGCAGCCGAGCCGGGGGCAGCGCGACGCGCGGGGTGGGGTCATGCAAATTCAAGTCGCAAATCTCAGTAAAGTCTTTAAGGCGTTTAAGGCGCTGGATAATGTCAGTGTGAATATCGGCCATGGCGAACTGCTCGCGCTGCTGGGGCCTTCTGGCTGCGGAAAAACCACTCTGCTCAGAATCATCGCGGGGCTCGACTTTCCCGACCAGGGTATTATCCGTTTCGACGGCACCGATGTGCAGACGCTCACCGCCAAAGAGCGCAATGTCGGCTTTGTTTTCCAGCACTATGCCCTGTTCAAACACATGACGATCTTTGACAATGTTGCATTCGGGCTCAAGGTGCGCAAAAAGAAACTGCGTCCTTCTAAAGAAGAAATCCGCGAGCGTGTGATGAAACTCCTGGGCCTCGTGCAGCTCGCCAACCTCGAAGACCGCTACCCGCACCAGCTGTCGGGCGGTCAGCGCCAGCGCGTTGCCCTTGCGCGCGCACTCGCAGTCGAACCCAAAGTTCTGCTGCTCGACGAACCCTTTGGTGCACTCGACGCGCAGGTGCGCAAGGAGTTGCGGCGCTGGCTGCGCAAGCTGCACGATGAAATCCATATTACGAGTATTTTTGTCACGCATGACCAGGAAGAGGCCCTCGAGGTTGCCGACCGCGTGGTGATTCTGAACAAAGGCAAAATCGAGCAGATCGGCACCCCCGACGAGGTGTACCGTAACCCTAAAACGCCGTTTGTCTACCAGTTCATGGGCAATGTGAATCTGTTCCATGGCCGCATCGACGGTGTTGCAGGCAAAGGCTATGTGCGGCCGCATGAAATTGAGATCGATACGCAGCAGAAATTTCCATCCGACTTTAGCGCAAAAATCGAGGGCGTGCAGCCGCTGGGGCCTTATACGCGGGTGACACTCATCGACGACAAGACGCAGCAGCTCATCGAAGCAGAAATACCTTATGAGACCGGCAAAGCCCTCGGCTTAAACCTCGGGATGGCCGTTTTTTACCGGGTGCGCAATGTGCAGACCTTTGACGGAGATTTTGTGATCTAAAGGAACCTCGTAGCGGAGTGGCCGCGCGGCTTTTTCGTCTTTTTTGCCTTTTTTTTGTCGTTTTTCTTTCTCTCGGGCGTCTAACCAAGAATATTTTTCAGGTGGGTGCGATGCGTTTGAGATTTGTTTCTTTTGTGTTAACGTTGTGGTGTCTTATGGGAGCTGCAATCCATGCCGAGATCAATGGTTATGTCGGTGGCGACGTGTATGTCAGTAACTGGCAAATGGGATTTGCGTCTGGAAAAGTCGTCAATGTCTTTGGCAGCCAGTTTACCTCGAACAAGGCATCCCCAAACTTGTATATGGCAGGTCTTTCATTCAGCCTGCTCTACAATAAAACATGGGCGTTGAGTTATCAGGGCGAAGCGGGCGGAACAAAAACAGACATATCGCTGAGCCGCACAAGCACGGCCTCTGGCTTTGAAGAGTTGAAATCCACACCGAATATTTTTCGCACAGACCACAATCTCGCGATTAGCCGGGTGCTCGGCGCTTCGGGATTCAGTGTGTTTCTCGGCGGCAAAGTGCAGTACTTTGGCTATGAACATTCGAATGGCCAATACACGAATATCAATTCGGGTAACACATTTTCGGGTACATTTTCCTCGAAGACAACAATCCTGAATTACGGCCCCGCAGCGGGACTTGCGTACATGTTTCCTTTTGTGCAGAAATCCTTCATTTCCGTACAGGCGGGCATCGTGTATTTTTTGGGCAACTATACGCAGAACGTCAACCTGCTGGTACCGGCTCGCCCCGCGCCTGGCAATAACCCGATTCTGGAACAGACGGAAAAGTTTACGGGATTTGGTTACACTGCGCTGATTTCATTCATCAAACCTCTGTCGCAAAGACTGCTATTCCAATTGTCGCTGCGCGGCCAGTATTATACAACCAAGACAAAATCGCTTGATGTGACCTCCAACGTGCCGCTACCGACCACCGCAACTGCAAGCGAGGGCGCGATGAATGATGTGTCGGATTTATTGATCGGCGGACAGCTCGCCGTCATATACAGGATGTTCTGATGAAAAGCGCAATGAAACTTTTCTCCGCGGCCTTTATCGCCATCGCTCTTGCCGGTTGTGCCTCTGCGCCCGATCGCGGTGCGGATAATGCAGAGTTAGTACGGGTTGCTACCCTGAATTTTGTGAATACCAGCGGCGAGGAGTCACACGACTATCTCGGCACTAGCCTGGGTGACGCCACGGTCAGGTCGATGCAGCGGATTTTTGTGTACCACTCCATACCCGCGGAGCGCACGAGTGGCCTTTATGGCAGGCTGAAAGAGGTGCAGGGGAATCTTTCGCCCGCAGATCTGCGCTCGGCCGCATTATCGATGGATGCAGACCTGCTCATCCACGGCGATTTCAAAGTCAGTAAGGGTAAAAAAGGCGACTCAATCGAAATTCGCATGCAGGCGTTTCGGGCAGACCGCGGTGAGGTTATTGCCGCGCTCAGCAGGCAGACAAATGTCTCAAACCGTATCTTTGACGAATTAGACAGAATGACGGCCGACCTGGTACAGAGACTTGTGGCCTATCGACAGAAGCAAATGGCCGATTCAGGGCAGCGCGACACCTCTGCCTCAAAGGGCGGGAAGTTAGAGCTTACCCGCGAAAGCATCAACATCGCCCCGTTTATCCCGCCCATTTTCTGAATCGTCCGGGCGGGCGCTATGCAAAACGGCGACCCTCTGCGTTAAAACCGCGATTATCGGTTGTCAGACGCGGGCGCGCTCCTATAATTGCACATGTCGATAACACTCGATAGTTCGATTCTGAAGAAACGCATTTCGATTATCTTTATATAGTCAGCGCGCTCGGTTTTGCGAGCATCATCGGCATCATGGTGACGCCGAAAGACAACCTGCGGCTTAATGTGATGCTGCACGAGACCTACAATATCGTGTTGATTTTTTCAACGATCGGGTTTATCGGTCTCGTCTACATTCTGCTCAATTTCCTGGGTTTTTTCGGCCTCGACCGCAACAAGTTCATGGGCATGTACCTGGCGCTGTCGATCGCCGGCTGGTTCTGCTTCATTTATCAACGCTATGACTTTATTCTGAAACCGCTCGAAGAATTCGGCATCAATATGCGCTTCAAGATGGCGGCAGAAACACAGAAATATGGTCAGGTGGGCGACCAGATTGTCAAGATTCCCCTGAAGAGTCTGCATCCGGCCATACACATCATTGGCATCGAGACTGAAACAGTACAGACCTACGGCGGTTATCCATTCAGCTGGAAACACTATGCCGACGAGTTAAAGTCGCTCGAAGGTTCTGGCGTTAACACGGTGATGTTCGATATTTTCTTTATGGACGAGTTTAAAGACAACTACGGTCTGTTGCACACGGTAGAGAGCCTTCGCGACAAGGCCCCCGAGCTGTTTGCCAAAGGGCAGGGCATCAACCTTTCCAATGCCGACCTTAAAGCGCGCTCTGCATACTGGAGCGAGCGCATCAAAAAATCCGGCAATGTGATTGTCGACTATGGCATGGAAGTTGACCCGAGCTTTGACCCGGCGGTGCTGCAAAACCCTGACCTCAAGGCGCGTATTGCCGAGCTCAATAAGTTCCGCATTCCCGACCAGAATATTGTTGAAAATGAATACCTGAAAGACCCTTACCTCGAATGGGTTTCATTCCCGTACCCGCCGATTCCCGCGGTGAGCCGGGCAACCAAGGGTCTCGGTGCTGCGAACGTGAAATACGAGGCATCTTCGGTGAACTACGTGATGCCCATGGTGTTTAAATGGCAGAACAGGCTGTATCCCTCGATCTCGCTGATGCTGGCTTGCCGTTATTTTGGTGTCGATATCACGAAAGATGTTGAGGTGAAACTCGGCTCATACGTTAAACTCAAGAATATTCCGGATAAAAAAATCAGCATCGGTATTTTTGGCGAAGAACGCGATATTATGACGCAGCCCAATGCAGAGCGCTCGATCACCATTCCTATCAATGAAATCGGAATGATGGCGATCAATTTTATCGGTGGCCCGTATACATTCCCGCACACAAAAATGGTGGAACTGGCAGAACAGGTCAACATGAAAGAAAAGACGCTGAACGTCGAGGATTTCAAAAACAAGATTCTGCTGACCGCGATGTATTATGCGACCGGTGTCTCGACTACCCGAGATATTCACCCGTCACCGTTTTCGCATACCACTGCGGGAATCGAGCACCACGCCAGCGCGCTGAATACGATTTTGATGCAAAACTTCATTACTTATGCAAACCAGTGGTTAAACTACCTGATTTTGTTCGTTTTTGCGGCATTGCTGGGCTTTCTGATACCGCGTTTTAACATTGGTGTCGTCCTCGTGGTCGTAGGCGTTATTTCTGCGCTCTTTCTGATCGAAGCGATCCTGGTGTTCAAGTATATGAAATTCGTGCATTTCTTCCTTGTGCCTTATGTCGAAACCGTCGTCGTACTGATTGCGGTCATCGGCTACAAGGTTCTTACCGAAGAAGAAAACGTGAAATATATCCGCAGCACTTTCTCGAAATTCGTGTCGAAAGATATTGTGAACGAGCTGCTCGCGAACCCTGAATCCCTCAAGCTCGGCGGTGAAAAGAAAGAACTGACTGTTTTCTTTTCCGATATCCGCGGATTTACTACGATGTCTGAAAGTCTTTCACCGGAAGACCTCGTACACCTTCTGAACGAATATCTCTCGACCATGACAGACCTTGTCATTGCCTATAAGGGCACGATCGACAAATACATGGGCGATGCAATCATGGCTTTCTGGGGCGCACCAGTGCCGAATCCTGACCATGCATACTATGCGTGCCTCACCGCGGTAATACAGCTCGAAGAGCTGAAAAAACTGCAGGATCGCTGGGCTGCGCAGGGCTACCCGATCATCGACATCGGTATTGGCCTCAACAGCGGGCCAGCGGTTGTCGGCAACATGGGTTCGTCGCACCGAATGGACTATACCGTGATGGGCGATACGATCAACCTTGGTAGCCGTCTCGAAGGTACCAACAAGCAATATGCTACCCGCATTATCATTTCTGAGTACACCTATGCGCTGGTGAAAGACCGGGTCTATGCGCGCGAGCTCGACGATATTCGGGTGAAGGGCAAGCACGAGCCGGTCAAGATATATGAGCTCATCGACGTGGTGAACCGGGAAGACCTGGAAAAACTGCGTCTCGCAGTAGGTTAAAACATCCCCTTCGCGGCATACCGCGAAGGGTTAGTGTTTAAGCCTTCGATGCGCGCGGGTCTACGGAGCGGGCATCCCGCTGCTGTATCTGTTCATTGCCGGCCAGCATTTCAGGGTTGTTTTTTTTCAGCTGAATGACATCCGTCGCCGTGAAATGCGGCTTGCCCAGCCGGTTGAAGTGTGTAAACACCCGCCGCGCGACCTCAAGATCTGCTGGCTCATCGATGGTCAGGCGAATGCCCGCGACACGCTGCTTTGCAGCTTCTTCACTTACCGTCTCATCCAGCGGCTGAGGATAGATATCGTACAGGTGCGCGTTTTCGCGGATAAATACCGTCACATGTTCATGGTGGTGCAATTTCAGGCCTGATTCACCGCCTGCTGTGAGTGGTAAGGCCCTGATCATGACCGAGCGCAACGCATTCACGCGAATAATTTCAGTGCCCATGCCGAGCGGCAGGTGAGTCGTATAACCATAGTCGATCGGTGAACGGCGTACATAAGATACCAGCCTGCCCAGTTGCTCCTGGTCGGGAAACGGATTGTCTGCGGTTGCCCGTATCACGTAGTCGCTGTCTTCGAGGTCTGCGGCGGCGTCGCAGTAGCGTTTTAACACGTCTTGTTCCGCCCCGGCATAAAGATCCAGCCCCTTTTCTGACAGGTAATCGCGCAGGGCAGGGTCTGCCTCGTCGGCAATGGCAAAGCACAGTTCCACTCCGGCTCCCGAGAGCATGCCCAGACGGCCGGCAATGTGCTCGACGAGGGTTTTTTCACCAATTTTTTCGAGTACTTTGTTTGGCAGTCTCGAACTGTTGAGGCGCGCCTGTACCAGCGCTCTGATTCTCATACTGGAATATCGGTTCAATTTTTGTGCGGAAAATCAAAAAATACTTGTCTCTCAGCCAAAAGCACTGAAACAGACCAATGGCCGCCAAGTCAGGCATTAAGATCAAGGTCAAGAAAAAGGGCGAAGTCAGCATTGTGGAGATCGACGGCGCGATCAAATCCGGTATGGAATTTGATCTTGCAGACGAACTCGAATCGTGCATGCACGAAGCCAAAGTACCAAAGATTGTTGTCGATATGAAGAAGGTGCCATTCATCAATTCTGCGGCTTTGGGTATTCTACTGAATATATACAAAGAAATCGAGCGCCGCAACGGCCGTTTTGGCCTGTGCGCGATCAGCCCCGACGTCGATCACCTGCTCGAAATCACCAAACTGGGCTCTGTATTCGACATATACAAGAACCAGGAAGACGCCTTGGACTC
>JAXMHE010000026.1:0-51523 GCA_046346945.1 Turneriella sp.
GGTAAACGCCGATGGTGCGCGAGAACTGCGTAACGCTGTCACCAAGAAGGTAGCTGGAAACCGTGCCGGCGATGAGCTCGTAGATCAGTCCGCAGGCGGCGATCAGAAAAGCAGAGAACAGGAGTAGTGAACTTTGAAAGCGCCCCTTTTTGCCTTCCGCCGGTCTTACCGCTCCTTCTGCCATGGCTTAGAAGCGACCCAGTTGGCGCATCAGTTCAAGCTCGCCGATATCGATTTTGCTGAGCCGCGCAATTTCGGGCAGAGGAATATTATTCTCGGTCAACGCCCTGAGCGCCTGCTTGCGGTAGCCGTTTTCCTGCTTCAGCGAATCGATCAGAAAATTGATCGTGTGCTGGTCGAGGTCTTTGACCGCAAGGTTCTGGCGTTGTGGCGGAGGCTGTGACACCGTGTCGCCATTAGCCGCAAGAGACCGCGTCCCTGCGGGCGGCAAAACCTGCGACATCGTGTCGCCTGGCGTCGCAAGAGAGGCCAGCCCTGGCCGCGACGTGGTTGGCGACATCGTGTCGCCTACAGCATAAAACTCTGCGCGGGCTTCGACTTCGGCGCGCTCGCGTTCGGCTTTCTTCTCGGCCTTGATCTGTTCGGCTCGGCGCAGCACTTCAGAAAAGTCGGCTACGGGCTTCGCGGTCGCAGATTGGGCGGCCGCCTGCTTTAGAGGCTCGCTTTTTTTCCGCGCTTCGGCTGCCGGCTTTTCGCCAAAGACGATGGGCCCGACACTCTTGCCGATACGCGAAAAGAAATTCGCCATGGTGCGTTCGCCTGCAGTCTCTGCCGGTACTGCCGCTTCCGGTTTTTTCGCCGCAGGCTGCACAGTGAGTTTCACCTGGTCTTGCGCAAAAAGATCTTTCATCAGCTCTTCGGCAATCGCGGTGTCGTCTGCTTCAGCAAAACTCTGCCCCACAGGTTCTGTAAGTGGCTGCGCCACGGCAACCGGGCGCACTTCTGCACGCACGCGTGGTGCTTCTTCCACTCGCGACTGAAAAGCCCGTGGGTCGCCTTTTGCCGCTGCGTTCACGCGCGCGGCAGGTGTGGCAGCTTTCGCAATTTTGTTTTTGCCTGCAGGCATAACTGGTTGGGGGGCTGCTTTTGCTGACTTCGCCGCTTTTTCTGCAGCCTTACGCTGCGCTTCGCTGAGCTTCACGGCTTTTTTTGCAGGAATTGTCTTTTTACCGGCAATAGCGGCACGGCGCACGGGCAATTCTGGCGCCGTATAGTCTTCTTCGATCTCTGTATCTTCGGTGAATTGCGGCAGCGCCTGTGTTACCTGCGCGTCATGTGTACGCACTGCTTCTTCGTTGCGCTCGACCAGCGCCTTGAACTGCTTGATGCGCGTCTCGAACTCGACGGAATAGCCCTCCATCGTGCGGTAAAATTCCTGGATGTCGGCATGAATACGGGTCTTGTAGAATTCTTTCATCTGCAAATCGACCTGGCGCGTGATTTTGAGGGACAGCACGACATAGAGCAGCGCAGTCATACACACAAAGAGCAAAATCGCGAGACCGATTTCCATGGGTAAAGGATCAGCCCTCAAGCGGAGCCGTCAAGGATTATGTCGCATCATAATATGGCCGTTTCACGGCCATATTATGATGCACGATGAAACTCTATGGATACAGCAGGTACTTCTGCCGCACATCCGCGAACGCTTTGACATCCGCCGCTATTTTCTGTACCAGCGTCTCGCTCTGCTCGCCTTTCGCAATGCTGTCCACAAAAGCGGTGTCGCCGACTGCATGCGCAATGCTTGACCAGTTTTTCTCACGTCCCTTTTCAGGCAGGTGTTTGTGTATTTCGCGCGCAATAGTGATCAGCGTGCGCATCGGGTCGATGGCCTTGCGGTTGGTCACAATCAGCTTAAAGCCATGGCAGTTCTTTTTGCTGTAGGCCGAGCGCACGGGCTTAAATGTCGCCGCCACGAATTTTAGCCCGGGCAGTTTTGCGGCATTGAGCGCCGCGGCGAGTTTGCGGCCGTCAAAAAAAGGCGCCCCAAAAAGCTGGAACGGCTTCGCCGTGCCGCGCCCCACGCTGATGTTGAGGCTTTCGAGCGAACCGGCAAGGTGGTAGCCAATCACCGAGTTCATGTCGGTGATGCTCGGGCTCGGGTTACGCCATGGCTGCCCGGTTTCGTCGAAGTACATGCCGTGTTTGTAACCCGTGAGTTTGATCACTTCTATATCCGCACCGATCTGGAAATGGCTGTTATAGTAGCTCGCCAGCTCGCCAATTGTCATCGCATGCGCAATCGGTATCGGGTAATAGCTGGAAAAACCGCCATGGAACTTACTTTCGAGCAGCGGCCCGTAAACGCCGAGCGCAGCGGCCATGTTCGGTCGGTCGAGAATCAGCATTTTTTTGCCATTGGCCTTTGCAGCCTTCATCGCGAGCACCATCGTTGTGGCATAAGTGTAATACCGGACACCGATTTCCTGGATGTCAAAGATGAGGATGTCTACGTTTTTGAGATCATCGGCATCGGGCGCTTTCTTTTTCCGCTGGTAGAGCGAGACAATCGGCAGACGCGTTTTGGTATCTTTGCCGTCAGAGACATGCTCGTCGACCTTGCCGCGCACCCCGTGTTCCGGGGCAAAAATTTTCGTGATCTTGTATTTCGGGTGCAAGAGATCAATAATATGGCGGCCGCGTGCGTCGATCGCGCTGTGGTTGACAATCAGACCAATGCGCTTGCCTTTCAGGTGTTCGTCTGCATTCTGCAGAAGATTATCGAGGCCGGTCTTAACCCTCGGCTTCGCAGCACTCAACGAACCTGCAAATGTGCAAATCAGAGAAGAGAGAACCAGCACGTACAATTTTATGCGAACCATGGAATTCCTTTTTGGGCCTGCGCTCATGACGAGGCGACAACCCGTTTTCTTTTGTGGACCTGCCAGGGTGTTGCAAAAGTATTGTGCGCGTCAAGCGCGCACGCACGAAGACGCGAAAATGAGGACATTTTCGCTGCTAATTTTGTCTTTTTCAACACCCTGCGAGCAGCCCACCCGCCATTATCGGCCGTTTCCGGCAGAATTTTGAGGAGGACTGCGATCTTTCGATATCTGACTATTTTATATTAGCCTACATATATTTTTCAGAGTCAGCGCCATTCTTTATACTACAGCCATGATACAGAAAATACGCATCAGCGATGACCTGAAAAAAGATCTGCACGAAGAAGTGATCAAGGGTCGCCTGCCGGGCGGCAGCTATTCGATTCGTTCGGCATGGCCCGGAATTCAGCTCTATTACCCACCCATCAAATACCTGCCCGCCGAAGAACGTTATGAAACCGAACCTGAGGCACGCGCACGGCTGGGAAAATATGCCCGTTCGAGTGAGGCACACACAATCATCTTTGATCTGGAAGACGGTTGCCGGCAGAAATCTATGAGTCGCGGATTTCTTGAGGCTACACTCCCGGAGGTGCGTTCAGCCATACCGGGGCGAGTGGCTCTGCGTATCAACCAGATGTACAGCGCCGAGAATCTGCTCGATATGAGGCTCATTGAAAAGATCTATCCTTACATAGACGACATCATGCTCGCAAAGGCAGGCGAACTTAAGGGAGGGAACGAAATTGATGACCTTTCGGCTTTTCTGGGCAGCCTGCGGCCTGAGCTGCGCATCCAGCCCATTATTGAACATCCGCGCTCACTGAAACTCGCCGATGAAATCTTCTCATTTGTCACTGTAGAGCATGCCGTCTTCGGCATTCATGATTTTTCGCGGGCATTGCACCTGCAGATCACACCCGAAAACTGGCTGGAAGAACTTTATCCCTTTGCCTGCCAGCTGATGCTCGAAGCCCGACTGGCGGGAAAAGGTCTGATCGGCGGCGTCGAAACACTGCTGCTCGACAATGCGCCACCCGAAATTCCATTGATTCCTGAATGGCTGTCGGGCCACGCCTCACCCAACGCAAAAATAATCTTTGATCATGCGCGCCGTGAAGCAAATATGGGCTTTACCGGCAAACAGGTGATTCATCCGAACCACATACGGCTGATTCGATATGGATTTCAGCCGCGTACCGAAGACATTCAGCGCAGCCTGAGAATTCTGGAGGCAGCAGTCAGGGCAAATGCTTTCCTCGGTGGCGCGATTCGCTTCGAAGATGAAATGATGGATCCGCCGATGTTCGCCAAGGCACTCCAGACCCTGCTGCGTTCTATTATGCTTGGCAACCAGGAAAAAGATCTTGCGGATATCTGCTTCGAAATCGTGCATAGCCTGCCCGAAGAACGGGTGTTTGAAATCTGGCCATACCCGATAAAATAAGGATCGAGGAAAATATGAAAGAACAACAATTCAACATCACACGCGAGTGCCTGACCCGGCACGCAGAATCGGCCATCGGCAACCAGGTGGCGATGGTTTTCGTGGAAGGCGATCTCACGCACAAAGATCTCACCTACCGCGAACTCGACGAACTCTCCGCACGCTTCTCAGCGAGCTTCAAAAAGCGCGGATTGCAGACCGGTGACCGGGTGCTGCTCAGGCTGCCAAACTCGTATGTGTTTCCTGCTGCATTTTTCGGCGCGTTGCGCGGCGGATTTATCCCCGTGCCCACGTCGCCGATGCTCACGGGATCAGAACTGGAATACCTGATCCAGGATTCAGGCGCCGCAGCACTCGTTACCGATGAAAAAGTGTTCTCCGCGCTGCGCGGGCACTGCAATACCTCGCCACTCAAAGCCGTCTATTGTGCAGGGGTAGCCAATACCGCAGAAGTATCGGTAGAGGCAGAACTTGCCGGGACCATACCCGACCGGGAAATTCATCCGTCGCTCAGAACAGACCCGGCTTACCTCGTGTATACATCCGGCACAACGGGGTATCCCAAAGGTGTGCTGCATGCGCAGCAGGCACTGCTCGGCCGGCTGCCCGCCGCGACACAATGGTTTTCATTTACCGGCAACGATCGTATTCTCCACTCCGGTAAGTTCAATTGGACCTATGTGCTGGGTACAGCAATGATGGATCCGCTCTTTCACGGCAAGACCGTTGTTGTCTATGAAGGCGAAAACTCGCCGACGCGCTGGATAGAGTTAATTCAGAAATTTGGCTGCAATATTTTCATCGGCGTCCCGACGATTTTCAGGCAAATTTTGCAGAAGACCGCAACCAAAGGCAGTGACGTCCCCACTCTCAAACATGCGATGTGCGCCGGCGAACATTTGACCGACGAAGTTTTGGGCGGCTGGACTGAACGTTTTGGCTTCCCGATCTACGAGGGTCTGGGGATGTCTGAATGTTCTTATTACATATCACAGCGCAAAGGCGACGTGGTGAAACCGAATTCGGCCGGTAAAATCCAGGACGGCCATAAGGTGGCGCTGCTCGACGAAAATCTGCAACCTGTCGCCGCAGGGCAGGAAGCCATGTTATGCATTCATCGCGACGACCCGGGGCTGTTTCTCGAATACTGGCAGGCACCGGAAGCCAATCAAAAACAATTCCGTGACGGTTGGTTTTTAACCGGTGACTACGCCATTCAGGATACCGACGGAAATATCTTCTTCCTGGGGCGTCGCGATGAAATTATCAAATCCTTTGGTTACCGTGTTTCACCTTTCGAGATCGAACGGGTCTACCGCGACTGCCCCGCGGTTGAAGATGTGGTCGCCTTCGCCGAACAACTCGGTCCGGAAAAAACCCTCATCTCGATGTGCGTGCTGATTAAACCGGGGCGCACCTTCGAGGAGGCAGAACTTTTGCAATGGGGCAAAGACCGCCTGGCCTCTTACAAGGTTCCCAGGAAGCTCTATACGCTGGATAAATTTCCGCGCTCGGCAAACGGCAAGGTGTTGCGCAACCAGATCAGCAAAGCGCTGGGGATCTAAGCTTGTTTTACCTTGCTGCGCCGGCAATATCTGGCGGTCTGCCCCATGAGTGACTTGCAGATATTTCTGCTTATCGCCGGAGGCCTCGTTGCGCTGACAATCGGCGGGGAACTGTTGGTGCGTGGGGCTACCGGTATCGCCGTTGCTGCAGGCGTCTCGTCCCTTGTCATCGGTCTGACGATTGTTGCATTCGGTACCAGTATGCCCGAGTTAGTTGTTTCACTCAGGGCTTCGGCCGCGGGTAGCGCGGGCATTGCAGTAGCCAATGTTATAGGCAGCAATATTTTCAACGTCTTGTTCATACTGGGAATTTGCGGCATGATAGCCCCGCTTGCGGTTTCATCACAACTCGTGCGTATTGATGTACCGCTGATGATTGTGGGTTCCTTACTGGCCTATGTGTTTGCCTTAGGTGGTACGATCAGGCCATGGCAGGGGCTATTGCTTCTCGCAATCCTTTTCTCTTACACGATCTTCATCGTACGGCGCAGTCGCCGCGAAACTCGTGCAGTAAAGGCCGAGTACGACAAGGCCCTCAGCGACGAACGCGCTGAAGTAAAAAAACTTCCCGTCTGGATATCCGGGCTGCTGCTTCTCGCCGGTCTTTTTATACTCGTCATCGGAGCGCAATGGCTCATCGCAGGTTCTGTCGTTCTGGCACGGCGCTTTGGCATCAGCGAGTCGGTGATCGGACTCACCATTATCGCCGGAGGCACGTCGCTGCCTGAGGTGGCGGCTTCTGTAATGGCCACGATCAAGGGCGAACGGGACATTGCGATCGGTAACATCATCGGCAGCTGTACATTTAATATTTTTGCAATTCTTGGCATTGCGCCTCTGTTTTCAGGCGGCCTTCCGGTCGCGCCGGAAATGCTCGCCGTTGATTTTCCACTGATGCTGATCGCGGCTATCGCCTGCTTTCCGCATTTTGTCATCGGGTTAACGTTCAATAGAATTGAGGGCGTGCTGTTTTTCCTGACGTACGCTGGCTACACCACCTGGCTCGTGCTGCAGGCAACGGGCAGTGTCATCAGGCCAGATTTTGAACGCGTGGTTCTGACGATTGTATTGCCGCTGCTGGTTACGGCGGTTCTGCTGATTTTGTGGAGCAAATACCGGTTCATGCGTTCCACAAGAACTGCCCGTTAAGATAATTTGGCCAGCTGCGACTGCTATAATCAATCCAGGTAAGCAAGGCGGGAGTACACAAATACCTGGACATATTTACTCAAAAGAATATCTTCAAAATCTAATTCGAATTCAATTGACGCAGCACTAAGCAACTTTGTCCAAAGTTATGCCAAAACGCTACGGTGGCACTGAAGCCGAAAAAATCCAGGTCGATGCTTATGTAAAACTCATGCGCTGTGCCGATACGATCCAGGGAATCCTGGCACGCAACGCCGAAAGCCATGGCATCACGCTCTCGCAGCTGGGCGTCATGGAAATCCTCTACCACCTGGGCCCATCAAACCAGAAAGACCTTGCCGGTAAAATATTGCGCAGTGGCGCAAACATGACGACCATTATCGACAATCTCGAAAAGCGCGGATTCGTCACAAGGTCCCGCGACGAAATCGATCGCCGCGCGATCCGCATCAGCCTGACAAAAGAAGGCGAACAGCTGATTGCGAAAATCTTTCCACAGCACATGCAGAACATCTACCGTATGATGGGCACCCTCGCTGAGCCAGAACTCAGCGACCTGGCGGCAATGTGTAAGAAGCTTGGTCATGGGGCAAGAAGCCGTATGACTTTGTAAATCCAACGCGCGAACAACAGACGGAAGGACGGGAGAAAAAATGACAAACAGCCGCAAACGCTTCCGGTCTTTTTATGGTTTGCGCAAATACTTCATCAGAACCGCGTCATAGTCTGCCCTCGCAATCCAGTAGTCCATTTCCACGCCAACCTGTCGCAGAGCCACTTCGGCCGCCGTCTGTTCGCGAAGGTTCACAATCAGTAGCGTCGAATCACCCAGGTCAAATCTGGCCTTTTCTGCCCGTGCGAGATTCTCGGCAACTAGGACCTCTTCTTTGATGATCTGCAGGCGTTTGAGAGCATTTTCCAGTGCAATCAGTGCATCCCCGGCCTCAATGGAAATTTTATCTCTCTGGAAAGCAAGCTTCTGCTTCAGAATATCAATTTTGGTTTCCGTCCCCCCGATTTTCCCATCTTGCTTGCGTGTTTGCAAAGGAATATTGAAAACGAGGGCAAAATCGCCCTCCCAGGGGTTTCTTTTGAATGTACCCGAATTATCGATGTCTCTGGAGCCACGCAGAATGAGATCTAACTGCGGGCCGCGCTGGTTCTCATGGAATCGCAGCGCATTGGCCTCCATATCAATTTCACTGAGAAGTTTTTTTATCTCCGGGCGTTCCGTGAGCGCATATTTCTTATCCTCTTCAAATACGTTCGGCGCAATCATGGATTCTTCGGGAAAACCCGCTGGCATGCTGGTTTCAGCCGGAGTGATCATTACGCCCGCAGGGGTGCGGTAGTAGAGAGAAAGATAAAGGGCTGATTTCTGTAATACCCTCTCCGCGGCGGCAATCTGCTCGCGGCGGGCGAGAATTGCGCGCTCGTTTTCTTTTTCTTCGATGGCAGGAATGTCGCCCAACTTCACGCGTTTTCTCAGCTGGTCGCGCCGGGCCTCAGCGATCGTTAACAGGTCTTGTACGATGCGCCGGCGCTTTCCGGATCCCAGCCAGTTCCAGTAACTGACGGCCGCCTCGCGGTAAACTGCGAGTTTCTGCCCGTCGAGTATATTATCCGCGATTTTCCTGTTGATCTCACTCTGCTGTAACTCCAGACGACCCTGGTCAATTACCCGATCGCGCCACAAGGGAATACGCCCGCCAAATCGAACTTCGCCCGCCGGATTACTGCGACGCTCCCCGTAATAATCCGGAAAATCTCCCTGACTGATGCGGTAACCGGCAAAGAATGACATTCCCCAGATGGACGTAGGTTTTTCCAGATTGGCTTCAAAACGGTTATTGTCATAGTAACCCGAGGTATTGCTCGCGGCTCCCTTGATTGCAAGATCAAAGGCACCCTGTGCCGACAGAATATCAAATTCCGCTTTGCGAATTTCCCGCATCGAAAGCAAAATCACGGGGAATGTCTGGTCCAGATTCTGCTGAACGTGAGATAATGTCAGAGCGCCCTGCGCCTGAGGCCAGACTGAAATAGCCGCGCTTGCCAGAACCGGAATTAAAATCTTCAGTTTCATTTTTTTCCCCCGTCACTGGGGCCAATTTGCCGGGTATCTGGCGGTATCTCCGGCGGGAAATCGTTGAATTTTCTCCAGAGTTCATAGCCAATAGTGACGCGGTTGATAAATACCCAGCCACGGGCGCGCACCCCTTGCCTGAGCATTGAGTTGGCCGGCCAGGCATCCGGGTGCTTTTCGTCAGGAATCAGCAAGACCCGGAATTTTCCATGGCCATCGTCGGCGTTATCGATAAACTTAACCCGGGCCGGAAAGGCGCCAAAGGAGCCCTGTGGCCAGCCCGAGATCTGCAATGCAGGCCAACCTTGAAACATGATCCGCGCCTCACGGCCGTCGTTCAGCAGGGGAATATCATTGCCGTCAATCCATAGCTCAACCGCGCGGCGTCCCGATTCAGGAATCAGCAGGCACAGTCCTTTGCCTTCTTTTACATATTCAGCTTCCTGCGCAACGAGCAGGCGGGTAATAATACCGTCTTTGGGGGCCAGGACTTCCTGGGTTTTTTGGCGTGAAAGTCGCATCTCAATGCGCGGCAGGTCTTCATTCGATCGTGCCAACTCTGATTTTGCGCTCTGCGTCGTCGCACGCGCCTCGTTGATAGCGGCATCTGCGTCACGCGCGATGCGGTTTGCGTCGCGCTGCATCGCCTTTTTTTCCTGTTCTGCGGATTTTAAGCCTGCAACGGCGCGCTGCTCTTCAGTCTTAGCCCGTTTGAACTCCAACTCGGCCAATTCAACGTTGCGCTGCGAAGACAATCCTTGTTCAAAGAGAGATTTTTGCCGATCGAAATTCAGGCGTGCAGTATCCAGCGCTGCCTCGCTCGCCGCAACCGCCTGCTGCGCCTGCCGTACCCGTTCGCTGGCCATACCCACGCGGCTCTCGGCTGCGCTCATCGCTTCGCTTCGGGAAAGCTGGAGTGATGTGACGCGTGATTCGATCAATTCGACCCGGCTGCGCGCCGCGCGCATACGGTCAGTGAGCGCATAACGTTCCTGTTCGAGCCTTTCTGTTATCTGCGGATCAAGATCTGATATGCTGACCAGTTTATCGCCCTTTTTTACAAGCGAGCCTTCATGAACATGCCAATGCAGGATTCTGCCTGAAACGGGAGCCTCTATTGTCTGTTGCCTGTCGGTTGGAGCAAGTGCAACGACGCGACCTTCGCCATAGCTGGTCTGCTGCCAGGGCAATAGCATGACCATAAGAAAGATAGCGGCAAACGTGATGGCATATGTCCGCCAGCTTACATTCTGCCAGCGTGAGGCCAGGAATGTTTCATAAGTGCCATGTTTTTCCGCTTCGGCCTTGTTAAGCTCAATTTCGGCCGAACCTTCGCGCAGTTTTCTCAGCTTGAGCAGGGCATCACTCGTATCAAACATGTTCTGGAAGTACTTGCCGAATTTGGCAAGCATATCGAGCATTTTTGAGACAATGAGCTCTGCTGCGACTAACTGGCCAAGTCCCATTTCCTTTTTTAAAACCAGATAACCACCAAGCAGAAGAACCAGGCCGCTGCCGAAAATATGCAGCGCCGCGAGGGTAAAATATTGCCTGAACAGAATATGAAAGAGAGAACTGCGCTTTTCGAGGTAGTCACGCCGAAAATCTTCCAGCTGTTCTCCAGTTTCAATTTTTTTCCTGCGCCCGGGCAGAGTCAGCTTTTGCAACCAGGCAAGCAGCCTGTACTTGCTATCAGATTCTTCGTAGCTCAGCGGCAATCCGCTCTTGAAAAGAACGTAGCCAACCAAATAACCTGCGACGGCAATAATCAGCAGGTCGAGAAAAATAAAATACGGATGGTAAAGAACGATGACCACCATGCCGATTACAATCGCGATTATCGCAGTTGATCCGTCGGTAAGCATCGAAACGAGGCTCTTCTGCAGGGTAAAAACTTCGTTATAATAATTCATTTTCGAAACCTGGTCAAGGCCAGCGTGTCTCAGTGCTGCTACGGCAGCTTCGCCGGTCGCGCGTAAAAACAACCGCCGCTGCAGTGCCTCAATAAACCAAACCTGTACCAGGCGGACCACCGCGCTCATGAAGAGAAAAAGCAATACGATGACCGTGAGCACAATGACGGGCTGAAGAAATCCGCCAAACGATACCGCGTTGATGAGATTACCAACCGCCACGGGCACGATGAGGGAAAGCACACCCTGCACGACGCCGAAGGCGACGATGCGCAGGAAATCACGCTTCTCCCGGGAATAAAGGATACGCAATTCGTGTATTAAATTTTTTCCGTCAAAAGCCATAAATGTCCTACATAATAAGACATTTACATGCGATTGGCCTCTTAAAATGATTAAAGATCGAAGTGAAATTACGCCAATTGCGCGCCGCGAGACTGCAAAAGGGCCAGAAAATCCGGAAACGGGAGCGCAGCGGAGAGCAGAAACCCCTGCATCAGATCGCAGCCATTCTCACGCAGAAAATTCTTTTGCGCGTCGTCCTCAACGCCTTCTGCGGTAACCTGCAGATTCAGGTTCTTCGCCAGGCCAATAATCGCCTGTACAATAACTGCATCGTTTGGATCATTCATGATATCGCGTACAAACGATTGATCAATTTTCAGGTTGTGAATATGCAATTGCCTGAGATAACTCAGCGATGAATAACCGGTGCCAAAATCATCGATGGAAAACCGAACCCCCAAAGCGGATAGCTGGCGTATTGCCACACTGGCGCTCGCGGTATCTTCCATGATAAGGCTTTCGGTGACTTCCATTTCAAGATTCGCCGCGGGCATGCCATAATGGCGAATCGTATTTTCAATATCTGCCGCAAATGTCGGGCTTTGCAATTCAGGTGCGCTGACGTTGACTGAAATGCGAATATTCGGGAAACCCGCATTCATGAGCGCCGAATAACGCTCCGCGACACTCGCGAGTACCCAGCGGCCAATTTCGAAAATCTGGCCTGATTCTTCAGCCAGAGGAATAAAACGAGCAGGTGAGACCATTCCCCACTGCGGATGTTTCCACCGCAACAGCGCTTCGCATGATTCAATGATGCCGGTCTGCAGATTGAGTTGCGGCTGGTAATAAACTTCAAGCTGGCCCAGTGCAATGGCTTCGCGCAGTGCCGTTTCGAGATCGAGATTCTCCCGGGTTATACGGTTCAACTCTTCAGAAAAATACTGGAACTGGTTGCGCCCGCTGTCTTTCGCGTGGTACATTGCAATATCTGCATTTTTGATCAGGGCTTCGGGAGTGTCGCCATCGCGGGGAAAAACGGCAATGCCGATACTGACCGATGAATTCATGCGCGAATTTTCGACCAGGACAGGTTCGGCGAGTGCCGCGCAGATTTTTTGCGCTACCAGGGCTGCTTCTTCGGGATGCGTGAGTTCGTTCAGCAGAATCAAAAACTCGTCACCCCCCTGCCGCGAAACCGTATCAATGCTCTTGACCGTCGCGAGCAAACGGCGGGTGATTTCTTTCAAAAAAATGTCGCCGTAGTGGTGTCCCAAAGAGTCGTTGATTTTCTTAAAATGGTCCACGTCGAGAAACAGCAACGCGAATGTATTGCGGTGTGTACCCGCGAAGGTAATAGCCTGCGACAGCCGGTCGGCGAATAAGGCACGGTTAGGCAACCCTGTAAGAATATCATGCTGTCCCAGATAACGGATCTGCTCTTCGGCCCGTTTACGCTCTGAGATGTCGCGCGCCACCACCATGGTCGATGGCTGATTATTAAAAATTGTTTCTACGGTTGAATTTTCGACGTCAATATGTTCACCGTCAAATCAGTGGAATTTGCCTTCAACCAGGCCTAGTGTCTCACGGCCATCTTCGCCCAGTGCCGTACGCTCCAGGATCATCGCACGGTATTCCATCGGTACAATTCGGGTCACACTTGTATGGACGAGCTCATTTGCCGACTGCGCACGCAAAATTTTCACCAGCGCCGGATTGACGTAAACAATTAGCCCGCCCTGGTGAACGAGAATCGCATCTGCGGATGACTCGACCAAACGCCGGTATCGTGCCTCGCTTTCGGCAAGCGCGAGCTCGGTTTTTTTTCTTTCAGTAATATCAATAAACGATGTAATGAATCTGCCGTTTCTCAAGGGTGATGTAGCGATAATAAAATATCGCCTGCTGATTTGACTGAATAATTCGCTATGGACGGTCTCCGTGGCATTGGAATGTTTTTCCCAGAAAGTGCGGATCATATCTGACGAGAGGGAATATAGCTGGGATGCGAGGGCTCCGATCACCGGAATTTCTTTGTTGTAATCAGACATTTTATAGAAGGCTTCGTTCACTTCGAGGACACGATGGTCGATGATCACACCGTTTGAATCGGTGACAATTTCGTTGAGTGATACTCCCTCTGCGAGCGTTCCGAATATGAGTTGCAAACGCTCATTGCTTTCGCTCAAAGCCTGCTCAGCCTTGCGGCGATATGTCAGATCGTGCACTGTGCCGACAAGCCTGACGGTTTGACCGTCCTGCAGTACTGGTCGCCCCTGCGAACGCACCCAGATACGCCGTCCGGTCGCCGTGGTCATTGCAAATTCAGTATCCCAGGCAACATGTTGCGTAATGGCATTGTGTACACGCTGCGCATGCGCAACCTGGTCTTCGGGCGACAAAAACGCCATTGCCTGCGTTAGCGAAAGATGCTCGCCCGGGCTCATATCCACAATGCGCATCGCTTCAGAGGAGAAACGTATTTCCTGCGTTGCAACATTGAGATCCCAGCCGCCGACATGAGCCGTAGCGCTGATCTGCTCCAGGTTTTCGGTAACCCGTGAAAGTTTTTCCAGAGAGCGCTTTCTTTCATGGATGAAAGTGGCCAGTGCCATGCCCGATGCGGCGAGTACCGTGATGTAGAGCCATGTATTGAACAATTGCATGTGCCGGTCATAGTTAAAGAAATATCCCGTTTGCTGCATCATGCCGAACAACATCTGTGCAATCACCATAAAGAGCACGACGAGCGTCGCATGTCTGCCGAAGCGCACTGCAGCCCACGTCACGAAGATGAACATCATGAATGCCCGCGGATGGAATCCCAGCCAATCGACGAACCAGCCGAGATAGAGAATCTGGCCTGTCAGAAATGCCAGCAAAAGAGCGATAACGCCCTCATAAATCTGCGCACGGCGCAATTCAATTTTTTCAACCCTGCGCCAGATGAGAACCAGCGGCGCCACAACAATGATACCCAGCGAATCTCCCATCCACCAGAACTGAAAATTCTGCAGCCAGGTTTGCGCCGTCAGCGCCGTAAGCTTGAGTATCACTGCACCGAATATCGCGCTGGGAATGGGTGAAAGAAAACCCGCGTACAGGAACAGGCGGAAAAAGTCACGGGCGCGGTTCAATTGCAGTTGAATCGGTCGTACAAAACGCAGCAACCAATAACCGAACAGCGCTTCCCCCAGGTTAACCGCACCGAGCAGCATGGCGATGTACCACGGGCCCCCGATCAGCCAATTCACCAGCGATGCAGAAACAAATATGAGCGGGGCATAGCGCAAACCACCCAGCATCAGGCCCGCCAGGGCAATACCGGACGGTGGCCAGAAAGTGGCCACAATGCCCTTTCCGCTCATGAAGCGCAGAACCACGAATGCCGTACCGACATGAGCTGCCAGAAAAAGCATCGCGAAAAACACCTGGCGAATAGAAACGGGTAAAGAACGATTGTTCGCCATATGTGGAGAGCGACCGTATGTGTTCAGTCTCTGCTGAGTAAAGAGTTTTGGTATTCAGATCCGAAAAAAAGACGGAAGAAAATTGGCATCCCCGCCCTCCTCAACAGCATCCGATGCGGAACACGCCTCGTGCGCGTTCGGTCCGATGCAAAGACGCCATCCATGGCGGCATCGGACCTCTGCGCCTCGTGCGCGTTCGGCAGCTTTACAGAAATGCTTTAGTCTTTTTTCCGGTTTCAGAAAAAAAGTGTAACGCTTTTTTCGGAATAATGCGTTAAGTAAAATCTCAATCCGCCGAAACTAATGGTAAGACTGGGCGGTCGCTGCGTAAATGCAGCGACGGCGAGACATGAGGTCTCGCGCTTCTTAAAACGAAGCCCGGGCATTGTAAAGTTTCACGGAGGAAACAAATGATTATCAATCACAATATGTCTGCGATCAACACGCACCGCGTGTTGAAGTTCCAGAACTGGTCTCTGGATAAAGATATGGAAAAGCTGTCGAGCGGTATGCGTATCAACCGCGGTGGTGACGATGCATCCGGTCTCGCGGTTTCTGAAAAAATGCGTACACAGGTCCACGGCCTGCGCCGCGCTGAGCAGAACACCGAAGACGGTATGAGCTTCATCCAAACGACCGAAGGTTATCTGCAGGAAACCGGAGAGCTCGTTCAGCGTATCCGCGTTCTCGCAGTACAGGCAGCCAACGGTATCTACACTGACGAAGACCGCCAGCAGATCCAGGTGGAAATCTCTGAACTCATCGACGAGATCGATCGTATCGCATCTCAGGCCGAGTTCAACAAGATGAAACTGCTCACAGGTTCATTCGCACGTCTGAACCCGACAGCTTCAATGTGGTTCCACATGGGTGCAAACATGCACCAGCGCGAGCGCGTGTTCATCGAAACGATGACATCTGCCGCACTGAAACTGAGAAACCCAACCGTGTTGACGTTCATCTCGATCTCAACACCGGGCAAGGCAAACTCTGTAATCGGTCTTTCTGATGAAGCACTCCGCATCATCAGCAAGCAGCGTGCTGACCTCGGCGCGTATTACAACCGCCTCGAGCATGCAGCGAAAGGCCTCATGAACGCCTACGAGAACATCCAGGCTTCAGAAAGCCGCATCCGCGATACAGACATGGCAGAAACTATGTCGAGCTACACACGCTACCAGATCCTCACTCAGGCTGGCACAGCGATGCTCGCACAGGCGAACCAGCGTCCGCAAAGCGTACTGCAACTGCTCCGTTAATTCGGCAGGTCCTCGACCCCTTGGTCGAGGACTTGGCCCATGCAGCTTGGGGCTGCGTGGGCTCAAGCCCAACCACCCTAGCGGGTGGTTGGGTACTTCTAAGGGTAATCCGCTCAGCGGATTTCCCTTAGAAGTACATCGCCGTACGACTCTGGGGCCCAATGCATTTTCGTGAAAACGAAAATGTTTGGGCTTTTTTTATGCCCGGAATATGATTTGCACCGCGTGCCCCGCCCGGCATTATCCCAGACCGGCATGCGAAATATTGTCTTATCTGCGTTGCTTGTTTTCACTGCAGCTCCCACATTATTTGCCGCCGACTGCCTCGATCTGCCAACCCCGGTGGATAACAGGTTTGCAGGACAGTTTCTCGAATATGCAGAAGTGGACGCGACCTTTGCCACTAGTGGATTATTTTCTTTGACGGAGCACCGGTTCACAGCGGTGCCGGATGCTTTCGCCAGTTTCGGTTACACGGCAAAAAACTACCTGCTGCGTTTCAGCATCTGCCGCCCGCGCCAGCCGCAGAAAATTTTTGTCCAGGTCAAAGGGTTATACCCCGACGCGAGGGCGTGGTTTGTCCCCGAAGACTGCGGTGTTAAGGGCCGCACCTGCGAGGCCATAGAGGCGCAACGGGTTAATCCGCACCGCGACGCACTGTTCGCCTTCGCGCCCCTGCCGGCAGAAACCGGCACGGTATATCTGTCTGCGTTTCCCCCGGGGTCACGCCGCTTTCCCGTGCATGTTCTGACAGCAGACGGATTGATCAGGTCGGAGCAGCGTTTTTTCTGGCTGACGGGGCTCTTCTTCGGCGCTCTGGCCGCAATTTTTCTTTATAACGGTGCACTGTTTCTCGCATTGCGCGAACGCATTAACCTCTATTACTCTCTCTACCTGCTGCTTTTTCTCGGACTTTTTCTCACTCTCGAGCGCATACCCGAAGACACATTTGGCCATTCGCAGCACTGGCTCTATCTTTTTGTGCGCTCGGTTATATTTCCATTGATGCTGATTCCTTTTGCTCTCTTCAACCGCGAATTTTTGCAGGGCCGCCTCAAACCATGGCAGAACAGCCTGTGGCAAATTTTGATCTTTGCCGACATTGCGCTGATTGCGCTCAATGCCGCGATCCCTTACCGCATCATGATGGTGCTCAACCTGTGTGCTGTCGTCGCGCACTGCGCGATTGCTCTGGCCGCGACGGTGCAGGTCGCCTGGGGAGGATTTGCTCCGGCACGCATCATGCTCGCCGGCTGGGTGCTTTTTCTGTTGTCCGCGATTCTGAGTTCGCTGCACCTGATGGGTCGCTTCAGCGTGGGCTTCAACGACTACCTGCCGCACCTGATGAAATTTGGTTCTATCGCCGAAACGCTGCTCTTCACGGCGGCGCTCGGCCTGCGTGTGCGCGTCCTGAAACAGCAGGCTAAACTGTTTGAGGCAAAACTCACCGAAGAACGCGAGCATTTAGCCGGCGATCTGCACGATGTGCTGGGTTCAGAATTCGGTGAGATGCAGATGAAACTGCACCAGGCTCAACTACCGCCGGAAACATTGCATTGGTTTGCGGGCAAGGCACGTAACATGAGTGACCGCATACGTGATATGGTATTCTTGCTGCGCAGCGATCTGAGCTCGGCGACAATTGCGGCAGAACTGGCAGCGACCGTTGAGATGCTCGGCGCAATGGAAAATCTGCGGTTCACTTCACGCATCGACCGACAACTGATGCAGACCGATCCGTTTTTGTTGCTCGACGCATTGCGTATTCTGCAGGAATGGAGTGGCAATTGTATGAAGTATGGCCGTCCGACACAGATGGATGTTCAATTAACAAGAACGCGGCATGCACTGAGACTATCGGTCGTCTCTGACGGGAAATCTTTCCGCTGGAATGGTAAAGACACTTTTGCCGGTGCGGGGCTGACAGGCATCAGGACACGCACTGCGCACCGGCATGGCCGCGCGCGCTGCTTCATTACCGCAACCGGCAAAAATTTATTTGTGGCCAAATTGCGGGAAGACTGAAACATGAAAGCTGAGCCGATTACTGTCAACATCGTCGAAGACAATGCGCGCACCGTAGAATACCTTCGGGAGATGCTGGACAGCACGCAAACTTTCCGCGTCGGCAACATTTACCCCTCGGCCGAGAAAGCACTGGCGCACGCGCTCAAAAACGACGAGCTTTGGCTCATCGATTTGCGCCTGCCGGGCCTTTCCGGTATCGAACTCATTGCACGGCTGCGCGACCGCAGTGCAGATTTGCGCCTCTGCTGTTTCACGGCGGTCGAAGAAGCGCAGGTTATCACTGAAGCCATTGTGGCGGGCGCCGACGGTTACATCATCAAAGACACCGATCCGCATTTGCTATTGCTCGAACTCGAAACCGTCGCGCGAGGTGGTACGACGCTTACCCCACGCGTCGCGCAGAAAATTTTCCAGCAACTGCACACACCTAAAAGCAGCGAATCGCCTCTGGCCGCAATGGAAAACCGTGTGCTGCAAAGAATGTCGAGCGGCTACACATACACGCAGATCGCCGACGAATTGCAGATGGCTCCCGGCACGGCGCGCAAGCACATCGAAAACATTTACAGAAAACTCCGCGTGCATTCGAAATCAGAAGCGATCCGCAAGTCGCGCGAACGCGGCTGGTTAAACTGACAGCCACGCATACGGCACTCTGCCGTATTGACAAATTGCAAAAAATGTGTTATCCGCAAGCCATGAAAACACGCATTCTTTTGATCAGCCTGTTGTTTACTCCCGCCCTGCTGCATGCTGACGATCCCTGCGACAGCTCGCAGGCACCGGCATTCTGTTCGAGCCGCATCGTTGACTCTACGGTAAATGAAGCACGCGAAACCACCGACCGCGCGATGGCAATGCCTAACCGCCTGGCGGAAAATGATTTTAACGCAATCAACAATCCGAGCCACCTGATGAACCACGGCACTGCGTACCTCGAAGGTTGGACGAGTTCTTTCTATGCATGGGGCGGTGCGACGATTCCGTTACCGTCTGACAACATGAAACTCGGCATCTTTCTGCGCCGCCCGCTGACCGACCGCCATCCCTTCTTTAACATGCTCACCGACCCAACCCTCGTGACCGCCGCCTCGCCGGCGAGCCAGAAGGGTTCAAAACTCAAGTATAACACCAAAGTGCCGGGCATGGACGACCTGGGTCTTTATGACGCCACCGGTTTTCAAAAACGCGGACTGGGAAATGTCGATGCGTTCTTCGGCATTTCGCTCAACTCTTCAATGAATCTTGGTATCCGGGTCGGCTATCTCGCGGCAAACAAGAAAGAGACCGACACCACGGTCACTGCGCCGGCAAACACGAAATCCGACTCGAGCCTGCAGGAGCCTTCTTTCGGCCTGGGTACGCAGATCAAAAATCTGGGACCGGGTTACCTCGACGTGGCCGTCTCATTCTCGATGCCGTCGATGAAATGGGAGGCGAATAACACCACCAACACCTACGCTACCAAAAGCAATTTTTCGTACACGACCAATGCTCTTGTGCGCTACGTGACACCGATAGGACAGAATCGCCTGATTATCGCGGCGGCGGGTGATTTCTACAACATGCCGGTCGAGATGACCGACTCGCGCTCGGGCGGTTCGCAGACACGCATTTCGACCACAAACTACAAGGCGTTCAGCGTCGACGCGGCATTCTGGCAGACTTTGGCGGAGACAAAACTCAAGGTGATTTACAGCACCGGGTTTGGCTATATTGCGCAGTCCTACGGCCTGAAAACCGACTCGGTCTCGGGCACCGGCGGGCCTGATACGCTCACGACTTCGGTCGATAACCAATACAAGGCGACGCAGATCTATATTCCGCTCGGTGTAGCGATCGAACACCAGACGCTCGAAACGCTGAAGACCCGCTTCGGCGTACGTAAGAATATTTTCTCACCGAAAACTTCGGAGACTACTGTCAGCGGCACTGTGGCACGCGACACTTCAAGCCTGTTCGCGCTTGACGAAGAGCTCATGGTCGCGATGGGTTTAGGCTGGACACCGGCGCCCAAGGTTAACATTGATCTGGCGATGAATGCGAATGCGTTCAAGCTCGACACATTTTTTAGCGCCATTTCTGCCCGCTACCACTACTGATCTGGAGGTCGGAGATGAAATATCTTATGATGGGCTGGATACTACTCTCTCCCGCGGTAATCGCTGCGGCAGAGGGTAAAATCACGCTGCTTTCAGGCGAAGTGCAGATTACACACCAGAAAAAGCCACTGAAACCGAAACTTGGTATGCTGCTGAAAGAAGGCGACATTATCGAGACCGGGAAAAATGCCAAAGTCGGCGTGCTGATGAACGATGGCTCTTCGTTCCATATTTTTCAGAACACGCAGCTGGAAATCCGGCAGGCATCGACCTATTTTGAAAGCAAGGGTGTGCTCAGCGCCAATTTTGTGCGCAAAACGGATAAATCTGCGTGGGCCATCAAAACCCCCGTCGTGACGGCTGGGGTGCGCGGCACCTCGTTCACAGTCGAAGCTTCGGCAAAGGACACGCGCATTGTGCTGTTTAAGGGCAAAGTGATCGTGAAAGATTTTGTGCGCGAGACAGGTTTGCCGGCAGACCCGAACGAACTCATGCAGGATTTTCTCAACGACGTTGAAATCAATTCGGGTACGGCCTTGCGCTGGAACGGCACCGATCTCCGGCAGGAAAAAATCGACCTGAAAAAAGAAGCCATGCAGTCTCTGCATGAAGAGCACCAGCAGCATCTGAAATCCGTCACGCCGCTCGACGACAAAGGCGACTGGAAAAAAGCCGCGGAGAAGCTGCGCGAAGAAAAGTGATGCAGCGCTGACCACACATCTTTTTGCTGCCTTGGGGCATAACATGCGTCGAATTTCTCTTTGTGGTATTCGTGGTGCCGTCGCGGCGATTTTTACACTCGTACTACTCCTGCTTCCCAGGACGGCACAGGCTTCGGATTTTGAAAAAATTTTCACAGACCAGTTCGACAAAAACTCTGTCTGGCAATGGCTGCTTGGTGATAAAAGTTATGCAACAATCGATTACGGCTACTGGTATGCCTGGTGGATACCGCAGTCGCTCGGCTACGGATCAGCGGTCATTCACCGTCACGATGGACGCGGCACTGCTGAAAGAGACGAGTTTCCGCATCAGCGCTAAGGGGCGCACAAACATTATCGTCAAATATGTCACCGACGAGTTTTTCAAGCAATTCGAAACCGAAGCCGATCTGCGCTACACCAACGACCAGAAAACGCGCGCCAAAGAAATTTTTGCCGCGCTCAGGCACCAGGTCATTCCCGAATGGCCCATTTACCTGCAGGGGCGTGCGACAGTCGGCGAATTCAGGGGTTATGCGCTGGGTGCGCAGAGCGGCGGTTTTTATGCCACGAATGCACCTGTGACAACCACCGCGAACGGACAGGGCCGCGCCTGGAGCACGCAGTACCGCGAATACGAACTCGATGCGCTGCTGTCGTTCTTCGCTGTCGGTGTGCGTTTCATCGACTATGACCGGCCATTCAACGTATTTTTTACCCCGACAGATTCGACCTCGTCGGGCGGCGAGCGCGGCGGCACTTTCCTGTCGTCCTATACCGCGACATACCTCAATCTGGGTTTTATCGTCAATGTGTATGCCAAAGACTTCTACGCCGAGGTGCATTCGCTTTATGGTTTCGGTGGCGGCACTGTGAAAAACCCTTACATGAGCGATATCAAGGCAAAGGGCTTCTACTTTGATAATGTCGTGAAAATCGGTTTTAACCTTGTGAGTTTCGGAAGTTGGGTGGATTTACGCCTCTATCTTGGTTACCGCCTGATGGGCATGTCAACGTCGGTCGGCGACATTACCGGCTACAGCGATAATCCCGTCGCCACGCTGACACAGAACTCTGTTTATAGCGCCGGCCGGCAGGGGTACGTCTATGCCGCCGAATGGGATTACTTTCACGGCCCGGTATTCGGAGCCTCGCTGCGGTTCTGATTCAGAGCGAACCAAAACCTCTTTAATTTGCACTATCGGAATAACGCCTTTTAGACGTTATTTAAGATATGCGCATCTATGTGGGTGAAGAGCCCCTGCAATTTGAAATGACCGAAACCCTGCCCTTTCCGCAGGTGCTCGCGAAACTCACCGATTGGGCTGAGTCGCAAAAAATGTTCATTATCGACTACCGTGTCGCGGCCAAACCCGAATTCGCCGAAAAAGAAGACCTGAATTCTGACGAAATCGATGTTATCCATCTGCAGATCGGCGACCAGACCGACCTGCTCGAGTCGAACCTGCGCGAACTCATCGACTATGCCGACCGCGTGGGTATGCACCTGGCAAAGGTCATACAGGAAGGCAAGAGCCTCGACACAAAAGAAACAAATGACCTGAAGGCAGGCGGAGTGTTTGTTGCGGAATTGCTCGGTACCCTGACCAATTATCTGAAACCCGAGAACCCCGAATCTCTCACCCAGGCGCTGAATGCACTCAACACAAACCCCGATCTGATTGAAAAGATCAACGGGCTCGCAATCATCCAGAACCAGCTGAAGTTATGGCTGAGACAGACTGAGTTTTCGCGTGTGACGCCGGCGGAAGCAGCCGAAAGAGTGAGTGAATTCCGCGCGCGTGCGGCTGAAATCGGCGCAGAACTCGAGCAGATCGCCGCGCGCTTCACGCAGGGCAAGGAACAGGAAGCCTTACAGAGACTCGAAACAGTTTCGCAGACGCTGGTGGACGCCGCGATTCTGTTGCGCATTGCCAATGACGCGAAAAAAGACATGGCAGAAAAGCTCGTGGCATTGCTGGGCGACCTGACAAAAGCAGTCGACTCGCGCGACCTTGTGACCGCGGCAGATATCGTAGACTTCGACCTGCGCGATCTGATAAAAGAACTGTAACGATCATTAGCCCATGAATCAATTCATGGGCTAATGATCGTCGCCCACCTGCGCAGTTTCGAATTTATCCACTTTAGACTGAAAGAACAACTGCTGCATGGAGCGCATGCTGTCGGTCATGTCAGACACATAGAGTTCAACGCGCCCGCCAGTTTCTGTACGCAAAATATTTTTCTCAGCCAGCACAGCTTTGAGTTCGGCGGCAGTCTCTTCAGCGCTGTCGATCAGCTTAAACTGCGGATAAAGACGGTTAATAGCCCGTGCGATTAATGGATAGTGTGTGCAGCCCAGTATCAGGTACTCGGCGCCCTGCTCAGCCAGCGGCGCAAGATAGTCGCGCAAAATTAAATCCGCCGCGGGGCTTTCGGCATAACCTTCTTCTATCAATGGCACCAGTAACGGGCAGGCCTTGCTGATCAGCTTGAGTTCACCGTGCTCGCGGGCAAGCGACGAGTTATAAGACTGGCTGGCAATGGTGCCCTTCGTTGCGATGAGACCGGCAGTCGAACCTGCCTTTGCATGCTGCGCCAGGCTACGCACCGCGGGGTCAATCACACCGAGCACCGGGATATCCGTCATCTCGCGAATGGCTTCAAGCGCATACGATGAAGCCGTGTTACACGCAACGACGATTGCCTTCACGTCGCGCGACAACAGAAACCGCACAATCTCGCGCGAATAGCGTATAATGGTCGTCGCCGATTTGTTGCCATAGGGCACGCGCGCCGTGTCGCCGAAGTAGACGAGATTTTCTGCCGGGAGCTGGCGGTGAATTTCGCTGAGCACGGTGAGGCCACCGAGGCCTGAGTCGAAGACGCCCACTGGCATGGAGGCCAAGGGTTCACGCCCCGCGGACAGGATGTCCGCAGGGTCTTGGGCCACATGGATGTGGTGGCCCCGGGACCGCACAGGAGGTGCGTCGGAGCGTGAACCAACACTTTTTTTTTGATTTTGTATCATTATGAACGGTCGGCAACGCCGCCCGCACATAATGTTACGGGCAGGTACATATCACTAGCCGGCTTTATCTAAACCGAAGACCGTATGCACGAGGCGCAGCGCATCTTTACCGCGGTCTTTCGCGATCACGCAGGAAATTTTGATTTCACTGGTCGAAATCATTTCAATATTAATGTTATTGTCGGCGAGCGCCTTGAACATGCTCGCGGCGACACCAGTATGCGACTTCATACCCACACCGACGGCAGAAACAATCGCGATGCTATCATCGGTAGAAACGGAACCAGCCCCCCATTTCTTCGTCAGGCCTTCCAGCGTCGCCTTCGCTTCTGCGACGGAGGCTACCGGCAGCGTGAATGCAATCGTGTTGGTCTTATCGCGACCTGTGGATTGCACGATAACATCGATATTGATTTTTTTTTCTGCCAGTGCGAGAAAGATCTCGGCCGCGATGCCCGGCTTATCGGGAATATCCGCGACTGTCATGCGGGCGTCGTCTGATTTGAGCGTAACACCGGTAACTGTAATCTTTTCCATAATTTCGTTCTCGCTGACTACTTTTGTTCCTTCATTATAATTAAAGCTCGATTTCACATGAATCACGACGCCATATTTTTTGGCGAATTCAACCGAGCGGCTGTGCAGCACCCCCGCACCGAGCGATGCGAGTTCCAGCATTTCGTCATAGCTGATCTGGTTCAGCTTGCGCGCACGCTCGACCTTGTTGGGATCAGTCGTGTAAACCCCGTCGACGTCCGTATAGATTTCGCATTCTTTGGCTTTGAGAGCCGCCGCCAGAGCAACTGCCGTGGTATCTGAACCACCGCGACCGAGCGTCGTGATATTCTGGTTCTCGTCTACGCCCTGAAAGCCCGCAACGATACAGACCTGCTTGTTATCGAGCTCTGCCGTGAGGCGCTTGGTATCAATTGCCTCGATGCGGGCATTTGAATGGTTGCTGTCGGTCAGAATATTGACCTGCGCACCGGTGAAGCTCTTTGCAGGTACCTGAACCTCATGCAGCGCCATTGCAAGAAGCGCAATCGACACCTGCTCGCCGGTGGAGAGCAGCATATCCATCTCGCGCTTCGGCGGGCTCTGCGAGATTTTGCCCGCGAGGTCGACGAGCTCATCCGTCGTGTGGCCCATTGCCGATACCACGACCACCAGCTGGTAGCCTTTCTCGTAATAGCTCTTGATGCGGTTCGCGACGCGCTTAATGCGCTCGGGATCGCCTACCGAAGTGCCACCGAATTTCTGGACAAGAATTTTGCTCATAGCGGGAAAAAGTTGCGTCAAATTGCAAAATTGGGATAGGGCGTCACTTAGAGTCCATGGTCGGAGATGTACAATCCCCGACCATGAATTATCCCGTTACGCTGACAATCCGACAGGGGATAAATTCATTCTCCTCCACTGAATAGACCGGACAAACAGGAGTTACAACCCAGGACAACATGCATTGCCTCCTGGCAATCACTCCGCAGAAAAATTGCGTTCCCAGGCGACGACACGAGAGAACTGACGCGCCAGGAGTTATACGGAAATTAATACGATATTTTAATCTTAGCAACGGCCGCCGCGGCGCGCAGCCGCGCGTCCGCAACGTCTTTCCCTGTCGCCAGCACCACACCGAGGCGCCGCTCGCCTTCGATTTCGGGTTTAGAGAACAGGCGAATATTTACCTGCGGGTCTGCAAGTGCCGCCTCAATGCCCGAATAGCGCATATTCTGTGAATGCCCTTCGCCGAGAATCACATACGAGGCCGAAGGCGCGAGCACTTTGATTTCCGGCATCGGCAAGCCGAGCAAGGCGCGTGCGTGCAGGGCAAACTCTGAATAGTTCTGCGAAATCATGGTAACCATGCCGGTGTCATGCGGTCGCGGCGACACTTCGCTGAACCACACGGTATCGCCTTTGATAAAAAGCTCTACGCCGAAGATGCCGTAACCGCCCAGCGCTGTTGTTACCGCTTCGGCGATGCGCTTCGATTCGGCGAGAGCACCCGCACTCATTACATGCACCTGCCACGATTCATGGTAGTCGCCATGCACCTGGCGGTGGCCAATGGGTTCGCAAAACGCAGTGCCGCCGGCATGCCTTACGGTTAAGAGGGTAATTTCATAATCAAAATCAATGAAACCCTCTGCGATCATGCGGCCCGATTTGCCGCGGCCGCCTTCGAGCGCATACTGGAACGCCTTTTCGATATCGGCTTCGGTCTTCACCACGCTCTGTCCCTTGCCCGACGAACTCATGATCGGCTTCAGCACAAAAGGAAATCCTAATTTTGCTGCTGCGGTTTTCAATTCTACGAGCGATTCGACAAAAAAATAGGGGGATGTTTGAATTTTCAGCTCTTCTGCGGCAAGCCGGCGAATGCCCTCCCTGTTCATGGTGAGCTGCGCCGCACGCGCAGTCGGCACCACTTTTATGCCCGCCGCTTCAAACTCGCTGAGCACGTCGGTCGCAATCGCTTCGATCTCGGGCACGATAAAATGCGGATTTTCCTTTTTAATCACCGCGCGCAGCTGATCGCCGTCGAGCATCGAAATCGTGTGCGCGCGGTGCGCCACCTGCTGCGCGGGGGCACTGTCATAACGATCAACCGCAATCACTTCGCAGCCGAGGCGCATAAGTTCGATCACCACCTCGCGGCCGAGTTCACCCGAGCCGAGTAACATCACGCGCGTCGCGCCGTCTTTGAGAGGTGTGCCGATTGTCAAAGCCATAGGGCCAACCGGTTTTCTGAGGGAGCGCGAAAACCCAAAATAGGTATTGCCGTTTACTTGACGCATTATGCAGCTCACGCCGCGTCACTCATGCAAAATACCGGACGATCTTCTGCCTACCATTGGGTTATCCTGATTCTTTTTATGCTTCCGGCAGCAATGAGCCAGATGCTGTGGCTCAATTTTGCCCCGCTTCTGACCGAAGTGCAGAAAAAATACCGCGTCGATGAACTTACCTCTAACTTGCTGATTCTGGTTTTTCCATTGGTCTACGTGCTCGTCTCGGTACCCGCCGGTTTTCTGACCGACAAGCGCGGCTACCGCTATTCGATTCTTTTTGGCAGCATTATCATGAGCCTTTTCGCGGCGCTCAGAATCTATGACGGGCCATTCTGGTTTCTTGTCGTCTGCCAGACCGGCATTGCCGTCGGCCAACCATTCATCATCAATGGCATTTCAAAACTCGTGGCCGACTGGTTTCGCCCCGAGCAAAATGCGCTCGCAACCGGCATCGGCACTCTCGGCATGTTTATCGGCATGGCGCTCGCGATGGGCCTTGCGGTACCGCTCAACACCGCGCTGCAATACCGCGGCTCGATGATAGTCTATGCCGTGGCGACACTCGTGAGCACGCTGCTCTTTGCATTGTTTGCCCGTGAAAATCGCGGCATTCGCGACAACGCGACGGCCGAAATGACGCGGGACATCCGCCTGCTTCTGAAATCGGGCAATCTCGTGCGCCTGTTCGCAATCTCTTTCCTTGCGCTCGGCTATTTTAATGGCTTCACCGGCTGGCTCGAGCAGATTCTCGCCCCGAACGGGGTCGGCGCCGAGGCGGCCGGCAATGCAGGCGCCTTTCTGATCGGCGGCGGCATTCTCGGCGCGGCAATTATTCCTGCAATTTCCGATGCAGTGAGGAAAAGAAAACCGTTCCTGATTATTTGCTGTCTTCTGGCCGGCGCCTTCACCTGGCCGCTCAGCCGTTCGGGCGACGGTAACCTGCTCTACATTTACAGCGCTTTATTGGGCTTCTTCTTTTTACCGGGTTATGCATTGCTTTTGTCAGCTACAGAAGAATTTGCCGGCCGTGAAAAAGCCGGTTCGGCCACGGGGCTATTGATGCTGTTTGGCAATGCCGGCGGCGTGGTTGTCGGCATCGCGATGGATTCGGTCAAGGCGAGTCCGAAAGACTGGCGCAACGCCGTGTACCTGCTGCTCGGCACGATTGCGCTCTCACTCGTGCTGGCGCTGATGACTTCAGAATCTTTCCACCCGGATAACGAAGCCTGAAAATGCCAGCTTCACTTCCAGCCGTCTTAGACGGTTGGAAGTGAAGCCAGTGCCTTTTTCAACTCGGCTTCGGGCAGTGTCGAATCTTTCATCGCACCCTGCATGTATTGTTGGTATGCAGTCAGGTCGAAATGGCCGTGGCCTGACAGGTTGAACAATATCACGCGGCTCTTGCCTTCTGCGTCGGCATTTTTCGCCTCGACCACCGCCTGGTGAATCGCATGCGACGATTCGGGCGCCGGCAGAATACCTTCGCTGCGCGCAAAGGTCAGTGCAGAACCAAAAATATCATTTTGCGTTACCGCAGCAGCTTCGATCAGCCCTTCGTGCACGAGCTGTGAAACCAGCCCCGACGCGCCGTGGTACCTGAGACCACCGGCATGAATTCCCGCAGGCATAAAATCATGTCCGAGCGTATACATTTTCACCAGCGGTGTTAAGCCCACTGTGTCGCCAGAATCATACGCATAGGTGCCCCGCGTGAGCGTCGGGCACGCGGCAGGCTCAACGGCGACAATCCGCACCTTTTTGCCATGGATCTTTTCACGCAAAAACGGGAAGGCTAGGCCGGCAAAGTTACTGCCACCGCCGTGCGAACCGATCACCACGTCGGGAAACTCACCCGCAATCGCCATCTGCTTCAATGCCTCTTCGCCGATGATCGTCTGGTGCAGCAAGACATGGTTCAGTACCGAGCCGAGCGCATACTTGGTGTCTTCACGCTGCGCCGCATCTTCGACGGCTTCTGAAATCGCAATCCCAAGCGAACCGTTTGAATTGGGGTCCTGTGCAAGAATCTTTTTTCCCGACATCGTGTCTGTCGAAGGTGACGCAACAACCTGTGCGCCCCAGGTTTCCATCAGCGCGCGGCGGTACGGTTTTTGTTCATAAGAAACTTTCACCATGTAGACCTTAACTTCGAGGCCAAAGAGCGAGCCGGCCAATGCTAAGGATGAACCCCACTGCCCTGCCCCAGTCTCAGTTGACAGGCGCTTCACGCCTTCTTTCTTATTGTAGTAAGCCTGCGCAATCGCAGTATTCGGCTTATGGCTGCCAGCAGGCGAACCACCCTCGTACTTGTAATAAATATGGCTGCGCGTGCCGATTGCCTTTTCGAGGTTGAGCGCACGGAACATCGGCGCCGGGCGCCACAGCGTCAGATGGTGAAGAACTTCTTCGGGAATATCGATGAACTTCTGCGCAGAAACTTCCTGCTCAATGAGCGCCATCGGGAAAAGCGGAGCGAGGTCTTGCGGGCCGACCGGCTGTTTGGTGCCGGGATGCAGCACCGGCTGTGGCGCATTGGGCATATCAGCCACGATGTTATACCACTGCCGGGGCATGTCTTTTTCAGAGAGCAAAATCTTGCGTTCAGTCATAAATCTCCTTTTAGCAGGGAATCAGCTACACCTGCAATAGGGGATATTTATATCTTTTTATATATATTGTCAGCCGGATTTCCCATATAACTCAACGTCTATTTGGCCAGCCAGTTTTCGGAAGAGGACATGTTGGCGGCACGCGCGAACGCGGAATACCTGTTGACGCAGCTCTGTGAAGATTCAGCATTTGATTATGAAACTGTCCCTGCTGAAAATTTCAACGCTGCTTTTGGCGGCCACGCTGGCCGGCGCGTGCAAAAAGAAAGTCCACGTGCAGTGCGGCGATACGCCCAAGAGTGTGCGAATGAATACCGAGCCTGGGTTCATTGCAGTGTGTCCTGCAGGCTGTGCCAGTGCCTTTGGCAGTGTTTGGGGTATGGGTCCTTATACCACCGATTCGTCGATCTGCCGCTCGGCAATACACGCGGGGGCTCTCGACGACAGCAAGGGCGGTAAAGTGACGGTCACCTTGAAGCCCGGCCAGGGCAGCTACAGCGCGACAGTTGCTAACGGTATCGCAAGCTCGGCCTGGGGATCGTATGATTCGAGCTTTGAAATAAAATAGGGCGTATTGTTTCTGACCTGCGGTCATAAACAATACGCCCTATAATCAGTGTGCGCCCGAATGGAGTCGAACCATTGACCTTCAGATTCGTAGTCTGACACTCTATCCAGCTGAGCTACGGGCGCTAATAAACGTTTTGCACAATTTGTCCGCTAGGCGGACAAATTGTGCAAAACAAAACATATGGTTGAAACATGCCGTCAACCGGATTCATGCAAACCGCCAAACACTCACCACGTCCATATGCGGGGTATTGGGAAAGAAATCCACCAGGTGCAGCGCTGTCGGCGTAAACCCCGCTCCCAGAAAGGCGCGGCAGTCTTTTGCCAGTGCCGTCAGATTGTTTGAAATGAGGATTACCTCTTTAGGGGCAACCTGCGCAAGTATACCCGGAATTTCCTGGTCGATGCCAAAGCGCGCAGGGTCGAGCACTACTAAATCCGCCTGTTCGGGCCAGCCGAATGCCGCCCGGTCTTTTAGCACAGTTGCGGTGTTGCCGCAGTCGTATTGCACATTGCCTATCGCATTGTGCGTGGCATTGTAGCGCGCGACTGCAATGCCGGCGGCATTTTCGTCGCAGCCGAAGATGCTGGCGACATCGCGCGCAAACGGCAGCGAATAGTTGCCACTGCCACTGTAGAGATCAAACAGAATTTTCGTTTCCGTGGCGCTGATGCGACGACCAATCAGGTTGCGAATGGCGTCGGCTTGCGCACTGTTACCCTGCTGAAAGCAGCCGGGACGTGTGAAGAGCTCTACGCCGTCGACGATCTGCCAGAGGCGCATATCGCCCTCGCCCTCTGCCCCGCGAATCACCACTTGCACACCGGGCAAACCGGCAAAAACGGGAAGTGCACATTGCAACGCGTTATGGCGGGCAGGGCTCGCATAGAGCACCATCTGCACCGCCGGCGAAGGCCCCGATTCGGCGGTAAAGTGAATCAGCTCGATGCCGAAACCGAAATCTTCTGTGACAGAAAAAAGCGCAGAGCGCAGAGCGTGCAACTCTGAAACCACGTGGCGCAGCGGTTCATTGCCCATCGGGCAGTCTTCGATAGCCACGAGTTTTTTGGAACCGCGCGCATAAAAACCAAAATCGAAGCGGGCATGGAAAAAATTGCCATGCAGGTGCAGGCGATTGCGCACACCGGTAGTTTTTGCGCTCGCGTGCACTGTCACCGCCAACGCAGCGAGAGCCGCATAATTCTGTAATGCCCGCTGCAGTAACTTCTGTTTCCAAACTAGCTGCGCAGGGTAATCTGCACCCGGCCATAGGCAGCCGCCGCAGCGGCCAGCGTGTGCGCAAAAATTCTCCACGGTGGAAATCCGCACCGCATTCCATTGGCCGGCGCGGGCCTCGTCGCGCAGCTCGATGCGGATCTCTTCACCGGGAAAAGTAAACGGCACGTAGATGCGGCCATAACCCTTATGGTCTGCGACACCAACTCCCGAAGCATGCAGGTCGCTAATCGTGACTGTGAGCTGTGCGCCAACCATACGCGGCTTCAGACACTGACCAGCTGCGCACCCGCGGTGTTTGCCATGCGCGGCAAACCGAGGAAACAAATTGCGCTGCTTCTCGCCGGGTGCACGGATCAATGCAACTGCTATGGAGCACGGCGGGCAAAGCATAAATGCAAACCCCAACTGTTGTTTCGCGCCCTCAGAAAAAGTGAACAAGTATTCATTTTTAATTGACGCCATTTCTCTAGTTTTAGGTCTTTTAATCTTCAATTGTACGGCACCTCGTTTCCCTGCAATGGCAGAGTGCCCAAGGAGGATTATGTTTTCAGAAAGTCAGTTTGCCGCCGAACGCACCGGCGGTGGTAAGAAGCTCAAAGTCCGCGCGCCCAAATGGACATTCGAAGATCTCACACCGGGACAGGATGCCAGTGTTTTTTCGCGCACGCTTTTCCATGCATTGAGTCTCGTTTTTCCCGATGGCGAACGCTTTTTTATCCGCAGCGTGAAGGCGTTTCAGGATAAAATCACCGAGGCAAGCCTGCTCGCCGATATCAAAGCTTTCATCGGGCAGGAAGTGCAGCACGGCCGGGTGCATGAGTATTACAACGAAAAAATTGTCGGCAGCCGCTTCGAGATCGAAAATTACCTGAAGCTGCACCGTTGGTTGAACTATTCGGTGATCGAACCCATAACCAACTGGCTGTTCTCTCCGAAGTTTTCTCTGTCGGTGACCGCGGCTGCCGAGCACTACACCGCCACCTGGGCGCACAATGCGCTGACCGATGCGCGCGTGAAAGACATCAAAAGCGAATCGTTGCGCAACCTGATCTACTGGCATGCGATCGAAGAAATCGAGCACAAGCATGTCGCCTTCGACGTGCTGCGCGAAGTCGACGATAACTACTTTTTGCGCATCAGCGGCATTCTGTTTCTCGCGGTCACGATGCCGGCATGGGTCGGTCTCGGTTTTGTTTATCTGCTCGCGCAAGAGAAGGATGTCAAAATTGCCGACGTTCTGGCAGACCTCGCCAAAGATGCCTCGTCTGGCAGCGGCCTGACACGGCAGTTTGTGAATGCATTCTTCAGTTATTTCAGGCCGGGCTTTCACCCCGACGACATGGACGATGCGGCGCTCGTCGCCGAGATCGCCGCAGAAGTCGAAAAGAGTATCAAAGCCTCGGCGGCTTAGATCACAACACGTTCTCTGCGGCGCCGCCGCAGAGAACGTACTCCCTTACGTACCATATTCTGACATCAGCGCTTCTTCAGCCGCACCCGCACGGCGCGTGTGCTGCGTGCGCATCGATTTTGAACGCCAGGCAGGCACGACCATCGAGAGCAGGTAGGTACGAACGACGTACCAGATAAGACTTTTTTCCATCAGCCGCGGATCAATCTTGTCGGCAATTTTTGCATGCGCCTCGGGCAACTGGCTCCAGTGCAGCGCCATCTGTTCATGGTGTACCGTGTGCAGGCCCGCATTGAGTAACAGTTTGCTTTCGATGCCGGTAAAATTGCGCGAGTGGTTGAGTGCAGAATCTTCGTCGCAGTGCACGTGCTGAATGTAGTTCACCATCAGCACTGCAATCACCGAGAACTGCGAAGGGATGATAATGCAATAGAGAGCTTTTTTCCAGTCGAGGATCAGTGCACCGCCGATCCAGGCGATCCAGATGGCGTATTCACTGATGTAGAAGAAAAAACGCGCCTTATCGTTTTTCCACGCATGCTTCAGAAACTGGCTCGTCGGTGTTTGCTGGTAAATCGCGCTGATGACGGGGTAAGTCAGCAATGTGAAAAGATTATTCGCCTCCGAAAAACGCCAGGTAATCGTGTAGTCACCGTCTTTGTTGCCGAAGCGGTGGTGGTTGAGGTTGTGCGTCGGAATCCACGCATAGACGGGAAAACCATAGAACAGTGTCAGCCAGTAGTCGGTAAGCCGGTTCAGGAAATGGCTTTTCCACATGTTGTTGTGGTTGTGGTTATGCGCCATTGCAAAACAGGGAGCCGCCATGAGCATCGCACCGATGAAAAGAAATACATTAAATTCGGGCAGCAGCCAGTGCCAGACGAGAATGCCCGTCGTGAGAATCATGTAGAATACAGAAAGTAAATCCGCCTTATATCGCAGCATAAAACTCCTTTGAGACACGAGGTCTCCTGGGGGCGGCAGGCACGGAGGCCTTTTCAGGCCGCCCTTAATAATAGACAAAATAGTCTTTTATTATCTATTGCTACATATGGTCAGCCATTCATGTCGTCAACTAAAGGACAGTTACCAAATACTCCAGCAAGTTTTTGCCCGTCCTACCTGGGGCCAACCACACCACACACCGCGAGCGCCTGGAAAATTTTTGCCGGGCGCTTCGTGAGCCGTGTATGGCTGGCATAGACCGGTAGCACAGCAGAGACCGGCGGCGGATTTTTGAAGTGCGCGAGTATCTGGCTCACGACGGGCACTGCCCCGTCTGATTCAATGAGTTGTTCGAGGGTAAGGTTTCTGCCTTCGGCAAAGTAGAGCGACACGTAATCCCTGAAGGTGGCATACGAACTGCTGAGATATTTGTCCGCAAGATTGCGCACGGCCTTCTGCGTCATTTCAATGAAAAACCGGCGCACCCGCGCATAACGTGCACGCTGCTCGGGAGTGATGAAGGCAGAAAAATCGGTCAAGCTGCCGGTAATAAAAGCATAGCGCAGACCTTCAGGCAATGGAGCCTGGTTGAGTTCTTCGAGCGCCGCACTGCCGGGGGCGAGTTCAATGAATGCCTCGCTCGCGAAAAAATTATCCACTTCGGTCTGCGCTTCGCTCGAAATGCGAAACAATTTCATCGCGATGCGCCGGAAAAAGCCGGGTTTCTCTTCACCAGCGCGCTCTGATTTGCCTAACAGCTTTTGGATTTTGCCAATCAACCGACGGGCTTCGCCCTGTGTCGAATCTCTTAGCAGCGCCAGCGGGCTGCCATAGTGCGGCGTTCCGAGCGTGATAAGCGCATAGACGTCATCGGCACCGATGAGTTGCACGACAGCACGCGCGGCGAGGCCACCCATGCTGGCCGACCAGCACGACTTTTTCGGTTGCATTGATCTTTTATCTGCTCAATTCCGCTGCGGAGTTCCGCTGCCTGCTGACGGTATGACAGCCGCCGGTTGCTCGAAAAATTCCAGGTGTAAAAATCCGCGGGTTGCGTGTCGGGCCCGGCGTCACCCTGCCGCGCGCTCGCCTCGCCGCCATAACGCAGATCATAGTCTTCGCGCAGCACGCGCACCGTTTTTCTCCACGTGCGGCTGCTCGAGAACAAGCCGTGTATCAAAAGCACAGGATAACGCAGGTTCAGATTTCCGGGTACAGGCAATGCCACAGCGGGACTTCGCCCTGACGGCCCTCAAGCTGAAAAGTGACTTACAGTCTGTCGCGGCGGCAAACTGCGTCTGACCATGACTGAAGCACACCATGACATTCACCATGAATTCCCGGAACACCGTGAACTCATCATCAAACTAAAAACCTCGAACGCGCATTTCCACAAGCTGGCCGAAGAGTATTCGGCAGCAACGCACGAGGTGGAAAAGCTCGAACGCGACGGCCACGCCGATTCAGACACCTACCTCGAAGATCTGAAAAAGAAACGCGTACACCTGAAAGACCAGCTTTTCCACATCATCAACCAAAACAAATAATAATTAGAATATTGCATTATTGGCGCGCTATGCGCGCCCATAATGCAATCGATTCACATATTTAACGCCCATTTTTACCCAGCAGCAGGCGGTGAGCCACCACCACCCATGCCATTAGTCCGATCAGGTTTGTGAGCGAATAGATCCAGAAGTTCGGGAACACGTTTTTCACCGGCGCATAGATGTCGAAAGCCACGTTGATGTTCTGCGCCGCGGGTGTGAACAACCTGGCCAAGAGTTGCAGTAACAGATAAAACGCCAGTGTCTGCCAGATGACGTGCCGGCTTGCACCCAACTGCCGCACAACCAGCACTCCGACGAGCGGACTCACCACATGCGTAAAAACCGAGAACACATGAAAATCCCCGGTGGCGATGACGTCGAATACCCAGATCGGTAAACCAACCAGAAGCAGTGCGCTGCAGACAAACACGCCATTTCCCCAGCGCGCAAAAATCGCGATCGCCAACAAAAGATTCGCGGCATTGCAGAACCACAGCAGCTGGTATTGGTCTTGCGGGGCACGGTATTGCCATGCTTTGAGTGCAAACATAAACAGGGGAATGAATCCCCACCAGCGATGGATGAAAAAATTGCCCGTAGCCGTCATGCACAACGGTTTGCGCGCGACGCCGGTTGTAAAGGAATACGATTGCAAAACGGGTTGTCGCTTCGTTGCGCTTCGCAACGCCGCTTTGTCCGTGGACGCTATGAAACCCAATCTGCAGAATTTTGAACCGGCAGGTTTTATGCGCAACTATTGGCAAAAGAAGCCGCAGTTTTTGCCCGCCGCACTGCCCGCGAATTTTCTGTCTCTGAGCTCAGCCGATCTGTTCAAACTCGCAGGCCGCGCAGAAGTCGAGTCGCGCCTGATCAGCCGGAATAAAACACGCGGCCATTGGCGCTACACGGCCAACGAAGGCCCATTTGCCCGCGGCGTATTTTCGCAGCACAAAAATTCATCCGACTGGACACTGCTAGTGCAGCGCGTGAATGAATGGCTGCCGCACATCGACCTGCTATTTGAATATTTCTCTTTCGTCGCCAACTGGCGCATCGACGACATCATGGTGAGTTATGCCGCAACCGGCGGCACGGTGGGCGCACACCTCGACAACTATGACGTGTTTCTGTGCCAACTTAAAGGCGAACGCACCTGGCAGTTCAGCGAACGGCCCTCGGCGCAAGAGAATCTTGAGCCGAACCAGCCGGTGCGGCTGCTGACTGACTTTAGACCTGATAAGACCGTGCGCACTCGGCCCGGCGATGTGCTCTATATACCGCCGCGCTTCGCGCACTATGGCGTGGCAGACACCGAATGCATCACCGTGTCTGTCGGGTTTCGCGCACCGCGTCTCGAACGCCTGATGGGGATTTTCTTCGATGAAATGATGCCGCGCCTCGGCGAAAGCTTCTATACAGACAAAGGTGCTAAAGTACAAACCCGCAGCGGGCAGTTTAGCGAAGCGGCGCTGCAGAATATCATCACGCAGGCAAAAACAGGCCTGCACCGGCTGAGCCGCCAATCGCCCACCGAGTCGCTGAGGGACGCGCTGCTGCGCGATCTGTCGCAGACACCGAATGCACAGCTCGGCGCGCGCCCGCGACTGACGCAGACTAAATTCGCAGCGCGCTGGCGCCTCGAGCCGCTGCAGCGGAATCCTCGCAACCAGTATTTCTACCGCGTGAGCGCGGGTACCGCGACGCTGTACTCGGCCGGTGAAAGTTTTGCGCTGCCGGCGTCACAGGGAACTCACATTGCTGAATTGTGCAATGCGCGCATTTTTCCGTGCACTCCCGCCCGCTTAAAGCCACAGGCGCTTGAATTCTGGTACGAGATGTTCTCGCTGGGTTTTGTCTTCTTCGCCAAATGAATCCGCCGGTTTTCCGCACGCAATGGCAAAAAGATGGCGAGCGCCTCGGCGTTCTGAGGCGTGAAGTTTTCGTTGTCGAACAACACGTAACCGAAGAACTCGAATGGGATGAATTCGATGCTGACGCAATCCATTTTGCGTGCGAAGACGACAAACACCGCATTATCGCCACCGCGCGCCTGGTGCTCTCTGCCGAAAAGGCGACGATCGGCAGGCTCTGTGTCGCCGCCGCTTACCGCCACAAAAAAATCGCCACGCGTCTCATGCAAGAAATCCTCAGCTGCTGCCGCGAACTGCACGTGCAGACGATCGAACTGCATGCGCAGCTCTACCTGCAGGCGTTTTACGAAAGATGCGGATTTACGGCCATCGGCGAGACTTACCCCGAAGCGGGTATTGAACACATCACCATGGTAAAAGAAACCTGAATTTGCCGTCCCGGTTTCGGGGGCGGCAAATTAGCGAATTTCTTCTTTTCGCACGGAATAAATCACCCGCGCTGGCGCATGTCTCAGACCAGCGCTCAATCCCCCGCGTTAATCGCCACCTCACTCGGCAAAAAATACCTCATGGCCCTGTCTGGCCTCTTTCTGGTCAGCTTTCTGCCGGTGCACCTCATCGGCAACCTGCTGCTGTTCAAAAACGACGGCGGCGCGGCATTCGATGCCTACTCAATTTTCATGAGCACCTCAACCATTATCCGTGTGCTCGAAGTGACGCTGGTCGCCGGTTTTCTGGTGCACATCGTGGATGGCATCATGCTGCTCTTCAAGAACAAATCGGCGCGGCCCATTGGTTACAAGGGCGGTTCTGGCGGCAAGGCGCAGTCGTTCTTCTCAAAATACATGGGCCCCACAGGCGCGATTATTCTGATCTACCTCATCATCCACATCAACTCATTCACGCTGAAACACCGCATTTATGAGTCAGGCAATGTCGCCTTCTACCAGACGGTGAAGACTGCGTTTGAAGTACAATGGGGTGGTTTTTATGCGTGGTTCTACGTGTTCGCGATGCTGCTGATGGGCTTTCACCTTAACCACGGTTTCCAGAGCGCGTTCCAGTCACTGGGCCTGAACCACAAGAAATACACACCGCTCGTTAAAAAAATCGGCCTGCTCTATTCCATCGTGATTCCCGCAGGCTTTGCGGCGATTCCTGTTTTCTTTCAACTGAAACACCTGAAAATTCTCTAAAACACATTGCGTGCTTTGCGCGCAATGTGTTTTAGTCTAATTCGCTGAAATACACAGCAAGAATCAGTTTCACCTGCTTCTTGCTGTACTCGATCTTTTCTTTTTCGAGCTGCTCCTGGATCTGTTCGCGCTTCCATGTAGGATTTTGGGTTTTCAGCTCAATGACTTTTAATGCAAGCTTTTCCGGCACCGCTTCGGGGCCTGAGAACACACCGGTGTTATGCAGCGCCATGGTCACGGCGCGCATGCGCTCGGCCTCTTTTTTCTGGCGGTGCACTTCGGCCTTCTGTGCTTCGAGTTCTTCTTCGAGTTTTTCGAGTTTGCCGATGAAGTATTCCGGGTCGCGTTTGATGATAAAGCCCTGCGGGTCTTTAACCGCCTGCTTAAGTTTCTTCAACAGGTCCGCTTCGTCGGTGTAATAGCCTTTGATTTTGACGAACAGTTTGTTGACTTCCAGGCGAAAGCTGTATTGCAGCTGGTCTTTGTAAACGAAGAACAGGTGCCCTGGAATATGTTTCATAAAATCGACATTGTCATCGCTGAAGGCAGACGGAAACACCTGCACCTCAACCACGCCGCTATCGAACAGCGTGTAGCGAATCGTCTTCACCTGCATCGATTTCCATGAGTGCAGCGTCTTCTGCAGCGACGCAAGCACAGGAATCGCCTTATCGGAAGCCGCACCCGTATAGAACACCGTGAATGGACGGCCCTGCGAGTCTTGCAGGTCGAGGGTTGTTTTGTCGTCTTCCTGGCTGGAATTGATGACCTTAAAGCCATTATCTTCCCATTTCGTGGCACTCAGAGCACCAGAGAGAAGCAGCGCAACAGAGATAATTTGTACAATTCGCATGAGATCCTACCTGTCTTCCAAATATATTTTGTCGAAGGCGCTGATGGTTTTACCGTCGGCGACCCTGAGCACTTTCGCGCAGGGACCTTCGTTATCGAAAAAGATTTCGACATCGGCAATAAATTCGTCGTCTTTGCGGAATACCCCCGCCTTTAGCCCAGGCTTTGCGCGCAAAGACGGGTTCAGATACACGCGCATCTTTTTCGGCGTGCGCGGATCGATGATGTAACCGTATTCGCGTTCACGGTCGGTGAGGTCTTTGAGCGCTGCGCGGTAATTCGCGATCACTTCGTTCTTGCGCCGCAACGCTTTGACGGTTTCAGCCAGCAGGTTCTCGTATTCGGTGGTAATTTCCTGGTTGCGGCGGTCAATGCCTGTGAGCGCGGGGGCAACCGAATTGATATAAGGCACCTGCCGCAGGCGCGCAATGAGGCGCCGCTGCTCTGATTCCATCGCGCGCAGGCGGTCAAATTTCTCTTTGGAAATGATTTTCTCGCGCGTGATTTCGGCCGGCATCGGCTGCAGAGCAGCGGGTTTTACTTGTGTCGTCAGCCTCTCGCGCGCCACCATTGAGCGCAGTTCAGATTCCGTAAAATTGGGATTAAAGCGCAATATCAGGTCGGCGATTTTTTTCTCATACTCCGCCTGCTGTTTGTCGAGCCTGAGCTTCATCAGGCGTTCGTGGTTCGAGAGAATACCTTCGACCTTGGCAACCCCTTCGCTCATTTCGCGGTGGCGTTTGTTAACCTTTGTCTCATAGTCGGCGACGACGCGCTGTTGTGCGGCAATTTTACCATTATAATCTGAGCGCACTCGCTGCATCTCGGCCTCTGCCGCCTTGCGTTCTCTTAGTTCTGCAAGAGTTTCACGCAGCTTCAGTCGCAGCGTTTCGAGTTCGCGGCGCGCGATTTCGAGATTTTTCTCGTCGTTACGCGTCGCGCTCAGAATGTCTTTCAGCTTAATTTCTTCAAATTCAACGATCGCCAGTTCAACCTTGTTGTGCTTGCCCTGGACCAACTGCGTGATAATCACCGTTGCGGCGATAATCGCAGCGATAAAACCGAACGTAATGAGGTAGAATGCCCACGAGCGGTTCTTCGCGGCCTGCGCGAATTCTTTGTCGAGCGCATAGATCTCATTGCGCGCATTCGAATCTTCAATATCAGACGGCAAAAAACGCGATTTGACCTCAATGAGATCTTTGTCGCGTTGCGTGCCGGGTTTTATTTTGTTTTCATTTGCCATATGCCGTTCCATTTGGCCGGGGCCTTGCTGCGGTACGTGCGCTCTTCAAATACCCGCGCCACGGTGAGTTTACTGCGCACAAATTCTTTGTGCGCTGCCGGCCAGTTGCCTTTATAATAGAGCTTCAAACCGCGGCTGAATGCCTCGAGATATTTTTCCATTGCGGGGTTGATATCACTGACGGGTATCGGCCAGTAGATGTGCGTGCCGGTGGTTTTGCCCTTTACCTGCACAGTGTCGAGTTCCTGGAAATAGATTTGGCCCACTTCGTCGTTTTGGTCGCCGTCCGATTCAATATCCTTTTTTACAAATTCAGAGCAGATCACCGGCACCTTGTACACACGCGTGAGACCCTCGAGTCGCGAAGCAGCATTGACGTTGTCGCCAATGACCGTATTGGTCATGCGCACATGCGAACCGAGCGTACCATAAAACACCTCGCCGCCGTCGATACCCACACCAACTTCGAGTAAGACCGCCTTGTACACGCGCTCTTCTTCAGGGGTGAGTTTGCCTTTTTTCTTGAGAATCGCGTCACGCTTGGCGGTCATCTCTGCACGCAGGGCGCGAGCCACATCCTGCATTTTATATCCTGCTAACACCGCCTGCAGCGATTTGTTGCGGTGTTCACCGTTCGATTCGTCCGAGTCTACATCGTCGAGCGCACCAAACACCGCAAGCAAAGCGTCGCCAATGATTGCACCGATGATGCCATCGTGCTCCATGATCTGGCGAATTGCCTGGTCGTAATGCAGGTTCAGCAGGCGAATGATATCTGTACCAAGCGTTTCAGTAATGAAGGTAAAGCTCTTGATGTCAGAGAACATGATCGTCAGATTTTTCTGCACACCCTCGAGTTTAACCTCGCGGTCGCGATAGGCTTTAATCACAATATCCTGGTTCGCGAATTTACGAAAGATGGAGATCAGATTATTCACGGTGCTCGACAGCGAGTTAAACGCCATGCCGAGGTACGTGATGTCGTCATTGGGGGCCTTTTTGAGATCGACGATTTCGAGCTGCTGCGTCTCTGCCATCTGCATGATACTGCGCGTCAGAAGCCGCACATATTTGAGAATACGCCGCAGAAGAATCGTGCCGACGATTGCGCTGAGCAGGGTTATCACACCGATGATAATGCTGACGTTGCGAAAGATCTCGCGCTGCTTCTGGTAAAACTCGTTTTCTTCTTCGGCGCGAATGAGATACATCTCCCATTTGGGGTTATACTTGTAGGCCGCGAAATATTCGTGCTGGTTGAGTTTCAGCGGTAAGAACCCCTCATCGCTGCCTTTCGCGCGATTAGATTCCATCAGCTCAAACGAAGCTGAATCGGCAAACTTAGAGACCTGCGGCATTTTGCTGGCGGTAAAAAAGTATTTTTGGTCGCGTTTCAGGCCCAGCACCACCGCCCGCGAATTTTTGAGCTGTGCCGCGCCCTTGAGCTTAATGGCCTCGAGCGACTTCTTTTCGTCGCGCGTCAGCTGAAAAATTTCGTATTGGTTGTTGCAAAAGGTATAGATGTCACGCAGATCTTTACCCAGCAGATCTTTCATCTGCGAGATGAGTTCAGTGCGGTTAAACATCAGGTTGATGTAGTTTGAGGCCAGATTAGAGACCAATATAATGAGAATAAAAACGAATAAAATCTTGCTGGTGACCGGTATGACCCGCGTGTTGCCGATTTTACGGCCGATCAGCGATTCTTTGAGTTCAGCAAACATGATCGGTAAGACGGGCTCTTTTAAACGTGTGGGATGTAAACCGAATCATGGTTTACTCCATAACTTCGAGAGAAACTCCGTCAATATACATGAAACTCGACTCAAAGATACCCGAAGGCCCACTGGAAACCAAGTGGCGCGATTATAAGGCAAAACTCAAACTCGTCAACCCTGCCAACAAGCGTAAACTCGACGTGATCGTCGTCGGTACCGGCCTCGCCGGTGCTGCCGCTGCGGCGTCGATGGGTGAACTCGGCTACAATGTGCATGCATTCTCTTTCCACGACAGCCCGCGCCGTGCGCACTCGATTGCTGCCCAGGGGGGTATCAACGCCGCAAAGAACTACCACAACGACGGCGATTCAGTCTTCCGGCTGTTTTACGACACCGTAAAGGGCGGCGACTACCGCGCACGCGAAGGCAATGTGTATCGCCTCGCAGAACTGTCGGTCAATATCATCGACCAGGCCGTCGCGCAGGGTGTTCCATTTGCACGCGAATACGGCGGCATGCTCGACAACCGCTCGTTCGGCGGCGCTCAGGTTTCGCGCACATTCTACGCAAAGGGCCAGACAGGCCAGCAGTTGCTTTTGGGCGCTTATAGCGCCTTGAACCGCCAGATCCATGAAGGCACTGTAAAAATGTACAACCGCCACGAGATGCTAGACATCGTCGTGGTCAATGGCCACGCGAAAGGTATCATTACACGCAACCTGGTGACCGGTGAGATCAAACGATTCGCCGCGCACGCAGTCGTGCTCGCGACCGGTGGTTATGGCAACGTCTACTTCCTTTCAACCAATGCGATGCTGTCGAACGTCACGGCTTCGTGGCGCGCGCACAAACGCGGCGCATTCTTTGCGAACCCTTGCTACACGCAGATCCACCCGACCTGCATTCCCACGAGCGGCGACTACCAGTCAAAGCTCACGCTGATGAGCGAATCGCTCAGAAACGACGGCCGCGTGTGGGTGCCGAAAGAAAAATCCGTTTCAGAAAGACTGCAGCGCGGTGAAATTACGGCAAAAGAAATTCCAGAAGATCAGCGGGACTACTTTCTGGAACGCCGTTACCCTTCGTTTGGTAACCTTGTACCACGCGACGTTGCCTCACGCGCTGCGAAAGAACGCTGCGACCACGGCTTTGGCGTGAACGCGACCGGTCTTTCGGTATTCCTTGATTTCAAATCGTCCATCGAGCGCCTCGGCCAGCACACGATTGCCGAGCGCTATGGTAACCTGTTTGAAATGTACGAAAAGATCTCGGGCGAAAACCCCTATGAAATGCCAATGAAGATTTATCCTGCGGTCCACTATACCATGGGCGGGTTGTGGGTAGATTATAACCTGATGTCGACAATTCCAGGTCTCTATGTTGGTGGCGAAGCCAACTTCTCTGACCACGGCGCAAACCGTCTCGGTGCCTCTGCACTCATGCAGGGTCTCGCCGACGGCTACTTTGTTTTGCCGGCGACGATCGGTGACTACCTCGCCCGCGTTGGTTTCGACCGTCCATCCGCCGCAGGCAAAGAATTCGACGAAGCCGAAGAAAATGTCAAAGCGCAGACATCGACAATGCTCGCGACGAAGGGCAAAAAGACCGTCGACCAGATTCACCGCCACCTCGGCCATGTGATGTGGGAATATGTCGGTATGGGCCGCACGAAAGCAGGCCTCGAAAAAGCCATCGGCGAAATTCAGCAGATCAAAGAAGATTTCAAAAAAGACGTCAATGTGCCGGGCAGCGCCGATTCACTGAACGACTCGCTCGAAAAAGCGGGCCGCGTGAAAGACTTCATCGAACTCGGTGAGCTGATGGCACGCGACGCATTGAACCGCAATGAATCATGCGGTGGGCATTTCCGCGAAGAATACCAGACCGATGACGGCGAAGCGAAGCGCGACGATGCAAACTTCTCTTACGTCGCAGCCTGGGAATACAAAGGCGACGGCAAACCACAGGAACTGCACAAAGAAGAACTCAAGTTCGACGTGGTGCATCCGAGCCAGCGCAGCTACAAATAGGCACACCGGTGCGCGGCCTTGTGGTCACGCACCGGGCTATCAAAACCCGTATTCGCCGAACTTAATCGATTTTACGCGCCCGTTCTCGAAGCGCACAAAGGTCATGAATTTGCCTGTACCGAAGTTGTATGTGTACTCGTCGATATAGGCTGTCGATTTCTGGCAATCCCAATAGCTCGATAAAACAGTATAATTGCTCTGGCTCACGACTGTCGTGTCGGTCACAATTTTTGTTTCGTCATGCGTGTGCGTGGGCAAAGCCTGCACGGGGTTGCGCTCGGCTTCTTTAGAACGCTGGCCCGGGTCCGACGATACCGTGTTGCGGCTTGTCTCGACGTACGTACCGGTTTGCCGCGTTTCGCGAAACGTGCCGACCAACACCTCTGAATAACGGCGGTGGTTCACCTTCTCGTCGAGGTACGAAATTTTATCCTGCGGTTCGCCGCAGTATTTCAAAACCTCAATGCGCGACCGACCGGGGCCCAGCAGCTTGCCATCGCAGCGCATCTCTTCGTCGGTGTGGAGGCTGAGAGTCATAAAGAGGAATCCCACTACGAATAACAACCTTCCAGGCCGGCGCATAATCAGCAGACCCGGCTTGTACCCGGCCGGGTTCCCCTGGTCAATTTTTTTCAGAGGTTCATTCTGCATGTAGTCAGGTGAGCCGAAACACACGGCTCATACCCTCAAACCGGGTCTTCATGCCGAACCAGAACGCCTTTGAGACGCCGCGGTGCACGAGGCGGTATTCGCCGACTTCGGCTCCCCCGCTCCGCCATCTCAGAATCGCCTTCGACTCGGCCCCCTTCAGGCGCTGCCATTCAAAGGTCAGTTGCGGGTCGCGGTCGCCGAGAATGTCTTCAAAACGCTCGCCGACTTTTTTTTGCACCAGGGCAAAATTATCCATCGTGAGCAAATCATTGCGCGGGTGTGCGGATTGAAATTCGACCACGATCTCTTCACCGATCTTGTAGCTCTCGCGTGCGTCGACGAGCACGTCGCCGAATTTGCGGCCCTTCGACGCTGCATCGTACACAACACCCGGCTGCAGCGTCAGCTGTGTCAGCTTGTAGTCTTTCGGGTAGATACCCTGCGGCACACCGCTGCCATCGGCGATCGCCGAAGCCAGGCGGTCGAATTCCTGTAAAAAACCGTCGAGCGTGTAAGGGCCGAAGTGTGTTGAGGCACCTTCGTATTCCTGCCCGGCATACTCTTCACGCGTGGTGACATACGACGAGTATGCATTCGAATGCGACGACACAACTGCGTGCGTTACACCGGCTTTGCCGAGCGCCTTTTTCAGAGTCTCGCACACACGGCGCCCCGCCATGGTGGTGATTTCAGTTGGCTGCGCCGCAATGGCAAATTGTCCCAGGCGCACGACCTGTACCGGCAGAATTTGCGGCGTCCAGGGGTTGCCGTCGAACGTTGCAAGCCCGGTCGGCACGAGAATTTTTTTCGGCGCCTGGCCCTTAATAAAATCTTCTGACAGAGTCTTCGGCCACACCGCGCCGAAAACTGAATCGATTGCGCCAGAAACAATGCGCTCGTTGCCCTGCAGCGAATCGACCGTTGCGCCCTCGTGGAAGATCGCGACCTGAGACTCATTATCTTCAGTTGAGCCAGCAAGAAAACTTGCGCCCATCGCAGCGGGTACGGTGTCGATATGCAGAGCGTCGATGTGCAGCTTCGAAAAGTCGACGTAACGGTGGCGCGAATCGACGGGCCCGGTGAGTTGCTCAGAGGCTGAGTTATAGAGCTCTACGGCCTTGTCATACTGCTTGCGGGCAATAATTTCCATGTGCTCGTAGTCGTGCACACCGTCGGCAACACCCCACAGGTTCGGGGAAACATCCCCGGCGGGGGCTAAGGCAAACGCGGCAACAAAAGGCTTCGCACTTTTGAGATCCGCCTTTTTATCTTTTTCAAACCAGTATTCGGCGAGACCCTTGTGGTCGCCGCCGATCAGGTGGTTCGCAGGGCCAACAGAAGTGGGATGTACACCCAGCCAGTTGATCATGCCCTGCTCGCGGCCATCAATCCCAACGAGTTTCAGCAGCGTCATCTCTTTATCGAGATCTGAACCGTAGCGCTCGCGCTCTTCCGCCGGATTCATCGCATACGGCCGCGTCGCGCGGTTAAAACCATAGCCGTCGAGTTCGCCGCGCGCGATAAATATTTTGCCAGGTTCGATGTTCGCATGCGCGCGCTTGATCGACTGGTATATGCCTTCGACGATCGCGTCGAAGTTCTGCGGTATAAAACCTTTGGTAGTCAGATTATAGAGAAAATGGTGCGAATAGCCGCCGGGGCCCGAGTGCGTGTGCGTGGCGCTCAGCAGAATATTTTTGTCGTCGTAGAGATCGCGCAGCTGCGGGTCAGCGGCGACTTTCTCGACGACGGCAAGTTTCACGGCCTGGTAGATCATGCACAGGTCGGCGCACACATAGACCACACGGCGCTCACCGTCGCCAAAAATAAAGGCACGCGAATAGAGGCGCATGTAGATGCCCTGCGTGACCTGCTTGACCTCGGCGAAGCCCATCATGCCGACCTCTGCCGCAGGGCCGGTGACATCATAGATGCCACAGCCGATTTCGTAGATGCCTTTATTGCCGTCGATTATGTCTTTCATAGGTGGATTTTGATCGACCGAGTGCCATCTCGGTGTGTAGCGACAAGCACTCTAAAGCTTGACGGTGTGTCTTTTTCTTGAATTGGAAATAGTCGAGGCGCGTGGCAAAGAGCTATGTGCCCTCCGGGCACATAGCTCAGTTGGTTAGAGCGGCGGACTCATAATCCGTTGGTCCCAGGTTCAAGTCCTGGTGTGCCCAAAGGCGCTGCATGGCAGGTCGCATGACTTCAGCCCGTAGCAGCAGAATAGCGAAGACGCTCTTGCGAACGACGAAGGCAGGGCGTAGCCCGTTTTGCGAGCAGTTTTCGCGAGAAAACTGCGGCGCCTTTGTGGTTCGCGCGTCTTCGGTGACCTGGCGTGAAGCGCAACTACTCCGCCGTTTTTTATACTTGGCAGCCCCTGCGCCGCTGCGACCCTACCCCATGTTCAATACCTTTGGCCGTATGGCCGCTTTACTGCTGACCCTTTTCGCGGGTTCTGTTACAGCATACGCCGCCGAATGGAATTTCAGCAACGCGCGTGGCGTTGTCGTCGGGGTGCTGCAATGGAAAGACAAAGGACTATCCCCCTTCTCTGACAAACTACGCAAAGATAAAGAATTGCATGCGCTGCTGGTAAAGCGGGGAGTGAAGCCCACTGGGTTGCCGCTGCTCATCGACAGCCAGGCAACCAAAAGCAACATCGAGAAAGCTATCCGCGACGCGGCGGCGGGAGCCGATGCCGATTCAGTATTCTATTTTTATTATGCCGGCCACGGGGTCAAAGGCGGCAATGAAGCCTATGTCGCCAACTATGACATCCAAACATCGAATAATGCCACGACCGGTCTCAGCATCAGACGCATCGCGCAGCTGATTGCCCAAGACTTCAAAGGGAATACCGTAATTTTTACCGGGGACTTCTGCTATTCAGGCGCGTTCCAGGAGGCGCTGAAAATTATCACCGCAAAAGGCAAGCAAGGCTTTGTGCTAGCTTCTTCAACCGCGTCGAATGCTTCGACAGGCAACTGGACCTTCACGCAGACGTGGATCGAATGCCTGTCGGGTAGCGCGTACTGTGACCGCAACGGCGATGGCACCATCACGCTCGCAGAGACCAACGGAGAAATCGCCGAAGCAATGAAATACCGAGAAAGGCAGCGGAACGGTTTTGTGACTGCCGGTGTCGACCAGAACCTGGTGCTCGCGACGGCAACGGGACGCAAAGCACCCGGAACCGGCAACTACATGCTGGCGCCATACCAGGGTAACCTGCAACCCGCGCGCATCGTCGGTCGCAGTGGCAATTCACTGCGCGCAGAATTTTTCTTTTACAGCGAAAAAAAATCGCAGACTATACCGGACACGAGCGCAAAACCTTTCCAGTTCCGCGAGGTTCCCGCGGGCACAGGCATTCGCGTGCTTTGGAACGGCAAGGCGTACGACGCAAAAGTGCTCAAGCAAGAAGAAGGTTTCCATTACATCACCTATCCCGGCTACGGAGCCGAGTGGAATGAGTGGGTCATGGATGACCGCATCATTACCGACGATACTGTACTCGCCGAATGGAAGGGCAAGTGGTACCCGGCCAAAGTGTTAAAAAAAGACGGCAACAAGAGCTTCGTGCACTACGAAGGTTTTGGCGACGAATGGAATGAATGGCTGCTGCCTGCCCGCATCAAAAAGCCATAGACAGAGCGTCGGCGAACGCGGGTAAACCCGGGCTGTGAAATATCTGATTGCCTGCTGCGCTTTTGCTTTAACTGGCCTGGTTAACTGCAGTCCCCCTAAACCGACGACGCAAATCACGCTCGAAACGCCCAAAAAGGGCTATTGGTTTCTATCGGAAAAGTTTTCATACCAATTCATGAGACTCGAACTTTATGACAAACATGTCGAAGGCCTGCCGAGCCTGACGATGGAATTTCGCATCAAGGCCGAAAGCGCTGGCGCAAAATGGAAGGAAAATAACGGGCAGGTGCAGATTGATTTTCTCAGGCCCGAAAAAGGCACCGTGGCAATCACGCCCGTTACCGACCGGTCAAGATATACAGGACGCTATAAATCCGACAACCTCGATCTGCCCATGATCGAGGTGAAACTCGGCCGCACGGTTAAGATTCTACATTACACCGAAAGCGAAGAGCAGATGGATAAACTTCTGCGCGCAAAGAACAAGTTGCGCCTCGACGTTGTCTGGGGGCCAACACAGCCCGAAGTCTATGACGCCATGTTTGCCTTCACGCACCCCACTGCGAAAGATGTTATGTTCGACCTGGGCTGCGGCGACGCGCGCATTCTGACCGCGGCCGCGCGCCGTTTCGGCACCACAGGCATTGGCTATGACCTTGATCCGAAACTGATCGAGCGTGGCCTCGCAGCGGCAAAACAGCAGAATGTGGGACACCTCATCACGCTAAAGACCGAGAACCTGTTTGCGGCGGATTTATCGTCCGCCACGATTATCGCCATCTATCTTAGCGATCGTATCAACCAGAAGCTCAAGCCCAAATTCTTCCGCGAACTCAGGCCCGGCACGCGTATCGTGTCGCATAACTGGCACATGGGCGACTGGCAGTACGACGGCCGCAAATTCGTGCTCGATAATTCACGCGTGGTCTACTTCTGGATTATGCCGGCGAATTTTTCCGGTGAATGGCAAAGCGCAGACGGCAAAACCCGATTGCAAATACGGCAACAATACCAGATCGCCGACCTGCAGGGGACGCATGGCGAAACGGCAGTGAAGCTCGAAAACCAACGCATCGCCGGAAACACACTGAATTTTTCAGGGCATGCGCTCGAAATCCAGGGAGAGAACGCTGTACTCCGCTGGTCTCCTGCCGAGCCGCCGGTTACTTTGCACCGCACACCGGGTTCAATGGAGCCATTCAACCTTTAACAATTTTGTGTTGCCACCGCAACGGGTAGAGCCGCTTTCCCCATCTAGCCCATGCACAGTCCTGTTTCCTGTCCCACTTTATTCCGCGCTTTTTTTGCGGTCATTCTCTCTCCCTGAAGCGTGATATGCTGTCGCAGTTTTCTCTCCGTGCCGCATTTTTGTCCATTTTCTGTATCCCCCTGGTACACTGTTCGAGCCGCGCCGTGCTGCGAGTGACACCTGAGCACCAGTTGTACCTGCGCGACATCGATAGTGATACATACAGAAACGGCGGCATTAGAGATCTCTTCACTGTTCTTGAAGTGCATGGCGATGCCATCTGCAATATGATCTTTGAGAACACGGCATTTGATGAAGAGGCAGCGAAGAACTTTTCATCCACCCTGAATTTCCGTAAACCCGCAAAACAGAAATGGTATAACAATGTACTACCTTCGCTGATCGCAGGTTGTTTCAACTTTTTTAAGATGAACGACCGCGGTGTCGATGGTATCTTTCGCCTGCTCGAAAGCATGTATCCCGAAGCAAAAGACTGCTTCACTGTTGGTTTTGCGCAGTATTATATGATGTACCAGGAAATGAACTGCGACCATCTGGTTTCGATCGACGCAGACTGGCGCATTCTGAAAGCGCATTTTGATTTCCATGAAAACGTGCGCAACAAACCCGAGGGCGCAGACACAATCTCTCTGCTACGCGGAATCGAGCTCGGCTGGATTGCACATTTCGACGTAAAGCCACCACGCCGGGAAGAAGTGCAAAGTGAACTGACTTTTTGCATGGCAACGGAGCGTGACCGCTGCCTGCGTGCCTTTGAACATTTCACGGGCCTGCCATCTATTCGCAAAACCGAACTACAGCTGGGTTTTATCCACGATGCGGTGCTCTCACCGCGCAGCGCCGACGTGAGTATCGTTTTTATGAGCAACGCGCTCGACTGGGAATACACATCGCGCGAACAGTTTGAAAAGCTGTACATGGGTATGCACGAAAACCTGCCGCGGGGAAAAAAGGTCGCGATCGTGTACCAATCAGGCGACTCGGAAGATATCGCCATTTATGAAATCCAAAAGGGGCCTGATAACGAACTGCATATCGGCATACGTTGCCGCGACTGGCTGCGCTGGTCAGACCGCTATACAAAAACCCTGCGCGGCAAATCATACGACACCTGGTTCGACGAATTGCTCGACAGGCGCAGTATGTCAGGCATACCGCGCTGCCACGTGAATGGTACGCGCAACTTCCGCGAAAAACCCAAACCGGAAAAGAAGCCGGAGCCCAAAACCAAAACCTGATATGGCAGCAAAGGCAGAAATCATCGTCGTTTTTGACGGCTATTGCGGCTGGTGCTGGGGCATCGCCGAAACCATGAAGAAACTTGCGGCCGATTTCTCTGACCGCTTTGATTTCACAGCGCTCTGTGGCGGTCTCGTCACCGGCGAACGCATCGGCCCCTTGGGCGATTTTGCGGCTTACATCGAAAAAGCGATACCCCGGGTCGAACAGATGACCGGTGCGGTTTTTTCCGAGCCGCACCGCGCCCGCATGCGCAACCGTAACACCATGCAGGATTCCCGTATCCCTGCGGCTGCGTTCTCGCTGATTTTGGCAGAGAAACCGCAAACCAGCACGATGCAACTCGCCGATGAAATTCTAAGTCTGAATTTTCGTGAGGGCCGCGATCTGTCAGAAGCGACAAGCTATGCGGATTTATTTCGCTCATATGGCCTCGACACCGAAAAGAGCGTCTCCCGTATTGCGAGCGGGGAGTTTTTTCCTCACGCAGAGAAACAATTCGAGCGCGCGCGCGAAATCGGCGCAGAGGCTTTTCCCACTATTGTGTACGGCCGCCAAGGGCAATATTTCCCTCTTTGCCAGGGATACCAGAACTACGAAAGCCTTGCACACGCGCTCGATCTGCTCTACCGCGAACCACCGCCGCTATGAATGCGCACTCACTGCGCAACCGGGCTATCCGCGCAGCGCGCCGGTTTTTCGAACCTAGGCAGCTTCTCGAAGTGCGCACGGCCAAGGCTGTTACCGCAGCGGCGATGGAACCCTATATCGACGCTTTCGCACTAGCC
>JAXMHE010000027.1:0-50972 GCA_046346945.1 Turneriella sp.
ACAAGCCAAGAAAAATCAAGAGTGTTCTTCGATGTACTTTTGTACGTCGCCGACTGTCTGGATTTTTTCTGCGTCTTCGTCAGGAATTTCGATACCGAATTCCTCTTCGAGCGCCATTACCAACTCAACAGTGTCGAGTGAGTCTGCACCGAGGTCGTCGATGAAGTGGCTCTCGTTGTTAATTTCGCCTTCGTCAACACCGAGTTGCTCAGCGATAATTTTTTTTACTTTGCCCATGATTTCTTCTGTTGAAGCCATTTGGGTCTCCTTTTGGGGCGGATTGAAAACGCTTGCGCGAGTCAGGCCATCCCGGTTTATTTTGCCATAATTTTCATATTATCAAAATTATAGGCCGGCAAGTCCGCCGTTAACGTGAATGCACTGCGCAGTCACGTAACCGGACAAATCAGACGCGAGGAACAGGATGACTTTGGCAATGTCATCGGGTTCGCCGGGTCTTTTGAGGGGAATCGCAGCAATCATCTGCTCGCGGATCTTCTCGGGTATTTTATCAGTCATGGGGGTTTTAATGAAACCGGGGGCAACTGCGTTGACGCGAATGCCCATCGGTGCGAGCTCTTTGCCCAGCGCATATGTGAAGCCGAGCACGCCGGCTTTGGATGCGCTGTAGTTCGCCTGGCCGGGGTTACCGCCGGCGGCAATCGAGCTGATATTGATAATAGCGCCTTTGCGGGCTTTGCGCATGTGGTTCACGACCGCGTGCGCGCAGTTATAAGTGCCTGTCAGGTTGATATCGATGACCTTTTGCCATTGGTCTGGCTTCATGCGTAAAAAGAGGCCGTCCATAGTGATGCCGGCGTTGTTCACGAGCACATCCACCTTGCCCCATTTTTCGACTGCTTTGTTAGCGAGTGCTTCGGCCTGGTCGTATTTAGACACGTCGCAGGCCATCGAAATCGTTTCAACGCCCATTTTGGCGACTTCTTGTGCGGTTTGTTCGGCTGTTGCCGCGTCGATGTCGGTGATCACAAGCTTCGAGCCCTGTGCAGCAAATGTTTCAGCAATACCACGGCCAATACCGCGGCCTGAACCTGTCACGATGACGACAGCGTCTTTCAAATCTTCCAAACCGTACTTCATGTGCCACAGTTTGCCCCTGAATCATTGCGGCAACGCTTTGGCAGCCGCAAAGCCCTGAATATTTCGCCCGTTGCAAAACTGTACGCCCAAATTATTGGCACATCTTTATGGGCTTGCGCATGCAAAACTGACACCACTGCTCAGTATTTTTGGGAAATAACTTTTTTTTAACTTTACCGCAGGCTAACCCGGGTTCATGCAGATCTATGTAAAGGAGGGAACATGAATAAGCTGTATTGCATCACCGTTTTACTTCCAGACACCCTGGAAGAACTTATCCTGCAGCTAAAAACCGAAATTGCCGGTCGTTTTAATTCGGTCGCCGCGCTCAAACCGAGTTGCCACATTACGATGCAGGATACCTTTCTCTACGACGATAGAAACCTGGGGCGCCTGGCTGGCCACCTCGACGAGGTCTTCGCCGAATCTTCACCCTTTGAGGCCGAATTGCAGAACTTTGGCGCTTTTCCGGCACACACGATTTTTGCCGCTATCAAAGATTTTGCACCCTTCCAGCGGCTGCGCGAAATACTGTTCTGGAAACTGCGGGCAGAAGGTTCGCTGAGCGATGCCGCTATCGGCTCGCGGCAGATCACGCCGCATGTCACCGTGGCGAGCCGCGATCTGTCAGAAGAAAAATTTGCGCAGGCGTGGATTGAATTCTCTCAGCGTGAATTGTCCGGCAGCTTCATGGCGGCCTCGGCGCACCTCATGGAACACCGCGGCAAATGGCGGTCGGTGCGTGAGTTCCCGTTTCTGGGACTGACTGCTCCCGTTCGCGCTCCGCTGCAACTATTCAGCGCCTGAATCGGCAGAACAAATCAGGCATCCGCGAGGAATTCCAGTATCACACGGTGCGTTTTGGCGTTTTCGTCAATCGTCGGTATATGACCGGATTTTTCAAGCTCCACAAATTTTGCGGCAGGCATTGCGGCGCGGACTTTTTCAGCATTCGCAAATGGCACAACCTTGTCGGCGCGTCCCCATAACAGCAACACGGGTTTTCCTGATTTGCCGACGCGCCGATACACTTCTTCCATGCCGGTCATATTCATATGCCGTATCGTCGAGACGATTGCGTCAGCATAACCCGAATATTCAGTCTGCTGCAGCGTTGCCGCCATCAAAATCGGCGGAGTGCCGGTGGTGAAATTATCGGCGATACCTTTTTCAATCGCGCGCCGCGCGAACACGCGCCCAAAATAATCGCCAATCAGCGGCACTTTAACAATTTTGGCAGCCGCCGGTGTTGCCATGGGAAATCCCGCCGGGTCGATCAGCACCAGCTTTTCGACCTTCTGCGGGTATTTGTCCGCAAAGGCGACTGAAATTGCGCCGCCCATCGACAATCCACACAGCGTGAATCTTCTTCCGGGAATGAGTTTTTCGGTGAGTTCTTTCAGCTGCGTAACAAATAGGTCAGAATTATACTTCGTATCAGGGCGGTCAGAAAAGCCCCGGCCAAAAAGGTCGTAGCGCAGAACGGTAAAACCAGCTTCGGTCAGCGCATTGAATGTGTTGTCCCATACCGCTGAAGGAATAGAGAAGCCGTGCACCAGCACAACCAACGGCCCGTCACCCTTGTGGAGCTCATACGCGGTCGTACCGGCTGTGAGAGGAACGAAGTCTTTATCGTGGTTCTTACGCACCGCATCGGTCATCGCGGGTTTGCCCACGCGCAACCATACGTGGTGCACCCACATGGAGAGCAGCAGAAAAGCCAGCAGGTAGAAAATTTTCTTACGCATTGCCCATGCCTGTGCGGCGCGGGATAGCCTGTCAGCCAGAAATTTCCGTGCGTCTATTTTGTCTCCCGGGTAAATACACCATCCCAGTTGGGTGGGGGTGGTGTCACCTTATAAGTGCGGCAGCGTTCGATCAATAGTTTCGACGACTTGTCAGAGGAGTTCAGAATCTGCTGCGCCTCGTTGAAATAGCCGATCGCGGCATCCCACGATCTCTGCAGGTATGCATCAAGTCCCTTTTCGTATCGGTCTACAAAGTCGGCATGGTGGTCTTTCTCTTTGCCTTTCGGGCATATAATCTGGTACAGGGTTACCGGCTGCGTTTTGCCTTTGACGCGCACGACATCCACGCGGCGCGTAAAGATTCGACCTTTAATCTGCTCATAGACCGCATCGCTCGCGAGAATGGAAACCCCATAGTCTTTACCCGCTGCCTCAAGGCGGGCAGCAAGATTGACCGTGTCGCCCATCATGGTATATGAGGCAAGCGCGTCGGTGCCCATAAAGCCGACCTTGGCGAGCCCGGTGTTGAGGCCGATACGGAACTTCATCGTCTGCGCCTCGGGAATATATTTCTTTTCTGCCACCCACATTTTGCGCAGGTCGACAAGTTTCGCCTGCATCTTGATTGAGGCCAGCGCGGCCTTGTAAGCATGGTCTTCGACATCGACGGGAGAATTGAAGATGCCGACGATTGCATCGCCGATATATTTATCGAGGACGCCCTCGTGTTCTTTGAGAATAATGGTCATCGCCGACAGGTATTCGTTCAACAGCGCGGCCAGGTCGGGGGAAGAAAGTTTTTCGGAAATCGCGGAAAATGAAGCGATGTCGGAGAAGAAAGCCGTGATATTTTTTTCGCTGCCACGCTTCAGCGCCTGCATGTCTTTCATCGCCTCATTCACCACTACGGGATCGATCATCGACCCCAAGATGCCGCGGATTTTTTCCCGTTCATTGAGTCCGCTCACCATCGTGTTGAGCGCTACGGTGAGATTGCCGAATTCGTCACTGCCGCCGTGTTCAAATTCGACACTGAGATTACCGCGGCCGACCTCTTCGGCACTGCGAATAATGCGCTTGATTTTCTGCACCACGACACCGGAAATATAGACCGCAAAAAGGATAGAAATGAGACCGATCAGAACCGCCGTAATCAGAATTTTATTGCGGTTCGCCTTAACGAGCCCCACGCCCGCGGTGCGGTCGACGAGAGTGCGCATTACGCCTGTCAGGTTATCTTGCAGAATGAGCACGGCAAAAGTCGCTGCGGAGTCCTTAAACAGGGGTTTGGAATCAAGCTCAAATAACAGTTCTTCTGCCTCGCTGCGCGATTTGGCAATTTGCCCGTTGGCGTAAAGCCGCTTGAGCGCATCGGGCGCCGTTTCACTGGTGGCGTCGCTCAGCCATTTGCGCAGAAGCTTCCAGCGCTTGCGCACCAGGTCGCGTTCTTTAGGCACATTAAGGTATTTTTCGAATTCGGCCTCATCGTTTTCGTAGCGCAGCATGATCGAATCTTCCCAGGCTGATTCGCGTAGTGCGCGCAGGGACTCTATGCCGGCATCGACGGGGGCGTCGGGCTTTTTGCCCGTGGTCAGGGCGTCGAGAGCCTTATCGCGTTCTTCCACCAGTTTATTATAGCTTTTGTAGAGGGAGGTGAACTCTTTATCGTAATAGGGCGGTATCGGCGGTTTTTTTTCACGCAGGATTTTGAGACGAGCCTTGAGCTTTGGATAAAGTTTGGCAATCTCTCCCGCCACCTGCGCATCTTTTGAGTGGAACGCCTTAAGATCCACAAGAATAGACTGGTGCGCCAGCATGCGGTGCGCCCACGCCGTTGAAATCGGCCGCTGGTAAAGCGGTGAATAGAGCGCCTGGATATCGAGACCATTCCATTGTAACGCCGTCGCCTCGGATGACATATCCTGCTGTGGAGCCGCAATCATCACCGGGAAAATCTTGCGCAGACTCTGTTCGAGGATAGGGTGGTCACCGAGAGGCGCAAGCGCGCTTTCAGTACTCAGTAGATTTGTGTCGAATGACGACTGGATTTTATCGGTCGCGCTCAGATCAACGACCGGGAAAGTCTGGATGCGAAAGAGTTTCTGTTCGAGCCCCGTGTCTTCGATAATTTTTTTGCGCGAAGGTATCAGCAACGCCGCGATTTTGGCGTCGAGCTTACTTCTGATTTTAACAATTTCTTTGGAATCTTCGAGGCCAACCAGTTTGTGCGCATAGCCCTGCAGCGTTGCCCAATCTGCAAGCGATACTGGTGTACCGATATCACTGCCCAGCTGTTGCCTCACCCGCATTTCTAAAAGGCGCAGCTCGTTGGCGTTCAGGTAGCGGGAATAATATGTATCGACCACGTAATGCACGGTCTGGCTTCCCATCGCGCCAAACAGATTTGTCTTAAAGAGCCCGAGATTGAGTTTTTTATCCTGCTGCACGGTCTTCGCCGTCTGGTAAACTTTGAGCGCCTTCTGCTGCTCATCGATCTGCCGGCGGAATTCTTCGATCTGAATCAGGTTGCGTGCGATATTATTGAGTTCAACGACCAGTGCCGAGATATATTTTTTTGAAATTGCGGCCTGCTTCTCATAACTCTCGGTCAGAATTGCAGTTTGTTGGTTCACCGTCGTGAAACTGAGCACGATGATTGTCACTGTAATCAGGCTGCCGGTAAAAAGCGCGAGCTTCGCCCGAATGCCCGAAACAAATATACGGAGAAATTTCATGTCTTTTAACCGATCTCGTAGCTGTATTCGCAGAACTGGTGGCCGCGCGCCATGGTGACATTGACTGTGTGCCTGATACCCGGTGTCAGGCCGGCAAAGAGCTCTTGCCCCGCGGCCTCGCCGACATGGCATAAAATTGTCGCGCCTTCCCTGTTCTTATACGGGCAGGTGTGCACGCGCCGCACGACTTTCTTCTCATTAATATAAAAATCTTCACCGACGATGCCCGTCGCATTTTCGGCCAGCCGCGTGGCCTGCATTGCCGGTTCGAGAACATGGTCGCCGGGTTTCGCGGCGGCCTGAAACAGCGGCGCGAGGACTTTGCCTGCCACGGTGCCAATCAGGCGCGCCGGCACCTCGAGCAGGTTCTCCGCTTCTTTGCCGAGCAGATTGCGCAGCAGAATATAGGGTTCAGCCCAAGTGCGCTCGACCGCCCCCGCTATCACTGCGGGTAATCCCTCTGAAAACAGGCTGGCATCTGGTACCCGCACCGCCTTTTGTTCTTCTTCTCTGGTCATTAAGGGGGGCGTCATGTTCTCCATAGTACTCTCGGTAGTTCAGCGTCCGGCCCGCCCACCCTGCGTAAAGCGCCATTCGGGAAAAAAATTAAAACAAAATCAAGCCGTCTGCGTCATCTATGCATATGAGAGCGACCATAGCAAATCCCATAGATACCGAAATCCCTGATCTGGAAAACCTCGTCGGATTGATTCGCATTGAAGCTGAAAGCGAGACCGAAGCAACGCGGCTCTTTGCTGAACTTGACCGATGGTTAGAAAAGAACCGCTGGTCACACCTCGTTAAGGCCGAGCTCGCCGCGGTTTCGCATGGCTGCGAGGTGGCTTTTTTGCCCGGCGAGCACCAGAGTAACCCGGCCGTGAAGCTCGCTTTCCACGCGGTGCCGGATTTTTCACAGATTCGTCATCGGCTTTCGCACTGGCTATATGAACTGATGTAACCCCAGGCTCTGCGGCGCCCGACCGCCGGCGATGCCGCAAGATTGCCTGCCAGCGCCGCCTGAGCCAGTTTTTCTTATCACGGCGCCATTCCTTAAACCCCGCGCGCAGGCGCGTCAATGCGGAATGCACTAACTGATAAACCGCAGAAGACCGAATGGTTGTGTACACGCGGCTTTTGAACGCCACGATGCGTTCATAGAGCCAGCGAAACCAGGTAAAGGTCAGGAGCTTTGGCTTCGTGATCGTGAAGAGGCGCGCAACCAAAGCGGTACCGGCGATTTTCGCGGCGATAATTGTTGCGAGCCCGAGCAGAGCATGCCCGCCGGAAATAAAATACAGTGCGAGCAATTTCACAGGAATCAGCACGAGCGACGGAATCAGAAAAAGCAGCAGCGCAACGCCGCGGGGCGCCCGCACAATCAGCGCTTCGACCTGCCGAAAAACCGGCAGGTGGCCGATAAACGCAGCAATGCGCTGCAGGTCATCCCACAGCCAGTCTTCAACGAGCACAATAATTGCCGCGATGGCATAGAGCGGCGCGGAGAGTATACGCCTGAGCGTGCGCATGTTCAGTTTAATTTACCCGCCAGGAGTGCGGCGTAGATTTCTTCGCGGGCCTTAACCTCTTCGGCCGCAGGCAGTTCAAAAATGGCATGCGAGAGTGCGCGTTCGAGTGCAGCTTGCCCGATGGCCAATCCATCTGCGACGTGCCTGAGATCTGCCGCGGCAGCAAGGCGAATGCGCAGGATTGACTCTTCAAACTGCGCCATAAAATCCGGTGGCGGATTTTTCTCCTGCCCCATGAACAATGCCACTTGCGGCGAATAAGGCCTGCCGGTCGCCTGCCTCTGCAATTCGGCAACGTCCGCAAGGCGAAATGCCTCACCGCTCATCTCGAGCGCCGTTGCCATCGGCTCTGGCAAGACCGCCGCGGCAATTTTGCCATCCTGAAAAGAGGCGAACGTCTGCAGGAGCGGCGCGTTTGCAAGGGGCATATTTTTCCCCGGTAATAACTTTCTGAGCAATGCCCGAATCTCCAGGTCCAGCGGGCTCTCTGCAAAAGGCAACGTCAATGCCTCCCCGGATTTTTTATTCAGTACGCGTGCTAAATCCACCAGATTCTTTATACCTGGCTCGCGCACCATGACCGCAGACAAGCCCCAGACGAATGTCGCCAACCGATGCGGGCGGCCTATTTCAGGTAGTCTTTCCATTTCCCTGTGGCCAGTGCAGAGCACATCGACCTTGCCTATTCGCAGGTCAGCCAGCGCGAGGTCGTGATCAGTAAAAAAATGTAGTTCATAATCACCGGGTCTTTCCGCGGCAAGCAGAATGAGCGGCGCGGCTGCGAGCGATTTGGGTGCTGCAATGCGAAGTTGCGTCATTTTTTGTATACCGGGCGTGCGTGGTAGGTCGTGTGCAACAGTTTATGCGCTTTTTCTGAGAGAGGCTTTTCGAGGAACTCCGTGTAGACCTGCTGCACCTCGGGATTTTCATGCGAACAGCGGATTGCTTTGTCACGATCATCGGCAAAGAGTCCCTGCATGCGCTTTTTGCGGATAGCATCGGTGACGCCATATGGTTGTCCGCCGCCGCCGATGCAGCCGCCCGGGCATGCCATAACTTCGATAAAGTGGTAGGGCATCGGTTTGTTTTCCGCTTTGGCCGTGCGCACTCGTTCGAGAACTTCACCGACATGACCTAAGCCATGCGCGACGGCAATGCGGATTTCTTCTTCTGCTATGACCACTTTCGTTTCTTTAATACCTTCGAGCCCCCGAATTTCTTCGAAAACAAGTTTTGGTAGTTTCTCGCCTGTCAGTAAATACTGCGCTGTGCGCAAAGCCGCTTCCATCACACCACCCGTTGTACCAAACATCGTGCCCGCACCCGAATAGGCGCCCAGAAAATTGTCCGCCTTCTCCGGCCTAAGGTTTCGGAAGTCAATGCCTGCCTGTCTTATCATTCGCGCGAGCTCACGTGTGGTAAGAACCACATCGACATCTTTATGCCCCGAAGCAAACATTTCATGCTCCCGCGTGATTTCGTATTTCTTCGCGGTGCAAGGCATGATCGACACCATCTTCATGCGCGCTGGGTCAACCTGCATCTTCTGCGCATAGTAGGTCTTTGCTAAAACGCCCATGATTTGCTGCGGCGATTTGGTCGATGAAAAATTGGGGATAAAATCGCTGTGCAGTTTTTCCATGTAGTCCGTCCACGACGGGCAACAAGAAGTGATGAGCGGCATATCGCGTTTGCCGTGTTTGAAGCGCTCGACGAATTCATTCGCCTCTTCCATGATCGTGACATCGGCCGAAAAATTGGTATCAAAGACCGCGTTAAAACCGAGGCGACGCAGCGCAGCGTAAAGTTGCCCGGTGAGGTTCGTGCCGGGTTCATAGCCGAACTCTTCGCCGATCGCCACGCGCACCGAAGGGGCAATCTGCACCACCGTGTAGTTATCTTTTCCGCGCAGGAGATCCCACACAAGCGTCGTTTCATCGGCCTCGACAATCGCACCCGTCGGGCAATGCGCCGAGCACTGCCCGCACATCACGCACGGAGATTCTGCAAGCAGAATGTCGCCCGCAGGTGCCATGCGCGTCTGCATGCCGCGCCCCAAAAACGAGAGCGCATGCACGTTCTGTAAATCCTGGCAGACGTGGACGCAGCGGCCGCATTTGATACACTTGTCGAAGTCGAGCACGAGCGAGCCGGTTGAAATATCATTCGGCACCCCCGGCACAAAATGACCCCACGCATCGTCGCGAATGCCAAAATCAGACGCAAGCGTCTGCAGTTCACAGCTCTGGTTGCGCGTACAGCTTAAGCAGGCATTGGGGTGCGTCGAGAGAATCAGCTCGAGCACCGTTTTGCGGATTTCGACCAGTTCTGCGTCATGCGTCGTAATGCGCATGCCCTCTTCGACCGGCGTGGTGCACGCACGCGGCATATTTGCCGAACCGTCGACGCGCACGATGCACAGGCCGCAGGCCCCGTTCGCCACCAGATCGGGATGTTTACAGAGAGTTGGTATCTTCACCTGCACAGCCTGCGCGGCAGCGAGCAGCGAGCTGCCCGTTTTCACGACAACCGCGATGCCGTTGATTTCGACGTTTATTTCAGACACGCCTCGTACTCCTGCGAAAAATATTTGAGTGTTGCGAAGAGCGGCGACGGCGCGGCCTTGCCCAGGCCGCACAGCGATGCACTGCGCATCGCATGCGCGATGCGTTCGACCTGTGCCAGGTCCGCGGTTGTGCCCTGCCTTGCATGCAGTTTGTCAAAATAGCGTTTCAGTTGAAATCCACCGATGCGGCACGGTGCGCATTTGCCGCAGGATTCGTCGGTATTAAACCCCAGGTAAAAACGCATCAGCTCAACCATGTTCACATCTTCGTCGAGCACGATCATGCCACCCGAACCGATAATCGAGCCCAACGCCGCCATGTCTTCATAAGTCAGATGTGTCTCTATGAAATTTGCCGGCACGAGGCCCCCCGATGGCCCGCCGGTCTGCACCGCCTTGATTTTTTTTCCGGGCTTGAGGCCACCACAGAGATCTTCCACGACATACTTGACGCTCACGCCGAGCGGCACTTCGACAAGTTGCGTGCGGCGGATTTTCCCCGAGACAGCAAAAACTTTCGTCCCCTTGGATTTTCCCTCTCCCATGCCGGCATACCATGCGCCGCCCTGCACAATAATTTCAGGCACACTCGCGAGCGTCTCGACGTTGTTGATGGTTGTCGGGGAATCGTGCAGTCCTTTCACCGAGGGGTAAGGCGGGCGCGCATGCGGGCTGCCGCGTTTGCCTTCAATGGAAGCAATGAGCGCGGTCTCTTCACCGCAGACATACGCACCGGCACCGAGGCGCACGCGTGCTTCAAACGAAAAATTGCTGCCCAGAATGTTTTTGCCGAGGTAACCCTTCGCCTGCGCCGCAGCGATCGCCTTTTCCACCCGCGCGGTCGCGAGTGGGTATTCGGCGCGAATGTAAAAATAGCCAACGCTTGCACCCGTTGCATAGCCCGCGAGTATTAACCCCTCAAGCACCGTGTGAGGATCACCTTCGAGCAGGCTGCGGTCCATGAAGGCGCTCGGATCGCCTTCGTCGCCATTGCAGATGACGTACTTTTGATCATTCACCTGCGCTGCGCTCAGCTGCCATTTTTTTCCCGTCGGAAAGCCTGCGCCACCACGGCCGCGCAACCCGCTTGCGAGGACTTCATCGACAATATGCTGTGGTGATAATTTGAGTGCTTGTTTCGGCGCGGCATAACCGCCTGCGGCTTCGTAATCAGCGATACTCTCCGGGTCGATGCTTCCACAGTTGCGGCTCGCAATGCGTTTCTGCGCGGGTTCGGTCATGACAGTGCCGACACCAGGTGTTTTACCATGCAGAACTGCATCGAGAGCCGCAGCAATATCATCGCGCGCGAGATCAGCGAGCATCAGCCCGCCCGGAAAAAATTGCAGTGCATAGCCGCGGTTGTAAAAACCAAAATCAGCGGCTTCGATAATTTCGACGTCGGGCGACACACCGGATTTTATGAGCGATAGTAAATCTTCGTCGCCCTTCTGCATGGTGTCGCAACACACGATGCTCTTCACGCCGAAACCGGAGAGTTCTCCCGGCTGTCGCGATGCGAGAATCATGTAATCATGCGCATCGTTTTGCGAGGGCAGACGGCCTTTGACAACAAACTCGCCGAACAGCAGGCGTGCACTGGCGCGGTTGAGACGACCAATGTGCAGGCGTGCGCGGTCTTTGATGATAAACTCAGCCTGCGCATCGGCGTAACACATGCCGGGTGTACCCACAGCGATCACTTTCAGCTGTGGATATTTTGCCGCGAGGCCTGCCAGTTCTTCATAGACGGCTGCCGCACCCGCAGCGATACCACCGGAATCCATCGCGACACGGATAATTCCTTTAGGCTCGCTCATCGATCCGCCTTACTGAGCCCGTTCAGCATCCCGGCCGTTTTTTCAGCATCGAGGTGCGTATGGATTTTTTTGTCCGCAAAAGCCAGGGGCGCCAGGCCGCAGCAGCCGACGCAACGCACCTCACTAACCTGAACCCCGTCATGCCCGGCCGCAAACGCGCGCGCCTGCTCGAGCACCGGCGTACTACCATTCAGCCAGCAGCTTGTGCCATGGCAGACCACGACCGTATGCTCGCCGGGCGGTGCCGTGCGGAAGTAATGATAGAAAGTCAGCACTTCGTAAATGCGCGCGAGCGGAATCTGCAGGCGGTCAGATAATACCAGCGCCGATTCACGCGGTACATAGCCATGTGCGTCTTGTATCGCGTGGAGGATGAGGATAAGGTTATCGGGCTCGGCCGCATAACGGGCTACCGTGGTTTCAATTTCTGCGGCCAGATCGGATATTCCCCGCGACATAGAACTGCTTCGCCGGGGCATGGTTAATCGGTAAAGCCTCTTTAGCTCCTTCATTGACGGCCTGTCTAAAATCCCCTTTTTGCCGAAATGCCATCTATATCCATCAGCCGCGAGTCAGAGACCCGCGTTAAAGCTGAGTTAACCGTAAATCAAGACGAAATCAAACCCGCCGAAGAACAGGCGCTGAAAAAAGTCGGCGCGCAGGCCGAAATCAAGGGTTTCCGCAAAGGAAAAGCCCCGGCTCATCTCATTCGCCAGAAGTTCGGTTCTGACATCCGCCTCGAGACGCTTTTTGCCCTTGTTGACCAGCACCTTGCCGACGTCGAAAAGAAAATCGAAGAGCGTGTTTACCGCCTCGTGCGCATCGAAGACGTGCAGGAAAAAGGCGAAAAAATGTCTTTTGCCGTTAAGCTCGACCTCTTTCCCTATGTCAAAATCGGCAAGCTCAAGGCCGCACAGCTGACGCGCCACCTGCCGGCGATCGACGACACAGACGTTTCCGCAGAGATCAACGATCGCCTGCTGAAATTTGCGGATTACCAGGTGCAGGAATCAGCGGATGCAAGTGCCGAGAAAAACGACAAACTCACCGTCGATTTTGAAATCTGGATCGACGATGCACCGTCGGGCGAAGTGAATAAAGATTTTGAATTCGTGGTGGGTTCCGGAACTCTCAGCCGTGAACTCGAAGACCAAATCGCCGCCGGCAAAGGCAAGGTCGGGCAGGAGTTTAAACTCCGGAAAGACCTCAAAGCGCAGGAAGACGGGAAAAATCGCACGTATGAAATCATTGCAACGATCAAAAAAATTGCAAAACCCAAACTGCCTGAACTCAATGACGCGTTTGTTGCTGAGAAATTCAAGGGCTCAAATACCGTAGCCGAATTCAAAACCCGCGTGAAAGACGAACTTGAGCGCCGCTTCAACGTCGCGCTCATTCGGTCAGAAACCGACAAGGCACTCAAGGCACTCGAAGGTAGCGCACAGTTTTTTCTGTCGGAAAGTTATGTTGACCAGAAGGTCGATGATTTCCTCAAATCACGGAATATCGACAAAGCCGAACTGAATGCGCCGCAGATTACCAATATCCGCAATGCACTCTCAGAGCAGGAAAAACCCAACCTGCTGATGCGCCAGCTGATCAACGACGCAGAAAAGTTCCACCAAAAGAAGACCAAAACTGAAGAGACCTACATCCAGGCCTTCAAACGCTTCGTGCGCGAAGAAATCCTGCGCTTTGAAACAGAAACCGAGCGCGCGGAGGCACTGCTGGCCGAACTCGACCGGGCAATCGATGCCATGGTCGAAGGTGCCAGCAACCAATCACCCTGGGAATCGCTGATTTCTTCGTATCTGACCGTATTTAGCCGCGATTTCCTCTTTAACTACTTCGACGACGAAGGCATTGTCAAGAAGGGAAAGAAGATGACCTATAAAGAGCTTGCAGGCCTGCTGGCGCAATCGCCAGCTGACCCCGGAGCCAATGGTTAAAAACGGTTCACGACTTTCAGTTTCCTCTTTTAAACCGGCCATTCCCCTGCGGTCGCTGGTTTTTGCGCTCGCGCTGAGCCCGGCAATTATTGCAGACACCGGTACGCAGTCGAGCTGGCAGATTATGGCCGAGCGCGCACAGACAATGCTCGAGCCCACGCAGGTCGATATAGACAATCGATTGCTGCAAACCTACCAGGGTTATGCCGGCGTATGGGCCAATGTCACCACCAATATTGCGATCAAAAAGCTTTGCCGCGAAGATGCATGCGACGGTCACCTGTTTCGCACAGTGAATGAGCTTTCTGCCGACCAGAAATACATCCGCAAGAATGGGCTTTATTTTGTTCCTTTTTTGCCCAAGCACCTTGAATACCTGAAGAGTGCGGGGGTTGAACGCCAGCGTGTCACACTCAAAAAAGGCCAGTACCTGTGGCCCGTGATGGGCATTCGCATTACCAGCCGCGTGGGCAACCGCTGGGGTAAAGTGCATGGCGGCATCGACGTCGCTGCGGCGCGTGGCAGCATTGTTGTCGGCGCGACGGAAGGCACGGTGATGATCGTTGGCGACCAGGGAGCCTATGGCCACTGCGTGTTCGTCGAGAACCACGACGGTACGGTTGCATGGTATGCTCACCTGACTGAATCGTACGTTAAGGTCGGCGACAAGATCGCGCGTGGGCAGATTGTCGGCAGCTCGGGAAATACCGGCCGCTCTACCGGTCCGCACCTGCATTTTGAAATGCGCACGCAACAGGGTATCATTCTCGATCCCGAACATTTTTTCTTTTTGCCTTACGAAGAGCACCTGAAACAGGCAACGGACTTCGAAAACGAACAGGCGACAAAGAACAAGTTCGCCGGCAAACCTTCGACCAAACTCTGATATGGCCTCAACTCCCCTTTCCCGGTCTTATCTGAACGAAAGACCGCGCCGCAACCGTGTGTCGGCCGGTATACGGTCACTCGTGCGTGAGACGCAGATCAGCGTCGACAAGCTCATCGAGCCACTGTTTCTCATCGACGGTGCAAATAAATCCGAAGAGATAAAATCGATGCCGGGAATTTCGCGCCTCAGCGAAGACCTGGCACTCAAACACATGGAGAAGTCGCTGTCTTTGGGCATCACCAGCTTTATTCTTTTTCCGGCAGTTGAAGACGCCCTGAAAGATTCGACGGGCAGTTATTCGTGGTCGGAAAAGAATTTCTACCTGCGGATAATCCGCGCGATGAAAAAAACATTCCCGCAGGCGGTTTTGATTTCCGATGTCGCACTCGACCCCTATTCCTCTGACGGCCACGATGGCTTCGTGGAAAACGGCGAAATCGTCAACGACTACACCCTCGACCTGCTGGCAAAAATGTCACTCGCGCAGGCAGAGGCCGGCATCGACATTCTGGGTCCTTCTGACATGATGGATGGTCGCGTGGGCTTTCTGCGTGAAACGCTCGACAAAGCCGGCTTCACACAAACCGGCATCATGTCTTATACAGCAAAATATGCGAGTGCGTTCTACGGCCCGTTTCGCGACGCGCTCGCTTCAGCGCCCAAATTTGGCGACAAACAGACCTACCAGATGAACCCGGCGAACACGACCGAAGCGCTGCGCGAAGCACGTCTCGATGCGGCAGAGGGTGCGGATTTCTTAATGGTGAAGCCCGCTTTGGCCTACCTTGATATCATCCGCCGCCTGAAAGACGCATCGGATCTGCCGATTGTATGCTACAATGTGAGCGGCGAATACGCAATGGTGAAGGCCGCTGCGGCAAATGGCTGGCTCGACGGGAACCGTGCGCGTGACGAAATGCTACTCTCCTTTTTCCGTGCCGGCGCAGATGCGGTGATCAGTTATTTCGCTCATGAATATGCCGCCCAAAGGGCCAAGGCGCACGGCGGCGTCGGGGTTGGCGCTGCCACGGATGGCATCTGAGCGCCAGCCGCAAATTCATGAGCGATTATATTAAAGCAATTTTCTGGCAAATCGAGCTCACGGTACCCAAAGACCGTGCGCACGAGGTCGAGGAATTCTTTCTGCGTTCGGGCGCGCAAAGCACATTTGAGCTGCTCTATGCAGAAGGGAGAACCTCAAACCTCGTCGCCGACGATACCCAGCTGTTTTTCTTTTTTCCCGAGGAGTTTCCCGCGCGCGCCTTCGTGCCGATGGCACTCGCGTCACTCGGGCTCCCGGATGCACCGTTCAGCGTCGGCCAGGTGCAGTATGCCGATTACCTGAAAGAATTCGAACGCACTTTTAAGGCATTTCCATTAACCGCAAAAACTGCGCTTGTGCCCCCATGGGACAGGGAAAACCCCGACGTGGCAGGACTCAGGCCTCTCTACCTCGTGCCCGGTATGGCGTTCGGCACCGGCAAACACGCGACGACACAGCTGATGGTCGAATTTCTCGAAGAAATGATTCGCCTGACGGATGTCGTCGTCGACATGGGAACTGGGTCGGGTATTCTCGCGATTGCGGCGCTGCTGTGCGGCGCCAGCGAAGCGTGGGGTTATGATGTGGAAACGCTCGCCATTGAATCGGCCAATACCAACCTCGAACTCAATGCAGCAGAGCACAAACTCGCGCTTAATGCACACTTTGCCGTCGGGGATTTTTCTTCACTCGCAAATCTCAAAACTGATGCGGTCAATACCGTTTTTATCGCAAATATTTTACCGAATATCTTTGAAGCGAACGCAGCTCCCTTAAAAAGTGCGCTCACGCACTGCCGTGCATGGGCGCTGTCGGGCATTCCCGCGGCTCAGGGCGAAGCATTCAGCGCATTTTTGCGCGCGCAGGGTTTCAGCAATTTTTCACAGCGTGAAAAAGAAGATTGGTTAATACTATTTAGTGCGTAGTTAATCCACCGCCTGTTTCTTCTTATACCGCCGGTAAAAAACCACGCCGCCGCAGCGACCACCATCAGGCTGATGATGACGGTGTTATAGAGCTGCATGTATTCGATCACCTTGCGCCAGTTTCTCTCCCAGCACATACCCGCCGTAAACAAGCAGCGAGTTCCACAGCAGCGTGGCGATCGAGAAGCAGACGACAAACACGACGATATTCATGCGGAACATGCCCGCGACAATCGCGACGAAAAAACGGATGCCGGCAGAAAAGCGGCTCAAAATGACCGCGATGATGCCCCATTTGGCAAACCAGAGTTCGGTTTTTTTGAGGCGCTCGGCATCAAGAATTTCCTGCGTCCATTTGTTACTGAAGCGCTTGCGGAAAAATTCAAGCACGTGCTCGCCAAAATAATACATCGTAAGCGCACCCGCAATGTTACCGGCATAGATCGCCGAAGAGAGGCTCACAAACCCCATTTTTCCCGCGCCCCATAAATATCCGCCGAGCACGATGACGCTGTCGCCGGGGTATGGCGGAAAAATATTCTCCATGAATGCGCTGAAAAATACAAAAAACCACCACGCATTTTGGGGTATGTGCTTGAGAAACTGTTCTACATCCATCTGGTCACCAACACCGCTCTCTCTCGAAAGAAAAGCTCAGATTGTCACGCGGAATACCCGGCAGTTTCCTGAATAAGGAAACTGCTAGCGGTCTGCGGAAACCGAAAAAGCGAAAAGCAGGCCGTTTCGGCCGCTTTAGCAGCGGTTTGCCCGTGACTTTTCGCAGAAAAGTTTAGGGCAAATCGCGAGGCTTTGCGCTTTTTCGGGAGTTTTTCCGCAGACTGCCAGACCAGAAGGGAATTCGCGCAAGCAAATATAAGCGGCGATTTCCTGCCCGGTCAGAGGCAAAAAAAATCCCTTTTTTCTGTCACAAATGCCCTGCCCCGGTATCCAACAGTCAGGAGAAAACAATGAACACACTACAAAATATACTCACCGGCATTGTGGCGCTGATACACTGCTACATCATGGTGCTCGAATCTTTCCTGTGGAAAAGCGCGTACGGCCTCAAAACCTTCCAGATGACCCCCGAACGCGCTGAAGCGACCGCGGTGATGGCGCAGAACCAGGGCGCCTATAACTTCGTGCTCGCTGCAGGCCTGATCTGGAGCTTTTTGATCGCCAACCGCGACTGGCAAAAGAATGTGCGGATTTTCTTTTTGCTGGCAGTTTTTGCGATGGGACTGATTGGTGCCTATACCGCGATTCTGAAAATACTGTTTGTCCAGTCTGTGCCTGCACTGCTGGCGCTTGCGGCGGTCTGGCTTGCAAACCGCCGCCAGAATGCATAATGGGCTGGATTGATATTCCAAATACCGAGATCGAAAGAGCGGTGGCGGGCAACTCCGCCGCGCTCGAGCGCATTTTGCGCGCGACGCAGCAGCCGGTCTACAATCTCGCGCTGCGCTTTCTCTGGCACCCACAGGATGCGCAGGACAACACGCAGGAGATTCTGATCAAGGTGATGACGAACCTCTCGGTGTTTCGCAGCGAGAGTGCCTATGGTACCTGGGTTTACCGTATCGCGGTAAACCACCTGCTGCGCGCAAAAAAATCCCGCGCAGAACGCAGGGAAGTGAGCTTTCGCGACGCCGCGCGCACGCTGAGCGTACAGGAAGAACCACCGGCTGAAACCGACGTCGCATCGGTCGTGAACGATGTCAAAATCGCCTGCAGCCATGCGATGCTGATCGCCCTCAAACGGAAGTACCGCATGGCATTTGTGCTTGGTGCGGTGATGCAGCTTACAGGTGACGAAGCCGCAAAAATACTGGAGCTCTCCCCCGCCGCGTACCGGCAACGCCTGTCACGCGCAAGAACAGCAATGGCTGAATTTTTAGGACGCAACTGCGGGCTTGTCAATACATCCGCCCCATGCCATTGCGAAAAACGCATCGCACCCTGCCTGAGAAGCGGGGCAATCGAACCGTACCGCGCCCTCGCAGAGAAACTCAGGGACTCAAAAGATTTTGCGCGAACACAGGCCGAATTGGGCGGTGAGATTTCGCACCTCGAAAAGGTCACGCTGCTCTACCGCAGCAATGGCAGTTATGCGATTCCCGATGCACTCGATCGCCGCATTCGCAGCCTGATCGATGGCCGGTTGTTTGCAAGCTAGTCTCCGGAAATTAGCACCGCGTCACGCGCCACCGAAGACGCAGAGAGCACAGAGTGATTTCACTCACGCGACCAGTTTTGCCATGCCGGGAAAAACTACCGGGTCGCGCCTGTATTCGAGCACCTCAGTCAGCGTGCGGTAACGGTTCATGCCAGAGCTGATTTCAATATCTTCGCCGGTGAATTGCCCTGGGTGTTCATAGCCCGCCGCATGCGCAAGGCTCAACAATTCTTTACGGAAGCCTTTGATATAGCGCGCCGCGCGGTTCATCTTGTCATCGACGTCGAGCCCGCGCTGCAACCACCAGTTTTGCGTCGCCACGCCCGCCGGGCAATGGCCGTCGTGGCATTTCTGCGCCTGGATGCAGCCAATCGACATCATCGCTTCGCGCGCGACGTTAATCAGATCGCAACCCATCGCGAGAGCCACGACCGCACGGTCGGGAAAACCGAGTTTGCCCGAGCCGATGAATGCCACGCGCTCGGAAATTTTTTCCTTCTGGAAAATCTGGTACACGCGCGCAAAGCCGACTTTGAACGGTAGCGACACGTGATCGGCAAACGTCAGCGGCGCGGCTCCGGTGCCGCCTTCTCCGCCGTCGATCGTGATAAAGTCAGGCCCCTTGCGTGTCTCTTTCATGCGCTCCGCGAGTTCATGCCAGAAATCGAGTCCGCCAATGGCGCTCTTAATTCCCACCGGCAAACCTGTCGCCGCCGAGACGCGTTCAATGAAGTGTATCATCTCATTCACCGTAGAAAATTCTGAGTGGAAATTCGGCGAAATGCAGTCGTGTCCTTTTTTCACACCGCGGATTGCCGCAATTTCTGCGGTAACCTTCGTGCCGGGTAAAATCCCCCCTTTTCCCGGCTTGGCACCCTGCGAGAGTTTGATTTCGATCAGCCGAATCTGCGGGTTCTCATCCACTTTTTCGACGACCTTTTCGAGACGAAAACCGTTTTCATCGCGTGCACCGAAGTATCCGGTGCCGATCTGCCACACCATGTCGGCGCCGCTCTTATGGTACGGGGAAAATCCGCCCTCGCCTGTATTGTGCCAGCAGTGCGCGAGTTTCGCGCCATGATTGAGCGCTGTGACCGCGCGGTCACCCAGCGAACCAAACGACATCGCTGAAATGTTGATAATCGACGGTGGTCTCCACGCCTTGGGGCGCTTATGAGATTCGCCAATCACTTTGAGCGCGGGTATTGCCGAAGGGTCGTTGTGGATGATCACCGCTTTCGATTCAGGGAATGGAAACACGGCATGCTTGATAATCGGGTAACCGGCTTCGTAAAGCTGCTCGGTGGTGCCGAAACCAAAGTTACTGTTTTGCCCCTTGGCGGTTGCATAAACCCAGCGCCGCTCGGAACGGTTGAATGGCATTTCTTCTTTGTCGTTCGCAACCCAGTACTGCCTGAGCTCGGGGCCGACAACTTCAAGCATGTAACGCAGGTGTCCTACGATCGGAAAGTTATGCTGAATCGTGCGCTTCTTCTGCGTCATGTCGCGAATGGCGACGAAAAGAAGAAACGCGCCCAGCGCAATGAATGCCGTGACGACAGGATGATCGGAAATGTACTCCAGTATGTCCATGGCGCCAGAGGTGAATTATTTTCCCGTCATTGCAAGTGTTTTTACTTCACAGCGGATTTCCTGACCAGATGCAGCAAAAGACTACCCTGGTAACCGATGTGGAAAGGCAATGGCTGAGACTTCTGTGCCAACGCCGCCAGCGCGGGTTGGTAAAATTCGCGAAACTCGGGCAAGAGCGGCCCATAGGTGCCGTATGCATGTAACGACCAATTCTCGGCATTAAACGCTGCAACCGGCAGACCGCTGTCATCCTCTATGATCTCTTCAGACTTGACAAGCAACAGGTTCGCCAGTTCTGAAAACCGGGATTTGTGCAACAGGTACGATGCAGATTTCAGAAGTACCCTAATTTTCGCCTCGCCCCGGAACAGTTGCTCGATATCGCTGCCCGCAAAATGGCCGTTGGAGAGATCTTGCCTGAAGTAGCAGATTTTCTTCAAAACGTGAGCTTGCCCTGCTTCGTGGAACAAAATGCATACGGCCGAAATATTGGTACTTTCCTTCGAAAAAGCGCCTGTGCGAAACTGGCTATGTTTACCCGGCCCGGGAACCAGAATATCCTGCACGACCGCTCCACCGCGAACAAGCTGCATCAGCATCAACGGCAACACTCCACCAGCCCGGCCCGCACGCAAATCGCGTTCGAGGTACTTTGTTACAAAATAGCCCCGTACAAGCAGCGACGCGAGGGATCGACGCGCAGCACGCACAAAGGCAGCATTTGCAGGCTGGTATAAGTCACCAGACAGCTCTGCGCCGCCGACAGGCTCAAGGCCAGCCAAAACGAAGACGTGGCATGATGGAAAAAGCCGGCGCGGATAAATGACGTCGGGTCCGCCAAAAGGATAGAAGACCGGAACATTGCACGATTTCTGGCGGTCAGCGAGCGCCTCTGCCCAATGGCCGGCAGGCACCTCGCGCTCAGTTCGTGAAGCGTGAAATAGCGCATTTATTTCAGACCACTCTGCGCAGAGAGCGTCCCCGTACTTGCAGGATTGTAAATAAGCCTGCTGACCAGCGCTGCTGACTGAGAGCAGCCGCGCATTTTCGACGACGCGTGATAAAGTTGAGGAGGGCGCGCTGAGAGCAAGCGCAGGGAAAACCAGCGCTAAGGCAAACGATTTCACCCCAGCACTGGCAGATAAATCTGGTGCAGTACAATATTCTTCATAACCTGAATTTCTTTCAGTGCTTTGTAAAATGCACTGCGCCGGGCAGAATGCGTGTGAATGACAATATCGACTTCACCCTGCGCGACGGCAGAGTGATCCTGGTGCACCGAGGCAATCGAAAGCGCATTATTACCCAAGATCTGCGCGATCGCCGCCAGCACGCCTGGCTGGTCTTTCACGCGCAGGCGCAGATAAAATGCCGAGGACGTGTCGGCGATATTACCAATCGGCAGATAGCCCTGCCCCTGCTTATAGCTCCAGCGCGCGCCGCCATTCTGCAGGTGAATCAGGTCGGAATAGACGGAAAATGCCGTCGGGAACTTGCCCGCGCCCTTGCCCATGAACAGATGCTCGCCGGAATATTCGCCGTGGAACAGGAGCGCGTTGTTTTCATATTCGATGTCGAAGAGCACATTTTGTTCGCCCACGAGAGCTGGCGTGACATGCATATAGTGGTTGCCATCGAGCAGTGTATAATCTGCCACAAGGCGAATGCGGTTCTGGAAACGATCGGCCCACAAAACGTCCTGTGCGGAAATTTCTGTGATGCCGCGCACCGGGATATTTTTCGCTTCGACCCACTTACCGGTAATCAACGACAACAGCAACGCGAGCTTCTGCTGCGCGTCGTAGCCACCGACGTCGAGTGTCGGGTCTGCCTCTGCGAGTCCCGCCTTCTGCGCCGCCTCGAGCACATCGCCGTAGTTGAGTCTCTCTTTGCGCATGCGCGTGAGAATGTAGTTCGTGGTACCATTAACGATACCCATGAGCCGCGTAATCTGTTCGTTACGGAAAATTGTTTCGATATTGCGCACGATCGGAATCGCACCGGCGATCGCCGCTTCAAAGCAGATAAATTTCCCCTGTGCTTCGGCAAACTGGAACAACGCGTAACCATGCTCTGCAAGCAATGCCTTGTTTGCGGTGACGACATTTTTGCCATGCGCGAGTGCCGTGCGCACAACATAAAGCGCATCGTCAATGCCACCCATGAGTTCGACCACAGTGTCTATCGAATCGTCTTTCAGAATCAGATCGCGTTCGGCGGAAGCGGGAATACCCGCGAGAATTTCTTTCTTCTTTGCGAAGCTACGGTCGACGACAGCACCAACGACGATGCCGCCCTGCTTCTTACGCAGAATTTCGACGAGCCCCTGCCCGACGGTTCCGAGACCAAAAATACCAATCTTCATTAGACTCTCTTACCTTCCGCGGCGACCGCGTCCACCGCCGCCTTTTCCACCACCGCCACCCTTTTGCGGCGGCGGAGGCGTAACTCTCTGCAGGTCTGATCCGGCAAAGCTTGCCCCACCGGCAGCGTCGAGTTTGCCCTTGTTTTCTTCGAGCAAAGCGGCAAGGCGGTCGCGCAAAACCTGGTCGTTGAATTTTTTATTCGGAAAATCGGTTTCAAATAATTGCAAAATGCATTTGCCCTGCGCCTCTTCCCGCGGTTGCGAGTACGGGTAGGCATATACAGACACGTATTCGCCGGTGGCTTTAAAATAGATGCGCATCTTCGCGCCTTTGTTCAGACTCTCAAAATTGCCAATATCAATACGTTCTTTCAGCACATAGACCTTTTCATAATCTTTGCTGAACTTCACGACTTCTTCTTTTTTGACGAAGCGACTGCCGCAGGCAACAGAGGCGAAAAGTATCCCTATAATAAGAAGGATTGATACCTGCTGGCGTTGCATTTTTTTCGATTGGAGATTGTTTTCACACCGTAAACAGATTTTCACCGCCTTGCTGCTGGCGCAGCAAGGCGGTATGACCGCAACTGTTCCCCGCCTGCGGCGGGGAACAGTTGCGGCGACCCCCGGTTAGAAATTATGGTTGTCTGCGAGATAAGCCAGCCACGACTGTACTGCAGTGAGACTCATTCTCTGAGGAGCAACCATGAAAAAAAAGATCTTAATCACACTGGCGGCCATTGCGGTCACCACGTCGCTTGCGGCTGACGCCGGCAAACTGACGTTTGTCTCGGGTGGCGTCGAAGTGAATGCCGGCAAAGGCTGGCAAAAAGCCTCTCTCGGTGCAATAGTCAACGAGGCAGATAAAATCCGCACCGGCAAAGGCACCGTCATCATCAGCCTGAAATCCGGTGCAACACTGAAACTCAAATCGGATTCGCAGATCACGCTGAGCGCGGTCGGTGCCGCAACCACCATCGACGTCGAAGGTGGCTCAGTATTCTCAAAAGTCGACAGGCGCACAGCGGGTCAGACCTATAAAATCCGCGCGCAGACCATGGTCGCTGCCGTGCGCGGCACCGAGTTCTATTTTGCCTATGGCCAAAAGAAAAAAGCCAAGGCCGACCTGTGGCTGTGCGTGAACGAAGGCCAGGTCAACGTCACCGATTCTTCCACCAAAAGCGAAGTGAATGTCAACGCGGGCGAAGGCATCGTGATCCCGACAGACAAGGCAATTCCAAAGCCAAAACCCTATGAGTGGACGAAAAAACTCAACTGGAATATGGACGCTGAAAAGGGCGAAGTCGAAGACAAGACCAACCTGAAAGGCGCTTACAAAGACCTGCTGAAAAACAATTACGATTGAAAAGCCATTTGATGTTGAGGGGCTTTCGCCCCTCAACATCAAATGGGCAGAAGTCGATACTAAAGAAAGCGATGAAACTGACCGTTTTCACAGCTATTTTCCTTTGGGGCGCGGTCACGCACTGCAATAAACCTGTACCCGAAGTCCCTCCGTGCGACGAAGATCTGGGTTACCTGTCGCAAAAACACCATCTTGCCAACGTGCGTTTTCTCGATGAAAACCGCTCTATAGACTGGTTTGAACTCTATGAAAATCTTGAGGAGCGCCGCTCCAACACGCCAGCACAGAAATGCATTCCCGCTACACGTTCACCCAGTGTCGAGCAGCAGATTGAACGCCGGGAGCACGAACTGAAAGAGCTGCGCTGAGCCTGTTTTCGCTTTGACGCCGCCGACGGGCAGTCGAAAGAAAGCGCATGAACATCTATGCGCTGCTGACACCTATCGCCATCTTCTTTGTGCTGCTGGAAATCGCAGCATGTTTTCTCTTCAAGCGCAAATACATCCACTTCCAGGAAGCGATCGCCAACTTCGGCACTGCGCTCGGCAACCAGACAACCAACCTGCTGGTCGCAGCGGGTGTGTACTCGGTCTATGGCTGGCTGCACCACAATTACCGCATCGGCGGCCACATCGAGATGAACCCGCTGAATTTTATATTGCTGCTTTTGGGTGTCGATTTCATCTTCTACTGGGTACACCGCTGGGGGCATGAGATGAAAATCATGTGGGCTGCGCATTCACCGCACCACTCTGCCGAAGAGATGAATTTTTTCGTGGCGCTGAGAGCCAGCGTCACGCAGCGCCTGTTTTCGTTCTTCTTTTTCTGGCCGCTGACCATTATCGGCTTCACCCCGTTTGACATCTATACGATGACTGCGCTGCACCTATTCATTTCATTTCTGCACCACACCGAGTTTATTCCGAAGCTGTGGAAGCCGATCGAATTCATTTTTACCACCCCGTCGCACCATCGCGTGCACCACGGTGTCAATTACCGCTATCTCGACAAAAACTACGGCGAGTTTCTGATCATCTGGGACCGCATGTTCGGCACGTTTGCCGAAGAAAAAGAAAAAGTCGTCTATGGCATGTACAGCCACCCGCAGTCGTTTAACCCGATTAAAATCAACTTCCACTATTATCAGGTTATCTTTTCCGAGATGCTGAAGGTGCGCGGCCTATGGAATAAGCTGCGTATCTGGTTCATGCCGCTTAGCTGGTCGCCCGACGGCGCCAAGCCATTGCCCCCCGAAATTACAGAGCAGAACCAGCGCCGCTATGAATCGGTGATGTTCGCCGGCGGCAAAGCCTATCTCGTGGTGCATGCAATCCTCACTGCGGGCCTCATGCTGCTGGTGATTTCGCCCAAGTCGCCCTTAAGCTATGAGATGAAATGGGTCGGTGCCGCGCTTTTATGGCACAGCATCATCAATTGGTCGGGAATTCTCGAGGCAAAGCGGTGGCTCATGTGGTCTGAAATTCTACGCCTCGCGGCAACCTGTGTCTTTCTGTTGCATGTCTCGCATTACGAGGTGAATGTGCCAGTGATTGCCGGTACCGCCGTGGCGATATTGTCGCTCGGCTGGGCGCTCCGCTTTTTCCGGCCGGGCAACCAGGCGGCCTAACAGTTTCCTCGCGAGGAAACTGTTGGCAGGCTGCGGAAAAAATTCCCTCGTGTTCAGGGGCGTCCAAAGCCGAAAATCAACAGAGATGCGTCTCATTCTGCGCACATTTTCGCTGGGTTTACTGTGCGCTTCTGCTGCGCTCTCAGCGATACCCTATCAATGGGAATCCAAATCGGGCGAGTCAGCATTTACGCTCGATGTGCCCGAAAGCTGGCGCACGTGGGAAGCCGTAAAAAAGAACGGCGTCATTGCGCAGTTCCGCAAAGGCAATGCGCGCATTGAAGTGCGCAGTTTTGCGAGTAAAGAAACCCTCAGCGTCGCACAAATTGTGAACCAGAAAGCGGCGCGGCTTGCCAGCGAATATCCGGCAGTGCGCCTGATCGAAGAGAAAGAATCGAAATTTCGTGAGAACCTGCACCTCTCGGTGTGGGAAATCCGCCACCGCGGCAAACTCTACCGCGAAGAGACTGCGATCGCGCAGAGCGAACAAGGGCCGGTCGTCGTGTCATGCCTGATTCCCGCCGACCGCTATGCAACCTTTCGCACACACTGCGAAAATGCATTCTATTCGCTCATTCTCGATGCAGACAAATCTTCAGAATCGGGCGGCAGAACGAAGGTGGATTTAGCCCATGAATTACAGCGGCTCTACTACATGAATATCCCCGGTACCCTGCCGGTCGTGGCTCCCGAAGTGCTGATGGGCACCCCGGCCAGCGCTCCAAAACCCACCGGCACGATTCAATACGATGATAACTATATTCTGCCCGACAGTGCCAACAAATAACATGCGTAAATTCTTTGCCATATCTTTAGCCGCCCTGCTGACGGGATTTCTGAGCGCCGACGGCCAGGCCGCGGCACAGGACGCACTGCAGGACACCATACAACAACTCGAATCGATCTGGGGTGAAGGCCTGTGCGAAACCGTGGTTGTGAAAAAGAAAGGCCATCCGCTCGCCTCTATCGCCTGTTCAGGCAGTTACGACAATGCGCGGCGTGGTAAATTTCTCGACACCCTCTTTCGCAATGATTTCAAACTGAAGAGCGAGACGTATAAGCTCAGGCCGCAGAATGGCATGTACCTCTACAAGACCGTGCAGTCGGGACGGACTTTTTATTTCAAACTGTTCGTGCGCAACGCACAGGACCTCTGGCCGCGTAACCCCGTGCAGGGCAAACAGGCTGCGATCTACGTGCAGAATGTGCGCTCGCAGGCCGATCTCGTCAAATGGCGCACGCTGGGTATTCCGGTCACCTTCGGCATCACTTTCGGGCGCAGCGACACGCAGGATTTGCTCGCTAAACTCGCCGCGTACGGCGACGAGGTATGGCTCGCGATTCCGCTCGAAGACGACAACGTCGACATTGCTGACGGCAGCCTGCTAGGTATTTCGGACGCCTTAAACGCCGAAAAGCTGAACGACTACCTCAAGGTGCTCGACGACGATGAAGGTTTCCATGGCGTCAGCGCTCTCTACTGTTCGCGCTTCTGCAAAAATGTCCCGGCATTGCGCGCGCTGTTTTCGACGCTCAGGGAGAAAAACCAGGACAAAGAAATTATCATGCTCGACACAGATGTGAGCGAAGCGTCTTCATTTTATGAAACCGGCCGCATCATGAATTTCCGCACGTTTCGCGCCATGGTTGCTGAGCCCCATAAGCGCCCGTTCTGCCCGGCATTCAGAAATTTTACGCACCTGAACGAAGCCAGTGCAGCGCGCATCATGGCCGTCGACGCGGGCGACGAGAATGCCTTTAATTGCCTGAAAAAAGTTATACGTTCACAGCCTGCCGATCTGGAATTTGTGAAGGTATCGCAGATGTCGGTGACGAACCCTTTCCGCTGAGCTGGTAAATATCGAGCAGCCAGCGCCCGACCGCAAGCGGTCTTAACTGCATGCGGTAACCGTCGGCAAAATCGTACACAAATCCCTGCGGTGAAAAACTCTGCGTACCGCGCGAGCCATGGCCAATAATCACAGTCTCTTCGGTCAGGGAAAAATCCACAATTGCACCAAAGTCGGCAAGCTCACAGCCAAACGGATTTTGGCTGGCGGTGATACGGAATGCCTGGCCGGCGATCACTTCGAGCGATACGCTCGTCTGCCGGGGCAAAGGCGGCTTTTTCAGCGCCCTTATTTTCGCTACGCCGTATACCAAAAGGCGCCACAGGGCATAAAGCAGCAGTACGACTGCCGTGAACGCTGCAAGCCCCCATGAGAACAGCGACTGGTATTCCGACGGGTTTGACAGCGCATAGGTTGTTTCAGCCACCCAGCTGTGTGGAGTAAATTTTACCAGTGCGCGCGCCACCTCAATTTCGCCTGCCATCAGGCGAAAGACGCCGCGAAAATAGGCTGCGCCGTTGCCGCGGATGGCGAGTTCAAAATGGTTTTCAAATTCATTGAGCGCCGGCATCAGAAAACGCGCAGCTTTTTTGCGGCACTTGTTTTTTTCGCAGGTAATTTTCTCTCCCTGGAACACAAAATCGACCGCTGTTTGATTCACTTCGGGAACAATTTCGAGCGACAGCGGGGCCGTAATGAGCCGGTTGGAACGCACGGTGATCGGCAGCGGCCGCGCTTCGTTCCAGGCCGAGAAGCGACCGGTCGCGACTTCGAGCGATACGTCACTTTTAATAGCGCGGACTTCAAAAATCGCATCTGCCTTCGGGGTGTTGATGCAGACAAAATTACCGGCAAAACTCAGCTGTTGTTTGGTGCGAAACGATAATATAAACTGCCCTTTAGCGATGGCTAAGGGTGATTTTTTGCCGGCTGTAAATTCGCGGCCGCTATCGTGCACGCAGGTAAAACCAGGCCAGGCCGAATCACCCAGCTTTTCAGGACGTGTGTCGAGCGTGTGTTTGTTATGAAAACCCATGTAGCGCGTTGCTGAAACCTCGGCATATTTTTTCCATATTTCGCTGCGCGGAAACATGCCCTTCGGCATCTGCGCGTAGGCAGGTGCATTATTTTCAATTAAGAATGAAATCTTCCCGAGCATGTCGAACCACTCGCGGCGGTTGACCGTTTTTGACAGGTACGCATCATCGGGCCAGCGCTCGGTGCCGATATAGATCGCCCTGTCGCCTGTCTTCATTTTGCGGCCGAATTCAAACGCGGTTTCGCTTTTAATAAAATCGTGCGTATAGTTCAGCTCGACTTCTGTTGCGCTGGTGAGCGGAACAAACTTATAGATAGACTGTTCCAGCGCCGACCCCTTGAACCGGTCGTCGAGCAGCAGAAAGATTTTAGCCTGTGCCGATGTGCCGCAGGCGAGAAATAGCAAAAAGACCGTAAATCGGAAAACGGTGCTCAAGCGGGTTTATTGTATTTTTCAGCGTAAAGACGCGTCGCAGCGACGACGCACAGAATCGGTGCAAAAATCGCCCCAAAAAGCGGAATCAGCACAAATACACTCGAAAAGAACCCCAGGCCGAAAGCCTCAGATCTGAAGCCCTTGATCATTGCACTGAACTCCTTTGGTTTTCCCAACAGGTCAAACACAGTGTCAAAATATGAACGACCCAAGAAATAGCTCGAAAAACCAAAGTTGAGAAACGGCTGGAGCGGCCCGGTGAACAGCAACAACAGCGCGATAAACGCCTGCCAGATCAGCATCTTGATACTATACCAGATCGTGGAGAGAATATAGCCAAAGAGTTCCGAATTTTTGATGGTAATTGTGGTGATGCCCTCTTTGTTCAGAATCTTCTCAACCAAGGGTGAAAGAAACGGAATCACAATGATGTCGAAGAGAGAGAGATAAATCCGCATGATGAACGAGAACAACAGGTAGAACACGAGGATCTTAACGATAAAAGCAAAGGCGCTGAATAATATTTTAAAAATCCATGGCCAGTGTGAAACGTCGAAACTCAACCAGGTGCTGATCACGCCGAATACATAGATCCAAAGCAGAAACGAAATGACGGCTACCAGAATTGCCGTTACCAAAAGCGGCAGCACCATATAGCCCCACAGGTTTTTTTCAGAAATATAGCCGAAAGAATTGATCGGCATGCCAATGCCGCGCCCGATGCGTTCAAACATGACAGAGGGTGAAAATCCGAAGCGTGGATGTAAAGTAGAAAACCACGCAGAGAGCTGCGCATTCCATGCGCAGCTCTCTGCGTGGCTTCAATTCGATTGACCGGGAGTTTTTCGGAGCATATCTGCCGTATGCGAAGATTTCTCCGTTTTGCTGTCTACCTGTCGCCGCTGTTGCTCTCGGCGTGCGCTTATAAAGAAGGTATGCTCAAGAGCACCATCGTCTCGTGGGCACAGGTTTCCCCGTACGGTATCACCATGGCGCTTGCTTTCTACAGCGCTTTTTTGCTCATCGAACGCGAATTTCCGCGCGTTGGCCTAAAAGTGCAGCTGGGTGACTATATTCTCCTTGCCGGTGTCGTCGGCGGCATCGTCGGCGCGAAAATTGCGTATGTGATTGAAATCCGCAACACACCGGAATTTCAGCAGGGCAGCCTGTTTTCACACCTGTTTTCCGGGGCAGGCCTCACCTGGTATGGCGGCTTCATTCTCGCCGCCGCGGCAATTATCTTCATCATGTGGAAGAACAAGATCAATATCCTGTTCGGCATCGATACGCTGGCCCCCATGCTGGCGCTGGGTTATGTGTTCGGGCGCTCCGGCTGCATCTTCTCGGGTGACGGCTGTTATGGCGGATTGTGCACGATGAACTGGCCGGCTCCCTTCTGTATGGCTTTCCCGAATGGTGCCGCAAGCTGGACAGAATGGCTCGCAAAACACGCCAACGGCAACCTCGCCGCAACGGCAATCAATACCCCGTTCTTTGAGAGCGCATTTTCGTTTATCTGCTTTTTATTCCTCTGGTCGGTGCGCAAGCGCGACTGGCCTTTAGGTTCAAAGTTTTTCCTGTACCTGTTTCTGCATGCGCTGTTCCGCTTCTCAATTGAGTTCATACGCCTCAACCCGCGCGACGTGTTCGGCGTATCGCAGGCACAGTTTATATCGATCATTCTGATGGCGCTGTCGATGGGCTATGTTGTCATCGCCTTCACGCGGCGTTCGATCGTCCAAAAACGCGCCTGATGGATTAATGCCCCATGCAGGCAGGCCCAACGGTAACGGAGCATGCGATTCTTTACCGTTCGGGCCGTGATTCGCGCGTCAATCGCGCGAACATCGCCACTCTCAAGCGCGTCGTCAGCAAAAGCACGACGCCTGTCAGCCTTGAAATTTATTACCACGAGCCGCTGAAGCTTCTCGACTGGGCGCTGCCGCATGACCGGGTGCGCTATGTCAGACTGCGCAGCGGTGAGGATTTTCCCGTTGCAGAGCGCATGTCGCAGCAGGCAACCGACAGGCTATTGGTCTTTGACGACACGCTGCTGATTTCTGCCGCGGATGTCTGGCTACTCATGGGCCTTTCTTCGGCACATGCAGTTACTGTACTGAACACAGAGCGCTCGGTCACGAACGAGCGCGAGAGCATGCCGGGTTCCAGTTTTCGCGAAGCAAGGCTTGCGCTCGCAGGTTACCTTTACCCGAGCGGCTACTTCAACCGGCATGCGTTTGCGCTGAATAAGCCCCTGCTGCTGTCAAAACACCCTTTGCAGCGCGGCAGTCTCGGCGAAAAACTCACCTATCATGAACTTCTGCGCTCGCTTGCCGATCTTAAACCGCATAGCCAGGTTGCGCACAGCGTTGCGGTCAGGCAGGCCGAAGAATATCCGCTGCTCAATGCGGGTGTAAGAACAGTCGAAGCCTTCACGCGCTGGAAAAAAGACAAGGCATTTCCGTGGTGGTTCAGCCCGCGTGCGCCGCTCTTTCATGTTGCACAGCTGGCGGCTTACTATGGCGCACTGGTGAGCCTGATCAGCCCCAAATCAGCACTCGTCGTTTTCCTGTTCGCGATCGTAATCACTCCGCAATATTTTTTTAGCCGGCTAAAATGGCGGCAGTGGAAAGTTATGCCGCTGCGCCTGCTAACGCGCTTTGCGCTGTACTTTGTGGGTTAACCTTCATTCAACAAACGGCGCATTTCAGCCATGCGCTCGCCCGGCGGCATCGAGACCAGTCGATTGCGCAGCTCCGTGGCGGAGATATCTTCATCAAAATCTGCCACTACTTCAGGGGCAAGTCCTGCCACCGTGGCAACGGCAGCACCACGGCGCGCAAATACAAGATATGCATAATTCTTGATTAATTCATCTGCTTTGTGCCAGCGCGGGAGATTCTGTGCCTGGTCGGCGCCGATCACTAAAACCGGCCTCTGCGGACAGGTTTTGCTGAGCGCCCCGAGTGTATTAACGGTATAGTTTGGCTGCGGTAGCCTCTTCTCAAGGCACGACAGCAGCACGCGCCCGCTGAGGATTTCACGGGCAAACATTTGGTGTAAAAAATGGAACCGCTGCCGGTAAGTAAAGAGCCGTTCGTCGCCGCGCAACGGTGATGCCGCCGCGGGCATCACAATCACGCGGGCACGCGGGTTATGGTTCAGTATATAAGAAACGATGCGGTAGTGCCCGCGGTGCGGTGGATCAAATGTGCCGCCAAAAAAAAAAGGTCAGATTCGGCCAAAATCCGCCTCACTGGCGTATTTCCCCTGCCCCGCGGCCAATGTACCGTGTGGTGGTGAGATCCCTGAGCCCCATCGGACCGCGCACATGCAGCTTGCCAGTCGCAATGCCGACTTCGGCGCCGAGGCCGAATTCGCCGCCGTCATGGAAGCGCGTCGAACAATTCACGAAGACAGCCGCCGAATCGAGCGCGTCGATAAATTGCTGCGCGAGGGAATAATTCTCGGTGATAATCGCCTCAGAATGTTTCGAACCATAGGCGAGAATGTGGCGCACTGCGCCGTCGAGGTCGCCCACAAGCCGCACGCTCATATTGAGGCTTAAATATTCCTGCCCGAAACCCAGGTCATTCAGAAAAGGTTCGACCCGGATGCCGAGCGCCTTAAAATCGGCGATGCCCTGTGCATCGCTGTGCAGCGTAATGCCGGCTGCCTGCACTGCGCGCAAAAGTTCTGCGTTATGCGACCAGGCTCTATTGAGCAGCAGGCATTCGGCAGAATTGCATACGCCAGGCCGCTGTGCTTTCGCGTTGATGACAATTTCGCGCGCCATGTCGGGAGATGCATCTTTTTCAATATAAATGCTGCAAACACCCTTGTCATGCTTCACCACCGGAATCAGGCTGTTTTCGGTGACGAACTTGATGAGTGCTTCACCGCCGCGTGGCACGACGAGATCGATCTGCCGCGTGCATTTGACGAGATCGACAATGAGCGATCGGTCAGTCTGCTCGATCAATTGCACGGCCTCAGCGGGCAAGCCCTGCGACTGGAGTGCTTGCTGGAAAAGTTTCGTCAGCATCAGGTTACTGTGTATCGCTTCTTTGCCGCCTCGCAAAATAGCCGCATTACCTGATTTCAGGCAGAGCGCACCCACATCGATAGTGACATTGGGGCGTGATTCATAGATCAGTGCCACTACACCCAGCGGAGTGCGCATTTTGGTCAGGCGCACGCCACTCTTCAGAGTATGGCCCTCAACGACCTCACCCACCGGATCAGGAAACGCTGCGATTTCGAGCGCGGCCTGCGCCATCGAATCGATAGTCTTGTCGCTCAGGCTCAGGCGATCGATCAGGCTTGCCTCGAGTCCGGTTTCGCGAGCATAGGCAATGTCGCGCGCATTCTCTGCCTTCAAAACGCCGCGGTTCTCATTCAAAAGCCGGGCCAGTTCGGCCAGGACGGCATTTTTTTTTCCGGTAGAAGCCTGCCGCAGCACCTGCGAGACCTCGAGGGCATTGTCGGCGATGCGTGTGATGTAATCGTTCATGGGCTGGCTAAGGGAAGGCGCTGAATTCAGTTTGCTGGGGTAAATCAAAAATCCAATCTGGCGAATGTCTCAATCAGAAGTCACTCTTCGCGAAAAAATCATCAAGGCCGGTACCTGGCTGTTCCTGATGTTCATTTTCGCCGTTATCGTCATCTCTTTCGGCATGCCAGACGTCATCGGCACCAGCTCGCGCATCGACGCCTACAATGCGGCCAAAGTTGGCAGCGAATACCTGACCAAGGGTGAAGTGGCAGAATACCAGAAGCGCATGGAAGAGCGTATGATGCAGAACATGAAGAATATCGATGAAAAAACCCGCAAAATGCTCGAAGAGATGACTCGCGGACGGGCGCTCGATGAGGCAATCGACCGCAAACTCTTCACGCAAATGATGAACCGGGCGGGTTTTGTACCGACAAGCTCGAGCGAACCGCGCATTCTGGCCAGCTTCTACAAAAAGCAGTTCGGTGAATTCATCGTCAACGGCAAACTCGACAAAGAACGGCTCAATGAATTCTTAGCGCAGCGGCGTCTGACGCTCGAGGTGGTGGGCCGCAACATGCTGCGCGACTATGGCCCGGCAAAAGCATACGAAAGCCTGCAGGGCACATCTTATGCATCAGATTTCGCGATTTTGGACGATGCCCGGTTTGCCGCAACACAGAACTCTTACCGCGTCGTGGCAATCGACCAGGCATCGCGCGACAAGCAATTGCGCGCCAAATTCAACGCATCCGAAGCGGATATCCAGAATAAGTTTAAAACCGAATTCCTGAGCAAAGATCCGAAATCTGTGCTCGATAATCCGAAGCGCGAAACAATCAAAGCGACGCTGTTCAACGAAAAGAAAGCGACACTCGAAAAAGACTTCACCGCGTCGCTGGTACAGGCGGCAAAAACAGGAATCGACCCCGTTGCGACCTTCGCCGGCACAAAAGTCATAGCGATTGAAGATGCTGGCCTCGCAACCGATCTCGACAGCAAAAAAGGCAAAGATAATGCCGGCGTAACGCTCACGGCGCTTTCTCAATCAGACGTATTTGTGAAACAGCGCCTGTCTGCCCCTGTGGGCCAGGTCGTCGGCCCGGTAGATGCCGGTGGCTTCACGTATTTTTTTACCGTCAGTAAACGCAGCGCCACCGCACTGCCACAGGGCAACAGCTATGCGCAGCTCGATAAGGGCGCGCAAGGCGTCTTAACGCAGAGCAAAGACCTGCCCAAAGACGTCTCTTATGAAAGGCTCTCTGAATCTGCAGGCCGCATTAATTATGGTACAGTGCTGACGGCTGCACTCGAACTGCAGCGCAACAGCGTGCGTATCGTGCGCTACAACCGCGCCGAGAAAAAAGGCGAATAGTCGGATTAGCTCCGCTTAACAGTTTCCTGAAAAGGAAACTGGCACGCCAGAGCAATCAGCCTATTTGTATGATGATGAGCGCCAGGTCGTCGCTCTCTTCCCCGGAACCGGTATAACCTTCTATACGCTGGCGCAGAAAAGACAGCTGCTCTGGTGCCGGTTTATCGAGTGTTGAAGTTACCCAATCAAAGAATTTTTTCTGCCCCAAAAGTTTTCCCGATTTGTTGAATACGTCGAATGCCCCGTCGGAATAGAGAATGATGCGCAACGGTCGCCCGTCGAACTCAATATTCGATTCTTTATAGGCATTCGCGGTTACCCCGAGCAGACGCTGGCTTTCTTCCAGTTTGATCAATCCTTCGCCCTGGTGTATCAGCGCCGGATGCTGGCCCGCATTGATATAACTGAGTTTTACGCCCCCTGAATGGAACTTCATCTGCAGCCCGAAAAGGGTGATGAATTCGTTGCCGCGGTAATTATCCGCAAGATACTCATTGAGCGCACCAAACGCCTCCGCAAGGCTTTCGCGCCGTTCAATCAGCGCACCGCGCAGGTACGCGCGGGCAAAAGCGACCAGGTAACCGCTTGAAATGCCGTGGCCGCTAACGTCGCCCAAAAGCACAACAAATGTATCGGGTGAAATTTCGAGCAGATCGATGTAATCACCGGTCACACTCTCATAAGCGTGGCTGTACGACCAGAATGAAAAATGTGGAAACTGCCTGAAACCCGGTATGATTTTTTTCTGGATACTTGCATTGTAGGCCAGTTCGCGCTCGCGCCGCTTGAGCTTCACGCTCTCAATCAAAAACAGGTAGTTCTGGATCAGTATTTCAGCCTCACGCGCGACCTGGCGCAAGAAGCGGACATCCTCGGTATAAAAAGGCATGTTTTCGCGGCGCTCAGAAATCATGATGCCGGCCTGAAACTTATCCATGCAGATCACCATATATGCACCGCGGCCCTGCAAAAAGTCGCGTACCGGCCCGACAAAAGCGCGCGTCAGTACCGGGTATTTTCCGGGACGCACCCAGGTTTTCGCCTGCACCCAGAAAGGGTCGTCTGAAGGCAGGTAAACGATCTTTTCGCTGTCGCTGTCCCAGTTGGAGAACAGGTCGCGATCCATAATCACGCGAGACCAGTAGCACCCCAACCCCTCGCTCAAAGACTGCGCGAGACGGTCGATGAAGTGGTTCACGCGCCCGGGATTCGCAATCTGCTGCGTGCTCTGCAGCAGAAACGAATCGAGAATTTTTCGCCTCGCGCTGGTGTACTGGTCGAGCGAAGTTAAAAGCGCGGTGCGCAGCGGATCGATGAGCAGCAGAAAGAAACCCAGAATCAAAACGTGACCGAGTCGCGTGGTTTCGTTTTGGTAGAGTTCGCCGAGGCTGAAACCAATCGTGAACCAGTACAGAAATCCAAAAAAGGCAAAATACAGAAAGCGCACGGCGACGAGGCTGATCGGCACATGGAATGTCACAAGCCCCCAGCGCAATGAAAGAGTCAGAAAGATAATCGGGAAAAAGGCCGGGATAAAAAAAAGCGCATTGTAGTTCACGTCAACCCTGACGGGCGCATAATACAGCATAAAAAAGAACGCCGGCGGCAGCGCGACCGCAAAGATCAGTGATATGTTAAAAATCCTGTTGGCCCAAAGGCGCAGACGGGTCATACCCGGTTCACGGCTGCGCTCGGAGCGCACAAACAGAAATGCACAGTAGACAAAGATAATGGAGAAAACAACCCCGAGAATTTTGATGAACTCCAGCTCGTCACCGGCAGACCTGACCGGAAATGCGAAAAACACCGCGGTACCCGCGAGAATGATGGCCACATAAATGCCACCCTGTGTGCTCAGCGAATAGACGCTGCGGTAGAGATATAAGAATGGCGCGATGATCAGGACGTTATACGTAAGAAAAAAATTACCCGAATAGTGCCATGTAAAAAAATCGACAAAGAGCAGCATATATGCCACGATACACAGGCAGAAGATCACATACGCCCGCTCGAGCCTGCGCACGCGCGAGAAAATGTAGAGAAAGAGTCCCGTGAACCAGAAGAAGAATGTCGCCGCATAGATCGGCAGCAGTGCCTGGACGTATTTCAGATGCTGGCTGGTGAGCGCAACGCTCGGCAACGCCTGATACGGACGCAAGTAGACGGCACCATCGGGAACCGTAAAGACCAGCGGTATGAGTGCCAGTCCATGAGAGGTCGTCAGAATTGCAGGCTTGAACTGTTCAACATAGCGCACTGTCGCCGCCATCTGCAGCACCACGACGGCAAACAGACCAATAAAAGTGCCGAACCAGATAAACCGGCTCATGCGTGTCCTCCGCTCGGCACATTGAGAGACCTCGTGTCCCGCGCCGAGCCTGAGACATCGTGTCCGCCGCCTTGCGCGCCGAGCGACCTCGTGTCGCGCGCAAGGCCAGAGACATCGTGTCCGCCGCTTATCATTAACAACGGATATTCGCGCATGCTGAGAATGATTTCTTTCTGTCCTGCGAGTTCCAGCAGGTTATCCGGGTTAAAAGAATCGTCGCCCAATGGGGCACTTTCTTTAATCCATGTCCAGCCTTTCTGATCCCGGTATGCGAGGTGACTGCCAAAAGCCAAAACTGCGACCGTGCGTCTGGGGCCGTCGAGCTGCAGCAAGAAACCTTCGAGTGCCACCGAACGGTTTTCATTGCGCCGCAGGCTCTGGTTCATCGCGCCGGCGAGACCCGAAAGAGAACTTTCACTGCGGCATAGTGCGTAGAAATAACCCTGTGTCGAAAACAGCTGCAATGCATTGCTGCGCGTCGAAGCGACGCTTAGCCGCAACAGCATTGCAAAGCCAATGCCACTTTCTTTTGTGCCGGGCGTGCAGCCGAATATAGCGGCAAAGTGCTTCTTTTCCCAGGCGGTATCGAGCTTCTGTATCGAAAAAAATCCGGTATTATATTGGGATGCCCCGCTCAAATGACGCTCGATACGCTCTGCAAGCCGGAACTCTTTCTTCAGAAATTCACTGCGCGGAACCGTTCTTTCGAGTTGTTCGTTTTCAATCGCGAGTCCAATGCGGTGCGCGGCATGGTCGAGCAGAGGCTGGCGGTTTTTTTCCACTACCTCGTTAAAACCGATGAGGCCAATCAGGCGTTCGCGAAACAGCAATGGCACGACAAACTTCACTTTGCGCGATTGCATATATGCCCTGAGGGCAGGCGAAAGAGCACTGATCGAACGACCACCGGGTTCGCGGGAAAGCTCTGCACGAAATTCATCTGAAAGTTCATCTTTGAGGCGCATCTTGCGCGCACGTTTGTCGTTCGTGAGGTAATAGATAAAGTCTTCGGTGTCGAATACCAAAAGGCGCAGCCGCGAAAGCTTCCACGCGCGTATCATCCAGCTCAAAAATTCGAGAATGTCCTGCAAGTGCATGATACGCGAGACCCGGTTTTCAAAATTCATGAATGTCGTCTGGCTCGAATAGCGCGCACCAATGCCCATACGCGCAATGAGCCAGTCTTTGAGCGGCTGCGCGATAAAAATATGCATGAATAGAAAGCTCACCACGATCAGTGGAATTTCATCGCGGTACAGGCTGATCGCGAGAATCGCGGCGAAGAGTGAAATGATATTGATACCGAGCGAAAGACTAATCGCCCACCACGGCAGCTCTTTGATTTTTGCCCAAACTCCCATCTTCAAGGCCTAATTCGCAGCCGGCGGGAAACGTTTCAGAAAGGACTCAGCCGGCGCCCACAGCGCACGCTGAGGTTCAGTGAGTTCGAGTAAGCCAGTACGGTAGCGCGCTGCATGTTCTTTCAACCATTCGGCCTTTGCGGCTTCGAATTCGCGCACCTCTTTCGCCAGCAGGCGCAGGTCGCCTTTGATTTCATTCAGCGCGAGTTTCGCTTTAATCGCTTCTTGCATCAGCCGCAACTGGTCTTTGCGCACTTCGCAAAGTTCGGTGCAATGCCTTGCATGCGTTTCGACCGCAGCGGCGCGCTGCGGTTCGAGCGCAAGGCGCTTGCGGTTCGCAAGGACAAGCCCGAGATCGGGATATACCTCCTCGGATATCTGGCGCACAAAGTAGTAGGACTTAAAAATGCCGCAGCGCAGCGGCTGATCTGCAGAAAAATCAAAATCTTCGCGGCGTTCGAGCCTGCAGGCAACCTGCGAGAGCAGAAAAGGGAGCAGGAAAACAAGAACTCGGCCACCCTTTCTGTGCATGCTGAACACCGATGTGCCGGGCGGCCACACGCGTAAATAATAAAGCACACAGACCTGCGAAAAATTCTCAGTTTCACTGCCTTAAATCCTTGCCGTACCATGTATCGATGTTAGTCGGGGTGCATGAAATACCAGAATATGACCGAAGTCATCGGCAATACCCCCCACCTGAAAATCAACCGCCTGTTCGGTTCAGACCATGAAGTCTGGGTAAAACTCGAGCGCCAGAATCCGGGAGCCAGCATCAAAGACCGCATTGCACTCGCGATGATTGAAGACGCCGAACGCCGCGGTATTCTCAAACCCGGCAGCGTCATTATTGAGCCCACATCGGGCAACACCGGTATCGGCCTTGCTCTCGTTGCCGCTGCAAAAGGCTATAAACTCACGCTGGTAATGCCCGAAAGCATGTCGGTCGAGCGCCGTGCAATCATGGCCGCCTATGGTGCGAGCTTTGAGCTGACGCCGCGCGAAAAAGGCATGAAAGGCGCGATCGAAAAAGCCACCGAACTCGTGGCAGCAACCCCCAATGCGTGGATGCCGCAGCAATTTGAAAACGAAGCAAACATCGAAGTGCACCGTAAAACAACCGCGCAGGAAATTCTGCGCGACTTTCCCGAAGGCCTCGACGTGGTAATTACCGGCGTGGGCACGGGCGGACACCTCACTGGCGTCACCGAAGTATTACGGGCAAAATGGCCCAACCTGCAGGTATTTGCTGTTGAACCTTCCGCATCGCCGGTCATTTCAGGCGGTCAGCCCGGGCCACACCCGATTCAGGGTATCGGCGCAGGCTTTATCCCCAAGAACCTTAAGAAAGAACTCCTTACCGGCGTGATCCAGGTGAGTAAAGACGAGGCATTCGACTACGCCAAGCGTGCCGCAAAAGAAGAAGCGCTGTTCATCGGCATATCAAGCGGCGCTTCGCTCGCTGCGGTTGCGAAAAAACTGCCTGAGCTCAAAAAAGGCGCGCGTGTACTGACGTTCAACTACGACACGGGTGAGCGTTACCTGTCGATAGAAGGATTGTTCCAGTTACCCGGTTAACCCTTGGTCTCGATACATTGCGCGGTCGTCGAGTGGCCGATCGGTCGTATCGAGACCGAGCGCAATACTCGACCAGCGGGTTAGTTTCGACTTTTTTCCAGAAATCTTTTCATGCGGGACTGCGCGTCTTCTGAAGAACGCAGCTTTGCGAGTTCGTGTATCAGCTGATCCCGGCTGAACGGTTCAAAATTTTCAAATGCATGCAGCAATCGTTTGGCGCTTTTTTGCGCCGGCTGCCCTGCCGAGGTGACTGCTTTCAGTAACTTCTCGAGCGAGGCTGCCTGGTCTGCCGCCGCGACCGATTCGGAGATTAATCCGGCTGCTGCTGCAGCCGCTGATGCCTCGCCTGAAAGAAAGTAACGCTTCGCAAAAGAGACGCCGGTTTGCTGTAGCACATACGGCGAAATCACCGCCGGAATAATGCCCAGATTCACTTCGGAAAAACAGAAGCGCGCGTCGTCGGCCGCAATCGCAATATCACACGCAGCGACGATGCCGAGCCCCCCGCCAAACACATTGCCGTGCACGCTCGCAATTGTCGGCATCGGTAACAGATAGATGGCTTCGAACATGTGCGCGAGTTTGCGCGCGTCTTCGCGGTTCTCTTCTTCAGTCGACTCGGCCTGCTTGCGCATATAGCCGATGTCGGCGCCTGCGCAAAACGATTTGCCATTGCCCGAAAATAATACTGCGCGCGCCTCTGCCGGTACGGCATGTACCGCCTCAGAAACAGCGCCAATCATGGCGGCGTCGAATGCATTGTGTTTTTCAGGGCGGTTGAGGGTGATGCGATATACGCCCTGCTCAAATCTTGTTTCGATCATGGCAGATTCTGAAAATCTCTCACATCCGGTAAACCGGTTGTGCAAAGCGTGCAATCGGGCGGTGCGACGCCGCGATGAGTCCCATGATCAGCGCATTGCGCGTGTCACGCGGATCGATCACTCCGTCGTCCCACAGCCGTGCAGAAGAATAGAAAGCGCCTGACTGGCGGTCAAACTGCGCCGTGATTTTGCCGCGGATGTCTGTGAGCTCCTGCTGTAACTTATCGTTATCGGTGGCTTTGCCGCTTTTTTTCGCCTGTGCCTGCGCAGCCTGTTCGCGCACGATTGCAAGCACACCAGCCGCCTGCTCGCCCCCCATGACAGAGATGCGCGAGTTCGGCCACATGAGAAGCAAATCAGGCGAATAGGCACGACCACACATGCCATAGTTGCCCGCTCCGTAAGAACCACCGATAATTACCGTAAATTTGGGGACATTGGCATTAGAAACCGCACTGACCATTTTCGCACCATCGCGCGCGATGCCACCCTCTTCGTATTTTTTGCCGACCATAAAGCCAGTGATATTTTGTAAGAACAGCAACGGAATTTCGCGCTGGCAGCAGAGTTCGATAAAATGCGTGCCCTTGAGCGCCGACTCGGAAAACAGCACACCGTTATTCGCTAAAATACCGACACGGAAACCGCCGATTTCGGCGAAAGCACAGACGAGTGTTTTGCCATAATCGGCTTTGAACTCGTAAAACTCACTGCCGTCGACCAGGCGCGCAATGATTTCGCGCACCTCGAAAGGTTTGCGCGTGTCGGCGGGAATGATGCCGGGAATTTCAGCCGCTGGATAGAGCGGCTCTTGCCATGTCTGTCTGCGAGCCGCAGCAATCGAATTTTTTTGGCCGGTTTGCAGTGTCTTCAGTATCTGCCGTGCCTTGTCGAGCGCGTCGAGATCGTCGAGCGCATAGTGGTCGGCAACACCCGAACGCTGCGTGTGCAGCCTAGCTCCGCCTAAATCTTCGGCCGATACTTCTTCGCCCGTCGCCATCTTGACGAGCGGCGGACCGGCGAGAAAAATCGTACCATGCTTTTCGACGATGATCGTTTCGTCGCACATTGCCGGCACGTAGGCCCCGCCCGCGGTGCACGACCCCATCACGATCGCAATCTGCGGAATGCCGGCAGCAGACATGCGTGCCTGGTTAAAAAAGATGCGGCCGAAATGGTCGCGATCGGGAAAAACTTCATCTTGCATCGGCAGAAACGCACCCCCGCTGTCGACCATGTAGACGCAAGGCAGGCGGTTGAGCAGAGCAAACTCCTGCAGGCGCAGATGTTTTTTGACGGTAATCGGGTAATACGTACCGCCTTTCACGGTCGCATCGTTTGCCAAAACCGCAACCATCTGCCCGTGCACGAAGCCAAGGCCGGCGATAGCGCCTGCACCCGGAATATCTTCACCGGGATAAAGGTCGAGCCCGGCAAACTGGCCGATCTCTAAGAACGGCGAGCCGACATCGAGCAGGCCCGCAATGCGGTCGCGCGCAAACAGTTTGCCGCGTTCTGTGTGGCGTGCTACCGCGACTTGCCTGAGACTGGGTGAAATGCGCTGCACGCGCTCAGCAAACGCCTGCAGGTGCACTGCATATGCTTCGGCGTTGAGTTTGAAATCCGCACTCTGCGCGGCGATTTGTGATTCAAAGATGGGCATGGCTCTGAGCCATGCCGAATTATCAGGTCAGCCGTTCCAGTTGAAATTCCCTTGGTTTCGATACGATGAGCGGTACGCGTTCGATCTCGACTATCGAGGTATCGAGCCCAAAGGCCTTTTCTTCGGTAGGGCAGACAAATTTCAGCATGCGATAGACTGTTGTCACCAGGCGTTCGTAGATATTGAGCTGGTTGTCGTGGCTCAGTACGCGATCAAAAATAATGAAGCGGAAGTCGCCCAGGATATTTTTCTGGTGCAGCGATGCGTAACGGCTGGTAATATCGACGATACCTTCTTCGACCAGCGTCGACACGGCTTTGCGGAAAAACTGGTTGATACGCGGCTCGACGCGAAAGCCCAGCTTAAAATCGATGCGTATGACGTCGTTCGGCACCAGTACGTCGACCTTATAAGACATGGTATACGGTTCGTCGGTCACGTCGACGTGGATCAGCCAGTAGACATCCGCGCGCTTGGGCTGTTTATAGAAGAGCGAATAGATGACCTTCCATTCGATCTCCGACGGATTGTTGGCCGAAGTGAGGTATACGAGGTTCGTCGCATACTTGGGCACCGAAGTGTCGTGGCTCAGCTCGTGCAGAATATCGAAATAATCGGAAAGGTGCACGAATTCGACGAGACGGTTTCGAATCTTTCGCGCGGCATACCAGGACCACATAACGAGAAAGAGCGCTATGCCGATGACCAGCGTCACCCAGCCACCGTGCGAGAATTTTTCCAGGTTCGCAATCAGAAACGACACTTCGATAGTGAGAAAGCCGCAGAAAGCAATCAGAGGAACACCGAGATTTTTCGAGCGGGAAGCCAGAAAAACCGCCAGCAGCGTCGTGGTCATCATCATATCGAACGTGATCGCCAGACCGTACGCCGCCTCCATATTTGACGCACGCTGGAACCAGATGATGACTGCGATGCAGCCGATCCACAGAATGCGGTTGGCGCTCGGCACGTAGATCTGCCCTTTCAGGTTCGAAGGGTATTTGATGCGCACTTTTGGCCACAGGTTCAGGCGAATCGCCTCGGCAATGAGCGTGAATGCGCCGCTGATGATTGCCTGCGAGGCAATCACCGCGGCGACCGTTGCGATGAAGATCCCCGCTGGCAGAAACCATCCCGGCATCAACGAATAGAATGGCGTCAGGCCCGTGGTGGTTTTGCCGCTCGCGTCCAGCACCTGTCCCTGGATGGTGAGCAGAAAAGCTGCCTGGCCGAAATAGTTCAGAAGCAGGGATAACTTAACAAACATCCAGCTGACCTGGATGTTCTTTAGACCGCAATGCCCGAGATCGGTATAGAGCGCTTCGGCCCCCGTGGTGCAAAGAAAGACTGCACCCAGAATCCAGAAGCCGTGAGGATATTCAACGAGCAAATGGTATGCATACCATGGGTTTAGTGCCTTGAGCACCGCCGGATTTTTTATCAGGTGCGCAAAACCAAACACTGCGATCATCGCGAACCAAACAAACATAATCGGGCCAAACCAGCGGCCGACAATACCCGTGCCGAACTGCTGAAAAATAAAAAGCCCGGTGAGAATAACAACGACGATTTTCACCGTCGGAATATTGGGTATCAGTGCCTCGAGACCTTCGACCGCCGACGAAACAGAAATCGGCGGAGTGATCATGCCATCGGCCAGAAGTGCGCAACCGCCGATCACACCGGGAATGATCAGCCAGCGGCTGCGGCGGCGGACCAGCGTGTAGAGGGAGAATATACCGCCTTCCCCGTGGTTGTCGGCCCTGAGAGTGACGAGCACATATTTGACCGTCGTGACTAAAGTGAGTGTCCAGATAATGCACGACAGACCGCCCAGGATCAGGTCTTCTGTGATTATGCGCCGGCCCGCAATCGCAGAGAATACATAGAGAGGCGATGTACCAATGTCGCCGTAGATGATACCCAGCGCAACGATCAGGCCGGCAAGGGTTGCCTTATGGTGTGAACCGTGTTGCTGCATTGCGCTATTTTACGATATCGCCTGAAGGCAGCGTTATGTCGAGACTGAATTCGCGTGGTTTTGAAACTATAAGCGGTACACGCTCCACCTCGACAATCGAAGTATCGAGCCCAAAGGCCTTTTCTTCACCTGGGCACAATGCTTTCCAGATGCGGTGCAACGAAGTCACTATTTTTTCGTAAAAATTCAGTTCATTGTCATGTGTCAGCACACGGTCGAGCACGATAAAACGAAAGTCGCCGATAATGTTTTTTTCGTGCAACGAAGAGTAACGGCTGGTGATATCCACCACGCTTTTCTGCACGAGTTCAGTCACAACCCGCCTGAAATACTGGTTGATGCGCGGTTCAACGCGAAAGCCGAGCTTAAAATCAATGCGTATGACATCGTTCGGCACCAGCACGTCGACAGTGCAGGCACGCGTGTATGGTTCGTCCGTCACATCGACGTGCACAAACCAGTAGATATCTGCGCGCTTCGGCTGTTTGTAGAGCAGCGAATAGATAACTTTCCATTCAATCTCATATTTGTTATCGGCTGAAGTCATGTAGACGAGGTTGGTCGAATACTTGCTGATCGATGTATCGTGACTCAGGTTATGCAGCGTGTCGTAATACTCTTCCAGTCTGACAAATTCGACGTAACGATTGCGTATCTTGCGCGCCGAATACCACGACCAGATCACAACGAAGAAGCCGAGCCCCATGACGAGAGTCACCCAGCCGCCGTGCGAAAATTTGCCCAGATTAGCGATCAGAAATGCAATCTCAATGCTGATAAAAGCAATCAGCGTAAAGGCCACGAGCATTATGGTGTGACCACGGGATCTGAGGAACATCGCGAGCAACATGGTTGTCATCATCATGTTCAGCGTGATCGCGAGACCATACGCCGATTCCATGTGCGCGGCTTTCTGAAAATACAGCGTGATCGCGCAGCACCCGACCCAGAGCAGGCGGTTGGCGCTGGGCACATAGATCTGCCCTTTCAGGATCGATGGATACTTAATGCGCACTTTGGGCCACAGGTTCAGGCGAATCGCTTCGGCAATCAGCGTATAGGCACCGCTGATCAATGCCTGCGATGCGATGATTGTCGCAATTGTCGCAATCATGATACCAATAGGTAAGAACCATTGCGGCATCATCGAATAGAACGGGGTGAGCCCCAGCCAGGTTTTGCCGTCGGCGGTGATGGTCTGCCCGGCCATGTCGAGAAGCAGTGATCCCTGCCCGAAATAATTGAGCACCAGCGCAATCTTGACGAACACCCAGCTCACGCGAATATTCCCGCGACCACAGTGGCCGAGGTCTGTGTAGAGAGCCTCAGCGCCCGTGGTACACAGAAACACCGCGCCTAAAATAAAGAAACCCTGCGGGTAGTTCACCAGCAGGTTATAGGCATAATAGGGATTCAGCGCCTTGAGCACATGTGGATTGCGCGCCAGATGCCACGTGCCCAGGACCGCAAGCATGATAAACCACACGAGCATCATCGGGCCAAAAAACCTGCCGACTACGTTGGTCCCGAATTGCTGCACGAAGAACAGCAGCGTTAAAATCACCAGAACGATTTTAACGGTCGGTATTCCGGGAATCAGGTAATCGAGACCTTCAATCGCCGAAGACACAGAAATCGGCGGAGTGATCATGCCGTCGGCGAGTAGAGCGCAACCACCGACGACTGCCGGGATCAGCAGCCAGCGCCCGCGCCGGCGCACCAATGTGAACAGCGAAAAGATACCACCCTCGCCCTTGTTGTCGGCCCTCAGCGTAACAACGACGTACTTGATGGTCGTGAGCAGTGTGAGCGTCCAAAACACGCACGATAGGCTGCCATAGACCAGTTCTTCAGTGACCTTGTGCCCGCTGAAAATCGCGGAGAGAACGTAAAGCGGAGAAGTGCCGATGTCACCGTAGATAATGCCGAGCGAGATAAGGACACCGGCAAGGGTGGCGCGGTTATGTTTAGTACCCGCTTCCACCGCTTTCTCCTTGTGCCTGATTCAGCACAAATTTTTCCAGAGTTTCAAAACTCACTTCGCTGATGATTTTCTTTTGCAGAACCCACCGGCCATTTCTGCGCTCAAACAGAAACGTCTCAGGAAATCCGGTGATGCGCCAGGTCTTGAGTTCGGCCGAGTCTGCGAGATACTGGGGCCATGGCGGTGAGTACTTCGCGTTGAACGCGGCAAGTTCGCCCAGTATCTGTTCACGCGTCAGCGGCGGGTCCTTTCCCGGTTTCGGGTTTTGTTCAACGGCCTTGAGCGATGAGCCGACCGCAACAAAACCCACCGACGTCTGTGCACGGTATTTGTCGTAAAATTTCTTCAGCGCCGGAATTTCCTTTTCGCACGGCGGACAATCCGGCGCATAAAAATTCACAATCAGCTTGTGGATTTCTTTCGGTACGGTATCGAGCGAAAATTGCACACCTTTGCCGGCCGCTTCAAAACGGTGTGCCTCATCGATAAACGACTCAGCCCGGCGGCAGCCGGCAAAAAACAGGATTGCGAAGACAAAGGAAACAAGAGCAGCGCGCAGAAACATCAGGTCACCTTTGCCTTGCGGATAATTTTCACAAACAGACCCGGAAAAAAACGGTGCATAAATACCGCGAATTTTTCGCGCACACCGCTGATATAGACCTCATGCTTTTCTCTGACAATTGCATTGACCGTCTGCCGGGCGCACTCTGCGGCTGAAATGCCCTTTGCCTGTGCGCCGTCCATAACACCTTGCTTCTTGCCGTCGGCAGTGCGCGCATTCACACAGAAACGCGGGTATTGACAAAGCCAGGAATACCATCGTGACCTGAATATTTTCCGGTAATTTTCCGCCCGCAGTGCCTTCGTAAAAGCCGTCGAGCGCAAACTTGCTCGCGGAATAACCCGACCGCAAAAGGCGTACCCAGCTTGCCCGCAACGCTTGAAATGACTGCAATCGCCCCGTTTTTACGCGCGTGCATAGAAGGTAATAATGGCCATGGCAAGAGCAATGTTGCCAAATAATTCACCGCCATCAGCTCTTCGTACACCCAACTGCGTTTCGTGCGCCAATGCGCGCTGGCTGATCCCGCCGTTGTTAATCAGCAGGTCGACCGCACCAAATTTTTTCAAAACCTTCTGCACTTCTTTTCCAAAGGCCGAATATTTTTTCAGGTCGAGTGGGATTATCAGCGAATCTGCCGCTGTGAGCCCCGCTTCGGCTTGTACCGCTTTCAGCTCTGCGACATTGCGCGCCGACAGAACAATTTTGGCTCCGCGACTCGCGCAATCGAGAACAAGCGCCCGTCCGATTCCCGAACTTGCTCCGGTGATCCAAACGGCCTTGTTCTTCAGATCCATATTGTTCCTATCGCTGCGTGTTCTCAGACATGCGGCGGCGCTTCGCGCGCACGACCAGCACACCCACCAATAAAATCAGGCCGGGATAAATATACAGGAAAAGATGAAACACAATCGTGTCTTTGAGACCATTCAGCTTCACCTTTTCGTCGTCGTACTTGCCTGAAACGATACCGGTGAGTTTCTCGTCTTCGAGCAACCAGCCAATCGAACGCATTGCCAGCTCTTTATTCTGCTGCATGTCGATGAAACGATTCACGAGAAAGTCTGAATCGCCCACAAAGATCAACCGGCCTGAATTCTTTTTCGATTTCACCGCCATGCCGATTTTGAAAGAGGCAATCGGTTCTTTTTTGTCGTCGCGCAGGCCGTTCGGAATCTTATCGATCCAGCTGGTAAAGTGGCTGAGCAGAAAATAATTGATATCAAAATCCGGATTGCTCTCGTTGGAAGTTTCCAGATAGCCTGCGCCGGGGAATATCGTCAGCTTGCGTTCTTCGGGGCGTTTGACAAACGGTGCGGTGATCGCGTGTTCTGAATAGTTCGCGGACTGCAGCGTCGTTTTTCCGGGCGGCAGCGAATAGTCACTGTGCACCTTTTCTTTTGTATATTTCACTTTCAGCGGCGAGAGCAAAAACGAGAAATCGGCAGCCGACTCGGGATCAACCGCAATCAACAGCTTACCGCCTTCGTCGAAATACTTTTTCAGCGCCGCCTTTTCCGCAGCCGAAAAATCGCGCTTCGGGCCGAGCACAAGCACCAAATCGGCCTGCGGCATCTTTGCGGGATAACCTTCGGATGGCGAAAGCTGTTTGATATGGTGCCGCAGCGCACGCAAATTTTCGTCGAATGACTCAATCGTGTCGTCTTTAAAATTACCCGAAACCGATTTTTCTTCATGGCCCTGAGAATACCAGATATTGCGTCTTTTGCCGCTCACCTGGATAATATTCGTTACCAGCTCGCGTTCGAGCCGCTTGATGCCGTCTTCATCGACAATTTCAAACTTGGTGCTCTTTTCTTTTTTCTTCGCGTCGGGCTCTGTCTCGTCCGTCGTTTCAATCAGAATCGTGCCGATGCGATCGATCTTTTTCTCGTCGGCGAGATTCTTTTCGCGCAAAGGATCGATAAACGTGTAAGAAATTTTTCCGTTTGCGGAGGCGGCGTCGCGCAGTAAGAGCTCAACGTCGCGGTAAAGATCACTGAAAAACGGATAGAACGCGGTAATTTTCACCTGGCCGTCGACGCCTTTCAAAAGCTCGCGGCTGTCCTGCGAGAGCGAAAACTTGCGCATCAGCGTCATATCGACTGCCGCGGGCCGAATATGCGACCAGTAGTTTAATGCCACCAGGAACAGGAGCAATCCGCCGAGGGTCAGAATGCTGCCGAGCGCTTCCCGCGCTTCGGCACGCACAGCCATCGCGACAAAGAGCGAAACGCAGATCAGCGCAAAGCCGCTGAAATAGATAATCTGCAGAACCTGGCGCAGGCGTTCCGCTGTGCCCTGCTGCGATTCGCCCGTAAGCTTCGTCCAGAAAAAGTCGATCTGTATAAAATAACAGAACAGTGCAAAAGCCGTCAGCCAATAGGCAAACTGCAGCAGCTGAAATGCTCCGCCTTTCTTTTCTGCCGGCTTGTAGAGAGTGTAGAGCGCGGCGCCGCAGGTGATGTAAATCAGGCCGGCAATGAATACTGCGACAAAATAGCCGAAACCCTTCTGTGTGAAACCCGATGCAACATAGAGCAACAGCAGGCAAAAAAACAAAGCGGGAGCCAGGTAACTGCGTGCGAGGGCCGTGAGTTTCGCGAGATCCATCAGTGCCACCTGCGCGACGAGAGCGAAAGCGACGCCGCATAGAGATAGAATATGATAATGCTCAGATAAAACAGCACATGCTTCACCGAAATAACGCCTTTTTCGAAGTCCATGAAATGCACGTAGAAGCTCAGTTCACGGAGCACACTTTTCAAAGGCTGATCGATGAACGGGGAGAAGAAGCCAAGCAGTAAGAAAAAAACGAGGTTCGCGGCAGTCATCAGCGCCGCCAGAAGCTGCGTCTTGGTGAGCGAAGAGTAGAAAGTACCCATCGCCGCAGTTGCCGCGCCAATCAGCAGAACGCCGATAAATCCGGCTAAAAGATGCCCGAAATTTGCACCGCCGTAGAAAACCACCAGGAGCGGAATCGGCAGCGTCAGCAACCCCTGGATACAGAGAAACATCAGTGCAGAGGTGAATTTACCCAGCACCAGCTGAGACTCGGTGATGGGTGATGTAAACAAGAGCTCGATCGTGCCCTGCATTTTCTCTTCAGCAATCAAACGCATCGAAATCAGTACGCCGGTAATCATCGTCGTGCCCGACAGCATGTAAAAGATGCGCTGCATCGCCAGCGAAGATGTGCTTTCGTGCTTGATATACGCATAGCCCCACAGGAACGCGAGGCTAAACGAAATGCTCAGGATAAAATACGCGAGCGACGACTGAAAATAACTCTTGAGCTCGCGCTGGCTTATCTGCCAGACGACCGTCAAAGGGTTGCGTTTCACGACACGAGTGTTTTCAGGTTTGCAAACGGGCTCGTTGTTTCCGTTTTATTGCTGCTCTCTTTTTCAAGATACTGGCGCATCTCGATTTTTTCGAGCGCAAATGTCACGTCTTTGAGCGACAGTGAAATTTTGCGGCTTTCGGGATCAATGCTCTTGATCACGGCCTTCACCGGCTGGCCCTTCGCAAAAACTTTTTTGAAGTTACCGACCTGCTCTTTTTCCATGGTGGAAAGGTGTGCAAGGCCTTCATAACCTTCGTCAAATTTGATGAAGATACCGAAATCGACCACACCAGAAACGGTGCCTTCAATGACTGTGCCACGCGGGTATTTGTCGCGCAGATTTTTGTATGGGTTAGGCAGCGTATGGCGGATCGAGCACTGTACCTTACGCTCTTCGGAATTGATTTCAATGACTTTAAATTCAATTTCGTCGCCGATCTTGTAAGTTTTTTTCGGGTCTGGAGCAGGTTCTGTCCAGGCGATGTCTTCTTTCTTAATCAGACCATCGATCGAGTCAGTGATCGATACGAATATACCGGTATTGGTCAGACCACGAATCTTGCCTTTCATGGTTTCGCCGACTTTAATTTCAGTGCGGATCGTATCCCATGGGTTGGCATGCAGCTGGCGCAGGCCGAGCGAGATGCGCTTATCGTCTTTATTGATGCCAATGATTTTGGTTTCGATGTCCTGGCCGACTTTGACCACTTCGCTCGCA
>JAXMHE010000028.1:0-43431 GCA_046346945.1 Turneriella sp.
CTCGAATTGCGCAGCGAATATGAAATGCAGCTCTATGCAAATCGCTATTCGGCACAGCTCTTTCTCGGGGCTGGTGTTTCGGCTGGTCTCGAATTATGAATAGAGTGAGATTTATTCCCGCTTTCATTTTCAGCGCAGCACTGCTCGCGTCGTGCCGCGCAGTGCCTGAAGTCGCAGACCAGTTTCGCGAGCCTGCTGCGAGCAGCACTTCAACCCCAAAGGGCATCGTCGTCGTCACACCGGGCACGGGTATCGTCAGCGAAGCGGGTGTGACGAGTACGTTCACGATTCAACTGGCGTCGCAACCTACCGCGAACGTCTCAATGACGCTTTCGAGCAATGATATTACCGAAGTGGTGCTCAAGTCGGCCGATGGGATAAATTGCGATAATTCAGGCACGATTGAAAATAATAATTCATGCACTGTAACGTTTACTCCACTCAATTATGCAAATCCGCAGACGATAGGCGTCGCCGCAGTCGACGACCTCATTGACGAAGACGACAAGGTCACTGTAATCTCGATAGGCGTCACGACGTCGAACGACGCCAATTTTAGTGGCATTGATCCGAGCGATGTGAATGTCACCGTGCAGGATAACGACACTGCGGGTGGCACGATGACCTGCATCAATACTGCATCGGACAGCACCTTTACCACGGCCAAATGCACTGCGGGTGCAGCCACGACGACTGAAGACGGCAGCACAAATGCAACGCTCGATTTCACCATTGTGCTCAACTCGAAGCCAACGGCAAACGTGACGGTCACTGCGACGAGCAGTGATGCCACCGAAGGCAGGCTCAAGAATAACTCCGGCGCGTGCAACACTGCGGGGGCAACCAATTCTGCTTCATGCACGCTCACTTTTACCGCCGCGAACTGGAATACGCCGCAGACGGTGCGTGTCGCGGCGTATAACGATTTTGTGAGTAATGAATCCCCAAACCCGACATACACAATTGGGCTCGTGGCAACGAGCAGCGATGCGAAATACAATAATCTGACGCTGCCGTCTTTTCAAAATATCACCAGCCAGCAGAAACAGAGCCGTGTGACATTTGTGACAACGAACACGTATGACGGCAATCTGGGCGGTGTTTCCGGTGCAGATGCAAAATGCATGGCAGACCCGGCGCATCCCGATGCGGCATTGCCACTGGGCAGCCGGCGTACATTCAAAGCCTTCATCATTAATACGAGCGTCAGGCAGTATTATTCGACCGGTGACACATCGGGTAAAAAAGACTGGCCCCTGGGCGCATCGACGACCTATTACCGCGTGAACGGAACGACTGCCATCATGACGACCGATTCGACGGGAACCTTCTCAACGCTGAGTAATTCCGTCGATGGCACAACCAATGAATCGTGGCTGGGTACCATTGCTTCTACGACCTGGGATCCATATATTACGGGGTGTGGAATACCTTGTCCTATGTTCACAGGTAATTGTCTGGGATTTACGAGCAATTCGAGCAGCAATAGCCTCCGGACACTGATCCAGAATGTAACTACGGTGGGGGCGCTCAGTTCGAGCGGTGCCGTGCGCAGTTGTGATGTTCTACGCCGCCTTTGGTGCATACAGCAGTAACCTATTAGTTGACGCGCGGGCAGTGCGTGGCACTTGCGACTCGATGAAAAAACTCTTAACAATCGGCGCTGCCTGCCTGCTGGTGGCATGCGGTCCGAAAGAAAATAACGCCAGCAACCACATTGAAACTTCTGCTGTTGTCTATCAGCAGGACGGAAAAGATTTTGAAGGCTTTGTCGCTTATCCGAAAAAGGCAGATAAGAAACTCGCCGCCGTTCTGGTGATACACGACTGGGATGGTCTCGATGAATATGAGCAGATGCGCGCAAAGATGCTTGCCGAAAACGGCTATTTCGCTTTTGCGATGGATATGTATGGCAAAGGCATTCGCGCCAAAGACCATAAAGAAGCTGCAGAACTCAGCGGTTCCTATGGCAAAGACCGCAAATTACTACGCTCACGCATCGAGACCGCACTCACAGTGCTAAAAGCGCGGAAAGAAGTTGATCCCACCAAAATTGTGATCATGGGCTACTGCTTCGGTGGCATGGCGGCGATTGAATCGGCGCTGATGGGTGCAGACTTGAAGGGCGTAGCAACTTTCCATGCGGCATTGTCTTTCCCGACGATCGCTGCCGACGCGAAGAATATCAAAGTTCCGTTGTTGATTCACCACGGCGGCGCTGATAAATTTATCAGCGACAAAGATATCGCGACCCTTAAATCAGAGTTCGATAAAGCCAAAGTGAAATACCAGTTCATCGTGCACGATGGTGCGACGCATGGTTTTACCGTAAAGGCAAACCATGGCCAGCACATGGGCATGCAATACGATGCGAAGGGTGACCTCGCTTCGTGGGCGAGCCTGCTTTCGTTTCTGCGTACGAACCTGAAGTAGCGCTTTTCATCCGGCGGTTATCCGCCGGATGAAAACTTTTACCGGCCGGCGAGTCTTTCGCCGGCTTGTCTGCCTAAACGTCTCAGCATCATATCCTCTTAACTTTTAATCTTTCCACCTGTGAAGGCGTGAAATAATAACCGCTCTCGCCTGCAGGGTAATGCGTGCGGGGCGGGATTTCTATCGCCGACCATCACGTTATTTTCAGGGGATTTTTTATCCGGGTTTGAGCGCGTCACATGCGGCAGTCCGAAGACGTGGCCCGCCTCGTGCAGCAAAATGCGGCTATTTTGTTTGGCGAGCACTTCCCAGTCGAGAAGAAGCCAGGTATAACAATCGGTCGTCTTTGCACCGGCTTTGGTCCGGCGCGCACAGTGGTTGCCGCCGTTCGAAGCGGACATGCCGCGCGAGTTCATAAAGACGTAGATGTTGAGCATATCCGCATGCACCAGCGGATCTTTAATCGCCATTTTGATATTGTTTTGCAGCTGCTTTTGGTCGTCAATGCCGAAGAATGCCGGCGCCTGTTCGCGCGCTTCTTTTTGTTTCGTGACGGCCTTGAGTTCAAAACGCAGCAGTTGTTTGCCGTCGCCCGAACGGAATTCCTGGTTGAGGTTGTCGATAATCCAGCGGATGTTTTCGTCGGTGAATACCTGCGCAACTTCGCTGCGCTCAGTGATTGCGGCGACATGCACTGGTATCGTCGGTACATCCTGTGCAGTCAGGGAGAGTGGGAGAGAGAAAAAAGCGAGGGTCAGAATTTTCTTAAGCATGGGCAGCAGTGTCTGAAGCGCCCTGCGCGGGCAATAAAAAAGCGGCCTCGTGGCCGCTTTGATTTGTTAGCTGACACGGGCTAAAGCCCGTGGTCAGCTAAACCGTTATGCTTTCTCGAGGATAAGCGCTCCACCCACGCCGCCACCGGCGCAGATTGAGCCCATGGCGTATTTTGCACCGCCTTCGAGGTCGAGCAGCTGGTTGATGACCACGCGAATGCCGGTTGCTCCGAGCGGGTGACCCATTGCGAGTGTACCACCGTTCGGGTTGACATCCCCTTTTTCGAGGCGTGAAACGAGGTCATATTTGAACTCGTCACGCGCTACGACCATCGAACCGAGTGCAGTCGCCGCAAACGCTTCGTGGATCTCGTATTTGTTGATGTCGTCCCAGCTGAGGCCTGTGTTTTCGAGCGCCTGCTTCATTGCATACGCAATCCCGAGACCCATGATCGCGGGATCAACGCCTGCATAACCCCAACCCGCAATTTTTGCGAGAACCGGCAGGCCGAGTTCTTTCGCTTTTGATTCGGTTGTCATGATCACCGCGCCAGCTCCGTCCGATTGCGGGCAGGCATTGAACAGGGTTACCACAGGTTTTGCGGTTTCGACGTATTTTTTGCCGATCCACTTTTCAAAGCGGTCATAGAGGCCCTTGAGGCCGCCAGGCATCTTTTCGTAAATCACCGGAGATTTTGCAAAGCGCTCTGGTTTTTCGATAAAGCCGGTTTTGCCCATGACAAATTCGTCTTTGTCGAGAACTTCTTCTGGCTTTTCACCATATTTCACCGGCAGCAGGTATTTGTCATATTTGCCAGCAGTCAGCGCATCGAATGCTTTCTTGTACGAGCCATGCGCATACTTGTCGAGTTCTTCGCGCGTCAGGCCGAGCTTTTGCGCTACGATTTCGGCTGTTGCAAACATCATCGCATCGCGTATGGGGTCATTTAACCCTTCTGCCACACCGTCGATCAGCTTGATGTCGGGCATATTGGGCACTTCTGCCCAGTTTGCCTTGAGCTTATCGATGTTCGCTGTTTTAGAGTTGTGTTTTGCGCCATCGAGGTAGATGGGGAAGTTCGACATCGACTCTTCGCCGATCACAACGACGACGTCGTTTTCACCGGTGATGATGCGGCGTCCCGCTTCAAAGATTGCTTCGTAACCAGAAACGCAGTTGTTTGCCACTGTCACCGCACTCGCGTTCAATGGCAGTTCGTTTTTTACAGAGATGACGCGCGCCGCGTTCGGTGCCTTGGAAGACTGGCCAATTTCACCGGCAATGACGCCGTCGACCTTGTTCTTGTCGAGTTTGGTACGTTTCAACAGCTCGTCGACAACGAGTGAGCCGAGTTCAAACGAGTGCATGCCTGAAAGCGCAGAACCCGCCTGGCCGACAGGTGTTCTGACGGCGCCGGCGATAACAAGTCTGTCACCGTCACGGTCGAATTTGATTTTTTTTGCCATAATTTCTCCTTTTTTATAAAAATATTCAAAGGGGGCCTTCGGCCCCCTTTGTAACCCCCATCACTTTCCGAGGGCTGCTTTTAATTCATCTTTCAGCGGTGGCAATACGTTGAACAGGTCATCCACGATGCCGTAGGTTGAGACTTTGAAGATCGGAGCATCGGGATCTTTGTTGATCGCCACGATGTATTTTGAAGAGCCCATGCCTGCCATGTGCTGAATCGCGCCCGAGATACCAACCGCGATGTAGAGCTTGGGAGATACGGTCTGACCTGTCTGGCCGATCTGCAGGGTGTGGTCGCACCAGCCTGCATCGACAACCGCGCGTGTTGCACCAACGCCTGCACCGAGAATGTCGGCGAGTTGTTCGATGAGTGGGAAGTTTTCCGGACCTTTGATACCGCGGCCGCCGGAGACGACGACGTCTGCTTCGGTGAGTGAAACGCGTGAACCGCTTTTCGCTTCGAATTTCACCTGTTTTGCTTTCGATGCACCTGCATCGACAGTGATATTTTCCACTGTGCCTGCACCTGCGCTCTCAGCGATCGGATGCGCATTGGGGCGAATCGTGATCACCTGCGGTGATGATTTCACCTTGAGCGAAACGAATGCCTTACCAGAATAGACTGGCTTGCGGATTTTTACGCGGTCGCCGTCCATGCTGATGTCGGTTGCGTCAGAGATCACGCCTGTGTTCAACAGCGTTGCGATGCGAGAAGAGATGTCGCGGCCGATCCATGAGTGGGGCAGGATCACAATTTCATAACCTTTGCCCTTCACGATGTCGGCGATGGCTTTTGCATACGCTTCGCCGTTATATGTTGCGATTTCGCCGACATAAACGGTGGCCGCGCCGTGCTTGGCCACTTCTGCTGCGCCGGCCGCGGCGCCTGAACCGATCAATACTGTCGAGACATCGCCGAGTTTTTTCCCGACGCTGGTTGTTTCACGCGAAGCTTTTCTTAATACTCCGCCGGCGATTTCGCCTACTGCTAGAATTTTTGCCATGTTATTTCTCCTTATCCTTAAGCTTAGATAGCGCGGCTTAAATAGCCTTGATTTCTTCGCGCAGGGCTTTCACCAGCTCTTTCGCTTTCACTGCGGCGTCTGCGCCGTCGATCGTACGGCCTGCAGGGCGTGCCGGAGGCGGTTCGAAACCGAGCACTTCGATCTTTGTTTCTGCACCGATGTTTACCGGTTTTGATTCGATTGGCTTCTTCTTGGAAGCCATGATGCCTTTCAGTGAAGGGTAGCGCGGTTCGTTGAGACCGGCGTTTGCAGTGATAACCACGGGCAGAGAAGATTCGTAAACCGCTTCGCCGCCGTCGGCTTCGCATTCGATCACGGCTTTGTCACCGGATACTTCAACCTTTTTCGCGAATGAAACGCAGCCCCAGCCTTTGAGCGTTGCGAGAATGAGCGGCACCTGGCCGTTGTCAGAGTCTGAACCCTGGCGGCCGGCGAGAATAACTTTGTAATCAGCGCCTTCGATGGCGGTGGCTATCGCTTTCGCGATGCCGAAGCTGTCGAGCATCTGGTAGCCATCGACTTTCACGTGGATCGCTGTATCGGCGCCCATCGCAAAAGCGGAGCGCAGTGCATTCTGCACTGAGTCGTCACCGACTGCGAGCGCCGTAACGGTGCCACCGGATTTTTCTTTCATGCGAATCGCTTCTTCGAGTGCGATTTCGTCATAGGGTGAGATAGTCCACTTAATACCGGCTTCGGAAATTTTTCCCGCAGCGACGTTTATTTTTGCCTCGGTATCGGGCACTTGCTTAATCAGAACCAGTGTGTTCATCCGTTACTCCTTTTGTTGGCGCGGTTGACGGGCAGGGCCAATCAATCGCGCGTCATTTCTATGCTGTCCAGAACTTTGTCCAAACTCTTGATCGATCGCCTGATGTTTCTCAGGTTCAGAGAATAATGCATCTCTTTGCCCAGCTTCTCAGACTTCACGACCTTGGCCTCTCTCAGCACATGCAGATGATGCGAAACTGTCGGGCGACCCACGTTAAAATAGGCCGCGAGATCATTCACGCACAGGCTGCCGTGTTTGCCGAGCAGAACGATAATCCCCTGCCGGGTTTCATCAGACAATGCCCGCAAGACCTCTGTCTTGAACAGGTATATGTTTTCCGGCGAAACGGTTTTGCGCCGCAAGATCGTGCCCTGTAGCGCTTTTCCGTTCTGCATTGCATTCCGCTCAGCTTCAGCCAACGCGTCGAAACTCATCGACGCGTTGCCACTTTTCGGGGACAAAACATGCCGCACAGAAAAAATGCAATGGGTTGTCTGAAAAATCGCGAACCGCGCTGAACAAGCGCGGCCTGCACGCAAGAACAGGCCTGAAAGGCCGCCTGCGTGAATTTGCCCACAGCTTTTCGCAGAAAAGATGAGGGCAAATTTAGCGTTCTTGCGTGCGGGCGATTTTTTTGACAACCACCGGCTAAAGATTGATCCCTTTACTCAGACACGGCCGGGGGTAGCCCCGGACGTTGCCATCAGGTAGGCTTATACCCACTTAGCCTTGAAATCGGCCGCATACTGGTCAAAGCGGATCGGTGCCTTACCGGTAATGCGTTTGACATTGTCGGTGATGGGTGACGCCGCACCCGATTTGAGCGCCGAAGCGATATAAGCGAGAAATCCGACATAGTCTTGTGGCAACCCTGCCGAGGTCAATGCCTGCTGGAACGCCTCGGATGGGATGTCGGCGTACGCGATGTTTTTGCCGGTGGCCTGCGACAGTTTGGCCGCCACTTCGCTGTGCGTCAGCGCCTCGCCGCCCGTCAGTGCGAGCGCCTGGTTTGTGTTTTTTTCGCCGGTCAACAGCTCAAAAGCCGAAGCTGCAATGTCGCGGGCATCGATAAAGCTTGTTTTGGCGTCGCCGCCCGGAAAATAGATTTTTCCGTCGCTCAGAATGCCGCCGATCCAGAAGGTGTGAAAGTTTTGCATAAACCAGTTCGGCCGCAGAATATTGTACGCGAGGCCCGAGCCTTCGACTGCAAGTTCGAGGCGGCGCATCGGTGCTTCTGCAGGTGCATGTTCGACGCCCATCGCAGTCATCAGCACGAGTTTCCTGAGTTTCACCTGTTTCGCCTTTTCAATGAGCGGCGACAAGGCGCTCCACGCATCGACGACTGCCGGTGGGCCGATCAGAAACGCCGCATCGGCTTTTTCGAGCACTTCAATACCCTGAGCCGGGGTGTGTGAATCGATGTGTACCGGGGTAAGCCCGCTGCGCCGCGTGACTTTGTCGGGATTTCTGCTGCCGGCAAAAACATCATGCCCTGCAGCGAGCAACTTTTCGACGAGTGAACCTGAAACGGTGCCTGTGGCACCATAGACGAATATTTTCATAATAGATCTCCTGTATTGTGGTGGCTGCATAGTACCACCATCGCGCTTGGCCGCCCATGTCAGGCGGTCAAAACGGCATGTCCAAAAGTCTAAAACGATAGACGAATAGATAAATAATGCTTATCTTCACCGCATGGATATCCTTTCTGAAATTCTCACTGCCGCGCGCTGGAAAGGCGATCTGCTCACGCGGCGTTCGATCTATGAGAATTGGGGGTTGCGTTTCCCTTGCGAAAAGAGCGCTGGGTTTCACATTGTATCGCAGGGAGCCTGTCATGTGCGGCTGCGCAATAAGACGTTCCTTATGCAGAAGGGTGATATGTTGTTTATCGCGAAGGGTGCCACGCATGAGTTAAGTTCTGCGCCCGGCGTCAAGATTCTCGATTTAGCAAAATTTCGTGAACGCATGGATAAACATCAGGCCAAAGGCAATCCGCTGACGACGTTTGTGTCGATTCGCTATGAAGTGCCCGAACAACCGATGCATCCGTTTCTGGTCGAGCTGCCCGAATACATCTTCATTCAGGCGGGGGAGATTCCCGCGCACCACACGCTGCATGCGCTCCTGTCACTCATCTCGCAGGAAATCGACGCTGGCATCGGGTCTGATCTGATTCTGCAAAAGCTCGCGGATATTCTGCTCTACCAGGTTCTGCGTTACAACATGGAAAAAAATCCACCCCGCCGCGCGGGCTGGCAGAGTGCACTTGCCGACGAGAAAATCCGCGCAGCGCTTGAAAGCCTGCACCGTAAGCCCGAATATTCGTGGTCACTCGACTCGCTGGCGCGCAGCATCGGAATTTCGCGCGCTTCTCTCGCGGGAAGATTTCGTGCCGCACTCGGCACAACGCCGATGCATTACCTCACACAGCTCAGAATCGAACGGGGCCGAGAAATTTTTCGCACGCAGGCCGTGACGCTCGAAGAGATTGCGCGCGCCGTCGGCTATTCATCGGCGTTCGCGTATTCAAAGGCGTATAAGCGCGTTACCGGGCGCGCGCCGTCGTCTGAAATTCGCCTGACTCAGGCTGGCTAAACGGTCGCCGCGCCGTTTTGTGGTGGCACGCGGTATTGTTTTGCCTGCGTTTCAATTTTATGCTGCCGGCGCAGCATGGCAAATGCGCGGCTCAGGCTTTCAGGGCTGGTATTGAGAGTCGCGGCCAGCTGGTGCTTGCGGTAGGGTAGTGCCACCCAGTCGGATGCAGCGCCCAGCCTTAGCAGAAAATCGTACAGGCGGTCGGGCACACTTTTCATCGAGATCGACGCAGTCTGTTCGATGAGGTCAACCATGGTAGAAGAGTATTGCTGGTTGAAGACCAGCAGCCACTCGGGATGACGGCGCATAAAGGTGTGGAACCGGCTTTCGCCCCAGTGGATTACTGCTCCGTCGGTTAGCGCCATCAGTGTTGCGACATATTTCTTCTGCGGCGCAATATTAAACAGCGGCGGCAGACCGGCGATTTCGCCTTTAGAATAGGTTTTGAGCACGCATTCATTGCCGGCCGCGTCCATGCGAAACCATTTGAATGTACCCCGGGCAATCAGGTAGATACCGTTATAGGGCTGGCCTTCAGAGAACACAGAGCAACCGCGTGCAACTGGCTGGTTCTTGCCGTGCTGCAAAAATAGGGCACTCAGGTTTATATCATCGGGGGTTATTGGTTCGGTGCGCGGTGTGCCGGGCATACGGTGTCAGGTAGGCTTCGCACCGTCTGCACGCAAAGCAGAATTTAGAGCGTTGTCAGGAGGCGCATTTTTGCTCCGAGGGCGGTGATGGCCTTCGTATCAAGGTGCGAGAAGCCAAACAGCACCGCCGGTGGCAGTCTGCCTGCCGAATAATCTGCAATGTTGTGCCAGGCGATGCCCTGCTCTGCAAACAGTTTTGCGGTACTCTCAAATTCACGCCGCGTTCTTTTCCAGCGGGCGAATATCGAAAGCCCGGCAGCTGAGGGTTCAAAGGAAAAGAGTGCACCGAGATTCTCTTCGAGCACCGCGAGCAGCAGGCGATGCCTCTCGTTATACACTTTTTTCATGCGCGCAATGTGCAGGCGGTAGGCGCCTGCGGCCATAAACGCTGCCATCGCCATCTGGTCTGAGAGCGCCGGAGGCACAGCGTCGTAGAGCTGGCGTGCCTGCAGAAAAGGTTCTACGAGGGCGTCAGGCAAAACACAGTAACCGAGACGCAGCGAAGCAAACATGGTGCGCGAGAATGAACCCACGTAGATTACCCGATCTTCGGTATCCGTGAGCTTCAGCGGTTGCGGCGCATTCGGCAGGCGTGAAAATTCACTGTCGTATTCATCTTCGACAATGAAAGCGTTGTGCGTCTGCGCGAAACTTACCAGCGCGGCTCGCCGGGCATGCGACATGCGTATGCCGGTCGGAAACTGGCTCGCCGGAGTGACAAACAGCAGGCGACACGCTTTTTTCGGCAGAGTCATGCCTTCGCCGTCGAGCGGGCAGGCAACGCCCCGCGCACCTGTGGCATGCACTGCAGCGCGAATGCCGCGAAAGCCAGGATCTTCATATGCCGAATAGTCCTGCGCGTCTAGTAACAGCTGAGCGATCAGGGCAATTGCCTGTGTCGAGCCGTTGACGATGACGATATTTTCGGTTTTTGTGGCAAGGCCGCGTGAATAAGCAAGATGCGCGGCGATGTGCTTTCTGAGTTCGCTATAGCCTGCGGCGGATGTATACTGCAATGAGCGGTTTGTGCCGGCATTGCGGTATGCCATTTTGACAGCGCGTTGCCATTGCACTGAGGGAAAATATTCTTCGGCCAGCCTGCCGGGAGAAAAGAACGCCACTGCACTGCGGTTTTCGAGCGGCGCCAGCCTTTTAGCCCAAGACGAGAGGTGCACCGGCAGCGCGCGTCGGATTTTTTCGAGTGGTGCGGCCACAGGCAGAACACGCGCGGGCAAACCAGGTGCAATCTCGACAAGACTTTCAGCGGCCAGCATCGCGAGCACCAGGTTGATCGTGCCGCGCGACACGCCGAGTTCCTGTGCGAGCGCGCGGGAGCCCGGTAATTTTTCGCCGCTATGAAACCGCCCGGCGAGTATATCACGCCGCAGGCTCTCAAAGATGGGCCTTGTCTTGTTTCTGTGGCCGCTAAATTCCGTTTTGAGTCGCATGGTTTTCCGCCGGGTGAATCCTGCTTTGGCGGTAAAAAACAACTGGTACAGTAAAAAATCAGTAAACTGGACTTTTACAGTACCTGTTGACTTTGGTATTATGCCAGCAGAGGAAATATGGAAAATGTCAATACCCACAAAGCAGCACCGCTGCCGATGCGGCGCAGCGAACACCGTGAAAACGACGCGGCCGAGATCGAAACCTTTTTGCAGCATATGTCGTTCGGATATCTCGGCACCGGGAGCAAAACCGGGTACCCAAACATAGTGCCCCTGAACTTTGTGTGGCATGCGGGTGCTGTGTATTTCCATAGCAGCCGGTTAGGGCAGAAAGTGAAGGAGCTGAAGCGGAATAACCGGGTCACGTTTTGCGTGGCCGATGAAGTGGCGTTGATACCGTCTTATTTTACCAGCGACAAGCTCGCGTGCCCGGCGACGGCATTCTTCAAGTCAGTGATGGTATATGGCCGCGCCGAAATTGTCGAAGAGGTGAATGAAAAGGTGGCGGCGCTTGCAGCCTTCATGCAAAAATTACAGCCCGAAGGTGGCTATGCTCCGTTCGACATTAACGATGACGAGTACCGGCGCGAAATCAAGTCGGTGCTCGTGGTAAAAATTGTTCCCGATTCGATCTCGGCAAAATTCAAATTCGGACAGAACCGCAATGAAGCCGAATGGAACACGGTGCGTGCCGGGCTAGCCGCACGGGGTAAGCCAAAAGATGCCGAAGCCGTCGCCGAAATGGAGAAGCGTTGTCCGTTCCACAGGGTCGAAAAGGATGCTGGGGGACAAAATGAGTAAAAGAAGAATTCCTGTCGGCCCGCACTGCGGGGCCTGAGGTTGCCGCAGCAACCGCCCGCAGAATGGAGTACGACTGGAGCGCCGACTAGCGCTCTAGTCACCTCTATTTCGTTTGTCTTGTGCGCAAAGATATGCGCATGTGTCTTATGCAGGCAGAGTCGAGCAAAAATTTCAGCGACTGGCTGGTAAACGAAGGACCGCGCGTCGCCGGAGTGCCGGGGCTCATTGTCGGCGTGGCCGACAAACTCAACTCGCTCGGGTTTGAAATTATCCGCATCTCAATCATGGTACGCACGTTGCATCCCGAGATCGAGTCGATCCGTTTCGGCTGGATCGCGGAGCACTCCGATATTCCGCCGATCGGCCAGCCGTTCTTTTTGAAAAAACGCATTACTCCGGTGGGCAAGGAGACCGTTGAAGAGATCAGTTTTTCCCATGGGGCGTTTGCCCGCTCTGCGCCCTACCAGATCAGTCCTTACAAAAAACTCGAACTCGGCGCGAGAGAAGTGCACTCGCCGGTCAATGAGGCGGGAAACGAGTTCCCGATTCTCGACGACATTCGCCTGGGCGGCGGTACCGACTATTTTCTATTTGCGCTGCCTAAGCTCGGTGAGACGGGCCATCGTGTGAGCTTCGCCACAAAACGCTCGGGTGGCTTCAACGAAGAACAGCTGCAGCTCATCCGCGATACGGCGAGCCATTTTGCCTTAGCGATGGAAGTCCAGGTTAACCGGCTCATCACAGAAAACCTGCTCGCAGTGTACCTCGGCCAACTGCCCGCGCAAAAAGTACTCGCGGGCACCATAAAACCCGGTGATGTCGAAGAGATTACTTCGGCGATCTGGTTTTCCGATCTACGCGGCTTTACGGTCCTGTCGCAGGCAACCGCTTCGGGAGAGCTGATCGACTGGTTGAATACGTACTTTGAAACTATCTCCAAACCGATCATTGAAAACGGCGGCGAAATTCTCAAATATATCGGCGACGCGGTACTCGCGATTTTTCCGGTAGAGAACGGTGATGCTGCCGCGGCATCTGAACGCGCGCTAAAGGCGGCGCAGTCCGCGAATGCAGCAGTGCGCGAAATGAATGACAAAAGAGAGCAGGGTGGATTTCCCCCGATACGCCACGGTATCGCACTGCATATCGGCGACGTGCAGTACGGCAATATCGGTGCGAACCGCCGCCTCGACTTTACCGTCATCGGGCCGGCGGTCAATAAGGCATCGCGCGTCGAAGGCCTGTGCAAAGTAACCGGCCGCGATCTTTTGATGTCGTCAGATTTTGCCGGGCATATTCCCGGCGCGCGCGAAGTCGGCGAATTCCCTCTGAAAGGGATTGCGCAGCCTGAGAAAATCTACGCACCCGCCGGCGCATAGGTATCCTGCGCATAGTCGTAAGTCATTTTTTGAGTTCGTGAATCTCCTTAATCGTGCGCAGCAGCCAGAACATCATCTCAAACGTGTCGCCGATATCTTCTGTGCTGCCGAGGTTGGCAATGATGTGTGTGTCGTAGTCGGGGCAGTAGAACATTAATGTCGACAAGAGCCCTGAATGGCCGTGCAGGTCGGGTGTGCCCGGCATTATTACCGACATCTCACCGAACCTGACTGTCATCATGCCGAAGCCGTAATGGATGCCATCTATAAACTTTGCTTCGCCTTTCATGGATTCATACTTGGCAGGCACAAGAAGTCTACCCGAAACCAATGCCCGGTGGAACAACAGCAGGTCTTCCGTTGTCGTGATAATGCCACCGCCAGCCCAATCGGCGCTGACGCTTCTGAATGTGGTGACGTCTTTGTCGCCCAGCATCATTGTGGATAGCGGCAAGTTGTGTTTATTCTTCGGGTTGCTGCGCAGGTGCATGTATGAATTCTTCATGTCCAGCGGGTCAAAGATCTTTTCATGCAATAAGTTCTCAAAAGACTTTCCGGAAATCTTCTCGAGTAACAGCCCGAGCAGAATGTAGCCCGTGTCAGAGTAGTGGAAGGTATCCCCTGGCTTCCCGAGAGCCTTCTGGTTTTTGCGCGTAAATTCTACCAGGTCAGCGGGCTTCCAGAATTGATTGGGGTTATTCGTAATCTCTGCGAGAACAGATTTGCTTTTGGGATTCTTCGAATCAAAATAGTCGTCGATACCAGAAGTGTGCGCAAGCAGGTGCGCAACCGTCACCTGTTCTGCATAGTCGTTACCTTCAAAGACGAACAGCTGCTTTAGTTTTTCGATGCCGAGTCTTTTGTATACGGGCTCGTTTAGTGTAAGCTTGCCTTGCTCTAAATACTGTAAGATCAGAACTGCAGTAAAAAGTTTGCCGATACTGGCGGCATGGAACGGTTGGTCGGCGACCGCGGGCAAGCCCCCTGCGCTGCCCGCCGCTGAAGTTATATGCAGGTTGAGCCTGTCGGAGTGCACCAATAATGCCGCAGTTTTGCTGTGTTTTGAATTTTTGACGGTCTTCTGAAAGCGCCGCTCGATTTCGCTTTGCCCTTCTTTACAGAGTGATACCGCATCGGGACACTGTGCCCAGAGCGAGCACTGTGAGCAGCAGCGAGTTTATGGCCGCACGGTACGGCAAAGCAAAGTTGCAAAACATATCTTATAGATGCTATCTGTTAGATATATAAAATGTCCAGTGGTTTCTCAAGATCTGTCAAGACCGCATTCTCGGTATTCGGAGCAATGCCTGATCTTAGCGCGCGATCACGATCAACCCCAGCTCATCTGCGCGTGCGATAAACTCTTTCGGGTTAACGACCAGCGTCTGGGCGGCTTCAACCACGAGGCACTGCATGCCTGCCTGCTTCATGGCATCGAGTGTTCTTAAACCAACCGCAGGCATGTCGAATCTCGGGTCCTGGGAGGCTTTGCCAGTCTTGCAGACTATGCCTCCCTGATTTCTGGCAATTTTTCCCGCGCGTGCGATTGCCTGGTCGGTGCCCTCTATCGCCTCAACGGCCAGCACCATCTTTTGAAAGACCACAGCGGTCTGCCCGATATCGAGGCTGCCGACCTTGCGACTGAGTTCATAACCGAATGCGATATCTTCAAGGAGCAATGTGTCTTCAGGTTTTTTTTTCGTGTGGATTCCACGCGGCAGAAAGCAGCCCGGCAATAGTTCTTTTTGTTCCATTATCTTTATACCGATCGCGCGAAGCAGTGCGGCGAATTGCAGAAACAGCGCGTCGTCCCGGCGGTCGGCCGCACGGTTATAGATTTCATTTGCCGCCGCGTCGCGTTTGACATCCTGCAGCAGGCGCTGTTTTTCTACCTTACCAAGGAGAATAACCTGCGTGATCTTATCTCGCTGTAAAAATTCAATTGTCTGTGAAATTTTTCCCAGGGAAACGCTCCGCTTTTCCACCTGTTTAGCAGCCGCGAGACCGGGGTCGAGATCTGCTTCGACGATGTGGTAAACGATAAAGCGGATTTTACGGCGCTCAGCGGTTTCTGCCGCAATGCGCGGCAGTTCGCCCGCACCGGCGAAGATCGCCAGGCGTTGCGGGCGCCGACTAAATCGCGCGCGCAAGGCCGCGATCACGATCTGCCAGACCAGTTGCAGGCGGTTAGTTTTCAAAGCAGGCCTGTGAAAGGCGCACAAGGACTTAGCTCAATGAGAAATAATCGAGCGACTGGTAGCCGCCCTTGACCTGTTTCGCGTATTGCATCAGCAAATCATTGAGCAGCGTCGACGCGCCAAAGCGAAACCAGTCGGGGTCGAGCCATGCGTCACCCAACGTCTCTTTTACCATCACGAGATAGTGTAACGCTTCTTTGGAAGTACGAATGCCGCCGGCGGGTTTCATACCGATTTTGATGCCGGTGTCGTCATAATAATCACGAATACATTCGAGCATCACGAGAGTCACCGGCATTGTGGCGTTCACCGCCGCCTTACCGGTGGATGTCTTGATAAAATCCGCGCCTGCACGCATTGCAATGAAGCTCGCGCGCCGCACGTTATCAAGCGTTTCGAGTTCGCCGGTTTCGAGAATGACCTTGAGGTGTGCCTTGCCGCAGGCTTCTTTGACTGCAGCAATTTCATCAAACACATAGTTATATTCACCCGACAGAAACTGGCCGCGCGAAATCACCATGTCGACTTCGTCGGCGCCCATTTCGACTGAACGGCGCACATCTTCGATCTTGATGTCGAGTGGAATCTGCGCTGCGGGAAAAGCCGTCGACACGCAGGCAATGTGAATGCCCGAACCCTTCAGCGCCTTTTTTGCAATCGGGATCATGTTGGGGTAGACACACACGGCCGCTACTTTCGGTACACCTGGCAGTTCAGAAGGCCGCAGGGCTTTCTGGCAGAGCTGCAGCACTTTGCCCGGGCTATCTTTGCCCTCGAGTGTCGTGAGGTCGATCATGCTGATCGCGAGTTTGATGCCGGCGAGTTTCGCCTCATTCTTAATGCTGCGCGTCTTAAAGCGTGCCACACGCTCTTCAACGCCGACCTGGTCGACCGGGGTGTACATCGGGTCGAGAGTGGGGCTGGCATACATGCGCGTGGGCGGCTTGGCTTTCATATATGCGGATGGACTTTTCTGACCCAGCGGCGTCAACAAAAATGGGGCTGTCTAAAAAGTCGCGAACCGCGCACAAAAGGCGCGGAGGAAAAGCGAAAACCGGTCTGTTCAGGCCGGTTCGCGTGAATTTGCCTTAGGCAAATTTAGCGTTTTCGCTTTTCGAGCGATTTTTTCGACAGCCCGATTTTTTTTACGGGGTCTTGAACGGCATTTCCCCTAAATAATCTTTCTTCCCAATATTTATTCCATTGTGGCGCAGAATCGAATAAGCGGTGACAATATGGAAATGCAGGTTGGGGATTGCATGCTGCACCGCAAATTCTGCCCCGGTCAGGTATTTTCCCTCCCAGCGCGGTTGCGAAACCTTGATAGTGGCTGAATCCTTATAGTCTGCCGGCGTAAACGTTGCGAGATAGTCGAGCACCTGTTGTATGCGCGCTTTGAGTTCAGGCAAGGTAGATTCCTTATCTTCATGTACGGGTGCAGTTTTTCCCGTCAGGCGCGCCGCGCAGAGTTTGGCTGTATCGCACGCAATCTGCACCTGGCGCGTCAGGTTGAACTGGTCGGGTGCGAGGCGTGAGCCGAGGTACACGCTGAAGTCGACTTTTTTCGTTTCTGCCTCGGCGGCAGCCTTGTCGAGAATGCGGCTCAGGTTAGTGAGCATCTTGCTGAACTGGGTTATGGTAATTTCATAGAACATACCATCCGTTGATGATTCTACAGTCAGGGCTGCAAACGCTCTAACAAAAATGCCGCGACATCTTCAAGATTAATCTACCTCTAAGGCGATATTCGATTATGGAAATCAATGCCGTCAATAACCTCGCCGCCAGCATGGCCGACATGGGCCAGATGTTGCGCCAGGTCACAGAAGCCAAATTAGCGATGGATGATAAGATGCTTGGTGCCGCTATCGCCGAAGGCGAGCAGGCTCAGAGTACCGCAGCGGGTATCGACACCTACGCCTAACCTAAAACCGTTCTGGTTGATTCAATCGCCGCCGCGCGCGATCTCGCCGCCGAGCTCAGTAAAAAGTGTCAGCATTTCTTAGTCTAATGGAAGGGCTATTCCTGGTCAGTCTTGAACGGGGATTTCCGGCAATACTTCGGCGACGCCTTTAAAAAGTTGCTGTTATCGATCGGTGAGCATTTTCGGGCGAGTACAACAATATGTCCCGGTAGCCGGGCAGTCACCGCCACGATTTGGAATCCACAGTGATCTACGAGTTTCACGACCAGTGGCGAAGTGAATACATGGTGGTGCATCCGGCGGTTTTCAAGATTATTTAAGATATCTTTTCGGAAATTCTCTCGATCTTCATCGTCGTGCATAGAGAAATCAAAGTCTCTGATGAATTCTTCGGCATGCGTCAAGTCGTTTTCTTCAATACTGTTCGCGTAATCTTGGAGAAGATGGTTGAATTCTGTTGTTTTCCTTTTGCGGTCAAATGTACCCTCTTTGTGGGGGACAACTAGAATGAGATGGCCATCGGGGCAGACCACTCTCTTCCATTCAAGAAGTGCCTTGATTGGATTGGCACAATGTTCGAGGACATGAGATGAGATCAAAAAATCATACGCAGAATCCCTCAATCCGGTTAGATTTGAAGCTTCTCTTACGTACTGCCTCCCTTCCCGATTGCCTTCGAAGCGAAAAGTGCCACCATCCACAAGAGTCCCTTCCCAAATCGTCTCATTGCCAAAATTCACGTTGTCCAGTGCCGCAACGTATCTATAAACTGGCAAAAATCCCTTTGAAGAAAACAAATACGAAGGCCCGCCGACTTCGATACCTTTCTTGCCCTCAATAGCGTTTCGAAATGTGGAAAAATGCGGAATCAATGGATGGACAACTTCTGTCCAGATTCTCGCGAGTGTAGTCAACACCCCATTGTTGATAAGAGATCGAATTATTTTTTTCATATTCTTTTGCGGAATTTTAGGCTATCAAAGTGCAGAATTTCCCAGATCCGTCAAATACTAATAGTCTTGAGCAATGCCTGAAGCTGGCACGGAGCTGCAAGGCCGCCATTGAAACCGTAATGCCCATTCGTTTTAGCACTTCCTTTGGGCAAATAAGTATTGGCAATTTCTAATATGTGCTCGCCTTCCGCACGATCTTCGCCGCCGAGCTCAGTAAAAATAATAACAACAAAAGACATACTACCGGCGCCAGACTCAGGTGAGGGTACAGCAAAATATAGTCTTTATAGACTGCAATCTGCATACCCAACGACAGCCGGTCTGAACCGGTTTGCACTCCCAAAAATTCGAGGCTCGCGAACGAAAGCGTGATCGAGGGTAACGTCAGAAAAAACAGATAACCCGCTTCGCGCATAAGGCGCGGTAATACATGCGTGACCAGCGTGTGCCCGCGCGTCGAACCCATGACATAGGCCATCGTGATATAGTCGCTGCGGCCGGCTTCTGCGAGGCGTTGCAGAAAAAATTTTTGTAATGCGGCAAATTCTGATAGCACGAGTGCTATGGTCACCGACACAAAACTCTGTGGCAGAAAGTAACCAATCGAGAGAGCGATGAATATGCCGGGTATTGCGAGCCATGCGTCGATGACGTATGCAAATGCACCGTGCACCCGCGCGGGAAAAACATACAGAATGCCCGCCGCGGCGAGACTAACTCCCAGGGCCAAAACCAGCGCGAAGACTGAAATCGCGAGGGTTTGCCCCGCACCCGCTAACACCATTGCGAGCATCGATTGCCCGAGCGGGGTTTTGCCAAACGGCTGCGTCAAAGAGGGCGGCGCAAACGCCTGTGCCAGATCGATCGCGGGTTTGTCGAGCAGCAGCTGTAATATCACGACCACCGCGAGCGCAGCTGACGAAAATACGGCGAGTTTGGGTATTTTCACGATTGCAATTCTTCCCGCCGCGTGGCGAAAAAATTCTGCAGCAGAGAGGTGGCATAGACAATCGTCGCGATCACGAGCAGATTCGCAAAGATCAGGCGTATGTCATATTGCAGCAGCGCAAAGAGCAGCAGCGATCCCAGCCCGTGGATCGAAAACAGCGCCTCGACGATCACCGCACCCGAAAATAACGAGGCAGTCTCAATCAGCCAGAAGATAATAAACGGCATCAGGCAGTTGGCGAGTTTATGCAAAAAGATTCGGGTGTCGCTCAGCGCGTAGGCTCGCGCGCGCAAAATGAATATGCGGCCATCGAGTTCGCGCATATAATTCAGCAGCAGTAAAAACAGCCGGCAGCCAAATTTGAAGGCAATCGTCATCGCCGGCAGAATGAACGCCTTGGTTGAGTCGTCACCACCCGAAGGCAACAGGCGCAGCGCAAACGCGAATAGCCAGATAAAGAATATCCCCACGAGAAAAATCGGCGTCGTATTGATACCCGACGCGATTGATTCGAGCGTCGCTGCGATATTGGGCCAGTATTCTGCGACGAGCAGCAGCGATAGTCCCAATACAACGGAAAAGGTGAGACTCAGAAAAGTGAGTATCGCTGTTTTGCCGAGCGCGTCGCCGATTTGCGGCATTACCCCGGTACCGCGCAGCGTTTTCCAGCGCGCAATTGAGGGCAGGTCGTTCAGCAGCTCCTGGAGTTTGGTGGCAAAACTTTTGTCCTGAATAGCTTTAAGGCTCGCCGCCGTTCCGCGTTGTCCCATCAGCACCTCTTCAGCCGAACCTTTGCGCAGGTGCTGTAGAAAGACTGTCAGCAGAGTTATAAGAGTCAGTACAGTGAGAAATCCACCAATGGCTCTGATGAAACCACCAAAAAATGCAAAGCATTTTTTGGTGGTTTCATCAGACAATATCTTAAAAATCATGGTCGGCCATGAGTATTGCATAGATCTGCGCAGGCAGTTCTACCGTCGAATTAAAGCGTATGCCGAGCGCAACGTATTTGCGCGAACGCATCTCGCGCGGCTGAATCCACGCGATTGTGCCTTCGAATTTAAAATTGAATTTGGTTTTGTCATGGATAATATGACCGGAGAGTGCTTCATTCATCACGAGTTCACGGCCGATCTCCGCGCTTTCGACCAGAATCATGAGACCGCCTTCAGAAATATCGCTCATGATTGCGTCTTTCACCTGCGTGCCGTCCATGGTGACGCGGTATTCGATATAAGCCCCCGCGGTGACACGGTGCTGGCTGCGACGATCGTTCGACAGTGGCATTGACTAAATTTCAGTTCAGCTTGTCGTCGTCGAGAAGTTCTTTGCCGTCGTTTTTCTCTTTCTCTTTTTCATAGCCGGCGCCTTTGTCTTCACCGGTTTTGGTTTCAGCCGCGCCACCGCTACCGCCGAGCATGAGTGCCTCTTCGAGCGATATCGGGCTGTCTTTGTCTGGTAGCACAAAATTCGGGTCTTTCAGAAAACGCAGCACCGTTGCGACCTTTTCGCGCTGCGGGTCTTTCATGGCCTCGTCGACAAAGCGCTGCCAGTATTCTATGGTCTTCTTTTTGTTACGCTCCAGGCTCAGGTACACGAAACCGGTCTGGAACAGGGCCTCTTTCATCGCGTCATCGTTCTCATATGCCTTGAGGTATGCGCGTACCGCCTCTTTCGGCTTCTTCATGCGCTCGTATGCCTGGCCGAGGCGAAAAAAATCCGCGGCCTTGTATTCATTGAGCTCTGATGCACGCATGAGGTGGCTCAGCGCCTTTTCGTACTGCCCCTGCAGGTAATAGACGTCGCCCAAGAGCGAGTTCGCGCGGCCGTTTTCGGGTTCGTCTTCCACTATTTTGCGTAACAGCGCCGCAGCAGTCTCATATTTCTTCGCAAAGAACAGTTTTTCTGCGCGCTTAAGCGCTGCGCTCTTCGCGGGGCGTGCAGGTGAGGTTGTTGGTGTGGTGGATGTGCTCGTTGCCGGTGATTCGGCTGCAGGTACAGCAGACTGCTTGCCGCATCAGGCTTTGCCGGCTGGGCGGCAGGTGCCCTTGTTGCGGGAGTAGGTGTCTCAGCAGGCGCGGCGCTGAGTGCCCAGCAGAAAAAAGATAAAACCGTCGCGCCGCGGAACATTCACTTCGCAGTCCGCTGCATCTGCGTGTAGGATCTGCTCGGCCAGACCCATCGTCGAATTCGACGTCATCTTGTTCACGCGCTCGGTGAGCAGCATATCCTGGAAAATATCTTCTGCCGAGCCGCCGTGTATAATGTCGTTCTTACCCATGTTCTTCTTCATCTCGCGGAACATTTTTTCCATGAAGAAGTTTTCAAACTGGCGCGCCGCTTCAAACATCTTCTGGCGGTCTTTGTTGTCGCCGATGTGCGCGATGATTTTTTCACGGCCCGGCGTGCGGCTAAATGCCTCAGATGAGACCTTACCGTCGAGGTTCTTTGGCACCAGCTCATTGAGCATCTGCGAAAACGACTCTGACGACTCTTTGTCTGCGGCCCGCGCACGCGGTGTTTCGCGTTGGGGCAGCAGCAGTGGGTTAATTGCGTTCAGTTCCATATTCCTCTTTTACATCACCGTCAACTCGCCGTGCAGTGCGCCGGCTGAGTGGATTGCCTTGATCACGTCGATAATTTCAGCCGAAGTCAGGCCCAGTTTGTTGAGGTTGTCGACGAGTTCTTTAACCGTCGCGCCCTCTTTGAGCTCGGCATTGGCCGGTGATTTCTCTTCGCCGTAAGTATATGCCTTTTTATTGCTGACTTCAATCTGCATGCCATTGTGAGTCACCATGACCGCCGAAATGGCGACACTGCCACCAGAAACAATCGTGCCAGTGCGCGTATCAAGTACCACTTTCGTGCGTTCGGGTACATCCACCTTGACTTCGAGAATTTTGGTCAGGTAGTCGATGTGGTCAGCAGTGTAAGGAATGTTCAGCGCAATCGTGCCGTCATTGCCGAATGTGGCGGTATTGGGGAACTTCTTGTTAATCGCCGCGACAACATTGCGCGCAGTCATGAGGTCGAAGTAGTGCAGCGACAGTTTCGAGGTCTTGGTCTTTTTCGCGTCGTCGACCATCACGGTCGGCTGCGACACGCCCTTTTCGATGATCGCGCCGCCGGGAATGTGCGCGGAATTATGGCGTTCCTGGTTCAGGCGGTCATTCGGCGGTATGCGACGATTGTACACGGAGAAATTATAGAGTTGCTGGTTGTTATTCTCAGACGGGCGAGGTAGCGGGGCAGCGACAGGACCCTGTGCCACGGCATAGATTGCGCCGTCGGCACCGGTGAGCGCAGTCTGCAGCAGCATGCCGCCATTGAGCGCACGCGCATCGCCGATCGAAGATACCCAGACATCGACCGGGTCGCCGGGGCGGGCATGCACGGGAATATTCGCCGTCACCATGACTGCAGCGATGTTCTTTGCCTGCAGCGTCTTTTCACCGAGGTCGATGCCGCGGTTGTACAAGTTCTTCTTGAGAGTTTCGAGCGCCAGCTGTGAACGCGAATCACCACTGCCGTTCAGGCCAATCACCACGCCATAGCCTGATACCTGGTTTTCGCGGTGCCAGCTCACGCGCGCGATGTCGCGGACGGTGAGGTTTAGAGAAAAGAGGGGATTAAAAGAAAAGGCAAGCAAAGCAATACCGGCAATTCGTGTAAACGCCAAATGTGACATAATTCTGGTCCAAGGCTTGTTGCTATGGAAAAACATAGCTAATCTGCCCGTTGCGCCTGTGCTGTGGAATTCCGTAGCAGGACGGCCGCCAGCTACCGCGTAGCTATGGATTTTCATAGCAAGGGATAGGTTTGAATGAAGGCGCTTTTTTCCCATATTACTGATTCATCCCGCCCAGGATTTGCTTCATATGTTCAATCAGCAGTTCTTTACGCATCTGGTCGCTGAATTCAGTCATTGTCGGCTTCGAATTCGGGTCGGTGCCCGCGGGTGGCTTCAGGTTGAGCTTTTGGTCTTTCGGGAACGGTGGTTCGGACTGCACGTTGAGTGTCAAATTGCCAATAAAACGTGATTCAATCGTGCCCTGGCGAATGCGGCGCGCATCGACAATACCTGCGAGCTGCACGCGCACCGGTTTTCCGTCTATCGTGAGTGCCTTGATGGCCTGCACGGGAAAATTACCGTCGGGTTGCTTCGCGCCCAGAATACCGGTGATCTGGAACTTGTAGTTGTCGCGCATTTTCGAATTGTTCGCGGAACTCTTGCTGTTTGACTTATTCTGCTGTGATGTGGTCAGAAACGGAATATTCTTGGTGTCGGGCACGAGTTTGGTTTCGTATTTCTGTGAACTATTCCATTGGCCGTCACTCACCAGCGTAAAACTTTCATTCACTTCAATTGCGACGATTTCGCCTTCTTTGGGGGGCGCAACGTAGGGGTTCTGGTCGCGCCAGAGGGATTCCTGTGCATATGCAGCCGCCGTCGCGGCTGCATATGCACAGGCGAGTTTCAAAAAGAATTTCATTGCATCACCAGCTCGGCGGTAGTGCCGTTGAGCACCTTTGCCTTGAGTGTTTTGCGCGTGCCCTGCGGGCGCACGTCAACGACTTCGCCGGGATACGTGTCACTGAGCACCGCGGCGTCGCGCACGATCTGCATGTGTTCGCTTTTGAGCAACAGTTTCAGTTCAGACCCACGGCGGATCTTCTGCGTAGCGACGGCCGGCACACTCTTGTCAACCTGTATCGAAGTCGCTTTGCTGATTGTGACCGGCCCACCAGTGATCTTATCTGGTGTGACACCCGCGGCCCACGCATAGAGTTCGATTTCTTTGGCGCTCAGTGTCAGCCGGTCGCCCTTGAGTGTAATCTGGCAGTATCGCTGCAGCTTTTCTGTTTCGCGGCCGCTCAGGTTTTCTGTGGTCACGAGTTCGTGCAGGCAGATATTGTTTTTTGTCGCAGAGACTGTGTCTTTCAGCTTCAAAAGACCTCCGGGCGCGGCAAAGATCGCGTTCACAAGAATGACGGCGATGAGAAGGGCGGTGACCCTTGCGAGCAGTGAAAAAATGCCGCCGTTACTCAATCAATCCCCCTTACCCGCGTTTGAGTTGTATCGCAGTCGACAGCATGCTGTCAGAGGTCTGTATCGATTTCGAGTTGGCTTCGTACGCGCGTTGTGCGACGATCATGTTGACCATTTCTTCTGCGAGGTTGACGTTCGACATCTCGAGAAAGCCTTGCAGAATACCGCCGAAGCCGCCGAGGCCCGGTGTGCCGGGAATTTCAGCGCCGCTCGCCGGTGATTCTTTGAACAGGTTCTTGCCGATTGCCTTGAGACCTGCCGGGTTCACAAAACGATAGAGTTCAATCTGGCCGATCTGGCGCGGAATCTGGTCGTCGCCGAGTTGAATGCGCACTTCGCCCTGTTCGTTGATGGTGAGGGTTTCGATAAGGCCTTCCGGGGGAATAACGAGGGGCGGCTCGAGTGTGTAGCCGTCAGAAGTCAGAACCTGCCGGCGCGAATCGATTTTGAAATCCCCGTTGCGCTGATAGCCAAAGGTACCATCGGGCATGAGAATCTTAAAAAAACCGACGTCTGAGCTGATCGCCATATCGAGCTTGTTGCCGGTCGATTGCAGCGAACCCATCTGGAAAAGTTTCTGTGTCGCAGCGGGGCGCACGCCCACACCGACGTTCACGCCGACGGGAATTTCAGACACCGCAGTCGAGGGTGTACCAGCCAAAACCTGATGTTGATAGAGTAAATCTTCAAAATCAACGCGGTTCTTTTTATAACCGGTCGTGTTCACGTTCGACAGGTTGTGCGAGATCGTATCCATGTGGAATTGCTGCGCAACCATGCCCGTAGCAGAGGTCCAGAGAGAGCGTACCATACCCATTTTTCGGTCATTTTGGCAGAAAGGGGTAGGAAATTTTGCGACAACCACCCCGAAGGGGTGTTGTCGCCGCTGCTACTGGGCTTTGAAGATCAGGTTCATCCTCAGTTGCGGCTGATCGAGAGTGAGAATGTCTTTCTTGATGCTGACGTTCCAGATGATTGTCACATCTTGTGCATAACCCTGCCCGGCCGGAACATTTTCGGGTACCTTGAGTTTATTGTGGATTTGGAACCCTTTATCGTCGAATTTCCAATCTGCGGAAATCACGTCGGGCTCATTGGTGGTCATAGACCCGTCTTCTGAGAACGTGTAGGCGTGCGGGACGCCCTGCATTTTTCCCTTAGTGTAATCTTCGGTCATGTCTTTTTACTGGCTGTTGCTTTCTGCATGACCCAAGTCTTGCCAAAGATTTCAGCAAAATTTTTGGGCTTTTTGGCCTTAGGTGCCGCGCCGATGGCAGTGGCGATCATCAGCAGTGAAAGACCGACAGTGATGTGCTTTTTCATCATAAGATTAAAAGATCCAAGAATCGTGTTTGCTGTCAATCCTTTCGCCCATTTCGCGCAGGCAATGTCTGCGGAAAATGGGGCGTTACAGTTTCAGGCTCGCAGCCGCCGTAAAGATATGTTCCTGCGGTCTCATGCCGTCGCTGAAGCGGTACACGCTGTCGCGGCTGAAGAAATTACGGTACTCAAAGCGAAGACGATATGCCTCTTCGGGCATATAATCGAAATTCACGGTCAATCCGCCTGTCTGGAAACCGTTTTCCGTTGCCGTCGCCACCATCACCTGGTCAGGATCGATAAAGTATTCAAGCCTCAAGGCCGTGGCGAAATGTGCATCGATGAGCCAGCGCGCGTGCAGCGCGCCGGTGTACCATTGGCGGTAACTGTTATTGGCCGCATTCTTTTGCGCGCCGACATCAGCGGACATCGCAAACTGCAGAAATGACAGCGGCGAATATTGCAGTATCAGATTGCTGTAGAAACGGTATTGTGTTGTCGTGTCGTCGGGTGCGACATTGCCCGCGAATGCATTGTGTATGATTTTGAATGCCGAATTGAACTCGTAAGACACCTGCGTACCAAGGCTCTTGTCGCGGTTCGTGGGTGTAATCACCTGCCAGCCATTGAGAACCAGAAGTTGCAGGTTGAGTTTTGCCGTTGCTTCAAAAAAGAGACGCGCACCCGTGGCATAGTAGGGTGTGTTTTCCGCCATGAGTGCGCGCGTGTAGTTCCAGTTCGAGTGGGATATCCAGCTTTCAACGCCGATGTGCCCGAAGAATACGCCGGCATCGAGCCATAACTTATCAAAGAGCTTATAGCCGACGTAGGCCTCTTGCAGGTTGCGCACCGAGAGCTGGTTCGAGTAGCGTTCCGTGGTCGTTTCGTTCTGGTAGTTAGAGGCTACCGACGTTCCGAATTGCACTGCGAGGCGGCCACGCAGGCGTTTCTCTTCGACGGTAGCGTCGAGGTGCGCGAGGTTGATATTAAATTCACGATCGCGTGCAATCTGCGTCAGGTACTGTCGGTCGCGCGAAACCGGCGTGTATGCGCTGGATGCGTAGTAGGTGTCGACGAATACACCGGGACGCAGAATGGGCTTTTCTGTTTTTGCCGGGGCGGGAGTTACAGCCGGCGTAGAAGTTGAGTCTCCCGTGGGGTCGCCGGCCGCAAAAAGCACGTCGGTTGCCAACAATAAAATCGCCACTTTGAAGCAGATTAGCGCGCGCATGGGCTGAGTGCTTAAAAACTCAGCGGCCCGCCGGCAAGTAAAATTGCAGCGGGAAGGCAACGCCCTCCCGCTGTGATATTTACGCTGTTTTTACCGCGTAGTCGTCGAGGTCGAATTTGCGGACACTGAGAACGTACTCGGTAGCAAATCCCGGATACAGCGTGGTGTTGCGGCCGTCCTTCGTGTAATACCAGCTGCTGCCGCCGCTACCCCACGTGGTGCGTTCCATTTTTTTGCCGAGCTCTTCGTTGAATTCAGCCTGGCGATCGTCGCGCATAGTCACACTTTTAATATTTTTTTCGACGCATGCCTGGATCGCCTGCCGCGCATAATCCATCTGCGCTTCGGTATAGACGAGCACCGAGGTGTGACCCGGGCCCGTGTTTGGTCCCATCAGTGTGAACAGGTTAGGGAAGCCCGCGATCGACACGCCTTTGTATGCTTTGGCGCCGTCTTTCCAGTAGGTATTGAGATCGCGGCCGCCGATACCGGTGAGTGGGAAAGGAAAACCCTGCGAGGGGGATTTATAGCCTGTCGCCCACACAATGACATCCACCTCATATTCTTTGCCGTTCGCGATGAGGCCTTTTTCTGTCAGCGCTTCAACACCGTGGTCGATCAGCTCGACATTTTCGCGCGCCAGCGCAGGGTACCAGTCGTTGGAAATCAGCATGCGGGTGCGGCCAAGGCGGTAGTTCGGAGTGACCTTGCGCCTCAGCTCAGGATCTTTTATCGCGCGTTCGATCTGGCGTTTGCACACACCCTCGAGCAGCGTCGTCATCGGCGTGTCGTAGACGATTGCGGTCGCGAGAATTTCGGTGATGCCGAAGATTGCTGCGCGGCGCAATTTCTGCGTGAAAGGTAGATAACGGTAGAGCGCTTTTTCGAAATCGCTGTACTCATAGTCGGCCTTCGGCACGATCCATGACGGTGTGCGCTGGAATACTTTGAGTTCTTTGACGAGGGGAGCAATTGCCGGCACAACCTGGATCGCACTCGCCCCGCTGCCGACGACTGCGACGCGCTTGCCCCTGAGATCGAGCCCCTGTTTCCACGACGCGGTGTGCACCATCGTGCCTTTGAAATCTTTAACACCAGGAATATTGGGAACCTGCGATTCGGCGAACGGGCCAATCGCGCTGACGACGAACCGCGCGCGCAGTGTGTCCCCCTTGGCGGTTTTGATGACCCACAGGCCGTTTTGCTCATCAAAGCTTGCGGCAGTCACCTTAGTGTTGAACTTAATTTTGGGGCGCAGGTCATATTTGTCCGTGGTATCGAGAATATAATTCTGGATCTCTTCAGACTTTGCGAACATGCGCGTCCAGTCGGTGCCCTGCGAAAAAGAAAACGAATAGAGGTGGTTGGGTACGTCCACGGCCGCCCCGGGGTATTTACTGTCGCGCCAAGTGCCGCCGACCTCATCTGCCGCTTCGACGATCAAAAAATCTTCCATGCCCGCTTCGCGCAGTTTGATTGCCATTCCGAGGCCGCTGAAGCCTGCACCGACGATTGCTACCAGTACGTCTGGTTTTACCTGTTCTGTTGCCATAAAAATCCTCCTCAGGGACGATATTGCGCCGTTGTGCGGCGTCCAATACCTATAAAAAGACCTTGTTATCCTGTAAAGAAAAAAGTGAATGTTTGTTCACTTTGACAGAGAGGAATCCAAAAAATAAGTACTTTTGGGCCTGTTGCGAACCAAAAGTACTTAGATGTTTCTAATCCTGGCTGGAAGCAGCCGTCATTACAGAGCCCGAAATATTCGTAATCGTAATCGTATAAACTCCATTGGCGTTCATAGAAAATGCACTACTGGAGCAACTCTCGGTACCGCCCCCGGCAGTTAGTGTCCTTCCATAGTAAGTCCCGGCATTTGCGCAGACATAGTTTCCCGTGGCTCCCGTTGAAAGTGTCAGCGGATTGCTGTTGGTGGTTGTTCCTGCGCAAGTTGCACCGGTATCGATCGCGCAATCGCGGGAAGACGCAGTGGAATTCTTGATCCTGAATGCTACTTGTGCGGAGGTGCAACCTTTTGCAGTCGCAGTAGCACCCGAATTGGCTGAACTGGTATTGCTAGCGTCAGATTGGGTGCCGTTGGAGCAATGAAGCGTTAAAAAAATCGCCGTTACCGTCAGATAAGTTACAATTCGCATGGTTAATATCCCCCGAGATCCTGAATTTCTGTGAGTTTTAAAGCGCGGTTATAAATCCGCAAGCTATCGATTGCACCATCAAAAGGATAAGCTACCCCGCCGCTGGAGCGGCCGATATATAAGCTTCCGCCCAGAGTTGTATTCACGCCGGAAACTCCCGTACCGTCCTGAACACCATCGACATATACTGCTGCATTGCCCGCCTGATAGACCGCGCAATAATGCTTCCATGTGCCTATGGGTTGTACGGTGCTGCCGTATAAATCCCCCAATGAATATGTGCCGTACGAAGCCCTCCCGCCGTTTGTTCCAAGATAAGGCCCTCCGCTTCCATTCCCATACATGGTTGCCATACACCAACTGCCGCAGACAGACGCTTGCTTCAGCCGCGCACAGATCGTGCGATCAGACGTCCCTGTCGGTAAGCCCGCGTCAGAAGCAGTCAAGTAGGTTAATCCAGCAGAAGTAAAAGCATAAGCTCCATTAGCCTGACCATCAAATCCGGTTGTGAGCATCGGACTACCGGTTGCCGTTAAAGTGTAAGTAGATCCTGTGTCATCACCCAGCGTACCATTTGTAAAAGAATATTGCCTCAATAATCCAACGCCCAGCTGTCCCGACAATGCAAGAATCTCATTATCGGCGAGCACGCGGTTGTAAATTCTCACATCATCGACGTCGCCGGTAAAGGGGTACGTTGTCGTCATATCTCCTCTGCCGACGATGATGCCATTATTGCCCAGCAGAGTGGTGTTCCAGTTCTTCGCTAAAAATCCAATCAGTTCGCCGTTGACATAGAGCTTTGCATTCGTGCCGTCATAAGATCCGCAGATATGATACCACGTGTTGACCGCGAAAGTGTAAGCGATGTTCAGGTGATCACCCCAGCCGCTGTAGATTGCGTTCATTGTACCGCCATTATTGAAGAGGCCGATGTAATTTGCCGCAGAGGTGGATGGACTGCCGTACTTTGCGGCAATGGCATATGAACCGGAGGCGGGCAATGTCGCCGGCCGCACCCAGCTGCACATCGTGCGGGGGGAATTTCCAGTGGGCAGGCCTGTGTCGCTCGCAGAGATATATTTTGTCGCCGCATTGAAATTGTACGCTGCTCCGGGAACGGCAAAGCGATCGGCTGTTGCGGCCGGGCTGCCTGCGAGCGAGCCGTTGTGTCCGTTGCTGCTGTAATCGACGGCTGTGAGCGACGCGGCATCGCTGAAAGAGTAATATACCTGCAGACCATTCGGAACCTGCACGGCCATCTGCCGTATTTCCGCCGCGGCGAGCGCACCAGCATAGACACGTACGTCATCGACTTTACCGTTCATCGCATAGCCTGCGCCGCCCGACTGTCTGCCCACTGTCAGGCCGCCACCCAAAACAGTATTCCAGGCCGAAGCGGTAGCGCCGTTCTGCACGCCGTTGACATACACTGTGACTGCACTGCCGTCATAGACCGAGCAGAGGTGTACCCAGGTATTGATGGGCAATGCCGTTGTTCCCTGATAATCCAGCCCGCCGAATGCACCGTAAACGCCACGACCATTCCAGAACCCGATATAAGAGCCATGCGACGTTGTGCCATACATGCTGGCCATGCAGATGCCGCTGCACTGGTTGCTGGCCATCGCCCAGGTACAGAAGGTGCGCGGAGCGTTGCCATTGGGTAAGAGGGAGTCAAGACCGGTCAGGTAAGCGCTGCCTGGACCACTGAACTTATATGCACCGTTCAGATCTCCGTCCACTCCTGTGGTTTTGGTGGGCCCACCAACTGCGGTCAGGTCGAACCCACTCTGTGCCTGGTCGGTAAGATCGGTGCTGTCATTGTTGAACGTAAACTGCCGCAAAAGGCCCGTGACGGTGAAGCCGGTTGCCTGCGTGAATGCGGTCAATGCGTTGCCGGCAAGGTCTTTGACCGCGCTGGTAACCCGCAATTTGTATTGTCCCGGGTTAAGCCGGCCATAGGGGATCACGCGGTACGTAGTACCTGATACCTGCGTCGGAGCCGCTGCCATACGCACGCATTTATTGGTGGCGAAATTATCGCTCGCGAGCGATACCTGTATACTGCCCGAGCACGAGTTGTCGCCCGCATTGGTTGTAATCGTGGAAGTATCCAGTCCAACTATTTCTGTAAAGTTGATAATAATTGCACCCGTGGGCAGAACGCCGTTGGCATTGTCGGCGGGTGATGTAGAAGCGATCGTCGGTGCGGTATTGTCGAGCGTGACGGTGCGAGTTGCATCGCCGACCTGTGTGTTCGTCAGATTCGCGACGCAGATGTGAAGCGTATTCGTGCCCGCCGCGAGCGATGCATTCGAGATGACTGTCGCAATGGGTGCGTTGGCAGTCGGGTATCCAGTGACTGCACCGATTGCAGTGCCGCCGGTGCAACCGGGTGTCGTGCTGCAACCGGTGCCGCCGCGGCAGATCACATACGAACCAGCCTTGTCTGCCAGCCAGTTAATCGTGGTCGAGGTAAATCCGCCGCTGCTGACATAATCGTGTGTGCTTGCCGGCGAGCCGAAAGTTACGTTCGGAATACTCGGATCCACAAGAAACGTATAGGTAACAGGTAAACTTTGGTTGCCCGACTTATCGAATGCAACGAGTTTGATCACTGTGTACCATGGATATGATCCTGGCACAATATTCCACGCGCCGCTGACGAGTGTGCCGCTGGTTACAGCACCCGATGCATTAAAGACCGGCGCGGCGGGCGCAGCGGGCAAGGTATTGCCGCTGGCCAGAGTGTACGCAACGCTGCTGCAATTATCGGTGCAGGAAAAATTTACGGGGAGTGGGCTAGAATAGTTTCCGCCGGAGTTATCGGTCACTACCACCGGCTCTGCATTATCGCTGATCACGGTGGCCACGCCTTCGCCCGATTTATTGCGTCCGGTGTTATCGACACAGATGCGGACAAGGTATGTGCCCGCAGTGGCGAACGAAGATGCGACGGTGATTGTGGTCGTTACGCTGGTGTTATAGACGAGGCTCGAACCTGAAACGTTGGTGCCCGTTGCCGCATTCGCATCGGAGCATGTTGAACCGCCCAATTTCACGACGTAGGTATTGTTGTTATCTTTTTCGTAGTCGTGATGCCAGTGGATCACCGCCTGTGTGATGGCAGTGCCGCCTGTAGGTGTGGGGTCGCTGTTGACGTAGTAAGTTGAAGAGGCATCTTCAAACACAATGCCGATATTGACGTTGCCCAGCAGGGTTACGTTGCTGCCGGCGACGAGTGCATTGCCGCCATAGTCGGTGAGCCCCGGAAAGGTCAGAATAATCTGTCCATTGGCTACCTGACCGGTGAGATTCACCTGTACGCTGTTTGAACCTGTTTTGTGGACCGAAGCAATCTGCAGGGTGCCGGCGTTCACAAGCTTGTAGTTCGCCGCGTTCGTCGCATCTTTCAGTTCTTCGCTGAAAGTGACCTGTATCGCGGTCAGAACGCTGACAGTGGTGGTGCCGGTTGCCGGCACTGCCTGCGAACTCTGCACAGAGGGGGCGGTTTTGTCGTTCTTGAAACACTTCGCCAACGGATTGAGGCAATTGGCCTCGATATCGATTTTCCTGCACCCACCGCTAGCTATGGCGAGAGACATAATGCTGCCTGCGACCAGCCACGCTGGCAAAAGTTGCATTGGTCGGCGGAAAAAGCTCATGGTCGGCACTCTTTAGACGCGGCACGGGGAAAAACGTTCCAAAAAAAATACAGCTCGGCAAATACGCCTATCCCCACAGGATCCCAGTACTACAACTGGCGTCGCCAAAAACAGTTTGTCAACAATTTTGCATTGCATCATGCGCGGGTTTCAGAGTTGGCCATTCGATTGGTGCAGAATTTATTCCTTAATAGATGCAAAGATTTTAATCGACATCTGCAGCCTCTTATGGCTTGTTGCTCTATGCCAAGTGCCCTGCGGTTGCCTCGAATCTTATTCGTGGTGCTCGTCGCAGGGGGGCTGGCGCCAGTTGGGGCTCACCATGTGGTTGACCTGCTTGCCGGCTCTGGCCTGGTTTCTACCGCCGTAAAGCAATCCGATTATTTGAGCGGTACTGGCTCGATTACTGCGCAGACGGCCGGCTCGGTCAGAATGCGCGAGACGATGTTGCTCGGCGTGCGCTATTCGCATTATTCTTCTACGGGGTTTGGCTATTTCTATCTCGGGGGTGAATTGCAGGGCATGTTCAGTCGCCCTCAAATCAGCGGTGACTGGAAATTTACGCAATACGATTCGAAAGACAAGATCACCGGCGAAACGCTGCAACCCCTGACTTCAGCGAGCGCGCCCTCCGTCAATTCGGTAAGAGGGTTGTTTCATTTGGGGGTAAATATACCGACAGGGCCCTGGCTTGCCATTGAATTGGGTCTCATGGTTGGCCTGGGCGGCTCAGACGCCAGGTATGTCGTGCAATCACCTTATTCACAGTCGTGGGCCAACGGTTACTCCGAGGGTATTTCGGGCATTGGCGTGCAGGGGGCTTTTCGATTCGGCCTGCAGCTGTTGCCGCAATCACCGGTTGCAGTATCGCTCGAATATCGCCTTGTCGCCGATGGTTTCGGCAGCATCTTTTCCTTGTTCCCTTTTGTGCAAAGCAATTCCACTCTCGTCGGCCAAACCGGGCACGTGTTTCTCGTCTCGGTGGGCTATCGCTTCGGATTAGACACGCCTGCCCCGCGAGCACAGTAGATTTGAGGCGGATTCATGACGATGCGACATAATTCGTTGCTTTTGGGTAATTTTATCAGCGCAGAGTCTGACGCTGCAATGTCGAAATTCCTATTTTTATTGTCACCCTGACACAATTTCAAAAACTGACTGCCTGTACTTGGTGGCTGAAACTCAGACGGAAACCCGTTTGAGAGGCATGGATTACAAAACCAGTGCGAACTTTTATTATTTGAGGCTTTGTCGTGCAGACGGCTCACACGAATTGCGACAGCAGTTCACCTGGGTGCAGTGTGCGGCAGAGCCAACTATATTGAGGAGAACGTAAATGGCAAAAGAGAAATTTGACAGAAGTAAACCACACGTGAACGTAGGCACAATTGGCCACGTTGACCACGGCAAAACAACACTGACAGCGGCGATCACAACTGTACTCGCACGCAAATTCGGTGGTAAAAACAAAGCGGTATCATACGCTGAGATCGATAACGCACCTGAAGAGCGCGCACGTGGTATCACCATTGCAACATCGCACCAGGAATACGAAACAGCAAACCGCCACTATGCGCACGTTGACTGCCCAGGTCACGCTGACTATGTGAAGAACATGATCACCGGTGCTGCGCAGATGGATGCAGCGATTCTCGTTGTATCAGCTGTTGACGGTCCAATGCCACAGACTCGTGAGCACATCCTGCTCGCTAAACAGGTTGGTGTTCCCCAGATCGTTGTTTTCCTCAACAAAGTAGACATGCTGCCAGAAGGCGACCGTAAAGAAATGCAGGAGCTCGTTGAGATGGAAGTCCGCGACCTGCTGACAAAGTATGGTTTCCCAGGTGGCGACATCCCATTTGTTCCAGGTTCAGCTCTGAAAGCCGTTGAAGGCGATGCAGGTGACCTCGGCGAAGGCGCGATCATGAAGCTCGCAGAAACTCTCGACTCATACGTGAAAGACCCGGTACGTATTACTGATAAGCCGTTCCTGATGCCTGTTGAAGACGTGTTCTCGATCACTGGTCGTGGTACTGTTTGTACTGGCCGTGTTGAGCGTGGTAAGATCAACGTGAACGAAGAAATCGAAATCGTTGGTATCCGCGACACACAGAAGACAATTGTTACCGGTATAGAAATGTTCCGTAAGCTGCTCGACTTCGGTCAGGCAGGGGACAACGTGGGCCTCTTGCTCCGCGGTACGAAGAAAGAAGACGTTGAGCGCGGCCAGGTAATCGTTAAGCCAGGCTCAGTCACTCCACACAAAAAGTTTTCAGGCGAAGTTCTTGTTCTGACTAAAGACGAAGGTGGACGTCATACTCCATTCTTTGACAAGTATCGTCCGCAGTTCTATTTCAGAACAACCGACGTGACAGGTACAATCAACCTGCCAACCGGCGTTGAAATGGTAAACCCAGGTGATAACGTAACGATCACAGCTGAGCTGATCAGCCCGATCGCGATGGAAGAAGGCCTGCGCTTTGCGATTCGCGAAGGTGGCCGTACGATCGGTGCCGGCGTTGTCGGTAAGATCATCGAGTAATAGAAAATGGCCGCTCAGAAGATACGCGTAAAACTCAAGTCGTTCGACCAGCGGCTGCTCGACCAGTCGACCGGTGACATCGTAGGCACTGTGCAGCGTACCCGCGCGAAAATCGCGGGTCCGGTGCCCCTGCCGACGAAGATTGAAAAATTCACGGTTCTCCGGTCGACGTTTGTGTATAAAGATGCACGCGATCAGTACGAAATGCGCACGCATTCACGACTGATCGATATTCTCGAACCAACAGAAGATACCATCGATGCGCTGATGAAGCTACAGCTTCCGGCGGGCGTGATGGTCTACATTAAATCTTGATTAGATTAAGATAAAGGGATTTCAAAATGCAAAAAGGCTTGCTTGCAAAAAAAATCGGAATGCTCAGCGTATGGAATGACGCCGGGGAGCAGGTCGCGGTCACCGCGGTGCAGGCAGGTCCATGCCCGGTTCTTCAGGTGAAAACGAAAGAAAAAGATGGCTATTCGGCTATCCAGATCGGTTTCGGCGACATCGCAGAAAAATCCGTGGCAAAGGCTGCGAAAGGGCACCAGAAAGTGGTGAAAGAAAAAGCAGGAAAATACGTTCGCGAAGCAATCGAGCTGCGCGACTATGCGACTGACAAACAGGCGGGCGATGCGCTTACCTGCGACCAGTTCCAGCCAGGCGAAAAGATTTATGTAACCGGCACCAGCAAAGGTAAAGGCTTTGCCGGCGTTGTGAAACGCTACAATTTCGGTGGCGGCCGCATGACTCACGGTTCAAAATTTCACCGCGCGCCGGGTTCTATCGGTAACCGCAAGATTCCAGGTGAAGTCCAGAAAGGCAAAAGAATGCCGGGCCATAAAGGCGCGCGCAATGCCACAGTGAAGAATGTCGAAGTTTTCCGCATTCTGCCTGATCAGAATGTAGTGTTGCTCAAGGGAGCGATTCCGGGCGTCAAAGGCGCAACGGTATTTCTCTATCAAAATTAAGGATTTAGAATGGCATCCCTCAAAGTATATTCAAACACGGGCTCGAGCGCCGGCGAAGCGGCAATCTCTGACAAGATCGCGTCCCTCAAGGTGAACAAGCACCTTATCTGGGAAGTGATCAAGGCAGAGCAGGCGAACGCGCGCCAGGGCACTCATAAGACAAAAACAAAGGCCGAAGTTTCCGGTGGTGGTAAAAAGCCATGGAAGCAAAAAGGTACCGGTAACGCCCGCCAGGGCTCTACCCGTTCACCGCAGTGGCGCCACGGCGGTATTGTCTTCGGTCCGCTGCCGCGTGACTACACAGATGGCATATCGCGCCAGAAAAAACAGGTAGGCGTTGCGCACATTCTTGCACAGAAAGTTCAGGATAAAAAAGTAGTCATCTATGACGGCCTGAACCTCGAGAAGCCGTCATCCAAGACAGCATTTGAAGCAATCAGCAAAATTACCGAAGGCGCAAAACTGCAGACCGAAGGCCGCGAAAAGAAAAAGCTGCGCAAAAACAGCAACAAAGCACGCCATTCGATCGCAGTCATCATGGCGCCTTCAGAAACAAAAGACGCAAAATCTTTGCGCAATATTCCATGGGTGAAGCCGCTGAATTCATCACGCATTGCCGCGACTTCGTTGTTCTACAACGAAGGCGTTGTCATCAGCAAAGCCGCTCTGCAGGAACTCGACAAGAAGTTCGCTGCTCTGCTATAGAGGAAATATGAATCTGTACGATGTAATCAAGAAACCTCTGGTGTCTGAAAAGGCCGAAGGCCTGCGGGCGCAGAACTGTTACGTGTTTGAAGTCGATATCAACGCGAATAAGACGCTCGTGAAGCAGGCAATCCGCAAAATCTTTGGCGTTACCCCGCTCAAAGTGAACACGCTGGTGAGCCGCTCTGATGCGAAAGCAAACCGCTACAACATCGGCCATACGGCACGCCGCAAGAAAGCCTATGTGTATCTTGGCAAAAACGACAAGATTGCACTCTTTGAAGGAGTATAAAGAAGTTTATGCCAATTAAAAGATTTGCGCCGAGAACTCATACTCTCCGCTATAAAACCGTTCTCCAGTCAAACGAAGTAACAGAAGCGCAACCGTACAAGCCGCTTCTGGTTTATCTGAAAGAGACTGCCGGCCGTAACAATGCGGGTCGTATCACTGTGCGCCGCCGCGGTGGCGGTCACAAGCGCCGCTTTCGCATTGTGGACTTTCGCCGCAACAAGCTGAATATTCCTGCGGTTGTAGAAACCATCGAGTACGATCCAAACCGTTCGGCGAATATTGCCCTGATCTGCTATGCAGACGGCGCGCGCGCGTACATCATCGCGCCACAAGGCCTGAAAGTCGGCCAGAAAATCGTTTCGGGCGAAAAGGTTGAAATCGAAATCGGTAATGCGGCACCTATCGGCAGTCTTCCGATTGGCGCAAATGTGCACAATGTTGAATTGACTTTGGGCCGCGGTGGCCAGCTGGCGCGCTCAGCAGGTTCATTTGCAATTATTACCGGCCGCGACGGCGAATACACCATCGTGAAGCTGCCTTCGGGCGAAACACGCAAGGTGCATAGCCGCTGCATGGCGACCATCGGCATCGTGGGTAACCACGAGCATGAACTGGTTACCATTGGCAAAGCCGGTCGCTCGCGCTGGCTGGGTAAACGTCCCCGCGTACGCGGTGTGGCGATGAACCCTGTTGACCACCCACTGGGTGGTGGTGAAGGTAAAACTTCAGGTGGTCGCCACCCGGTGACTCCATGGGGTAAGCCAACACGCGGCAAAAAAACACGCAATAAGCGCAAGGCATCTGAACGTTTTATCGTTTCACGTAAAGTACGTACCCGAGGTGGTGAATAATGTCCCGTTCTCTCAAAAAAGGTCCTTTTATCGACCAACACCTGTTTAAAAAGGTGGAAAAAGCGAAAGCAACCAGCGATAAGAAGCCCATCAAAACCTGGTCTCGCCGTTCGACCATTTTTCCTGAAATGGTCGGCATGACATTCCTGGTGCACAATGGCAACAAGTTCATTCCGGTATTCGTGAATGAGAACATCGTCGGCCATAAGCTCGGTGAATTTGCGCCCACGCGTACTTATAAAGGCCACACGAGCCTCGATAAGAAAAAGACAGCTCCTTCGCCGTCTAAATAGGACTGAATATGGAATCAAAAGCATCAGTTGATCAGGTGAGAATGTCGGCGCGCAAGATGCGCCTCGTCGCTAATGAGATCCGCGGCTACGAATACCCCGAAGCTGTCGATATCCTGAAACACATTCCGCGCAAAAGCTCACGCATCATTTTGAAAGCGCTGATTAGCGCGGCGGCAAACGCACGCGTAATTAATCCAGGCGTAGACGAGCGCGCGCTGTTTATTAAGAAGATCTTCGTCGACGGCGGGCCGCTCATGAAAAGATTCATGCCACGTGCACGTGGTCGCGCAGACCGCATTCAGAAAAAAACATCAAAACTGACAATCGTTCTGTCAGACGAAGGTTAAAAAATGGGACAAAAAACAAACCCGATCGGCTTACGCCTCAAAATTACCCGCACATGGGATAGCGTTTGGTACCATAAAAAGGAAACATACGCTGCAACACTGCACGAAGACCTCAAAATCCGTAAGCACATCAAAGACCGTTTTAACAAAAGCGGCATTGTAAAAGTAGGCATCGAGCGCTTCCCTGAAAAAGTGCACGTGAAGCTGCACAGCACGAAACCAGGTCTGGTTATCGGCCAGCAGGGCAAAAAGATTGAAGCATTGAAAGCTTCTCTGCGCACGATGGTGACTAAACCACTCGAAGTTAAGATTATCGAAGTTGCAAAGCCCGACGGTTCTGCACAGGCACTGGCAGAATCAGTCGCACTGCAGCTCGAAGACCGCATGGCGTTCCGCCGCGCAATGAAAATGGCGCTGCGTTCTGCAATCCGCGCAGGTGCACTGGGTGTGCGCGTCATGGTATCTGGCCGTCTGAACGGTGCAGACATGGCACGCCGCGAACAGTATCTCGAAGGTCGTGTTCCGCTGCACACGCTGCGCGCGATCATTGACTACGGTACAGCAGAGGCTGACACCACATTCGGTAAAATCGGCGTAAAAGTCTGGATTTATAACGGCGATTATCTCGAAGCAAAAGAGACTGACGAAGACAAATACACGGTTAAGCGCCGTGAGGCTTGAGGCTAAAATATGCTCGCACCCAAAAGACTGAAATGGCGTAAGCCACACACCCTGAACCTCCGCGGGTTCTCAAAGGGTGGTAATACTGTAGCGTTCGGAGACCTCGGGCTCAAGGCCGTATCCGGCGAGCGCATCACTTCACGGCAGATCGAAGCCGCCCGTGTGGCGATGATGCGCCACGTGCGCCGCGGTGCCAAAGTGTGGATCCGCATTTTCCCAGACCGCCCAGTCACCAAGAAGCCGGCCGAAACCCGCCAGGGTAAGGGCAAGGGTAGCGTGGAGTATTATGTAGCCATTGTTAAACCCGGCAAAGTCATGTTCGAAATGGGTGGCGCAGATGAAAAAGTGATGACCGAAGCGCTGACGCGCGCGGCGTCAAAGTTGCCCATTAAGAGCAAAATCGTCAAGCGGGCTAAGTAAATGATGTTGTTTGACGGTATGTTTCAAATTCAAAATATGGACTTCTCTCATGGCTAAAGCAGATAAGAAAAAAGCGGCAAAAAAGGTCAATTTTGCGGAATTAACCGATGCAGAACTGGCGCGCTACCACGGTGATTTCCGCAAAGAACTGCAGGAGATCCGCTTCAGCCTGGTGACGTCATCGTATACCAATAATGCGCGTATCGGCATTCTCAAGAAAGACATTGCCCGCATTCTGACCGTTCAGAACCAGCGCAAAACACAGGCGGTTAAAGCATGAGCGAGCAGAAAAAAGCAAAGAAGACCGTACAGGGCCTTGTCGTATCGGCAAAAACCCCCAAGACGATCGTTGTGAAGATCGCATTCCGTAAACAGGATGCACACTTCAAAAAAACCATCCACCAGACAAAAAAGGTGATGGCGCATGACGAAAAAACAGAAGCCCGCGAAGGCGATACTGTCATTATCGAAGAGTCACGTCCGCACTCAAAAAACAAGCGCTATGCGCTGCAGAAAATTGTTTCACGCAAGGCCGATGAAGTGCCTGCAGTAGGATAAGAGGCAGATATGTTACAGATGCTTTCATGGCTGAAGGTCGCGGACAATACCGGTGCGCGTCAGGTTCAGCTGATCAAGGTTCTCGGCGGTTCAAAGAAGCGTTATGCCGGTGTGGGCGACGTGATCGTGGTTGCTGTAAAATCGGCAACGCCCGCGTATGGCATTAAAGATTCTATGGGCAAAAAAGACCACAAGAAGCAAGTGCAGCGCGCTGTGATCGTGCGCACAAAGAAAGAACTGCGCCGCGCCGATGGCTCTTATATTCGTTTCGACGAAAACGCCTGTGCGCTCATCGACAACCAGAATAACCCTAAAGGGACTCGTATTTTCGGACCGGTGGCGCGTGAATTGCGCGATCGCCAGTTTATGAAAATTATTTCCCTGGCGCCGGAAGTGTTGTGAGGATTTATGAAAGCTGCGCCTGAAAAAACAAAAACACGCCTCAAAGTCAAAGACGAAGTCATTGTCATTGCCGGCAAACACAAGAAGTCACGCGGCGAAGTGCTGCGCATCGACCGTGAAAAGCTGCAGGTCGTTGTCAAAGGTGTTAACCTGAGAAAGCGCTTTGCGCGCCCGACACAGGAAAACCCAAAGGGTGGCATCATTGAAATTGAGATGCCAATAGCACTGTCAAACGTACAATATTACGATTCTAAAGAAAAGAAAGCCACGCGTATCGCGTATGGCCAGGACAAAGGCGGAAAGAAAGCACGTCTTTCTATCGCCTCTGACCGCAAAAGGACATTGGATTAATCTATGGCAACGGCAACGGTAAAATCAAATCCCCCACGTCTGCGCAAACTCTACAACGAGAAGATCCGCGGCGAGTTGAAGCAAGAATTGGGCGTCTCTTCTATCATGCAGGTTCCTGTATTGAAGAAGATTGTTTTGAATGTCGGTGCGGGCTTTGCGGTAGCAAACCCCAAGTCGCTCGATTCAGTGGTAACAGAAATAGCAGCAATCACAGGCCAGGCGCCGGTCAAGACACGTGCGAAAGAAGCGATTTCAAACTTCAAACTGCGTGAGAACCTCGCCATTGGCGTGATGGTGACCCTGCGCGGTGACCGTATGTACGAATTTCTTGATCGCCTGATCAGCATTGCGCTGCCGCGCGTGCGTGACTTTAACGGTCTAAGCCCGAAATCTTTTGACGCGCGTGGTAACTATAGCTTGGGTATTAAAGAGCAAATCATCTTCCCTGAGATCTCTTTTGATGACGTTGATCAAATTCATGGTATGGATGTGACGCTGGTAATGCAGTCCGAAGGGCCTGCGCACTCAGCGAAGCTGCTGGAAAAATTCAACTTCCCGCTGCGCAAAAATACCAAGTCGGAAAATAAATAAGGAACGGAACAGAGTATGGCAAAGAAATCAATGCTGATAAAGGCGGCGCGTAAGCCGAAATATTCAGCACGCGGATACAACCGTTGCCCCCTTTGCGGCCGTGCGCATGGTTACATGCGTCGCTTTGAAATGTGCCGTATCTGCTTTCGCGAAAACGCGTCACGGGGCTTAATCCCGGGCGTCAGCAAATCTTCCTGGTGAGAAAAATATGACAAACGATCTTATAGCTGATATGTTAACGCGCATCCGCAACGCGGGTCGCGCAGGACACGAAAATGTCGAAGTGCGCATCAACAACGTGTGCGAAAAGATTCTCGGTATTATGAAAACCGAAGGCTTTATCGACAGTTATGTCGTGTTCAAAAGCTCTGCAGCACGCATGGCGAAAATCGACCTGCGCTATTACCAGAGCAAGCCGGTGTTCTCTGCGATTGAGCGCGTGTCAAAGCCCGGCCGCCGCATTTATCTGCCGTGGAAAGAGATTCGCCCCACGCGTAACAACATGGGTCTGAGTATCTATTCAACCCCGAAGGGTGTGCTCTCTGAAAAAGAGGCCAAGTTCCAGCATGTGGGCGGAGAATATCTCTGCCGCATCTATTGAGGTAATATGTCGCGAATCGGAAATAAACCCATCGATCTGCCCGCAGGCGTAACAATCACCGCCGGCGCAGACCAGATCACAGTCAAAGGGCCTAAGGGCTCATTGCAAAGCCCGATTTTTCCGGGGCTCAAAGTTGACGTTTCGGGTAATACCGCGCGTGTCAGCCGTGAAAACGATGAAAAAGACCTGCGTGCAAAGCACGGTCTCGTGCGCTCACTGCTACAGAATTGTGTCACGGGCACGACTACCGGCTATTCGCAGATCCTGATTCTGCAAGGTGTCGGCTATCGCGCTCAGAAGAAAGGCAAAGACGTGGTGTTCAGTCTCGGCTTTTCTCATGATGTTATTTTTAAAGAACCTGCGGATGTCGTGGTCGATGTGCTCGAAAACACCAAGCTGAAAGTTTCGGGCGTGGATAAACAGCGCGTTGGCCAGGTGGCTGCGCAGATCCGCGGATTCAAAGAGCCAGAGCCTTACAAAGGTAAAGGTATTCGCTACGAGAACGAGCACGTTCGTCGCAAGGCCGGTAAAGCCGGTAGCAAGAAATAACAGGGGATAACAAATGCCATCGGTAGCAAGACTGAATCGACAAAAGGCCAAACGGGTGGCGCGTGTTCGCGCCTCTCTGCGCCGCGGAAACCGGGCGGGCAAGCGCCGGATCTATTTCCATGTTTCGGGTAAACACCTCTATGCGCAGGTTTTTGATGATGCGGCGGGCAAAACCCTGCTGTCATGCTCGACACTGGACAAAGCGGTTCAGGGCAGTGAAACGAAATCATTCAAAAGCAAGGCCTATTCAGCCAAGCTGGCACAGACGCTGGTTTCCAAAATGGAATCTGCGAAGCTGAAATTGGATGAAGGTTATATTTTCGATCGTGGCGCAAAACTGTACCATGGTCGCGTGAAGAGCTTCGCGGATGCGCTCCGTGAAAAAGGCGTGAAGATCTAACAGGAATTTATGGAAGAATCAAAGCAATCAGGCAGAAAACCCGGCGGTCGTAAAAAAGGCGGTCCGAAAGAAGGTGTTAAA
>JAXMHE010000029.1:0-40776 GCA_046346945.1 Turneriella sp.
TACACCCAACGCTTTCAGTTCGGCGATGACCGCGCGCGCTTCAGGGCGTATCTCGTCGGCAATCGCAATGAGGCCGATGGTTTCGCCACCCACTGCCACTGCAACCACAGTCTGGCCTTCGGCTTCGAGTGAGGCTGCCTTATCGGCGTAAGTCGCGAGGCTGAGTGAACGCTCCGACAGGTAGCGCGGCGAACCGATCACGACGCTGCGCCCTTCATAGGTCGCTTCGACACCGCCGCCGGGAAAGACGCGAAAGTTCTGCACTTCACCAGGTGGCGGCGTCTTGCCATCCTTGGCCGCGCCACCCCCAGGGACATCGTGTCCCCCGGGCATCAGGTTTCGACTCTTCGCTTCTGCGACAATAGCCTGTGCCAGCGGGTGCTCACTCAGCTTTTCAACCGCTGCCGCAACCGTCAGCAGATCCTGCTCGCTCTGCGCGCTCACGACCGCGGTCACCTTCGGTTCACCGCGCGTGATTGTGCCTGTCTTGTCGAGCGCGACCACTTCGATCGCGCCGGCATGTTCGAGGTGCACAGCGTTGCGAAACAGCACACCCGATTCTGCGGCACGGCCCGAACCCGCCATGATCGACGTCGGGGTCGCGAGACCGAGCGCGCACGGGCAGGCAATCACCAGCACCGCAATGGCGTGTTCGAGTGCTTTGGCAAAGTTGCCGGCATCGACCACGAAGTACCAGGCAACGAACGTCACTATGGCAGCAGCAAGCACAGTCGGAGTGAACACTGCAGAAACACGGTCGGCAAAGCGCTGTATTGGCGCGCGTGCGCCCTGCGCTTCTTTGACCGCACGCACGATGCGCGCGAGGGTTGCATCTTTGCCGACCTTCTCGGCGCGAATGCGCAGCATGCCGAGCTGGTTGAGCGTCGCACCGATGACGCTATCGCCCGCCTTCTTTTCAACCGGCATGCTTTCGCCCGTAATCATTGCTTCGTTGACAGCCGATTCACCCTCGACAACAGTCGCATCGACGGGAATCGTCTCGCCGGGTTTCACCAGCACGAGGTCGCCGACGCGCACCTTTTCGATCGGCACTTCGAGTTCCTGCCCGTCGCGCACGACGATTGCACTCTTCGCCTGCAGGTGCATCAGCTTGCTGATCGCCGATGAAGTCTTGCCCTTCGCACGCGCTTCGAGCAGTTTGCCGAGCAATATTAATGTCACGAGCACGGCGCTCGTTTCATAGTAAAGCTGCGCATGCGCGCCGTGTGTGATACTCATCCACAGGCTGTAGAAGAATGCCGCCGAGGTGCCGAGCGCCACCAGGGTATCCATATTGGCGCTCTTATCCATTAAGGCGCGCCATGCGCCGGCATAGAAGCGGGCGCCGATGATGAACTGCACGGGGGCTGCGAGTGAGAGCTGAAACCAGGGGTTCATCAGCAGCGCAGGCATCGGAAAAAAGCTGATGCCGAGGTGAGCCACCATGGTATATGCAAGAGGCAATGACAACGTGGCTGAAACCAACCACAGGCGAAATGTCTTCACGTATTCGCGCTGCCGGTCTTCAGCGCGCTGGTCTGCCTCTTCTTCTTGCTGCTCGGTGGCACCGTAGCCCAGCTGCTCGACCTTGTCGATCAGCTGCGGCAGCTCGCACACCGCTGCGTCAAATTGCACGGACGCGGTCTCCATCGCAAAATTGACCGTCGCCGACTGCACACCGGGAAGCTTAGATAAACCTTTTTCAATCCGCAGCGCGCAGTTGGCGCAGGTCATGCCCGAAATATCGAGCGTCTTTACCTGGCTCACAAAGCCTCAGTTTTTCACCGAATAACCATTCTCTTCGATGGCCTCGCGAATCTTCTGCAGGTCGACAGCATTTTCGTCATAACTGACGGCCGCCGAACCATTAGCGCTGCTCGCCTTGCCGACAGCACCCGCCTCGCGAATCGCCTCTTCAACGGTACGCTCGCAATGTGCACAGGTCATGCCCTCAATCTTCAGTTCGATATTTTTCATAAATGCCTCCATTGTGTTGCATGGGATTCTTTCAGGTATTTCCCTGCATAATCCCCCTTCAACATGACCATCCTCTACTGCGGATATTACACCGCCTTTTGAATATATCACAAATTTTTTCCGCACCTCAGGTGTAATGCATACTTCCCTTCTGTGTCTATGGCTTGGCATGGAACCTAAATCGCCATGTTTCTGACGAACGGGACATCGGTTACGGCTTCAAAACCAAATGCAACGCCTGCCGCGCAATCATCCATTCTTCATCGGTAGGTATCACATAAATGGCCACTGCGCTGCCCGCACTGATATAGCCATCCGCGGGCAATTTACCATTGCGTTCCGTAGAAACGGTAATGCCCAGGTGTTCAAGCCCGGCAAGAACGCGGTGGCGGATTTCCGACGAATTTTCGCCGATGCCTCCGGTGAAAATGACCGCGTGCGGCTCGCCCCAGGTCAGGTAGGCGCCGATGTATTTGCGCACGCGGGTGCAGAAAATATCGACCGCCAGATGCGCTGCCGTGTCGCCGGCCCCGGCGCGGCTCACGATATCGCGCATGTCGTTCGAGCCTGAAATTCCGGCGAGGCCCGATTTTTTATTGAGCAGCGATTCCGCGTCGGCTGCTGTCATACCCACCGTGTTTTGCAGGAAAAACGGCAACGAAGGATCAATGTCGCCGCTGCGCGTCCCCATCACCAAACCCTCGAGCGGTGTGAACCCCATGCTGGTATCGATGCTCTTGCCGTTCTGCACCGCGCAGGCGCTTGCACCGTTGCCTAAGTGCAGTGAAATGGCGCTAAAATTTTCATAGGGAACCTGCATGCGCCTCGCGCATTCACGCGTGACGTATTCATGCGAGGTCCCATGAAAGCCATAGCGTCGAATGCCGTACTTCTCTGACATCTCGCGCGGAATTGCGTATGTCGTCGCGACAGCGGGCATCGTCTGGTGGAATGCCGTGTCAAACACCGCCACCTGCGGCACATCCAGGTGAGCGCGGCAGAATTCGATGCCTGCGAGGTTCGCCGGGTTATGCAGTGGTGCGAACACAGACATATCCCTGATTGCGGCGATAATCTCCTCTGTGATGATTGCGGGCGTACTAAATTTACTGCCGCCATGAACAACACGGTGGCCGACTGCAGCGATTTCGCCGCCTTGACAAATGCCCTCAGCCTCAAATGCACCGATGATCTTTTCGATAGCCTGCTCTATCGAAGCGCCAGCGATTGCTGTCACCTGCTTATCGGTGTTCTTGCTCTTTACGATCAGGCTTGCATCGCTCTTGCCGATTTTGTCTGCGAGCGCCTTTGCCTCGAATACGGGTTCGCCGTTTTCGACGCGGAATACATCCGCCTTGACCGTCGAAGACCCTGAATTAATGACGAGAATTTTTTTCAGAAGTGCACCTTGCCGATTTTGACGCGCTTGATGGCATTCGCGCCGGCGACATACACGGCGCATGCAATGCCCGCCAGTTTACTTTCTTTAGAATCAGAACGGGACGGCAGAATGACTGGCGCTTTTGCCCCAAAGATAAGCCCCGCCGTCGTGCCACCGGTGATGTGGGCAAACGATTTCGATACGGCATTGCCTGAAACGATGTCGGGCATCAGCAGAATGTCGGCATTGCCTGCGACGACGCCGCCGATCTTCTTATATTTTGCCGCCATTGGGTTAATGGCATTGTCGAGCGCCAGCGGACCATCGACGATGCCACCATGGAACTGGTTACGATCGCTCATTTTTGCCAGCGCAGCAGCTTCAAGCGTCGACTGCATGCCCGGCGTTACAACTTCGACCGCGGAGATCACAGCCACCTTCGGCTGATCGATTTCAAATATCTGCGCCAGGGCGACTGTGTTGCTGATAATGCGCGCCTTCTCTTCAAGGTTCGGCGCAATGTTCATCGCGCCATCGGTCACAAACAGCAGCCGGTTCAGGTGTTTTGCTTCGAGAATAAAAACATGGTTCAGCAGGTTTTCAGTGCGCAGGCCAATCTCTTTATTTAGCACGCAGCGCAGAAAATCATCGCTGTGAATATAGCCTTTCATGAAGATCTGCGCCTTGTTTTCGCTGACCATCTGCACCGCGGCAAGCCCCGCCTTGACCGGGTCGGCAATATTCACAATTTCGATGCCATGGAGTTTGATATTTTCTTTTTCCGCCGTTTCGCGGATAACGCGCTCATCGCCGACAAGCACAGATTCGGCGATCTGCTTATCGCGCGCCATGGTCACCGCGTGCAGTGTCTCTGAATCGGTGCCCGAGGCGACGGCGATTCTTTGCACCGGGTACGCATGGATTTTTTCTTCAACCTGACTGAAATTGGTAATCATAAAATCTCCCTATAGTGAAACGTTATCATTTCTGATTCGTTTCCGTGCCGTAAAGCTGACGCACTGACAAAAAAGACTACTTTGTCCACAAATATATGTACGCGCCATTCTGCAAATACCGGTTGGCCTACCGGCACGTCAATTGACGGCCCATCCTAAGGAGAAACAAGATGTTTTCCATGTTTAGAAGAACCACTCTGCTGTTACCCTGTGCGTTTTCCATGCTCTTTATTACCGGGGGCGTTTTCGCCGAGAAGCCAACACCACTACCATCTGGCCCGGCGGTCAGCGGCAGTGCGTTTAAACTTGAAAACCACTCTTACCCGGTCGGCCAGAAAAGTCTCAGCGGCCTCGAATCGGGCACTATTTCACAGGGCATCGCAATACGTGTTCTCAAGAACGGCCAGCCTGCGGCCGGCGAACTGGTACGCTTTCACCTGAGTCTTGCCCCTGGTAAAAATGCGACGCTGACACCTGAAGAAATCCGCACCGACAAAGACGGTTATGCGCGCGCCACTTTCCGCATTGGCGACGCGGCGGGCGAATACCTTGTTGAGGCATTCCATAACGGCAAACTTGAAACAGCACCAGCTGAGATTCGCGTCAAAGCCATGCGCAGCGGATGGATTTTGTTTCTGGTGCTTGGACTTTTTGGCGGCATGGCCATCTTTCTCTTCGGCATGGATATCAGCTCAGAGGGTCTGCAGAAGGCCGCCGGCGACAAGATGCGTGTCATTTTAGGCAAGCTGACCAATACCCCGGTAATGGGTGTTCTTGTCGGTACCGTAACGACGGCCGCGATACAGAGTTCGACCGCCACGACAGTCATGGTGATCGGCTTCGTGAGTTCGACGCTGATGACGCTCAAGCAGGCAATCGGCGTTATTTTTGGCTGCAATATCGGTACCACCGTGACAGTGCAGCTGATCGCGTTCAATATCAATGAATATGCGCCGCTTTTGATCGCGCTCGGTTTTTTTGTATCCGTAATTTTTGGCGGCAAATCGCAGGCGCTGAAATTCGGCGGCGAAATTATCTTCGGCTTCGGTCTCATTTTCTTCGGCATGGGACTCATGAGCGAGGCGATGAGCCCCATGCGCTCAGTGCCAGCATTTACTAACCTTTTGGCTTCATTCGGTGAAAATCCGTTTTTGGGTCTTTTGGTGGCGACCGTTTTCACCGGACTCGTGCATAGCAGCGGTGCCGCCATCGGTATTTCGATTGCACTGGCCACGCAGGGAATTTTAACCCTCAAGGCGGCGATTGTCATCGCCTTTGGTGCCAATATCGGAACAACGGTAACAGCAGTGATCGGCAGCATGAACGCCAACCGGGACGGCAAGCGTGTAGCGTTAATCCATTTTATTTTTAACACCGTCGGCGTTCTGTTGTTCATGCCATTCATCAGCCAATTTACCGATCTGATGCAGTATCTTACCAACAAAATAGACCCGGGAAACATTTCGCGCGCCATTGCCAATTCGCACATGTTTTTCAACGGCATTAATACAATTGTGTTTCTGCCGTTCGTTGGCCTGCTCGAAAAAACTGTCCGCTTTCTCATTAAAGACACGGGCCCGGCCCCGACGACCTTTCAGCCGCAGTTCATTCAACCCGGCGATATCAAATCTTCGAGCCTGTCGCTCGAACAAACGCGTCGCGAGTTGATGCGGGCAGGCCAGATTGTCTTTGATACGGTCAACGACCTGCGTAACATCTGGAATCCCCAAAATGCGGTGGCAGCCGAAAGCCATGTGGAAACCACCAACAAGCAGGTGGCGATTCTTTCGGACGCCATCAAGAAATACCTGCGCGACCTGACAAAACTTACGCTGACAAACAATGAATCGCGCGAAGCCACCTATTACCTGCACCTCGCAGAGGACATGCGGCAGCTGGCTAACTCTCTGCAGCTCGAGGTGTTGCCGGTGCTGAAAGGCTCGTCCGAAAAATTCAGCAGCTTCAGCGAAGACCAGAAGAAAGACCTCGAATTTCTGCTCAGCAAAATCGCTGAATTGCTCGAAAAAAACCTGCAGGCATTCGAACAGAAGAATATACCGCTGGCTGAAGAGTCGGGCCTGCTTTACAAAAAGCTGAAATTCATGTCGAAAAAGGTGCAGAGCCAGAACCTCGACAGCCTGCTAATTGCCGCCGAGCAAGACAGCAGCGTCATGAATACCTTTGTCGACGTGCTCGACGGCCTGAGGGTCGCAGCAACTGACGTGCACCAGATCAGCAAAACCATACTGGAGAATCAGGAATAAACCATGGATATTAAAAAGTTACTCGGCGAATTTGAATTATTTAAAGGCCTCAGCGAACAGGAACTCGCACTCATCGCATCTAAGGCGGTCAAAGCGGAATATGAAGAAAACCAGGAAATTTTCCACGAGCAGAGCACCGAGTCTGATTTATATATTCTGACTGAAGGCAGGGTGCAGATTGTCGGCGCGTTAGGCAAAACCGACAGCGCGACAATCCACACTATTTTGCCCGGCAAACTGTTCGGCGAATTTGCGTTTATCGACGGCCAACCGCGCTCGGCCACCGCAGTGGCGATTCAGAAAAGCACGGTATTTAAAATACCGAGTCAGGATATCTATAACATCTTCGAGCAAGACGCAAAAATGGGATATATCACGATGCGCAACCTCGCACGCATTCTTGCCCGCCGCATCCGGCAGACCGCGCACGAACTCAGGTCAAGCCTGATGTGGGAACGTCACTAATTAAGGCATGATGAATGGGCTTTGCCCATTCATCATGCCACTGTAACGTCTTTGCAGAGGTAGACATCCTGAATTGCGTTCAGGAGTGCCACGCCTTCTTTAATGGGTTTCTGGAACGCCTTGCGACCAGAAATCAGTCCCATGCCACCCGCGCGCTTGTTGATCACCGCGGTGGTCACAGCTTCTGCGAGGTCGGTCGCACCTTTTGACTCACCGCCAGAGTTGATGAGGCCCATGCGGCCCATGTAGCAGTTTGCCACCTGGTAGCGGGCAAGATCAATAGGATTATCCGTAGTGAGATCAGAATATACTTTCGGGTGGGTTTTACCGAACTTCAGCGCATTGTATCCGCCGTTATTGGTTGGCAGTTTCTGCTTAATGATGTCTGCCTGGATCGTTACACCGAGATGGTTTGCCTGCGAGGTGAGGTCGGCAGAAGTGTGGTAATCCACACCATCTTTTTTGAACTCGCTGTTTCTCAGGTAACACCACAGAATTGTTGCGAGGCCAAGTTCGTGTGCGCGCTCGAATGCCTGCGCCACTTCAACGATCTGGCGTGCAGATTCGTCTGAGCCGAAATAGATCGTTGCACCGACTGCCACGGCGCCCATGGCCGCTGCTTCTTCAACGGTGCCGAACATGATCTGGTCGAATTTGTTCGGGTAAGACAGGAATTCGTTATGGTTGATTTTTACGATGAATGGGATCTTGTGCGCATATTTACGCGACACCGCAGCAAGCACGCCATAGGTTGACGCAACCGCGTTGCAACCGCCTTCGATCGCCAGTTTCACGATATTTTCGGGGTCAAAATAGATCGGGTTCGGGGCAAAAGACGCTCCCGCAGAATGTTCGATGCCCTGGTCGACGGGCAAAATCGAAACGTAGCCTGTATTCGCGAGGCGGCCGTGGCCGATGATCGACTGGATCGACCGCAGCACGTTATTGTTGCGGTTGGATTGTGCATAAACTTTGTCGACGACGTCGGCCGACGGCAGGTGCAAAGCTTCTTTATGAATAGTTTCGCACTTATGGATCAAAAGACCCGCGTGTGCGCCAAGGTGTTGTTCGATTTCGTTTAATGAAAGTGCCATGGGAAAAAGAATCGCTTTGAGACATACCGTCAACGCTATGTCTCAAAGCTTTGGCTTTCATCTAAGCAGAAACATGCCCGCCGCAGCGATGAGCACATACATCGCAATCGTCGCAGCACCGGCATAGTCTTTCGCAATTCTCTGCCCGGCAAAAAGTTGCAGCAGGGTGACAGCAGACAACAGCAGCGCCCAAAATGCGACCGTCTCACTCGAGAAAAACCAGAGACCCGCGACGCCTGCCACACAGAGCAACGCCGAGGCGAGCTCCAATACGGTGATCATGATGAGCGAAGGCCTCACGATACCCTTGAGTATCGTTTTACTAAAATGCCCGGTCATCCAGTCGAGATTGCCGCGAAAATCGGTGACTTTGTCGAGCCCCGATTGCCCGAAGAGTACCGCCATCAGCAGCGGCACAATCGAGCGCAGCAGCTGGCTTTGCAACGTGGTATCTGAAAAAAACTCCATATTGAAAACAATCAGTAGCAGCGCACAGGGTCAAACATCTTTCAACAACAGAGGCTGTCCGCAAACCTACAGAAGGCTGTTCACCAGATCGAGGGTGAGGCGACGGTTTTCAAACGGCAGCAGGTGACCGCTGTCCGCGATTCGGTGCAGGGCGGATTGAGAATTTTGACGCACAATTTTTCGTGCAACCCAGTTGGCGCACACATTGGATTTTGGCGGCAACACAATGTGCGTTTCGCACCCTATTCTGCCCAGCCGGAAAAGGTGCGCAAACTCGGTCTGTGAGAAGATCTGCGCCTCTACCGCGGGAGCGCAGCACAGTTCGGCTCCCTGCTCTGTCTGCCGTATGCAGTATTCAACGTATGCCGCAACCGCTTCCCTTTCCCATGACCGGTTCGCGGGGTGGCGCGAAAAAATTTTCAGCGCCTGTTCTTTGCTGCTGAAAACGCCACGGCGCGTGCGTGCCACCTTTGCCATCGGGTTGCCGAACAGCTTCACATAGAGAATCATCAGAAAAGATAACATGACCGGGTCAAACACGACGAGCTGTTCAAATCGCCTGCAATCCGCCTCGGCGGCCCGCAAAAGACTGCCGCCCCCCAAAGAATGGCCAATTGCACTAAAACTCTGCCAGCGCAGATGATCACCCAGAGCGAGCAACTGCCGGCTGAAAAAATTCCAGTCTGCAAAATTCAATGTGCTCTCTGACTCGCCATGCCCGGCAAAATCGAGTGCGCAGACGTGGTAACGGTCAGAGAGTGCGCTAATCAAATATTCGTAGCAGCCCGCGGCGTAACCATTGGCATGCGCAATCAACAGCTTGCGCGCATTCTGTGTGCCGGCCTCGAGATACGAAAGTCGCATGCCGTCGAAGGTGAAAAACTCGCGTTGCACATGGCATCCCTCATCTGCTAATCAGCGCGCAAACCCCATGCGTCTGCGACGCCCGTAGGCGGGAAACAATCTCTCTTTACGGCACATCGGATTTTCCCTGCGCGCAACTATGGACGTCACAACAGCCGATTTTGAAACCAAGGTCATTCGCGAGTCAGAAAACAGGCCAGTGCTGGTCGATTTCTGGGCGCCGTGGTGCGGGCCATGCCGCACGCTCACACCGGCACTCGAAGCGCTCGAAAAAGAATATGCCGGCAAATTTCTGCTGGCGAAGGTGAATACCGACGCAGAGCCGCAGCTCGGACAGGCATTTCGCATCATGAGCATTCCCGACGTGAAAGTATTCCACAAAGGCAAGGTCGCCGGAGGCTTTGTGGGCGCACAGCCAGCCGAGCGCATCCGCGAAGTCATCGAGCAGTTTATCGTGCCCGAAGATTTTCTCAAAATCCAGAATCTCGCGCTGTCGTCGCCCGAAGCAGCGCTCGAAAACTATCGGCCAGCAAACTGAATGAAAAACGCAAACAAGAAGCCGCATGGGCCATTGCCCGCGGATTTATCTCTCAGCCTGGAGCAGACGCACAAAAGTTGCAGGCAGTCCTGAACTATATTCCTGAATTTGGGTCTGTGTTTTCAGAACAACGGACTGCAATGCTGTACATGATCGAAAACTCTGTTTCCGCAGCTGAAATCCGCGCTTTGGCTTTTGCCGACGAGAAGCCGGCCACCGCCTTTCTCGACGCGCAACTGGCGGCGATCGAAAACAACAACCACAAACCGCGCGCCAAGGAGTTAATGGTAAAAGCATTCCATTTGCTGGGTAATGAAAACCCGCTGACCCTCGACTACCGCCGCAGATTATCGCGTGCATTATTTTAGTACATGACATATCATTGCCGCACGCCAGTGCGGCAATGATATGAAATGGTCCATACCAATCGGGCAGTTCCGCGGCATCAAAGTTTATATCCACTGGACCTTCATGCTGCTCTTGGTCTGGATTGCCATGAGCAGCTACCGGCTCTCACACAACACAAACCAGTTATTGTTATCCGTCGGCTATATACTGACGCTCTTTGCCTGCGTCGTGCTGCATGAATTCGGCCACGCGCTCACAGCGCGCCGCTTCGGCATTAAGACCAAAGACATCACGCTCTTCCCGATGGGCGGCATGGCGCGCATGGAGAAGATGCCCGAGTCGCCCAAAGAAGAATTTCTCGTCGCGATCGCGGGCCCGCTGGTCAACGTAGTGATCGCAGGCGGATTATTTCTTTATATGTATCTTTCGCCCACGGTCTACACGATGGGTTTCCCTGCCGGTGCGATGACCGCTGATAAATTTATTCCCGCACTCTTTGCCGTAAACGTGATCATGGCGGTCTTCAACCTGATACCTGCTTTCCCTATGGACGGCGGGCGTATTTTTCGCGCGCTATTGTCGCTGAAACTCGAACGCACGCGCGCAACACAGATCGCCGCAAATCTCGGCCAGTTCATCGCAATTCTTTTCGTGCTGTTGGGCCTCTTCTATAACATCTGGCTCGTCTTCATCGGCATCTTCATCTACCTTGGCGCCGGGGCCGAGGCCAGCCAGGAATATGTGCAGCGCGACCTGTCGCGCTACCATGTCGGCAACCTGGTGATGTCAAAATACACCCTGCTCTCGGCGCACGACGCGCTGAGCGCCGCGCTCAGGGCCCTGCTCGACAGCCAGGAGAGAGAGTTTCTCGTCACCGAAAACGGCATTGTTTCGGGTGTGCTGACGCGCGACGAAATGCTCGCAGGCCTCGCACAATTCGGGCAGAATGTGCAGATCGGCAAAATCATGCGCCGCGACATACAGTTTATTCCGCCGCAAATGCCTGTTACCGAGGCTCTGCGGATTATGACCGAACTCAATATTCCGATGCTGCCAGTGGGGTACCCTGACAAACTCGTGGGAGTCATTGACGTGGAAAATATCAGCGAATTCCTTTTGATACAAAAAGCAATGCAGTAGCAACAAATTGACCGCGGGTCTCGCCGCCCGCAGAGATCCCAGCATTGTCGGCCGATCTGCCATGATACCCGGTTTGAAAAAAATCCTTTTGACCCTGTGCCTTTCCTTTTCCGCCGCAATTGCAGCGACTGACAGACCTATAGCATCGCGTGGTGTGATCGATCTGCGATCGGCAGATCTTAAGAACGAGCCTTTCGAACTGAAAGGCGAATGGCTTTTTCGCTGGCAGACACTCCACACCAACAACACACAATCCGCCAGCGCGCCTGCGGCCTTTGCACGGGCCCCGCGTGCATGGAACAATCAGGTTATTTCAGGCATATCGTTGCCCGGCAAAGGATTTGCGACGTATTCGCTGCACGTGCTCTTGCCTCCTTTAAAAAACCCCGTCGGTCTCACGATGAACGAACAGGGAACGGCCGTAAAGGTTTTCGCCAATGGCAAAGAAGTCGGCAGTATGGGGTCGGTCAGCACAGGCAAAATCGGCGCTGTGCCAGAGACACGTCCGCTGACTGTTTTTCTGACAGATGCCACAGACACGCTCGACATCGACGTGCAGATCTCCAACTTCGATTACCGCAAAGGCGGTATGTGGAACGGCGTTTTTATCGGTAGCCGCGGCGCGATACAGAAAAAAATCCGCACGCAACAGCTACTCGAAGTTTTTGCTGCGGGCTGTTTGCTGATTATTGCCACGTATCATCTCGGCATCTATGTTTTCTACCGCCAGGGACGTTCTGCCTTACTTTTCGCCCTGTTCTGTCTGACGCTGTTTGTGCGGCTGATTTCCACGAGCCAGCGCATTCTACCCGAAGTGATTCCCGGAATTTCATTCCAGGTCTACTCGCGGCTCGAATTTCTGACCTGGTTCTTCAGCATTCCTCTCGGAGTACATTATTCCAACGCAATGTTCAACTACGTGCGGTCGAAATGGTTCATACCGCTCGGCTACGCATTGGGCATCGTTTTCAGTCTCACGTTGCTGTTTCCGCCCGAGATCTATAGCCATTTTGTTGTGCCCTCGCAGATAGCACTGTTCAGCTTTCTGGTGTTCGCATTTGCAGGCCTGTTTCGCCTCTGGAAACAAAAGCCACCGGCGCTGAAATTGTTTCTGTTCGGCGCCGTAGTACTTGCGATTGGCACTGCGAACGATATTCTATACACCAATGAAATCTGGCGCTTTATTCAACTTGGCCCCTTTGGAGTGCTGGTATTTATTTTCTGCCATGCAATGGTGCTTTCCCGCCGACTGTACCTGGTTTTCCGGGAAAAAGACGAAATTCAAAAACTGCTCAATGAAAGACTCGTCGATCGCATCCAGCAGAAGACCAGCGAACTCCGCCATGCGCGCACTGAATCCAGAGCCAAACAACAGCAGTTTCTGAACGTGGTGAACAATATCCCGGGCATCACCTACCGGTGCGCGCCCGAATGCCCATGGAACCTGTATTTCGTCAGCGACGAGATTCAGCATATCACAGGATATCCACCCGAAGATTTTATTGGTGGCAAGGTGCGCACGATTGCAGGTATAATTCATCCAGAAGATCTCGAGATGGTAACCGCTTCAGACCGCGTTTCAGCCGACCAGCGGTATCGCCTGACCTACCGCATGATCTGCGCAGACGGCCGCACGATCTGGATCGAAGACAGCGGCCAGGCAGTTTATGACGACGAAGGCAACCTTGTGTGGCTCGACGGCGTGATGCTCGACATCACGGCGCGTAAAACTCTCGAACTGGAAATGCAGAGTGCCCGCGAAAAGGCAGAGGCTGCGAATGCCGCGAAGAGCAACTTTCTCGCGATCATGAGCCATGAGCTGAGAACACCGCTGCACGGCGTGATTGGCATGACATCGGTTCTGCGCCAGACATCACTGACAAAAGAACAGGCCGAATACGCCGACATCATCGAAAATTCTAGCTTTGTGCTGCTGTCGCTCATCAACGACGTTCTCGACCTGTCCAAAATCGAATCGGGAAAAGTCGAAATGGAGAAAATTCCGTTCGATATTCGCAGGCTCGCCGAAGACATGCTCAATCTCGCCGGGGTACAGGCGCGCCAAAAAGATCTGAAACTCAGCCTCGAAATTTCGCCAGAGATCCCTTCTCTGGTAATCGGCGACGCGACGAGGCTGCGCCAGATTCTGGTGAACCTGATCGGCAATGCGGTGAAATTCACCGCCCACGGAAAAGTCGGGCTCGAAATCGTTCAACAGGGCGGAGATCAGAACGAGACACTTTTGTGCTTCAGGGTCAGCGATACTGGAATTGGAATCCCCCCGGAAAATCTGGAACTGATTTTTCAGCCGTTTCGCCAGGCCGACGAAACCACCACCCGCAATTATGGCGGCACCGGGCTGGGGCTTACCATTTCAAAACAGCTGACAGAACTGCTGGGTGGTAAAATTTCCGTGACGAGCGCATTAGGCAAAGGCTCGGTTTTCCAGATTTGCATCCCGTTTGCCACCCAGGCCACACAAGCCGAACCACATGTAGAGAGCACGGCCGGTGAATTCAGATCCCCGACGGCATTCGAAGACTTCAACGGCCGGCGCGTGCTTCTCGCAGAAGACGACCCCGTAAACCAGATCGTGTCGCGCGAATTAATGCAGCATATGGGCTGCGAGGTACGCATTGCAGAGAATGGATTTGAAGTGCTCGATCAGCATTCTGCCGAGACAGCTGAGATCATTTTTATGGACTGCATGATGCCGGGCATGGATGGTTATGCAGCCACGGCTGCGATACGCGAATTCGAGTCCAGGCACAACCTGCCACGCACCCCCATTGTCGCACTCACGGCAAATGCATTGCCGAGCGATCGCGAAAAATGCCTCGCGGCCGGCATGGATGATTTTCTCTCCAAACCGTTCAAGGCCGCAGAAATCGAGGGAATGCTCAGGCGCTGGCAACCCGCGGCGCGCTAGCGCCTTACACTGCTTTTTTCTTACGGCAGCCATCGACAACCTGGCGCTTATCGTCGATCTGGCTGTCTTCTAGTTTGCGTTTTTCTTTGCGCTGCGCATCGCTCATCGCGCGATTCTCTTTAATGTGGCGCGCTTTCATTTCTGCGATTTTCTGCTTATCCGCTTTTGCCGCTTTGAGGGATTTTTTTTCTTCAGAATGTTTATCGGCAAGTGCGCGCTTTGCCGTTTTCTGCTTATCGTGCAATAGCCGTTTTTCAGACAGCTGCTTATCGGAAAGCGAACGCAGCTCTGCCTTGCATTCTTCGCCCGCGAAGATGGCGCCCGAAAGCAGAAATAACACCATGGCCACTTTTTTCATACCTATAAACTTACGCACGGGCCGCAAAAACCGGACCCGACTTTACTCAAACGGACAATTCAAAGGAATTCGATTTTATCTTGACAAAGCCTGAAAAATCAGCCTGATTTCCTGAAATGGGCAGCAAATATGCCCATTTTCAGGAAAAAATCATCAATGCCCGCAATCGCCATCATCGGAAAACAAAACGTGGGCAAGAGCTCTCTTTTTAATAACCTCATCGGTTCACGCAAGAGCATCATCTATAACCAACCCGGTGTGACTCGCGACCTGATTACGGAAAAAGTCAAATGGGGCCAGGGGAACTGGACGCTGACGGACTTTCCGGGTTTCGAAAATGAAAAAGCGATACGCAACGACCCGCTGACTCTCGCCGCAATCCGTTCGGCAGAGAAGCAACTCGAAAAATTCAACCTGCTGCTCTTCGTCGTCAAACGCGGCGGCCTGACCACTTACGAACAGGATCTCGCCGATCGTCTCCGCAAATCTAAAAAACCCGTCTGGCTGGTCGTCAACTTCATCGACGACCCGCAGCTTGAGGCAGAGGCGAGCGAGTTTTACGAACTCGGTTTTGCAGAGACTTTTTTCGTGTCTGCCCTCAACCACCGCAATATCGCAGAATTGCGCGAGCGCATTCAGCAGCAGTTCAAAAATAAAAAAAAGGCGGATGAATCTGGCGAAGCTGCAGATGAACTCGTCACGGCCGCGGCACCTGATGGCAAGACGCCTGACCTCAAACTCGCAATCCTGGGCAAACCGAACGCAGGCAAAAGCACCCTGTTCAACACTTTTACGGGCAAAGAGCGGGCGCTGATTTCACCGGTAGCCGGGACGACGCGCGACACCATCAATGAATTTTTCCACTTTGAAAGCAAACTGATCGAAGTAGTAGATACCGCCGGCTTAAGACGCCACCGCAATGTGATCGAAGACGTCGAATCGATCAGCGTCAAGCGAGCGAAAGAAGCACTCGAAGCCTGCGACGTCGCCTTTCTCGTGATGGATTATACTGAAAACCTCGACAAGCAGAATAAAACCCTGTTCGCCCTCATTGCTGACGCAGGCAAACCGCTCATTGCGCTCATTAACAAATATGACCTGATCCGCGACGACAATGATACGAAGGCCGAAATCGCGGCCGACCTCGAAGAGGCGCAAAAAGCGTTCTGGCGCTTCCCCTGGTTCTTCATCAGTGCGAATACCGGCGAAAACTGCATCAAAGCGCTCTCAAAGGCATTTGAACTGCGGCAGCAGGTAGTCGAAAAAATCAGCACCCCAAAACTCAATGCAATTCTGCGCGAGCTGTCAAAAAGCCATGTGCTCGCAAACCAGAATATTAAACTGAAATACATCACGCAGGGCACTCCTCTCAACCGCTTCATCGTTTTCACCAACAAGCCGGTAACGATGCCGATCAGGCGGCATTTGAACAACGAACTGCGCAAGCGCCTCGACATGACCGAGGTACCGATTCTGCTACAGGTGAGAACCGAAGAACGGAAGAAGAAGAACTAATTTTAGCCCATGATTAAAATCAGGGGCAAAAATTTGTTGAACATCGTATCCTGCGTAAACGACTCGTCCGCCGCAGACGCCGCCAACGGCGGCTGCGGTTGCGGTTTGTCAAAAATACGCGGTAAATCCGACTTGATGAGAAGGCTTTTAGTATGCGCCTCTGCCTCATGCACGAGCTGCTTGTCGAACATCCATTCGGTGACCGCCATGCGCACAGCGAGATCCTGTGTTTCAACCAGCATCTGCTCGCGCGCATGGGCGAATTCATGGTAGGCTTTATCCTGCGACAATTGGAATGCGCTTTTGATGTCCGCGAGGCCGAGGCAGGTTGATGGCCGGCCGGTGTATGTGCTGTGCGCGAGACCGGTCGTGTGGCCGATGCGTAACTTCCATGTGGCATGCGCCGCGTGAAAGTCGCCCAGGTAATTGCGGATGAATTCGAGAAATTCATTCGGTGACAGCAGCGCATTCGACACATCTTTTGCCATGGTCGTCATGTCGCCAAACAACGACCCCTGATCGAAGTCTTTGATAATGAGCACCGCAAGCTGCCTGTGCTGCCGGCGCTCGGCGCGCAGCAGCGAAAAAATTTTCTCGCGGCTTTCATTGACGCGTCCCTTGAGAGCTGGCATATCCTGGTCGAAGATAACGATGGCAGCCCCGTGCTTGAGTTCGCGCAGCAGGCCCTGTGATGAGTCCACCGCGACGGGATTGAAACCGAATAAAGAGAACATCCTCATCGCCTGCTTTTTGAGCAAGTCGGGTAAAAATGCCAGCACGACTTCGCCAAACACAGCCGTCGATTGCAGTTGCAGCAGACGTGCCGTGTGCGCCTGAAACGCAGCGAATGGCATTGCCGTGGCTATACCATTTTCGTGCAATGTGCGGTAGATGCCGGGAAACGCATCGCCGCAACAGACAAGCAGATCGTTCGGCTGCAGTTCGGCAAGTTCGTGCGCGGAGTGAATAAAGAACGTGCGTCCCGGTGCCAGGCGTGGGTGTAGAATCTGCAGGGCACTGACCCGCTCGCGGTCGGCGGCAGATGCATGGTAGAACACGAAGCGCTCAAATGCATACGCCATGAGATGTGACATAATACCGGAAGTTTTCACGCCGCGTCAAATCAATTGGCATGTAAGCCCTGCTGCGCTGTGCTTACATGCCATAATGCGCTTGGCGCAGTGTCTGGATGGCTTCTATTGCAATCGACTCCAGAATATGCGGTTCTTTATTGGCAGTACCTTCCTGTGGCTAACTTCAATCCACGCCGCGATGGTGGTCACACGCACCGAACGCCTGAGCGGCAATATTGAAAAAAAAACCGATGCGGGCGTTACCCTACGGCTCGACGAGGGCGGCACAAAAACGATTATGCGCGCGCAGATACTGCAGGTGTTCGACGACGAGGGTGAAATTCTATGGCAGGCCGATTTGCCCAAACAGGAATACCCTGCGCAGACTGCAGCCAAAGCATCCGCCCCCCTTTCGTCGAAACGTACCGTGTTCGGTAACTTCATGATCGGTGGTGTCGCCAGCGGTTATTACCGGGAAGAAAACCGGCTCGTCGATGCGATGAATATCACTGCAACCTATAGCGACAGTTCAAAACAATCGGCACAGACAAGCATTCTCAGCATGGGTGGCGGAGTCGATTACCAGTGGTTTTCGACGAGCCGCATGTCCAGTATGGTATCTTATTTCTATCGCTCCGCGACACAGACAGTGTTTACCGGCGACGGTCGCAATTACCAGAAGATTACTCTCGCCGAAGAGCGCGTCACGGCAATCCACACGCTGATGTATGGCCGCGAAATGCATTTTTACCCCGCGAACGACGATGTCTCTTTTGATCTCACTGCACAAGCTGGCTACCAGTTAGGTTCATATTCGGCGCTTGCCACGTATCGCAGCATGTCAGGCGCATTGACGCCCCCGCCACCGCTCTACACCGGCCCCAGCGATGTTTTCTTTCATGGCCCAACGGGGCGCATCGGTGGCGGCATCAGCTTTCACGGAACCGGATGGACGTTTCGCCTGGGCGGCTACTACCAAGTGGCTGCGGCGTTTAACTCCGACAAAGTAAATTTCGTAAGCGGCACAACGACAATTGCGAGCACAGATGCAGTCAACCTGCTTCAGGATTTTTATGCGCTTGTGGCAATAGGCCTGAGCTTTTAAGAAAGCCATTGATTCCGGGGCTGCACCCCGGAATCAATGGCGCATAACTACTTTACGACCTGTTTGCGACGCACAATGGGGCTTATGGCGCGCACAGAATTCCTCTTTGACAAAAACCAGGAACCCCACCTGGCCCGCACTGCCGAAATTCTCAAAAAGCATCCCGAGATGCGCAAATTCATCGGCAAAAAGAACCCGTGGAGCTCGGTAGTGATTCTTTTTACCGTCGCGCTGCAGCTCACCATCGCATGGTTTCTGCGCGAACAGCCGCTCTACATCATTTTACCTGCTGCGTGGCTCGTCGGTACCGTCATCAACCACAGCTACATCGGCCTATTGCACGACGCGTCGCATGGCCTCATCTTTCGCGGGAAGTTCTGGAATGACGTATTCGGCCTGATCGTCAACGCACCGATGCTCGTACCCTCTTACGTTTCCTTCAAAAAATACCACATGAAACACCATGCATTCCAGGGTGTTTATGAACTCGATGCTGACTTGCCTGCAATGTGGGAAGTCAAGGCCGTCGGCAATTCGTGGTACCGCAAAATGCTGTGGCTTGCGTTCTATCCTTTAATCCAGACGCTGCGTACGATGCGTGTGCGCGAAGTCGCGTTTTTTGACGGCTGGGTGCTCGCCAACTGGGTGACGACGTTTGCGGTGGATTTCGCGGTTTTCTATTTCATGGGTCCCTATGCGTTTATCTACGTGGCAGCTTCGTTCTGGTTTGGCTTCGGTCTGTCGATTGTCGGCGGCCGACTGATACAAGAACACTACATGGTCGCAGAACCGCAGGAAACCTACAGCTATTATGGCTGGTTATCGCTGCCCTCATGCAACGTCGGTTACCACAACGAACACCACGACTTTCCCTCGGCAGCATGGAACTACCTGCCGCAGATTCGCGCCGCCGCACCGGAATATTACAATACGCTCAAATACCACACATCCTGGGGCCTGCTCGTGCTGAAGTTCATCTTCGACAGCAACATGTCGCTCGCCAACCGCGTGGTACGCAAAGAGCGTGGCGGCGTGGGTCTCGACGACGAGGTGATTCCGGATGTGCGGATTGCGGGCCGCGGGGCAGCTTAACCTTTAAAATTGGCACCAAACCTGGTGTGGCGTAGCCACACCAGGTTTGGTGAATTATATGATTGAAAGATACTCCACTCCTGAAATACGCCGGCTTTGGTCGCTCGAACGCAAGTTCGAGGTTTGGCGAGACATTGAGATCGCCGCGTGCGAATACTGGCACAATCAGGGTAAAATCACCGCGGGAGAACTTTCCGACATCCGCACTAAATCAACGTTCACCGTCGAACGCATCAATGAGATTGAAAATGAAGTCCACCATGACGTCATTGCATTTCTCACCGCGCTCGCCGAGAACATCGGCCCCGCGTCGCGCCATGTGCACTTCGGTCTGACCTCATCGGACGTCGTCGATACCGCGCAGATGCTGCTGATTCTCGAAGCAGGCGCCCTCGTCGACCGCGCGCTATTGAATTTGCTTACAGCATTGCACGCGCAGGCCGTAAAATATAAAGATCTTGTGGTTGCCGGCAGAACACATGGCGTGCATGCAGAACCGACGACGCTCGGGCTGAAGCTGCTGGGCCACTATGCAGAGATGCACCGTGCGCGAGAGAGACTGTCACACGCTCTCGACGGTTGCCGCTTTGGTAAAATTTCGGGAGCAGTCGGCACCTACTCGCAGATGCCACCCGAGCTCGAGGCCTATGTGCTCGGCAAATTCAACCTGAAGCCCGAGCCGGTGAGCACGCAGGTGATACCGCGCGACAGGCATGCCTATTTTCTGCAGGCAATTGCACTCGCGGGCCAGGGTATGTATCGCCTCATGCAGGAAATCCGCCTGCTGCAGCGCACCGAGGGCCGTGAGGTTGAAGAGCCTTTCCAGAAAGGACAAAAGGGTTCAAGCGCGATGCCGCACAAACGCAACCCGATTCTCGCCGAACGCATCTGCGGTCTCGCGCGCGTACTCTCGGGTTATGCGAGCACTGCAGAGTACAACATCCCTCTCTGGCATGAACGCGACATTTCGCACTCGGGCGCCGAACGCGTGATTCTGCCCGACGCGACCGCGCTGGTCGAATACATGCTGCTCAAGTCGGCGTTCGTGGTAGAAAACCTGCAGGTGCATGAAAAAAACTGCGAGCGCGTGCTCGAATCGACCCATGGGTTGCTGTTCTCTTCGCGCGCGCTTTTGACCGTGACCTCTTCAGCTAAAATCAGCCGCGAGGAAGCCTATGCGATCGTGCAGCAGGCTGCAATGGATACCTGGGCCAACCCTGAAAAGGGCAATCTGCGCTCGCGCTTAGAAGGCCATGCGGCGCTCAGTGGGATTTCTAAAGGTGAATGGGACCAGGTTTTTGACGCACGCTCGTTTTTGACCCATATCAATGAGATATTTGGGCGCGTGCCCGCGCCTGTATGATTGAGCCTTTTTTGCGGGCAAAGCCCGCAAAAAAGGCTCACACCCATTTCAAATTGGGTATTTTGTCTTAAATTCTTCTTCGGTAATAAAAGAGAAGAAATTCATTAATCCGGCGACTTTGAAGATTTTTTCAATCATCGGCTTGATACCGGTGAGGTGCACGGTGCCGCTCTGTGCCTGCACCGCGTTGACAATCTTAATAAGCACGCCGATACCGCTCGAATCGATGTAGCTGACGTCGTTGAGCTGCAGAATGATCTTTTCGCCGGTTTTGAGCGTAATCGAGTCGGTCTGGCTTTTCAGCTCAACCGATGTATACATATCAAGACTGCCTTTTAGGTAGACGACATAATAGCCCGGCTTTTCGTGAAGTTTGATATCCATGGATTAACCCCGCACCCGCGGTTCCCGATAAATATCGTTTACACTACATATCCGCATAGATCACGTCGATAATAGAGTACCATGAGACGCCAAGCATTTATTTTATTTTTCCTGACCACCTTCACCTTGGCACACGCGCAACAAAACGGCACGGGTGATTTAAGCCACCCAACTGTCGATGAGCTGCACCTCAAGCTGAATGAGCTGGTGAGCCGCTTCAAAGCCGATGAAGACCAGAAACGCAAGAACGCACAGAAAGCAAAAGTCAAGGGTGACGCCGCCCCCGAGGGACCGGCAGACGAATTCCGCATTGTGCTTGAGCGTGGCGGTAAACGGACTGCGCTTGACCGGGATAACCCGGTGGTGCTCGAAGAAATCGTCATGAAAATGTCGGGCAATAATGTGGTTTCCATCGAGCTGAAATATGAAGAGGCGGCCCTCAGGCGCCAGTTTATCCATAAACGTTCGATCAAGAACGACGATATTAAAAAGACCAGCTATGGTCATATCGCACTATTCTACCACGCGGAAGGCGACACGTCCAAATCGGAAGTGCTGGTCAATATGAGCACCTCAGACCGGGCAAAGTTGTTTGCGATCTACATCGATGGCCTGCTGCGCGCGATACGCGACCTCGACGACCGGGTACTCGCAGCCAAGAAATTTTCGGGTAAGAAAATGAACGCCGCTCTGAATATGGGCGTTCGCATCAAATAAATGCGTAAAGCGCAACTTTTCATTATTGCCGCTGCCGGTGGTTTGGCTACTATCGGCTACCTGCTGGTGGCATTAAACAAAGAATCGCTCGGTGCTGTCTCGCTCACGACATACATTGGCATCGTGGTAATGGCTGTCGCCATGAAACTGTCCGGCTATCTGCTAGGCTCCCCTAAACCGCATGCCGACAACAAGACCTACGGCGACGTGATGGATTGGGCAATGCTGCTCTTCGTCTGGCCGAGTTACGTCACCCCGCTCATTGTCATGCCGCACATCGTCGGCAATATGAAGCTCATCTTCGGCCTGTTTGCAGTCGGGATCGGCCTGTTTGCGGCAATTTCTCTGTGGGCGCTCAACATCAGCGGCGAACGTGTGGCAGGCAAGCGCCGCCATTCAAAATGGTTTTACTTCATTCCTTCTTTTCTTTATACAATACCTGCACTGGTGATCGGCTACTTTGTCGTTGGCAAGTTTGCGGGCGACCTGAAGATACTGCGCATCGCGAACTACGGCGGCCTTGCGATCGGCGCCTTTTTCAGTTTTTACTGTGTCAAGCTCGCTGTGTTCGATCTCTTTACGTGGGATAAACGCCGTTACAGCTATTTTGACCTGTTTCCGCTGGCTGTCGTTCTTGCGCTGGTGGTGGTCATCGCTGAAATCGCACTGCCTTATTTCGTCGGCCAGGCAGACCAGATGTTTCTGCTCTATACGCTGAGCATCTATGCGCTTGTCACCGCTCAGGTGCTGGGCGTGCTTTCGGTATCACGGCGCGCAAAGTTTTGAATGACAGCCTGTGAATCGTTCGCGTCTGCCCGTTAAGCAACGTGGGTACCGTACACAGTCCTGTGGAAAAAATTCTCGTTACCGCGCAGAATTTCTCTTTTGAGAATTTCACCGTGGAGAACGGTGAAGTTATACCTTCCGTCAACATTGCATATGAAACTTATGGCAAGCTCAACGCGGGGCGCAGTAACGCAATTTTGATACAACACGCCTTTTCCGGCGACGCGCACGCTGCCTTTTTTCACGAAGGCGACCACCGCCCCGGCTGGTGGGATAACATGATCGGGCCCGGCAAGGCATTCGACACCGACCGCTATTTCATTATTTGCTCCAACGTCATCGGCGGCTGTGCAGGCTCGACCGGCCCTTCTTCTGTGAACCCTTCAACAGGGAAACCATACGCGCTCGATTTTCCTCAGATCACCATCAAAGACATGGTGGCCGCGCAGAAGCGCCTGATCGATCATCTCGGCATCGAAAAACTCTACTGCGTCGCTGGCGGATCGATGGGCGGCATGCAGGTTTTGCAGTGGCTGGTGAGCTTTCCGCAAGCGGTACTCTCGGCGATACCGATTGCGACGACCGCGCGGCATTCACCGCAGCAGATTGCGTTTAACGAGGTCGGGCGGCAGGCAATCATGGCCGACCCTAAGTGGAGCGGTGGCAACTATTACGAAGCAGAAATTCCACGTTCGGGACTTTCGGTTGCGCGCATGGTAGGACACATCACCTATATGAGCGAAAAATCGATGGCTGAAAAATTCGGCCGCCGCACAAAGTCAGAACAGGACACCACCAAGTTCCATGCCGACTTCGAAGTCGAAGGTTACCTGCGCAACCGCGGCGATTTTTTCGTTCGGCGTTTTGATGCGAATTCATACCTCTACATCAGCAAAGCGATGGATCTCTTCGACGTGTCCGAAGGCCGCCACCTGAGCGAAAAGTTTTATGCTCTCGAAGCGAAACTGCTGGTGCTCGCGTTTAAATCCGACTGGCTCTACCCTGCTTACCAGTCGCTCGAAATCGTTTCGGCCTGCAAAATTTCAGGAGTACCGGTCACCTACGTCGAAATCGAAGCCAACTACGGCCACGATTCATTTCTGGTTGAAACCGAAAGACAATCACAGCTCGTGAGGCACTTTTTGTCGCGTGTTGACGAAACGGCATACTAGACGAATTGATCAGAGTCCGCTAATATATGGAAATACCCATTCAGGAAATTCAAACCGAGCGCATCGACTACCGCATTATACTCACGCTCGTCGCCCCCAAGAGCCGGGTTCTCGATATGGGCTGCGGCGATGGCGAATTGCTCTACCTGCTCAACAAGAATCTGGCGACGCGCTCGCAGGGCATTGAAATTGACACTGACCAGATCATGCAGTGCGTCGAGCGCGGCATTAATGTGCTGTTGGGCGACCTCGACAGCGGACTGACGGACTTCAAAGACAACTCTTTCGATTACGTGATTCTCAACAACGCGCTGCAGGAGCTGCGTTATCCCGACGACGTGATCAAAGACGCACTGCGCGTCGGCCGGCACCTGATTGTCGGGTTCCCGAATTTTGCCTATTACAAAGCGCGCATGCAGTTTTTTTTCTCAGGCCGCACACCGGTGACGCCGTCGCTGCCTTTTGCATGGTACGAAAGTCCTAACCTGCACCTGCTGGCGATCAACGACTTCAAAGAATATTGCCGCGCACGCAACTTTAAAATTCTCGCACAGCGCTATGTGCGTAACCAAAAGGAGATTCGATTCCGCCCTAACCTGCTCGCGCAATGGGGTATTTTTGTCATTACCCGCTGATATGCTGACCCGAATCTCCGGTTTATTCTCCAGGCACCCGCTCGCGGTTTCGCTCACACTGGCTTTTTTCATTCGTGCAGTCGCGGCATGGCGCAACTATGGCCCGTTCGCTGTCGACGACTACCAGAACGTGATCGAACCCGCGATGCGCTTTCTCATACTGGGCACGAAGCCCGAGATACCCACGCTGCGCTTCGAACTGTTACCCTATGCTTTCGCATGGTTCATGAAACCGCTCTACCTGCTCGGCGTGAAGCGTGCGGATTTCCTCGTGAGCTTTGCGTATTTCATTATGGGAGTTATCTCTCTCGCTCAAATAGTTGCAATGCACCGCATCGGCAGCCTGCTTTTGAACGAAACCTGGCGCAATGCCATGACTTTGTTTTCGGCGGTTTGGGCAATTGCACCGATTTTCACGAACAGCGCGGATATTGCGGGCCCTTCGTACATTTTGCTGACCTTCTGCCTTCTGCACCTCGTGCGCGCAACGCCTGAAAAATTTGGTCTGCGCGCCAATGCCTCGCCGGCGCTTAAAGAATTTTTGTGGTGCGGTTTTTACCTTTCTGCCGCGATTTTTTTCCGTTTTTCACTGGCCCCCCTTTACTTCGCGCTTGCGGTCTGGTTCGCGATCGTTGTCGGCCGCGGAGCAAAATTGCGCGCGCTGCTGTTCTTCGCGCTCGGTGGCCTCATCACTGCAGTGATCATGGTCGCTCTCGAGTTCCTGAATAAAAAGATGCCGTTCTCGACGGCGATAGAATTTATCAAATATAATCTCGGGGCGCATATACAGACGCAGAGTTATGGCAGCATGCCATGGCATCTCTACCTCGTGATCTTCATGCTGTTCCCTCTGCCGCTGCTCTCCTTCTTTTTCTGGTACCCGATGTTCACGGCCGCGCGGCGTTATTCGGCGCTGACGACGCTGTTTCTCACATTCCTGATTTCGCATTCACTGATTGCCTTTAAGCTCGAACGCTATGTTATTCCCGTTATGCCCATTTTTTTCATCTTTCTTTTTGCCGGAATTCAGCATTTCGCAGAAAGACCATGGGTGCGCTGGTCTTACCGGATTTTGGTGATCCTCAATGCGTTGATGATTCTGCCGGTTGCACTGACCATGCAGCAGCGCGCAGGGGTCGACGGGGCGATTCAGGCGGGCAGGCTTGAAGGTGCGCGGATTGTCTACCGCATCGATCCATGGCGCTGGGCATATTATGGTTTTAACCGCCGCGGTCCGGTATTCACATCAACGATGGACGAGCTGACATCCGCGGTTGCCGCCCAAAATGAAAACCGGCTGCATATATTCCGATTTATGTACTTTTCAAAGGCCGAACTGGTGCAACTGGAGGCCGCCGGGATGCAATGCAGCTTGCGCAGCGTGTTTCGGCCCGATTTTCTCGAACGCGTTTCTATTCGTCTGAATCCGGCCATGAACGGGAGACGGAACGACACAACCATTTACAGCTGCAAACGCCCTGGCGGCAGCTGAGGGAAAGCACAGAGGGTGTATTTGAACCTTCCGCTGCCTCTATGTTTCCGGCATATGAAAAGCCATCCATGGCGCCCGGCAATAAACTTGACGCACTAAAACGCTTTACTCTTAAGAGACTCAGGAATGGACTCCGAAGAACTCGAAGCTCTTAAGCGCGAAAATGCGTCTCTCAGGCAGACATTGCGCGGTTATGAAACCGTTGTGCGCCTGAATGATGAAGAAATCGGCCAGCTGGAACAGATGGTGGCGATGTACGAACGTATTGCCGAGTACAGCCGAGCCGAATTGATCCAAATACGGGAAGAGCAGCGGGCAACAGAGAAACTTTCCGGCCTGACACGCGAAGAACTCATGAGCGCGAAAAAAACGGTGGAAGCCTCGGAGAATGTATCGCAAATGAGCCGCGACGAACTGCTGGATGCGCTGACGCGCATAAAAGAACTTGAGATAGAGAACAAACGCCTCAAAGAAGCGCGCATTGCCGCGGGCGAAAAACTGAATAACTGACATGGATGACCTGATCAGTATACTGCTCCTGGGCGGTATAGCCGGAGTGATCGGAATCTTTGCGTACTATGTAGTGCGCACCTACCTTGTTCCCAAACGCGTTGAAGAGCTGGCTGAAATGATCCGAGACGGGCATGTCGGGCCCGCTATCAGCAAGCTCACAAAAATGATCGAAGAAAACGAGCGCGATCCATATCTGCACTTTTTGCTCGGTGAAGCATACGCAAAACAAAACGATCTGCAATCGGCCGCCACGGAATACCGGCAAACCATCAAGATCAGCAAATGGAGCCCGCAGGTTAAAGAAGCCGTCGTACGCTCTCGCCTCGCTAAGATTTACATGCAGAACCGCAATTTTGACGAAGCGAAGAAAGAATACCTGATTCTAACCCGCCTCGACGGTTCAAACAATGAAAATTTTTATCAGGTCGGTGTGTTGTTTGAAACGGCAGGACTCAACGACAAAGCCCTGCCCTACTTTAAACAATCGGCAAAACTCAAACCAACACATTCCGAGTCATTTCAGCATATCGGCATCATCGAATATAACTTCGGCAATGTCAACGATGCAAAGCTCGCATTGACCGAAGCAGTAAAACTTAACGGCAACCTGCACAGCGCGCACTACTACCTGGGCATGTGCCTGAAGAACCAGAAAGATTATGAATGGGCGATTAAAGAATTTGAACTCGCAAGCAAAGATGAGAATCTGAAAGGGCGCGCACTTTTGGCGAAGGGTTTAAGCCTCATGGAGAAAGGGGCATTGCCCACCGCGCAGGTTGAACTTGAAAAAGGTTTGCTCACCGCACCCAAGGGTTCTGATCTTGAACTCAATCTGCGGTATGCGATCGCTGCCTGCGCCGAGCGCAAACGTGACTTCCATACAGCGATCGCAAACTGGGAAAGAATCACCGACGTGAACCCCAAGTTCCGCGACGTGACCGAAAAGCTCAAGGCATACGAAGAGTTCCGTACCGACGATACGATTAAAGACTTTATGATCGCGCCACCAGGCAAGTTTGAAGCACAGACGCGCGCAATCGTCGAGGCGATGACCTTTAAGGTTGTCGACCTCAACGTGATCGATGATTCTGAAGTACATATTCTTGCAACCGAAGAAGAAGGCAACCGCCGCAACAGTAAAAAATCCAATCGTCTGATCTATATTCTGCGTACCACTGACATGGTACCTGAGCGAGTGGTGAGGCAATTGCACGAAGAGATGCGCAGTAAAGGCGCCAACAAAGGTGCGTGCATCAGCACCTCTGAGTTTTCGAGCCAGGCTCATGCGTTTATCCAATCGCGACCGATCGAACTCTATGACCGCAAGCAGCTCATCGCGCTGCTGCGCGCAATCTGATTGTGGCAGGCACCGGGCGAATTCTTGCGGAGAACTACGCCGGTTTTCTGGCTACAGCCACGGCCACCGAATTAGCCGCCCTGCGCGCGCTACCATGGCAGGCAGAACCTGTTCCCGGCGAAGCAGTTGCCGCGCAATTTGATGCAGAGATTGGCCTCACGGCGATCACCGGCGCCATGCCGTTTCTCGAAACACCAAAAATGGCGGCAAAACCCGAAGGCGACGGCTGGCAATACCTCAAAAGCGAACCGTTGGGCCATTTCCTGGTCGAAAACCGTGCGCTGTTTCGCGCTTATGCGCACGAGGCTGGTAAGCAAAAATGCGCCATTGTCGGCGATTATGAGCCGGCGTACCTCGCCCACGTCACGACCAACGTAGCCGGCATGGAAGCGGCAAATTTTGCCATTTTTGCAGCCGCACAGATTCTGGCAGAACGCGGCGGCAGAACCCTGCTCATCGATGCAGACACACAGGGACAGTTTGTCTTTCCGCTGCTCTCGTTACCCAAGGCACCCGACGTGCTGACGGAGAGCCTGCAAAAACCTTCCAGCTTTCGCGCCGACCTGAACAGGTGCATTGTGCCGCTGGGGAAAGATTTTGATTATCTCAACCTGCAGGCCCCGAGCCTGAGGCCTTTTTCCGAAGACGAGCTTTGCCGCATCCTGGGATATCTAGACGGAGATTTTGAGAATATTATCGTGTATGCGGGAAAATTGCGCAGCAAATGGCTGTCAGCCAACGCCCACATCAACTTTGCCGTCGGCGAGCCGACATATAAAGGAGAACTCGAATCGATTCTGCGCCACCGCGATGGCTCACACACCGCGCTTATCACAAAAGGAAAACAGCCTTATTTTCCGTGTCTTGGCGGCGAGTTTTCCACAAAAAAACCTGTCGGGTTCTGGCTGAATCCTCCGCACGAACTTCTGGCAGTGAACAAATTTGTACGGCTGATCGCCGGCACGAACCGCATCGCCATCGGCGGCGCGGGCCAAAGTGTCGGTTTTTTATCCTGTTATACGGGACTCAATCTGTACCTGCGCTACGCCGACATGAGCGACAAAAAACCCGAAGACGTTCTGGCGCGCCTGCAAGGCCGGCTGCGCGCGTATTATCCCAAATCGGCTTTTTTCAGTACACGTTCGATTTACCGCAATATCGCCAACCTGCCCAACGTTGCCGTGACAACCCTGCTTGAGGTCGGCGATTATCCGCAACTCGTGAGCCTGCTGAGGTCTGCAGAGCTGCGCGCGACGGCGGTTTTTCCTGCGGGTATTCTGCGGCCACTTTTGGTCGATGGCGTGCGCCTCTCGGCCGTGAGTGCCGACGGTCTCTCGCATTTTCGCGACCGTGCGCAGCGCGGCGGTTATGACCGGGTCGTGAGCGTACCACGCATCAAACTCAAAAACCCCAATGCGCTGGGCGCCATCATGGAACAGGTACAGGCATGAGGCGGATTTTCCTGGTTATGCTCGTGGCTATTGCCGGTTGCAACAGGCCACCCAGTTTCTCATTACAGGGATATTTTTTTGTCAGTGCGCCCGACGAAGAACTCGCACGGCGCGAAAACCAGCGCATCGTTGAAACAGTGCAGGGTATCGTGCTGGCGATTACCGAAGAAAAACCCGACGCCTTGCTCGAACACGTAAACAAACAAGAAGGGGCGATTATCGACGCCAAGGCTGTAGTGCCTTACCTGCAGGTGGCGTCGGCCCTGCACAATAAAAATTCGCAGCTTTACCGTGTGCTGTGGGATGACCAGTACTGGAAAGAAACCGCACCGAAAGAGAATATCCGCAGTTATCGCAAGACGTTTCTCTCCGCAGGGGAAATCCACCTCGGACTGTTTTATTATTCGGCAACCGAATGCGAGGTGCGTCTCGACTTCAAAGACAGACCTTCGATTGGCATCATGGCCAACCTGATTCTGCGCAAACGGGATAATCGCTGGTATATGATGAATTTCTTCTGAAACCGAAGGTTTCAGAAAAAATTCAGGCACGCGTTAAAAGAAAATAAAAGTTATCGCCGTCGCCCGCGGGGCCTTTAAATCCGCCGATGCCGAGGCAGTGGTTTTCACTCAAAACCCTGACTTCGTCGTACAGCATATCGCGCACAGGTGCTGGCAGCGCCGCTGTTTCATAGTTGAGTGTGACACACTGAGTTTTGCGCCAGGCAGACGCTTCGGCGCGCATGGCAAAATTACCGACTGCCAGCGCAGGGTTAAAGAAGTACCAGATGCCGGTCGCGTCAGCGTTAAACGTGATACCGAACGGCGTAACCTCGAACATCAGCCACTGCGATACCAGGTTGAACGGTTTATACGTACCGGCGTTTTCGATGCGCCTGAGCCAGGTGCCGGTGTAGTTGCCCGGCTGCGGTAATGCCGCCGCTCCGGGAGCGTTGAAAATCACCTCGAGTTCGGCCGCTGTTTTAGAGCGAAACTCCGCGATCAGTCTATCTGCGTCGGTATTCATAACCGGTCGTGGCCTTATTCAGGGCGGGGGTAAACAAAAAACCCGCGGCCGGTTTTTTGGCCGAGATGGCCCGCCTCGACTTTTTTTCTGAGCAGCATGCATGGGCGGTATTTGCCGTCCTGGTAGTTGTCGTACAGCGTCTGCGTCACGGCGAATACCACGTCGAGGCCGATGAAGTCCGCGAGCTGCAGCGGCCCCATCGGAAAGTTATAACCGAGCTTCATCGACGTGTCGATATCTTCCGCCGACATTAATCCTTCCTGGAGCGCAAAAATGGCCTCGTTGATCAGCACGATGCCGAGGCGTGAAGTAATAAACCCAGGTGCGTCCTTGCAGATGACCGGAACCTTCTCCAGTTTTGCGGCGACTTCACCCGCGAGCGATACCGCAGAAGGCTCGGTGGCCTCTGTCGTGACAATTTCGAGCAGCTTCATGATGCGCGGGGGATTAAAAAAATGCAAACCAATGACGCGTCCCTGGCGCTTGGGATTCACCGCTGTCGAGAGCGAGGTAATCGACAAGGAGGATGTATTGCTGGCAAACAGCGAATGGTCGTGCGCGCGCAGGTCGAACTCGTTAAAGATTTTCTTTTTGAGCTCCATGTTTTCCGTGATCGCTTCGAGCATGAGGTCATATTGTAACTGCGCTTTGCCAAAACCACCGAGCAGATTCAGGCGACCCGAAATATCGACCGGAGCTTTGCCGGCTTTTTCGTCGCGCTCGCGGTCTTTCACTGCCCATTTTTCAAAATGGTCTGCCGCGGTGAGGCGCACCTTTTCGTTGGTGTCCATCACATCGACCTGCGCATTCGGATAGGCGCGCGCAAAAATATAGCCAATACCGGCTCCCATCGCGCCACCCCCGGCGATGAGGATTTTCTGTAATGAAGTAGTGTCGCCCATGCGACAGTCGAAAACTGTGAGTTAAGCCGACAATGCTTCGACGAGCCGTGTAAACGAATATGGTGGCCGCTGTCATTTGTGAGCCGGATTTAGCCTTGACGTAGGGCGGACGGCACCCCAAAAAGCCAGATGCTTCGAAAATATATACCTGCGATTCTGTTTTTGTTGGCGCTGGCGAGCGCCTGTAAAGAGCGCGCCAAGACCAAGTATGACGAGTTTCCCGGTAAGCCCTCAACGGCGGGCGAAACAACCGGCCCAGCCGCTGCCACGAGCGACAAATTCAGCGTCGCCGTTAAAGATGGTTTGAATTTGCGCGATAAGCCGGCGACGACAGGAAAGCTGATTGTCACAATTCCTTACAGAACCGAAGTCTCTGTACTGAAATACGAGGGTGACGAGGTGACGATCCAGGGCAGAAAGGGTCGCTGGGCGCAGATACAATACCAAAACAAAACCGGCTATGCTTTCAGTGGATTTCTTTCGCCGGTGGCGTCTTCCAAAGATTCTCTCAATGGTGAATATACCGGCGGCGGCTGCGAACATATGGGTAGCGGTTTTATGCAATCGCTGAAATTGAACGGCGATGGTTCATTCAGCTATGATACCGCATCTGATTTTATGGGGCACGCCGAGTGCGATAATGGCGGCAGCGAAACCAGTGTCAAGGGCACCTACACGCAAAGCGACAACAGCGTAGCCTTAAAAGCCCTGACAGAAGAGTCAACGAAGACCTATGCCGAGGCCCCGGGCTGCCCTAAGCAGGCGCCTAAAATCACCAAAGAAAAGGCCAATTACTCTTTTGTCATGAAAATATTCAAATGCGCTGATGGCCGCTACGCACTGCGCTTTCCTGAAGACCGCGGCGCGGGTGAACTCGCAAAATAACATCAGGTAAGTTCTGCAAAAGTCATGTTCGCGCCGAGCGCGAACGCATGAATGCGCGCGAATCAGGGCATTCGCGCTCCTAATTTTGGTTTTTGCAGAACTTACATTACATCGAAAACGACTGGCGATGGAACTTTGTGCGCCCCAGACGCGTTATGGTTTCGCGGTGCGCCGCGGTACCATAGCCCGCGTGGCGGTCTAAACCGTATTCGGGAAAACGCGACGCCGCGCGCGTAATCATCGCGTCGCGCTCTACCTTTGCGATGATCGAAGCCGCCGAGACTGGAAAAAATTTCAGGTCTGCTTTGATCTCTGCGTCGAGGCGGGGCATTACCTTCTGCATTCTCAGCTGTGGAAATTCAAAACGGTAATTGCCGTCGACAATCACGCGGCATTCGGCCGGATTCATTTTTGTCTGCGCCAGCAGCCGCTGCACGCTGCGGTAGATGCCATTCTGTACGGCGCGGTTGATGTTATAGGTGTCGATGTAGCGCACCGCGACGTGGCAGACCGCGTGCGGCAGCTCAGCACGAATCAGCGGAGCCAACGCATTGCGTTTCTTCTCACTCAGCATTTTTGAATCGGTAACACCGGCGAACCAGTCGTGCTGCTGCACAGCCTGCCAGGCTTCTTGTGTAACGAGTGTCGCGCCCACGGTGACGGGGCCAAACAGCGAACCCCGGCCCACCTCATCGACGCCGATCACAGCACGGTAGTGATTGCCGCCAAACTCAAAAAAAAACCGCGCCAAAGCGCGGTTCGTTTCCGGGGTAAATCCGCCTTGCTTATGCAGGGGTTTCAGCCGGTGCTGCCGCCGCAGGTGCGGGAGCTGGTTTTGACGCTTTGTATGCCTGTGCACGCTCAAAGAGCGGGTCTTTTTTGGGTTTGCGCACGATCTCTTTCAGACGGCTGTCTTTGCCTGACTTATCGCGCAGGTAGTACAGTTTTGAGCGGCGAACCTTGCTCGAGCGGATTTTCTCCACTTTGTCGACTGTCGGTGCATAGAGCGGAAAAATACGCTCCACACCCACGTCGAAGCTCACGCGGCGCACGGTGAAGGTTTTGCCCGCACCCTGGTTTTGAATCGCAATCACAAGGCCCTCATAGACCTGGATACGCTCTTTCGCGCCTTCTTTGATCTTATAGTGCACTTTTACGGTGTCGCCTACGGAAAAGTCGACCGGGCGGTTGACTACGTCGTAGTTCAGTTTCTCAAGAATCTGGTTCAGCATTTGTCTTTTTCTAAGGGTGAGACACAGCGTCAAACGCTATGTTTATAGTAGGATTGATCACCCGGAGCGCCGAGACAACACAGCTGCGGCCTTTATTTTCAGGACTAGGTCCCGTCGGCTGGCCGGACATGTGACATAATACTCAGGCAGCTTGCCACCCCGCCCGGAGCCGTTTGTTTTGCCCGAAAGAGCCAATATTCTGCGGCGGTCAGGCAGTCGATTGCCTCGTCTTCGGGGTTGCACTGGTTCACGCCGGCAGAGACGCTGAGGCTTTGCCCCATAACCGGAGCGGCAGAAATCGCCGCTGAAAGCCTTTGCGCAAAGACCTGCGCGGCAGCAAGCTCTGTTTCGGGCAGAATGACAATAAATTCGCATTCTGCCCAGCGCACGGCAAAATCTGCGCGCCGCTTTGTTTTGTTCACCAGCCTGCCCACCGCATGCATTGTGCGCAGATCTGCAGCGGGCGCCAATCCTTCGATTTCAGCCAGCACAATACTCAGCGGCCTGCCATAGCGTCTCGCCACTTCGAGCTGGTGCTGTAAATCGGCGACGAGCCGCCTGCGGTTTTTTTTGAGGTGCTGGGCCTCCACCATAACTGGGCTTTAGACGTAAGAGAAGTGCTTTTTCCCGACAAAAAATAGCGGCGTATCCGCAGGGGTATACTTTGTTCGTCTTGAAACCCATGAGCCGGATTTAAAAATGGACTATGGTTGCATTTGATTTGCTGAAAATCCGGCACTGGATTTTCACACTCGCGTTCGCCACTATTCATGCCTGCAGCACCCCCACGACCACCGATACCCTGCTAGAGGGTGATTCTGTGCTCGCTGATAAACAGGCACCGGTCATTCTTTCGCCGTCGGCCACGGGGGGGCGCGCGCTGAACCAGACCGTCAAATTGGTCTGGGCAGCCAAAATTCCGGCACGATACTATGAGATTCATGTCGCCTCAGACAGCGCTTTCCAGTCGCCGATCAGCGGTAGCCCGTTTAAGGTGACGGCCCCTGCTACGGAACTTTCTGTGGCGCTACCCGCAGCGGTGCGCTATTACTGGCGCGTGCGCACCAATTACAATGCCACCGGGGTTTTTTCGAGCGGCTACTTCGATGCAATGGATTCAGCCGTCTACGTCTATTGCCCGGGATCATTTGCTACCTGCGACGACACGGGCCAGGCGGGAAACAAATCACACCCGTTTCGCACCGTCGGCGCGGCCCTCGCGTACGCGCGCACGGCAACAGTCAGCGATATCATTGTCGCCACGCGCGAATCGGGTGCGACCTACACCGATACGCTGATCGTCATTCCCGGGGTGAATCTGAAGGGTGGATATACGTCAACATTCCTCGAAGCAGACCGGAATGTCAGCAGCAATCAGACAAAGGTTTCGTACAATGGCACGGTACTGTTTGCTCTTAACGTCACGCAGGCGACAAATGTGCAGGGCTTTAACATGATTGCTACCGGCACAACAAGTAATGTGGCACTGGTCTCGGGATCAGATAGTAATTTCACCGTGCAAAATAACCGCATTGAAACTTCTGTGTCACAACCCGGGCCATCGCATGGCCTGCTGGTGCAGAATAGCGGTACAGCACCCGCCAATGGTCCGATTTTCACGAATAATGTTATTTTGAGCGGCAATGTAACTACACCAAGCAGTGCAACGGCTGCGGTCAAAATAGAGAACAGCGCGTTAACCCTGCGCGGTAATTATATTCGCTCAGGCACGATGGTACAGGGCATTACGAATTTTCCTTCGCTCAGCACGGGACTTTGGCTGGTAATGTCTAATGTGCTCGTTGTCAATAATGTCATTGTCGCCAACATTATCACGAGCGCCGGCGCTGATTCATGGAGTATCGGCACCTACCATAACCCTGCCAATGGCGGAACTTTCACGAACAATACCTCCGTGACACTTTCAGCGAATGGCAATGCATATGCGTTCGCGATGAATGGCGGTGGGGCCGGCGCAAAGCCGATTGTGACCAATAATATCTTTTTTAATGCGAGTGGCGGTAGGGTTTTCTATGAATGGAACAGTACCGATAACCCGGCTTCGCTGCACAACAATGCATTCGTCGGTGGTGGAGTTGTGTATCGGGATAATGGGGCTACAGACCGCGCCGATGCGGATATCAATACCGCCGGCCTCACGAACCAGGGTGCCGCAGGTACAGTTTCGGGTAACCTGCGCCCTGCAGCGGCTTGCATACCATTCGTCAATTATGCGGGAGACGACTATCGCCTGCAGCAGAACAGTTGCACCGCCAACGAGTGGCGCGACCTGCGCTATGGCGGGCTTGATACCAGCCTGTCAAACTGCGGTACAGGCAGCGCATCGTGCGGGTCGGTGACCACCGACCTCAATGCTGTAACCCGTACCGCTGTGAACACAGGCAGCTCACCGCTCACGAATGCGGCAGGCTATAGCATGGGTGCGTACGAGCAGGATTGACTTTTAGTTCAACAGCGCCGGTTCTTCACGGAAGATCTCACCGAGCGCTTCGGCGAACGGTTTATTGCTGAAACCCAAATCATGCGCCGCTTTGGCGCTGCTGATTTTAATCCCGAGCCCTACCGGAATTTTGAACACGCGTGCACCCTTGCCCGCCGCTTCATGCCACGCTGACAGAAAATCCGCGAAATCGCGCGTATCGCCGCTCGTGTTATAGGCCTGTCCAATCGAATTGTCGCTTTCGAGCGCTGCCACGACCGCATCGGCGACATCACCGGCATAGACGAGCGGCCAGCCGATAGCAGGCAGCGGCAGAAAAGGCAATTTCATCGCGAGCTTGAAGTAAGGCATGATATTCTCGTCGCGCGCGCCGTACACACCCGAAGGCCTGAGTGTGGTGAGGCCGATGCCATACTGCGCAGACAGGCTCCACGCGAGATCTTCGCTGAGCTGCTTTGTCGCGCGGTAAGCACCACCTTCGCGCGCCTCACCATTGAGCTGCGCCGAGGTTTCATTGATCTCGTAAGACAAGGTGAACTTGTAAAGGCCGATCGTGCTGATCTGCACCGCGCGTTTGATGCCGTTCTTTTGCATCGCGCCGAAAACGTTTTCGGTACCAGTCTTGTTTGCCTCGTAGTTGGCATCCCAATCGAGATTGGTGAGGCGGTAGAGCGCCGCGTTCGAGACCACGGCGTCGCAGCCGGCAAACGCTTGATCGAGCGAGGCCGCATCGTTCAGATCGGCCTTGCGAAACTCGACACCTTCTTTCTTGAGGAATGCCGCTTTTTCCGGGTTGCGCACCACACCGATCACGTGCGCCCCGTGTTTGCGCAATGCGCGGCAGATGTAGACGCCAATCATGCCCGAGGCGCCGGTCACGGCGATCGTCTTGTCTTTGAGTACCATGGGTTGCGATAAACGGATGGAGCGGCGGCGGCGAGCAGAATTTGCGTGCACCAGGCCTATCGGCCAGACAATCGCCTGACGCCGGGGGGCAAAAGCTTGGCGACTTCAGGGGATATTCTGCACGTGACCTGAATAGAAATAAATACCGAAAATATCCAGAATTTGCCTGAGGCATTAGTTCTGCATATTGTTCCCGGGCGGAGATATATGCGCTTAATCAAGACAAATTGGCGATTCCTCATAGAGCCGATTCTATTATTTGCCCTTCTTGCTGCCGGTTGCGCGGTGAATAATACCGGGGAGATAACGGCCCCGCCGGCAAGCTTCAAGCTCGTCAACGGAAACCCGGTTTCCGATGCCGCGTATGATGATTACAATCCGATCGTTTTGCAGCTGAGCAATGGAAATCTCGCCCTCGTCTTTGCCTCCACTCGCCCTTGCGCGTCATGCACGGGACACAATATTTTCGTCGCGTCATCGGCCTCACCCTATGCCGGCGACGGGATTTTACCGGCCTTTAATACGCCGCAGAATTTCGTGACCAATGGAGTCTCCCCGTTGAACTACGGTTCGCGGCTGCGGCTGGCCGCAGTTACCACCGGCAACAATATCATTGTGTTTGCGAAAGGAACCTCGGGCTCAATCGAATATTCAATACCGGTGTCGCCAGTTTCGGCAGGGCCCATCAATGTCAGCGCCTCTATGAACACGGTTATCACCGGAACGTGCTCAACGCAGGCGCTGCTCGGCATGGATGCCGCCGGCATGATGTTGACGAGCGCAGGTTCTCGGGGCCCATTTCGCGATTCGACTATAACATGTCAGTGCCGGCCGCTCCGATCAACACTTTCACCAATGCATCCATCGGCCTCGCAATCAACGTGAGCCATTTGCGTGCGGCGGGAGATCGGCATTTCAGAAGGTTTTTTCGTGACGGATTCTGCCGGCAGACTCTCTGCGCACACAGCGACAAACGCGGGGCCTGTCATAAAGAGCTTCAGCGACACGATGAGCAGCAACTCGCTATTTCTCACCAGCGCAACTGTGTTCAAAGCGAATGCGGCGGCCGGCGATCTGCTGGTGTTTTCGGCAGCAGCAACCGCCGGCTCCAATTCAGACCTGTACTTTGTCGCCAACAAGACGCCTGGAGCGATATGGCTCAAGTACACAAGTTACGGAACACAGCCGAAGCCTTAGCTTCGGCGACCCTGGCCAGAAATCCGATCAGCGTTCGCAGCGCGCTTTGAATGCCCGGTTCATTTCATTGTAACTGTCGGTCAGGCGATCCTGCAGCAGAGGCTTGAGGGCACCCGCCGCCAGACCGGTAAAATCTTCGCCATGCACGAAGCGCACTTTATTGGGCGCCATCTCCTGCACGATGAAATAATGTTCGCCGCTCAGCACGTCGCTCGCGATCGGAATCGCAGGGCCCTTCCAGCGTAGCTCTTTGCTCGCGGCAGACGCCACCAGAATTTCGCACATCGGAATCGGAATTTCTATACCTGGTGCCGCTTTGATGTTAAAGCTGATTTTTTCGCCCACGTACGGCATGCCATTGATCTTTGTAATGACCGGGTTCCACGAACTATAGTCGGGAAAATTCACCAGTACTTTCCAGACGTTTTCTGCTGACGCGTTGATTTCGATTGTTGTTTTGATTTCCATTGTTTCTCCTTTTATGCAGGTACAAGCGTGCTGTCGCCTTTTTTCGGCCTCAACCCCTCCGCGACGCTCCTCCCCCTCTCCTTAAGGAGAGGGGGTTGGGGGGTGAGGCTATTGTAAGCATAATCATCCAAATCAAAAAAGTGGCTGTGCCACCAAACCTCGGCGTACGTCATCGGGCGCATGAAGGGTGCGTCGCCGTGGCGGTCGAAGTAGTAACTGTTGGCGCTACTGCAGTTGTTGTTGAAGAACACAGTGCCTTCCATGCGGCGCAGAATGTCGGCGTGGTAACGGTCGTGCGCCTCTTGCCGCGGTTCGGCTGCAGTCGCACCGCGTTTGTGCGCCTCTTGGATCACACGCACGAGGTGGTGCGACTGGTTCTCGACCATCTGGAACCACGAAGCGCCGGTCGCGGCATAAGGCCCCAGCATGATAAACATGTTGGGGAACTTCGGTACCGATATGCCTTCGTATGCCTGGTAGCGCTCTTCGTCAAAGAACGTCGCGAGCTCTTTGCCCTGCAGACCATTCACGGGAAAAGGCGGAGTGTTCCCTTTCTCAAAAGTTTTGAAGCCAGTGGCGGTAATCAGCACATCGATCTCACGGGTCTTGCCATCTTTGGTCGTTATGCCGTTTTCGGTAATGCGATCGATGCCGTCAGTGACGAGCTCTACGTTTTCCCGGTTAAAAGTCTTGAGGTATTCGTTATGGAAACTGGGGCGCTTACAACCAAAGCCATAGCTCGGCGTCAGTTTTTTCCGGATGTCTGAATCCACCACTTGTTTTGCCAGATGGTCGAGGCAGATGTTCTCAAAGAACTTCGTGATTTGAGGATACTTTTTGTAGTTAATAACACCCAGCACCATCACCATTTCAGTAATCGAATTGGTGATGCCACGCAGCACCCACTGCAGGCCGGGAATATATTTCAGCGCCAGCTGCACCGATTTCGCCAGCGCCGCGTCGGGTTTCGGCAGAATCCAGATGGGGGTGCGCTGGTACACATGCAGCTCTTTCACCATCGGCGCAATCGCCGGCACCAGCTGCACGCTGGTGGCACCGGTGCCAATGATACCCACGCGCTTGCCGGTGAGATCAAATGAGTGATCCCAGCGCGCGGTGTGGATTTTCTTCCCTTTGAAAGAGTCGATGCCCTGAATGTCCGGCAGCTTCGGAATCGTGAGGCCACCCGTCGCCAGTACGAGATAGCGCGACACGAGAGTTGATCCGCCCTTGAGCGCCGTCACCCAGGTGTGCGTCGCCGCATCGAAGGTGCTCGATTCGACTTCGGCGTTGAAGCGCATGTGCTCGCGCACGCCGTATTTCTGAGCGCAGTGGTCGGCATACTTCTTGAGCTCGCTGCCGGGCGCAAAGACGCGCGACCAGTCGGGCAACTGCTCGTAAGAAAACGAATACGTAAAAGAAGTGATGTCGACCGCGATGCCGGGGTATGTGTTGTCGCGCCAGGTGCCGCCGAGGTCTGCCGCCTTTTCGAGCACGATGAACGGCACGCCGGCTTCTTTGAGTTTGATGCCTGCGCCGATGCCTGAGAAGCCTGAGCCGACGATCAGCACCTCGGTGTCGAGTTTCTGCGCGTTGCCCGCGCGGATTGAGCCAGAATCTAAGGTTTTTTCCGATTTCTGCATATTTCCCCCTGCCCTTTCGGCTGCTCTGAAAATCCATAGCAGGGCAGACAGAGCGGCAAGCAATAAAATGACACACCGTTCCGTAAACAAATCACAGACAGCCTTCCCGTAAGGTATCGCCTGTCATTCAAATATCAGATATATTCATCTTATTATCTTTTAAAACAACTTGCCCACGGAGGATTCATGATTCGAAAATCTCTCGCGCGTCTTTTCGCGTTCACAAGGTCGCAGCGTACCACCCTGCTCCCGCTGCTTTTTGCTGCGGGGTTCGGCCCGATCGCTGCGGCTTCGCAGACAAACTTTATGGTGTCACCACCGCCATTGCCCTGGTTCGAATTCGACAAAGGCCAGTGGGATCTGCGCGTCGGCGGTAACTACACGAGCGTCAGCGGCAAAGATTCGAGTACGAATAAAGACGTCTCTGTAACGGGTGGCGGTGTGAACTTCGTGGGGCGCTATGCCTTCACCGACCTGATTGCCGTCGATTTCGGTTATTACTTCGTCGGCATCTCGGGCGGTGTACCCAGCCTGTTCGACGTGTATGTCTACATGAACACGTGGAATCCGAACCTCGAACTACAGGTATTCAAAAATGAGAGAGTGAGCTGGATCATCT
>JAXMHE010000003.1:0-241384 GCA_046346945.1 Turneriella sp.
TGCTCGGCCTCCGGTGGCCTGAAATGCGTTGACGCCCGCGCTCTGTCGAGCTTTATTGGCGGGCGCAACGCAGCCACCTGCGGCACATCGATGGCGCGCCAAGAGCGGCTTCACGAAGAAGACTGCAATTATTGTGCGGCGCACCATCGACGTCAGGTAAATCCACCGTTGTCTGAAATAGCCAAAATGGTTCACATATGAATGCACTCAGAAAAATTCCTTTTATAAATTTCCTTGTCATAATCGCTCTATTTGAATTTTCACTCAACGCTCGAAGTCCGAGAAGCCTCGCTTCAGTCGAGCTAAAAGTGACGAAAATGCGGATCCAAATGGCTTTAGAGGACTTCAAATCAGAGTTGGGCCGCTACCCGAGCGCTACTGAGGGTTTGGCTATTCTTATTGACTGTCGGAAAATCGCCCGATGCCCCAAAGACGGTACGGCGTATTTGGATAAGCGCTATACCTTTGATCCCTGGAAGCGCCCTTTTCAGTATAAGGTTTCTCTAATCGGTAAGCCGATGGTCACATCTTTAGGTGAAGACGGTATGGTCGGCGGCTCTGGCCCGAATCGAGATTTCGACTTACTTTTGGATGATCTTGAAGGCTTGGATCCAATAGATTACCGCCGATTGATAGAGAAAGCATGTATGTATATTTTGATAGTCACTGTTTTCTTAATTCCTATAGCGCTAATAGGCGGCCTAATTGCCCTCAAAAATTTGTATTGGCGAATATTTTTTGGCATCACTCTTGTGTTCTACGTAATTAGCGTATTTTTTGGCCTAGGGAGTCTGGCGTCGTAACCATTTTGGCTACTTCAGACAACAAAATTTACCTGCTGCGCTCGCTGCGGTGCCGTAGCTCCTCGCGTGCTCGGCCCTACGCGCCAGAGATGCCCTGCGCCCGGCCAAGCGGGAGCTTGGTTTTGCCGGGCTCGGGCAGGCGCTCCGGGCACATTTGGTGACGCAAATAGGCTCTACAGAATGCAATTAATGACACAAGCGTCACCAAACGTCAGGTAAATTCCGCGTTGTCTGAAATAATTGCGCCTCTGTTATTCGCCGACCTCGTGTCGGCGCTGACTCGCTAGACAAGTAAGCATCTAAGAGATTAAAAAATATTGAAACGCATTGAATCACGAATCTTTTGGATGACAAATTTGATTAATGGCACAGATGACATGTTGAGATCTGATATTTATTGAATGGCAAGATTCTGGGAGTCCTCCAATCCCTCTTGGCTCTTTGATGGTTGACATTATTAAATCAGCTTTACAGGATCTGCACCCGAGTTAATCGGGAAATGGATGCTGACTTGTATTCGCGCTTGTCATCTTGCAATGCTTTGCTTTTCTTTTTTTCATTGCGCAGGTCAATCATGGGGCAGATTTTGGGAGGTCTCAGGCGGATTGACGAAAAAATCTTCGTATTTGAATCCGATCATCGATACGGGTGAAACTCTATGCGCGAGTGGAGGTGCGGGCACAGGCGCCATGGCAACCTGTCCGCAGAGTGTACTCGGGCAGGACGGCGACAGCGTCAACGTTCCGAACGCCCGAGCTTTTATGGGACCGACGGGACATTCTACATATTCGAATGATTACACAACGACTGATACGGTCAAAGGATTGGTCTGGAAAACCTGTGCGGATGGTTTGTCTGGCATCAATTGTGCCACGGGGACATTCAATACTCTTAATTGGGCCGGTGCAGGCACAGCGTGTTCTGCACTGAACGCTGCAAATTCTGGAGCCGGATACGCTGGAATTAAAAGCTGGCGCTTGCCTTCGATTGAAGAATTGCAGTCATTAATCAATATCGTCTCGTCACCAACGATCGATGCGGTTAATTTTCCGGGCACGCAATTAGATACCCATTGGTCTGCCACAGTTTCCTTTTCTAACGGCGCCAATTCTTGGAGTATTGATTTTGCAGATGACACTGAAATAGAAAATGCGCAAGCGAATTTGGGTCTCGCTCGTTGTGTTTCAGGCTCCTCCCAGACACGTGGGCCCTATTCTACATTGCAGACAGGAGTCATATTGGACGGTAGCAATGGCTTGGTTTGGCAAAAATGCTCTGCAGGGCTCAATAATGACGCGACATGCTCCGGAACTGCGCTCACCCAAACTTGGATAAATGCAATTTCGTACTGTCAAACGTTGGGACTCGCCGGGAAAAGCTGGCGCCTTCCCAATCTAAATGAGCTTTACAGCCTCTCTAAATTTTCTGCGGCAAATCCTGCAATTGAGGTCTCTGCATTCCCGGCAACCCCAAATCTTGCCTTTTGGAGTTCGACCACTATGTCAGGCAATACATTGAATGCGCACACAGTGAATTTTTCATCCGGGGGGTCGGGATTTTCAGCAAAGAGTGCGTCACTAAATACGCGCTGTGTTACAGATAATCAATGAGAAATCGGTACCTAGCTCACGTCAAATAATTTTCATGTAAGTAAGCAAGAAACTGTCCCTCAAGCCCATATAAAACCAGGTTTTTCAGCGGCGCTCCCAGATTAAACCTACAGATTGATCAGTTATGGTCATTCAATCTCAAGATTCGCCCGGCCTTCCTTGGCCGGGCTCACAGGCGCAATTACTTCAGACAACAAGATTTACAAGCTGCGCGCGCGACCACTCCGTTGGGTCGCGTGCTCGGCCTCGGGCACCTGGACTGCCTCCTCGCGCGGCACAGAAGTGCATTTTGCGCTCGTCGGCAGGTGCCCTCGGCACATAAAGTGACGCGAATCGGCTTTACAATCTGAAAAAGTGACACAGGCGTCACTTTACGTCTTGTAAATCCACCGTTGTCTGAAATAATTGCGCCATTGCTTGTCGCCGACATCGTGTCGGCGCTGCAACGGTATTTGGGTTACTATTTACGCGATCAGTCCTCCACTTGCCTGGCCGGACTCACAACGCTCCAAGATAAGGCTTATTTTTCAGGTTGACAATGTGCAAGTTATGAGAAAGTCACGGATTAAAGGCGCATACTCTAAGTGCCTCGGTAGGCATTACTAATGCATCAGATTAGAAAAACGAGATGGCAACTTTGCGCATGGTTCGTTCTTGTTGTGCCATTGGTTACCTTGAACGGCAAGGCTGCAGGATCATTGCCGAAAGATAAGCCAAATATTGGCCCAAATGGTTCGACCATCATAGACGACTACTCGTTCGAAGTTTCGCCCGAGAAAATGCTGGTTTTTGTCGACGGTGAACCAGCCTACGTATTACCGCCTATTGATTTAAAACCTTCATTCGATATTCCGTGGAAGGATTTGAATTATGGTAACCTTTACTTCTGGCGCCGACAAATCATGTTGGAACCCCTGCCGGGTGGAAATTCGGGATTGCGGGCTCAACGTTTCATGTACAAGATTGAGAACAATCGGGCTTGGATCTCCCGAGATGCCAAGTCTTTCAGTATTCTGAAATTTCGAGTTACCAAGAAAAAGGGCTGGGTTTATTACCCGTCAGAAGACCTGAAGTATCTCAGAATTTATCAACTGCAGATTTCCTGTGAATTCTTCGATCACATATTTGAATTTGCGCTCGGTGGCCGTAACGACAAGGACGGCCATTAGAGTACTGGCTGTGCTTGACGCCTCTCGGCTACGGCACCGATTATCGCTGAGGCAAGAGGCCACCTTGAACCTGCATAAATGATAAATTTCTGGCATCCAGAGGCGTTATTCGCCCGGCCGTCCATGGCCGGGCTCACAGGCGCAATTACTTCAGACAACAAGATTTACCTGCTGCGCTCCCTGCGGTGCCGTAGCTCCTCGGGTGCTCGGCCTCCGGTGGCCTGAAATGCGTTGACGCCCGCGCTCTATCGAGCTTTATTGGCGGGCGCAACGCAGCCACCTACGGCACATCGATGGCGCGCCAAGAGCGGCTTCACTAAGAAGACTGTATTTTTTGTGCGGCGCACCATCGACGTCAGGTAAATCCACCGTTGTATGCCATAAATGCTTATGAATATTTCTGCTAAAATAATATCACTTTTTTCAGTAATTGCCGCCTCTTGTCTGCTTTGCAGCTACAAAGCGGTAAATCCGAGGATAGCCTCGAATATGCCAGCCGATATCAACCCTGAGTTATCGGCCGTTTTTGACTCCGCGAAGAGCAGCCAAGAGATCATACTTCCCCCGGGAAAAGTGTATATAAACTACCCATTGATGATTTATGATAAATCCAATATCAAAATTCGCGGACAAAACACAGAACTGATACAAAAGAACAGCGGCTTGTCAATCTTGAGCATTCATCAATCAACCAATATTGAGATCACAGACATAAAAGCGTACCATGAACCGTCGGTTACTCTTACAGATGGCAAATGCGATGGAACCGTATTGGCTATTGCAATGTCGAAGAACATCTTTCTTAAAAACCTTGAATTGAACGGTTCAGGCCGTATTGGCCTCGATTTAAACTACAGCAAGAATATTTGGGTAGAAGATGCAAAAATCCATAGTAATTCCATGTATGGTGTGCGAATTGGTGGTTACGCGTTGGAAGATATTGCGAACGTTACAATAGTTAATAGCCATATTTATAAAAACGCTAAGAACTTTGAAGTTGGCATTGGCAGAGACCGTACCTCAATACCCGTAAAACAAGTTATACGATTTGTTGATACGAAGATTGAATAGAGCATTTACGGCATACAACAAGATTTACAAGCTGCGCGCACGACCGCTCCGCTGGGTCGTGTGCTCGGCCTCGCCCACAAAGAAGCGTTGACGCCGCAAACGCGGGACGTTTGCTTGTTGCGGCGCAACGCTGTGGGCTCGGCAAATTGATGGCGCTTGGTATGCGGCTTAACTAATAAGCCTGCATTTTTTGTGCGGCGCGCCATCAACTTCTTGTAAATCCACCGTTGGCTACAATAGCGGCAAAGAGAGATTTAGACCGAGACAAAACAATGCAACTGAGACAAGCAATACTTTTTTCGATCATTTTTGTGTTCTTACCAATAGAGGCTGGAACAAGGCAAAAGAACCTAAGAGTGACAGTCCTAAAACACCCGACCGAAGTATATTCGCCTTTTCAATCTAAACTCAAGATTGGTCGATTGAAACCTGGTAGTCTTGTGGTGAAGATTCCGAGACATGCGGATGCGAAATTCGCTGAGCATTTGATTATGACCAATGTCGGTCTCATAGAATCAAAAAGTCTCTCATCCGTAGACTATCTTGTTACTCTAACAGAATTTACCTCTCCGCCCATTGCGTGCGAATCTGATATGAAGCTAGCGACATTTTCTTGCAGAGGGGGTTCCGAAAGTGAAGGACAATGGCAACTAAAATTTGATAGGTTAAAATTCTTTACGATTATCAAAGAAGAATGCCCCGACCAAGGTTCCATCAGCTTGAACTCCGGTACTGGTTTTACGAACTTTGAAGGCAATATGATTGGCCCTGCGCGGACAGATTTTGAATTCTATCGAGCAAACGACACTGGAGAGGTGCTATACGCCCACGCTTGGATAAAGCCATATTGCTTCTAATGCCGCTACTGCAGCCAACAAGATTTACCTGCTGCGCTCGCTGCGGTGCCGTAGCTCCTCGCGTGCTCGGCCTCCGGTGGCCTGAAATGCGTTGACGCCCGCGCTCTGTCGAGCTTTATTGGCGGGCGCAACGCAGCCACCTGCGGCACATTTTTGACGCATCAAGAGCGGCTTTTCAGATAAGCCTGCATTTATTGTGCGATGCGTCAAAAACGTCAAGGTAAATCCAACGTTGTCTGAAATGCGATTATGATAAAACACTTCCCCAAAATAATATTCTTCTGCTGTGGTAGCATGCTAAGTGCTTTAGACCTAAAGACAGCCCTCATAGAAATCGAAAACGATAAGCTGAATACCACAATATTACCCATGCAGTATCACCAGTGGCCTGGTGAGGGGAGACAAGAACCTCGAATAAGGAAAGCTGACAGAATTCGATTTGCAAAACGAATGAAGACAGAACCAAATTCAACGGGCGAGAACGATGAAGAGATGTTCTTATCTCAAAATGGTCGATACTTTGAATACAGGCGATATACTCATACGACCACGTATTGGCGGCAATTTGTGCTATTCGAAAAGACGCCAGGTCAATGGGTCATGGCCGTTTCATTGGCAAACACGCCACGCGAATCCGAATGGTCAGACCTATATTTTTTGTGTAAGGTATCTGGGCGATGGGCAGATTGCACAAAACGGTTTGTGTCCCCAATATCCTTAGAGTCATTCCTTAAGGAAGGCAAGGTCCTGAACGAAGAAACTAGGGCAAATTCATACTTGAAATACTCTATAGCTGAAAGTGGCGAACTTATAGAAATACAAATTACTAGCGTTATTCCGACACCAGCAGTTCCGCCTGGGGCTGCGAAACCAACTGTGAATTACGAGTTCAAAGATTTTAAAGGAGTATCATTTAGACTCAGATGGCGTGAGAACACAATGAAGTATGAATTGGAACCCTAATCGCACTTCAGACAACAAAATTTACCTGCTGCGCTCCCTGCGGTGCCGTAGCTCCTCGGGTGCTCGGCCCTGCGCGCCGAAGATCGCGGACAAAGCACAAGCGGGACGCTTGTTTTGTGCTTTGCCGCGAGGCGCTTCGGGCACATTTGGTGACACAAAGCGGCTTTCCTGATTAAATTAATGACACAAGTGTCACCAAACGTCAGGTAAATTCCGCGTTGGGCGAACATTGCCGCGCTTTGATGCGGCGCCGACCTCCGTGTCGGCGATAAAAAACTATTGAATTTTTTTGTGAAACAGCAATTTTTATCAAACCAAAGTAATGGCTCAGAGCTATAATGGGCAGGTAAAGGCTATGGCAAATACAAGTATTACGCAAAAGGCAATTTGGTATGTAGAGAGTCATTTTCGCTCCGCCCCGCAGTTAATGGACATTGCAGCGTCATGTGACACCTCTAGTTATCATCTAACGCGCTCTTTTGCAGTAAACACAGGTATTACATTAGCACGTTACGTTCGGGCAAGGCGATTAACTGAGGCCGCTCGAAAGCTGGCGGCCGGATCGGCCGACATATTGACCGTTGCCATTGAAGCCGGTTACGGTTCCCATGAAGCTTTCACGCGTGCTTTCAAAGACCAGTTCGGCATCACCCCTGAGGAGGTACGATCTGCCGCTAACCTAGCTCAATTAAAGATGATGGAGCCAATGAACATGCACAAAAGCAAAAAAATCAAGTTAAACAAACCAAGGTATGAGCGCCTCGGCGCGCGACTGTACGCAGGTATACAGCGCAAATATGACTGTAACCAGCCTAACTGTTTACCTGACCAATGGCAGCAATTCGGGCAACTTATCGGGCGAATTCCCGGCCAGAAAGAGGCGGTTGCCTATGGTATTTGCCATAATTTCGATGATGCCGGCCAATTTGATTATTTGACGGCCGTCGAAATATCGGATAAGAGCAGAATCCAGCCAGAACTCAATACAATACTCATACCTGCGCAAGAATACGTCATTTTCAGGCATGATGGACATGTCGCTGATATTAGGGCCACGATTGGTGCAATCTATTCCGATTGGTTTCCGACATCCAAAAAGGTAACAGCAGAAACTCCCATGATTGAGCGTTATGGCGGAGAATTTGACCCTCTGACCGGTAAGGGTGGCCTGGAAATCTGGATAGGCATAGAAGACAGTACTGCGAAATCATCGAAATGACCGCTCGGCCGTCCATGGCCGAGCTTGCAAGCGCGGCAACGTCGCCCAACAAGATTTACAAGCTGCGCGCGCGACCACTCCGTTGGGTCGCGTGCTCGGCCTCACCCACAAAGAAGCGTTGACGCCGCACGCACGGGACGTGCATTCGGTGCGGCGCAACGCTGTGGGTTCGGCAAATTGATGACGCGCAAATATGTGGCTACCGAAGGAAGCCTGCATTTATAGTGCAGCGCGTCATCAACTTCTTGTAAATCCAACGTTGTGCGACATGCTAGACAAATGCTTGACTACAATGGCAAAAATGCAACTTAAGTGTGGAGAAAAGAATGACCGCGGAAATAGCAGTACTTAATAAAAACGCAGTGGCTTTGGCTGCAGATAGTGCAGTTACATTAGGTGCGGGTAAAAAGATATTTAATACCGTAAATAAACTTTTTGCGTTATCTAAATATTATCCCGTCGGTATCATGGTCTATGGCCATGCAGAATTTATGGGCATCCCTTGGGAGACCCTTATCAAGATATTCAGGGGTCATTTGAAGGCGAAAAAATTTGACACCGTAAAAGATTATGGCCTGGAATTTTTAAAATTTTTGAAGACAAAGACAGTTACATCGAGTATTAACGAATCAGATTCCGTAACGGGTGCTGTTTTCGCTTTTTTTAGTGCAATTCAGCAGAAAATTAGGAACGTCGTCGAAGAAAAAGTAAAGACAGCAACTCTTACAGAATCCGAAATAAAAGCCATTGTAACAGAGGAAATAAATAAAGCCGAGGCAGAATTTAAGAAGTTACCAGATACGCCAGACGGTGTACAAAAAGAGTTTTCGAAGAACTTTGACTCAAAATATTCGGCTGAAATCCAAGAGATCCAAAAGCGTGTTTTCGAAAAATTGCCAATCTCAGCTGCCAGTTCAGCAACTTTAGTATCAATTTCGAAGATGCTATTTCAGAAGCCGCGATTCCACAAAGGTTCCAGTGGCGTTGTTTTTGCAGGCTTCGGTGAAGCAGAGATTTTTCCCGCAATATTTGGAGTCAGAGTCCAATCTCTTGTACTCAATACTCTGAACTACAAGATCGATGTAACTGAGGCTATAGACACAAAAAATACGGCGATGATAAATCCTTTTGCGCAAGCAGAGGTTGTAAAAATGTTCGTAGAAGGCGCCGACCGAAAGCTTTTATCAGATGCTTCTAAGCTTTTTAGGAAGACCCTACAAGGCACTTTGGATACGATATACAAGAATCGGCCCACTCAAGCGAAAATTGTTGGTCAATATGTTGAAAAGACCATGACTGCCATAAACAAAGGGATCGCCGAAATCCAGGAAGAAAATTTTATTTCGCCCATGTTGAATATTGTTGCATCACTGCCAAAAAATGAGCTTGCAGAAATGGCGGAATCGTTTATCAGTTTTACGTCTTTTAAACGCAAAATGTCTGAAGACCTTGAAACAGTTGGTGGACCAATAGATGTTGCAGTTATCTCGAAAGGAGACGGATTTGTCTGGATTAAGCGGAAGCATTACTTCCAGAAAGATCTCAACTTTCAGTTTTTTGAAAATTATTACTCATAGAAGGGAGGGCATATGAAACAAGCTAAATCTGAAAAGACAATTAGTAGCACTCAGATGTTCGTAGATCTTTATTTTCCTCAAAGTAAAGCGACTTTCGCAGATTCAAATAGCGCGCCCCATGAAATTTCTGATGCTGATATTGACCGGCTTGCTGCTTCTGTTATAACTCAACAGGAAGGCATGCTCGCAAAACTTGTCCTTCCAAAAGCATCCGCTCAATAGCACGTCGCACAACAAGATTTACCTGCTGCGCGCGCCCGCACTCCGTTAGCGGGCGTGCTCGGCCTCGGTCGCCAAGAGTCGTTGATGCCCGACAAACGGGACGTTTGTTTGGTCGGGCGCAACGAGGCGACCTTCGGCACATTTTTTGACGCATAAATCGCGGCTTTCGAAAGAAGACTGTCTTTATTGTGCGATGCGTCAAAAAACGTCAAGGTAAATCCACCGTTGTACGCAAGAAGCCAAAAGGTTTTTCCGCCAAGAAGAGCTCGCCATCCATGGCGAGCCTTGAGGTTGACAAGTCAAAACCTGATACATTTCTTCATCTATCCTTATGGATAAACCTCTGATAACAAGATGGCACCACGATTCCTTTGGCGATTTTGCACTGGAGGTGAATAAGTTGATTCACATATATCCTAAAACGGACTTAGACCTTTATGATCTGCGTGGCATAGTATTCGGCGCTTTGAATATGCGCAGAAATATCGAGAAACAGGCATTCGTTGAGACTGATTTTAGTTTTTGCGATTTCAGTAATTGTAATTTGCTAAACGTTTCCTTTACTAATTGCCGCTTTGAAAGATGCAAATTCCCAGATTTGAGACAATGGGGCACTGTCTATGAATATTGTACATTTCTGAAGTCTAGTTTTCAGAATGCAACGCTTGGGACAGGTTGCAGCTATAAAAATTGCGTATTTGAAGCATCGGATCTTAAGGGGAAATACTTCAATTTCGGATTAAATACTAATTTCAAAAATGTCAGTTTTATTAATTGCAAAATTCAAAGTGCTCAGATTTGTTCAGTTACATTTGAAGATTGTATTTTTCAAAGTCAATTCAAATCAGTTCGGTTCACAGGTCGAAAATTCGCCGAAGTATTCTATGAAAATGATCGAATTTCATACCCTACCACTCTAAGGGACTGCCAATTCAGCGGAAGCAAATTTGATCAGGTCGAAGTGTTCTATGATATTGAACAAACCAGAGTCATTTGGCCTGATGCGCACCCTATTGATTTTAACGAAGACAGATGGTATTATGATGAAGAATGACGGTCAGGCGCTCGCCATCCATGGCTCGCCCTGTCACACAAGGCTTCCTGCGTACAACAAGATTTACCTGCTGCGCTCGCTGCGGTGCCGTGGCTCCTCGCGTGCTCGGCCTCCGGTGGCCTGAAATGCGTTGACGCCCGCGCTCTATCGAGCTTTATTGGCGGGCGCAACGCAGCCACCTGCGGCACATCGATGGCGCTTGGTATGCGGCTTATTTAATAAGCCTGCATTTATTGTGCAGCGCACCATCGACGTCAGGTAAATCCACCGTTGTACGCAATGCCACTGACCTCAATCATATTTTTCACAGCTATGAGTTGATTTTAAGATTCACTTTACATACCGATAATATTCGCCATAGGTCATTAAATCTAAGAGAAGTCGGGAAAATATCGGATTTCTTAAAAGCTAAAAGTGGAGGATTCTATGGACGAAGAAATCGAGGAAAATCTTGGCAAGAATATCATGTCACGAATATGGCAAAAACTTTGGGATGGTGCGGGAAAAAAACCTATTGATAGAGCTTTTTATATCCCCTCAACTTTGCAGTTGTTGCGGAATTTTCCGCTTGAATCTGACTACTTTGTGAAGAATCGGCGTAATGTTGCTATAATATCCTTCGCATTGATGATAGTTGTCTGGTTGATTGGCCGGGATCGAATAGTTCTAAAGCCAATGGGGTTAGATATTGAAATAAGCGTATGGGGATTTTGGATCATGATTTTTTGTATTTTCATCTATGAGGCTAGCATTGCTTGCATAGAATTACGCCCTGCACTCATTGCAGCAAAGGATCGACGGGGAGCTATCGGTCGAGAGTATATTTCACAAATTGCAACGGCAAAGGAGATCGAATACGATTGTAGACTTCGCTGCGTAAAAAACATACTAGAAATTGGTCACATCCTTCAAAATAAGAAATTAAGCACGGAAACCCGAAACATCGCAACAGACGAGTTTATCGAAAATGCTATCCAGTTTTTCAATGAACTCGAATGGAACGAAATTGATATTGCGCTGCGGGCTAAAATTGAAGAAATTTACCATCTCAAATGGAGAATGCGGGATCAAAGAGAGAATATTTCTTCGCTAGCCGAAGCTTCCTATGTTGAACCTAGATATTTTGCGCGAAATTTTCTTCGGTATGCGATCATGTATATCATATGCCTGACAATATTAACTATTTCATTCTTTGAACTCAGCGGCAGCATTAATTTCCGTGACCTTGCCAATAGTCTTTCCAAGGGAGGTGTTTGCAAAGAAAAATAATAGTAAATTTTTTCAGAAAACAATCATCACTCAAGCCACATTTGGCAAACAATTTCATTGAGCGGCACTGCGTACAACAAACTTTACCTGCTGCGCTCGCTGCGGTGCCGTGGCTCCTCGCGTGCTCGGCCCTGCGCGCCAGAAGATCGCGGACAAAGCACAAGCGGGACGCTTGCTTTTGTGCTTTGCCGCGAGGCGCTTCGGGCACATTTGGTGACACAAAGCGGCTGTTCTGATTGAATTAATGACACAAGTGTCACCAAACGTCAGGTAAATTCCGCGTTGGCGAAATATTTGCAAAATGACTTTTTACCGAAATATACTGATTGCCATTAACTTAATGATGCTTGCCCACTGTGCAAGCACTCAGGGCAAAATACCCGATCCGCCACCGTATCGATCAGTTAGTATCGACAGATTTGTCTCTTCAAGAGTCGGTCTCAGAATGCGCTCTCATCACGATATAAAAGCTTCAGTTGTTTCAATTTTAGCATTAAACACAAAACTCAAGTGCACTCAAGAAACCAATTTTCCCGATAAAATAGACTCAAAAATAGCACCATGGTTGTATTGCTCATCCGGAAAGTATGCAGGCTGGATTTTTCGGGGATATACGGATGAAGAACTCTCCATTGAAGTGAGAAAGAATAACCTGATTCAAAGCTTAGGTAACGATACCGCCATTATAGAGGTCATATTACTGAAGAGCGGTCTGTTCAGGGTCAAATTTCTCAATATCCTAAGTCGTGATAACAATCAGCAGGAATTCTTTGGTCGCTGGCAATTAGATAAAGACCGCTTAAAGCTGACCTTTGAAGGCGAAAATACCGGCGAAAATGCATTATTCTTCTTGTCTAAAGGAAAACCAATTACAGACTTGGGAAATCCAGTAACACATGTAAAAGACAGGGTTTACATGATTGAACTTACTGAACCAACAATTTTCATATGGGGGGTTCGATGCGCGGTGAAGAAGGTTGACACCTAGTGCAAATACTTCGCCCAACAAAATTTACCTGCTGCGCTCGCTGCGGTGCCGTAGCTCCTCGCGTGCTCGGCCCTACGCGCCAGAAGATCGCGGACAAAGCACAAGCGGGACGCTTGTTTTGTGCTTTGCCGCGAGGCGCTCCGGGCACATTTGGTGACACAGGGCGGCTTTCCTGATTGAATTAATGACACAAGTGTCACAAAACGTCAGGTAAATTCCGCGTTGTCTGAAATGCCCAAAAAGGGTTTGGCGCTCGCATCCATGCGAGCGCATTCTGTTAAGCGATTTACCCTCAGACTCTTGGTTGGTGTAGGACGATACCAGTCCTATCGATTTCCATTAAGAATTCCGCAGCGACGACATTAGTGGAAATGGTGTTCCAGTTCTTTTCAAAAATTGACAATAACTCTTCGTTGCCCAAATTGCCAAGGTTAATCTTGATGAGCTTTCTTGGCGACCGTAAGAATGTGTGGCTTGTTACAAAGTCTTTATCCTTCGTGATTACTACGAAGTGATTTTCATCAGCATGCCGCCGAATGTCTGTGTCTTTGGTGCGGCCGCGGTTTAGGATATCCAATACGTGGATAGCATCATAACCCATGGCTTTTATGAGTGCAGCCAGGCGGCGGGGTAGATGGACATCAAGTAAGAATGTCACGAAGCCGCTGGGATTATACGGGAATTACTTACCACTGAACCAGCATATGAAATGCAGGCAAAAATATCTTCCTTTTCCAAGTCAGGGTGATCCTGAATGATTTCTTCGGTGGTCATACCTGATCCCAGCATGTCTAATATGACCTCTACAGGCCACCGCATACCCCGAATACAGGGCTTGCCATGGCATATTTCCGGGTCTAAAGTAATCCTGCCGATTTCCATATTGCAGACTCAATATATAGCTATTCGCTCATTTAGTCAAGTATCTATTGCGGAAAGACAGCAGACGAATACGCGCGCCTCAGACATCCGTGTCTTCGGCGGGCATTTTGCCCATTGGGCACTTCAGACAACAAGATTTACGAGCTGCGCTCCCTGCGGTGCCGTAGCTCCTCGGGTGCTCGGCCTCACCCACAAAGAAGCGTTGACGCCGCACGCATGTGACGTGCATTCGGTGCGGCGCAACGCTGTGGGCTCGGCAAATTGATGGTGCTTGGTATGCGGCTTTTCTAATAAGCCTGCTTGTATTGTGCGGCGCACCATCAACTTCTCGTAAATCCAACGTTGTGTGAAATTTGCGAACGACAATGATTTCACGAAAATTGTTGCCGAAAAGAATAAAGTATATATCTTAGTATATATGAACACAGCTAAACTTTTTAAAAATGGCGAAAGTCAGGCCGTCAGGTTGCCTAAAGAATACCGATTCAAGGGGAAAGAGGTATATATCACCAAACACTCGAATATCGTGATGCTCATTCCTAAATCAAAGGATGCTTGGGATATTATGAAGGGGGCTGTGGCCGAATTTAGTGATGATATATTTGAAAGTGGCCGAAACCAGCCCAAGAATCAAGATAGAGACAGTTTTTAATGTATTTGCTGGATACAAATATTTGCGTTTATATAATTGCTAGGCGATCAACCGAGCTTATTGACAAGTTCAAGGCCGCCAAATTAGAGGGCAAGATTGGTATTTCCGCCATCACCTACGCGGAACTTCAGTATGGTGTTTCAAAGAGTTCTCGCCAGAATGAAAATCAAATGGCCCTAGCTCAATTCTTAATTCCACTAGTTACCTATGAATTCGATGAAAAAGCGGGTAGCCTCTTCGGTGAAATTAGAGCTTCGCTTGAGAAACAGGGAAAGACAATTGGTTCATACGACATGCTTATTGCAGCTCACGCTATGTCACTTAACGCAACTTTAATCACGAACAATGAAGGTGAGTTTCGACGAGTGGAAGGCTTAAAGGTTGAGAATTGGGTTTAACCGACGCAACCTTCACACAACAAGTTTTACCTGCTGCGCGCGCGACCACTTCGTTGGGTCGCGTGCTCGGCCACTCCGCGCCGAAGATGCCCTGCGCCCGCCGGCCTGTGGGCCTGCATTGGCGGGCTCGGGCAGGCGCTCCGGGCACATTTTTGCTTGTGACGAAGACGCCACAAGCAAAAACGTCAAGGTAAAACCCGCGTTGTGTGCCATTAATGACGGAACCCTCACGACATAGGTAACATTTTACCATCAAAACATAGGTAACACTTTTTGGGTCATGAAAAGGCCCCGACCTGCCTACGGCAGGAGGGGTCAAATGCCGTGGAAAGAGGTTACCAAGATGAAAGAGAAGATTGATTTTATAGGTCGTGCATTGGATGCGAATGAGAATTTTACGCATGTCTGCAAAGAGTTCGGAATTAGCACCAAGACAGGCTACAAATGGAAGGCGCGCTTTGAGACTGGAGGCTGGTCTGCTCTTGCGGAGCGTTCACGCAGGCCAAGAAAGAACACGAAGCAGCTATCTGAAGAAAGCATCTGTGACATTATCAGCATTAAGACTACGAAGCTGCGGTGGGGAGCTCCTAAGATTCGCAAAGTGTATGAGAATCTTTATCCGGAAAGATACCTCCCTTCGGTGGCGACGTTTGAACGGATTCTGCGACGTTCTGGGTTAACGAAGAAACGCAGACGCATTCGGCGCAAGAGCGGCGAACGGTTGCGGAATCGCGTAGAGGCGCGGCATCCGAACCATGTGTGGACTGTCGACTTTAAGGGATGGCTGTCAGCCAAGAGGCACCAGCCTATTGGTGGTACACGCCGAACGGAGAAAAGTGTGAACCACTTACTGTCCGGGATCAATACAGCCGATACATCCTGTCGATCCAGGTGTTGGAAAAAGGCAATATTTACCATGTTAAAAAACATTTCGAAGAGCTTTTCAAAAATTATGGCCTGCCGCAAATTATTCGCTCTGACAATGGTTCACCTTTCGCATCATCGCATGGAATTTTCGGGTTGAGCAGGCTTGCAGTCTGGTGGCTATCGCTTGGCATTGCACTCGATCGTATAACGCCGGGAAAGCCTGCACAGAATGGAGCCCACGAACGTATGCATGCTGACATGTACCGTGAACTGGAAGGGCAGGTTCAGGGTGATCTGAAAAAGCATCAGGCTGCGTTCAACGTCTGGCGGACTGAGTTCAATACTGAGCGACCGCATGAAGCTCTGGAGATGCGGACACCTTCGGATTTCTACACACCATCACCCCGTCGCTATGTGGGTGATGTGGAATTTGCCTACCCTGAAGAGTTCCATGTGCGCATGGTCAACGATCGGGGCTATACCAATCACAAAGGTCACCGTGTATTCATCAGCAATGCCTTCAACGGTTACAAAATCGGGCTGCGCTACGCCAATGACCAGAAGTTGGATGTATTTTTTGGAGATTGGCTGATGGGACAGATCGACCGCACCAATTATTTGTTTACACCAAATCAGGAGGAGGGCAGCGACAAAAATGTCCCAAGGCCGTTACCTATGTCGTGAGGGTTTTCTATTACCGATGTTGTGAGGGTGTACCCTGTCCGGTTTTTCTCTATCCTGAAGAATTCTCTTTATAGAGGCAGGATTTCGCTTCGCGTGTTCAAATAGAATAAGCTGAATATTATCGACTGTATCAAGATAGTATATTATGTACGGAAACCGAGTCAGAACAATTTTTCTGGCATTTCGGTGAGCTATAGGACCGAGTTTTGGGTTGGCGATAAGATTATTGAGCGATGTTTCTATTGCGGTAAGGAAATTTAATCCTAAGCCCTCGCTAATCGCTTGGTATCCTTTAAATGCAGCGGCTATTTCCGCCGCACATTCATCAAGGATATCAATGGGCTTTGGCATTCAAGAGACTGGCTTTCAATGTTTCCCAGTTAGTAAAAGTAGCTTTTCCTGCTTCAATTTTACTGATTCTCTCATCCAAAATCTTGCGGTGTTCTTCGGGTATTGGATTATTGAGTATCTTTTGTTCTAAATCCAGCCACAGATCGTCCAGAATTGCCGCTTCTGTGCCCAAATCCTGGCTTTTAATCATGGCAATTGCTTGCTCTACGCCCATGAGCATATTTAGTACTTTGCACTGGATTGAAAAGCAATATTGTCTTTTCCTAGAATAAACGATTTCGGTTTTCTCGGGAGAAATTGACACAACAGAATACGACACACAACAAGATTTACAAGCTGCGCGCACGACCGCTCCGCTGGGTCGTGTGCTCGGCCTCGGGCACCTGGACTGCCTCCTCGCGCGGCACAGAAGTGCATTTTGCGCTCGTCGGCAGGTGCCCTCGGCACATAAAGTGACGCAAACAGGCTTTACAAATGCAAAGTTGAACAAAACGTCACTTTACGTCTTGTAAATCCAACGTTGTCTGAAATGCCCGCAAGATTTTAAGCATATGAAGATTGCTCATTCCACTTTGTTACTGGCCTGTCTTCTTTTGATTTTCACATTTTTTGGATTGTCAACGCCACTATCGAAAATCTGCCAGCGAATCACCATATCGCCAATACAGACATTTATACTACCTACGCGACGGGCTTCCCTATGTGGACAGCATTGTGCTCTTGGAAGATGACAGATTCGAATGTAGAAGGTCCTTTCCATATCACAATGATGAATATGTCCTTATTGGCACGGGTACTCACCTTAGCAATCCTATTGGGCTGAAACTCGAAAGTGATAACTGTAAAATTGAGCCTAGATTTCGATTGCTTCATTGCAAGAGTAATCAGGGGCATTGGGTATGTCACAGTGAATCAGGATTTAAATACACTTTTATAATGGTAATTGGTTGAAGCGGGCACTTCAGACAACAAGATTTACAAGCTGCGCTCGCTGCGATTCCGCAGCTCCTCGCGTGCTCGGCCTCGGGCACCTGGACTGCCTCCTCGCGCGGCACAGAAGTGCATTTTGCGCTCGTCGGCAGGTGCCCTCGGCACATAAAGTGCCGCAAACGGGCTTTACAATCTGAAAAAGTGACACAGGCGTCACTTTACGTCTTGTAAATCCACCGTTGTGCGAAAATCAACAAGGAGTCTCTATGCGAAATCTTATTGGCCTATTTTGCATCATCGGGCATTCCGCCCTCTGGGCCTCGGACATTCCAGAAGATGTCCGGTCATTTTCACTGGGTGAAGAAGGCCCGACAATATTCTGGCATCAGAATCAAATTCATCTGTTTGAAGATGCTTTAGATGAAAATCAGACCAAAATCCAAAATATTACTAAATCATCGACCCTAGAAAAAAAGGGTGACTTCTATGTCTTTAAGCACGGTGAGGTGTTGGCTTATATTATACCTGGCCAGAGTATGACTGAAGTCGTTCACATTACTGAAGCTGAACATGGAAAACTAAACGAGAATATCTACGGTCAGACGGTAATTGAGGCATATCCGCCAGGTAAGTCAAATTTGTTAAGAATCAAAACTAAAACAGCCTTAACCGAAACCATTAATGGCAAGAGATTCAAATATGACGCTAGCTGGCTATTACGTAAGTATTATCTGGCTTGCTCATGTCATCCTAGCACGTTTGCCAACGAAGTTCCACCTTGGATGGAAGGGACCGAGGATTTTGGCTCGACCGAAACAATAGATATTGAATTCAAAGAGCCGACTGACGGCATGACAATTTTAAACGGTTTTGTTGACGCTGATCGGCCGCATCTCTTTTCAAGAAACAATCGACTCAAGGAAATTGAGATAATTTCATCACTTTTTAAAACTGGGTTCGTCTTTTCTGATGAAGTCAGATTCACGGGAATCCCATTTCCCAAGAAAACAAAGAAAGTTAGTATAAGAATTCTTTCCGTATATCCCGGTTCGAAGTCAAATGACACAGCGATATCAGCAATTTTTGGGTGGCTCCCCAAAAAAGCTAATAACGAATATTATATAAAGCAATTAAAGCTTCATAAGATTAAATAGCCCAAGTTGATCTTCGCACAACAAACTTTACCTGCTGCGCTCGCTGCGGTGCCGTTGCTCCTCGCGTGCTCGGCCCTACGCGCCAGAGATGCCCTGCGCCCGGCCATGCGGGAGCTTGGTTTTGCCGGGCTCGGGCAGGCGCTCCGGGCACATTTGGTGACGCAAAGAGGCTTTACAGACCGAATTAATGACACTTGCGTCATCAAACGTCAGGTAAATTCCGCGTTGTCTGAAATGGGCGAGAAACATTTTTTCAGCGCCCCCCTAAGATCATTGGCCCTCAGATACCATATGCATAATAGAAAAATGGCTTGATAGGTCGTTTGAGCGGTATATTTACGCATATGCAGGGGACTTTACATCGGTATGTCGAAATCAATCCCTCGAAATATGAAGGGAAGCCCGTAATAACCGGAACTCGGGTACCAGTTTCGGCATTAGTTATGCATTATCGATCTGGCATGCCTCTTGAAGAAATCCTCGAAGGATACCCCAATATTACCTCCGCGCAGTTATTTGACGCTCTAAGCTATTATTTTGACAATAAAGTGATGATTGACGCAGAATTAGAATGATTCGACTGTATTTGGACGAAGATGTCCATAAACAGGTTGCACTAGCCTTAAGAGTGCGCGGCTATGACGTAGTCAGCGTTCACGAACTTGAGAAATGGAACCTCTCAGATGAAGAGCAATTGGCGTTTGCCGTCAGTAACAACCGCGCCATATTTACCTTTAATCGCGGTGATTTCGCGAAATTGCATGAGCAATGGCTTTCTGAGGGAAGAGATCATGCGTGCATAATTACAAGTAAGCAGCTGAACCTCTCTGAAACGATACACAAGCTTAACAAATTTCTTTTTTCACGAAAATCTGATGAAATAAAGAATCAGCTTATTTGGCTGTAGAATGCGCAAATTCTCCCCAAAGGGGGGCGCAAAGATATTCCCGAATCGCCCACTTCAGACAACAAGATTTACAAGCTGCGCCCACGACCGCTCCGCTGGGTCGAGTGCTCGGCCTCGGGCACCTGGACTGCCTCCTCGCGCGGCACAGAAGTGCATTTTGCGCTCGTCAGCAGGTGCCCTCGGCAAATAAAGTGCCGCAAACAGGCTTTACAGCTTGCAAAGTTGAACGGTGCGTCACTTTGCGTCTTGTAAATCCACCGTTGGGCGAAAAAAGCCAAAAACATATTCTACTGAAATATATGTCCAAGAGAAATGACAACTTTGCCGAATTAATGGACAAATTCCGTCAGGCTGGCAAACTTCGGGAGAAGAAATTGATTATTTCTCTCTTGGCTCAGGAGTACGATAAGAATCTTACTCAATTGAATCGCAGTGATTTCGCGTGTCTAGTAGGCGAGAATCGTAAGCTAATTGATACTAAGAAATATCAGAAACTTCTTAAGTCATTCATTGTAGATCCCTATTTTGTGGTTCGGTGCGAAGGTTATGAAAATTTGGAATATTATAAATCATTCGATTGGTCAAATACTCTAATTAATGCCGCTAAGACCGAAAAACATCCATATGCACAGGGCTATTTGTTCAACGCTTTCAGGGGTCATATGAATCCGCGCACTTTGAGATTTCTGACAAGGCAGTTAGACAGGCAAAAGAAAGTTCGCGTATTAAGTTCAATTTATTGCGCGTTAATTGAGTTCGCGAGAGATTACTCTCTGGTCATTGAGTTGTTGGGCCTATTTGACCGAGCCAGAGATTATTCGGAAATCTACAGCATTTTCTCTTCAATGCAAGACTTGTCCTTGCCATTGCCGGCGAGAATAGAATTCACAAACAAGCTCAATGAAATATTGGCGAAAATGGACAAAAAGCTTGGCTTGGCTAAAGACTTAAGGACAATAATCAAAACGATGAAAGAATCGCGTTCTTGGGCTTCGTCGAACAGGAAGCTTTCATATGTACAGATTGCAAATATCTAACCGTAGGCTTTCTTCGCCCAACAAAATTTACCTGCTGCGCTCGCTGCGGTGCAGTGGCTCCTCGCGTGCTCGGCCCTACGCGCCAGAAGATCGCGGACAAAACACAAGCGGGACGCTTGTTTTGTGCTTTGCCGCGAGGCGCTTCGGGCACATTTGGTGACACAAAGCGGCTTTCCTGATTGAATTAATGACACAAGTGTCACCAAACGTCAGGTAAATTCCGCGTTGTCTGAAATTGCTACGCTTTGTTTTTCGCCGCCTTCCTTGGCGGCGCAATTAAACAGCTACAAGACAAAATCTTCGGGATTTTGCCTCAGGTCCCAAAATTGATGAATTACAAGTGATTCAGGTCGATTTTCATAAGCAATCAGATAGCTCTTAAAAGTAAAGCTGTGGAATTCACTTTCGCGGATTTTACCACCAATTTCTGGAAAACGCGCGATCATATCCAGGCAATGCTCGAATCCATCCGCGAGTATGCTGCTATATCTGTTATTACCCAGGCGGTCGCGCCAGTATTGCAAGATTTCAAGTCGCTGCGTTTGGGCCGTTTGTGTAACGATTATGGTTTTTTTCTGAGCCAATCCGATACCTGCAGCGCTGCTTTTTCTCGACTCAGTACCCTTCCCGCGGCAAAATCGGCTTCCGATTTTTCCAGTGCGATTCTCTGATCATTTGATAGCCTAATATCTTTGGAGGGCTGATAACTATGCGCCAGAAGGTCATCAATCACAAGCAGAACGTCCTGATCGGCAAGGTTTTCTATCTGCTCATGAATTCTTTCCTTGATCTTCATCATTGACATATTGCGAATGAAGCACCATAACTGCATGCGTCAACCATATTTGGCAAAGTTGGCAAATACTCACATATTTCAAAGATGTTTCGCCGTAGAATCTTAAGAAGTTACAATTGATTCGCCTTAAAATCGGCTTTTTCCCCTTAACGACCTGGGGGTCTCTCTATATGAGCCATCAAGTAAGAATCAAATAAAACTTTTATTGTTGTCGCCCAGCCATCCGTGGCCAGGCTCACAAGCGTAGCAACTTCAGACAACAAAAATTACCTGCTGCGCTCGCTGCGGTGCCGTAGCTCCTCGCGTGCTCGGTCTCGGCGGCTTGAAATGCGTTGACGCCCGCGCTCTGTCGAGCTTAATTGGCGGGCGCAACGCAGCCACCTGCGGCACATCGATGGCGCGCCAAGAGCGGCTTCTGTAAGAAGACTGCATTTATTGTGCGGCGCACCATCGACGTCAGGTAAATCCACCGTTATCGGCCATATCTCGAAAACCATTGTATTTGATCTCTCAGTGATTTCAGCGGTGTCGGGAACTGGATGCCCACGAATTGAAACTGCTTGACGATAAGACTGAATTAAATACGTTATAAAGACCATGAAGGTTCAGGAAGATATTAAGCCAATTTCTTATTTTAAGGCACATGCAGCTGAAGTGCTGAACCAAATTAATAAGACACACCGCCCTTTCTACGTAACTCAAAACGGCGAAGCAAAGGCGGTTGTATTAGATCCTAACACCTTTGAGGATATGAAAAATGCCATTAGTATATTGAAATTGCTCTCTATGAGCGAACAAAATATTGGAGATGGGTTAGTATTATCACAGAATGATGTGGAAAGCCGCTTGAAGAAAAAGTTTAATCTAAAATAATTCGATAGATGGCGAAGAACCAGCTGATTTGGACCGAATATGCTTATGTTGACCTTGATGGCATACTTGAATACGTCCTACAAGACAATCCTGAGAATGTGCCAAAGATTTATGACAAAATCATGGCTAAAGTGAATACTCTGGCCGGATTTTCGAAGGTCGGTCGCCTTGTGCCAGAGCTCGAAAACTCAAATATCACTATATTTCGGGAGATTTTTGAGAATCCATGGCGAATTATCTATAGAGCAGAGCCACAAAAAGTCTATATCTTGGCTGTTTTTGACGGCCGTCGGGACCTTGAAGAGGTTATTCTAAAGCGCCTGCTACATACTAAGCACTGATGGCGATACTGCCGACAACAAAATTTACCTGCTGCGCTCACTGCGGTGCCGTGGCTCCTCTGAAGACAGAGCCCCGAAGGCGGGTCGCGCGTGCTCGGCCGCTCCGCGCCAAAGATGCCCTGCGCCCGCGGGCCTGTAGGCCGGCATTGCCGGGCTCAGGCAGGCGCTGCGGGCACATTTGGTGACGCAAAATGGCTTTACAGATTGAATTAATGACACTTGCGTCACCAAACATCAGGTAAATTCCGCGTTCCTGCTCTGCCAGCACCGACTAACTATTAGGCCGGCCTGTTGATCGTATATTTACGATATACAATATAAGTAACTATCCACACCCGCCCGCATGAAGAAAATACTCGTGCTCTGCACCGGCAACAGCTGCCGCAGCCAAATCGCGCACGGCTACCTCGAACACTTCGCGAAAGGCACGGCCGAAATCTACAGCGCGGGCGTCGAAACGCACGGTGTAAACCCCCGGGCGATCGCGACGATGAAGGCCGATGGCATCGATATTTCGCACCACACCTCGAACAATGTGACAGAGTATGCTGGCGTAGATTTCGACTATGTCATTACGGTCTGCGACAACGCGAAGGAGCGCTGCCCGGTTTTTCCGACGCGCGCGGCAAAGTTTCACCACAACTTTCCGGACCCGGCGAAGGCGATCGGTACCGAAGCAGAGATCACTGCCGAGTTTGCCCGCGTGCGACAGATGATCAAAGAGTATTGCGAGAAGTTTGTGAAGGCAAACCTGTCCAATGGCTAGCCCTGCTGAACTGAACACGGGTGGGCGCGGTACGCCCACCCGTGTTCAGCCAAAACAACTTCCGTTTCTCGATCGCTACCTCACGCTGTGGATTTTCCTCGCGATGGGCTTGGGCATCGCTGTCGGCTATTTTTTTCCGGCAGCGCCACAGTCACTGGCCGTGTTCCAGAGCGGTTCGACCAACTACCTGATCGCAGCAGGCCTGATTTTGATGATGTATCCGCCCCTCGCGAAGGTAAAGACAGAAAAGCTGGGTGAGGTTTTTGCGAACCGCAAGGTGCTGCTGCTATCGCTATTGCAGAATTGGCTCATCGGACCAATACTGATGTTTGGCCTTGCGGTGGTATTCTTGCCAGACAAACCCGAATACATGACGGGGCTTATCCTCATTGGCATTGCCCGCTGCATCGCGATGGTAATCGTCTGGAACGACCTGGCACGCGGCGACAATGAATACGTCGCAGGCCTAGTCGCGTTCAACAGTGTTTTCCAGATCGTGTTCTACAGCGTCTATGCCTACGTGTTTGTCACTGTGTTGCCGCCGCTCTTTGGGCTGAAGGCCATCACCGTTGACATCACCATGCGCCAAATAGCCGAAAGCGTCTTCATCTATCTGGGCATTCCGTTTGCCGCGGGCATGGCGAGCCGCCAGCTACTCATACGCACAAAGGGCCGCGGCTGGTTTGAGCAGGTTTTTCTGCCCAGGGTAAGCCCGATCACGCTCATCGCCCTGCTCTTTACGATTGTGGTCATGTTCAGCTACAAGGGCGAACTCATTGTTCGCATTCCGGCGGATGTGCTGCGTATCGCTCTGCCGCTCTTGCTGTACTTCGGCGTCATGTTCTTCAGCGCATTTTTTCTCGCGCGCCGCGCACACGTTGACTACGAAAAGTCGGCTTCGCTTGCTTTTACTGCTGCCGGCAACAATTTTGAACTCGGCATTGCGGTGGCGATTGCGGTTTTTGGTATCCACTCGGGGGCTGCTTTTGCCGCAGTCATAGGGCCGCTGATCGAAGTGCCGGCGCTGATTCTGCTGGTCGGTTTCGCGCTGCGCTACAAAAAGCGGCTGGAGGCAGGCATATGAACATCAAGATTTTGGGGCCTGGTTGCGCACGCTGCAAGGCAACGGTCGAAGCAGCGAAAAAAGCGGTGAGCGAGCTGGGCGTCGATGCAGAGGTTGAAAAAATCGAGGATGTCGAGACGATCATGCGTTACAATGTGCTCGCAACACCGGGGCTCGTGATCGAAGAGAAACTGCGCATTTCTGGCCGGGTACCGACTGTTCAGGAAATCAAAGACCTGATTTCAACCTGAGCGATGTTTTCCTGGGCACAGCATTTCGCCGATTGGGTTGTCTATGGTCTGTTTGCTATTGCACCCGGCCATCTGGCGTCTTCGGTGGATTTCTTCATTTTTGACACGATCAAACTCTTTGTACTGCTCGCGGGAATTACGCTCATCATGGGTACAGTCAATTCATACCTGCCCGTCGATGCGGTGAGGGATTTTCTCACCAAGCGCCGGTTGTACGGCTTCGATTATCTGTTTGCGGCCATTTTCGGCGTGATCACTCCCTTTTGCTCGTGTTCGTCCGTTCCCATTTTTATCGGTTTCGTCAAGGGTGGTATTCCACTCGGCATCACGTTTACCTACCTGATTACGGCGCCGCTGGTAAACGAAGTTGCCCTTGCTGTCTTCGCCGGTAGCTTTGGCCTGCGCATTACGGGAATCTACGTTGCAACCGGTATGGTCATGGGCATCGCGGGAGGTTATGCACTCGGGCGCATGCGGCTCGAGCGTTATCTTTCGCCGTGGATACAACAGTTGATCCACGGCGGTGTCAGTGGCGAATCTGCAACCGCAGATAAAAGAACCTTCAAAGAACGCGCTCCGCAGATTGCGCGCGAAGCACTGCTCACGGTCAAGGGCATCGCTCCCTACATTGTTCTGGGTATTGGCATCGGAGCGGCGATGCATGGTTTTCTGCCAACGGGTTTCTTCGAAGCTTACATTCGCAAAGACCAGTGGTTCGCAGTACCGCTGGCCGTCGCCATGGGAGTGCCCATGTACAGCAATGCAGCGGGGGTGTTGCCAGTCGTCGAAGTACTGGTGGCGAAGGGCATTCCGCTCGGAACTGCAATTGCCTTCATGATGGGGGTCATTGGCCTGTCGTTGCCCGAGGCGCTGTTGCTGAAGAAGATCATGACCTGGCGGTTGGTAGGTATCTATTTCGGCACCCTCGCCGCATTCATGATTATGGCAGGGTATCTGTTCAATGCCTGGCTCTGAACATTTAATGGCCGCTTCATCGTAAAAATACGATAATATAAAGATGAGAATCACGGCGAAATCAGGCAGACGAGCGGTGGTTGCCGCCATCATCGCCTCACTCATGGGAATCTTCAATGCCTGCCACAGGCACGGTCATGGCGCTGCGGAAAATCACATGCACCGGCACAATTTCGACGAACTCGTGAAACGCTTTGAAGATCCGGCGCGTGACCAGTGGCAGAAGCCCGACGCAGTATTAAGCCTGATCGCTGCCCACCTGCAAAAGCAGAAGCTCACCGCACCTGTAGTCGCCGATCTCGGTGCCGGCACCGGCTACTTCAGCTTTCGCCTGCTCGACAAGGGCTACAGCGTCAAGGCGCTCGACCTCGATGACAAGTTTATCGCGTACCTGAGAGAGCGCGCGGCAAAACATAAACGCGGCAGCAACCTCGAGGTGCGCCAGGTAACTCCCGAAAGCGCCCATCTGAAAGACGGTGAGGTGGATGTCATTTTGAGCGTCGATGTTTACCATCATATTGAAAATCGCACCGAGTATTTCAAAAGGCTTAAACCTTCGCTGCGCGGCCCTCAGGCTCTGCTGATGATTATCGATTTTAAAGATGGCGATATTGCCATAGGCCCCCCCGCGCATATCAAGGTGCCGACAGAAACGATCGTCAGCGAGCTCACCGCCGCCGGCTACCGTGTTACCAGGGACGACAAGACACTGCCTTACCAGACGATTTTTTTCGCAAAGCCAGGTGCTTAACATGATCAGCAAGAGCGTCGAATTCAGCCGTGATGAACAACAGATCGCCGCGATGGCAAAGGCGCTCTCACACCCTGCGCGCATCGCCATTCTGAAACTGCTCGCCGGAAAACAGGACTGCATGTGCGGCGATATTGTCGAAGAGCTGCCGCTCGCACAATCGACAGTTTCGCAGCATCTCAAGCAGCTCAAAGACGCCGGCCTGATCAAGGGTGAAATTGACGGCCCCAAGGTCTGCTACTGCATCGACTACAGGGCGCTGGCGCAGTTCAAGCACCAACTCGATGCGGTATTTGCAGAAATCCGGGAGTCCGGCGAATGTTGCTAAAGGCAGAGTATCTCAACGAGCACTGTCACTGCAAGGCGCTTGAAAAAGAGAAGCTCGATTATCCCCAGTACTTCAGCGAGCAACCGCACTTCATTTCGCGCGGTGATCTGGCGCAGATCGAAAAATTCATTATTGCTTATGAAGCTTCATTAAGAACTCAACCGGCAGGTGATTCCTCTTTCGGCCCCGGGTTAAAGCCCGCGCCTAACAAAAGCCTCGAAAAGGGAATTTTCAATTCGTACGATTTTCATATCTCTGAAAACGGCCCGCAACTGATAGAGATCAACACCAATGCGGCAGGCGCGGTTCTCGGGTTGTATGCCACAGAACAAATAGAAGATTGCTGTGATTTAGCCAAGGGCTTAAGCCCGTGGCTAAATCCAGCTCAATTTCACTTCGACGCAGAAGAACTCGTGGCAATGTTCCGCCGCGAAGCGGCGCTGCGTTTCCCCGAGAGGCCACTGAAGACAGTGGCAATCGTCGATGAAAACCCTGAGCAGCAGTTTTTCCACCCTGAGTTTTTGCTCGTGCAGAATCTGCTGCGCACCCACGGTATCGATGCAGTCATTGCAGCCCCCGAAGAGATTACCATTCGTGACAATATTCCTTACGCGGGGAAAATCCCCCTCGACTTCATTTATAACCGGCTGACCGACTTCTATTTCGAAAAACCGGGTTCGCAGTCTCTTAAAGAGATTTATGAACGCGGGCTGGCGACGGTGAGCCCAAACCCGGCAGTGCATGCACGCTATGCGCGTAAATCGAAACTGGCAGAAGTCTGGTCGCCCGCATTCGACAGCGCGGCCGAAATTGATCTGATACGCCGGCATATTCCCGAAACGCTGTTCGTCACCGACGCGAACCGCGACGAACTGTGGCACACACGCAAGAATTGGTTCTTCAAGCCGATTAGCGGCTTCGGCGGCAAAGCCGTCTACCGCGGCGACAAACTCACCGCACGCGTCTGGTCTGAGATTTCGACTGGCGAATACATCGCGCAGAAATATGTTCCCGCGCAGATGCGACAGATTACGGCGGATTTATCTCTCAAATATGACATCCGCGTGTACACGTACGGCGACGAAATCCTGGGCATTTTGGCCCGTTATTACCAGGGACAGACGACAAACTTCCGTACTGAACACGGTGGCTTAGCCAGCGTGATGGTCGCCGCGTAAATTCAACCGCCGAGCGGCGGTAGGGGCGCTAACTCAAAATCGGCAAAATTATAGCGCAAGCTGAAGACCGCAAATATATCCCGGTCGGTGCGCACGAGCTCCACCTGGCTGCCAAGGTAGAGGCTCAGGTTCGGCAGAATTTCCGCAATCGAAATAAAGCCGCCGGCGCGCAGAGACGGCGCAGAACGGCTAAAATCCCCTGCCGCGTAATTTGTATCGGCACCTAAACTGAGCGCACGCCAAACGGGATAACTGGCGGTGAACCCTGCGCCGGCATACGCGCGGTATTGGTCGGCGACGCTGGCCTGCGCAGCGAAAGGAATTTCACCATAGAACCGCGCAGCAAGGCGCAGCTCGCCTGCCGGGTATTCGAATATTACACCCGGACGCGCATGCCATGTCTGCAGACCGAGAGTATTTTTGCCGAAAGGTGCGCTGAGAGCACCGGTGAGCGCAACCGCGGGCGCATACAAATTGCCTCCGAACACATCGCCCGAGGCCGACAGAGATGGGTCTGACATGCCGGAATCCTGTGTTGAACTGTTGATTGTTTGCACAGGCGCAGCGTACTGGTATTGTACGGTGCTGTCACGCACCGCGTACGGCACCGAAACTCCGGCGTCCCAGCTTTTGGCTTCATAGCCGAGGGTCAGTTGGCTCGAAAAATAGCGCCCTGAAGCGCTCGCCGAATCACCGGAGCTGAACTGGCTATGCGTATCCTGATAGGCTGTGCCGAGTTGTGTGAAGGGGCCTGTTGCAAATACGCTGCCGCTAAAAAGCAAAAACGCCCACGTTCGCATAAGAATCTATTTTTGCGGGAATAGCTCGCGGTGGGGTGGCGCCGGAGGCGGCTTGAGCTGGGGCAGATTCTGCTTCAGTTCACGGTGCTGCAACGAACGGTTGGCGTCTGCGCGGCTCTCGTTTCTGTCAGAGGCACCTCCTCCCGGCATGCGGCCCGTATTCTCGACGGCGGCATTCACCGCGCTTTCCCCGTGAATTCCCGACCGCGCAAGATCGCCTAAAAGATCGACGATGCGCGTCAGCTTTTCGGCCGAGTTGCCGCTGCGCTGAAGAGCAGCTTCGATATCCTGTTCACGCGTACCACGCCGCACCGAAATGACGATCGCCTGGCAGAGCGACATGCGCAGCGCAGGTGTGATATTGCGCATTGCACCCGTCTGTTTCGCCGCGCGTTCGTAGCTCTCACGCTCGCGCGTGACCGCTCGCTTCAGCACATCGCCGCTGACTCCCTTCGCGAGGCCCTCGCGTATCTTATTATAGAGCGGTTTGGCGTCTAGCCCCGCAGCGCGCATCTTCTGCGCCTCTTCGGAAACGAAGTTTTTTTCTGCGGCGGCAAATTGCGGGTTCTGCGCGGCGATCTCAGACCAATCGTCTGCGTAAACGCCTGCAGAACAAGCAACCAGAAGAAACAAAATTATGCCGCGGCACGATTTCATTCGACCACCGCCACGGCGTTCACTCCGCCAAAGCCATCTTCAATTGTCTCGGCGATATTTTCGGGCATGATTCGCCCCGCGCCGCCCGAAAAAATATATTCATGCCGGCCCGGTGGCAGATCTAGATCGAGCCAGTAATATGATCCCCAGCGGTGCATCGTGTGCACGCCGCGCTGCCAGTTGTTCCACGCACCGATCACGTGTATTTCTCCTGCGTCGCCCATATGGAGCTCAAAGCGATACCCCTGCTTTACGCGGTATGGAATTTTGCGCGGAGTATTGCAATGGATGAAAAGAATCAGCAGCAGAGGTAAAACATACCTTGCTGCGCGCATGCGCAGACGGCCCGGCAGCTTTGAAAATGCGTAAAGCGTTTTTACTCATAAGATCAGCAGACTATTCTCGCGGCCAAAATCGTCGCTCACCCGCGCAGGACAGCTGGGGTCCGCTGTCCAGGAACCATCGATCACAAATTGGTATTGGTAACGCCCCGGGGGTAGCATCAGCTTGAGATGCCAGTTGCCATCGGCACCCTTCGTGAGTTTGTGTTTACCGGTCTGCCAGCCAACAAAATCACCGGCAATTTCGACGTGCGTCGCATTCGGGGCATAATAGGTAAATTCAACCGGCATCAGCGCCTCTTTACCCTGTGGCGCGCCGCGCATCTGTATCTGCATGAGTGAAAAAGTTACTACAGCTATGGCAGCCACCGCGGCCATGCCGGCCAAAGCCTGCATCGGCGAGAGCATCTTGCGTTTATACCATGGCTGTTCCGGTTCCTCGGGTTTTGCTTTGCGCATCTCCAGAATGACTTTCTCGCGCAGCATAAATTTTTCCACCGCGGCGGCGGCGCGTGCCTGTCGTTCGGCGCGATCTTTTTGCAACTGTTCTTTCAGTTCCATAGGTAGTCCTTCAGGTGCGGATTGGCATTCGCGATATATTTGCGCGCACGGAACAGCCTGACCTTCACCAGTGCTACGGGGAGCTTCAGAATGGTCGAAATTTCATTCATAGACATATTCTCCTCATAAAACAGCATAAACGCGGGTCGCAGCTTGTCGGGCAAGCGATCAATGGCGTACCTGAGCTCCGTAACCAGCTCGCGATACTCATTCTCGTCGCCCCGGCTCTGCGACGGCGCCCGGTCTGCCACATCGGCCATCTCGGGCATCGACTGCACTAAGCGGTTGCGCGCGCTTTTCTTAAGATCGCGCGACAGGTTCACTGCAATGCCAAAAAGCCACGTCGAAAACTTTGACCCTGCGCGAAAATTCCCGATATGGCGAAGCGCCCGGATAAAAGCCTCCTGAGCGATTTCGAGTGCGTCGTCTTCGTTGCCCAGCATGCGCGTCAAGAACGCCACCAGCGGTGCCTGCCAGGTTATCACAAGCCAGTTCCAGCCCACCTCGTTGCCTGCCCTCGCGCTTTCAATCGCTTGTTGCTCGTTGCCGATGCCGTCACCCGGTCGCGCACTCATTGTTAGTCGCTATCTGTAGTACGCGTCAGGTGTCAAAAGGTTGCAGAATCAGAAATAGATATGGCCGATGAAAATGAACTGTTTATCATTAAGCCAGTCAAACGGGTTAATAACCCCCTGCGCATTCAGCAATGTGGGATCGACAGCCCAGGCAAGGCGGTATTCAAAGTACAGTTTCATGAAGGTAATCGGAATCAGTTCGAGGCCAAAGCCGAATCGCCCGCTTTCATCACCCGCGAGCCTGACATCGGCATCGTAATAATGATGGTTCACTTTCAGGTTAATGCCGTTAAACAGCAGGTAGTTGAATTCAATCATATTCGCGATAAAAACACGGTCGGCCGACGCTGTCCCGGTATATTGCCCCACCGCGTATTCGCCCAGAACTGTGAGTGGAAACCTTAGCCAGATACGACCAAAGTTAAAATAGCCATCGCCGGAAAATGCCTTCAGGTTACCGCTGTAATCTGCCGTCCGCGATTTCAGCATGAATGAACCACCGATGCCCCACGCAAGATCGCGCCAGCCACCGTTCACGGCAGTGCCAAAACCCTGCGGATTAATCACGTAATTTTGGTTATTGTCGCCGACGGGCCTGCCACCATTGTTGGTGAACGCCGATACCGTCAGGTAAGGATAGTTTGCCATGAAGCCAGCCTCGGCGCCTATCACCGTGGCATATTTTTTACTGAGGTCTTGCTCGAAGTATTGCCGCACGGGTGCGGTGTGGTCTTCGAGCCTCACACCAAACGATGGCTGAAAAAACCCGGCGCGAAAGAATGCCTGGTAAGGCAACTCATGGTACATAAGATATGCATTGCGTATTGTCCACATCTCGCCGAGCGAGCGCGCCGGTGCCTGGTTGCCGGTGTCGGCCTTACCGACAAGCCCCAGGGTTGAAGCGAAAGTCCAGTGCTCGTAAGGATGGTAGCGCGCACCGAGATCGAACTGCATCGGGAAAAATGCATTGAGCGACTTGCTCTGCACATCGGCGACGCGTATATCGCCCCCGATCTGGAATTTTGGGTCGGCATTGAGACGACCATAAATACCGTATTCAGGCGAATACGTTCTGTCGGTCTTCAGCGCATTGGCTGATTTACCGTAAACCGTTGGGTCGGCCCACGTAAAATCCGGTGGGCTGTCATGCGTATGGTATTTTGGGGGAATTTTTCCCGGCGGCAATTCAGGCTCCGGGGGTGCTGGAGTCTCTGCTTTTTTCTCTTCTGTTTTTGTCTCGGTCTTTGCCGGCTCAGGCGGCTTCTTCTTCAGAAAATCAACGATGTTCCAGATATTGCGTTCCTGATCGTGCCAGGGACGGATTTCATTGTTGAAAATCGGCAGCGACGCATATTGCAAGTAGCGACCCGAAACCGTGCGCATGCCACCGCCACCCGGGTCAACGTGGCAGCCGCCGCACGACAGGTTGCATTTCCGCTCGGCGTATGCAGGATCTGCCCAGCGTTTCTGCAGTGTTGTTTCAAACGGATATGCGTGACAACTGTCGCAGATACGCCCTTCGCGTGCCGTATATTGCGGCAATGCGGATAGACTTGCGGTGAGAAGCAGGGTCGCAGCAACGGAGAAAATCCGCGCAGCGTTCATCGCCATATTTAGCATCGGTTTAGTTCGCATAACCATCACTTTCCCATTTTTGGATGATTAGCAGATTGCAGCTGGTGAGATTGCTGCCGGTGGGCATATGTTTGCTGTTGCTGATCGGCAGCGCACTGCGCGTATAGGCGCTGTCGATGCCGCTATTGGGATAATAGTTCGCTTTGTAAGAAGCCGCATCAGGCATATTAGAATGGCAGCTGACGCAATATTTTGTGAGCACTGGCTGCACGTCTTTCGCGAAACTGACGGTGTGCGATTTGACTCCCTTTACGCAATCTTCATCGGAATAATAATCGCCCATGTTGATGCAGCCAGCAATAAGAAAAGGCAGCGCTGCTACTGCCGAAAGCTTTAGAATATCCATGAATGTTAAATGATACGCTTTCCATGAAAAAAGTTACCAAAAAATGTTACCTTCATCGGCGGTCATCGTACCAATCAGCATGAGTAAGCGTCCATTGCTTTTTTTCCTGTGCATTTTGGCCATGATCATCTCGGCCTGTGCATCAAAAAAATCGTCAAAGAAGATACAACGTCTTCCACGTCGCTTAAACCCGGCCGCCGACGTGCGCCAGTAGCCAGACGAGCGGGTCGGTCTTCACGCAGAACTCGAGCGGTGTCGTGCACAACCATACCGGCACTGCCTGTCTGCTGCCACGATCCGGGTTGCAGCTCGACATCAACGAAGACCGTCAGGCCTCTAAAACGCTTGCCGCTTATTCGCTGGCAGGCACGCGTAGCCGACCAGCAGGCGGCCAGCTCGCTGCGCAATGCTGCCACCGACCCCGCCGTGGCCACCGGAGAAATAGTGATTTTCAAAGATTTCCTGCCAACGCAACGCAGATCGCCACTGCAACAACCGATTGTTCGGGCAATTTCTGGGTTAAAGCCACCGACGACACGCGCAACATGCCGCAATACTATAATGGCGGCTCCAGGGCGTCGTTAACGCGCAACCATTTCGACCAGCACCGGCGGTGTCTCTTCTTATACGCTGACCGGCGGCGTAACGCGCCGAGCACCCCAGCAGTCACGACCACCGGGGGCGGATGCACCACTCAACCCACGGGTACTGCGCTGATGAACGGTACCAGTGTTGCCGCAGTCGTTGTGGCTAATTCCGGTAAGGGTTGCACCTCTGCGCCGACCAGCGTGAACTTTACGCCCACCTGCTCGGTAACACCGACTGCGACGGCAACCCTCTCCGGGCGGCAAAATTACCGCGGTAGATCTTTCGACGGGAGGTACTTGCACTGCTAACAGCATTCCGTCCGTTTCGATCACAGGCCTCACGGGTTGCACCACGCAGCCTGTGCTGCAGGCAGTCATGTCTGGCACTGGCGTGAGTCAGCTCGTGATTCTCGACCAGGGCGCGGGTTGCGGCGGCTCACCGACCGTCACTTTTGCCGCTTCGTGCTCGGTCGCACCCACAGCGACTGCAACTTACCGCGCAGGCGAAGTCACGGGAGTCACCATTACATCTGGCGGCAGTGGCTATATTTCGGGCGGCACCACGGTTAAACTTCTCGGTGGTGGCACGAACGCCGCAGGTGCGGCCTTCATTCACAACACCGGTGTCACGGGAAGCAATTAATACCGGCGCTCTGTTCCTCGCCTCTGGCGGTGCAGGTGCTCTTCGGCACCGACAGTTGTCGTCACCGGCACAACCACCGCCGCCAAGAAAGCCGCAGCCTATTACTCGACAACGGTGCAGAGCAGTAACCGCACGATGAATCTGCGCACTGAGCAGGGCGACTGCAACAGCGGCAACTGCCACACAAATGCGTCAGCGACTACGGCAACGGGTATCCGCTCGGTGTTTAATCCCGACCCGACAAACCAGGGGGCAAATGCCTTGGGCACTTACGATCCGACATCAAATTGCGCATCCCCTTCGACCACTTCGGGTTGTTATCCCATGACGCCGACAGCGCCGTATGCGACACTCGGCAACTATACGGGCGTTACCCCCGCACTACCGGTCGTTCCATTCCGCTATCTGGGTAAAATATTTAAGTAAGCGAAGGATTGAATACCGGACCGCCAAGCGCTAGCGCTGTGCGGTCAGGCAAGTTTGCTGAGATCCCGGACTGCACCTTTATCGGCACTGGTCGCCAGCAATGCATAAGCCTTCAGCGACGCCGACACTTTGCGCGGGCGCGCTTCGGCGGGTTTCCAGCCTTTGACCTCTTGCTCTTTACGGCGCGCGGCAAGCTCTGCGTCGGTGAGCTTTACATTGATGCTGCGATTGGGGATATCGATTTGGATGATGTCGCCATTACGTACAAGACCTATCGCACCGCCAGCGGCAGCTTCGGGTGAAACATGGCCGATAGAAAGGCCGGATGTACCACCGGAGAAGCGGCCGTCGGTCAGCAAGGCGCAGGCCTTACCCAAACCCCGTGCCTTAAGATAACTTGTCGGATACAGCATTTCTTGCATACCCGGCCCGCCCTTGGGCCCTTCGTAACGAATGACAACAACCTCACCTTCTTTGACTTTGCCTTCGAGAATATGGTGCACTGCCTGATCCTGGCTTTCGACGACGTGCGCGGGGCCTTCAAACACCCAGCAGCTTTCATCGACGCCCGATGTTTTTACCACGCAGCCGTCGGCCGCAATGTTACCCTTGAGAACGGCAAGGCCACCCTCCTTGCTGTAGGCATGCTCAACTGAGCGAATACATCCTTCTTTGCGGTCCGTATCGAGTGCCGGCCAGCGCGTCGCCTGGCTGAATGCCACCTGCGTTGGAATTCCCGCGGGGCCCGCTTTGTAAAAAGTTGCCACAGCTTCCGACGATGAAACTGTGATATCCCATTTATCGAGTGCCTGCTGGAAGGTTTTACTATGTACTGTGGGCAATTGATTGTGCAATAAACCACCGCGATTCAATTCGGCGAGAATGCCCATTACGCCGCCGGCGCGATGCACATCTTCCATGTGGTATTTTTGCGTGTTCGGCGCCACTTTACACAGCTGCGGGACTTTGCGGCTTAAACGGTCTATATCCGTCATGGTGAAAGGCACACCACCTTCCTGTGCAGCTGCCAGCAAATGCAAAATTGTATTTGTCGAGCCACCCATCGCAATGTCGAGTGCCATGGCATTTTCAAAAGCCTGAAACGAAGCAATCGAACGCGGCAGCACACTTTCGTCGTTCTGCTCATAATGACGTTTTGTGATTTCAACAATCAGGCGGCCGGCTTCGAGAAATAACTGCTCGCGGTCGGCATGCGTTGCCAGCACCGATCCGTTACCCGGCAGGCTTAAACCCAAAGCTTCGGTCAGGCAGTTCATCGAGTTCGCGGTGAACATCCCCGAACAAGAACCGCACGTGGGACAGGCAGAGCGTTCGTATGCTTCCACTTTCTCGTCGCTGGCATTGTCATCGGTGCCGATGACGATCGCGTCGACGAGGTCGAGCTTATGGTCGGCAAGTTTGGTCTTACCCGCTTCCATCGGGCCACCGGAAACAAACACGACGGGAATATTCAGACGCATCGCAGCCATCAGCATGCCGGGCGTAATTTTATCGCAGTTGGAAATACACACGATCGCGTCAGCACAGTGCGCGTTCACCATGTATTCCACCGAGTCGGCAATGATGTCGCGGCTGGGCAGGCTATAGAGCATACCGTCATGGCCCATCGCAATACCATCATCGACGGCGATGGTATTGAATTCTTTCGCAACACCGCCTGCTTTCTCAATTTCCCGCGCCACCAACTGGCCAAGGTCTTTCAGATGCACATGGCCTGGCACAAACTGCGTGAATGAATTGGCGACGGCAATAATGGGTTTATTGAAATCGGCATCTTTCATGCCTGTTGCGCGCCATAGCGCGCGGGCACCGGCCATGTTACGACCGGCCGTGGTGGTTTTGGAGCGATAAACGGGCATCTGGTTACCTCTGGAAACAGACTAAAAGATAAAATGACACGCGCAGCAAAGCAGAAACGAGGTCAGCGCGAGACTTGTAGCCTTTGACAGGATTATACATCCAATCAGCCATAAGGATGTGCGCGGGGACTTAAACAGTCTGCCACCTTCTCAAAATCTTTCCACAGTGCGGGGAAAATTTACTGCCAGCGATGACCTATCGCCACGGCAGGTGTGCTAAAAAGCTCAATGATCGAGCGATCAGGCAGATGCGGTGGATTTCTGGCAGCACCCATGAATCGATCACGAGGTTAATCCGACCTGTTTACTTTGACCATAGCAAGCCAGCCTGCACGAGAGCTGGCTGATGTGAAGCAAGGAGTGTGCCCTCGGTTCGCCGCTGCGCCATCCCTGGCGCGGCGAACCCAGGCACATCCTGTGCCCTCGACAGGAATCGAACCTGTGCACATGGCTTCGGAGACCAACGCTCTATCCACTGAGCTACGAGGGCTTTTGCGTGATTAACGCATGCGCAAAGCGCATGCGTTAATCACCTTGTCATTACATTTCACTGAGCTTTTTCACGGCACCTGATTCCAGGGCGGCCCGCTCAACTGCCTCGGTCACACGCAAATGCACTTCAGGGTTTAAAAGCGCCGGCACGAGCTCCTGGCGGTCGCCGTTTGCAAGCGACGCAATCGCCTGTGCCGCAGCAATCTTCATGCGGTTATTGATGCGCGATGCGCGCGCCTGCAAAGCGCCCTTAAAGATACCAGGAAACGCCAGCGCATTATTCACGCCGCGGCCGTCGGCCGCGAATGCAGCACCCGCTTCGATCGCAACTTCAGGTTTGATTTCGGGATCTGGATTCGACAGCGCGAGAATGATCTGCCGCTGCCGAATCATTTCAGGTTTGATCAGGTTGGGCACGCCTGTCGTTGTCACCACGACCTGGGCTTTTTGCATCAAATCCATGAGCGTCAGCGGCGTTCCGCCAATCGCCGCAAGCCGTGCCTTTGCATCTTCGTTGATATCGGCGCCGTAAATCGTCTGCACGCCAAATGCCTTGAGCAGGCGTGCGATGCCGTTACCCGCCGCGCCGAGGCCGACAATGCCCACGGACAACGCACGCAGGTCGTCGCCGACGTAACGTGTTGCATTGAGCAGTGCGGCCAGTACCACAGTTGCAGTGCCGTGCTGGTCGTCGTGCATGATCGGCATGTCGAGCTTCTGCATCAGGGCTTCTTCGATCGCAAAACATTCCGGCGCGCGGAAGTCTTCGAGTTTGATCGCACCGAATGACGGTGCGATATTGATGATCGTATCGATGCAGGTCTGGATATCTTTCGAATCAATCAGAATCGGAATGCCGCTGATGCCGACAAGTTTTGAGAAGAGCACGGCTTTGCCTTCCATAACAGGCATGCCCGCGCGCACGCCGATATCTCCTAATCCGAGAATTGCAGTGCCGTTCGTCACAATCGCCACCGCGTTACGCACATAAGTATAATCGTACATGAGTTCGGGATCTTTCTGGATCGCGCGGCAGACTGCAGCGACGCCAGGGGTGTAGATGCGGCGGATATCCCCCGCGTTTTCGACGGGCACCGTACTGGTCATTTCGATCTTGCCGCCTTTATGCAGGTCGAGAACTGCATCGGAGACATTATCGATCTGTATACCGTCGAGTTCACCCACGGCATGCAGGATATCCTGCATGTGTTCCTGGTCGCGCACATAGATTTCAATTTCGCGCAGGTTGCTTTTGCCGGCGCGCTTCACGAGACGCAGATCGCCGATGTTACCGCCGTGCATGCCGATCGTGGTCAAGAGTTTGCCGAGGTAGCCTGGCTTATCCGTAATGTAGGCGCGCAGGTTTTTGATCAGGTTGTCTGGAGAGCGTTCATAGAGCATGAATTAAGGATGTAAAACAAATGTTGAACAGGGGGAAAACAGATTTCAAGACTGCACCTGTCGGAGAATTGGCGCCGATAATTCTTGACCGTCTGTGCAATGCCGGACGTGATCGCTGTCATGCAAAAACATATGGCTCCGATATTATTTACGCTCGCAGCAGCATTCCTGCTCGCCGGCTGCAAAACGACAGACAACAAGGAAAAAGGTGACCTGGTTTCCATCGACTGTAAGACCACGCCGCCCACGCGCACCGATTTCGAGGACGACGGCAAGACCATTTTGGCCCAGGGCCCCGTCGATCTCGGCGGCGAACCCTGCGACAAAGTCGCGGCATCACCGAAGCTGCGCGTGGGCACAGTCAAAAACGGTAAATGGAGCATGTACCAGAATGGGAAAATGTTCCAGACAGGCTCATATACCGCCGGGAAAAAGACGGGCCGTTGGGAAGTTCTCTCTGTGAATAATAATCTCGTGCGGGTTTCCAATTACATTGCGGGCGAACTCGACGGCGAAGACCTGATCAACTTTGACAAACCGGAAGCTATCTGGAAAAGCAAAACAAACTACCAGAAAGGCCTGAAGAACGGCCCTTATTCTGCACGCACAACACCGGAAGCAAAATGTATTACCGAGGGAGCTTACAAGGCAGACCAAAAAAGCGGCAAATGGCGCGAATGCAAAATGCACGACACGACCAAGACTGAATACCTCGCATTCGAAGGTTCCTATGTCGAGGGCATGCGCAGTGGCCCGGTAAAATATTTCTATCCTGACGCAAAGACGGAATCACAGGGATCAATCCTCGCTGATACGGAATGCACAAAAAAAGTCGAAGAGCGATTCAACGAAAAATTTAAGGATAAAGAACCGGGCAAAGACGACAGGCTGGAAAAGCAGAGGCAACTTACTGCCTGCGAAAAGCTCATCGGCGCATGGGTTTTTTATAACCCGGACGGCAGTAAACGCGCGGAGGGCGGCTACGACGACGGCAAAAAGACCGGTACATGGAACGAATATTACCGTACAGGTGCAAAACTGGGCGTCGGTAAATACGAAAAGGGCAGGCGTATGGACTGGACTTTTTTTGACAAAGGCGGGTCGAAGATACTCGATGCCGATTTTGCCGGTAACCCGCTAATGCCGAAAACGGTGCAGGTCTATGCTCACGGCAGGCTTGTGAGCGGCGGCGGCGTTGCAATGGGCACCGTAAAATACACACCGGACAAGGATGCGCTCGAAATCCAGGAATTTAGCAAGAAAGGTGAGTGGATTGAATACCACAGCAACGGCAAGATCTCAGGCAAAGGAACTTACTCTATGAACAAGCGCAGCGGTGCATGGCAACTGTTTGACGAAAACGGCCAGCTCATCGCCGAAGGTTCGTATAACATGGACAAAAAGCACGGTGACTGGCGTGAAATGAAAGATGGCCAGTTTGTGACGACCAAATACTTCATGGGCAAGGTGAATACGATTGGAAAGTAATTGCCGTGCGGTTGCAAAATACAGTTTTCCGAAAAACCATTGCTGAAAGTTAAGCTTAACCGAAATTTAAGGCGCACCATCGCCCGCGGCCATCCGTGGGTATACCGCGAGGCGATTGCGCAACCGCCGAAGGTTGAAGCGGCGCAGATGGTGTCGGTGCTCGACATGAAGGGCGACGAACTCGGCTGGGCCATCTATGATCCGCACGGCCCGCTGTCGCTGCGCATGCTGAGCCTCGAAAAAAAACCACCAAACTTTGCGTACTTTGAAAAGCAGCTGCAGCGTGCCGCAGACCTGCGCACTAACCTCAACCTCACCGACACCAATGCATACCGCCTTATCAACGGCGAAGGCGACTTTTTGCCAGGCCTCGTGTGCGACCGCTATGACAGCGTCGCCGTGGTACAATTCGACGGCCGCGGCCCTTCAGAGTTCTGGGATAAACCCCGCATCGCCGAATGGATTCTGCAGCACGCCGGCGTACAGTCGGTCGTCGAAAAAAGCCGCCGCAATAGTGAAGGTGGCCTGACGCTGCTCGCAGGAGCCGCAGCACCAAATGAAATCCGCGTTCTCGAAAACGGCGTCGCCTTCGTTGTCGACATTCTGAATGGACAAAAGACTGGCTTCTTTTTAGACCAGCGCGACAACAGGCAATACATCCGCACTGTCAGCCGCGGCAAATCGGTGCTGAACCTGTTCAGCTACACGGGCGGGTTCTCTGTTTATGCCGGCCTCGGTGGTGCCAGCAAGGTGGCGAGCCTCGACGTGGCCGAAGGCGCCGTGCGCTCTGCGGAAAACAACTGGCAACTCAATGTTCTGCCGGCCGCAAACCACCAGGGCCTCGCAGTCGACGTGTTCGATTACCTGAACGGCCAAAACGAAAAATGGGATCACGTTATTGTCGACCCGCCGTCGATGGGGCACAGCGAAGACCAGAAAGAGCGTGCCGTCGCGAAGTACACCGAACTCTTCGCGGCTTCAGCTAAACTCGTGCTGCCCGGCGGTTCGCTCTCACTGAGCTCATGCTCGAGCCATATTTCTTTCGAAGACTTTTTCGAAATTATTCGGGAAGCAATGTCGCAGGCGCGCCGGCGTGGGCAGATATTGCGCGTCTCAGGCCAGGGGGCAGACCATCCGTTTCTACACGGCTCGCATGAGCAGCGGTATCTGAAGTTTGTACATTTGGTGCTGGTCTAGAGCCTTGGCGGAGTTGGAATGAGACGAAGAACTTTGGGCCTTATTCTGGCCGCGGGCAGGGGTTCGAGAGTACAGGCTGTCTTGTCGCCAGACGAACCAGTGAAGGCGATGATCAAGATTCATGGAGAAAGGCTCATTGAACATGCGATAGATTTTTTAGGTGATTCCGTCGACGAAAAGGCGGTGCTGACATTTCCGTCACCAGAATACCAGACATTGGATGCTTTGGTGCATTCACAAAACATCAGAATACTCAAGCAAAAGGGCCAGCACAAAAGGCTGCCGACAATGTTGGAGCTTCCCTATCTGCTGTTCATGCAATACCATTTTTCTTCCGACCGGGAGTTTCTGAAAGGTTTTGACTCTATTCTGACCGTTCCTTGTGATTTGGTCTTTCAAGATGTGGACATTCCGCAGATGTTAGACTTTCATTACCGAAGGTTGAAAAATCCCGCTGACAGCCAAATTACCTTTTTGGCGAGCGACAACGTAGATGAAAAGAAGCCCACGTGGTTCCTGTGTAGAGATTCCCGGGTCTATAAAATGAAGACCTCGCAGCCGAAATCCTCTGAAAAAGAATACATCGCTTCAAAACAGGCCGGGGTATATATTTTTTCGAGGGGCATGCTGATGCACCTTTACAGGATTATCCTGGGTTTCCGTTGGAATACTGCTTACCGCTACCCGACGACGGGAAGCTGGGTTGATTTTGGCGATCCGAAAAACATATTGCAGTTTCGCAAATAAGGGTTTGCCAGTATCTGTCAGTAGCCCTCGCCCCCGCAGCAATTTCGATTTCCGGCCTGTTTTCCTGATCTGACAAGGATACATGACCGCCCCAGAAGCCCCTGATCTCACACCTGCGCAGATCGGCGACAAAACCGTGCACGACACAGTCAAGCGCCGGCAAACGCGCACCGTCACCATGGGCGGCATCAAAATTGGTTCGGGGCATCCCGTGCAGGTGCAGTCGATGACCAAAACCAAGACCGCCGACTGGAAGGCGACGGTTGAACAGATTCTGCGCTACGAAGAAGCGGGCTGCCAGATCGTGCGCTGCACCGCCAACGACGAAGACGCGGCGAATGCCCTGAAAAAAATCAAAGAGAACATCCACATTCCGTTGGTGGCAGATATTCACTGCTTCAGCTTGCGCTGATTGCAGTCAAAAGCGGCGTCGATAAAGATTCCGCATCAACCCCGGAAATATCGGCAACAAAGACAAAGTCGCAGAAGTATTGCGTGCGTGCAAAGACAATGGAATCCCGATTCGTATCGGTGTAAATGCCGGTTCACTCGAAAAAGACATTCTTCGCAAAGTGGGATATCCTACTTCCGGAAGGTATGGTCGAGTCGGCGCTAAAGAACACATTGAAATCTGCAGCGAACACAAGTTCGATGACGATCGTTTCTCTCCAAATCCAGCGACGTCTTTATGATGATGGAAGCGTACCGCAAGCTCGCTGCGATGTGCGACTACCCGTTTCACCTCGGTGTCACCGAAGCCGGCACGAGCTGGCAGGGCACGATCAAATCATCGATCGGCATCGGCGGTCTGCTTTCCGAAGGTATCGGCGACACGATTCGCGTCTCGCTCACAACAGACGGCACAGAAGAAGTCAAAGTCGGCCGCGAAATTTTGCGCTCGCTCGGCCTCGTGAGTTTCGGCGTCACCCTGATTTCATGCCCGACGTGCGGACGCCTTGAAGTTGACCTGTTCCGCATCGCGCAGGAAGTCGAGAAGGCCGTTGCGCATATAAAAACTCCACTCAAGGTCGCAGTGATGGGTTGCCTCGTGAACGGTCCGGGCGAATCGAAAGAAGCCGACATTGGCATCTCTGCCGGTGCGGGTTCGGCGATTCTCTATGTCAAAGGCGAGAGTAAGGGAAAAATCTCCGAAGCAGAAATTGTACCGCGGCTGATGGAAGAGATTGCGATTCTTGAAAAATCTCTGAAAGCCTAACAGGGCAATCCGATTTCGCGTGCCGCATGAAGCTGGTTCTCGTCGAGCGAGATAAATTTTTGTAGTCCGCCGTTTTGCGTAAACCAGTGCGCGGTGCGCAGGTGTACCATATCCGCCGATTTCGGCGTGCGTATCAGCGGAAAGTGCCTGGTAAGACATAGCTCCGGTGTAAGATCGCGCAGCACGAAGGTATTGCAATCTTCTGCCAATTGTGCATAAGCAGATTCAAAATCGCGTGCGCTGAGTTTTTCTAGTCTGACCAACTGCACCAAATTGCGTTCGGCCTCGATGAGCAATAAGGTACTGGAGCATAAGGTAGCGCCGTGAATCGATTTTGTCACGGCAGCAGATTGCTTCTCGCCGAGCAGAACCGCCAGATAAGCCGAGGTATCGAGATAAACTCTATTCACGATCTGTGGCCAACACCTTCAGAAACGCACCGCCCGTATTTTTCGAAACAGCCGCCTTGAGGTTTTTTTTACCCGCTGATTGGCCTGCATGCAGCCCGGGGCTCGTTGCCGGCACCAGCCGAATGAAAGGTTTATTATGCTTGGTAATTTCCACGGTCTCGCCGTTAGCTGCAAATTCAGCCAATGTGGACAGGTTTTCTTTGAGCTCGTGCATGGCTGCCGTACGCATAAAAAAATAGTACAAATTTTGGTGCTAAATGACCATTATTTTAGTACCATAATATTCCATGATCGCAACCACCTTCGAAATCCTCACTGTAGGCCTGCCGTTCTGCGCATTCAAGATCATTGCCGGGCTGGGCCTCAGGCAGCATTGGCTGACCGGCTGGGGCTTGCTCGACCTCGCAATCAATGCCATCAACCTGCTGGCCTTTATGATCTTGCGCCGGCGCCTCTTTGACGCATGCCTGTTATCGTTTCTCGTGCGGCTTGTCAAAAAACCCGACCGCGATGTCCGCTCTTACTGGCAAGATCTGGGAAATGCGATCGATGTCGGATTGTCGTTTGCCATCGTTGCCTTTATGTTAGGCGGCGGATTTCTTTCTTTGCTGGAGCCATTGCAACTCAAAATATGGAATATTTCCGTGATTCTGAACGTGCTGGGCGCCGGTTCGTTTCGCCTGTCAGCATCGATTGCAAGCCTGAGAAGGCATGATGTGTGAATATTCCATGCGCACAATAATCACGCTGCTGGCGGCCTTTATGGCTGCGTCACAGTGCAGTTCATACCACGTGAACCTCATGGGAGCCTCATACCATTTTTACGCGGCAATACCTGGAGTCGCAGCTTCGTGGGTAGCAGGTATCGGCGCGGGCGGCATGAATACCGTGGGCAATAATAACTTTGGTATAACCGCGACGTATCTCAAAAACAGCTTTAACAACGACAGCGCGTATGTGATCGGCCACTACACAAACAGCTGGCTGCGCCTGGGTAAATTCACAAATTCAACGGGTATGCTGATCGGCATCGCAACCGGCTACGAGACGCGCTATAATCGCACGCGCAACCAGAACCCGATTCCGGTCGCAGGCCTGATGAACGATATGTGTCTCTATGATTTCTGCGCGTTCCAGGTCGCGATGCCCAGCTATGACGGCATGTCGGGTTTTGTTGCCGGCGGGTTAAGGTATAATTTTCGGTTTGGGGCTGCGGAGAGCAAGGACGCCACGGATTCAACGCCGCGGCGATAGTTCCGCAGCCCTGTTACTTCCCCGCTAACCTGAAAATCTTCCCCGTACCAAAATCCGCGACATACACATTGCCCGCGCCGTCGCGGCCAAAGGTCGAGGGCAAAAGCGGCCATTGCCCGAGCGCAAAGGGTTTGTCCACTTTACCATCCGCCTTATCGGGTAGCGCGATCGCCCACATGCGGCCGCTGACAAAGTCAGCGAATATGTATTTATTTTTCAGCGCAGAAATTTCGTCGCCGGTATAGACATAACCGGCCGTGATCGACTGCCCTTCGGTGCGGCCATATTCATACACCGGGTCGCGCAGATCTTTGGTCGCGCAGTTTTCTTTCGGCTCGAAGCAGTGCATACCTTCACGGATGTTCCAGCCATAGTTGCCGCCCTTCTCGACGATATCGACCTCTTCGTACAGATCTTGCCCGACGTCGGCGACAATGAGGCGCCCCTTGTGGTCGAAGCTGTAACGCCATGGGTTACGAAAGCCATAGGCAAAAGTTTCAGGCGCAAAACCGGTGGTGTTCACATAAGGGTTGTCGTTCGGAATTTTGTACTGGCGACCCTTGCCATCTGGTTCGACATCGATCCTCAGCATGTTACCGAGCAATGTTTTCGGATTCTGTCCGTTGCCCTTCGGGTCGTTGCGAAAACCACCGTCCCCCCAACCGATATAGAGCATGCCGTCGGGGCCGAAGGCCAATTGACCGGCGTTGTGGTTTGGGTAGGGCTGCACCACAGTCATGAGTATGCGTTCATTCGAGAGCTTCGCCTTGCTGAGATCGGTTTTGTCAGACGCGGTGAACTCTGACACGCGGCTCACATCGTTGCCATTCTCGTTCACCATATAATTGAAATAGATTTTGCCATTCGCGGCAAACTGCGGATGGAACGCAATACCCAGCAGGCCTTCTTCGGCGGCGCTGATCACATCGAATTGGTGCAGCACACCCGACTGCCGGTTTTTCAGGTTCAACCATTTGAGCGCACCGGTTTTTTCGGCAATCAGTGCCATCGCAGTTTCACCCGGCGCAAACTGGATGTCAGTCACCTGCTTAAAACCGGCGGCCACTTCGCGCAGGCTGATGGCAATTTTTTCGCGTGCCGTGTCGTTAGCTGTGAACTTCGGCACAAAGTTGGTGGGATCTCCCTCGGCCTTGTAGCTATCTGCACTGCCGAGTATCTTCACGATTGTACTCTTGAGCGAATCGCAGCCGGTGAGGCTTACCAAAATCAGAGCAAATAGAATTTTCTTCATAGAGGTTCCTTTAGTGTGCGGGCAGACGAAATGCCCGTATGAATTGCATAATCCACAAAATCATAAACAGGAAAAATGCGGCACCGATCGTAATGATACCAACCGGCGACAATGGTACCATCGAACGGTTGGCAGCAAAAGTCAGGCTCTCGACCGCAATCATGAATAGATTCACGCCGACGGCAAAAGCAGCCATGTAAGCGCCGATTTTTTGTACCGACTGCGTACGCCTCTCCGGGTTGAGCCAGTAGTCGCGGTTCGGCATATTGATCATCGACGCCGGCAATTTTTGCACAAACCACGGGATTGCGAGAAACAACGAATTCATCAAAAGATACATTGCCGAAAAAAACAGCGTGTTGATGAGATTGGACGACCACGCATTGGGTGAGCCTGAGAAACTAAAGTGTGTCGCAACGCGTTCGGGCAGGTATTGCGCGGAAATGACCGTTAGTGCAATGCCAAGCAACCCCGTAAAAATCTGCAATCGTCTGGCCAGCATATTGCGCATGGCATCCGCCTCGTGGCCGACGTCAACTGAAACTATCATGGGAATGGCTACGCCGTGCGCATGATAGTTTCAGATCATCGAAAGAACGCCGCGGCGTATCATCATCACGGCAATCGAAGCCAAGAGCAAACTGGTGATTTTAGACAGCGCGGCTGACCCGGCTTCGCCGAGCACTTTGGTCAGCACGTGACCGAACGAGAACAAAATGCCTGCAATCAGAATATTGAGCGAAAGGGAAATCAGCGTCGCTATGATGCCATACTCGTTGGACATCAGTACACAGGTGGTAATGAGCGCCGGCCCGGCGACCATCGGCGTACCCAGAGGCACGATGCCCATCACGCCGGCATCGTCGTCGTGCGCGTGGCGAGCACCCATGACGTCGAGAATCGCGAGTATAAAGAGGATAACACCCCCGGCGACCATAAAATCGAATACCGTGATGCCCAGAAAGCGGAAAATTGCCTTACCCAGCACGGTAAAGACCGCCGTCAACAGGAACGCCGTAACCATCGACAGCCGCACAATGCGCCGTCGCTCGTGCTGCGACTGCCGGCGGGTCATGCCGATAAAAATCGGCAAAATACCCAGCGCATCCATGGCGACGAAAATGGGTATAAAGGTAATCAGCACCTGTTTGAGCAGCTGGTCCATAAGAACCTACCCTTTAAAACAGTGTGCTCCGCACACTGTTTTAAAGGACGAGCAGACGCCGGAAAATTTCCGAAAATGCGAAAAGCCTCGCGATTTGCCCTGCACTTACGTTCCGGTCAAACCGCTACTAAAGCGGCCGAAGCGGCCTGCTTTTCGCATTTTCGGCTCCGGCGTCTGCTATCGGTTTCCTTAACAGGAAACCGCCATAAAAACCTTGCTGACGCGTTCGCTGTATGAAATCGGGAAACATGTTCGTCCGGTTTTGGGGGGTCAGGGGTTCGCTTGCCACGGCAATCACCGCCCGCCAGGTTGAGGAAAAAATCCGCAAGGTGCTTGAACTTGCCACACCGACCGATATTCTATCAAAAGAAGCGATTGAAAACTTTCTCGGTAACCTGCCGCTGTCGATTCGCGGCACATATGGCGGCAACACTACTTGCATCGAAATCCAAACGAACGAAAACAAGACGATTGTGATCGATGCCGGCACCGGCATGCGCCCGCTCGGCAATGCGCTCATGGCGCGCGGCAAGATGGTCGGCAAAGACGACATGGCGGTCTTCTTCACGCATTCACACTGGGACCACATTCAAGGGCTTATGTTCTTCGTGCCGATTTTTATTCCCGGCAATAAGATTAATTTTTACTCGTGTTTTCCCGACATAGAAACTCGGCTGAGATACCAGATGATTACGACACACTTTCCCCTGACGTTTGACGAGCTGAATGCAGAGCGTAATTTTTTCCACTTTCCCGAGGGCGACACAGTCGAGGTCTACGGTCTGAAAATCCAGGGCAAATCGGTAAGACACCCGGGCGGATGTTATTCGTACAAGTTCAAACAACCAAATGGCAAAACTTTTATATTTTGCTCCGATGCCGAATTTAATCTCGAAACCCTCGAAGATATCGGTCCCTACATCGATTATTTTTTCGGTGCGGATGTGCTCGTTTTCGACACACAATACACTTTTGAAGAATCACTACAGAAAATCGACTGGGGCCATTCTTCGGCCGCGATCGCGACAGATATCGCGATCAAAAGCGAAGTCAAGAAGCTGGTACTCTACCACCACGACCCGTCATACGACGACGCTAAAATGGACAACGTGACGCTGCAGGCAATTAAGTACAAGAGTATGATGGCGCCTAACCATCCGCTGCAGATTGTATCTGCTTACGAAGGCCTAGAAATTGAATTATGAACAGCAGGATACTGCGTATCCTGCTGTTCATAATACCTTCGGCGGTGATGACTGAGCCGATCGGTTGGGGCGATGCGATGCTGGTTGAACGGCGCGCCGAAGAATATGGCGTGTGCTGCCATGAAGGGGAAGGCCGTGCGTATGCGGTGAGCGCCGTGCTCAAGGCGCCGTTTGTCAAAGATACGCCCACCGAAATTGAACTTGTACTTGCCTACACCGGTACCGGCGGTTTCAGCCGCCGAACGGTAGCCGAAATAACCCTCGCACCTTCAGAACATCTATTTCCGGTACACCCGTCGGTTTCTGCACTGGGCGGTGAAATTCTCGTCGCCTGGCAGGAAACCCTGCCGCAGGGTGGCGCATCGGGCATCTATTACGCCTATGGTGCCGCGGGTCCCGAAAGCATTGGCGCAAAACAATTACTGCCCGCTACCGCCGGGAAACTCAATGCCATTCTACCGCAGGCTAAAATGACCGGTGAAGGTTCACACCTGATATTATTCCAGGAACCTTCGGCAGCAAACCGCTTTCGCCTGACAGCGGCTGTCGGCGGGCGCGGAGTATTTTCAGGCATCTCGTCGGTCGCTGAAATCAGCGGTGGCACGCGGGGTGCGCTGTTTCCTGCGACGCTGAGGCGTGGCAGCCAGCTCGATATTCTGTACCAGAACCGTGCCGAAGCAACCCTCATCGACGACATCTTTCGCGCATTCAGCGTTGACCGCGGCGTCACGTGGAGCGGCAACCTGCGAATCACCTCGAACGGTTTTCAGAACTTCTCGGGCAAGGTCACGAACACCAGCGACAAACTGTTCTTCATATGGCAGAGTAACCCCGACAAGATGTGGTCGATCTTTGCCGCACCCGAAGGCGGCGAAACTTTCCGCGTCAGCGAAAACGTGTCACCGAGCTACTTGCCTGCAATTGTCGCCGGGGGCGATACCGTAGTTGCCGCCTGGCAGGATACGCGCAGTGGCGCGCCGCAGATTTACGCGAAGTTTCTCGACCGGCCCGATAACCAGTACGTCGGTAATGACCATCGGGTGACCAAAGATGGCATCTCCGCCAAAGCGCTCGAATTCATACGCCTTGGCAACCGGCCGTTTCTGTTCTACGGTTGCGGGCCAGGGTTGTGTTTGCGCGAAGCCGACACCACTGCCGACCCCGTGCGCGTCAGCTCGAAGACCCACGCGCTCGGCCAGATTTCAAAATCGGGCGATGCCGTTTTTTCGTGGCCGAGCCCGGCCGATGTTTCCGGCGTCGAAAGTTTTGCGTACGTGATCGACGACCAGAAAGAGACAGATCCCGACCTCTATAACCTCAATGCGCGTGCAACGCAGATCACGATTCCGGGGCTGAACGGCGGTGCTTATTATATGCACGTCAAATACCGTGACCGCGCCGGCAATGTGTCACCCGTGACACACTATGCGTTCGTTATCGATTCGGTGGCACCCAGCCGGCCGATTATCACGAGCCCCACGCATGAGAACGGCATTCCCGACGAACGGCAGGATATCATCGTGCGTTTCAACGCCTCGGATGACAGCGGCATACAGACATACCGCTTTGCGATGGGGCAAAAACTACCCCGCGTATTCACCGATACCACGACTTCAGGAGAGCTCGCATTCAACAATGTACCGCCCGGCAAATATGTATTCGCCGTCGAAGCAGTCGACCTTGGCGGCAACGTCTCTGAACGCGCTTTTTACAGCTTTGACATCGGTAAAAATGAGCGCAACGATTTGACAATCCGCCATAACGCCGAAGCGGACGTGATCACCCGCCCTGACATTGCATTCACTATTCAGGATAATGGCGGCCGCGGGGTGCGCGAAGTGTACTACCAGTCGGGCTTCGATATCAAAGACCCGTTTGCCGGCAAAAAAGTTTCTGTCGAAGCACAGGAGAACATCTACACTGCGCGCATCGGAAACCTCGCGCGCGGCATCAGCGTGATTTCGCTCGGCATCGTGTATAACGACGGCACTCGGGCCGCACCGCGGCATTTTTATTTTGATTCCAACGACCCGCGGGCACGCAAAAAATTCGCGTTTACCGAAGTTGAATATGAAAAAATCCCCTTCGTACCCGAACGCGCGGCGCTGCAGGTAGGCGGTCGGGCTGAACTCATCTATACCTATTTCGACCGCGGCATTCTCGAAATTCGCCTCGCGCATAAAATGGCGCCGCCGAAAGTGAAAGTCAAAGGCTTCGTCTGGGAGATTGCGAGTGCCGAGCGTGTACCGCAGGGTGAAATCAATTTTTCCGGGCCCGTCGAATTTATCTACCTGCAGATGCCCGGTAAATATTTCCTAAACGCTAAATCGCTGTTTTCGGGTCCCGAGCGCATGCAGTTCGCATTCGACACCCGCGCGATTGAAGTGCCCGACGTGCGCAAGGCATTCCGCCGCACGCTGTATTCATATCTCGCCGCGGCATTGGTTCTGGCGATGCTCATCGCGCTGTGGCAGCGCAAGCGTATTATGTTCTACGCCGGAGCGTGGATTTGATCGCGAGGGGCGCTGCTCGCAGAGCGGCGGGGTGGAGTTTTGCGCTATTTTTTTGTTTCGCGCTGAATCCCGCGCAATCATCCAACGATTGGCCGATCAGTAAATTGCGCATCATCAAAACGCAGTGGTCTTCGTGGATCACCCGCTTTTTTGCGATGGATGATGCGAACCAGCTGATTTACATCCGCGTTGTCGACCAGAAGCAACAGCAGCTGGTAATCACGAAATTCCGCCGCACGCCCGATCTCATCAAACACTTTCCCATGGACGATGGCGATCTGGTTGTCACCGTTTATAATCCCGAAAAAATCATGCATTTTATTGCGATGGATTTCACCGGCACCGTAAAATATTCGAATGAATTTGCGCTGAATTACAACGTTTACGACGTCGACGCACGTGTGAATATTATCGCGGGCAACCCATCCTGCCTGTTCTACGCGTATGACAAAAAAAACTACGCGATCAAGTACTGGAGCGAACAGCGCACGCATGACATCATGGTGAGCCGTGAACCAATCGAGCTGATGTTTCTGCAATGGGCAGACGGCGGTGTCCACTATGTGAGCACATCGCCGGTGGGCCATACCTGGGTGTTCTGGAAAGATGGCGACTACCGCTCTTTTACGCTGCCGTTTCCGATCAGGCATGCGCGTTTCTATAAATTCAGGGACACAATGCACCTGATTGGCATCGATTTAGAAGGCGGCCTTTGGCAATTTGATGTTTCGACGGGCAGGCTAAGGCAGAATCTATTGCTTCGGGATCCGCGGCTCACCTATGTCGAGAAGGTGATTCCGCTCAAATTCCATAAAGAGCTCAATATTATTATGACCGCGGACCATATGTCGTCTGCGTACCGGCTGGTTTACGACGATTTTCCGAAACCCAGAAACAAGCCGCGGCTCGAAGAGCGGCGGCTGTTCTGGCCAGGAAAAATTTATCCACTGATCGACAACACGAACCAGCTGAACTTTTTGCTCGAAACCGAGATCCGCCATATCTTTCTCGAAACCTGGAGCGCGCCGACCGCCATCATCACCGACATCGACTGGCGTCTCGATCTCAAGCGCAACCCGCCGGTGATGATGGTGCACTGGGCCTCACCCGCCGGCGCCGAATATGCTTACCGCTACCTGCTCGACCAGAACCCCGACAGCGAACCGTTAAACGAAGCAAAATTGATTCCTTCGAACACACTGCAATTTTCGGCGCGCAAAGAAGGCGCTTACGTGCTGCATTTGCAGGTACGCAACCTGCGCAGCGGTTCCTATTCGCGCATCTACCATATACCGCTCTTATGGCAATATTCCCCGCCAGAACCAGAAGTGTTGTTGCAACGGCAGGTTGCGCCGCGCATGGTAACGCCGGGGCGCGTGGACTTTTTGATACAAAATCTCGAACCAGGCGAGTATTATGCCGGCATCGACGCTAAGCCAGATACCGTACCGAAAAATAAAATTAAAGCCTCGGGCGGACGCATCAGTTTTAATGTACCCAAAGGGGCGGGGCGGTATTATTTGCATCTCGCGGTCCGCGATCCGCGCAGCCGGGTTTTGAGCCCAGTGCACCATTCTCTGTTTTTTGTTTCCCCGTTCGACGTCGACGAAGACCCGGCATTGTCAGAAAACCTGAGGCGGATTGAGGAAATCAAACGCCTGCGCCGCAAAATTGTGGCCGCAGAAGGCGACCCCGCGGCGACGCAGTTGTGGATTAACCGTCTGCAGGAAATCGAAGCGCAACTCAAATGATACTGCCCCGCCCGGCGCCGGTTGAAAAAGAGATTCTCGATTATTTCGCCGACCGCAATTTCGAGCGCAGCCGGCGCTTTGGCGCCGGGATGTACGATCCCGCGAACCTGAGAAATTTTCTCGCGCTGATCAGAAATCCGCAGTATGCGTACCAGACCTTTCACATCGCGGGCACAGTGGGCAAAGGCAGTACCACAACTTACCTCTCGCGGGCTTTGCAGCATCTCGGCTTTCGTACTGGCACCTACACCTCGCCGCATTTCATCAGCCTGCGCGAACGCATAAGCATAAATGGAGTTTCGATTTCTGCCGCAGACCTCAGGAATCTGTGGAACGAGATCCGGGTACATCCGCTGATGCCGACATTGTCCTTTTTCGATGCCATGACGGCGCTGGCGTTCCTGTGGTTCTCGCGCCAGCACTGCCATTGGGCGGTGATTGAAACTGGTTTGGGTGGCCGGCTCGATTCAACAAACAACCTGCACTCGCGCGCAGCGATCATCACGCGTATTGACTTTGACCACCGCGCGATACTGGGCAACGAGCTGTCTGAAATTGCGCGCGAAAAAGCCGGCATCATTCGCGGGGGCCAAAATGTTTATTCAGCCGCACAACCCGACGAGGCCGCGGCGGTTTTACAGGCGGCATGCGCGTCACTCGGCGCGCGCTTAAACGTAGTAGAACGGCGCGGTGAGACTTTTATGGCCACAAACCTCGATTTTGCTATGCAAATCGCATGCGCAGAATTGGGAATTCCGGAAAAGATCGCGCAGGAACTCGCCCGTGAAATTGACAAACCCGTCTTCGGACGCTGGACGACTCTCAGGCAAAACCCGCGGGTAATTTTTGACGGGGCACATAACGCGGCGGGTTTTGCGGCGCTGGCCGAGTTAGTTAATCGACAGCCTGAATCGCAATGCAATTTTTTCGTGAACACGATGAAAGAGCGTAACTTAGCCGAACTCGTCGCAGTACTCCATGCGAAGCTAACCAAAAAATCCGGGGTTTACCTGTACCCGATGCCGCAACCACTATATTACGAGGCTGCTGATTGCCCTGCAGGCGTGACGCCGCTCGACACCCAGGAGATGAGCGCCACCATGAATCTACCCGGTGCTTTGAATGTTTTTACCGGTAGCATGGCACTCTATGCCGCATTGCCAGCGAGTCTCACATTATGAAATATAAATTTTTTATCTGTATTCTTTTCGCCACAATCGCGCCGCTTGCTGCAGCGCCGGCCGACCTTGAAGCCGCGCTGACTGCCAAAGACCACGACCGGGTACTCGAGCTGTATAAAGCCGGCAATTACGATGAGGCGGATGTAGAGCGTCTCGCAACATTCTTTGCAGGCGAAAAAGAAAAATACCGCAAAAAATTCAGCCGCGCGATACGGGAAAAATCCACCCCCAGCGTCGAGGCTGGCAAACACGTGCATGCCGAGCTTCTGCGCCTGATCAAAGGCAATCTCGTCGAAGACGATGTCGATTACACGGTGCTGCTGCTCGAGGCCGCGGCGATCAGCAAAAACCAGGATCTCATTTATGTCGTTGCACCCTTTCTCGTTCACCCGCAATCGCGCCTGCGCGCCGAGGCGAACAAGGTCGTGGCGCAAAAGCGCGACGAACGTATCTACCCGCTGATTGGCCAGCTTTTAGCGGGTGACAATGCCATCGACAAGGTCTATGCGATGGAAACGCTTTTGGCGCTGAAAGACGAGCGCGCCGTTCCGCTGCTGCTGTTGCAGCTTTCGAATGTAAACAAGAATGTGCGCTATTTTGCGCTGAAGACGCTCGACGCGATTAAATCTGACAAGGCCCAGTATGGCATTATCAACGCCGCGCAGGGCGACAAAGACGAAGAAGTCAGGCTCAAGGCAATTGAGATTCTACGGCATTTCCGTACCGGCCCTGTATTTTCGGCATTGCAGAAACTGATCTCTGACCCGATCTATGCCGCACGGCAGAAGGCGCTTGAATCGGCAATCGACACACACAATAAGCAATACGCGAACGCCATCTCAGACCAGCTGGCACGCGAAACAGAACATGCGCACAAGCATGCACTGCTTAAATCACTGCTCGATCTGGGTTCGGGCGGCGGCATGAACGGCGTGCTAACGCTGCTCAGGCGCGAGAACGACCCGGAATTACTGCTTTGGTCGGTGGTTGCCTGCAACCGCTTCGGTGAAACACGTTGTGCAGATGCGCTCGTGGCGCTCATTTCGGCAACAAAAGATACTCCGATTCTCATCGAATGTATCGTTGCGCTGGGCTCATTGAAACAGCGCAAACACCTTGGTATGCTGCTCAGCGTTGCGCAGGCCGAAGCACAGCCACAAATTATCCGCTCAGCTGCACTCGCTGCGGTGCAGCAGTACGATACCGAAGCGGTAATTCTGCCTCTATTCGACGCATATTCAAAAGAACACGACCAGGCAATTCGCGTGCAGATGCGCCAGATGCTGGTCGACCTCATGCGCCGAAAACTGCCCAAAATATGATCCAGGACTGCCGCTTCATATTGTTGCTCGAGTTCACGAATGACGACGAGCTCATCGATGCGATTGCTGCTATAGAAAAAAGCCTGCCGCCTTACGACTATGCCTCGCGCCCGCTGCAGAATGCCGAAGGCGCTAAGCCCGGCGGATTTAAATTTCTCGCGTTTAAAGAACTCAAAATCGTTACGGCATTCCCGAAATTCTTTGCCAAGACTATAGCATTGCAGAAAAAACTCAACACGGTAAAAATTTCGCCGGGATATGTGTCATTGGCAAATTGTATTTCCGCTTCGCTGCAACCTTCACCAGGGGCAATACAGGTAGAGCATGAACTCTATCTCAAAGCACAGCTCGTATTTTCAGAAAAAGCACTCATGCCATACGCGTTGACCGACGCGCACTTTCGCGACCGGCGTTCGCTGAGTTACTTAAACGATGTGTGGCAGTTGGTGAGGGGAGCAAGGAAATAACCCTTCCCCGCGGCTACGCCGCTGCGCCTCCCCATGAAATGGAGAGGGGCCTTTTCCTCTTTCCCTCTCCACATCGTGGGAGGGGCAGGGGTGGGGTTAACGGCCCTTTAGATATTTCAACTCTTCGAGATACTTACCCGTACCTTCTACCACGCAGTTGAGCGGGTTCTCAGCACGGATTACCGGCACGCCGGTTTCTTTTGAGATGTGTTTATCGAGGCCTTTCAAAAGGCAACCACCACCGGTCATCACGATACCGCGTTCGACGATGTCGGCGGCGAGTTCAGGTGGCGTTTTTTCGAGCGCAATCTTTGTTGCTTCGACAATCGCGTCGATTGGTTCTTTGAGCGCTTTGCGCACTTCGGCGCTATCGATGACCACAGTGCGCGGCAGACCGCTGCCGGCGTCGCGGCCCTTGAGTTCAAAAGTTTCCGTCTTTTTGTCTGGCATTGCATTGCCAATCGCGAGCTTGATTTCTTCGGCCGTGCGCTCGCCGATAATCAGGTTATGGTTCACGCGCAGGTGCTTGATGATCGCTTCGTCAAATTCGTCACCGCCGATGCGGATACTGTCGGCGATTACCATACCGCCGAGTGAAATCACCGCGATTTCAGTCGTACCACCGCCGATATCGATAATCATATTGCCCGCAGGCTCGTGCACCGGGATTTTTGCGCCGAGCGCGGCGGCAAAAGCTTCATCTATAAGGAAAATATCCCGCGCGCCGGCCTGTTCAGCGGATTCGCGCACAGCGCGGCGCTCGACCTCGGTAATACCCGACGGCACACCGATCACAATGCGTGGCTTCACCAGCGTTGCGCGGTTATGCACTTTGTTGATAAAATAGCGGATCATCTTCTCGACCGTTTCGAAGTCGGCGATCACACCGTCTTTCATCGGGCGAATCGCCACGATCTCGCCCGGTGTACGGCCGAGCATGCGCTTCGCTTCCTGCCCTACCGCGAGCACCTTTCCGGTTGAGGCCTGGATCGCCACCACCGAAGGTTCTGAGAGCACGATGCCCTGTCCCTTTACATACACCAGCGTGTTCGCTGTGCCAAGATCGATACCCATGTCGTTAGAGAACAGGGAGTGAAACCAGTCAAATATCATAATAACCTTTAAACAGGCTAACCCATGCCATGAAACAAGGTGACAACCAAAAAGGCACTGAAAAGGTTTGATCCGATCTCAGCCCGGCAAAGAACCACAGGGTGGGATTTCCACTGTCCATGATACTGTTGTCCGGTTTGCGGCATTTTAATCTCTGTACAGACGATGGCCACAAAACGGCGAAAATCCCTGCCCGGAGACCATGAAAAACGGCTCTCGCGCAGCACGCAGGTAGGCCTGTCGATCGATTCCTATGACGACCTATTTTCCGATTTTGATCCGCGGTCTTATAAAGAACGCCAGCTTTCCGAAGACTTTTTGGCTGAGCTCAGGCGGTTCTTTTTCGACAAAAACCCCGAATCGCTCGATTTGGTATTCCTGATACCGGCACGCAGGCGCAGCAACCCAACCGAAGCGACGATTAAACGTCGGTTGCATATTTACTTCCAGAAAAAAAACCGTGAAATTGCTGCCGGCATACGGCATGCAAAATCACGCAACTGGATCAAGGTTGCGATCTCAGTACTGCTCATGGTCTGCACAGGTTATATATCAACCAAAGCAGGCCAGATTGTGTGGATGAATATTGTGAAGGTCATTGTCGAGCCCGCCAGCTGGTTTTTATTCTGGACAAGCCTCGAGCAGCTTTTGATTTCAAGGCGCAGCGCCGAACGCGAGATACGCTACTTTCACCGGCTTTCAGAATGTAAGATCGTTTTTCTGTCAATTTAGGCTGAATTTATTCGTGGTTGCGCCACATATAAATTCAGCCGTTAATTCTGGTCGAAGCATTTTCCCATAGGTAAGATAAGCGTATGCTGAAAACAATCCACCGTGCGAATACCCGGGGCTTTGCTGATCATGGCTGGCTCAAAAGCCGGCACACGTTTAGTTTCGCCGGTTACCATGACCCTGAACGCATGAATTTTGGGGCACTGCGCGTTTTGAACGACGACGTCGTCGCGCCGGGCATGGGCTTTGGCACGCACCCGCACGCAGACATGGAAATTGTTTCGATTCCTGTTTCGGGCTCTCTCGCGCACAAGGATTCTACCGGCAACAGCGAGATCATTCGCACCGGCGACGTGCAGATTATGTCGGCGGGCACCGGCATCACGCACTCAGAGTTTAATCCCGACCAGACGAAAGAAGTGAATTTTCTGCAAATCTGGATCTTACCGGAAAAACGCGGGATCAAACCGCGCTATGAGCAAAAGACATTCGATCTCGAAGCGCAGCGTAATTTACTTGTTAAAACCGTAAGCTGGCAACAAGACAGCGATGCATTGTGGATTAACCAAAAGGCACAATTCTCGCTGGGGGTTTTTGATGCCGGGAAAGAGATTGCGATCGAACCGTCCGGTTCCGGCGCTGGACTCTATTTTTTCCTGATACGGGGGGCAGCTAACATCGCTGGCGAAAATCTGCAGGCGCGGGACGCGCTCGGCCTAATGGGCGCGGGCAAAACGGCCATGCAGTTCCTCGTACCTTCGCAGATACTAGCGATCGAAGTGCCAGACATCGGTGGCTGATTTGCACTTTACAGCGCAATGCGCGGGGCTGCGGTACCCGATGCAAAAAATCTTCTTTCCATTGATGGTACTTGTGGTAGTGGCGGGCCTTGCCTGCAAAAAGAAATTGCCTTCTTCTGACGCAGTCAAAGTCGATCTGAAGAACTACCTTTCGGTTGAAATGCCGAAGCACGCCGGGCTTTTGAAATTGCTCGGCTCGGTAAAGGAAAACTATAATGAAGGCAACTCGTCCAAAAAAGAACCCCGCGAACGGGAAGAAAATGAAAACGATCTGCTCGCCGAGGCTCTCAACTCACTGAAGAAAACTCAGATTTCGACTGAAGACCTGAAGCGCGTGCACGGGGAATTACAGCAGGGCGTGGAAAAAATGCACGCGAGTTTTGTAAAAATTGCCGTTCTCGAAAAACAATCCGGCGCCGCGTCCTCGGTTGCAGGTACCTTCTCGGCTATTCAGGATATCATACAGGGTATTAAGCTGATGAACGACTGGAGCGAAGACCTCGAAGCCGGCTGCAAAGCCAATGGCCTGACCGCGGAATTCAATGCATTTCAGGCTCATTATGGACTAAAGCAAAAATAGAACATATCGTTCCGAAAAAGGCGGAATTTTCGGACATCTTCACGATTTATTTTTGAAGCAGAATGGGAGCAAAGAAAAAAAAGACCACGGCAACGGCGACGAAGCGTATCGACGCTTATTTAAAAGCAGCCGATGAATTGAAAACTGCGGCGCTTGTTGTCGATAAGCGTCTTAAGATCCTGGCGGCCAACCGCCTGGCTGCAAAAATCTGGACAAGCGAAATATGCGAAAAAAACCTTGCTGAGCTGACACAAAACGCTGCTCCCCAGCTTGCTGCGGGGAAAAAGCCGGCAACAACCGGCTTTTTTAGCGTCGGCGCGAGCAACCGCAAACAAGCCGGCTGGCAATACAGATTGTCTGCTCTGGGTTCTGACAAATTTGGGTTTCTTCTTTTTCCACAGGTCGCGGCAAAAAACGGCGACGAAAAAGCAGGGGACAAACTCAAATTACTCTTTAATATTCTCCCGGTCGGTGTAAGTATTCTTAACCGAGACGGCGAAATCGTCGATGTGAATGCGGCTCTCTCGAAGATTCTGCGGTTATCACGTGAAGAGATTCGTTCCGGGAAGGCACGTGCGAGGCAATACTTCGATGCGGGCATGAAAGCGCTGAGCGCAGAAAATTTTCCCAGCGCCGTTGTTCGTAAGCGCAAAGGCGCAGTGCGCGATTTTGAAATGGCCAGCATCACCGATACCGGAGAATTAATCTGGATCAGCGTGAACGCCATCTATGCGCCTGAAATCGATGAAACAGTGATCATTACGCGTGATATCACTGAAGAAAAGAGCGCCGTTTCGCGCGTAAGGCAGCGGGAAGAATTTTTCCACACGATACTCGACGCATTGCCCGGCATGGTGGCCTACTGGGATAAAAAACTCATCTGCAAATACCTGAACGAACAACATTTGAAGTGGTTCGGCAGGCCACCAGAAAAACTGATCGGTTTACACATGACAGACCTGATGAGCGCCGGGCTTTTTTCACAGAACCGGCCATTTGTTGAAGGTGCTCTTGCGGGCAAGATGCAGGTTTTTGAACGGAAACTGAATCGCGCGGATGGTACGACGCTCTGGGCTTCTGTGCGCTACGTTCCCCACAAAACGGAAAAAGGAATCGAAGGTTTTTTTGCGTTGCTGACGGATATCACGAGCCAGGTCGAAGCGCGCCTAACAGCGGAGCGTGCCAGCAAATCAAAGTCTGCATTTTTTGCCATGCTCAGCCATGAACTGCGCACTCCATTGAACGGTATTATCGGCACCACGGACTTGCTGGGCGGCACCCCGCTCACAGGCGAACAGGTAAAGCTTATCGAAATGATCCGCAAGAGTTCGGATTTTCTGTTTAAGCATATTGAAAGCCTGTTGCAGCATGCGCGGCTCGAAGCAGAACGCGAAATTGCAACCGCGACCGAAGTGCAATTGCGAAAGCTGCTCGAACATGCCGTCGCGACAGCCCGCACGGCAAACCCGAAAAAACAACAGATGCTTCGCATCGCTGAATTTGCGGCAGACTTTCCCGCGATTGTCTTGCTCGACGAAAACAAACTCAGCCAGGTGCTGATGAACCTGATCGGGAACGCGCTGAAATTTACGAGTTTCGGCAGCATCACCGTCGGCTGCAAAATTATCGATCGCGTACGAGATACAGTCCGCATGGAACTTTTTGTGCAAGATACAGGAATCGGCATTCCGCCGCGGGAATTGTCGCACATCTTCGAACCCTACAACCAGGTTTCGACGGGGCCCGGCAAAAACAGCGATGGTCTGGGGCTCGGTCTTTCCATCAGTGAAAAGCTGGTGCACGTCATGGGCGGCCAGATTCGCGTCGAGAGCGAAGTCAACCGCGGTTCAAAATTTACCGTCGAACTTCTCGCACGGGTTCCCGAAACAATAACGGAGAAAACAAATATCCTGGCCGGCCAGCGGAATGAGATTCCCGAGATTGCCGCTGGGTTTCCGGCGCGCATACTGATCGTTGACGACAACCCGCTCAACGTTATGCTTCTGGAACACATGCTGCGCAAACTGGGTTATTCGGCCGTGAGCGTTGAAAACGGCCGCGCCGCTTTTCAACAAAGCACGCGCCATAAATTCGATATTGTTTTTATGGACGTGCATATGCCCGATGTTGATGGTATCACTGCCACGAAGGCAATCCGCAACTCAAAGGCATCAGGCAAACCGGTGATCATCGCCGTTACGGCCAACGCAACGGAGGAAAATCGCAACGAATGTCTCGAAGCGGGCATGGACGATTTTCTTGCCAAACCGATTCGCCTGACAGACATCATTCATCTCATACAAAAATGGGCACCCCGCGGTGATCGCAGCGCGCGCGACTGACTTTCAGGCTTTACATCCCACTGCTGAAAATTACGCCACGACATGGCGAACAAGAACCTGCTGTTAAATCCCAAGACCGAAAAATTCGAACACCTCGATCCGAAATCGCGTTCACTGATGGTTAAGACGATCGAATTTTTTGAAAAAAGGGGGCTCAAAAAACTAAAACATGACGACCACGAACGGGTGTGGTATGCCGATTTTCTCGAAGTCGTGAAAAACGAAAAAATTTTTGCGACTCTGATGACACCTGCGGGATATGGTGCTGATGATTCGCGCTGGGATACCTACCGCAATTGCGACTTCAGCGAAGTCACGGCTTTTTACGGGCTCGCCTATTGGTACACCTGGCAGGTAACGATGCTCGGCCTCGGTCCAATTTGGATGAGCAAGAACGAAAAAGTAAAAAACAAAACCGCCGAACTGCTGCAACAGGGCGGCATTTTTGCCTTCGGCCTGTCAGAGCGCGCACACGGAGCGGATCTCATTTCGAGCGAAGTCACGCTGACACCCGATGGCGCAGGTAAGTACAGGGCAAACGGCAGAAAATATTACATTGGTAATGGCAATAAAGCTGCTCTGGTTTCTACATTCGGCAAAGTTGCCGGCACAGGCGAATATGTATTCTTTGTCGTGAGCTCGGCGCATGAAAAATACAAACTGGTGCAGAACGTCGTCAACAGCCAGAACTATGTGTCAGAATACGAGCTGAACGATTACCCGATCACCGACGACGACATTCTGGCGATCGGTCGCGAAGCCTGGGATATGTCGCTCGCGACAGTCGCGCTCTGCAAATATAATCTCGGCTGGGCGTCGGTCGGCATCTGCACGCATGCATTCTACGAAGCGATCAACCATGCTTCAAACCGCGTGTTGTTTAAGCATAAAGTGACTGAATTCAGCCACATACAGCAGTTCTTCGTCGATGCGTATTCTCGCCTCATCGCGATGAAGCTCTTTGCACGCCGCGCATCTGACTACATGCGCGCCGCTTCTGAAGAAGACAAACGCTACCTGCTCTATAACCCAATGGTCAAAATGAAGGTCACCATGCAGGGCGAAGAGGTCATCAACCTGCTATGGGACGTGATCGCGGCGCGCGGCTTCGAGAAAGATCTCTATTTTGAAATGGCTGCGCGCGATATTCGCGGCTTGCCAAAGCTCGAGGGCACCGCGCAGGTCAACATGGTGCTGATTCTGAAATTCATCGACAACTTTTTGTTTAACCCATCGGATTTACCCGAATTATCCAAAAATGACTCGCTGGGCAACGATGCCTTTATGTTCACGCAAGGGTCGACCAGCAAGGCACAGAACAAAATCCTGTTCCACGATTACAACAAAGCATACGACCAGTTCAAACAACTCGAAAATATCAAGATATTCCGTACGCAGATCGACGCTTACAAAGAACTGATTAAGAACAGCCCTCCCGAAAAAGAACAGACGCGCGACCTCGATTTTATGCTGATCTACGGGGAACTCTTTACCCTCGTGGCTTATGGACAGCTGATTCTCGAAGCAGCAAAAATTGAAAATCTGGATATCGATCTCGTCGACCAAATCTTCGATTTTATGGTAAGGGATTTCTCAAAATTTGCAGTTCAGCTTTATTCCAAGACCAGCAGTACGCCGGAGCAGATGGCGGCGGCAATGCAGATGGTGAAAAAACCCGTTCCTAATGCGGCGCGTTATGAAAGAGTAACCAAAGAGTATGTCTACTCGCTGAACGGGCAATACCAGATGAACCCCTGACCACATTGCCTGTAGCCGCGGCTGGCGTCGCCAGCCCTTGCGTCGGGCGAGGTTCACTGGGTTAAATCAACTCTCCAATGTGACCGGTGAAAGACTCAAACAGTTTTTCGTCGGTGTGCTCGCCGATTGAACCGCGCGCATTCTGCCCGAGTTTTTTCATAAACTCGCGGTCGCTGAAAAGTTTGTTCATCTCGGTTTTGAACGAATCGTAGTCATGCGCCTTAAATACCAAACCGTTTTCGCCATGCGTCACATAATCCTTCGGCCCGCCTTTGTCTGAAACGATGACACCCGTGCCCGAGGCCATGGCCTCTAGCACCGTTTTGCCGAGAGTTTCGCTGGCCGAGGGTAAAACATAGAGATCGGCGCTCGCATAGAGCTTCTGCAAAGCCGCACCGCGCTGCACACCGAGGAATTTAATATTTTCGCCCGCATATTTTTTTTCATACTGGTCTTTTTCAGGGCCACCGCCGATCACAGCGCACACTGCCTTGCCTGGCTTTTCTTCGGCAAAATACCGGAGTAAAAATTCAATATCTTTCACTTTGGTAATCCGCCCAACGAAGATCACAACCGTCATATCGGGATCGATACCATGTGTCTCAAAAATGCTGCGATCGTTGTTTTCCGGGTTCCAGTGGCGTGCATTCACGCCAGCCGGGTAGTAACGCAGCTTTTCTTTACTATGGCCCTTCTTCACCATCAGGTCATAGAACTCGCGCGTGCGCACAAAAATCAGGTCTGCCTGCTTCTGGTATTGCTTCAGAAAGAAGAGCGCGGGGTTCTTGACGAACGGCTTCACCAGCCGGCTGCCGAGATCGTTGAGATAATAATCGACGTCGGTGTGGTAGATGTCGACCCATGGCAGCGAGAGATATTTCGCCGCCGCCATCGCGAGCATACCCATGACGCCGGGCGTATTCGACACGAGAATATTCATGTTGTTCTTGCGGAAAAACTGCACAACGCGCAGAAAATCCGGTACATACATGCTGGTGCCCTTGTAAAAACTGCCAGTGGGCACCGGCAAAATCGGGTCGAAAATATGGAAAGGCGCAATCGGTTTTTTATACGTGGTGACCGGCTGCCAGAAAATACCGTGGGATTGCGCCAGTTCATACATTTCTTCTGTGTCGGTGATAATTCCAGAGACCTCGTCGAAGATATCGGCGACCCAGGCGACACGGAGTTTTTTGGCGAGCTCGTCTTGCATGCGGCAATACCTTGGCACGCCCTGCGCGCAGCATGTCAAGGTATATGGGCTGCACGGCATGATTCTCCTTGACCGGCTGAAAGTTACGTGACATAATTCCGCGTGCAGGTCGACGGGGCTCACCCACCATGGCAGGACACCCTGACAGAGCAAAATATCCACATCGTGGATAATTCTCAGGCAGGGCTCAAAGCCGGCAATAAGTGGGAACTCATCTCGAGCCTGCATAACGCTCTCTGCGCGCGCGAAAAACTCGACGCCGCGATGTGCACAGAAATCGAGCGCGAACTGATCGAGCGCGAAAAACTCATGAGCACGGGCATCGGTGAGCAAATGGCGATTCCGCACGCAGTCGTGCCACATGCCGAAAAATTCATGACCGAATGCGCGATTCTGCCTTCAGGCATTGATTTCGAGAGCATCGACGGTACTCCCGCTTACATTGTCGTCATGCTGGTAGCACCGAAATCGGCACTCGGCGAGCACCTCAAGGTGATGGCTTCGATCGCGAAGGTTTTTTATTCTGCGGATACCCGGCAGCGAGTTATTTCGGCAAAGACGCCGGCAGAAGCACTCGCCGCGATCCGGGCTGCGGCCGGCTGATTCGTATCGGCCGCGAACAGCTTTACGCGCTGAATAAACAGCCGCCCTTTCCCCAATGTCAATCCTTGCTTCCGGCGAACAGGCTTCCATCTCGGGCATAAACATCCGCAGCATAGAACCGCTGCTCTCACCGGCAGCGCTGCTCAGACTTTATCCCGCCGGCGCAGATATGACCAAAGCTGTGCTCGCGGCGCGCCAGCGCATTCAGGACATCATTCTCAAAAAATCCGATCGTTTTTTGGTGATCGTCGGCCCTTGCTCCATTCACGACGAAGCGGCCGCGCTCGAATATGCGCAAAAACTCAAACCGTTAAGCGACGCGTACAGCGACCGGCTTGAAATTGCCATGCGCGTCTATTTTGAAAAGCCGCGCACCACCGTCGGCTGGAAAGGACTCATCACTGACCCGCGTATCGACGGGCAGGACGACGTGCAGGCAGGTCTGCAGCTCGCGCGCCAGGTGCTGCAGAAAATTGTTTCGCTCGGCCTCTCGGCGGCCACCGAATTTCTCGATCCGATTGTTCCGCAGTATATTGCCGACCTGATTGCATGGGCCGCGATCGGCGCACGCACGACCGAATCGCAGACGCACCGCCAGATGGCATCGGGACTCAGCATGCCTGTCGGTTATAAAAACAGCACCGACGGCAATGTGCAAATTGCGCTCGATGCGATGCAATCGGCACGCTCGTCGCACAGTTTTCTTGGCATCGACGAATCGGGACGTACCGCAGTGGTGCGCACAAAAGGTAATCCCTGGGGACATGTGATTCTGCGCGGCGGAAATAACATGACCAATTACGAGGCAGAACATATCGCGCGCGCCGAAGAGAAGCTGCGCCGTGCTCGTCTTGACCCGGCCATTGTCGTTGATTGTTCGCATGCAAACTCTGAAAAGAAATTTGAAAAGCAGGAAAATGTCTGGCGCAGCATCATTGCGCAGCGCAAAGCGGGCAACAGGAGCCTGATCGGCATGATGCTCGAAAGCAATATCCACGAAGGCAACCAGAAATTACCGGAAAAACTTGACGCAAATGTCAAAGGCGCCTTAAAATACGGGGTCTCGATTACCGACGCATGCCTGAATTTTGGCACAACCGAAATCTTGTTGAAACACGCGCACGAATCTCTGTCTTAGGTCTGCATGAATATTTTCGAGGTACTGCGCGGCGAATGGGGTCTGACCCGGGACGCCGATTTCCGTGCCGATCCATGGTATATTGTTTCCGGAAAGCAGGTTATTGATTCAGGTTTTGGCAAACCTCCGAAAGAATTTTTTTCCCGCACTTTGCCGCCGGGCGTCGTTTTACCTGGTTTTGTAAACGCGCATAGCCACATCGAACTTTCGTGCATCGAAGGCAAGGTGCCCTATGGCAGCCACCTGACAGAAATGGGCGGCATTATCCAGGCGAGCCGCGGCCAGCTTTCGAACGAAGCGATACGCCAGGCCGCCGTCGATGCGATTCGTAGGGCAGAAGACCACGGGACATTTTTTTTCTGCGACATCTGCAACAGTACAGACTTTATTCGCTTTTTGCGCGACCTGCCGGCTTTTAACGGCAACCGTTACCTCGAGTTATTAGGGTTTTCCTCGCCCAGCGATCTGCAACGCATCGAAAAAGCAAGGCACCTGCTCGACGTCGACGCGACCTTTTACCCGACTGTGCACTCGGTCTACGGCTCTTCGCCGCTGCAGATGCAATTTGTGCGCGAAAAAGCACGACACACGTCGGTGTCGATTCACCTGCTCGAAAGCCCCGATGAAATCGATTTTCAGCACGACCGCGGCGAGATCGTCGCATTTCTGAAACGCATCGGCCAGCACGTGAAGCACCACGAGATGCAGGGTCGTTCTGCGGTCGAATACCTGCATTCGGTAGGCATGCTGTCCTTCAAGAAACTATTGTTGGTACATCTCTCGGCAGCGCGCACCGAAGATATCGATCTTCTGACCGACTATGTGCCGCATGCAGCCTGGGTGCTGTGCCACCGCTCGAACAAGCATCTCGGCATCGAACGTGCCAACTGGGAAACTCTGAGAAACTCGCCACTCAAAATGCTGATCGGCACCGACTCGCTGGCAACCAGCCCCGACCTGTCGGTGCTGCACGAGCTGCAGGCGATTCTGCATGAAAGCAAATATTCAGAGCGCGACCTGATGCGTGCCGCAACCTGGGATGCCTACGAATACCTCGAGATCAAGAGCAACCGCATTCCGCATTTTCTTTTTACTGGCGCCAAACCGTACATCGACTCGCTCGCTGCATCGGGTACTGCGACAGCTTTAGGCGGATTTTAAAATCGGAAGTTCACGCTGACACCGGTTGAGCCAGGCATGGCGCCGATACGAATGTCGAGATCCTTTTCTTTCGGCTGCGGTGTTTTCATCACAATCCCTTCGTCCGCCGAAAGCAGGTGCTGCACGTAGAAAAATATTGCGAGCGTCGCGAAAACACCTGCACTCACCATGAGTCCCGTCCCTATAGAATTGCGCGTATCTTTGGCCGATTCTTTTGCCGCCAGAAAATCATAATCATCCTGTGTGTAGAGCGTGGTGGATTTACCGCTCAGCCTGCCAAAAATATCTTCCTGCGCCTGGTCGCGCCAGACAAAAAAACCGATCGCGGTACCGAATGAAACCGCAGAGGCTGTCAGAGAAACCCAATACCAGCTTTTATAAGACAATCCCCAGAAACCGGCAGGGCTTTTATCCAGAAACCCCGTCAGAGATTCCGAAATCGCCAGCTGTGGTTGTTTTTCAGAGAGTGTAACCGTTTTGTACACTTCACCCTTGCCGGGAGCCAGCAGGTGCATGCGGTAAGTGCCCAGAGTCAATCCCTCGAGCTTCTTTGGGCTAAGCCCTTTGAAGTCGGCGTCGAGGTAAATCTTGGCACCCGCTGGTCGCGTCGTGATGTCGAGAATACCGCCGCCTTTGGCTACGGTCAGGGTGACTTTACGCACCAGAGTCTGACCTGCAGCCGGTGAGACAGTCTCGTTCAGCGTTTCGAATCCGTCGTTTTTGATCGCCAGCTGGTAGGTTCCGGGAATCAAGTACGAATATTTCAGCGGTGTTTTGCCCAGGAACTGGTTATCAAGATAGACCGACGCTCGTGGAGGCACCGTTTCAATTTCCAGTGACGCGTATGCGTCTCCGGTCAGCTTGGCGCGTACCGGGTTCATCAGCCGGTTAACCGCAGCCACCATCTCTTGTTCGTCGGTTGCAGATGTCTGCCGGTGCAACTGTTCGTTGCCCTGGCAAAGAATGACTTCGAGTTTCAGCCGAGTCCCTTCAGCAATGATATTCGAAAAAACCACGTACCTGTCGGCACGCACCGTGTCGCAACGGTGACCGTTCTCCGCTTTGTCGCGGCGGCGCACAACCTTCAGCGGCAAAACCGCGGGTTTCGGAAACATTGACAGCAGCGCTGCGCGCTCATCCGCAGGCAGCGCTTCATGGTCTTTGCGCAGCGGGTATTCGACAATATTCGGCGACAGGTGCCCGCGCGTGACTGCGCTGCGCTGCAGCGTGAGTTCGTCTAAAATGAGATTCTGCACCACGTTCGCGAGATACTGCTTCTGCTCGCCCAGCTGAACCTGCGGTCGCATTACCTCAAGCAGGTAATCTGCGGGCCAGTCGACCTTGCCTGTAGTGACATCTCTTTGCTGCTGGGCAAATTTTTCCGCCGGCACCGCCAGCGACAGCAACGCAAATATCTGAAGTAGAAAAAGGCGTTTCGTCATGAACCCGCTGCAAGCCGCTTTATCATCTGAATCATCGAAGCAAAACCGTTAGCGCGCGACATTGAAAGATGTTTCGCGAAGCCGAGTTTTTCGATGAATGTCAGATTTGCCCCCGCAATTTCGGCGGATGTCAGCCCTGAAAACAGCCTCACCAGAAGGGCGATTAATCCGCGCGTGATCGCCGAATCGCTGTCGGCCGAAAAAATGACCTGGTCGCCGTTTTTTTCAGCCCTTAGCCAGACCTGCGACTGGCACCCCTGCACCTTGTTCGCTTCGGTTTTAAATTCGTCTGGCAACGCAGGCAGCTTTTCGCCCAGCTCGATCAGGTAACGATAGCGATCGGCCCAATCGTCAAATACCTCAAAGTCACCGAGTATTTCGGCTTCGCGTTCTGCGAGATTCATCGCTTCACCAACACATGCCGGTGCAATTCGTTTCAGGCCGGCGGATTGACATTCTTGCGCGCGAGCGCTTCAAGCACGCGCTTCACTTTGATGTCATGCGGATCGAGCTTCGCGGCAAAGTCAATGATCGTACGCGAACGGTGGTAGAGACCCTGCAGGTAATAGATGTCTGCGAGATTCACCAGGTTCTTTACCATGTCGTGGTTTCTGAGCCGTAATCTTTCACCGAAGTCGGCAGCCTTCTTGAAGTTCTGCAACACCTTATGGCAATAGGACGCGATATACAGGAACTCAGAATCCGCGGGTTTGATATGGATATAATCTTCGGCAAGATTAGCGGCTTTTTCAAATTGCTTATCTTTGAGATAAGCCTTGATCAGATCGCGCATCACCTCGGGTTGTGAATCGTCAATGCGGTTTGCCTCTTCGAGATCGCCGATCGCAACCTTGAGCTGTCCCGATTTGACCGCGAGCCGTGCACGGTTCAACAGCTGAATCACGTGCTGCGACAGCGTCGAATGGTCGTGGTGTACGTCTTCTTTATAACCGATGCGGAGGAGTGAAAGGTCGTCGGTGAGTTCGCCGTAATTGTCGAGCAGCTCGCGGATCTTGTCGATCTGCCCGTCGGCTTCTTCGACGATCTTCAGGAATTGCTTTTCGTCTTCATTGATGATGCGCGCGCCGTCTTCGTCATAGCCGACAAGCAGGTCGTCGCGACCGTCGGAGCCCATAATGACCACGTCTTTGGGTTCCAGCTGCAGCGTGGCCACTTCGATGTGACCGCTGACGCCCTGCGTACCGAGCTTGCGTAGCACGAGTTCTTTTTCAATGAAATCGGCCTTATGGTTACGGTAAAGCACAGACCAGGGATGTTCTGCGTTGATGTAGTAGAAGAGGCCCGACTCGTCGTCGACGAGACCCATCACAAGCGAAATCAGCATCGAACCGTCGAACACTTCAAAAACCCGGTGCAACTCGATAAAAGTATATTTAAGCCAGTGCTCGGGAAATACATCCTGCTCTTTAGGAGAGAGTTTCGTGCGTTCAATCACCGAATGGAACACTGAACCCAGAACCAGAATACCTCCGGCACCCTGCATGGATTTGCCCATCGCATCGGCGTTCAGAAACACGGTGTGTGGCTTGCCCTTAAGAGTCACACTGCTGGTGATGCAGGTATCACCGCCGATATCGCGCGCCCATTTACGGAATTCAAATTTCTTTTTTTGTTCAAGCAAGACATCGACGTTCAGATTTGCGCTCTGTGCCTTATTTGAACCCAACGGATGCGTGAGCAGGCTGGTGAGAAAGTAGTCGCCGTCCTGCTGTTTCTTCAGCGCGTTCACTTCTTCAAAAGCTTTCTGCAATTCAGCCGTGCGCTCTTTAACCTTGTCTTCGAGAGTTTCCGCGTATTCCTGCAGTTTTTGCTTCGAGTCTTTGATCGAATGCACCATGCCGTTAAATGACCGCGACAGATAACCGACCTCGTCTTCGACAAAAATCGGCAGCACCACGTCGAGGTCACCGTTGTTCACCTGGTTCACGCCCGAGAGCAGGCTGTTGAGCGGCTGCACGAGGGCGCGGCTGAAGAATATCGGAAATCCGACAATGATAATAATCATCGCGAAGAAAATCAAAATCAGGAATTTGAGCCCCAGAGGATGAACAAACTTACGGTAATCGAGATAGTCGTAACCGACTTCGACCATTTTACCACTCTTGTAATCGACAGCTACGTAGGCCGTATAGTGGGCTCCTGTGTTTTTATCGATGCGATAGTGCCGTGCGCCTGGTGGCAGAATCTCCTGCGCATATGCCAACAGTTTCTTTTTCAAATCTGCACCATTATCCGTAGTATTTTCCCTCAAATAAGCCAACATGGCTTCGCTGAATGTTTCAAATCCCCTGTGGGATTTAGCCAAGAAGGCTGTTGCCTTCTCTCTGAATTGAAAATTTGTCAGCTTACTAAGCTTGTATCGCCTGTAGATGACCGGGCGCTGCAACTTGGCTATTTTATCCAAAATGGCAGCCTTAGTCGCGGTTTCTTTTTTGCTCAATAATGGCAGCAATGCTGAGCGATAACCACCAAAGGTCGCCGGCGCATATTGCAAAATCTTCTCCATGTTGTCTTTGAAAGCGATGTCTTCTTTCAAATAGAATATCTTCTGCCAGATATTCGACAATTCGTAACCGTTAACCTCTGCCTCGCCATCAATCTCGGCATTGTTCAGCGATTTGATCTGTTCAATCTTCTTCTTTGTCAGGTCGTAACTGATCGCATACCGCATCGCCTCGGGCTCGATACCTGATTCCCGGAATCGATTTGCCTGTTCGCTCTTAACTCCGTCGTATGCCGTCTCTTTGTCAGTGAAGGCAAAATAACTGATCGCCTGCAGCACGAGCAAAAATACCACAACGCTCACGAGAATTATCTTCGCCATGAATGTCGTTTTATCATTGGTGTTGTTTAAATAAATGATGACAATAACGAAAAGACCGACAATGATCGAAAGATCAAATACGACTTGAAAGGTTCCGCGATCCATGCCACCTTCGCGGCTTAGAGTGTTGAGATATGCCGGAAGAAATGACGCCAGCATGATTCCGAGCAACAGACCGAGAACTGTCCACCGCTCTCTGCCCTTGGTCGTGGCAATTCGCCAAATGGCGATGCCTGTCATGATCAAAATATACGCGATGATTGCGACACTGATGACATAGCTCGCATCGTCTGCGTCAAAATCATAGTAGTGGCCTTCGAAATGATATACATAACTCGCTTCCAGCGTCTGCGCCATGAACCAGCCGACAAAACCTATAGTGATCAGCAGAAATACGCGTAACAGTATGCGCGCTAGCTTCATATGCTTCGGCTCGGGAAATTCGAAGAACGCCTGCATAAAAAGAGTAATGACAATGAGCACGAAAAGAACAGTCGACCAACGATGAAAAGCCGCCAGCGGGTGATAGAAAGTGGAAGCCACAACGTAACTCAGGACGAAAAAACCAAATGCGAACAGCGTGTTCGCAAACACCTTCGTCGAACGCGATTTGTCCTTGATTTGATAGAACATCGCAGCAGAGATAAAAAGGAACAAGACGGGAATGAGCGACCCAATGGTATAATAATCCAAATAGATACTCTGCAAAAAGTTCATAGGCAACCAAAACAAAAACGCCCCGTCTGTCAAGCGGATAGTCCCGGTTTTTAGGCGGAATTCGGATAATAAACGACACAGCTGCTATCAGACAAGCGCCATGGCGGCGAGGGTTCAGGTCTTCAATATTGCAGCGGCGGCAGATCACGCAGAATTTCGGCACGCGTTTTCGCAACCGGTTTTTCCACGCGCCGAGAACGCGCGGAGCTTTCTGCCGCAACTTTCGGCAGAATCTCTTCAACGCTCATCATGCGGGCATAATTTTTCAGCGGATTCACTTCGGCGGCAACCGGTTGCGTTTCAATCGCCGGCCGGCGTTCTATGTGCATGGTTGAACTCGTCGACCCGATCAGGGCTTCGAGTGCAATGCGCGGCTGCGCCGGCCTTTTCTCATCGCTTTCAAATACCTGTTTCGTCAGAAACTCCGGGGGGTTCGCAATTGTCAGCTCCATGAGCTTCACTTTCTCGCCGACGAGGTTGTTGATCTGCTGCTCGGCGGCGATCTTCATTGTGTTGCGGTACGAACGAGAGTTGTCGATGCCATCGACAAGACCATGCAGCTCGGCAATTTCGCGATCGATCTGCTCAACGCGTTTAATGAGATGAATAACCTTTACCGGTTGCATGGCGCACGGCCGTGGCTCGCCTACCACCGGTCAAGAGATTTGGGAATTGCAGGTGCACATTTATGTCACCTCGGGAATCAATGAGGCCTGCTGACATCAAGCCCCAATTCTCATTGACCCCCTGTCTCTTATGACCAAAGAAACCTGTGCTATTCACTGATTTGAAGCTCGCTGAGCCGATACAAAAACGGCTTGCCGAGAAAGGGTTCCCCGAACCTACCCCCATACAGGCCGAGACAATACCCCTCGCCATCAACAACCGGGATCTTATCGCCTGCGCCAAAACCGGCTCAGGCAAGACACTCGCCTATTTGTTACCCATTCTGCAGTTCGTTCACGATAAGAAGCGTGCCCGCGAAGAAGCTGGTGACACAGCTGTGCATCCGCCTCTCGCACTCGTACTGGCACCGACACGCGAACTCGTCGTGCAGATCGCCGACGAAGCCGAATTCTTCGCCGATGCAGCCGGGCTGAAACTCGCCACCATCTATGGCGGTGTCGACCATGATAAACAGCGCCGCGAACTTTCGGGTGGCGCTCACCTGGTTGTTGCAACGCCGGGTCGCCTGCTCGATTTTTTGCGCGGTGGCGAGGCAGACCTGTCTGGCGTGGTACGCATCGTTCTCGATGAAGCCGACCGCATGCTCGACATGGGTTTCATCGACGACGTGCGCAAGATTCTCTCAAAGTGTTCGGTGAACGAAAACGAAGAACGCCAGTTCTCCCTGTTCTCAGCAACGATCAATTTCAGCGCGCTCTATTCTGTCTGGGAATTCATGCGCGAACCAGAAGAAATCCTCATCAACCCCGAACTCATCGACCACGCGAACATCACACAAGAGATGCTGCATCTCGGGCAAGATGAAAAGCTGCCTTATCTTATACAGATGCTCGAGGCCAACAAAATGGAACCGGTCATCATTTTCACGAATAGCCGGCAGTTTGTCGATGTGCTCGTAAAAAACCTCAACCACCATAACATCGCTGCTGCTGGTCTTTCGAGCATGGTGACACAAAACCGCCGCCTCAAGATTCTCGATGATTTCAAAGAAGGCAAGTTCCGCGTGCTCGTGGCTACCGACGTGGCAAGCCGTGGCCTGCATATTGAGGATGTACAGCTGGTAGTGAACTATGACATCCCAATGGATCCCGAAACCTATGTGCACCGCATCGGCCGCACCGCGCGCGCAGGCAAAACCGGCAAAGCGCTCAGCGTCAGTTCCGAATTTGACTATGACTCGCTGGCAAAACTCGAACGCTATCTGAAATATAAAATTCCCGTGGTGCAGCCAGAAGCGCGCTTTCTCGAAAACGTGAGCTTTGTGCGCATCGTGCGCGTCGATCGCGAAGATGGCGCAGACCATGTGCGCTCTGGTCGAGGCGAAAAACGCCACGACCGCGGTGCGCGCCGGGGCGAAGGCCGTGGCCGCAACCAGGAAAGAGGCCGTGGCCGTCAGGGTGCAGGTGACAGGCCACCGCGCCGCGAGCATGGACATGCGCAGGGTGCAAAAGCCGAACATGGTGAACGTTCGCCAAGACAACAACAGCAGCAACGCTATGGCGAAGACCGCGGCGCCTACATGGATTCCCGCCGCGGCAAGGGCCACGGCCAGCAGCACGGCGGCAAAGGCGGGCAACACCGCGACCGCCGCCCGGATAACAAAAAAGATTCTTTTGCAATTGTTCCAAGATCGCCTGCCAAGGCGGGAATTTTCTCGCGCATCGGCAAGGCGATTAAATCGCTCTTCACCCGCAAAAAAAGCGAGCCGCAGATTTCTGAGCGCACACGCCGCATTCTCGAACAGGAGCAGCGTGGCGGTGGCGATCACAAGCGTGGCCAGAAGCATGGTCGTCGCCGTCAGGGCGGCCACCGCAAAGGCGGTCGCAGCGACGGAGCAGGCGGACAACGCCGCCGCTGATGCGCGCGAACGCGATCAGAAAATTACTCTATTCTTTAGCGCTCGTGGCGCTCGATGTCGGTGCCTATACGCTGGCTTTTTTTCTTGCAGTCCAAATACGCATCGCGCTCGGGCAGGCGTTCGAGGCGATTCCCGATTTTAGCGGCGATGCAATGCGCTTCGGCGAGCTGTATTTTATGCCGGGGCTGTTTTTGGTCACCTTTTATTATGAAGGCCTGTACCGCCGCCGCACACCCTTCATCGACGAATTGCGCGATATTGCCAAGGCCATTGCACTGCTCACCATTCTGCTCTTTGCGCTGATTTCGATCGGCAAGCTTGCGCACATTGTCAGCCGCTTTACGATTGTGTTGATGGCACCATTGACCCTGTTGTTCGTTGCTTCATTCCGCTACTGGGGCAAGATTCTGTTGCACCGGCTGGGCCTCGGCTGCGAAAAGTTGCTCATCATCGGCGACTGCGAAGCTGCGCTTAAATTCAAACATGAGCTATTAGCCGAGAAAACACTCGGGTACCAGTTCTCAGGTTATGTTCCGATCGACGCAAAGCAGAAGAAACTCGCCGAAAAAACCAGTGCGCACGAGCTGCCGGTGGTGGGCAGCATCTCGCATTTGACAGAAATTCTGCAAAAGAAAAAAATCGAATGCGCGCTGGTCGCCGCTCCGGGCCTTAGCCGCGAAAAAACATCCGATCTTGCTGATCGCATTCACCGCTATGTGCAGCATGTGCTGCTGATTCCCGAGATGCGCTCCGGCGCGCTGCTCAATTCAGAACTCTACCATCTCTTTGTAAACCAGCTGTTCCTCATCAAGATGCGCAACAGCCTGCGCGAAGACACAGCGCGCTTCAGCAAACTTGCCTTCGACTATACGCTTGTATTACTCTCATTACCCTTCATTATTCCCATTCTGGGATTCATAGCACTGCTGGTGCGTTTTTCGTCACCCGGCCCCGCACTCTACACGCAGCTGCGCGTAGGACATCACGGCAAACCAATACGCGTCTATAAATTCCGCAGCATGTACCGCGATGCCGACGCACGCCTCAAAGATTTGCTGGCAAACAACGCAGCTGCGCGCACAGAGTGGAAAAAACACCTGAAATTGAAGAACGATCCGCGCGTGACTAAACTCGGTAATTTTCTGCGCAAATCTTCGCTCGACGAATTGCCCCAGTTGATCAACGTACTCAAGGGCGAGATGAGTCTCGTGGGTCCGCGACCGGTGCCCGAGCATGAGCTCAATGAACGCTACCGCGACAAAAGCGACTATTACAAATTGGTGCGTCCCGGCATGACCGGTCTCTGGCAGATCAGCGGGCGCAGCGACGTCAGCTATGAGCAACGCGTCGATATGGACACATGGTATATCTTCAACTGGTCGCTTTACATTGATTTTGTGATTCTTTACAAAACCCTCGGCGTGGTACTCAAGAAACGTGGCGCGTATTAAAAAAACGCCGATTACCCGCAGAGCCACAGGCTCTGCGGGTAATCGGTTTACACTAGTCATACCGGTGCGGAACGGCGGCGAGCTGCTTTTGCACAGTATCCGTTCGATCTGTGAACAGACCATCAAACCGTCTGAAATCCTCATCTATGACACTGAATCGACGGACGGGGTTGTGCAACGCATTACAAAGCTCACCGGCAAAATCCCGCTAAAAATTTTTCCTGTGCTCAAACATCAATTCGACCATGGCGGCACGCGGAACGCAGCGCTGAAGCAGGCGCGCTTTCCGTGGGTGCTTTACCTGACACAGGATGCGGTATGCGCCGACAGCGGTGCATTCGCGGCGCTGCTCGCTGCGACTGCGGGTAAAAATGTCGTCGCTGCTTACGGGAAACAACTGCCGCATCGCGATGCAAATCCACTCGCAGCAACCGCGCGCGACGCCAACTATGGCACGGGCCGCCTCGAACAGAATATGGGCCTTGCGCCACAGCTGGGTATTAAAACCTGGTTCTGTTCAAACAGCTTCTGCGTCTGGAACAAGGCTACTCTGATTAAGTCCGGCGGTTTCGCAGAAAAACTGATTCTCGGCGAAGACATGCATGCTGCCGCGCGCCTGATCCAGGCGGGCGGCACGGTCGTCTACGAACCGCTTGCGCAGGTACGCCATTCGCATAATTATTCGGCGATCGAAGAATTTCGCCGGTATTTCGACATCGGCGTTTTTCATGCAGAACACTGCGATCTGCTGTTTCGCGCAGGTAATGCGAGTAAAGAAGGATTAAAATTTGTGCTGCGGCAGGCGAAATCGCTTTGGCGGCAAAAGGCCTTGCTGTCGCTGATTCGCCTGCCGTTCCATGTGGCGGCAAAATTTTGGGGTTACAAATTGGGGCGTAAATTTACGCTGCTCGGCACGCGCGTGTCACGCTTTTTAAGCATGCACAAGAATTACTGGCCCGTGCAACAGAGCACACGGTAATGGCCGCGCTGCAAAAGAGATAACCCTATGTTGAATTCAGAAAACACTATAGCCGGGAAACTCGCATTCGCCGGTATGCTGCTATGCGCCGCCGGCCTGGCCTTCTCGATATCGATCGCACAGACGGGTCTGGGCATCACTTTCCTGATTTTTCTGGCGACGCTGATTTCAAAGCGCGGCCGTAAAACTCTCGTCCTGGCCGGCGCAACGCGCCTCAAAATACTCTATGCCGGCTTTATCGCCTGGGTCATCTGGCGTATTTTTCATATCGCCATATCCCCGCTGCCACTCGCAGAAATGATCGAAGCGCGCGAAGTCTGGCTGATGCTGATTCCGGTATTTGTCGTGCTCTATGCCAGCGACAGGAAGCGGCTGCGCACGCTCGCGATGGCGTTCGTGCTGGGCACGGCCGTGTCATCGGCCTATGGCCTGTGGCTCATGCGCAGCGAAATCTGGGACATGTGGACGCGCGGCCGCGGCATGAGCAACATGCACCACCTGAATTTCGCGGGTGTCTCGGCGCTCGCAACAACAATCGGCCTGGGCCTGACCTGGTCGTGGTATTTTTCGGGCAACAAATCAAAGGCGCTGCTCACGCTCGTACTCACGGTGCTGTCTTTCCTTGGCCTGTGGATGACCAAATCAAAGGGTAGCATTGCCCCCTTCCTGATGATTGTACCGTTGTTTATTTATGTCCAGTTATTCAGCAAAGCGCAGCGGTGGATTTTTCTTTCTGCTGTGGTTGTCGCGGCTATCGTTATCATTCCGCGCATTCCGCAAACGATTGCCGAACAGTATAAATTTCCCGATACCAGTGTGCACCAGGGTTCTCAGGCAGAACGGCGCGACCTGTGGCAAACCGGTTGGGCAATGATCAAAGCAAAACCCGTAACCGGCTGGGGCGAGCGTGGCTATAACGTGGGCTATCCTCCTTTCCAGGTACCAGGTGCCACCGGGGTAGCAGAATATGACGCAAAAAATAAAGAAGCGTCGCATATGCATAATGATTTTATCAACACATGGGTACTTTACGGTGTTGTGGGCCTGCTCATACAGCTGTTTTATTACTTTTTCGGTGCGTTTGTTTATCTGCGCGAACGCTTCAAAATCAGACTTGAAAGCGACCGGCCGCTGGCAGCGGCGGCGGCCGTCAGCCTGCCACTCATGGCCCTGATGGGCGTTACACAATGCCACTTTACCTCAGAAATTGTGCAGATGAGCTTCTGGCTGGCGATGGGGATATTGTTCAGCGTGCTCGAATCAGACAGAACCCGTTCTGCCTGAGGTTTTTCAGCCAAATTTTTGTCCGGTTTTTGATTGACTACACGTCTGGCAAGACCACTCTCCCATACGCTGTTAAGAGCAGCGAATTTAAATGTTTAATATCGAGGAAAACGTCGTTTATCCGATGCATGGCGTCGGCAAGATAATTGAAATCGCCACAAAGACGATTCTGAATAAGAAGAAAAAATACTACGTTGTAGAGCTCATAAATACCAAAATGCGGGTCATGGTACCCGTAGACAATGCCGAGACGATCGGTCTCAGGCATATTATGGATAAAAAGCAGATCCCCAAGATCGCAAAACTCCTGCAAGAAGAATATGTGGAGCAAGAAGAGGATTGGAAAATCCGTTACCAGAACAACCTGACGAAAGTGAAGTCAGGCTCCATCATCGCAGTCGCCGAGGTTTGCAGAAACCTGTATAAAAGAGCACGTGACAAAGAGCTTTCCGTAATGGAGCGTAAGCTGTATGAATCAGCCTATTCTCTGATGATCAACGAAGTAGCGCTGGCAAAGGGCATTACCGCCGAAGACGCCAGCAATATGATTTCTGACATCTTGTCGAAGTAAGTCCCCGATATTACGCAAGACATCGTTGAGGCGCTCGCGCTTCAGTTGTGTATTGCTATGATAAAAGGAGGGAAGATGAAAAACTCCCAAACAATCGCGGGGGCACACCAGGGCTCCGCAAAGAATTCTTTACCATTTCTTCTAGGTGCGCTTGCCGGTATGGTAGCCGCCGGTTCTTTCTATCCGTATCTGAAAGACCTGCCGGTCGCTGCAGTCTACGCAGTCGCCGCGGCTTTGACGATCATGAGCTCAGTGGGTTTCGGCCTGCTGTGGCCGCAAACGCAGAAAACACCTCCGTTGCCCGCGGCACCGGTCTCTGTCACGAGCCGCCCCGAAAAGAACCCTAACGACGAAATCAAAACCTCTTCGGGCGTTGAGTCGCGCACCAAAATTCTCGACACTTCGATCATCATTGACGGCCGCATCATCGACATTGCGGCGACGGGCTTTCTCGAACCGCCCTTTCTCGTGCCGAACTTTGTGTTGCGTGAGATTCAGCTGATCTCCGATTCACCCGATGCAATTAAGCGCAACCGCGGCCGTCGCGGTCTCGATATGCTGAACCAGTTGCAGAAACGCAGCGACCTCGAAGTCAAAATTTCTTACAAAGACTACACCGAAACACGTGAGGTTGACCAGAAACTGATTCGCCTCGCGAAAGACACCGGTGGTTATCTCGTGACCAACGACTTCAACCTGAACAAGGTTGCCGAACTGCAGGGCATTCGCGTGCTCAACATGAACAACCTTGCGAACGCGCTCAAGCCAGTCGTTCTGCCGGGTGAAGAACTCGAACTGCAGGTTGTTAAAGAAGGCAAAGACGAAAACCAGGGCATCGCCTACCTCGAAGACGGCACCATGGTCGTGGTCGAAGGCGGCGGCAAACTGATCGGCAAGAAAGTTAAGATCAACGTAACATCTGTGATCCAGACCAATGCCGGAAAAATGGTGTTCACGAAATTAGCACAGAAATAAATTTCTGTGCTAATTTCCGAAGAGACAATTAGCAGATTTTTGCTCTGCGGCGATGCCGCAGAGCAAAAATCTGCATTAGCTCTTCAGGCAGGGCGTTCTTGAACGCCCTGCTCTTACTCATGGGCGGGTCGGGCGAACGCTTCGGCGGCCATACTCCCAAACAGTTTCTCGACATCGATTATCAGGGCAGACCAATGCCGCTGTTTGAAATTACGGCGCGCAAACTGCTGGCGGCTTTGCCCATTGACGTTGCCATCTTTGTTTCACCCAAAAACACCGTAGGTTCGGCAATCGTCAATCCCGTGATCGAACGCCTGATGGCAGACTTTCCTGGTCGCAAAATGAAATATGCGGCGGCGGGCCTCACCCGCTTTGCGAGTTTTCTCTCGGGCCTCTCTGCCGCGGAAAAGTTCACGGGTATCGAGCGCCTGCTGGTACACGACGCTAACCGGCCATACCTCGGTACCGAATATTTACAGCGCGTCGCTGCACACCTCGGCTATTTATCGGCGGATTTACCCGCGTTCATACCCGTGATACCAGTGGTGGATTCGATCGTGCGCCTCGACGGTAAGAATGTCGTGAACTACGAGCCCCGTTCCGAACTGAAGCGCGTACAAACGCCGCAGCTTTTGCACTATGCGACATTTAGCGCCGCTTATTCGGCTTCACTGGGCCGCGGGCAAATGGCGTTTGATTTCACCGACGAGGGTTCGCTGTGCTTGTCGTTTGGACTTAAAGTCGGCACTTTCGAGGGCGATGTCGAAAATACGAAAATTACGTTCCCAGCCGACCTTGAGCAAGATAAGCTCTGAATTGCCCGGTCTGCTACCCTAGACCGGCTTAAAATAATTCACCGCGTATGTCTGCCCGGCAGAATTACCCATGAAGTCCACCTTGACGGGCGTTTTTGGCATAGTGCTTTCTTCGGCGCTATTGCTGGCGAGCCTCAGCGCACAGACCGGCATACCCGTTACCTCTGACGGTGACGCGCAGCTTTTAAACCTGAGCGCGGTGAACACACCTTACAGTGAGTACACGCCATTCATCACTGCCGATGAACACTTCCTGTTTTTTCAATCGAACCGTCCCGACGGCGTCGACCAGGCGGGAGATTTTGATCTGTGGTTTTCAGAAAACGAAGTCACCGAAGGCACGCCGAAATTTAAGGCACCGGCGAATGTCGGCTTGCCGGTGAATTCTGCTTATTTCGACGGACATCCCACTCTGCGTAAATTGCCGACCGGCGAATATGAAATGTATTTCTGTTCATTCGCCGAAGAAGGCCGCCCCGGCCCGCAGCTGACGAACTTATATTACACCATTCAAAAAGACGGCAAATGGTCTGTGCCTGCCCCTGTCGTGGAAATCAATTCCGATTTCCATGACCGCATGCCGTCGATTTCGCAGGATGGCCGCTACCTGTACTTCAGTTCTGATCGCCCGGGCGGTTTCGGTCGCGACGACATCTGGATTTCCGAATTTGATTATGCTGCAAAGCGCTGGGGCAAACCTTACAATGCCGGCCGGTCGATCAATACACCGGCGTCTGAAGTGACGCCGGCGATCCACTCGGATAATATTACGCTGTATTTTTCGTCTGATCGTGCGGGCGGCGTTGGAGGATATGATATCTATGTGACGCAAATGCTCCCGATGGTGCCAGGTACTTCGGCCGCCGACGCAGAATCAATCTGGAAAAAACCAGTCAACCTCGGTAAACCTTATAACTCTGAATATGACGATGAATATCCAACAGTAATACGCAGCGGTAACTTTATGTATTTTGCCTCGAACCGGCAGAACGGCCAGGGTAGTTTTGATATCTACCGCGGCAAGGTGCCGGCATTTGCGAAACCCGAAGTGGTTGTTACCATGAAAGGCCGCGTGAAAGAAAAATTCAGCGAAAAAGGTCTTGAGGCCAACATCCGCATCACCGATGTCGAAGGTGAACGCAATTTCTCCACGCACCAGCCCGAGGGCCTCTACAGCGCAGACCTGATTAATAAGAAGCAATATAAAATGACGGTGACCGCACCGGGGTATGCGCCGATCGAATACATCGCCGACCTGCGCGACATCCACTCCCCGGTCACGATACAGAAAGATTTTGAAATGGAGCGCGCGCTCAATTTGCCGAAAGAGGTAGTCGTCAATATCGAGTTCGTCGATGAAAAGGGCAAAGCGCTCAAGCCGAACGCAACCTACCGTCTGACGCCGGAAATCCCCGACGACACGATTCTGCCTTTCAAAAAAGGCAAAGGCCGCGTGAGCATTGCGGCGATGTCGAAATACAAAAAGGCAGAGGATGCGATAGCTGCGCTCGAAAGAATGCAGCTCGCGGTCAAAGCCACGCTCAAAGGTTTTAACGACGCGGCTGAAACTAAATCGCTGCCCGAACTGATGCGCGGCAATGCCGGCGATATGAAGGGAGTCATCGACTGGAAGATCGTCATGAAGGCTGCGGGTGAAACCGAGCCTGATTTCCAGGTGGTGGATTGCAAAGCCGGCAATGGCTGCGTTGCAGTCGCCTACTTTTCGACGAACGTTGCAAACCGTCTGAACAACGAAAAGGCATCAGGCCTCAAAACGGTGGTCGAGCTGTGGAACAAGCAACCGCACAAGTATGTCTATGTGCATGGCCACGCGGACAACCGCGGCACCGCTGCTCACAAAACGGCAAACTGTCGAGCGCGTGCGGCGTTTGTCCAAGAAGCGCCTCGTGCAGTTCGGCATTCCTGCAGAAATGATTATCACCAAAAGGTTATGGCGCGACCAAACCTGCCGTGAAAGACGAAAGGACCGTCGAAGGTCGGCGTAAAAACCGCCGCGCCGAAATCTGCTGAGGCCGCAAAAAACCCGGCGACGCCAATGACTTCGAAGAAACCCCGGAAAAACCGGCACCTGAACCGACAGTCAAGCCTGCAAAAAAAGGTAAAAAAAGCCGATAAAAAGAAACCGATGCCACCCGAAGGGGTGCAGCCTTCAGTAAAACCCAAAGCCGAGACTGAAGAGAAACCGGGAGCAGATGCCAAACCAGCTGCAAAGCCGGGCGTCGTCGAAGAAAAACCCTTTAACGCACCCAAGCCGGCAGCTCCCGCCACACCGCCGCCGAACACGGAAATTAAGGTACAATAGTCAGTGGATCAGCCGGCTGCCGTTGAAGATTTTTCGCTGGTCACGCAGCACATGGTGATGTCGGAACACCTGAACCCGAATCACCACATCTTTGGCGGCCAGCTTTTGGCGTGGCTCGATACCGATGTGTATCTGCACTGCACGAACAAGCTGCGCTACAAATCGATGGTTACCGTGAGCATGAACAATGTGTACTTCAAGGCCCCTGGCTACCTGGGTGACATTATCCAGATCTACGCGCGCATTAAGGATGTCAGGCGCTCAAGTGTCACAGCCGAAGGCAAGGCTGTGGCGTACGATCCTGAAAAACAGACCTCGCGCGAGATCATTGCGTGTGAAGTGACTTACGTGGCAGTCGGCCCCAATGGCCGGCCAGTGCGGATTTTCGATCGGACGAATGCTCCGTAAGCTATGGGCTTAAGCCCATAGCTTAAAGAGAAATTCATTTTAGTCAGCTAAATCACAGATATCTACGGTCAGTTTCTTACGCAGGCCATATGCATCTCGAATTTTTTCGCTAGCCCCGGGCTTAAGCCCGGGGCTAGCGAATTATTTTTTTTCAGATAAGACAGCAATCAAACCCGGCACCGTTTCACCGGCAGGCAGTTTCTGGTGTATCTTCTCGAGAATACCCGCAAGGAGTAGTTTACCCGATTTCGCAGCGCTCATGCGACCTAGTAATGCTGCAAAATCGTTATGCGAAAGTTCCATCGCACTGAAAGCGTCTTGCGAAACCATTACAAAATGGCTGTTCTCTTTTAGACGGTATTCTGAAATCATCGTATACTCAGAACCAAACTGCTCGCTGCCGAGGTGAATTTCATTGCAAGCACCGCCCTGTTCGATTTCAAACAGGTGCACGCCACCAGCGCGGAAAATATCCATATTGTGCGCGGCCTCGTCGAGGCGGGCGAAGAAGAGTCCCGGCACGAACTCGCTGACCGCAAAAAGTGCGGTCCACAGGTTACGCGCAATCTCTGCAGAAGTCAGGTTTTCTTTACCCAAAGCAAGAAAACGTTCCTGCAGACGGTGCTTGGCAATCAACGCTTCTATCGCGTCTGAATCGGTGACACCGATCAGCACATCGGTATGCCCCTCGTTCTGAGCGCCCGAGATAAATTCTTTCGTATTGGGTTTCGGCCGGCGCGGGTAGACTGCGAGCTCAAAATCCTGCATGCGCGGAAACGGTTTTTCAAAGAGCTTGTTCTGTAAGAGCTGCGCGGTGGTATCAGTGGCCTGCGCCGGTTGAGCCATCGGTACAGGGGCAGCCGGAAGATGCGATTGGCGTATTTTTTCATCGACCCCCAGCATCAGCGCTTCGATTTCCTGGTATTGCGGATCGATGCTGTCGACGTGAATCGAATCGACGTCGAGCCCGCGCACGATCTGTGCAATGGTGTGGGCAAGCGAGTGGCCATAGTGATAAACAAAAAGAATATTGATTCCCGCAGCGAGAATGCAGAGCAGCAGAAACGAGGCAGCCAGCGTCAGCATTTTCGGCTTCTGTGCCGTCAGCCCAACCAGGACGGTAGTCGACTCGTGCACAAAAGCGGTATAATTGACTTCGTCGAGTACAAAAAACGGATTGGCTGACCGGCTCTTTCGGTAGGTAAGCACGTCGCGCAGCAGCTTGTTCTGCGCTTCGACTTCTTTTAGCCTGACTTTCGGGTCGGTTGCGTACTTGCTCAGCGCATTGGAAATGGCTTCGTCGCTGTGTGCAATCAGTTTGTTGTCGGCAAAAACACCGATCTGGTCAGTGAACCCGGCATTCTGCAGGTTGCGCAGCAGCGTGCTTGAATTGATCGTTTCGCGCGAATTGTGTACCGAGCGCACAATGACCTCGGCGGCCTTAACCTTCTGTTCGAGGTGCTGGTTTGCCAGACGCGCGAACAGCGAAACCGAAAGGACAAAATAGATGGCCGAAAAGATGAATCCGACAGTGAGCATGACCACGCCCAGACGCAAAGTTAACTTAAAGGCAAGCGCCGGGCGCATCTTACCACTGACCGCAGGAAAAGACATATGTATCTATAACATCGGCACACGGGGCGTCAAATTTGAACCGGAATGCTAAAACGATTTACAGGCCCTTGGGCAGTCTCAGGGCATTCTGCCGCGGGGATTCAATCTACACGGCAGGGAGTTTGAATGAAAAAACGCATATTTCTGTTTTGTGCCGTTGTTGCGGTGGCAGCCACCGGCTGCGGCGTCGGTGACCTGAAGAAAGAGGGGCACCTGTTCATGGAGTCGCTGAAAGCCGGTGACGCTGATAAATCCTACGCTCTTTTACACCCATCCATGCAGGAAGCCGTGGGCGGTGCCGAGGGCTGGAAAAAATGGAGCGCAAGCCGCAAACCCACAGCATGGACGTTTAATGGCTTTCAGGTAAAGGCCGGCGGTGCAGGCCAGCTGACGGGTGACGCGGTTTTTGGTACCGGTGAAAAGCTCGATGTGGAGCTCAATTTTGCCAAAGACGGCGGCATCTACAAGGTTATCGGCATACACTTTAACTCCGCAAAATAGCCAAAACATTACCTTTACACGACGTCAAAATCTCCGGTGCTGAGTAATGGCAAAACAGTACGTGTATTTCTTTTCTGCCGCCAAAACCGAAGGTGGCGCCGGGGACAAGAAGCTTCTGGGTGGCAAAGGTGCCAACCTGGCCGAGATGACGACTCTCGGCATACCGGTGCCCCCTGGCTTCACACTATCGACTGAAGTCTGTACACACTACTATGCCAACGGCAAACAATACCCGGCCGAGCTGCAACCGCAGATAGACCGCGGTATTGCAGAGCTCGAAGCGGCAATCGGCAAAAAATTCGGCGATAAAACAAATCCGCTGCTGGTTTCTGTGCGTTCGGGTGCTCCGGTATCGATGCCGGGCATGATGGATACCATTCTGAATCTCGGCCTCAACGACGAAACCGTCGCTGGCCTGATTGCCAATACCGGAAACGATCGCTTCGCGTACGACAGCTACCGCCGTTTTATACAGATGTATGGCAACGTGGTCATGGGCATGAAGCACCATGACTTCGAACACATTCTGGACCATATTAAAAAAGCCAAGGGTGTGACTGAAGACCTCGCACTCGATGCGACCGACCTGCAGAAGCTCATCGCCGAATACAAAGTCGAAGTCAAAAAGGTCACCGGTAAAGATTTTCCGCAATCACCTAAGGAACAGCTGATGGGTGCTATCGACGCCGTGTTCGCTTCATGGATGAACGACCGCGCGATCGTCTATCGCAAGCTGAATAATATCTCCGAAGCGCTCGGAACCGCCGTCAACGTGCAGTCGATGGTATTCGGCAATATGGGCGACGACTGCGGCACAGGAGTTGCCTTCACGCGTAACCCCGCAAACGGCGAACGCAAGTTCTTCGGCGAATTCCTCATGAACGCGCAGGGTGAAGACGTGGTGGCAGGTATTCGTACCCCCCTGTCTATTGAAAAGCTGGGCGAAAAAATGCCTGAGGCGCTGAAAGAACTGCTCTCCTATGCAGACAAACTCGAGCACCACTATAAAGACATGCAGGATATCGAGTTCACTATCGAACGCTCGAAACTCTACATGCTGCAGACGCGTTCAGGCAAGCGCACCGCGTTCGCGGCGATTCGTACCGCTGTCGAAATGGTCGATGAAAAGCTTATTGACGAAAAGATCGCGCTGAAACGCATCGACGCGAGCACGTTGCCATCTTTGCTCGCGAAAATTTTCGACGAAAAAGAGAAGAAAGAGGTACTGGCGAAAGGTCTTGTTGTCGCTTCGGGTTTGCCGGCCGGCCCTGGCGCAGCGAGCGGCAAAATTGCCCTCACCGCAGAAAAGGCGGTCGAGTGGGCAGAGAAAGGTGTCAAATCGATTCTCGTGCGCGTTGAAACATCCCCCGAAGATATTTCGGGTATGCACAGTTCAGAAGGCATTCTCACAGCGCGCGGCGGTATGACCTCGCATGCAGCGGTTGTGGCGCGGGGCATGAACAAGCCCTGCATCGTCGGTTGCAGTGCGCTTGAAGTCGATTACAAGAACAGCACCGTGGAATTTAATTCGGGTACGCCGAAAGCCGTGAAAATGAAAGAAGGCGACCATATCTCGATCGATGGTTTTACCGGCCAGGTATTGAACGCTTCACTAAACACCATCCCCAGCGAACTCGAACAGGTATTCGTTTCTAAAACGATGGCTGTCGAAAAATCGCTGCTCGCGCAGCAATATGCGCGCATCATGGAATGGTCTGATAAATACAGCCGCCTCAAAGTGCGCACCAACGCCGATACGCCTGAAGACGCCGCGGTGGCGCGCAGTTATGGTGCGCAGGGCATCGGCCTTTGCCGCACCGAGCATATGTTTTTTGCCGAAGAACGCATCGCCGCGATGCGCGAGATGATTCTTTCTTCGACACTCGAAGAGCGCGAAAAGGCGCTCGCAAAACTTTTGCCCTACCAACGCGCTGACTTTAAAGGTATTTTCTCCGCAATGGAAGGGCTCTCGGTCACAGTGCGCCTGCTCGACCCGCCGCTGCACGAATTTCTGCCGCACGAAGAAAACCAGATCGAAGATCTCGCGAAGGCTTTCGGCAAAACCAGCCAGTACGTGCACAAGAAGATCGACGATCTGAAAGAATTTAACCCGATGCTCGGCCATCGCGGCTGCCGGTTAGGAGTCACCTACCCGGAAATCACGGCGATGCAGACGCGCGCCATTATCGAGGCCGCAGCCGAACTCATCAAAGAAGGCAAAAAAGTTTTCCCGGAAATTATGGTACCGCTGGTCGGCCACTATAAAGAGCTCGCGAACCAGGCAAAAGTGATCCGCGAGACTGCGGACGCCGTGATGAAAGAAAAGGGTGTCAAAGTCGATTACGCATTGGGCACCATGATCGAAGTACCCCGCGCGGCTGTCACCGCTGACGAAATTGCGCAACATGCAGAATTCTTCAGCTTCGGCACCAATGACCTGACGCAGATGACCTCGGGTTTTTCCCGCGATGATTCAGAACACTACCTGCCCTACTACATCGAAAAGGGCATATATCCGCAGAACCCATTCCAGGTTCTCGACTGGGAAGGCGTAGGTAAACTGATCGAAATCGCGATCGAGCGCGGCCGCAAGACCAATCCAAAAATCAAACTGGGTGTGTGCGGTGAGCACGGCGGAGATCCCGATTCGATTGGCTACTGCCACCGCGTGGGCCTCGACTACGTGTCATGCTCACCCTACCGCGTGCCCATCGCGCGCCTTGCGGCGGCACAAGCTGCACTTCGTTAAGGTAAATTGTGTGTGCAGCCCAGCTGCACACACAATTTGATTATTGTGGCGAACACATCTGCTGCTGCAGTTCGTTCAGATGCCCTGCATAGGCCCACATCGCACTCCGGAACTTCGACCAGTTCTTAGCCTTAAGTCCCTGATCCATTGTTTTGCTAAGCGACACCATCTGCTTATCACCACCCGCCTGCATCAGGGCTTTCACAAGCTCCTTATAGTTGGCGAGGTCGCCTGCCTGTCTCCGAAAATCGAATTTGGCCGGCATACTGTCTTTCACCTGCGCAATGGCACTCTGGAATTCGCCGAGGTCCTTGCAGTGCTCCTGGTCTTCTTCTGAGGTCGCGGGCAGTGCCTGCTGCGGCGGATTCAGATCGATCTGCGCAACCGGCTGCTGCGTCTGCTGACCTTTTACCATTTCATACTGCGGATCTTGCGTGCGCTGTTGCGGGCTGTTGATCGGTATCTGCTTCGTCGCCTGGCGCATGATGTTATCCCAGTTGGCACGTGTGTCGGTCACTTCGCCGCGCACGATCGCCAGAAAGCGGCTGGTGAAGGCGCCGCCCGTCTGGTCTTGCCCGAAGGAATACTGGCCAATCTGCGAACCAGATGCGTATATCTTCCCGGAAAATTCGACGAAGAGTTTTTTCCACGCCTCTGCCTGCTCGGGGCGCATTGCACGGGTATTGACCGAGCGCTGCGGGGTATCGATGAAGCTGTTGCACGAATCACTGATCGCGAGCAGCATACGCGGATTTTTTTTTCCGAGCGTATCGATTACCCACTGGAAATCGACACCCTTGGTGCCCGCATCGGGAATATAGAGCAGCGGCCAGCGAGTCTTGACTTGCTGCGTGCGAAAGCCATGTCCCGAATAATAGAAGATTACCGTATCGTCGCTCGCCACTTTCAGCGAGTTGATCGCATCGGTAATTTTCTTCGATTTCACGTCGCCACCCTTCATGATGCGAATATCGATCGGCAGCCCGGTGTTCTGCGCAATGTCCCGCGCAAATTTTTCAAAGTTGGCGAGGTCAGTGACCACCGACTTACCGATCGAGCGGTCATTGGTATCCCCAACCAGTAGAACGCGCAACGAAGCCGCACCCAGCTGCGTTGTCGCGGCAATAGCCAATGCCGCAACGAGAGTCCATCTTATTTTCTTACGCATAAATATCACTTCTTATCTTTCATGCCACTCAGGCGTCCGTCACGCGGGAACAGTTCCCGGGCGAGAGAAAGAATTTCCTTGCGCGCGGGGTCAAAATCTTCGAGATTGCCCTGTTTGCCTTCCCGACCGAAACTCACTTCGTCGCAAGAAAAACAAAACAAGACATGCGCCTGTTTGCCGGATTTTTCAAAGATAAACCCGATATAGGGGTTGAACACGCAGCGTTTCTGTACTTCAAAATCGTAAGTTGCCGCATTAAAAATAACTGCCTGCAGGCGCTTCACCTGTTCCGCCGTAAGTAGCGGTCCTTTCTTCACAATTGCGTATCCCTCGAGATTTTCTGTCTTATCGCCCGAACCGGGCTCCTGGTCGACCAAGACCGGCACAATGCGCTGCGGTGCATCGTACACATCCTGGCCACCAATCAGTTTTTCCACACGGGGATCGAGGTTCATTTTTTCTCCGTCCTTGCCGCCCTGACCCGACTTGCAGGATACAAGTACAGAAAGCAGCGCGGCGCTCAGCAATATTTTTGGATATTTCATGTCTGCGCTTAGCGATTGTGCCTATACAGTCAATGAATATGAGGCGGCGCAATACCCTGCCGCAAGCTCTCCCTTCGGCGAAAATTCAGCGCACGGGCAGCGCGGCCCTGATGCGCGAAACCATACCGGCCAGGTCTGCAGGCGTATAAAAATCCATAGGCAGATTACCCCATACAGGCTTCGGCCACGCGGCATCGTTCTCGCTGCGCGCAATCACATGCACGTGCAGCTGCGGCACCACATTTCCCAGCGCTGCGACATTGATTTTTCGGGGGGTAAACAGCCCACGTAACAGGCTACTCGCCGCGGCGATCTCTTCCATCAGCTGCAATTGTTCGGCCGGCGGCAGATCGATGATTTCCGTAATTGCTCCACGGCGGGGCACCAGGATGAGCCACGGTACAGCCTTGCAATTCATCAGCCTGAGCGTGCAGAGTTTGAAATCCGCCACATCGACAGTGTCTGCCGCCAGTTGAGAATGCAGCGTAAAAATCTCAGGCATAATTTTTCAAATCGGTAAATTTTTCCAGCCGCACTTCAAATTCGGTAATCTCACCCGCCGGTGCATGGCCGTAGGCGCACCACGCAAAGTCGCAGCCAATGGCGCGCGCGGCGTCAAAATCGCTGAGGCGATCGCCCACCATCAGAATCTGATTCACTGGCAAACCCAATGCCTGGTAAGCCTGCATAATCTCGTTTTTGGTGCGAATCTTCACGCCATCGATGTAAGTGGGATGCATAACGTGCCCGAGAATGCCGCAATATTGCAGAATGGCATCGATGTATGCGCGCCGCCCGTTCGAGGCAACGAGAATTTTCCCGCCCCGAGCGACAATTGCCTCGACGGTTTCTCTCACCTGCGGGTAATATTCGCCTTCGCCTTTCGCAATGCACTCGCACAGGATTTTCAGCACCGAGTCTGAAAGATAATCCCGGTCTTGATCGGTAAGTTGCGGAAAGAGATTTTCAAAAATCTTCTTCACGGGCTTACCGATCTCGAGCATGATACGCTCGCGCGCCGGGGTCTCGAGTATGACACTGCGCTCGGCGGAATATCGCTCTATAGCTTCGCGGTAGGTCGGGTAGATGATGTCTTCGGAAGAAAAAATAGTGCCGTCTATATCCAAAGCAAAATATTTGTATGTCATGTTTTTCTGAATATGTTTGGGGCTACGCCTCAAACATATTCAATCCTTTCTAGTGTTTGTATTGCAGAGGAACTTCAATCGCATAACCGACGTTCTGTCCGTTCACCACGTGTGGGGGACATTTTTTTGCACCAAATGCGCGACTGCCCGCCTTGATGAACAGCTTGCGCATCGCGGGCAAAACGTCTTCTGCCACCTCTTGAGGAAACTCCACTTCGAGCGGCGTGTCAGATCTTACATTGCCGAATTTATCGACCACGAGACGCACCGTAACGATCGCCATTTTAACATGCGGTTTTGCTTCGGCTGGAAAATTCGCAACCGCGCACTTCGAGACATTAGGTATCTCTTCTGTATTGGAGAGCACTACCGGCGGTGCCGTATCGATCTCGGCCGGTGCAGGCGGAACATTCTTTTCGACAGGGGCAGATTTATCTTTGGGCTCAATCGGAGCGGGTTTAGCGGCCGAAGGCGCGACCGCCGGGGCATTTTTTGCTGAGGCCGGTGAAGATGGCGTAGCGGCGGGTGTTGGCGCCGGTATTGCGGCCGGTGCAGGCACCTGCGCCGCTTTTTCACCTGCAGGACCGCAGGGTTTGAGCAACAAAATGGCCGCCACGATTGCCGCACCCAGGAGCAGCACTATGATCAGATTACGCTTCGACATCAATAGGAAACTCTTTCAACCGAGCCTAATTGTAAAGCTCATAACTCAATGGCACTTCGAGCTTATACCCGGTGGCAACACCTGACACATACCACACCGGGCAGCGACGGCCCTGCAATGAGGCGCGCCCGGCATTCATGAACAACTTTTTCATGCGGTCTTTAAGCTCGGGGGGCAGGGTTTTCTTGAAATTCACATAGAGCGGTTTCGCTTCGCGCACATAGCCGTTCTTATCCACGAGTATGCTCATCAGCACCAGTGCCTCTTCGACATAGGTCTTGGCTTCGGCCGGAAAATTCCTCACGGCGCAGCGCGCGATGTTGGGCGCATTGCCGCCGCTGCCCGTACCCTCAACGTCGAGGTCGACTACCGATTCACCATCCACCGAACCACCGGCTTCGTTCGCGGGTAATGCGGTAGCTTCTCTTTTTTCTTTCACAAACTGGTTGCCGAAGACCTCATCGACTTCGATCACAGGGGCTTTGCGTGCGCGCGGTTTAAACTCGCCCAGGTCAATCGAAGCGGAAGTATACGGTATTTCGCGAGGTTCGCCCTGCCAGCTGACCGAGATCCAGACAATGAGTTCGGTTGCAAGAACGATTGCCGCCGCGATACCGAGATACTTACGCTTTTTTTTATCCGCGGCTTCGGCGAAGGAATTCGTGAGGCCGGCAAAGACATGTTCGCCGGTCGAAAGGGTTATGCCATCCAGTTCGCCCACCCCGCCAGCCCCTGATAAAAAAACATACAGACAACAAAAATGTCGTAAAACCTGCCCGCTGAGCGGGGCAGGTTTTACGACTTACTACTTAACGTCCCTTTTTGTTGGTTAAAATCTTTTTTTCAGGCGGGCACTTAGTGCAATCGGCGTAGATGGTCAGGTGGTGCTTACGCATGCGGAAACCACTTTTCAGCGTGATTTTTTCCTTGAGGGCTTCGAGCTCCGGGTCTGAAAATTCGATAATCTTACCGCAATCGATACAGACAATGTGGTCGTGGTGGTCGTGCCCCGGTGTGTGCTCATAGAATTTATAGTCTTTGCCGAAGTCATGCTCTTCGATGAGTTTCAAATCAAGCATCATCTGGATCACCCGGTAGGCGGTCGCCTGCGAAACTTTTTTGCCCTTCTCGCGAAAACTCGCGATCAGGTCTTCAACGGTAAAATGCTCATGGGTGCGAAAAATCCAATCGGCAATCTCATCGCGCTGGGGTGTGGATTTATACTGGTGCTGGTGCATACGCTCTTTGAGGAGCGACATTTCCCGGGTAATATTCGGCAGGCGCGGTTCCATGGTTCAGCATGCAGTCAAAATTGCATCGTCAAGCCTTAATAGGCTATCGGTTGACCCCGCAGGCGCCGGTGGCACGCTGTGCTATGCTTCAAAAAATCGGAACATTCCCCCGCTCGCTGCTCTTTGGCGCCTTCTGTGGTGTTGCCTACGGTGTTGCATTGCAGTTTTTTGCGCGGTTTTTTATGAAAGGCTCTCAGCCATTCGGTACCGCGGTGCTGGTCATGTCGTTATCTTACGTATTCGTTTTGCCAGCCGTGATTGGTATGGTGCATGTCTATATTCGCAGCCGCGCACAGATGCCCAGCTACATCGCGGCCACATTTGAACCCATGCTGCCCGCCTTGCTATGCCTCGTATTTTCTGTCATCGTCCACTGGGAAGGCACAATCTGCCTCGCAATGGCGTTTCCTGTCATGCTTTTGCTCGCAGGCCTTGGCGGTGTGATAATGCGGATCGTTCTCTCAAGCAAAAGCAAACACCTGGTTTTCGCGGCTTTTACCGTACTACCCCTGCCACTGTCTTTCGCCGAGCAGACAATTCCTCTGCCACAGGAAAAACAAATCGTTTCGAATTCAATCCACATTAAGGCGCCGGCGAACCGGGTGTGGCAGAAAATCGTTCGCGTCGAAAGGATTACCGAACCGCAGGAAAGTTTTTTTTACAGTATGGGTTTTCCAAGACCCGTGGAAGCGGTGCTGACCGGCGACGGCGTCGGCCAAACGCGGCTCGCGACCTTCGAGCGCGGATTGCAATTTGTTGAGACGGTCACTGTTTGGCGGGAAAACCAGAAACTGGCTTTTACGATCAAGGCAGACCCGAAAGCGACTCCAATCACGACGCTCGACGAGCATGTCACTGTCGGCGGAGAATTTTTCGATGTACTGAGCGGTGTGTACGAAATCGAATACGCGGGCGACGGGGTTACGCTGCGGCTTTACAGCGAGCACCGCATTTCAACGCACTTCAATTTTTACGCAAGGCTGTGGAGCCGTTTCCTCATGAGTGAAATACAGCAGAACATTTTGAAGGTGATCAAGCGGCGCGCGGAAGCGTGATTTAATTCTGAAATATTAGCCCATGAATTAATTCATAGGCTAATATTTCAGCCGATAGCGCCCGTAACCTGCGCCGCTGCTTCTTGCGGCAAAAACAGTTTCATTGCTACCGCCCCGATCGCCTTTGTCGCTCCGGCATCGACGCCCGCAGCCACGATACCGCCGGCAATGGGCACAAGCCGCGCAAAATTGGATGCACTGCTAAGCCCCAATTTTGCCAAAAGCCGCGCGGCAGCTGAGGATGCCATACGTTTCGCCACGGCACCGGTAACGCGGGCTATTGCAGCCGCTGTTAAGCGTTCGCCGAGTTTGATGCCCGCATCTTTCAGAATGTCTGCCGCCGCAGCTCCGAGCAGACTCGAATAGACCAAAGTCTTCACTTTGTCTGAATGCACCTCATAACCACCCATAAAGGCGATCGCCGCAATCATGCGCAGCTGTATATAGATGACACTCGAAATATTTGCCGGTATGGCAATCGGTAACGTCGCCACCCCGCCGAGATTGGTAAGAAAACCCGAGGTTGCCGCCTTGGTCATCTGCCAGGCAATCAAATCGTTCGCCGCGCGCACCGGGTCTCCGGCATTTTTATCGAGGTACTCACGCGCGAGTGATTCTGCCGACGGAAAAACGCCAAAGCCGTTCAACACCTGCACATACGCGGTGTCGAGCACCTGCAGCATTAACCCGGGGTTTTGCTCTTCCGTCGGCATACTTCAGTTGGGAATTTATTCTGGCTTTTCGTCGTCGTCTTTTTTCGGACGCTTCTTGCCTTTTTTGCCCTTGCCTTCGCCTGGGCCCATTTTACCGTGCTCAGCCATCATTTTTTCATGGTGTGCCTTCATTTCTTCTTTGGTGACAAAACCATCTTTGTCGGCATCGAGATCTGTGAACATTTTCTCGTGATGCGCCTGCCATTCCTGTTTGGAGATTTTTCCGTCTTTATCGGTGTCCATTTTCTCCATCATCTTACCGTGCATGGGGCCCATACCCTTCGGGCCTTTGCCGTGGTGCCCTTTACCGCGATCGGCATTTGCCCCGAAGGCGAGAACGCCCAGAAACATAGCGAACAGTGTCAATTTTTTCATAGTGCATCTTTGCATTGCATTCAGACGGTGCGGACAAGTGTTTTTTGAATTTGGGGGAGTTCCGCAAAAACACTGCCCCGTACGAGATTAAATATGCGAAATTTGTTTGCAGTACATTTGTTCGCCGTAAAGCTGCAGAACTAATCGTTATGAAAGTCCACGACCTGCATGGCTTTGTCACTTATCGCCTGTCCGAAGGTATTATTCGCACTGCGGCAAAGCCCGGTATCGATATTGTACTCGGGTTTGCCATTGAAAACAGCCTGGTCGTAAACGAGCTCTGCCGGGGCCGGAAGCATCCTCTGCTCATCGATCTGAAAAATCTCAAATCGATTACACCACAGGCAAGGGCCTATTTTTCCGCGCGCGACAGGGAGACCGATATCTGTGCATTTGCCTTTTTGATACACTCGGCTTTCCAGCGCATGGTGGGTAATATATTCATACAATTCAACAATCCGCCTCTGCCAACGCGGCTATTTAACGACGAAGAAGCCGCTCTCGCATGGTTGCGCACACATATACCGCCGGTAAAAGGCATTTGAATACAATCCGTAAAGCTTCATTGTCTTGACACTCGTGCTCTTTTCCCTGATCGCTCGCGGTACATGATCAATATTGACAGCATTGTGCATTGGATCCAGTCGATCCATGAGCCCTATACCTACATGCTGGTCTTTGCGATTCTGCTGCTGTGCGGTTTTGGTTTGCCCATTCCCGAAGACATCACTCTCATCGCCGCGGGGCTTATGGCCTATTATGGCAAGGCCAATGTTTTTGTGATGATCGGTGTCGGGCTCGCCGGAGTGATGATAGGCGACGGCGCGATGTTCCAGATTGGTAAGCGCTTTGGTTACCGCGTTTTCGAATGGAAATGGATGGCAAAGATAATGCACGCCGAACGGCTTGAGATAGTAAAAGATAAACTGCAGAACCATGGTTACAAAGTGATCTTTTCTGCCCGGTTTATGCCTGGGGTGCGCTCGCTGGTCTTTCTTTCTTCGGGCGCACTCGGAATTCCGTTTCGCATCTTTCTGCTGTTCGACGGGCTTGCAGCGCTGATCTCGGTACCTGCGATTGTGTATTCGTGCTATTTCTTTGGCAACCAGATCAATAAGGCAGTCGGAGTCATCAAGAATGTCGAGCATGGCATTCTGGTGCTGATTGGCCTCGGAATACTCTACTTCTTATTCAAATTTATCATGAAAAAGCGCCGCGAGAAGAAGGCCGCTGCGGTTTAATCAGGCCGAGCGTTTTTTCGGGGCGCCGGCTACATACATTGGCACATATGCTCAGCGGAAAAATCGCGCGCCTAATTACAAATTAATATGCACTGCGTTTGACCATGGGCCGAACGTTTCGCCCACGATTGCCCGCACACGGTAAGTGTTCGCCGTCTTTCTCACCGGTAACAGGTCGTGGCATTCACTCTGCATGAGTGAACGGGAAACATAAATCCACTTTTCTGCAGAGTCGTCCCAGCGGGCCACCTGGTAGCCGGTTACGCCAGGAATATCGGCCCAGTCGATCAGCACACGACCGCGATCGTATTCGACCTGCAATTTATCGATGATTGCCCCTTCAGGATCAACCATATCAGGCGTACGGCGTTCCTCGACAGATTTTTGCCGGCGCTCCTCTGCCATGGCGTGCACCTGGCGCCCAATTTCCGGAAATTTAGCCAGCACGTTGTCAAAAGTGAATTTATCGAGCGTATAGAGGTCGCAATAGTCCTTGGCGCGCACGCTGGCCGTTCTTTCACTGCTGAAGAGAAGCGCGATTTCGCCAAAGAAGCTGCCGTCTGACAGTGTCGCAAAAACTGTTGCCCCATCTTCTGACACAATTTCCACTTTTCCCCGACTGATAAAGAACATCTGGTCGCCCATTTCGCCTTTGCGGAATATATAATCTCCCGGTGTATATAAGGCCGGTTTCAGGTTCAGGACAATCTGGCGGATTAGATCGTCCGGTGCGCCTTTGAACATAGGCACCTTTTCTATGATATCTTTATTCAGGTGCAAAGCTACCTGCAACTTTAGCGACGAAGGTAGTTCGTGCAAAACTTCGGTTTCGTCAAACCCCCTTCGGTTATTCCAGAGGTAGTCGTAATATTGCCTGATGTTATCCTGCAGATCGCCGGGCACATCACGATAATGCATGAATGTCTGGATTTTCTCGAGCTTCGCCCGAAATTGAGTGCGCGCCAGGTCGCTGTTGGCAAGCATACTCGCCAAATTACCAATGATATAACCGTACATACCCGCACCGGTCAGCTGCACGAACATGGTGTAGATTGTTTGCCAGTTCGTACTAGGAGTTATATCGCCATAACCGATGGTCGTAATCGTCGTAATACACCAGTAGAGAGCTTTGATGTAATTCGTGTAATAGTCCAGCTGCGGATCAATTTTCCCCAAGGCAAGCCATCCGCAGGCAACCCAGTGGGCGATCACGAGGACGACGAAAATAGTAAATGTAAGCCGCAATACGCCCGGGTTGATACGATCCTTTTTTTCTTTGGCTTTCAAAAACGGTAAAATATGATGTAACCTGATCATCTGCACCATGAGCAGCATCTGGATATATCGCGGGGAAAAAAGTCGCACCGCACGGGCAATGTTATTCAGCTCAGAAATCCATCCTTCGCTAAAAATAAAGTCGAGCGGGGTCGCAGATACCAGATCCACGATAAACCACGAGCTCAGATAACGCGTGGCGATCACTTTTTTTGAAGTGATTTCCTGTCCGTCCACGACGATGGTGGTAAAGAACGAGAGAACAATATCGATCGAAAATAGAATCGGATATGTCAGGTGGATCATTTTGATCCAATCGGGGGTTGGGTAACGCAGCGAAAGGTGCAGCGGCACTTCCATTGCCGCAAACAAAGTTAAGGCAATGACTATTGCGTCAAAATAGCGTTTTAGCAGATTGTCGTGCTTGATCATCGTCGACGCAAATTTCCCTGATCAGAATATCGGAAAATTTGTTCGCCGTATGAAACATTATAGGAAAAGTTTTTAACAAAAAATTAATGATAAAGAGACATAATTTTGGAAGGCATCCATGCGGGCGCCGAGTAATGAACATCCTGTTCAGTTAGGCAATTTTGTCGCAACAAAGCTGGGGTGCGAGGCGTGAAAGTCCATGTAGCCCTTCAGCACCGGGTCGGCGTTGACCGTATACATTTCACGAAAGCGCAGCCAGTCCAATATACAATAAAGCGTCAGTTCCGACAGACCGATCTTCTGCTCGACCGTAAAAAAATTGCCTTTCAGCTGAGACTTAAGCCAGGTGAGGATTGACTCTACCCGCGCGCGCTGCTTTACCAGGTATGCGACCTCTTCCGTTTTTACGCCGTCTTTGCGCAGATAGAAAACATTGATCGCCGACTCGACGCAGCCATCGGCGGCGCTGACGAGATTCGCCTCGCGCCACCGCTCGGCGCCCTGTGGGTTGCGCAACAGGCTCGGGTTACCCTGGAATTTTTCCGTTAGATACTGGATAATTGTATGGCTGTCCCAGATGACCATATCATCAATCTCAGCGCAGGGTACTTTCCAGATCGGGTTCTTTTCGCGCATCGCGGCCTGCCCGGCTTCGGTGAGAGAATCGATCAGTTCAAATTTCTGCCCGACCTCGTTACATACAAAGCGTACCCGACGCACGAAAGGGGAAGTGATACTACCGTAGAGTTTCAATTTTTTACTCCTTTTTTCATGCGCCAGTAACCTGAATGATTTTGCGGTATCGCATTCTTTTTAACAAAACCAGATAAATCGATTTTCTCATGTTGCTGCTCTTCAAAGGCTCGAATTGAGTTTTCCACGTCAAGGCGCTCTGTTTCAGATTCCGGAAGCACGTATTCGATCTCGATTTTATCTATTACTTTCATAATGTTCCTCCAGAAAAGCTATCGTTTCTTTATCTTCTATATCATAGGCGGTGATGATAAAAATCTCTTCCCCTGTTCGACGAAAAGCAATTCGCAAAAATCGCCGCTGGTCCGTTCTCGCAATCGCTTCAAAAGGACCGTCTTGCCTGATTCGCTCAAAGTAGCTGCGCTCAGTAAAGACCTCAATGATTTCCTGCTCTTTAACCTCATGTTTGTAGACATGCGGCTCATTGGTATCGGGGTCAATATAAAATCGAAATTTCAATCCGCCCCAATAATCGGCTTTTTATACGAATACAAACCATGCACGCCGCCCTGCGCCTGCGCGGCGAGCGAACGCGGCTCGAAGCGTAGCTTCTGCGAATACAGCGCTTTGTGCAGCGATGGTATGTCGCGACAACCCATGTCTTGCAATGCGTGGCGCACACCCTGCATCAGGTAAGGCACGAATTCGAACAGCGAGCCTTTGTCGACGACCGCACCGGATACGCCCTGCGCGACCTTGATCTTCTGGTCTTCGACGTTATAGCGTTTGGCACCGCCGCCGCCTTCCATCGCTTCAATCGATGCCATGCCGCGGAACTTCTTGAGGCGCACGCCGTTCTCGTAATAATAGTCGCCCGGCGCTTCTTTGCTGCCCGCGAGCAGCGAACCGCACATGGTAGCACTCGCACCGACTGCCAGCGCCTTCGCAATATCACCAATGTTCGAGATACCGCCATCGGCGATCACTGGGATTTTGTATTTTGCCGCCATCAGCGCAGTGTAATACACCGCCGTCGCCTGCGAGCGACCGCACGCCATCGTGTCCTGCGTGATACAGATCGAGCCTGGCCCCATGCCGATTCTGAGGGCGTCGGCTCCGGCCTTAATCAGTGCCTCGCCCTGCTCGCGCGTCACCACGTTACCGGCCATAATATCGACCTCCGGGTGTTTCTTCTTCATTTCTTTCAAAAGGTCGATCTGGAATTTAGAATATCCTTGTGCGGAATCGATCACCAAAAGATCGACGCCGCGTGCGATCAGCATCTCGATGCGCTCGCGGTCATGCGGGTGCGTCGATGTCGCAGCGCCGACGCGCAGTCTTTTCTGACTGTCTTTCGTTGCCGAAGGATATTCGCGGTTCTTTAAAAGATCGGTGCGGCTCATCAGCGCCACCAACCGTCCTTCTTTGTCGACGATCGGCAGTTTACCCTTCTTCGACTTGCGCAGAATTTCATTCGCCTGTATCAGCGAAATGCCTTTCGGCGCAGTGACGAGCTCAGTGGTCATAACCTTGGCCAGCGGAATGGTACGGTCACGCTCGAAATCCACGTCGCGGTTCGCGACGATACCCACCAGTTTCGAGCGCAGAGTGCCGTCTTCGGTGATTGGCACACCACTAAAGCCATAGCGCAGCGATATGTTATCGATATCCGCTATGGTATTTTTTGGGGAGAGTACGATCGGGTCGGTGATGAAGCCGTTTTCGTAGCGCTTTACTCGCTCGACCTGCGCCGCCTGGTCTTCCATCGACAGGTTATTGTGTATGATGCCGATGCCGCCCAACAGCGCCAGCGTGATTGCCATCTGGCTTTCGGTCACGGTATCCATTGGTGAACTGATTAAGGGCAGTTTCGTGCGCACATTGCGCGTGACTTGCGTCTCAAGACTCACGTCTTGCGGGGCAAAATCTATGTAGCCGGGAAGTATGAGAAAGTCTTTGTAAGTGATGCCCTGTTCTTTTTCAAAAACAGTCGCTGCAGAAAAACCATCGAGGTTATTATTTTTGGAATTTTTAGATGTAGAGCCGCGTGCCATGTGATAGTTTAAGAAAGAAAATCACGCGGTCAATAACTTACATGTTGCCTTCGGCAACATGTAAGTTATTGGTAAATTCGCTTTACGTTCCGGGGCAAGTGGTGCCTTACTGTCCGAATATGAAAATGCTCAAAAAGATCGGTATCGGTCTCGCTGTTATTATCGCTGTAATACTGATCATCCCTTTATTTACAAAGAAGGAATATTCGGTAATGCGCGAAACAGTTATTGCGCGCCCGAAAGCCGCTGTATTCGATTATATCGTATTGCTGAAAAACCAGGATCATTTCAGCGTCTGGGCGCAAATGGATAAGAACATGAAGAAATCCTACAAAGGCACAGATGGGCAGGTCGGTTTTGTCTCAGCATGGGAAAGCAAAGACGACAAGGTCGGGGCGGGCGAACAGGAAATTAAGAAGATATTGCCCGGCGAGCGCATCGATTATGAACTGCGCTTCCTGAAGCCGTTTAAGTCGACCAACCATGCTTTTTTGAAAGTCGAACCCATGCCGGGCGATAGCACAAAGGTCATGTGGGGCTTTCAGGCCAGAACCCCATATCCGTTGAATATCATGCTTTTGTTCTTTGATGCAGAAAAGATCATTGGCCAGGCGTTTGACGACGGCCTGGTTAATCTGAAGAAGATTCTCGAGAAGAAACCGTAATTAAGGGTAGTACTTAGACTCCGGAAAGAAGCGACGGATAAATAAGAGACTTTAGGAACGCATAACGTTTCGAATCCGCTGGGTTATAGGTCTAAAGTCAGTAGCAGGAATTTTCCCCCGTCGCCCGTTTTGAAACCTGCTCAATGAAAAACAACCTGAAAAACCTGATCAAAAGATTTGCCCGGTTTTTTATGCGGGTCGTTATGCGCCTCAAGCTGTTGAAGTTTTTCCCATCTGATCCCCGCGTAAGCGAAAATTTTGCCGGCAGGTTAAATTCGGGTAAAAAGCGTCTTTGTGTTTTTGCCAGCTACTCAGCCACCGGAGAGGTCGCAGATTACGTTCTGCATAACCTGGCGGCTTTGGCCGATTGTGGTTTCGATATCGTTTTCGTTACGACAGCTGCAGTCTTACAGCCCGCGGATCGCGAGAAACTGACGACTCTGTGCATGCGTGTATTGCGCAGGCAGAACACCGGTTACGATTTTGGTTCGTGGAAGGCTGGTTTGTTCTCTGCGGGCATCGATTATAAGGCTTACGATCAGCTGCTCATGACTAACGACAGCTATTATGGCCCCCTGTCTCCATGGTCAGAAGTATTCAATAAGGCAAGCACCGACCTTTATGGCATCACCGATTCATACGGCATTCAGTATCACCTCATGAGCTATTTTGTGCTCTATAATCGCAATATCCTGCACTCCACAGAGTTTGACCGACAGTGGCGAAATGTGCGTATGATACCCACGATCATGAAGACTCTTATCATCTATGCCTATGAAGTGGGTATGAGCCAGAAATTCCAGCGCGCCGGATTTTCGATTTCCGCATTCTGCGCCGAAAAAGATCTTTTTGAAAAAATTCCTGAACACAAACACCTTTTCAACAAAACAATCATCGTGCATCGTTTCTGGCGGGAGCTCATTGAACGTATGCGCTGCCCCATTCTGAAAGTGGATACGTTCTGGCGCGTGTTGGGCGGCGATGAAACGTGGAAAGCTGTGCTTGGCCATACCGGTTATGATATTACGCTCATCGAACGCCACCGCAAAGAGATCGCGGCGCGGCAACCCTGAGAAAACCAATGCATTCGCAACTAATGTTAAAAACTTTCAAACCGCTGGTTTTCTCCCTTTTTTCCTTTGTCCCAATATACGCCAGATCCACTTCAAACAACTCAAAGCCTAATCTGGCCGAAGCATGCCCAACTTTATCAGAAAAACCTTCGGGACAAAAATTTGGCTATAAACTGCAACACCTGAGTAAACCTGTACTCGCAAACCGAAATGCAAATATCTGGTATGGTTCCGAGGCAAAGATTCTGAAAACCAAAACGATCATATTTTACTGGCATGGTACCGATGGCGTGACAGAAGAGATTGATATTGCTTTTGGTGCCAAAGGCGTGCAAAATCTGGTAGAACGCGGATATATTGTGGTTTCACCGGATCATATTCGCAATGCCAAAGGGGATGGTGTGCTCAAATATTCTTGGTATATTGCAAATGGCAGTCGTCTCAATCATGATATTGTTTTTGGTGACTTGATTGTCGATTGTCTCAATGCCAGATTTAATACCAATTTCAGAATTATTACGACCGGTTGCAGCGCCGGGGCAATGCAGTCGGCACTATGGGCATTTCAGAACAAAGATATTGCGGGCACTGTGCTCTACTCGGGCGGCATTTTTCGATTGCCGCAATTTATTCCGCGGGAAAACTTTTGGTCTGTCATCACGCATGGCGGTGCTGCTGATAAACGCGGAGATTTTAATTTTATGAATACGGCTATCCACATCCATAACCAGGTATTAAAATTAGGTTATCGGTCAGCATTGTGCAACTTTGCGCCCCAGGGGCATGACATTCATAGCGGAATTGCCAATATTTTCACCGATATCATTACAGACCCGGAAAACGCCTCTTTACCGGTGCAGTGTTCAAAGGAAAAATCTTAGCTTTACCGCTTCAGGGCATGCACCACGTATTGTACTGTACCAAATTCGCTCAGTAATCCGAGGCTCATGGCCCTGATAATTTTGCCGGATTTAGGCATCGTACCATAGATCTTGGTAATCTGGTAATTCTGGCTTACCATTTCGATAATGTTCTTGCGACAAAAAAAGCGCAGGTGCGTTTTATCCATGATGCCATCGGCTTCGTAACGAAAGTTGCCGCGCAGAAACACATTGTACATCACCCGCCAGTAACGAAAATTCGGAACGCTCGCAACAACCTGACCACCGTCAACTAAAAGATCTTTCGCCAGTGTCAGTGCCGCCCATGGATCGGCCATGTGCTCAAGCACATCGCCGAATATTATTGCGTCAAACTTGGGTTCTTTGGATTGTATTTTTCGGGCGGCAATGCTGAAATCACCGGTATAGATCTTTTTCAAACCGCGCTTTTTGGCTATTTCAGCAACTGATTCAACGTATTCGGCACCGACAATATCTGCGGCAACACCTTGTTCTTTCGCAGCGAGCAGGGTCGAGCCAGCGCCGCAACCAACCTCGAGAATGCGCAGCCCCCTGCCTTCGATCATGGCAATCATGTCATCGCGCACGTTCGAATAATACGCAGGGCCGGCGGGGTTAGGGGTTGCCATAGAATTCATTCTGCCGAAGCAGATGCAATCCGCATTCGTAGTCCATTGTCAAGGATAACTGGTTCCATCAGGCACAGGAGCCAATTTAGACTTTGCACCGCGCTCCCCTGTGTGCGATGGGCTGAGTGCCACAGCTCTACAATGAAATTCTGATCGCAGCCAAGCCGCCCGTGGTGTTCGACTATGTCAGCCGCCCCGATCTGTGGCATGAATGGCACCCTGCATCTACCTCGGCGGTTCTACCGCGCACGCCGCTTCGGGTCGGGGACGAGTTTCGCGAAATCATAACAGTGACTTATCCTTTCATCCAGGTGCAGCGCGAAACGCATTACATCGTGAGGCTGAGCGACCGCGCAGCTCGCTGGGAAGTTCAGGGAAGCTCGTCACTTTTCGATCTGACAATTCACTATGAATTTGAAGTGCGCGATCAGCGCACGCTTTTCATGCGCACCCTGACTTATGACGTCAAAGGGCCGCTGGCCTGGTTTGAACCGCTCGTCGTAAGGCCGCGCATCGCAAGCCAGTCCGCCACGGCGCTGCAGAATCTGAAAAAGAAACTCGAAGCTATATAGTCTGGCTGCCGCAGGGAAGATTGTTAAGCACCTGCTGCAATACGCTCCAAAAAATCCATCTGGTCATGCCAGCAGTCGCGCGCCATGCCGTCGATGGGCACAAAAGCGTGGAAGGCATGGTGGCGACCCGGGTAAATGCGCAGCGAAGTGCGTGCATGGCGGCGCTTGAGTGCGGCAGCCAATCGCAACGAATCATCCAGGATAGGGTCAGCGCCGCCGCAAAAGACAAAAGCCGGTGGCAGGGCGCGCCTAATATCTTCATTGGCCTCAAGCAGCGAGAGCGGGTTTGCGAGGGGCCGGTGTACGTTGTCTGCTTGGTCTGAGCCGAGATATGTTTCCGATATATGCTCGAGCACTGGCAAAAATACGTCGGGCATCTTGCCCCTAAACCGCTCAATGTGACCGACTTCAAATAAACCACAGCCGAGCATCATCGCCTCGAGCTGCGGGTTCAACGCGTAAATTTCATGCGCGAGGGTGTTGTTAACATCGTCATGCTTAGCCGCGAGCGCCACCGACAAGGCAAGATTTGCCCCGGCAGATTCTCCCGCAAGAATGATGCGATTGGCATTACCTTTGTAAAGACCCGCATTGCGGGTAACGAATTTGAGGGCGTGCAGTGAATCTTCGATTGCAGCAGGAAAAGGCGCTTCGTGTGCGAGCGTGTAATTGATGTTGAATACCACATAGCCCGCGCGCGCAAACATGAGGGCCATGATCCAGTGCGATTCTTTCGACAGCATGGTGAATCCGCCACCATGGATATAGAGTACTACCGGAGCATGCCCCTTGATATGCGCAGGGCGATAGATATCGAGAGTGTGGAAACTCGAACCAGTCGGCAGATATGGAATATCGGTGAGTACCTGTACGCCCTGTGCGAGCGGATTCCACAGCGGGTGCAGGCGACCGAGCTGGCTGAAGCGCAGATAAAATTGCTCCACTGCCCAGGCGGAAGAATTTCGCAACAGGTGACCGACGGCATTCACGGTGAAGATCCTCTCTTATTTCGCAATCTCTGTTTCGCGCAAAACTTTCGCTGCATCTTCGGGCATCACCGGGTTTACGTAGAGACCGCCTGCATACGAAATGCCGCCCTTGGTTTTGATCTGTGGAATGACACTGATGTACCAGTGAAAGTAGTCGGCGCCTTCGTCGTGGTGCGTCAGCGACTGGAAAACAAAATTGAAATCAGGGTTATGCAGCGCTGTGAACATTTTGCCGAATACCATTTTTATGCAATCTGCCAGTTCAGCCAGTTCCTGTCCCGTGACTTTGGCGAAAGTGTGGTCATGTCTTTTAGGGACGATCCAAAAATGGTAGGGCGATAGATCTGCATAAGACATGAAACTCACGAACCCCGCGTTCTCATAGATGAGCCGTTCTTTCTCAGCCAGCTCATCGCGCATAATGTCGCACATCAGGCAGTTGTCGTCGGTCTCGAAATAGCGCTCCATCTCATGCATGCGCACGTTGATCTCGAAGGGAACCACGGGCAGGCCATAGATCTGTGAATGCGGATGTTCGAGCGAGCCGCCGGCTTTGATACCCTGGTTCTTGAAAATCACTGCATGCTTCACGAGATTGTTTTCCAGAACCTGAAGGTAACGCTGGTGGTAGGCCTTCATCAGCGTGGTGATTTCGTCGACCGACATCAGCGCAAGCGTCATGTTGTGGCGCGGGTTATCGATGAAGACGTCGTGAATGCCAAAGCCGTCGAGCTCCTTACGAAAGCGCGTAAAACGTTTGGCGGGCGTCACATCGCGCGTGACGCTCGCGAATTTGTTTTCGATCACGCGCACGCGCCATTGGGCACCTTCGTCCAGCGTAAACACAACGCTGTCCTCCGGCTTCTCGTTGCCCGGGCAAAACGGGCAGTCCGGTTTGTGCTCGGGGCGACCAGCCAGAACCTCTATGTTGTCCTGTTCTTTTGCCTTGAGCTCTTTGGGGCGGGCAAGACGATTCGGGGCGAAGATCACCCAGTCATTGGTGATCAGGTTTTTGCGGATAACTGACATTGCAGGTTGGGCCACCCGTTTTCGCGGGATTCAGTACGCGGCGAGGTATGCCGCTCTGCGTAAATCTGTTTTCATTGTGATATAAGCGAGTCATGGGCGCGCAGTCCCGAAATTGACTAACTACCGGAGGCTTTTGCCGCGAACTTTAGTCGGTTTGTAGTTAATAACGCTGCGGCTTCGACCCGCTATGGATTTCCGTAGCGGCAAATCACCTTCAGGCCTCCTGACTAACTATGAAAGACCTCAGGCCATTATAAAAAGCGAGTAGTCACTATGTTTATATATTCTAATCCGCCCTATGTCGCGCACGCAGGCAGAACGACGGCACGAGACCCAGCAGAAGCTGCACAATGCCACAGTTACCTGCATAGTTAGTCAGGGCTTCAGTCGCCTGACGACGATTGAAATTGCACGCACCGCCGGCGTCTCGCAGGGGGCGCTGTTTCGTTATTACCCGACGAAGACCGCTGCGGTTGTCGCTGCCACGCGCCATCTCTTTGACAATGTCATGCACGATTTTGAACAGCTGATGGGGGAAGGCAGCAAGCCGGATCTCACCCGCCTGACAGATGACCTTTGGCAGTGGTTTGCATCCCCCAATTTTGTCGCGATCTCGCGCCTTTTGGCAGAGTCATCCGCTGATGAGGAGCTCAAGGCAGCCATACAGCCGATCGTCGCGCAGCATCGTCTCAATACGCATGCGCTGATTGAGCGGATTTTCCCCGATGCACACCAAAGCGTACTGCGCACCGCGGCGCATGCGGTTATCCTGCTGATGCAGGGTATGGCGACGGAGAGGCATCTTGTCGGCGATGATTTTATAGAGCGCGATATTTTGCAGGTTGTGCGCGATTTCACGGCGCTGATTGCGCTACAGGGCAATGCTATCATACCCAATTCGATTAGCGGAGGAAAATAATGGAACAAGTGATTCAGTATATCAAGGAAGAACCGACAATTCTCGCAATCCCTTTTTATCTCATCACAATGGGGATTGAAAATTTTGCGCTGTGGCGCAAAAATAAAGCCTATGGCGTCGCCGACACGGCAGCGAGCTTATCGGGCGGCGTCGGCAGTCTCGTGGTGCGTTTTTTCTGGAACGTGGTATTCATTTTTCTGCTCGACCTTTGCTATAAAAGAGGATTGCACCTCGTGGGCAATGGCTGGTACGCTTGGGTGATCCTGTTGTTCCTCGACGATTTTGCTTTTTACTGGATGCACAGGTTGAGTCATGAGATTCGCTTTCTGTGGGGGTCGCATGTGGTGCACCACTCGAGCCAGCGCTATCACCTCGCCACCGCACTGCGCCAGTCATGGACTGCACCGCTGATCGAGACACCATTTTGGTTGCCCATTGCCTTTTTGGGATTTCCCGCGCACATGATTCTGATACAGATGTCGGTTAGTCTTCTCTACCAATACTGGATTCACACCGAAACCATTCGCACGCTGGGGCCGCTCGAATACGTGATGAACACACCGTCGCACCACCGCGTGCACCACGGCTCTAACCCGGAATATATCGATACCAACTACGGTGGCATCTTCATTATCTGGGATCGCCTGTTCGGTACTTTTGTCCCGGAGACAGTCACCGTGCGCTATGGTCTGACGAAAAATCTCACCACGCATAACTGGGTTGCGATCCAGTTCCATGAATTTATCGATATGTTCCGCGATGCGTGGAAAGCACCGACGCTGAAAGAAAAATTCAGGCAATTGTTTGCCAGCCCGACGGCACTGGCGAAAACAAAATAGATTATGCTGCTCCGTTGGCCGCAGCAGCGGCCAGTGGAGCAGCGACGACCCTCGCCAGAAATGTGTGCTCCGGCACGGGAAACGGGAAATGCATACCGACTTCGCCGATGCCGCCGCTGAGCACCGAATGCATTCCACCACGGCTGACCAGTTTATCGGCGACAGTGATCACTGAATCAAACAAGCCGGGGAAAAAAACTTCAATTTGATCGCCTTCTGAGAGACGCGTTTTGAGATCAAACCAGGCAGTGCCGTCCGAGTCCTGGCGCTTGATGCAGCCTGCATAGAAGCGTGTGCGCCACCGCTCGCTGCCGCCGTCGTTGTTCTGGAATTCGAGTTCTTCAGGCGGCAAACGGTCTTCCCTTCCGCGGGTGAGAAAACCGGAAAAATATTTGCGTGAAGCTACCTTGTCGAGCTCGGCAAGCAACCGGCGGTCAAATGCCTTGCCTTCCCGTATATCATCGAGCGCGCGGCGGTAGGTGCGGGCCACCATGCCCGCATAGTAATCGTTTTTGGTGCGGCCTTCGACTTTGATCGAATCGACGCCCATATCGGTGAGTTCATCGAGAAACTCGATCGCGCGCAGATCTTTTGAATTCATCAAAAATGTTCCTTCTTCAGAAGTGATCATTTCCATCGACGCATCTTCTTTACTGGGATTTTTGAGAAATACCTGGTATGCATCGCGGCACGCATTATTACATGCTCCCTGGTTTGCATCGCGGTTACCGAAATAATTACTCATGAAGCAGCGCCCGCTGTGCGCAATACAGATCGAGCCATGCACGAAGACCTCGATCTCCATTTCAGGGCATTTCTCGCGGATTTCGCGCACTTCTGCCAGTGTCACTTCGCGCGACAGAATCACTCGCTTTGCACCAAAGCGCTGCCAGAATTCGACAGCGGCATAGTTCATTGTGTTCGTCTGCACCGAAATGTGGATTGGCAGATCCGGAAAATGATCGCGCGTAATCATGATGAGCCCTGGGTCAGCCATGATCAGTCCGTCGGGCTTAAGATCTGCCATCGCCTTCAGGTAGCGCAGGTAGCCGGGAATTTTGGAATTGCGCGGAATCGCATTTACGGTAAAATAGATCTTCTTACCGCGCGCGCGGGTTAGGCCGACGGCAGTGCCGAGATTCTGCAGGCGAAATTCATTTTCGCGCGCGCGCAGCGAATAGCGCGGCACGCCGCAATATACCGCGTCTGCGCCATACTCGAGAGCCACCTGCAACTTGTGCAGGCTGCCTGCGGGCATCAGCAATTCCGGTATTCTTTTACCGGCGCCATGTGGGGATGTTCCCTGAGCGGCTTCGGTCACTGATTCAAAGTGGTTTAAGCCCCGATTGGTCATTGATTTGCCTGTCTTCGGGTTTAGCCCCAAAGTATGAGCCGCCGACAAAATCCCAGAAAGGCGAGGTAAAGCCAAAATTTTTCAGCGGAGCGCGGTAGTGGTGCATCATGTGATTGCGGCGGATCATCTTGAAATAGGAGTTTTTAAACTGGAAGAAATGAACGGAAAAATGCAAAAAGTCATAAATGACATACCCTGTGATAAATCCTGCAGTAAAAGGCAGGTAATACTGCGGTATCAGCCAGCGGTACAGAAAGAACAGGCTGACTGCCAGGGGAATACTCGCTCCCGGTGGCATTACGAGGCGGGTCGCGTCGCGCGGTGCATCGTGGTGAATGCCGTGCGAATAGAAATAGATCGCTTTGAAGACCTTGTTGGTCTGTGGAATATGGAACAGAAAACGGTGTAAAATATATTCAACGACTGTCCAGAACAACATGCCGATGCCGAACGCGGCAGCGGCGACTGCGAGAGGCACCGCGAGGTAGGTATAATACAGCAGTACGCCGATCACCGGAATGTAAATTACAAACGGCGTCGCCGGGTGCACGTGGCTCAGCCTTTCCAGCAATGGGTTATTGAACATGCGGATGGTTTCGCTTTCAGCCATCGCCTGTTTGATCGACTTTTTCTGACCTGGACTACTCATAGTGCCTCCTGTGCCTATCTGGCTTTTGTAGAACGCTTTGCCTTTTTCTTCGCGGATTTAGGGCGTTTTGCCGCGGCTTTACCCTTGCGCGCCGGTTTCTCTGCGGCCACTTCGAGGTTTTCTTCCGCTATGATCGCTGCCGATTCGTAACCGCCGGCATCCATCTGGTCGGGCGCGCGGATATCGTCGAGTGCCACGCCGCCGCGCTCATTACGCACCATGCGCGACCGCAATGAAAGTTTTTTGTCGAACAGAAATTGCATCAGCAGCGCAGTCCACGAGCGGTGCGACACGAGTGAATCATAAGCTTCGGGCGCGGTGCGCTTGATTGCCGGCAGCTTGTTCCACGGCACTGAAGGAAAATCATGATGCTCGTTATGGTAGCCGACGTTGAACGCGACGATATTGAGCGGCCCATAGTAGCTGTATGTCTCCTGTGGCGGTGCAACGAGATAATGCTCTTGGATCCAGCGTGCGCCCAGAATGTGCAATCCGACTGAGAAGAATAGCGAAGCCAGCATATAGACGAGGGCCTTCGGCCCGAAGAACCACACGACCGCGACATTGAACACAATCTGGCAGAACCAGTTGAAGGCGATCCAGCCGTCGAACAGGCGAATCTCTGTCAGCCTGAACGGGCGGCTAGCCTGCACGACCGGATAAAACAGTAACCAGAGCGCTTTACCGAGTGCCGATTTGCCGACGAGCCTGGCTTCCCAGTCCGAAGATAAATCCGCATCGAGAGCATAGACGCCCTGATAGATGTGGTGTTTCAGGTGGTAGCGCTGAAAAGATTCAGAGCTCGGAAACCCCATCGGAAAATTACACATGATTCCGGCGATTTTATTGAGCCAGCGCGTTTTGAAGATCAGGTTATGCGACGCCTCGTGGATCATGACGAACAGCGCATGGTTTGCGTAGGCGCCGATGGCAAAAGCCATGGCAAAGGTAACCCACCACGCCTGCGTACCACACCACCCTGCTATCGCAGTCTGCCCTGTAACGATCAGCAAAATGACGAGAAAAGACCACCCATTGCGGCTGATGAGTTTTTTGATTTCGGGATGCGCAGTCATAATCTGCTTGGTGCGCGCACGGTGGGGCTCACGATCGAGCGAAAAAAAGAAGCCGTTCGCCGTCCTGGGCTGCTGGCTTTGCGGATCAAGAATGAGCGGCATGCGGAAAGTTTTGGGGAATGATACGCTGCGTCAATTATTACGGATAAATGACTCTATTAATCCTCTGAGTTGACGCCGCACACCCGCTTGCACAAATGAGGCATCTGAGCGGGTGACGCAGGCCCGAAAGAGGGGGATTTATGAACCAGACAAACGCTTACACCATGGGGCAGCATTTGCCCGAATACGGTAACCTGCAGGTGATCAGCTACCTGATAACCACGCACCACGATTTTACGCGGCACATTATGGAAGAGATTGCCGAGCTTTTGATGGAAGCCGGGCGCGAAATGAAAAATGCACCTTCAGAACTCGGCGAGCTCAGTAGTTTATGGGAAAAATACCACCACGACATGCTCGCGCACCTGCGTGACGAAGAAGAGATTCTTTTTCCGTGGATCGAGCAGAACGGGCAGATAAAAGTCGACCCATCAAACCCGGCCATCAGCGAGCAGATTAAGCACATGCTGAGCGACCACAAGCACCATGAAGATGAAATGGAACATGTAAAGCGGCTTGCAGATAACCTTTCGGCGAAAGGCGGATTTATCCCTGTGCTGGCGCGGCTTGCGTATAAACTCAAGCAACTCAACACAGACCTGAAAGAGCACATGGAGATTGAAACCAATCTCCTGTTTCCGCGAATGCTGGGAAAAGACAAGTAATGGACAACAGCAGGAAGTAATCTTTAGCATCCTGCTGCACATCTGTTTTAGCAGCTGCTTAGTGACGCCTGCGTCAGTATATCTAACTTTGTTAAATTTAGCGTGTACAGCTTGTCTTTAATTTGTTTAATGCCGAAATGCAAATATCAGATTTCGTTCGCGTGAAGAAAAACTCTCTCGCGGGCCGCTACAAACAAAAAAAAGTTCCCATTACCCGAGTCGTGGAAGATTATATCGTCGGCGATATTGATCTGACAGTCGACACCTTTGCCGAGCTGATCGCCAACAAACATGAAATCTTCGATTTCAAGTTTGTTTCATCGCACTACAGCTTTCTTTTGACGAAATTTTTACCGCAGGTAATCATCCACTCGAAAGCACAGGATACCCGCATCGCGCAAGACCACTACGATATCGGCAACGACTTCTTCTCGTGGTTTCTCGGCAAGCCGATGATCTATACAAGCGGTATCTATAAGACCGGCAAAGAAAACCTCGAGCAGGCACAACAGGCGAAGATCGATCTCATTGCCGAAAAAATTCTGCTACAGAAGGGCGACAAGATGCTCGACATCGGTTGCGGTTGGGGTACCCTACTTTATAACTCCGCCAAAAAATACGGCGCCAATGTCACCGGCGTCACCATCGCCGAACAGGGATACCAGTATATCAGCGAACAAATTAAAAAACAGAAACTCGAAGGCAAAGTGCAGGTGCTAAAAATCGATTACCGCGATATTCCAAAGCAGAAATTTGATAAAATCACCTGCGTTGAAATGGCCGAACACGTTGGAGTCAAGAATTTCAATAGGTTCATGAAGCAGATCTATAACCTGCTCGAAGACGACGGTATCTATTACCAGCAGGTCGCTGGCCTCAAAGCCGGCCTGTGGAACATGGAAAGCCTTGTTTGGGGTCTGTTTATGAACAAATACATTTTCCCCGGCGCCGACGCGAGTATGCCGCTGAAGTGGTACATTGCGAAGCTCGAAAAAGCAAAGTTCGAAGTGCGCAGCGTAGAAACCATCGGCATCCACTACTCACGCACGCTCAACCAGTGGCACCAAAACTGGCTGTCGAACGAAGATAAAATTATGGGCGCGTACAACGCCTATTGGTTCCGCCTGTGGGATGCCTTTCTTGCCTGGTCGACCAATATCGCCGAAGAAGGCCATGCGACCTGCTACCAGATCGTGGCGCATAAGAACCGCCCGAAGTTCAACCGCAAGAGGTTCTTCGGCAGAAAAACCTTTGCATAAGCAAAGGTATTTAAAGCCACAAAAAAAGCCGCGCGGTGCGCGGCTTTTTTGTGGGCTGAATTTACTTTGTCCAGCTTGCGAAATTCCGTGAAATAAAATCCACCACTCGTTGGTGAGTCTCTTTTTCTTTCTTTTCGACATCCATCGCCTCGCCGAATGCAATGTGAATTCTGCGCCGGCGCTTGAGCGGGCCAAAGCCCTTCAGAAAACGGCCATTGCTCCAGAAGTCGGTTTTGAGCGCAACGGGCATCACTTTGACGCCCGCGCGTTTCGCAAGTTTGGTACCCAGTGAGTTGAAATTTTCGGGAATAAAAGAAGCCTGCCGTGTGCCCTCGGGAAACAGAATGACGGATTTGCCTTCGCGCAGCCGTTTTTCGCCCTCGCGCAAAACGATTTCCATGTCTTCGCGCGCATTTTCGCGACCGACCACTATTGGGTCGCGCGATTTCATGATCTTGCCGAAGAACACGCCGCGCATCAGCTTCTCTTTGACGACAAATGTCGTTGGCTTAATAGGCGTCACCAGGCAAGGTAAAACAAAAGTCTCGAGCGCGCTCATATGGTTGGCTATAATCACCAACGGCCCTTCAGCCTTGCGCAGGTTGTCGATGCCGCTGATTTCAAAACGCCCACCTACGGACTCGATGGCCTGCATGACGTCAAAAGACGTCTGTGCCCAGTTTTCGTTATTGTAACGGTTTTCTTCGATCAGCTTGCGCGATTTAAAGACGGTTCTGACGAAGCGAGCATAGAGCCACCAGCGTGAGCGCAGCAACAGGTAATCTTGCCAGTCGGTGTGTTGGTCTGAGGGCGTAACATAGGTGTCGGCGGCAAAAGAGAACATATTAAGTTTGATGCTTTCTTTCGGAAAAAGTTGCGAAAAAAGACTATATGCCAATTTGGAATCTGGTCAATTTACCTTACCGGAAAGTTTTCCGGTCTTTGACCCAAAAGTCCATACACCTTCCGTGACCTCAGAGTTGTCCGGCGGTTCATGCCCGTTCGTAACCCATCGGAGCCGCAGCGATTGGTTCTTCTTTTGACCGCTGTCATAATTCATCCAGAGTGAATACTCTGTCCACTCGGGGTTTGCTACCCGCGTTACGACATACGTAAAACTGCCCGCAGCGTCTTTGCCTTCACCCTTGACGCGGTTCACTGCAGTATTGTCACCTATTGCAGTTGACTTTCCCCAGTCGAGTCTCACCACGATGCGGTGGTTTTTTTTGACCTGAAAGTTTAGGAGCTCCAGTTTCAGCTCGCCGGGCTCTTCGCTCTTTGCATCTTTGCTGTGCTGGGGTCCGGCAACGATGCAGATCAATACCAGAATGCCCAAAAGATAATTTGTCTGCTTTCTCATAGATGACACAAGTCTCAATACGCGCTTAACGCAAATCCAATTTTAACCTTAATTGTAAATATATTCCCTGCTGCGTGCGAGCGTGGTGCCATAGGTCGAGCCCGAATCGCTTAGTTGCTCGATCGTAAAATACAAACGGAACGGCAGGGCAGCCTTTCTGACGCAGCCCAAGATACAATTATAAAACTCCAGCGCGCTATAGCCCATGCTGGCGCTTCCCGAGGCCGCATTGATATCAAAGGCCTTCACCATTTCCGCGCTGCTGCGATTGGTATCATAAAGAAGAATCTGCATTTTGTATTTCTTGCTGGGGTCGTACTTTTCAATGCTCCAGGTGTAGTTCACGATCAGGCTGCTATTCTGGTTGATGCTCGTGTTTTCTACCGGCGAAAGCGCGGTAATGACGAGGTCGGCCTTGGGTACTTCGGGCATCTCCATTGCACAGCCAGATATCAGTGCACAAATCACCGCAGCCAGAAGTGCTGTTATCCTTTTTTGCATAGTTTCCCCCTGCCCCGGACTATTTCAGAACGCATAACCGGCAGAAATCTCCATATCAAAACCCAGGACAGTCGCAAACACGGTGGCAAACGCGTTTCGATTGGTTTCAAAATCCTGCGTACTATATCGCAGCGAACCAAGATTCACCCCGGCACCCACGCGACCTGCCAGGTTAAATCCTGAATCCCACACAATGCGCATTCCCAACTGTACACCGATGATATGATAAACGGAGACAAAACCGATCGGCGGTTGTCCATTGGTTGAAGTGAAAAGAACTCCGGAGCCATCAGAAGAAAGAATCGTGCCCGCGAGGCTGCCATATTTATAAAACGCTCCGATGAAAGCGGAATCCATGCTTTCCCAAAAATGCAGACGGTATTGTGCTCCGAACGTATAACCCTGCGAAGCCTGCCACTTGGCCGCCTTGCCCGAAAGATTCAGGGAAAAAGTGTAGGGGCCTATATAGCCGCCCTCGACGACGACTCCATGCCGCGACGCAACCATGTGCTCATAGTTAATAAAGTAAGATTTGAAGAAAAGTTCTGCCAGCTGCACATTGAGCGCATTTTTCCTGGTTTTTTTTACCATGGCGGTCTCGCCTTCGGCAGACAGAGCGCATGTACTGATGATAAAAAATAAAACCGAGCGGCAGAGAGTTGCTGTTCCCTTCTGCATGAATTTGCTGACACGCTTTAGATCGGTAACTGACGATGAGCTCACGCAAGACCAGCAGTCTGGAGCCCACAATCCGTCAATGACTCTATTCCGCTGCGACATGAAATGCGGGCCTGTTTCCGCTTGCGCTCAACGGTTCCCTGAACCGATTGTCCCAATATGCGGATCTCAGTCGTTCAGGGCGATATTACGCGGGAGCGGGTCGATGCAATTGTGAACGCGGCCAACGCCGAACTCGTGGGTGGCGGTGGTGTCGACGGTGCCATACATCGTGCGGCAGGGCCCGAGCTCATGCGCGAGTGTGACAAGATACGCGCGGCACAGGGCGGATGTCCGACTGGAGCGGCGGTCATCACCCCTGCCGGAAATCTGCCGTGCCGTTACGTTATACATGCCGTGGGACCTGTCTGGCATGGCGGCAGTCGCAACGAAGATCATTTACTCGCGTCAGCCTATCGCAAGTCGCTGCAGCTCGCAGAAGAAAATAAGCTCCACACGATTGCATTTTCCAATATCAGCACGGGCGTGTACGGATTTCCGAAGCCCCGCGCGGCAGACATTGTGGCGAAGGTTATGGCCGAATTCGCGATGCAGGTGAAATCGCTCGAAGAAATCCGGTTCATCTGCCATGACGCCGAGAATCGGGATATCTACAGGCGACTCTTTACGCAGTGAATCGGCAAAATCCGCCGATTTAAAAGATTTCCTGCTGCAATATTATTCAGTATATTTCTTAATCCACCAATCAGCCTGGCTCGATCCGTTCACGAGGTTGTTCCCAAAACCCGACACATAGACATGGCCGCTGCCTGAGAGCGTCACCTTGTTCATCTGGTCGACGCCCGACGTGCCGATCGTCTTATTCCAATTTGTCGTGTCTTCGGCGCCAGAAGTGGTGAATCTTTTTACCCAGCCGTCATTTCCGCTGGAAACGCTAAGCAGGTTTGTACCAAAACCGGCGACGTACACATATCCTGCTGCTGAGACTGCCACTGAAAATGCGCGGTCTTCCTGGGTGCCAGAGCTGCTGAACTTTTTATCCCAATTGAGCGTGTCTTCGATACCGCTGCTGCTGAATTTTTTCAGCCACCAGTCGACGCCGCTTGAAGCCGAGACGAGGTTTGTGCCACACCCGACGACATAGACATTGCCACTGCTGTCGAGAGCGACCCCGTAGGCCACTTCTTCTGCGCTGCCGCTGACGGGGAATTTTTTATCCCAGTTTCCCGTATCTTCGACGCCGATGGAAGAAAATTTCTTCAGCCACCAGTCGTAACCACTTGTGCCATTGATCAGGTTGTAGCCATAACCCACCGCATAAACGTTGTCACCCGCATCGATCACGAGGTCGTTGACGGTTGCACCGGCCCCCCCGTCGAATTTCTTATTCCAATTCGTCTGGTCTTCGATCGCTGTTGAGCTGAATTTCTTTATCCACCAATCGCCCGCAGAACTACCAGCTGTAACAAGGTTAAAGCCTGTTCCAGCGACATACAGATTATTCTGGCTATCCACCGCGAGCGCCTGAATCGTATCAGTCTGGTCAAAGCTGCTGCTAAAGCGCAAATTCCATTGCGCCGTGTTTTCGATACCGCTCGCGCTGAATTTTTTAATGCACCAATCGGCATAAGACGAGCCGGTCACGATGCAGCTGCCCGCGACATAGATATCGCCATTCTTATCAACGACAATTGCCTGCGGCACGTCACTGGCATTAGCACTGCCATTGGCGGCGATGGGCCACCCGGCCGTGATTTCGGTTCCTGCGGAGTTGTATTTGCGAATCACCCAATCGTTACCCGAAACACCGCTGACAAAATTCTGGTTCGCGCCAATGACATACACATTGCCCGAGGAGTCGACCGCGGTTTTGTAAGATCGTTCGGCATTGCTGCCGCCGACCGCCTTGTTCCAGGTCAAATCCTCAGTGCCCGAACGGGTGCCGGCGCCAGAAGGGGTTACAGTTCCCGTGGTGGTGGATGAAGCACTCTGCAGCATCTTGTCGCCATAGTTGCTGCATGCCGTCAGCAGCAGAAAAATGACACAGCAAATTCTAGAGTGCATATGTTGCTCCCGCTCCGATATGCCAGAAGTTGCTGGAGACAAATTCATCGAGCACGGGCATCCAGCCGCCTTTGATGGTGATGCCTATTTCCCTGGATAACCGGTACGATACGATTGTACCGAGGTCGAATGAAGCCAGCAGAAATCTCGAAGCGGCGACTGAGCTGCTGACGGGGGTATATTTTCCGGTATGGATACCCGCAGCTGCATAGGGAAAAAGCGTCAGATCCCATGGCAGATCTATCGGCACACCTGCACCGAGTTGTCCGTAAAAGAACGACATTGATTGCACAGAGTAACTGCTGGCGTTAAAATACCCAGCCTGCGCAAACGCGGCAACAGGCAAAACATCGGCGAGGAAACCAGTATGCGCGAACACATTCACACCGACGGCTGTGTCGAGGTAGTTGTGAATCTCGCCGCTGGTGTTGATAACTGCGAGGCTGCCACCCACTGTTAAGGCCGGTTGATTGTTAATTTCGGTGCGGGCAGGTGCCTGAATCTCAACAGGTTTTGTGGCTAATGGTTTTTCGTCTTCGCGCTTTTCCATTGCCGGTTTTCCGTCGGCCGGCAGGGTGTTGTTGTCCTTCAGATCGGCCTTTGTCTGTGCAGATTCGTCGGGCCGCGCAGTCGGATTTTCAGCGTCCTGCTTTCTGGGTGCCGTAGTGTCGCTTTCACCCGGTGGTTTGGCGAGTTTGATCTTTTCCGGTTCGGCTTTCTTTTCTAATGGGATTGCTTCTTCGGGGTCATCGCCAAGTGCAGGGATTGTTGAACCCAAAGCGAACAGGATCATAAAACGCGCTACTAACGTGTGAATATAGGTTAGCAGCCGATTCATGGGTTGAATTTCTTGATCCATGCAGAACTTCCGGTAGTGGCGCCTGCCAATCCGGCTATGTATAATTCACCCGACGGGCCTATAGCCAAACCGAAAGCGTGATCATAGTACGCGGAATAATCGAACTTACGATCCCAGTTCAGGACATCTTCCGTTCCATCGGATGCGTACTTCTTAATAACCATATCGTTCAGGCTCGACGACTTGACTTTATTCTGTATTGTCCCGGAAATAAACACGTTATCACTGGCATCTATCGCGATGCTGTAGCCCTCTGACGTACTCGGGAAAAGCTTATTCCAGCCGAGAGATTCTTCCCAGCCAAAGGCGGCGAACTTCTTGGTTAACCATTGCGTCGCGGCACCAGATGAGGATTCTCCCCAGTAACCCGTGACATAGACATAGTTTGCCGAATCCACAGCAATGGCGGCTGGCCTTTCCCAGTAGATAGAACCACTGTCAAAACGCTTGTCCCAGCCCGAAGTGATCTCGGTTCCAGTAGAATTGAATTTTTTTATCCACCAGTCGTCCATCGTGCTGCTTCCAACCAGGCAATATGCGTAACCTGCAACATAGACGTCGTCATTGCTGCCGATCGCGATGGCAGTCGCGCCATCATCGAAAGCGCCACTGCTGTGGATTTTCTTGTTCCAGGTCATATCTTCCATTCCCGCCGGGGAGAACTTGCGAATCCACCAGTCGCGATTGGTATTCGTACCAACCAGGTCTTCTCCATGGCCCGCTATGAAAACGTTTCCAGAACTATCGAATGCGATTCCCTTGGGTTCGCTCAGTGAACCTCCCGTAATTTTATTCCAGCCTACGGTATCCTCGGTGCCGGCTGCATTAAATTTCTTCAGCCACCATCCATTCTGGTTGATGCTCGCGGCCACATAGATATTACCTGCGGCGTCGATAGAAAGAGCCTGCGGCATGTCAGAGTTGCCACCGGATGAGTTGAATTTTTTATCCCAGTTTGCAGTGTCTTCGGTTCCATCTGGTGCGAATTTTTTTATCCAAAAGTCCAGCCCTGAAGTGGCATTGACCAGATTATATCCGTATCCTGTAACATAAACATTGCCCGCAGAGTCAACTGTGACCTTTACTGCAGCCGAACCGGTCGGTGTCAGTATCTTATTCCAGCCCGATGTGACTTCTTTGCCAGGATTTGCAGCCGAGCTGATGGTTGCACCCGAGGAATAGGCGGTATAATTATCATAGGTGAAAACGCGGTAAAATTGGGTTTCATCATTCGCCAAAGGGGTGTCTGTGAAGCTCGTGGCCGAACCCGTATAAACCGGGGTGCCTGAATTCGGGTTCGTCGGAAAACCATACGAGCTCCGCATGATACGGACGCCGACAACTCCCGCGATAGCCGGGTTCGTCCAGTTTAGAACGATTTGCCTTGCGCCTGGGGTTGTCGTGAGACCCGTAACTTCGGGTAGGGCTGCCGGCATCGCGTTGATTGTCGCGCCACTCGAGACCGCCGAACAACAGTCGTACACGAAGACGCGATAATATTGGTATGTGGAACTGGGCAGGCCGGTTTCTGTTACGGTGGTGCCAGTGCCTGTATAGACTGTTGTTCCATCTGTCGGTGAACTTGGATACCATGAATTTCTAACCACCTTGACACTGGCAAAATTTGGTGTCGTCGGATTCGTCCAGCTCAGGGAAATCTGGTTAATGGCATTTGTCGTGGCGAGGCCGGTCACTTCAGGGATAACTATGGGCCTGCCCGTTTGTACGGCGGCGGGGGATGCAATGCCACCCGTATCAACTGCAAATGCTGCATAATAGTAAAAAACTCCGCTCGGCAATCCAGTGTCGGTTATGCTCGTTCCGGTGCCGTCATAAATTACCACGCCATCGCTGACCGAACTGGGATAACCTGTAGTCTTTCGCAATACTTTCACCGAGGCTAAATTACCCGCCGATGGATTTACCCAGGACAGGGAGACCTGGTTATAACCTGCTGTAGCAGAAAAAATGGAGGGCGCAGGAATTGCAGGTTTGGCGCTGCCCGTAGATGCAGCCGAATATACTCCGTAAGAGTCCCATGCATACGCAGCATAATAATAGGTGGTACCGTTTTGCAGGCTGCTGTCAGTCACGTTGCCAGACGCTCCGGGCGTGGTGCTCTGGTTCAGCACAACTGTACCGTCAGAAAAGTTAAACGGAAGGCTGCCAGCCTTGCGCACAATGCGGATTCCAGCAGCATTCGACGTGCCCGATGCATACCAGGTAAAAGTATTTTGCTGGTTTCCGCTTTGCAAATTCCACAAAGATGGCGAGGACAGACTTGGAGAAGCTCCGTAAGAAACTCCCGAAGAATAACCACCCGCTGTGTCATACGCGTAGAAGCCGTAATAATACGTTGTGCCGTTTGAGACTGCCGTATCGGTATAACTTGTTCCATTTCCCTGATAAACATAGCCACCGTCATAAGGACCGGTTGGATAGCCTCCTGTTTTCTTAATTATTCTCACGCCGGCAAAGTCGGAGTCCAAAGGATTCGACCATACCATCCAAACCTTGGAGCTAGCCCAGTTAAAGGTCGAAATGGAAATATTGCCTGGTGGTGGGTCAAACGGTGCTGCGCTTGCGGTAACGCCACCGCTATAATTGCCAGCGGCATCCGTCGAAAATGCGGCATAATAGTAAGTGACGCCATTTGTTAAACCCGTCTGTATCAAGTTTGTCCCTGTCCCTGAATAGACTTGCTGGCCGTCACCGACGGCCGTTGGCGCGGATCCTGTCTTGCGCATGATAACAATACCTGTAAAATCTGAACTGGGGTTAGCCCACGTAAGTTGGATCGTGGTGTTGCCGGCAGTGGCGCTAAAGGAAGTCGCATTTGCCGGTGGTATCTGGTCCAGCGTGAAGGTTTGCGTGACCAAGCCGGAGGAGGAATAACCTGGAGCACATGTAAGAAGTCTGAGCGTGCCAGATGACACCTGGATAGTCCACCCGGCTGGAATTTTGCTTCCAGCAATGCAGCTCAAGCCTGCATCGCAAGCTGGCGTGACTCCATTTATCGAGTAACAAACGATGGCGTTCGGAATTGGGGCATTAACTGTGACATTTGAAGGCTGATTATAAACGCCACCTGTTTTGGATAGAGATGGGGCTGGCATTGCTGGAGTCGGTCCCACACCGGAAGGTGCGGAATTTTGAGGTGAATTCTCTTGTTTTGGAACCTTATAACATTGAACCAGAAAAAGACAAAGCAAGATTGAGGCAAATGATCGGTAGCTCATGCCGACTTGTACTCCTTGGAGTACAGAGCGACAATTATTTATTAGATCGGCAAAGGTGAAATTTTGACGAGTTTGTCATATTTTGACATACAAGAAAACCCTTGGCCGGATTCGTCAAGATCGGCCAGATCATCCAATTGCATGAATCACGGAACATTTTTCGTAATTGCCCAATATCTTTCTACACCATGTGATTTACGGACCTGAGTGGATCGGTGGCTGAATGAGGCCGGTAAAAGGGTCGTTGTTGTGTTGCCTCGTATGTCCTGCTGCAATTAAGGATGTTCGCCGCGTTCTTGTCAGGCTCTAATGAAATTGAACAATCCGTCAAATTCTTGACCTCGGGTTTCTGCTATTGCGACTAACTATTCGTGTGGCCACTACCATGCAATAGCGAGGCAAAATGAAATCCGAATCCATCTCGATCCCCGTTTCCTTTGGCCGCCGCGCCGATGCCATCCCTGGCAGCAGCGGCCCTGAGGCCTCCGTGCCCACGGGAAAAATACACATGCAGGTCGCCGGTCCCGAGTCGTCGAAGGCAATCCTCTTTATACATGGCTGGCCCGATTCGCACGACACGTGGTCGCACCAGATGGAATATTTCTCGAAGAAGTACCGCGTCGGCGCAATCGACCTGCCGGGCGTTGGTGGGTCGGATGCTCCGCCTGAGCGTTCAGGCTACCACATCGACAATATTCTGCCGCTGATTTCTGCGGCGATCAAGGCATTGGGTGCAAAAGAAACTCATTTGGTGGCGCACGACTGGGGTGCAATCATCAGCTGGGTGTTCGCTTCTCGCCCCGAATATGCATCCCAAATTGCTTCTTATACCGCCGTGAGTGGGCCGCACCCGGCGCTCGCGCGCGAGAACCTGTTCGGCAAATTCAAATCGTTGAACCCCGGCAAGATGCTCGAAGGTGTGCAGCAAACCGCGAAGTCATGGTACATCTACCTGTTCCAGCTGCCCTACGTCCCCGATTTTATTCTCAACAACTTCGGCCGCCTCGTGTGGCCGCGTGCGCTCATGCAGGGTGGCGTGCCGCCCGAAGACCCGATGCTCGACGCCACCAACGAAGACATCGGCAAGATCGCCGTCAATCCGCTCAACCTCTACCGCGAAATGCTGCAGGGCAAATGGATCGAAGTCCCCAGTCGGATTGATACTCGTGTACAAGTGATTATCCCCAATCACGACCTCGCAATCACCCCGGAAATTTATTCGAACGTGACAGATGTCTGCCCACAGGCCCAGTTGCACTATGTCGACGCGAACCACTGGGTGCAACGTTCGCACCCAGACCTCGTAAACAAATACATCGAAGAGTTTATCCAATGACATTCGCGCGCAGCGCGAAAGTCATTGGATGTTAATCACGCCGCCTTAAACCACCCATCCGGCAGCGAGTACCTGAAGATGCGCTTGAGCACTTCACTGTACTGCTTCGCGAAACTGCCGGTATTGTAATGCTGCCCGTACTTCGCGCAGATCTCGCGTACCTTCGGCGCCATCTCAGCGTAGCGCCACGCGGGAATGTCAGGGAACAGGTGGTGTTCAATCTGGTGGCTCAGGTTGCCCGACAGAATGTGGAACCACCAGTCGCCCGTCAGGTTACTTGAACCCCTGAGCTGACGCAGGTACCATGCGCCGCGGCTTTCGTCGGTGACTTCTTCCTGTTTAAAGGTTTCAGCGTCAGAGGTGAAGTGTCCGCAGAAGATGATCGCGTGTGCCCAGACGTTGCGCATCAGGTTCGCCGCGACATTGCCTGTAAGCACCGGCAGTGCGTTTGCTCCGGCAGTCGCGGGGAAGTACACATAGTCCTTCGCCGCCTGCGCAAACATTTTTTTCAGCACTGGCATCACTTCTTTCAGCGTTAGCTTTTTTTCGCCGTCTTTGATGCGGTCTGTCTCGAGGTCGTGCAATGCCACACCCCATTCAAAGAACAGTGAAAGCAGAGTGTTCGAGATGGGTTGTGCGAGGTGCTGTGGTTTCCATGGCTCATCGTCGGTGAGGCGCAGAATGCCATAGCCCAGGTCGCGGTCTTTACCGACGATGTTGGTGTAAGTGTGGTGCATATAGTTATGCGAATGGCGCCAGCCGTCCGAGTGCGACGCGGTGTCCCATTCATAGGTCTGCGAATGGATGTCCGGATCGTTCATAAAGTCGTACTGGCCATGCATGACATTATGCCCGATTTCCATGTTTTCGAGAATTTTGGCGATGCCGAGTGACCAGGTACCCTTGAGCCAGGATGCCGGGTTTTGCCCGTCTCCCTTTAATAGTTCGCGGCCGAGCAGTTCGTGATCACGGCACAGCTGAATGATGTCGCGGATGTACTTCGCATCTTCTTCGCCGACTTTAGCGAGCGTCTCGGCGCGCAGCTGATCGAGTTCGGCGCCGAAGGATTGGGTTTCTTCTGGTGTCAGTTTTCTGTTTTTCATAATTCTATCTCCACTTTTCCTACTGCCTGACTCACGCAGAGCTGGATGTTTTCTTCACCCTGTGTGATTTGACCGGTCAGGATATTTTTTACCATTCCCGATTTTTTGTGTGCTTTACATTCGTGGCAGATACCCCGGCGGCAACCGTGCTTGGGCTTGAGGCCCGCGGCTTCGGCGGTTTCGAGTAAGTTACCTGAGGCTGCAGTTTCGACGCGCGAACCCACGAAAATTGCATGACCGGCTTCTGTTGTTGCCGGTACAGTGGGCAGCGTGTAATATTCGCTCGCGATATTCTGCACGCCCATCGCGCGAAATCCTTCTTCAAGATCTTTCACGAAGTCTCCGGGACCACACAGCATCACCTGCGTGTTAGCCTTATCGAGGCCGTTGCCGATCAGCGATTTCAGCGCCTTAGAATTCAGGCGGCGCTTTTCGATGCCCTCGGCCTCACTCAGAAAAAATTGTGGCAGAAAGTTGCCCTGGCCTTCGGCGAGATGCTCGAGTTCGGCGCGAAAGATAATCCCTTCAGCAGAGCGTGCCGCGTGATAAAAGTGGACATCCGCCTCTGCCCCCGATGACAGAAGCTCGCGTGCCATCGCGTAAACGGGTGTGATGCCGCTGCCCGCGGAGCAAAAGATGTAGCTTTTCGCAGTTCTGGCAGGCAGAGTGAAGCCGCCACGCGGCGCAGAAATTTCCATGCGATTACCGACGACGATGTTCTCATGAATAAAAGACGAAACTAGACCGTTGTTTTGCTTCTTTACGGTGATCTGCAGTTCGTTTGCGTCGCGGTTGACGATCGAATACTGGCGCACGTGGCGTACGCCGCGTATCTCGACCGCAATATCGAGATGCTCGCCCGCTTGCGACGCCGGAAAATCGGGCGGTAATTGCAGCGCGAGGCTAATCGTATCGTCGGTTTCGCGCTTTTTGCGCACCACTTCGGCGACGGGCCGGTAGCTCTTGTTCACGCCAGTATAGCGCTGCGCCGAACGGCTAAAAATACCGGTGCGTGCGATATCGGGCAGCACTCTCTCGAAGGCGCGAAAGGCATCGAGCAGGTGTGTTTGGATCGTGTTTTCCATTTATCCCCCTTGGCGGCTTGCGGTGCAGAACCGCCTCCGAGGTCAATCTAACAGCGTTAATTATACTGTAAACAATTGTTTAACCTTTTTGGCATGGCGCTAACCCTGAGCAGAATGCAAGGATCGACGTCATTGGCCAAAACCACCGAGGGTATCTGTTAAATTGTCCGAAAAATCTTTGCGGCTGGTAGGCAAATGCCGGCTTCGCGCCTGCGCATGGCGCACCGTTCTGGAGTTGGCATCGTCTCCAGAGCTGGCAAATTCAACGGGCCGGAGACAAAGTGGAAAAAGCGGCGGTCTTCCTGATGTTTTCGGGTAAGAATCATGGTCGAGCAAAAGAAGCAATCGATTTCTATACGGGGCTATTCGACAATTCCCGCATCGATTCGGTTGAGCTGTTTCCTGAAGATCCGTCGATTATTCCGGGTATACCACCGGCGGCCGCTGGCACCGTTAAGCGCGCAGAGTTCACGGTGTGTGGGCGCGAGTTTATGGCGCACGACAGTTTCATCGACCATGCTTTCAACTTCACGCCATCGGTTTCGCTGTTTATCGATTTCTCCGATGCCGAAAGACTGAAGACGGTGCACGCGGCGCTCACAACCGGCGGTCGGGAGCTGATGCCAGTTGGCAATTACGGGTTCAGCCAGTTATTCAGCTGGGTCGAAGACCGCTACGGTGTTTCTTGGCAGCTGAATGTGCCTTAACGATTGCGTTTCGCCTTGACGACTTTGCGGTCAGCCCAACCTAGCGCATGCGTTCATCCCTTTTTCTCGTGGCTAGATTTGTGCCTTTGCTGATCATGCTCTCTCTGCTAACCGCCTGCAATGTATTCCGTTCCAAAGGCATCGCACATTTTGAAAAAGCAGAGAAGCCGAATTTTGGCCGCCTTGTGATTGTCGGTCCCGCAAGCTGGCAATGCATAGAATTTGAAAAAACACGCACGCAACCGGGTACTAACGAGCTGCAGGTTTCAGGTATCGGGCGCGGTAAATGCCCCCGCTTCGGCGGATTCACCAGCGACTCGACAGATTTTCCGCAATCGAGCCAGGAGTTCGAACTTGAACCAAACGTGCCCCGGCTGATACACCATAGTCCCGATCGTTCTTACGAGATCTATGCACTGATTACGAATGATCCGTCATTGCCGGGTCGCCTCGGAAAATAATTACAACGTGGGTGGAATTCTATTCCACCCACGTAAAAATCACAAATTCTTGTGAGTACCGTCGCAGAAAGGCGCTTTGCCTGTCTGTTTGCACTGGCACAACCAATGCTGTCCGGATTTTTCGGCTGTGAATTTCAGTGGCGCGAATTTTTTTTCGCCCTCTGGCATCGCCTTATTCACCGCGTTGTGCGATCCATCGCAGAACGGCTGGTTCTTCGAATGGCCGCATGAACACCAGTAGTAGTCTTTGCCTGCTTCTAGCTCGACACCAGCCGGTTGTTTTGCTGCAATATGTGCACCCATGGTTATTCTCTCATCAGCAGAGAAATTGCCCACGCGCCGCCGACCATTCCGAGGTCTTTCAGCGTCGCCAGCATCGGCATCATGCGGCTCATCTCGTCTTTTGCCTTGATGATGCCCGGTACGTGGATTGTCGCCACATAGACCAGAATCAGCACACCAGCGAGAAACGCCGCGAGCGAACCTAATCCTTTAATATTTGTAATGATTGCGACGGCGGCTGCCAGCATGGCGACACCGGTTAGGTAAACCCAAAACACTCCCCCGGGAATGGGCACCATTGCCGCCATCATGTCAGCCTTTGTCAGGTGATTCACACCGAACATTATCAGTGGGATACAAAAGATGTATTTTCCGCTTTTTGCAACACTTTCAATTATTGAACTCATTTTATTCTCCTTAAAAAATTTTATTCATTGGTTAATGAATACTTGATATTTGTACCCAGTTTGCGCAATAACTGGTTGAGTTGATTTTGTTCTTCGCCGCTCAGGCAGCCAAAGATCGAACGTATCTTGCCGGCAAATTGCGGAAAGATTTTTTCGATCAGGCTTTTACCGCGTTTTGTCGGGTAAATGCGAAACGACCGCCGATCGCCCGGTTCGGGCTTGCGCTCAATGAGCCCGGCCTGTTGCATCGTGTCGAGTATGCGTGTAATATTACCGGCGCTCTTCAGCAGCTTGGATGCCAGCTCGTGTTGCTGCAATGGCCCCAGGTGGTAGAGAGTTTCGAGAATTCCGAATTGCGGTGGCGTCAGCTTCAGATCGCGGAACTCATTGCGCAGGCGATTCTCGAGCGAATCGTGCGTACGCAAGAGCTTGATGAACAGGTCTAGCGCCTGCTTTTCCGCCGGATTTCCTTTGTATCTGGTTGGCATTTGTTGTAGCTGCAATAGTTTACACTGCAACTATTTAAACGGCAAGTTTTTTTTAGGGAGGTTCTGCAAAAGGCAAAATTAGGAGCGCGAATGCCCTCATTCGCGCGTATCCATTCGTTCGCGCACGGCGCGAACGCGGCTTTTGCAGAACTTCTGGCTATTCCAAAGAGGTAAGGCTTACAACCGCAGAAACGGATGCGCCTTCAGTGCCTGCAGCAGCACAGACACAAAGATACCGACGTAAAATATACCCGCGGCAGTAACAGCGCGCACCGGGCTCTTCGGCCGATGAGCCAGCCGATAAAAAGGCAGAACCTGCAGGGCGTGTAATCCTACAAAGTGCGCAATGCGCAGGTCGCCACCGACTGTGCTGAAGTTCACAAATGGCATGCCGGAGCCGCCGTCTGCAGCGCCAATCGTGTGCCGGTTGAGACCTGACATCGCCCCAACCAGACTGCCGATGACAAACAGCACAGCTCCCCAGCGAATGCCTGCGAGGTAGGCGCCGCCGACTTTTTGTTCACCCCGAAAGAAATGCCCAGTTACCGCAGGCCAAGACGGCGGTATTCACCATGATCGCGGCACTTGCCCATGACTGAATAAACAACCCGTCGATCAGCGTCTTCTGGTTGAGTACGACGGCACCCCGCGCGCCGATTGCAAGGAGATCAGGACAACTTCGCCGAAAATCATCGCGCTGATAATCACGCGGCGCGGCTGCCCTGCGACTCTGGGTATGAATCGGGCAGGTGTTTTGCGAGCAGGGCCAGCGTCGCGAGATAAACAGCGCCAGTCACCGCAGAATTTCCATGGTTTGATCCACGCGTTGATACCGAGAATCATACCGCACCTCGGTAAAATACAAAACCGTAAACGGTACTGCGAAGAGCGCGTGTAGCGCCAATCGCCCACCAGAAGATGCGAACCGTGCCGCTCTGCCGGGTGCTCATGTTCGCCACGGTATGAGCGAGCGTGTCTTGAAGAACCTGGCGGCGAGAGTGATAAAGCCCTGCAGATCCGAACGTAAAGGTCGAAACCAGCACGGTAACATCACCCAGAATGGAATACTGATACCTTTTCGCGTCGTCGAATTCCCACATGCCCACGAACATGTCGAATGCGAGGTAGTGAATCCACCCTGCGGTGACCGCCCACGGGCTGGTGAACAGTTTCATCACACCGGTAAGGCTCGAAAAATCGCCGCCCGAACCGCCGAAGGTGCCCGCCACGATGGCCGTGTAGGCAACCGCGAAGAGTGTGGGTATTACCGCGGCTTTGACCATCAGGCGTATCCTGGGCACAAACCACGATAAGAGCAATATTAACTAGCCGACGACTGCTGCCTGGTTCGCTATCAGAAATATGTTATCTGGCTTCATGATGTTGACAGTGTAAACATATAAGTTGACACCGTCAACATTTCAAACAATTTGTTCGACGGAGGGGTAACTTGAGGCTGGCAACTGACTTACCACCATGGCGACCTGAGGTCTGAGCTGATGAAGCAGGCACTGGCGAAGATTCTCGATAAAAAAGGCATGGAAGGGCTGACGCTGCGCGAGGTGGCGCGGGCTGCAAAGGTGAGCCATACGGCCCCCTATCGCCACTTCAAAGATAAGGAAGACATCCTCGCGGCGATTGCGGAAGTCGGGTTTCAGGATCTCGCAGCGCGGGTCAACGCGCCCTTGAAGTCGCCGATCCGCTTGAAGGCTACCTCGAATATGGCCGCGAATATATTGCCTTTGCGGCGGAGCACCCGCAATACTTTCGCATCATGTTCTCTGGTAAGTTTGAGAATTACCCTGATTACGCGGAGCTTAAAAGAATCGGGCGATGCGGCATTCGGCGCGCTTGTCGCGGCGATCGAGCGTTGCCAGGCAGCGGGTATCGTTCGTTCCGGGCGTGCGTTCGAGCTTGCCCTTACGGCGCAGGCATTCGTGCACGGCATCGCTAACGCCTGTACATCGATGGTCGTTTTCAGCAGCCGGGCAGGACTTACCCGACGGTGGCTGAAATGTGGAATCTGCTCGGGAAGAATCTTATTACGGGGTTGCAGGCCGCATAGCCTTAGCAGCCGCCACGGCCCCTCACGCGCACAATGAACTGCAGAATTGTACCGCGCCATTTGGCGCGCCGTCATAAATCCGCCTTGCGTCGCCGTGCTGAACGGCTTCGGAGAATCGCTTTGTGGATTTTTCAAAGACGTTAGGAACGAGATAAAACCTTTTTACCCGGTCGCTTCATCGTGACGTATCCAGCTGCCGCTCAGTGGTGTGCTGGCGGTAAAAGGCAAACGCTTTCTTCGCTGCGCCAGAGACACATGTGATGGTGCCCTTGCCCAAGAGTGCAATCCGCTGCAAAGATTCGAGCCGCTTTTGCACCGGTTTCAAAAGCCACTAAAGACATAACCGTCATAAAGAGCAATCCACCTGCCTTTTCCGCCATCGATTGTTTCTTCTGGCGAAGTGTAACCGCCGTCTCGTCATAGACGAAGCTGCCCCGCGGCATATTGTATAAGACTTTAGCTTTCGTGCTCGCTGACGCACCTTGAGAGTATAAATCGCGGTGACTTCATAGACTTTGCCTTCATCGCCGTGCAATGCCGATGCCACCACCGCGATTAAGAAGTAGCTCATTAGAGTGAATTTCATCATTAAAATCCTGCCTGACAGGCAAGATCCTTACCCGTGACGGAATTTCCATCATAAAAAGCTGAATTTCTCTTGACCCTGTGAGGACTTTGCTTTAATTCACCTTTCAGTTAATTAACCGTAATGTTAAATACGGAGGGTGTATGTCAAGGTTCGAGTCGCAGCTCTGGAGTGTTTCTCTCGGAAAATGGGTTCGGGGCCGGCCCCAATCAAAGCCTCGAAAACCCGCTGGAGTGAGCGCGGGCCCGAGCTTGTGAGCTGGGTTTTCCGACGCAATTTTTCCAGAAGATGCATGGCGATGGCTCGAGTAACGGCACTACCGGCGTAGATAACGATTTTGCCATGCGGTCATTTGAGAATGTCGGTGCATGGATTCTCGGCCGCAATATGTTTGGGCCCATAAGGGGACCATGGCTCAATGAAGATTGGAAAGGCTGGTGGGGAGAGAATCCTCCTTATCATGTGCCGGTATTTGTTCTGACGCACCATGCGCGCAAACCGCTCGAGATGGCAGGCGATAACATCTTCCATTTTGTCACCGAGGGTATCGAGGTTGCACTCAACTGAGCAGCAGCAAGGCAAAGACGTGCGCATCGGCGGCGGCGTGCAGACGATACGCCAATACCTGCAGAAAGGTCTCATCGATGAACTGCATCTCGCGCATTCGCCGGTCTACCTGGGGCGCGGAGAAAATTTATTGCAGGGCATCGATCTGCCCGAGTTGGGATTCAAAATTGTGGAGCAAAAACAGGGTGAGGCCGCCCATCATGTTATTTTGAGAAAGTAGAATATTTATGGAAGATTTGTCTCAGTTCAATCGCAAAGTCCGCATCGAAAAACTTTTTGCGGCGGCGTTTCCGTTGCTGCGCTGGCAGGTACCGACGGAAAAACGAAAGATCCGCTGGCTGCGCGCGGGCTGCGCAGGCGGAACGCGCCGCCAGCGCAGGCTGTAGGGTAATGCTTTCTGCGCGGCAGGCCAGCACCGTCGCAGCGACATCTGCGCGACAATCAAAAGCTGAATTTTGACGCCAGCCTGCGGCTGTTGTGATAAAGCATTCGCGCGCAATCACGCGCAGCGCGCTGCGTATCTGGCTTCCAGCAGCGACGCCAGTTGAGGCTAAAGTTAACGGCGCTCATGACCGACGCATATCGTGCGTTATGGCAGCGCGCGGTAAAGGGCCGGCGACCGTAACCGAACTGGCACAGCCATTCAAAATCAGCGCACCGGCAATCTCAAGCACATCAAGGTTCTCGAAAAAGCAGGATTAATCACGCGGGAAAAAGAGGCACAGTGGCAGCGCTGCCGTATAGAGGCTGCACGGCTCAAAAGCCAATAGTTTATTGAGAAATATAAGCGTTCTGGGAAGATAGTTTTGATCGGTTGGAAATTTATCTGAAGAAACTTCAAGAGCATCAGAGGGCGCAGCCCTCCGATGCTCTTGAGGCAAAACACCAAGGAGAAAATAAATGAGCGCAGCAAAAGTGCATATCGAAGCAACAGTGGGAGCTCCCATACAGAAGGTATGGGACTTCTGGAACAAACCCGAACACATCACGAAATGGAATTTCGCGCATGAGTCATGGCATTGTCCCAGCGCTAATAATGACCTGCGTGTTGGCGGCAAGCTGCAATCCCGCATGGAAGCGAAAGACGGTAGCTTTGGTTTTGACTTTGAAGGTACTTACGACGAAGTCGAAAACCTGAAAAAGATCGCTTACACCATCGCAGACGGCCGCAAAGTCATTACGCACTTTGCCGATCTCGGTGGCAAAACACAGATTGCCACCGAATTTGAGGCAGAAAGCCAGAACTCTGTGGAGATGCAAAAGGGTGGTTGGCAGTCGATCCTGGATAATTTTAAAAAATACACGGAGGAAAACTAATGGCAACGAAAAAAACCAAGGCAAAGCCCGCAAAGAAAGGGGCCAAAGCCAAATCTAAAGGTGGTGCGACAGGCCTGCGTTATGTGGGCGCAAAGGCGCACCAGATTACGCCGTTCCTGATGTTTAATGCAAACCCCGAAGAGGCTGCAAAATTCTATGTCTCGGTCTTCAAAGGAAAATCAAAGATTTTGAGCTCGAGCCCGATGCAGGCGGACTTTATCCTCAACGGCCAGAGATTTTTCTCTTACAATGGCGGCGACCATCCCAATTTCAAGTTTAACTGGGGTGTTTCGTTCATGATCAGCGTCGAAACTCAAAAGGAAGTCGACTATTACTGGAATGCCCTTACGGCCGATGGCGGCGAAGAAAGCATGTGTGGCTGGGTGAAAGATAAATTTGGTCTCTCATGGCAGGTTACGCCGAACATTTTGCTCAAGCTAATCTCTCACCAGGATAAGGGCATCGCCGAGCGTGCACAGCAGGCGATGCTCAAAATGAAGAAAATAGACATTGCGGCGCTGAAAGCGGCAGCTGCTGCGAAATAGAGGCGTATATGACTTACATCGATGGCTTTTTGGTTCCAGTGCCGGTGAAGAACAAGCAGGCATATATCGACTTAGCGAAAAAAATGCATGAAGTCTATCTGGAGCACGGTGCATTGCGCGTGGTTGAATCATGGGGTGACGATTTGCCGAAAGGCAAGATCAATGACTTTCATACCGCTGTCGTTGCAGAAGATGGCGAAAGTGTCGTCTATACCTGGATTGAGTGGGCCGATAAAGCCGCGCGCGATGCGGCCAACAAAAAGATCATGGCAGACCCGCGTATGCGACCCGGCGGTGAACTGCCGTTCAGCGGTTCGCGCGTGATTTACGGTGGATTTGCTACGATAGTGGAATCCAAAAAACCATGAACGAAAGCTGGTCGGGTACGTTCGCGCAGATCGACGCATATCTCGCGAAGCGGAACAAATGAATAACCTCAGCTACCGGGAAGTCTTGGAGCGTGAGATTGTGCTCACGCGTGTTTTGCCCGCGGAAAAAAGGACGGTCTTTGAAGCGTTTGCGAATCAGTCTGCGCTCGACGAGTGGTTTGGCCCCGGCGGATTCACGACGACGACGTTTGAATTCGATTTTCGCGTGGGCGGTCGCTGGCGCTTCGAGTTTAAGGGACCCGACGGGACAATCTATGGCAACCGCATTGAATACACAGAAATTTCTCCCTTTGATCGGCTGGCGTTCCACCACGGTTCCGATCAGGATAATGATCCGAATCGTTTTTTTGTCACGATCACCTTCGACGAGCAGCAAGATAAGAAGACAGTGCTCACGCTGAGACAGCTGCACCCGACGAAAGAGCGCCGCGCGGCAGGTATAGGTTTCGGCGCGGTCGAATTCGGTATGCAGACCTTGGGTAAGCTCGCAGATTATTTGGCGAAGAAATAGTTAGAGAGGAGAGAATTATGGACACAAACCTGGAACTGAAATTAGAACGCGTGCTCGATGCGCCGAGAAATCTTGTCTGGCGCTGCTGGACTGAGCCCAAGCACCTCATGCCCTGGTTTTGCCCGGCACCCTGGACGGTGGTAGATGCGCGCATAGACCTTCACGTTGGCGGCGAATTTTTTAATATGATGCAATCGCCTGAGGGCGAAAAATTTCCCAACGACGGCGTTTACCTTGAAGTTGTGAAAGAATCACGCCTCGTGTGGACCAACGCGTACAAGGTTGGCTGGCTACCGAATCCCGCTGCGCAACCGATGCTCGTGACCATTTTTCTCGACTTCGCCGATGCGGGTGCGGGGAAAACCCAATACACTGCGCGCGCACTGCACTGGAATGCGGATGCCGTGAAACAGCATGAAGCTATGGGATTCCATGAAGGCTGGGGAATTGCGACCGACCAGCTCGTCGCCCATGCGAGAACAATGGCATGAGGGATTCTGGCGCCGCCCGGCAAATGCAGGATTAACCATGTCAGCAAACCGGGAACTGATCTTGGAAAAAATTGTCGATGCCCCGCGCGAGCTCATTTGGCGCTGCTGGACAGACCCCGTGCACCTGGTGCACTGGTTTACGCCGAAACCCTGGCTCACCACCGAGTGCAAGATCGACCTCAGGGTCGGCGGTGAATTTTTTACCATGATGAAATCGCCTGACGGTGGGGATTTTCCCAACCGCGGCGTGTACCTCGAAATTGTCCCGCATGAAAAACTCGTCTTCACCGACGCGTATACCCCCGGGTGGGAGCCGACAGAAAATCCTTTCTTTACTGCGATCGTCGAACTCGCCGACGCAGGTAATGGGAAGACGAAATATACTGCGCGCGGCAGGCACTGGACGGTTGAGAACTGTAAAAAACATGCCGAGATGGGTTTTTACGACGGTTGGGGCAAGGCGTTGGAACAACTAATCGAACATGCGAAAACGATGAAGTAGAATTTGCAGAAAAAAAGGACAACCATGAAAAATAATCAATCCGTTACTCTTGAGCGCATCTTCGACGCCCCGCCGGAAAAAATCTGGCAGGCTTTGTCAGATAACTCTCAAATGAAGCGCTGGTATTTCGATCTGCCCGATTTCAGACCTGAAGTTGGTTTTCAGTTCCAGTTCAAAGGTGGCCCTGCACCCGAAAGGCAATACACCCACCTCTGTGAGGTTGTGGAGGTAATTGCAGGCCAAAGAATCGCCTATACCTGGCGCTACGAAGGTTATGCCGGCGATTCGCTGGTCACGTTCGAAATCGTGCCGCGCAGCGACGGGCAGACCTTGCTGCGTCTTTCGCACACCGGTCTCGAAACATTTCCACAAGACAACGAAGATCTGGCTACGAAGAATTTTGAAGAAGGCTGGAACCACATACTTAACATTTCTCTTAAGAAATATTTGGAGAACCGTAACCGATGAAACCAGTTAAAGAGATCACCATCACGCGCACGTTCGACGCCCCGCGCCAACTCGTTTTCGAAGCCTGGCTCGACGAAAAACACCTGCAGCAATGGTGGATGCCTCGTGGGTTTACGAACCCAACCTGCCGCATCACTTCGAGCAGCAGACCGGGATATGCCGAAACTGGCGCAGAGCTGACAGTTGTCACCTACCATCCAGCTTTTGGCGACATGCCGCAGACCGGTAAGTTCGAAGAGGTTTCGCCGTTCGATAAAATCATCTTCTCAACGGCTGCTTTCCTCAATAGTGAAGGAAAGCCACAACTCAGAGGTCGCAACGTCATCGTCTTCACGGATGAACCTGCAACGAACGAAAGCAATAATAAAGCCAGAACCCGCATGGTGATCACAGCCAGCATTCTGGAAGCTGGTCCCGGTCATGAAGGCGCGCTTGCCGGCATGGACCAGGGCTGGGCTGAAACTCTCGACCGCCTTAATGAACATGTCGAAGATACATCCGACCGCGAGATGAGCATTACGCGTGTTGTCGATGCCCCGCGCGACCTCGTCTGGAAAATCTGGACCGAGCCCGATCACATCAAAGATTGGTGGGGGCCGAATGGCTTCAAAAATACCATCCACAAATATGATCTCGTACCGGGTGGCGAATGGGTATTAACCATGCATGGGCCTGACGGAACCGATTATCCCAACCACATTCGTTTCGTAGAAATTATTCCGCAACAGAGACTGATCTACGATCACGGTCGGCCTCCCGCCATCCATGGCTCGGCCGACTCAGGGGCATCCATGCCCTACGACCAACCCGAAGACGGCGGATCATTCCGCACGTTCGTGCATTTCATAGAAGAAGGCGATAAGACCCGCGTCTCAATGCGCGGAGTGTTCAAAACTGTTGAATACCGCCAGATGGTGATTGAAAAGTACGGAGCGCTCGAAGGCCAGAACCAGCATATCGCCCGCATGGAAGCATATCTCACGAAATTGCACAAGTAAGGAGACAACAATGGACAACCAAACACCTTCTAAAGGCGCATTCTGGGGCGGCTGGATTCTCAGCGGCCTCGCGATTGCATTTCTCACATTCGATGGCGTGCTGAAATTCTTTCTTCACAAGATGCCCCCTGAGGCGATGGCCGACGCTGCGCGCCTTGCGTACCCGGCGAATATCATGCCGGGTCTCGGCACCACGCTACTCCTATGCACGCTGCTCTACGCGATTCCGCGCACCTCGGTAGTGGGAGCGATTCTCCTGACGGGTTATTTGGGCGGCGCAGTTTCGGCCCACGTGCGTATCATGAACCCATGGCCGAGCCACATTCTTTTCCCGGTCTATTTAGGTGTCTTTATCTGGCTCGGGCTCTACCTGCGCGTACCCGCGCTGAGGGCGTTTATCCCATTGAGGAAAGCATGAGACTCAACAGCATATACCTGAACTTTGGCGGTAACGCCGAAGAGGTGTTTCTTTTTTATAAATCGGTCTTCCAACGCGAGTTCGATTCGCTCGTGCGCTTCAGAGACATGCCAATGCCCGGCGTGACATTAACCGAAGCCGACGCGGACAAGATCATGAATATTGCGCTGCCGATCGGTACACATAGCGCGCTGATGGCATCCGACGCGCTTGCATCGCTGGGGCAAAAGGTGGTGCAGGGGAATAACTTCTACATCAATATTTCCCCCGAATCCAAAAAAGAAGCCGACCAGCTTTTTGCCGCGCTCTCCGCGGGCGGTGAAGTCGAAATGGCGATGGCAGACATGCCCTGGGGTGATTACTTCGGGTCTTTTAAAGATAGGTTTGGTATCGGCTGGATGATCAGCCTGCCGTCAAAAAACGCATAATTGGATTTATGATTAAGGAGATAAAATGAAAATTCTAAAAAGAATCCTGATTGGAGTCGTGGTCATCGTCGCCGGCATATTCATCATCGCGGCCACAAGACCCAACACCTATACGGTAGAGCGTTCGATGAAAATCAACGCAGCACCCGAGAAAATTTTTCCCTATCTGATTAGCTGGAAAAAAGGCCTTGAATGGTCTGCATGGGATAGAACCGAAGAAAACGTCAAACGCACCTTTACAGGCTCCGAAAGCGGCATGGGCGCGGTCTATGAATTCGAAGGGAAAAATCAGGGCACGGTAAACTTTCCTTCAAAAACATCGTGCCGAATGAAGAGGTCAAAATTGACCTGACATTTTTTAAGCCGATGCAGGGTTCGAACGCCGTCACGTATTCGCTGAAACGCGACGGCGCAGAGACTGTCATGAAGTATCACATGACCGGCCCGGCGCCCATTATCGCGCGCATTATCTGGCTCTTCGCCGACATGGACAAGTTCATGGGCGATAAGTTTAACCAGAGCATGCAGAACCTGAAAACCATCGTCGAAGAAAAAAAGTAGGATCTCTCTGCGTGACGCCGATCATTACAGCATTTGAACGCTCGCCCGACGGCGGCAAAGGCCTCGCCCGCGATACGCGCGTGCGCTGGGCTCTCGAAGAAGTGGGTCAACCCTACGAGGTACGCGGCGTTTCGTTCAGCGCGCTCAAAGAGCCCGAACATCTTGCGCTGAATCCGTTTGGCTCGATTCCGACTTATGAAGAGGGTAACCTTGTCCTCTTTGAGTCGGGGTCCATTGTGCTCCACATTGCCGAAAACCATAGGGGTTTGCTGCCCAAAGAAAAAAATGCGCGGGCGCGCGCGATCACCTGGATGTTCGCAGCGCTGAATTCGGTGGAGCCATGGATCATCGAGCTTGCGCATGCAAGGCTGCTGGAGAGCGATAAACCCTGGGCGCAAGATCGCCTGCCCCTCGTTATCGATCGCGTTCGTGGCAGGCTGGATAAACTTTCAGCCCGGCTCGGTGATGCTGAATGGCTCGAAGGTGAATTCAGTGCGGGCGACCTGATGTTGGTTTCGGTACTGTTGCGCCTCAGACCGTCGGGCATTTTGAATGAATACCAGAACCTTGCCGCGTATGTTGCCCGCGGCGAAGAGCGACCCGCATACCAGCGGGCTTTCTCGGCTCAGCTCGCATTTAACAACAAAAGCACAAAGCCCGGTTGAGGGCCTGAAAGTAATAATCGGAAATCCATTGCGACAAAACAATATGATGCAAAACGGCGGGGATATTTCAGCATATACCATCAGGCGGCTGGTTTCCGGTGAGGCACACAGGTTCGCCGCGCTGACCCAGTTGTTTGCCGAAGTGTTTGGCGATGATTCTTATTCTGTTGCAAAACCCGGCGCAGACTATCTCGAAGATCTTTTGCAAAAGCAGCACGTCATTCCGCTTATTGCCGAGGTGAATGGCAATGTCGTGGGCGGGCTTGTCGCCTACGTGCTCGATAAATTTGAGCAGGCGCGCAGTGAAGTCTACATCTATGATCTCGCGGTGCGTGAAGAATACCGCCGCCGCGGCATCGCACGCAACCTGATTCTCGAACTCAAGAAGCACGCGCAGAAAGCAGGGGCATGGGTCATCTATGTGCAGGCAGACAAAGACGAGGCGGATTTACCCGCGCGCCAACTCTATGCAGCGCTGGGTGAACGGGAAGACGTGTTCCATTATGATATTGCGGTAAACTGATGTCCAAACTCAAGAACGCGGAAAAAATCTATATTCCCGATCGCAAAACCTTGCGTGCATGGTTTGTCAAAAATCACGCCCAGGTGGAATCATTCTGGCTTGTTTACGATAAGGTGAAGGACGGCAAACGCCACCTGACATACGATGACCTCGTCGAAGAAAGCCTGTGCTTCGGCTTCATCGACAGCCAGCCGCGCAAGGTTTCTGAAACACAGGCAAGTTATTATATCAGCCGCCGTAAGCCCAGGAGCGAATGGTCGAAGCGCAACAAGGAAAAAGTTGCGGAACTCATAAAGAAAAAACAGATGCACTCCTCTGGCCTTGCAGCAATCGCGCGTGCTAAAGAAAATGGCTCGTGGTCGAAGATCGACGGTTCAGAGAACCATGTCATGCCCGAAGACTTCGCCAAAATACTGAAGAAGCAGCCGAACTTGCGTAAACATTTTGAGAGCCTCGCGCCCTCGATGCGCAAAGCTTTTTTCCACCGTTTGCAATCCGCCAGGACACCGGAAACCCGTCGGAAGCGGCTCGATTTTCTCGTGCAATTGCTTAAAGTAGAAATTCGCCCCTCTGAATATCGCGCCGCGTTTACCAAAGGAGTTATACCCGAGCGATGAGAAAAACCTGTCCCAACGGCCATACCTTCGAAAAGTCGAGTGATTGCCCCACTTGCCCTGTGTGTGAAAAGGCGAAGCAATATAGTCCTGAGTTTCCGAAGCTCAGTAAGCCCGCGCACCGCGCATTGGTGAATGCCGGCATTCTCAGACTCAAAGATCTGGAAAAATGGACGGAAGCCGATTTGCTTTCGTTGCATGGTATTGGGCCGTCGGCTATCCCACCTTTGAAAACTGCCATGAAGAAAGAGCGTATTACTTTTAGACCAATGAAAAAAAGGAGAAACTAATGAAAGAAAGCAAAGGAAAATTGATCGCCTATTGGATCATCACCGTGCTCGTGGCGGCAAATTACGGCTTCGCGGGTTTCGTATACCTGCAACAAGGCCCGGACATGCAGATGGGTGCAAAGGCGCTGGGATACCCCCTGTATTTTTTCGCGATACTTGGCGTATGGAAACTGTTAGGTGCGGTCGCGATACTCGTTCCGAAAACCCCGGTCATCAAAGAATGGGCTTATGCCGGTATGTTTATCAACCTGACGGCTGCGGCGATTTCGAACAGCATCGCAAAGTTTCCGGTTCAGCATATCATTTCACCCCTGGTTGTTCTGCTCTTCGTGATTCTTTCGTGGGCGCTGAGACCAGCAAGCCGCCGCAGCGAGACAAGATTCTGAAAACATGACTTCACCGGCCGCCGAAAGCGAACTGAGCATCACGCGGGTGTTCGATGCCCCGCGCGAGCTCGTTTTTAAAACCTGGACCGATCCCTCGACGATGCTCGCATGGTGGGGGCCTGCCTTTTGCCCGGCAAAACAGGTCGACATGGATGTGCGCCCCGGCGGACGCTGGCGCTGTTGCCTCGCTTCAGAAGTGCATGGGGGCGATCTCTGGCAGGGTGGTGTGTTTCGTAAGGTCAACCCATACGACCTGCTCGAATTTACCTTCGTCTTTGAGGCCGGGGGAGACATGGGCGTCGAGAACGTCGTCACCATCGAGTTTTTCGAAGAAGGTAACAAAACGCGCATGCAATTTCGCCAGGCACCGTTTCCTTCGGCTAAGCAGCGCGGTGCGAACAATGACGGTTGGTCCAATATGTTCGATCGTCTTGAGACATATCTAAAGGCAAAGGCGGATTAATATGAGCGATGACAGAACCGTTTTAAATCAACGCGTTGTACCCTACGCGCGCGAACAGGTCTTCAAAGCGTGGACTGATCCCGAACTTCTGGCGCAGTGGTGGGGGCCAAATGGGTTCACCAACACCTTCCATACGTTCGAACTCAAACCGGGCGGTAAATGGCACTTCACGATGCACGGGCCGAACGGTGTGGACTATGAAAACCTGTGCATATTTCAGGAAATCATCGAACCCGAACGCGTGGTGCTCGACCATATTGAAACCGTGCACCGCTTTCTGTTGAGTGGAGTTTTTACCCCGGCGGGTAATGGCACGCATATCGAATTTCGCCAGGTCTTTGCGTCAGCCGAAGAATGCGCACGCATTCGCAGCTTCGTGACCGAAGCGAATGAGCAGAATCTTGACCGCCTTGAAGCGGTGTTAAGAAAACAAAATCCGACCTAAGAGAAAAAATGAAAATCCTGAAAATTTTATTATACACAATCGCAATCGGCGTTGCGGGGCTGCTCGCGTTTGCTGCAACGCGCCCGAACACTTTCCGCGTCGAGCGCAGTCTCGACATGAAGGTACCTGCGGCAAAAATTTTTCCGTACGTCAACGACTTCCGCAGGGGCCCCGAATGGTCACCCTGGGAAGAAGGTGACCCGGCAATGAAACGCACATACAGCGGTGCAAAAACGGGCAAGGGTGCCGTCTATGAATGGGCTGGCAATAAAGAAGTTGGCAAAGGACGCCTTGAAACTGTCGAAAGCGTTGAAAACCAATACGTCAAAATTGCAATGCACTTCATCGAACCGATGGAAGGCGACAGCACGACAGAATATATTCTCACACCCAAAGGCGACACGACGAATGTCAAATGGGTGATGAGCGGTCCGATGAACTATGTTTCGAAGGTCATGTGCGTGTTCTTCGACATGGACAAAATGATCGGCGGTCAATTTGATAAAGGCCTGCAGAGGCTGAAGGCTGTTGCGGAGAAATAATGTCTGAAATCACAGCCCACGCCGAACCCGCTCCCGATTTTCCCGCCGGCCGCACCGCGCGTTGGAAAACCGTTTTGTCTATCGCCTGGCCGCTCATTGTCGCCAACAGCTTCTGGAATTTGCAGATGACGATCGACCGGCTTTTTCTCGCCGAATTTTCTACTGAGGCGATGGGCGCCGCGATTGCGGTCATGGGCGTGTTCTGGACCCCAATGGCACTCTTGCAGCAGACCGCAGCATACGTGACGACCTTTGTGGCGCAATACTTCGGTGCAGGCAAAAAAACAATGATCGGCCCTGCAGTCTGGCAATCGATCTGGGTGAGCACCATCGGTGGTTTTCTTTTCCTGTTACTCATACCGGCCGCGCCCTTTATTTTCCGCAGCATGGGGCATTCGGCTTCGATGCAGCAGCTGGAAATCGATTATCTCGTCTCGATGTGCTTCTCTGCCCTGCCGACTGCAATTGTTGCCGCAACCAGCGGTTACTTTACGGGGCTGGGCCGCACGCAGGTCATCATGCAGATCAACGGTGTTGGTCTCATCGGCAACGCAGTGCTCGACTACTTCATGATTTTGGGCAAGGGACCGTTTCCCAAAATGGGAATTGCCGGCGCGGGTTATGCGACTGCGATCGGCACCATGCTGGCAGCGCTCTATGGCCTGTTGCTGGTATTTCGCGACCAGGAGCGCCGGGATTACCATTTGACATCCGGCTGGCGCTGGAACATCGATCTCATGAAGCGCTTTATCCGTTTTGGCCTGCCGAGCGGCATGCAGTGGGCGCTCGAAGGGCTCGCGTTCAGCGTGTTCCTGATTTTCATCGGGCGCATGGCTGACGGCGACGCGGCACTCTCGGCCTCGAGCATTGTCGTGACGATCATGATGCTTTCAGTTCTGCCCGCCATCGGCATGGCGCAGGCGGCTTCGGTTCTGGTCGGGCAGTATCTCGGTGAAAAAAAGCCGCGCGACGCTGAGGCTGCGGTGTGGGCAAGCTGGCAGGTTACAATTATGTATATTGTTTTTGCGGGCATTACGTTCGTGCTGTTCCCTGCTTTTTACCTCGGCTGGTTTGCCAACAAGTCGGATTTAGCCATGTGGACAAAGGTGATGCAGATCGCGCCGTATCTTTTGATTTTCGTGGCGGTCTTTACCACTTCTGACAGCGTGAATTTAATTTTTTCGTTCGCGCTCAAAGGTGCCGGTGATACCAAATTTGTCACCATTGTCGCGCTCATCTTGCCCTGGCCGCTCATGGTGCTGCCGACATTTCTTTTGCGCGCAGAACCAGGGGCCGTTTACTGGTCATGGGGCGCCGCGACGGTTTTCAGCATCGTACAGGCCACGGTCTTTTGGCGACGCTTCATGGGCGGTAAGTGGAAACAGATGAGTGTGATTAATTGAGGTTGTAAAATCCTGAAATTTTCTCTATAATCATTATCTGTTGACAGGTGAGGACGGTGGATATGCTGGTCGCACACTATGATTAGCACTGAGCGGCATGGTAACGCTGTGGTCATACAGATAAATGAACCTCAGTTGCAAATGTACATAATTCCGCAATTTAAGAATTCAGTGAAAGAAGTGCTCGATAGCAAACCAAAAGTAGTCATCTTTGATCTGGCGGGTGTGGAACACCTGGATTCTTCTGCAATGGGAGCGTTATTCCATTTTCAAAAGGTAATTCGGGAGTACGGAGGAGTGATTTGCCTGGCAAATGTGAACCACAAAGTGATGCAGGTTTTTAAGATCACAAAATCAGATACGAACTTCGAAATTTTTGAATCAGTAGAGAAAGCGCTCCGCGCCGGATGAATTGGTGCAACGCCTAATGGGCTGACCAGCCACTTAGGGTTGGTCAGCAGATCTTTTAACTAACCAAATTCCAAAGCTTCGTCTGCAATGGGTGCAAAGCGGAGCATGGGCACGTCTGAAAGGTAATCATTGCTCACTCGCCATACACCATGCGAACCTTGCTTGGGTAAACGGTCTGCGGCACGGCGGATATACCCCGAACTCAGGCCGCCCATCACGGTATCTTCGGTTTTAACGCCTTCTTTGTCGCGGGCCACAACGACACGATAGTGCTGTTTATCCATGTGCTTGAGAAGGCGACAGATATACTCGCAGGCGATATCAACTTTGAGAGTCCAGGAGGCGTTGGTATAACCGAAGATAATGGCTGCATTCGGTACGCCTTCGACAAGGACAGCTTTGTAAGTAACCCGTTGAGTCACAGGGACAGGGGCACCGTCAACTTCGAGAGCCACTCCACCCATAAGCTGTACATCCAACCCAGTGGCGCTGACAATGATGTCTGCTTCAAGTTCTTTGCCTGATTTTAATTTGATTCCTTTTTCGGTAAAAGTTTCTATTTGGTCTGTGACAATCGATGCTTTACCAGACTTTAGAGTTTTAAAAAGATCGCCATCAGGAACAACGCAGAGCCGCTCGTCCCACGGATTATAGTTTGGCGTAAAGTGTTTGATATCCACGGCATCGCCCAGCTGGGATTTCGCGGCCCCCAAAAGCAAACGCTTTATGGCAGATGGCCGCGCCTTGGCGAGCCAGAAAATTGCCCGTTGCATCAGAATGTTGCGTGTCCGCGCCATTTGATAAACCCAGCTGGTAGGCAAAAAACGGCGCAGCATTTCGGATAGAGTATCGTTGGCAGGAATTGAAACAATATACGTTGGCGACCGCTGTAACATAGTAATATGCGCAGTTTTATCAGCCATCGCCGGTATAAGAGTCACCGCAGTTGCGCCACTACCAATAACGATAACTTTTTTCCCGGTATAGTCGAGATTCTCCGGCCACTTTTGTGGATGGATGATTTGACCTTTAAAGTCTTTTTCGCCGGGGAAATCCGGTTTATAGCCCGAATCGTATTTATAATATCCGGTGCAGGCAATAACAAAATTGGCGGTGTAAGTTTGTTTTTCTCCGCCTTTTTCGTTTTCTGATTCAATCGTCCACAGGGCGTCTTTGGAAGAAAACGCGGCGCGCGTCACTCTTGTGCCGAAACGGATTTGTTTCATCACGTCGTATTCTTTTGCGGTATCTTCGACGTATTTTTTTATCGATGGGCCATCGGAGAGCACACGAGTTTCCGTCCAAGGGCGAAATCCAAATCCGAAAGTGTTCATATCTGAATCGGATCGTATGCCTGGATAGCGAAACAGATCCCATGTACCGCCAACAGCCTGGCGGCGTTCGAGAATTGCAAAAGTTTTGCCAGGCAATTCGCGCCGGAGGTGGCAGGCAGCACCGATACCGGAAATTCCCGCACCGATGATGAGGACGTCAAAGTGTTGGTTGTTCATTATTTCTCCTTGGCCAGCCCATGACCATGTTGCGGCGCATAAACAAACATGAACAATCCGTCAAGTTTTATCTGCGTTGTGAGTGTGTTACCCGGTGCCATAGCATTGAGAAACATTTCTTGTAGAAAATGCCTTGAATCTGGATCTTTTTTTCGTCCCGTGAGAAAAATCTGCCATTTTCTGGTATTTAATATGTATGAAGCATATTGATAGTTCAGAACCGCGCATGACCTCGGTAACGTTGAGGAGCTCAACGCGTAAGCTGGTGAAAATCGGTTTGAAACGCCTTGAGCCGATCGCCGGGGAAGTTTCGGAGCAAAGGCTGATGCGGGAATGTATTCGCATTATGTTGCGTCTTTGGCGGGGGCGGGGACGCATCGCGATGCGGAATAAGCGCTATAATCAACGCAAAGGCCCGTTTGAGATTGTGCCATTCTGTACTACGGAGGCGTTGCGTTCAGTATCATGGGCGCGTTGCCACCATGCCGGGGTGTCATTTTCACGGCTTATGGATTTTGCGATAGAGACTTATTTGGAGAGGGTAATTGAGGAATTTTTGTCTGCGGGTTTCTATTGGCGCGACAAATCTGATGTGGATTTTTGGCGCCAACGGTTTTCCCTCCGTAAGCACACAGCTCCTTTCATTATTAGTTACTATAGCCGAACGAGAACAAATAACGGAGTATTGTTACAATACGAGGAAAAAAGCCAAATTAGGTTTCTTACCGACCACAAAACCAACGCTGCCTGACACTGGCCGGGCGATTTTCCGGAATTCCCCACCAATTAGTCCGCCACTCTGCCACAACCACGCCCTAAAGATAACCATGCGCAAACAGAATAAACTCGTTGCTGCCACCACCTGACCCGACGTAAAAGCGCAGATCGAATGTGAATCGCAACCCTGGCGCCAAAGTAAGATCGAAACCCGTATTCGCACGATTGAGCGTCGAATACAGCACCTCTATATCCTGATTCTGAATCTGGTAACCAACACGGTAGACAAAGCCGTTAAAGGCCAGCCAATTCCATTCGACAGCAAAGATGCTGAAAATTCTGTCGCTGGTCGTTGTGCGCGGCATTTTGCCGACGTTATATTCAGCGAGGATTATCATCGGTGCAGTGTATCTGGTCGAAGGGAAAAGTCCCCACAGGTTATAGTAGGCATTAACACTGGCTGCCGTCAAATTGCCAGTGACCTGGTAGGGTATTGTACCCGTATTCGGACGAAATTTTTGCATCAGTGACAATCCGCCGCCAAATGCAATATCGCGCCACGCGAGATTGGCGCTGTAACCACTGCCGTCGATGGTGCCGTCAGAGCGGCGAGTCGCAAACCCGGCGGCGCTGAGATACGGATAATTGGGCGCGGCACCGCCCTGAACACCATAGACGACATTCTGCGGTTGTGTTGGATCCATCTCTGTCAGCTTGCGCGTGAACGAAGTGTGGTCTTCCACACGCGTACCAAACTCTGGCAAAAATGCACCAGCCTGCACATAAGCCTGGTATGGCAATTCATGCAGCAGCAAAAATGCATTTTGCAGTTTACCAGGATTATTGCGTTTATCAGTCAGTGTGTCTGTGATGCCGGATGTTCTGCCTTGTAGGCCACCCGTCGCCGAGATCGTGACATGTTCGATCGGATGTATCGCAGTACCGACGTCAAACTGCATAGGGAAAACAGCGATCGGATTTCCGGGTGTGTTATACATCGCCAGCCTGACGTCACCGCCAACAGTCATGAATGGATCGGCATTGACCGTACCGTAACGATCGCCGCGAAATGCATATTCACTTTGTTCGGCGACAGATTCGGCATTGAGCGGATACCCCCAGCTAAACCAGTCACCGCTATAGAACCAGGGAAATTGTTTCGCCGACCGCGCTTCGGAATCGGCTTTAGGCACTTGCGCCTCAGCTTTCTGAGCCGGCTGAGCTGCTGCCTTCGCGCCCTTCTCTGAATCCGCCGCTGCTGCCGGCTTTGCCTGTAAGCGCGAAATGTAATCGGATAGATTTCTATTCAAATCGTGATATGGCCTTGCCTGCTTATTATAAACCGGCAGTGCGGCCTGTGCAAAGTAACGGCCCGGACCATTGCGAATTCCGGCACCAGAAGGATTCACGTGGCATGATTGGCATGACATGTTACACTTGCGTGATTTGAGCTCCGGGTTTTTCCATTCGGTTTCCTTGTCGCTGCCGAATGGGTTGGCATGGCAGGTATCGCAGGTTCGGGTGGCACCAAAAGAATAAATGGGCAATGCATGCAACGTACCGGTGGCACAGACAGCGAGCAGCAGAACAAACAGGCGGGTGATCATCGTGCAAATCCCTGGTCTTGCCATTTGAGCAAAAGCGCGCGTTCGTAAGGAGTCAGCTTGTCTTTATCGCCCGGCGGCATCGAACTTGAGTTGATTGCCTCCTTGAGAATGCCCTGAAAGCCCTTGTCTTTAGAATCCTTGGATCCAGCCACCGCAACAGCCGGTATGGCGTTTTCATATTTGGCGTAGTCGATACCCTCGACGGTTCCGTATTTCGATTCAGTTCCGCTCGAGTGGCATTCATTGCAGCGCTGCCTCAGCACCGGGTACACATGCTCAGACCATGTCACATTCGCCGGCAGGGCGTTCGGCTCGACCTCATTAAAAGGTTTGCCTGTATTCATGCAGCCAAACAGAATTAACGGAATAATGGCTCTGAATATCCTGAACATAACGGACGGATGCGATCACAAAACGCATTGTCAATGCGATTTAGATCGAATTGCTCTTTCAGTTTTCGCTCTGACGCAGCGCAAAGATCAGACATTATGCAATTCACCGGCACCGGAAAATATTTCGTCTCGGCGGAACTGGCGCAAATTGTCGACATGGCACTCGCGCTCAACAAGCCGCTGCTTTTGACCGGCGAGCCCGGCACAGGCAAAACCCAGCTTGCTTTTGCCATTGCCGAATCGCTCGGTCTCGGCATGGAGATTTTGCGCGCAAAGTCAACCTTCCGCGGCGAAGAAGCCGCGTACACGCAAGACACGGTGCTGCGCCTGAATGACTCGCGTTTTCCTGACGCAGCATCGGGGCGCAATGTGCAGAATTTTTACGACTATATTATCTGGGGCCCGATCGGCCGCGCCTTTCGCGCAAAAGAACGCAAGGTCTTGTTACTCGATGAGATTGATAAGACCGAGTCGGATGTCCAGGATAACCTGCTCGATGTGCTTGAAGACGCGGAATTCACGATTCGCGAGACGAATTTTGTCGTGAAAGCGGAAAAACCGCCTGTCATTATCATTACATCCAACGCGAAGCGCGAACTATCGGACCCATTTCTGCGCCGCTGCTTTTGCCACCATATTAGCTTCCCTTCGGTCGAAGAGATGCGGCACATTCTCGCGCTGCACTTTCCCGATTTTGAAGGGCCGGTGCTCGATGCGGCCCTGCGCGTGTTTTATGACCTGCGCTCGCGCGGCTACGAGAAGTCCCCGGCCACGAGTGAACTCATCCAGTGGATCAGCGCGGTTCGCCGGCAGAATTTCACGCCGGACGAAGTGGCGAAAATCCCCCTTTCGGGTATTTTGCTTAAACGCACCGCAGATATTCTGCAGTTCCGTGGCGCCAGGCGCGGATTACAGGGCTGATGTTTCTCGATTTTTTCTACGCTTTGCGGGCAGAGGGTCTGGCCGTTGGCGCCGACCAAATCCTGGATTTTTATTCCGCACCGGAACGCATCGATCTCAACAGCACCGACGACCTGTTTTTGCTGCTCAGGCTGATTTGTGTCAAACGCCGTGACGACCTCGATGTATTCGAGCGCACGTTCCTGAACTATTTTTATGCCATGAATATCCCTGCGGTGGCGGAAGGGGACATAGCCCTGCTCGAGACGAAACAATTCAAAGACTGGTTACGACAGGCACGGCAAAGCGGTGATATTCCACTGAGAAGCTATGACCTGGATATCGATGCGCTGATGAAAAAGTTCTGGGACACGGTACCCGAACAGATGAAAGAAACACCACGGTGGCAACCGCTGGGTAGGCACAGGAGGAACATCCCCGTTTGGCCATTCCGGCAAAGCCGCGGGCGGTATTCGCGTGCACGGACGGCCGGGCATTTTTCCGCGCTCAAAGTCATCGGCGAACGCCGGCACATCGCCTATTCGTCGCGGCAGACATTGAGCGGCGACAATGTCAGGCAGGCAATTGCGCTGATGAAGAACATGAAGAAGCATGCGTCGCTGACGGAACTCGATATTCAGAAAGCGTGTATCGATCAGGCAAAGGCGGCGACATCGAGCTCGTGTTCTCGGCCCCGCTGCGCAACAAGCTGAAGGTAATGCTCTTCATCGATAATGGCGGGCATTCGATGCTGCAGCATATTCCGCTGACGCAGTTGCTGTTCGAAAAGATGTCGAACCAGCTGAAGTCGCTGAAGACCTATTTTTTCCACAACACTATCTATGGCTATGTGTACAAAGACTCAACGCGCACCGAAGCCGTGGCGCTTTCGGGGCTCTTAAAAGAAGATCCTGACACGCGGGTGTTTGCGATTGGTGATGCGAGCATGGCACCAAGTGAGCTATTTAGCCGTTATGGAAACATTAACTATGGCGAAGAAGAGTACGAACCGTCTGTAGAGCGCTTGCGTGCCTTGCGCGACCGCTGAAGGCATTCTGTCTGGCTGAATCACTCAATGAAAGCGAATGGCGGAACCCTTTTTCGGCTTCGACTGTCACGGCAATTGCGAAGGTGTTTCCGATGTTTGGCATCACGCTCGATAGCATTCGCCGGGCAGTGGAAAAGATAAAGCCGGTAAATACCGTAGTTCGCGGCGGCGCTGCGAATCAGCACAGATTAATTCTTTTTCAATGGCGGCGGCACCTGGTACTTATCGCGAACTTCGGCGGCGATTTCGTCGATCAGAATCAGCGGCAATTTATTCTTCGTGTATTTGCGCGCAAACACCACTTCGATGCCAATGAGTTTTGGCGCCGACTTTTTCATTGAGATACCAGCGTCCAGTCTTGCTGGTGCACCTTTTGCGGTACCGAAAGCCGCATACGTCGCCAGCCGCGAAACTGCAGCTCGCCGCTGTCGAGAAAATGGCGGCGGCCCTCGCGGTCTTCGACCGTAGGCGAAAGCCGTGCATACGGCTTTTCGACGTTGAGCCAAAACGTGAACGCACGGCAATAGAGTCTTCACTTCCGGGCGGTTTAACGAGCTGCATACGCGGCGGTTCAGGTTCCGGAATGCGGATCGCAATGTATTGCGTTGATTCAGATACCGGTGGCGTCAACTCGCGCGAGATATTCACGGTGGCTGCCGTCTCTTGCGGTAAAAAGATTTCGGTGATGGCCTTCTCTTCAAAGTTCTCGAGCATTTCGCTCTTATAGATTTTGGCATCAATGTCGGCAAAATCGGCGACCTTGTTGGGGTTCACCGGTTTAACAGGATCGGCAGCATGCGCAGAGCGCGCACGAAAGCCGCAAGCCAGCGCGATGGTAAAAACGCTTAAGGGCTCAATCCGCACAGGTATACCTTTCGGCCAAGGAGCAGAGGCGAAGCAAACGTAGAATCACAAAATCAGCATTGCATCGCCATAGGAATAGAAACGGTATTTCTGCGCGAGTGCTTCACGGTATGCCTTTGCCAGCAGCGGTTTGCCGCAGAAGGCCGCGACGAGGAGCAAGAGGCTCGAGCGCGGCAGGTGAAAATTGGTGATGAGTGCGTCGACACCGTTCAGGCGTTCGTCGCCGCGCTGCCCGAAAAGTTCGGTTTCACCCTCGGCCACGCGTGAACGTTCAAAGGTCACAAGGGCGCGCAGGGCAGTGGTGCCCAACACGACCTTGCGGGTATTTGCTGGCGCGAGAAAGGCGCTGGCTGTATCTGGGGGGATGTAGAAGTGCTCCGCGTGTAATTTGCCACTGGTGAAATTTTTCCGTGAGCAGCGCAAACGTGCCATAGCCGATGTCTAGGCAGAGCAGCAGAAAGTTCACCTGCTGCGCACGCAGTTTGGCATAGAGCGCCGGGGTGAAATGCAGCGCAGCGGTTGGCGCCACCAGCCAGACCTGGATTTTATCCCGCTCCGCCATTGCCGTTCAAAGAAATTCTGGTAAGTGGCGGCGTCGCGCTCGATCGCCGCACGGTGCATATAGGGCAGCAAGGGCATCTCCCCCACCCGCGCGAAGTCTTCGGCACCGAAAGTGCAGGCTGCAATACTGACAGCAAATTTCTCCTCGTGCCGCGACAACCTGAACCGGTATGTTGCATCGGCGACCGCTACAAGCTCTGCGCCATCGCGCAGACGACGCACGTTGCGCATTAAAACCTGCCAGGTTTGGCCGTGGCCAGTGCCGGCCTGCACCTGCAGGAAAACACATTCAAACTGCGCTTCGCCGTCGGCGCGTTTGAGCCGCACGCGGCGCGCCTCCACACGCGTCGCATTGTAGTAGATCGCATCGCCTGTAGAGAGGTGATTTCCCAGGTTGGCAAAGGTGTCGTGCGTGATTGTGCCTGTTCGCCGGTTGACCACCATGAGCCGCGCACTGTCGGCTGGTTCAGCCGGCTCCGTTGCAATCTGGTTTTCCGGCAGTTCGAAATCGAGCTCGGCATATTCAGCCGGCCAAAACTCAGTCATCTGAATTTCCTGATTTTATGCGCGCGCGAGCGCACATAAAATCAGGGCTCTCTAAAATGTTCATATATATTACCAGCGTTCCACAGCAGGTAACCCTGCCCGCCGGCCTTTTTGGAGCCGCGGATCTGTTCGGTGATATAGGCCGGTGAATAGTTAGTCACCCGCCATTTGAATGCCTGCAACCACGGCCTGATGACCTGCTTGGGTGTGATTTCGCGCAACTTGCTCACGCCCTCTTCCATGAAGAGCGCTGGTTTGTCCGCCGGGTTTGAAACACCGCCGAACGCATGGCCGAAGTGCGAGGGGTAAAGCATCGGCGAGATCACGTCGGTCGCCTGTCCGAGAATATGCATATTCTGCCCGGTGCTTTTGATGTCGAGTGGTTCCTGCCACGCAACCACGCCGAACACGTCGAGCGAGAGATACGCGCCATAAGCGCGCGTCAGAGAATGGATTCGCTGCAAAAACTGTGTGATGACGCGCGGCTTTTCATCGAAGTCTTTCAGGCCATGGTATGCCGCGATTTTCCAATCGCCTTCTGCCGGATAGCGCACATAGTCGAGCTGTATTTCGTCGACACCCGATTGCAGCACTTCGCGGATGATCGCAATGTTGTAATCCTGCACGGCTTTTTTGTTGGGGTCGACCCATACAGTGCGGCCCTTGGTTTTAAGCGGCCCGCCTTCCTGCAGTTTGATTTGCCGGTCGGGAAATTTGCCCGCCTGCAATTCATCTTGAAACAGTGCCACGCGCGCAATCGTGAAGATTTTTTTCGATTTGTAGTATGCAACCAAGGGTGCCAGATCACCCAATGGCGGCAGGGTTTTACCCTGCGTGACTTTCACTTCTGGTATGGCGGATTTATAGTTCACAAAGCCATAGACGTCTTTGATATCGAACACAATCCCGTTCGTGCCTTGCGTGCGGCTGAAGTCGAGATACTTGTCAACCTTGCCTGCGCGGGCCGAGGTGCCAGTCAGGTAGATGGCAGTGATTGCTTCGGGGCCGCGCGCGCGCTCACGCGCGGCGTACGCATCGCTTCGGCGCGGCAGAAATTCCCGCACATAGCGCTGTGCCGGCGCAAATGCTTCGCTGTCTTTGAGTTTCGCGATCCGGTTTTTTTGCGCCGTCAGATACTGACGAAATCCGACTTCTTCTTTGACATGCAACTCATAGTGCCGCACCGGCGAGGGAAACGCATGCCGGCACACATTCACGCTGCAAAATGCATCGAACGCACGCCAGTTTTCGGCCCATGGAGATTTTTTGCGGTCTAAGTCTGCGTACCAGTTGGCGAGTGTGCCCGGCAGCACATAGTGCGCGAGTGATACGAGTGCGGGAATCAACACCAACACGAACGCGATGCGCACCGCACCGCGGCGAAACCAGCCAGCGATCGCTTCGAGAGCGAGGCGTAACAGAATCGCAACGACGATTGCCAGACCCTGAATATATGAAAAGAATACGGAAGTCACATAGGCTGATCGGTCTTTGAGACACGCCGCAAAGCCGTTTGAATTGGTGATTCACCAATGCAAACGGCAAATAGTTGACGCAGCGTTCAATTTTTGCGCTGTGCACAATGAAATATTTTGAAGGCAAAACAATCCTACTCACCGGGGCCAGCGGCGGTCTCGGTAGCGAATTTGCCACACAACTGCTCGACCTCGGCGGGCAGCTGATTCTGGCCGACGTGAAACTCGAATCGCTCGATCGTTATAAAACGTATGCCGGCAGAGGTAAGGTTCTGGGCCTCATTGCGGGCGACATTGGCAGCAAAGAGGGCACCGAACGTTTTTTGGCGGATGTCAAAAAGATTTCCCCCTGCCCCGATATTATCATCAACAACGCGGGCATCGCGCAGGCAGGGGCGTTCGGCGATGTGCCGCTCGACCGCTGGGAGAAGTTGATGAATATTAACCTGATTTCGCCTATGCGCATCTGCCACTATTTTCTGCCCGACATGAAAACGCGTGGCAGCGGGCACATCGTGAACGTGTCGTCGGTTGCCGGTATTGTACCACTGCCGGGAGGAGCCCCTTACACGGCGTCTAAGCATGGAATTAAGGGTTTTTCCGACGCGATACGTCTCGAATACGGGAAGCACGGCGTGGCTGTTTCGACCGTACACCCGTTCTTCACTCGCACTGCGATTCTGCAATCGGAGCGCTTTGGCGTGAATGTCAATGTCGAAGACTATCCGCAATTCCTGATCGAATCACCGGACAACGTGATTCGGGAGACAATCAAGGCGATTGCCAACAAAACCGACTTCATCCTACCCGGACCCACATCCAAGGTGCTCGATCTCGTACGCCGCCTCGCCCCGGGTATGCTCGGCCTGTTTAAGGTTTTCTAATTATTGGGGGAACACCGCACGCATCCAAACGCTGCGCGTATGGATGCGTGCGGCGACACCACCCTATGATTCAGAAGTCAATTTTGAGGCTTGCTAACGCAAGCCAATTCTATACGATGGCGAATGCGCGCAGCGTATGGCATGGCTTTTTTCTGCGCAATTGCCCTCACGCTGGCATTATTTCAGTATTTGGGGGCAGCCTCCTTTGTCATTAACGAGCCGGTGCGTGTCTTCGGCGAATATGGCAAGCTGCAGACGCTTGCCATCTCACCCGACGGCAAGATGATTGCGTTCAGCTCTGATTATCGTGACCAGAAGGGCGACATCGTCACCTATAACCTCGAAACCAATGCAAAGCAGACAGTAACCAAGACCGCATATCTTGAAACACAACCAGTCTTCTCGCGCGACGGCAAAGAAATCTATTATTTTATCAATGAATCGGGTAGTGGTTCGATCAAAAAGGTCGACTTGCTCGACGGCACCGTAAAACAAATTACCGACCGCCGCTTTTGGTGCGAATTTCCTTCGCTGTCACCCGATGGAAAAACCCTCGCCTATTATTCGAAGCGCGATAACCGTTACAATATCTATGAATTGAATCTTTCGACCAACAAAGAAACGCAGCTCACCAACGAACAGAATTTTGATTTCGGCCCGGTCTATTCAGCCAACGGCCAGAGTATTTTCTTCTACTCAAACCGCGCCGGCAGTTCATTCTCTCTCTTTCGCCTCGAGCGTTCAAGCCTGAAAGTGAGCCCGCTTTTTGGGCCCGGCGGATTTACCTTTCAGCCGACGACAGATATACAGAATGCGCTCATTTTTGCCGTTTCAAACGTATCGGGCAACAACGACGTATATGCCATCTCACTCGGGAAGAACCGCGTCGACCAGGTAACCAATGCACCGGGTAATGATCTTTTTCCGGTGGTCGACCTCAAGGCCAGCAGGCTATATTATATCAGCCAGCGCGAGGGCGACTACGCAATCTATAAACGCCAGTTCTCGGGAACGCCTTAGCAGGCGGTGCCTGCACAATGGATCGTGCAGCGGTTAAGAGCTTGCCGCCAAATTTTGTAGCGAGCATGTCGAAACATATTTCATGGGCGTGAAATTATGAAAGCTAAAAAATCTGTTACAGCAAAACCTGTAAAAAAGGCTGCGGCTAAATTGCCGTACACTGCCCAGAAAATACATCCGACTGCATTCATTCATGAACGTGCCTACGTTTATGGCGACGTGACGATGGGCGAGTTTGCATCGTTGTGGCCGGGTGTCGTCGCGCGCGCCGACATGAACGCATTCGTGCTGGGTAACTACGTGAACATCCAGGACAACTCGACACTGCACAGCGATTCGAGCCGCGGCATCACCATTGGCGATTACACGCTCGTGGGGCACAACGCGATGATCCATGGTTGCACCATCGGCAAAGCGGTGCTGATCGGCATCGGCAGCATCGTGCTCGACGACGCGGTGATTGGCGACGGGGCGATGATCACCGCGGGTTGCATGGTACGCGGTGGCACAAAAATCCCCCCGCGCGCGCTGGTGACGCCTGACGGCTCGTCGATCAAAATATACGAGAATAAGGCAAAGACCGTCTATACTGTGGCTGGTTCACTCGAATATGTCGAACTGGCAAAACGGATGCAAAAGGGCATCTATGCTCCCTTTACACGCGAGGAAGAAGAAGTGTTTTTTGCGAAGGCTAAAGAGATTGTGAAGAATCTGTTTGTCTGACTCGCGATGCGCGTCAGACAAACCTTTTATCTTCTTCTACGGAAAACGATCACCGCAACAACTGCGGCGGTCAGCAGAAACAGGCCGACCAAAACCGGGTAATAGGCATTGCCGCGCCCTGCACGGCCACCTTCGAGAAAGATATCCACACGGCGCTCAGCGTTTTGCGGCTTCGTGAGCCTGACCGCGCGCGAATCGATGATGATGCGCTCGAGCGCTACACCCTTCTTTTCCAGTGCGATGGCCACGCGCTGCGCGCGTTCGGCCGCGAGTTCAGAATTTTCTTCCACACCGCGCTTGCGGTCTGAATAACCCACCAAAATGACGCGTGAGCCGCCATGCGTTCGTTCCTGTATGCGCGAGGCCATGTGCGAAAGGTCGTGCAGCGCTGCTTTGGTCAGAGTCGACGACGACGTGGCAAAGTAGATGCTGCCGACAAATTGTTCCTGCGAAGCGCTGCCAGCATTGCGGTATGCTAACTGGGTGTTATCGCGTTCGCCGTATTGCTCGATACAGGCAGTGAAACCCAGGGTGCCGATCAGCGCGAAAGCCGACAGCAGGTGTTTTGTCGCGGGAGTCATGGCGCTATCATGCTTTTTTTTTGTCGTTGTCAAGCAGTAAGCCTGTCTTTTTTGAGCGGCATGGCTTCTGCACAAAATATGACCGGCGACAATAAGATAGAAATTCACCTCGATCCCGAGATATTGAAGGGACTTTTCGCCAACGTCACCAATATCGGGCACGCCAAAGAAGAATTTATTCTCGATTACCTCTTTATTCAACAGCACCCGGCGCCGTTTGGCAAGCTGGTTTCGCGTATTATTCTGACTCCGGGCCACGCCAAACGCCTTCTGCAAGCGCTGCAAGAGAACATCCGCCGTTATGAAGAGCAGTTCGGCGCCATCGACACCGGGGTCGCCGTACCGACGAATCGGACACTACAATGATAAGCTTGAGCCGCATAACTTAGCAAGTTGCGAAGCAACTCGCTAAGTTATGCGGCATCCACCCGTTCGGGCTGCGCAGCAGTCCGAACAAAAAAAAGGGGCTTAAGCATAGCTTAAGCCCCCTAACCGTTGTTTCCCTAGAGGGAAACTATGCGAAAAGTTACTTCTTTTTCGCTGCTTTTTTCTTTGCAGGTTTCTTCGCTGCTTTTTTCTTAGCAGGTTTCTTCTTTGCTGTCGCCATGTTGATCTCCTTTGTCGTCTTCTTCTTAATTGTCGTCTTCTTTTTCGAAAAGCTTTCAGTTTTTGCCGCAGTTTTTACTGCTTTTTTCTTCACAGTTTTCTTCGCGACCTGATCACCTTTTGAATCTCCCTTTCGGGGGGTAAGGTCAATAGAACGTGTTTCGGGCAAAGCAACCGGTGTTGCATTCTTCCAGATGCCCTCGAGATTATAGAATTTGCGTTTTTCGTCTTCGAAAATATGGATAACGTAGAAACCGAAGTCATAAGTCACCCAACCGCTGTCAAATTGTGGCGATTGTGGCCGCGGGCGTTCAATATTGTGCTCAACTGCAGTCTTATGCACTTCATCGAACAGCGTCTTGAGGTGCGCCCGCGAGAGCGCAGAGACAATGACAAAATAATTGAGGTATGACGATTGCTCGCGCAGGTCGAGCACCACGATATCGCCGCCTTTTTTTGCGTCGAGCGCGGTCACAATGAGGCCAATGTTCTTCAGGTCGCTGTCGGCACTCATCGAATGACATCCTCCCCTTTGAGTTTGTTGTAGTCTTTGCCCAGCACGAGCACAAGATCGGTAAAGAGAGAGCGGTTTACCGCCGCATAAGAGCGCTGCACTCCCATAATGCGCGCGATACTTTCAAGATAGAAGGCATTTCCGCTGGTGCCGAGCAGAATCGTCTGATCATAATCGTTGTGATCGGCATTGGTAAATTCGAGAATCTGCACGCCCTTGCGGCTGAGTTCGGTGCGCATCGTGCGCGCGAGATTGGCAACATGCGTGCCATTCTTGACTTCCATTTTGGGCGGGTCGTTGACGAAAGGATGGTCTTTTTGTGTGAGCTGCTTCGTCAGGTTGCGGAAATAGAGCGCTGCCGAGTCTTTATCGACGAGAAACGAGTCTTTCACGCGGCGCACGGGTACTTCAAGCAAAATCGGTACCCATGCCTTATTGGTGGCGAACTGCTGGCAGAGCACGTAAAGATCAGAGGCGGAACTATTGGTTTCGACATTCTTGATCGCAATCGAAAAAGTCTTTTCGTCTTTCAAGAGCGGCCACAGCCTGGTACGCTGGTGCCATGCATTCAGCAGCAGTGAATAATAGCGAAACAGCTTAAACGCAGGGGTATATTCGTTTTTTTCAGGCGGATTGAGAAGCCGGGGCACCAGGCTGCCATCAAGCACAAACTGGCCGTGCGGCAGGTTTTCGTCTTTCAACAGGTCGCCCGAGGGCAGAAAATAGTCTATGCCCCCCAAAATATCGACGAATTGGGCCAGTGCGTTATCGCGCACCTTGACATATGAAACGATGCGTTCGCCCAAAAACTCTGATACCGCCGAACTGACGCCCGACACGCCTTTATTCTTGAAAATTTCGTCGAGGCTTTGTTCGCCGTCTTTCAGGCGAATTGCCGGGAAGAATGAAATAACACCGATGCGCTGCGTCGCGGGAAACACCTGCGCGACAGAAACGACCTGCACTTTCTTTTCGTCGGCCGCTGAGGTGACCACAAACAGCATCGAGAAGCCATCGCGGCCGTTCAGCGCTTTTTCGATGCTCGCACGGTTAAAAAATTTGAAAACGTAAACGGTTGCAAAGATTGCCAGGGTGACGGCAGCGCCGACGAGAAGCAGCGGACGAAGTTTACGGAAGAGTTCCATACGAATTAGCCGATTGCTCCGTTTTGTGTTCCGCTTTCAGAATTATGTCTCATCAGCAAAATTATGTCACATCGTATTCTACACCATTGTGGTGTCAATCACTTCCTGAATTTATTTCGCCCGGCAATTTTTCCATTTTGCATTTTTGAAAACTGTGCGTGCCAGAAAATTTTTCGCGAAGTGATTTTATGCGCCAACAGTTTTCTGCACGGCGATTTCATGGCAGTCGTCTTTGCGCGGACAGAAATTGCAAACCTCGTAAATTTTTTCGGGGAACATATCTTTCGTCGTCCGCTGGTAGCCACAGTGTTCAAAGAACTCGGGCGTATAAGTCAGTGCAAAGAAGCGCATCGGTCTGTCTTTCATCAGCTTCAGCGCCTTGTTTTCGACAGCCAGCACGAGTTCTTTGCCGATGCCTTTACCCTGCGCTGAGTCTGAGATTGCCAGCGCGCGAATCTCGCAGAGCGACGCCGAGAAGAAGACAAGGCTGACCGTGCCAATAATTTGCCCGTTATCTTCAGAGACAATGGTCTTATCGATATTGTGTCTGATCTCTTCGAGAGAGCGGTGCAGAAGAATTTTCTGCGAGACATGGGGCCTGAGAAGCCCCGCGATGGCTACCGCGTCAGCGGCTACGGCGTCGCGCAACAAATGTTATTTGCGGTAAAGAATTGCACCCGAGAAGTCGGAATTCTTCTTCAGTTTCGCCAAAACTTCATAGGCTTCGTTCTTGCCTTCGATCGGGCCAACATAGAGTTTTACTTTTCGGCCATTGCGCGCCATGAATGCTTTATGCCCGCTGCGCTTGAGGCTCAAGCCGGCAAGAGAAGCTTCTTTTTCTTCGGCAAAGATCTTCGCGAGAATCAGGTAGCTACCCGCATTCTCTTTAGCGCTTGCCGCAGACTGCACTTTTTCGTCGGGACGCGTCATGCGCACTGAATCGCTGACTTTTTCGCCTTCGGGTGCTGAGTTGGCGACATTTGCGGTGACAATGCTGTCGGGCACAACTTTGCCTTCGATTTCCCGCACCATCTTGTTTTTCTGCAGCTGCGTACCGCCGATGAAGCCGATGGCAAGCGATGAAAACGCAATCGCGAGGTACAGTGACACCTTATTGACCGGTGTGCCGGTGGGCTTATTTTCGGCGGGGCCTTTACCCGCATAAGGCGGCCGCTGGCGACGATAGTAGCGGCTGAAATCTATATCCTGCATATACCATTTTCGTGCAAAAAGAGGAGAATTTGTAGCACTTATTTCAGGCTTTTTGCAGGCCCCGGGCTGTGCCCGTGGCCTGCAAAAAGCTTTTCGCTCTGTGTTTCTTCTTTAAAGAGAATACTCTTTGTTGAGAGCTTTAACCATCTTCGCAGCGATTCTCGCCCTTTCGCCCCTTGCGGCGGAATACACGCGCGATTACCTGAATCTTCCGCTCAGGCCATTTAACTCCGCAATTGGTGGCCAAACGGGGCATAACATGCCGGCGCAGGCTGCCGCGCTCGTAAACCCCGCCTTTCTCGGTTACGGCGACCAAAATACGTTTTTCGGCGGCACCCTGCAGGGCTCAGGCATCCAGGGCTATTTCGCCGACGGTGCACTCTTCAGCCCGTTCGGGGGCCTGACATTTTCGGGCGAATACCTCAAGGCGCAGGATCAGGCAGTTGCGATGAGTTTTGGTTACGGCAGTTTTCTTTCGCGCCGTGTTGCCACGGGCCTGAGCCTCACCCCGAGGTATGTCTTTTCGGATACAGCAAAAGCTTTTGGGTTCGGGATTGATCCTTCTCTGCTCTTCGACAGCAAGTGGCAGGTAAGCATCGGCGAGAACGACGGCGTCGGCATCTATTCGCCTTCGGTCTTTGTGCGCACGCAGAACCTCGCGGTACCTGTGGGTGATACCGATCTTTTAGCGAAACCATCGGTTCATGTCGGTGTTTTGTCGGGACTTTACCACAGTGCGCACTTCAACCTCGCGCTGATTGCTTCGACCTATGGTACGGGACAGTACGATAAACTGCCGCTCAATGCAGGCATTCAGACGCAATACCGCTTTTTGCTGTTCTCCCTGGGTTATGGTTTTGGCAACTACAGCGCGACCGGCAACGGTGTGTCGCTCGGCGTGGGCGCTTCGGTACCGCTGAGTTTTGGCGATACATTTATCTTTTACAGCTGGTCGGCCGGCAACAGCCAAAGGGCGGATGTCCACTCGTTTAGCGCGGGCGTACGGCTGGGCGGCATCGACGCTGATCCCCCCGAAATATCATTCGAGAGCGAGGGTGTCGCATTTTCACCGAACAACGACGGCTTGCGTGACGTTATTGCCTTCAAAGCGAGTATCACCGACAAAAGCCCGATTGTCTACTATGAGTTTCGTGTGCGCGACGCCGCCGGCAACATTGTCTACAAACAGAACAAGGACGACCGCATCCGTGAAAAAGACTTCAGCTGGACGCTGTTCTTCCGCAGCTTTGTCGCGCCGCGTAACCGCGCCGATATTCCCGCACGCTTCTTCTGGAACGGCCGCGCGAGTGTAGAAAAGAAGAAACCGGTTAAAGACGAGATCTTCCAGGACGCAGAACCCGACCAGGCGCTGAACGACGGCATCTATCGTTACGAATTCTGGGCAGTGGATGAAAAGAACAACGAAAGCCGGCACGCGACGGGGGAAATCCGCCTGGACACCAAGGCCCCCGCCGCCGCAGTCGAACTCTCAGACGATCTGATTTCCCCCAACGGCGACGGCCAGCGCGACCTGCTGACCGCCACGCAGGATACCTCGGCTGGCGACAGCTATGAGGCGCAGGTAATCGATGCGCGCGGTGAAAAAGTGCGCAGCTGGCGCTGGGCAGAAAATGCGCCCACGCGCGTCGATTTTGACGGCCTCAAAGACGACGGCAGCCCCGTCGATGAGGGCTCATACCGCTATAAGCTCACCGGCCGTGACGCCGCAGGCAACCAGACCGAAGCAGTGACCAGCAGCTTTTTCGTATCGCGGCGAATCGACGCCGTGATGCTGCGCAGCTCGGCCGCAGGATTCAACCCCGCGGCGAAAGAGACGAACGAGGTCGTGTTCACGCCGACAGTGATGTACAAGGAAGGCTATATCGACGGCGAGATTCTCATCCATCGCCGCTGCCCCGCCAGAGCCGAAGATGTAGTGTTTCGCATTGCGGTGAATGCACCTCCCAAAAACCCGAAGGTTGCTGGCAAAATGAAACCGGCAGGTTTTACCTGGCGTGGCGAAGCCATGGGTCAGACGCGCGCGGCCGACGGGGTCTATTGCGCGGTTTTCCGCGCGCGGTTTGAGAACGGCAACCAACCGGAATCGGTACCCCTGTCGATGACTCTCGATACATCCGCGCCCGAGATTGAAATTTCTGCCGACCTGGACATCCGCCAGTTTACCCCCGACAATGACGGAGAAAACGAAGAGCAGGCGTTTCGTCTCTATGCAAAAGATTTGTCGGGAGTGAAATCTTACCAGCTGACTATCAGCGAAGTGCAACCCAATAGCAAGGGAGCGGCCAGCCTTCTGCCGGTGCGCCGGTTTCAGGGCAAGGGAGAGCTGCCGCAGACAATTTTTTGGGATGGTAAAACCGATACCGGGCTGCCGGTCGAATCGCTGACACTCTATGAATATACCCTGCAGGCCACAGATCTCTTTGGCAATACTGCCACAACTGCGCCGCGCCGTTTTGAAACTGGAGTGCTGGCATTAAAAAGCGGCGGCGGCTATCTTGTCAGGCTGCCCAACGCGGCCCTCGAAGACCCGCTGAACGAAAGACTCGATTACGTCTATCGCCTGCTCAATCGTTATCCGAAGTATAAAATCAAGATCGAAGCGCATGCCGTGACGCAGAGCGGCATCGAGCGCACGCTGCGTCTGACAGAAGAGGCCGGCCGAAAGGTCTATGATTACCTGGTAGATCGGGGCATCGCTGCAGAGCGGCTGAGCTACCAGGGCTTCGGCGACTCGACACCGGCGTATAATACGCGGGGACCACAGGCGGTCAAAAATTCACGCCTCGACTTTTTACTCAGTCGCTGAGTTTACTCGTGGATCAGGAGTTTTTCGACCTGCGTGCGCAGGAAAAAAGTATAGTACAGCACCCGCTGCATGCCAGCCTTTAGGTCTTCGCGTTCATTGTCGTCGATGATACCGTCTTCGACAACCTCGGCGTAGCGTTTGAGCAGGGCCACGATCTCGGGGGTCAGCTTGTTATTGTAGATTTCCTGGAAATTCTTCACCGGGCGCACAAAAAAATGCGGTACTGTGCCTTTCGCATCCCACATGCCGTTGCGCTCGTTGATTTCCATGAAAAACTTCACATTCTTGTTTTCCATGGTGATCAGGTTTTCATTACTCTGTTCGAGTTTTTTCCAAACGAGGATCATGCCGTTGAAAAAGCGGTCAACCTGCAGCAGAATGTCAGAGCGCTCTTTACCGACGATTTTTCCGTCGTTACCGACCGCCTTCTTGTATTCACGGTCAATGTTCTGGAACAGCCCGATTGCCTTGGAGATGCCCTGCGCAAAGCTGACTTTGCCGATGATATTTTCGGCTTCGATGAGCGTGCCTTTACCCGCAAAAGTCAGGTCGTTTTGAATATGGAAGACAGTCTTGGCCACTCAGCTATTCTCCTGATCGACGGATTTTTTGCCGAACTTGACCTGATTCACCTGCAGTACTTTCAGAGCGGCGTTCAGTTTGGCGATTTCAGCCTCGACCAGCCGGCGGTCAAATTCGCGCGGATTGTTCAGCAGGTTCTTTAACTTGAGTTCTGCGAGTTCAGCGCGCGCCTCTTCCATGCCATTGAGTACCACACCGATAAAGAGATTCAGCAGTACAAAAGTGCAGATGAGAATAAATGAGATAAAATAGGCCGGCGCCATCGGTGAAATGTTCGGCGTCGTACACATGTGCTTGAATGGCTCATAACCGATTTTGTCGCAGCCATAGAGCTGTATATTCATGAGCTCGGTCCAGCCGTCAAGGGTCGAAACCTGGAAGAGCGACAGCGACGAGCTCGAAAGGCTGCCAAAATGCACCGGGTCGTTTTTACTAAACAGCAAGATACCCGCGACAGCGTAGACATAGAACAAGAGACCCATTAACAGCCACACATAACCCATCGACGGCAGACTCTTAAAGATGGCACCCACCAAAATCTGCAGCCGCGGAAATGCCGTCAGCAGGCGCAGGGCCCGCAGCAGGCGCAACAATCGCAGCACGGTCACGTATTGGTTGTCGTAAGGCAGAAAACATGCCGCAACGATCAGAAAGTCGAAAACGTTCCAGCCATCCAGAAAATAGAACCACGGCTTTTTGCCCTCGGCGATAATACGGATCGCTATTTCAATGGTAAAGATTGCCACGATAACCGTATCCAGAACTTCGAGCAGCCGATGGTGGCGTTTTTCGATATCAGGGTTCGTTTCGACGCCAACCAGACCGGCGGCGAGAATGATCACCGTTGTAATAAAAATATGAAACAGGCGCGATGCGCTGATTGTTTTTGCGAGTTGAATCACAAATCGGGCAAGCGGTATGACAAGAATAACCTGTCATGCCGTAATTCAGGCTTCCCCGTGTTTTTCGTCCTTTTTGGCAAATTTAACGCGCGAGATACGCAACACTTTCAGCGACGCATTGAGTTTTGCAATTTCGGCCTCGACACGGCGGCGATCGCGTTCCCGCGGCGTCTCTGAGTCGCTGAACTTCTGTTCGGCGAGTTCTGCGCGCGCCTCTTCAAGCCCATTCAGCACCACACCAACGAACAAGTTAACCAGGATAAACGTGCCAAGCAGAATAAAAGAGATAAAATAGGCCGGCGCCCACGAAGCAACCGATGGGGCGACACACAGGGTTTTGAAATTGTCATAACCATATTTGTCGCAACCATAAAGCTGCACATTGAGAATATCCGGCCAGCCTTCGAGGGTGGAAACCTGGAATAGCGACAACAGCGAGCTCGACAGGTTACCGAAGTGCAGCGGGTCGTTTTTGCCAAAAAGTAGTACGCCTGCGACCGCGTAGACGTAAAACAATAACCCCATCAGAATCCACACGTACCCCATCGAGGGTAGGCTCTTAAAAATAGCCGAAACCAAGACCTGCAGTTTCGGAAATGCGCTCAAAAGGCGCAACGCCCGCAGCAAACGGATAAGCCGCAGTACCGTCACATACTGGTTGTCAAACGGCAGAAAGCACGCCGCCACAATCAGGAAGTCAAAAACGTTCCAGGCGTCTGCAAAATAGCGCCAGGGTCTTTTGCCTTCGGCCAGTATTTTAATGACGATTTCAAAAACAAAAATCGCAATGATAATGTGATCGAGCAGGTCGAGCAGCTTCTGGTGGTGCTTTTCGATTTCGGGATAGGTTTCGACACCGACGAGTGCCGACGCGATAAGAATAACAAGCGTGATAAAAATCTGGAACAGCCGCGAAGTGCTGATGCTTTTTGCAATACCGGACATACGTCGCGCACGCAACGGGTAATCATCACAACCTGTCAAACGCTGTGAATTTGCATGTGTTCCGTAGGGGTAGACTTAAGTCTACCCCTACGGAACTTGCGATTTTGCACGCAGTAAAACCTGTTCAGCCTCTGCGAGAGTCGCGCCGAAAGTGATTAATCCTTCTTCATGCCCTGCCATAATCAACATCTTCAGCCGCGGCAGCTCTGATGTCTCATAGAGCCTGCGCATTTCAGCAGCCATTGCAGGTGTGCCATATGCCACTGCGGCGGCAGTCGTGGGAAAACGATTCATGCATTTTCTGCCAGAGATCACGGCTATGCACGTGAATAATGGCGCCAATAGCCGGATCGAGCTCATAGACCGCCGCGTGCGTCATCGACTCAGAAGAAGCCGCAATTTTTCCCCGGCAATGCACGCGGTTCTGCGCAATATCATAATCGATGACTTCGCAGTAATCGGCCGCCGCGAGGGCAGGCTTATGCCCTGTCTGAGTGCCGGTAATGAAGAAGCGGTTTGAACTACCAATGCGCACGCTGATATTGCCGTAGCCGATGCCGTCGGGGTAGACGCCGATCAGGTGTGCGGCAAACAATCGGTCGCGGCAGCGCATAAGGTCTGCGATGGCTGCCAAGGTGGGAGGCTCACCTTCTTCGAATTCGCAATGGTACTTGGTCACGCCCTCGTCGCGCATACTCCACGCCCCCGATCGCAAATAGCTCAGCAACCGAATCGCTGTGTCGCTGCGCTTACCAATCTGCTCGACGCCCTGTTCAAATTTCCGTAAGCGCTGCAAATGTCCAAGCTACTCGATTCCGCAAAAGCGGGCCAGGCAAAATTCTTTCTCCAGTTCGGCGGTCAGGGCGCGCCGTACCTCAAGGAAATGCAGAAGCTCTATGCAGAAGCGTCAATGAAACCCTTCTTCGACGTGGCAGTTTCGGCTATCGAAGCCGCAGCCAAAATGGTTGAAGGTACTGCAGCACACTCTGAAAAAGTCGATTTCCGCAAGTGGCTCACCGAGCCCGACCACGCTCCCTCTGACGATGCGATGTCAATCGCAGGTGTTTCACTCGGTCTCATTGCTGCCACCCAGTTTGCCCACTATGAATACCTGCACCAGCAGGGCTTCAACCGCGCTGAAATGCTCAAGCACACAGTAGCCGCCAGCGGTCACAGCCAGGGCCTCATCACTGCGAGCTTCACGGCGCTTTCGCTCGAAGGCAAAGCTCACTATGACGCCATCTACAAGTATATCCAGTACCTGTTTCTGATGGGCGTGCGTGCGCAAGAAGTGTTTACGGCTATCCACGCAACAGCCGACGAAACGGCGAAGAGCGAAGCACTCGGTGCAAAAGGCCCGGCGCCGATGGTTGCGGTCTTAGGCGACAGCCACGCGACGATTGAAGGCTGGGTCAATGCTTATAACGGCAGCGGTCCTAAAAAGATCTATGTCAGCCTCTATAACACTCCCAACAACCGTATCGTTTCAGGCGCACGCACAGACCTCATCGCGTTCCATGAAAAGCACAAGGCGGATTTCGAAGCGAAACAAATTAAGTTTGTCTACCTGCGGTCTACCTGCCCTTTCCACTGCGAGCTGATGGTACCGATTCTCGAAAAATTCAAACCCGACCTGGCAAAGATCGGTTTTGATTTCAAAGGCTCAGACCTGAAATTCCCTGTGTACTCATTCTGGGATGGCGCAAACCTGCAGAACGAAGGCGAACTGGGCATGCGAATGACCGACGACCTGATGGTCAAAACCCTCTACTGGGAAAAATCGATGCTGCCGGTGAAGAACGACAAATCGATCACTGCGATTCTCGACTTTGGCCCGGGCAAAACCAGCCAGCGCCTCAGCATGGACACTCTCGCAGGCCTTGGGCATGAAGTGCCGGTTTACGCGATTGCGTTCGCGAAAGATCTCAAAACAGTATTAGAGTAGCAGCATATAAAGCCAGCGCTATGCGCTGGCTTTATATGCGAATCTGAAGCGGCAGGCCGGGCACAGGTATTCCCCGGCCGTTGCCACTCGTAGTACACTCTTACAATTAGGACAGCTGATCAGGCGCTTTAGCCCGGTATTATTGACGCGTATTTCCTGCGCCTCGACAGATGCTGAACCGGGCTGCGCATTTTGTGAAGCAGGTGCAGATGTAACCGCCGCACCTGGTTCGGGTGTTTGTACGGCGATCTCGGGTTTTACTTCGGCAGCGACCGGTGAGCTGCTAACTGTAGCGGTGGCATCGCCGTGCATGGGATGCAGGCCTTTCTTGTCTTCGGAAAAATTCTCTTCCATCACCATTTCGCCTGTTGGCGACTGAGCTGCGGCGTTGGTTGCAGGCGCTGCCTCAATCGGTGCCGAGGATGCAGGAGCTGCGGCCACGGGCTTTTCTTCTGCAACAGGCTCTGCCTTGATCTCTGGCGGCGCTTCTTCGTGAACCGGCTCTGCAGGTTTTTCTTCGGGCAGAACCTTGAGATCGGTGATCTCCACCATCGCCGGTGCCTGGGGCTTCACAACCTTCTTTATACCGGTGAGCGCCGCGATCGCGTCGTCATAATCTGCGACGAGCTGAATTTTCTTCTCAATCTGCAGAAACCGCAGGAGCTGCCGCGTCTCGCCCGAAAGCTGGAACAGCACCACTTTGCCATTCTGGTTTTGCAATATTTTCTGCACTTCAATCAGCGCCGTGATACCGGCAGAAGAAATAAATTCAAGGCACAGACAATCTATCGCGAACGCACGGTATCCCGCGCCGATTTTCTCATTGAACCAGCTGCGGAAATCCGTCGCACTATGCGAATCGAGCGCGCCTTCGAGCTCGATGACCAGAATTTCTTTGTCAAATGCAGTATTGAATTCAAGCATAGCGGATAGATTTTAGTTTCACGCAACTCATTTGGCGCTCTCGATCAGAATGGCATCGAGAATCTCTGTCTGCGGACGCTGTGCCGGCAATGCCGCAGGTGGCTGGTTCACGCGCTTTTCAATATCGTTCAGCTTACCGCTTAAGGCCTGGAAGCCGTGGCTCAGTTCTGTTTTAATGACTTCATTCTCCCACAGATAGGTCAGCGCACTCTTCCACTCGCGCTGTATACTGCGGGCGCGCAGATAAAAGGCGAACAGCAGAATGCCGGCAACGAGAAAGCCTGCAAGAAAGACGATGGCGAAAAGCAACAGATACTTATTCAGAATCGCCGAGAGGTAATAATACTCACCAAGGCGGTTCATCACGACGTGCAGGGTCGCGTAGGATTTTTCTTTTTTGGTGCGCGCATCTGTCTCTTTCAGCGCAACACTGAAATCGGTCGAATAATGCACGTCTGAACTCATCAGCGAATCAACGATGAAGGAGTTTTTGCCGTGGAATATGCCTTCCGGTTTGGGCAGGTTCTGCTGCTGCACGCTGTTTGCCTCGTAGAACAACGAGGCATGATAAAATTCGTTATTGTATTTTGCGGACATTTCATTGGCCGCCTCATGCGTGCGCACAGTGACCAGGGAAAGATCAGAATGCGCCAGCACGCGACCGTCTTTGCGCAGTAAGAAAATCTCTGTAATTGGCCGTTCACCCTCGAGGTACTGGTTTTTGTTCACAATGCCCGAAAATACGGCAGAAAGTTTCGCCATCGATTTGACATCTGTACTGATGGTGCTTGAAGATACCGCGAGAGTAATTTCGCGTCCTCTTTCGGTATAACCCATTTCGAGCTGGCGCGCGGTCTCTTTCAGCGATACAAAACTGAAGATGGTGAGACTTGACAGCAATACCAGCTCTACGAGTAAAAAAATACCCAATGCGAAACTAAATGTGAAGCTCCGGACGGAGATTTTATCTCCCCGAATCGCCTGGGGTCCCTGAACAGCCATAGTTTGTTATCGGACTGTTTTACAGGCCTTAACACAAAATATTTTGCCGGTTTAGGCCTGTTTGCTCCGAAAATAGCCTATGGCGGCAACGGCCGAGGTATCGGCTTTTCTCGAAGACCTGTTTGAAAATCTGGGAGCAATCGATGCCGCCCTCGCGCGCGCCGAAGACTCGGGAGCGACAACCGAAGATCTGCACGAGATATTCCGCGCAGCACACACCATCAAAGGCAACGCTTCGATGATGGGCTTGTCCAACCTCGTTGCCCTGGGGCATGCCCTCGAAACTGCCCTGCAAGAGGCCATTTCCGGCACTATACCGGTCACCCGCTCTGCACTGAGCCTGTTCAGCGAGTGCCGCAACTCGATGCACCAGATAGGTGAGATGCTGAGAGCCGAAAAAGATCCAGGTTCGGTCGCAATCCGCACCATTACCGATAATATCCAGGTTTTACTGCTGAGCCAGACAGAGACACCCCGCCGCAGCGCACCGGCGGGCGAGCGCGACGTCGAGATCCGGTTACACATCGCGCGCGCCGAGCTGGCCCCTTCGATCAGGGCGTTCCTGGTTGAAACCAAACTCGCAGAACTGGGCACGATTGTGCGTAAGGAACCTACCGAAGAAGAGATCGATACGCCGGCATTTCTTTCGTCCGCGCGACAGCTCATTTTTGTCATTCACACGCGTGCCGATGCGGCGGAGATTCGCGACAACCTGAATATCGACCTGATTGAAGACATCAGTATCATCGAACAGGAAGGTGCAACCTCCACGCGTTTGACAGCGATCGTCGAGCAGCAGAAAACCGAAGTTCAGCAGGAGACACAGGCGAGCGGTGGCGACACAATTCGCCTCTCTGTCAGTACGCTCGACCGTTTGCTCAACCTGACCGGTGAACTCGTCATTGCCAATACGGGACTCACCGACATCGCCGATGAGTTTGCGCAACGCGAAACATTACGCACAGAATCGTTGCGGCTCACAGAGAAGAACCGCGAGATTTTCCGCATCGCGGCAGATATCCAGAATATTGTCATGAAATCGCGCATGTTGCCCGTTGAACATGTCTTCTCGCGCTTCCGGCGTTTTGTCAGGGACTACGCTGAAAAAACCGGAAAAGTGATTCATCTCGAGATGAGCGGAGCCGAGACTGAACTCGACAAGCGGGTGATCGATGAAATTACAAAGCCACTGACTCACCTCATCAGAAACTCGCTCGACCACGGACTGGAAACACCCGGGGAACGTACGGCGGCCGGCAAAAATCCCGAAGGCAATCTGCGCCTGAGCGCCAGGCAGGCCGGCAGCCATATTCTGATCAGCGTCGAAGACGACGGTCGCGGCCTGAACCTTGAGAAGATACTTGCCCGCGCCATCGAAAAGAATCTCGTGAGTCCCGACAGGGCTCAGTCGCTCAGCCCGGAAGAAATACGCAACTTCATATTTATGCCCGGTTTCTCGACGAAAGACGCGGCCGACGATCTTTCAGGACGCGGCTTCGGAATGGATATCGTGCGTGACTCGATTAAGAAATTATCGGGCGACCTCAACGTCACATCCACGGCCGGAAGGGGCACACTCATGCAGATCAAACTGCCCCTGACGCTCGCGATAGTCACAGCTCTGACATTCAGGGTGCGCAACGATATGTTTGCGATACCCCTGACTGCGATCGAAGAAACACTGCGCGTCGAGCCCGGCAATGTGCTGAAGATCGATGGGCGTGAGATTTTACACAATCGCGACCGCATGCTGCCCCACCTGCGCCTCGTCGACCTGCTGGGCTATCCCCATATCGACGAAAATGCTGATGCAGGTTTTGCAGTCGTGGCCGCTTTGCACGGACAAAAATATGCCATTGCGGTCGACGAATTTCACAGAAAACAGGAACTCGTAATCAAATCCCTCGGTGAAAATTACCGGCAAGTGCAGGGTCTCGCCGGTGCCGCCATGCTGGGCAACGACGAAATCGTGTTCATACTTGACGTCGAAGAGATTGTATCTATTTATCGCAGCCGCCATCAACCGGTCGTCACCGGTGCCTCTGTGCCGGTGCACACGCAACAGGCAGATAATGTGGCTGAATTGGTAGAAACTATGCCCGCCGAAGTAAAGACAGACGAGCACAGAACGGGAGACCCCATGAGCATCAGACCTATGTTTGATTCGGCTAATAAAGACCTGATCCGCAGCTGGATTTCGCAGAGCAATAAAGCTGCGGTGAAAGGCATGAAAATACTGACGGGCACGAGCGAAATATCTGTGCGCAAAAGCCGCGGCGCCCTGGTGAAACCGGAAAAATCCAAATCGGCTATCGAACGCATTCTCAACCGCGCCGATGACATCATCATGATCCATTTGCCGATGCTGCCCGCAGCCGGTGCAATCGACCTGATCATCGAAAAGAAGAGCGCAAAACGCATGGCGCAGATTCTGTTCATCGCGGCAGGCCTCGCAGCAGAAGAGGAATTTGATCCCAGTCCGCTATTGGAAATCACCAACATTCTGGGTAGCGCTTATACCAACACGCTGACTTTTTTGACAGAAACGAGCGTCGAACCGGCTACGCCGACGCTCATGTCAACGCCCGAAGAAATTAAATCGATGGTAGAACAGCTGCTGCTTTCCCCGAAAGCAGAAATTCTGCTGGTAGAGAATCAATTTCACATAGCCAACGAAGATATTGAAATCGAGCTGATGATCTACCTGACCGGTGAAACCCAGGGCAACGCAGCAAAAAGCTGACTACTTCGTGTGCGACGTGGTTTCCTGTAGCACGTAAATCTGCTCGGGTTTGCCATTCATTTCAACCATACCGGTCAACGCTTCCCGCGCGGCCTCGACAGTCGTAAAATAAGGGATCGAATATTGCAGCGCGGCGAGGCGAATCTCGAGCGCGTCGTTGCGTGTCTTCACATCGGTCGGAATATTGATGATGAGTTGTACATCCCCCGACTTGACACTGTCGACAACATGCGGCCTGCCCTCGTGCACCTTATTGACCCGTTCAGTACGCACGCCCGCCTCGGTCAGCCTCGCCGCAGTGCCTTCGGTCGCGAGAATGCGGTAACCCGCCGCCTGCGCAGTTTTCAGCGCCGGCAGAAGCGGAAGCTTTGCCGCATCATTCACGGAAACGAAGATCGTCCCTTTTTCAGGTAACTTCTGCCCCGCCGCAAACTGCGCTTTGTAAAAGGCCTCAGGCACCGTGCGCCCGATACCCATGACTTCCCCCGTGGATTTCATTTCGGGGCCAAGTATCGTATCGGCGCCGGAGAATTTTTTGAACGGCAGAACGACTTCTTTGACGTAATAGAGGTCTGGAATAATTTCTTTCGTGAGGCCTAACGATGCCAGCGTATGGCCAAGCATCAGCTTAGTGGCAACCTTTGCCAGCGGCACGCGGATTGCCTTAGAGATAAACGGCACCGTACGTGAGGCGCGCGGGTTCACCTCGATAATGTAAACTTTATCTCCAACGATCGCGAACTGTATATTAATACAGCCAACGACTGCGAGTTCGAGCGCGATTGCGCGTGTAATTTCACGCAGTTCGGTAAGAATTTTTTCCGAGATATTCTTCGTCGGTAAAATACACGCACTGTCACCAGAATGCACACCGGCTTCTTCGACGTGCTCCAGAATACCTGCAATAAACACATCTTTGCCGTCAGAGAGTGCGTCGACGTCCACTTCCTGCGCGCCCGAAAGAAACTGGTCGATCAGCACAGGGCGCTCGCGGCTGACTTCGACGCTGGTCTGCATATAAGTGCGCAGCTGGCCTTCATTGTGCACGATCATCATCGCGCGGCCACCCAGAACGAATGAGGGGCGTGCAAGCACGGGATAACCAATCTGCTCTGCCGCCGAAAGCGCTTCTTCGAGTGATGCGGCCATCTGTCCGCGCGGCTGCCTGAGCTTCAGTTTGGCAATCAGGTCATTAAACAGCTTGCGGTCTTCGGCGCGTTCGATGCTCTCAAAACTGGTTCCAAGAATTTTTATACCCTGCGCGCTCAGCGCCTTCGCCAGCTTCAGCGGCGTTTGGCCACCGAATTGCAGAATCACACCCTTGACCTCGCCGCGACCAGATTCCTGTTCATGGATGTGCATCACGTCTTCGACAGTGAGCGGTTCGAAATAGAGACGATCAGAGGTGTCATAGTCGGTCGACACCGTTTCAGGGTTTGAATTGACCATGATACTTTCAATGCCGATTTCCTGCAGCGCATAGCTGGCGTGGCAGCAGCAATAGTCGAATTCAATGCCCTGGCCAATGCGGTTGGGGCCGCCGCCGAGAATCAAGACTTTCTTTTTGTCGCTGATTTCGGCTTCATTTTCGGTTTCATAAGTGCCATACATGTATGGTGTAAAGGATTCAAATTCGGCCGCGCAGGTATCAACGCGCTTATAGACTGGACGTTCTTTTTTGCGTTCACTTTTGACTTCGGCTTCGGTGCGCACGAGTAACGTCTGTACTTCATGCATTTTTTCCATGAATGCCGAAGAGCCGGTTTCGAGTTTCGCCAATTCATGCGCAAAGCGTTCGACCTTGTCATAGCACTTGAGGTACGCAAGCTGCCGGTCATGGAAACCGAACTGCTTTGCACGGCGCATGAACGCCTCGCCCAGTTGCCCGTTCTGCCGGTAGGCCGTGGCAATTTCGGATTCCATATCGGTAATCCGTTTGAGCTGGGTCAAAAACCACGGATCGATGGAATTGCGCTCGTAAATTTCCTGCACGGTAAAACCACGGATCAGCGCCTCATGGACGTAATAAATGCGCATATCGGTCGCGGCGCTGATTTTTTCGAGAATATGTTTGCGCGCAGCACTTTCGTCGCCGACGCGCAAAATCTCGAGCGTCAGATCGAGATTACCGTCAGCACACCAGCCAAAGCGACCCGACTCGAGCGAGCGCATCGCTTTCTGGAAAGACTCCTGGAACGTGCGGCCGATCGCCATTGCTTCGCCCACAGAGCGCATCTGCGTATCGAGATTGCGCGAGGTCTCAGAAAATTTTTCAAATGTAAAGCGCGGAATCTTTGTCACGACGTAGTCAATCGTCGGCTCGAAGCTAGCGGGAGTTTTTTTGGTGATGTCGTTGGCAATTTCGTCGAGCGTGTAGCCGACAGAAAGAAGTGCGGCGATTTTTGCGATAGGGAAACCGGTCGCCTTTGAGGCGAGCGCCGATGAACGCGAGACGCGCGGGTTCATCTCTACGACCATAATCTGACCGTCGCGCGGGTTCACCGCAAACTGGACATTCGAACCACCCGTTTCAACGCCGATTTCACGCATGATCTTGATGGCGAGGTCGCGCATATTCTGGTATTCGACATCGCTCAGCGATTGCTGCGGCGCCACGGTAATCGAGTCACCGGTGTGGACACCCATCGGATCCAGGTTCTCAATGCTGCAGATAATCACGACGTTATCGGCAGTGTCGCGCATGACTTCAAGCTCGTACTCTTTCCAGCCCAGAATACTCTGGTCGATCAGCACCTGGCTCGTTGGGCTTTCGGCCAGCGCCTTCGATACCATGCTGATAAATTCTTCACGGTTATAGCAGATGCCGCCGCCACTGCCGCCCAGGGTGAAGGACGGGCGCAGAATCGCAGGCAGACCAATCTTCTCGAGCAATTCGAGCGCCGCCTCAAGGCTCGTCACGATACCGGACATCGGCATCGCCGCGCCGATTTTTTCCATCGCTTCTTTAAAGAGCTTGCGGTCTTCTGCCTTTTTGATCGCCTCTTCTTTAGCGCCGATGAGTTCTACATTATACTTTTCCAGCACGCCGGCATGCACGAGACTCAATGCAGCATTGAGTGCAGTTTGGCCGCCGACAGTGGGCAACAGCGCATCGGGACGCTCGACCTCAATAATTTTGGTCAGGTAAGGCAGGGTAATTGGTTCGATGTAGACGCGGTCGGCAAGCTCGGGATCAGTCATGATCGTCGCCGGGTTGGAGTTAATCAGAACAACCTGGTATCCTTCTTTTTTGAGGGCTTTGACGGCCTGCGTGCCGGAATAATCGAATTCGCATGCCTGACCGATGACAATCGGCCCCGAACCGATGATCATCACTTTTTTGATGTCGGTACGTTTAGGCACGCGTCATAACTCGCTTTTGAGATAGGCAGTCAAAAACAGTAGGATTTTTATCCGGCCTGATTTGCCGTCACCGAAATTCAGTATTACCGGTCTATAAATCCCGCTTTACAGATTAAGCGATACCCCCTGCAAATGTCACCCTGCATGGCAGTGCCACCCACAATACGCCTGCAATATCGCCTGCTCAATGTGTTTGCCACCGATGCAGAATTCAGCGGCAACCCGCTCTGCGTGTTCGAAGACGGAAGCGCGCTCGCGACCGAACACATGCAACGCCTCGCGCGCCAGTTCAATCTGTCAGAAACGACATTCATTTTACCGAGCGATTCTGCCTCGGCAAGCGTGCGCATCTTCACCCCGGCATACGAAATGCCGTTCGCGGGACATCCCACCCTCGGTACGTCTTATGTCGTGGACGAACTGAAAAATCTCGGGGGCAAAGTGCAGCTGCAAATGGCCGCGGGTATCATACCCGTCGACTCGCCCCAGAGCGGTCAGTGGCGGCTGACGGCAAACCGGCCGCGCTGGCGTGATTTTGAACACGGCATTCCTGAACTGGCCTCTGCGCTGTCGCTCCAGGCCGATGACATCGCAGATCCCGTGTTGTGGGTCGACTCGGGTAATGAACAGCTTCTGGTACCGGTCAATTCTGAATCCGCGGTACAGAGGGCAATGCCGCAGAGCGAAAAATTGGCGCATATGGGTCCCACATTCAAGACGCTGATTTTTTATCTCAAGGCGGATTTCGTGCGTGCCCGGTTCTTTTTCCGACAGCTAACAGGCTTTGCCGAGGACCCCGCAACGGGCTCAGCCTGCGCAAATCTCGGCGGCTGGTTTCTGGCAACAAAATTAGGTTTGCCTTTCTCTTGCCGGGTTTCACAGGGTACCGAAATCGGCAGACCGTCTGAGTTGAAACTTGCCATAGACGCCCATGAGACAATCAAGGTCGCGGGCATTGTGCGCGAGCTGGGCCGCGGTTATGTCGACGTGAATATAAGAGCATGAACTTCAAACATTACAAAGAATCTGTAAAACACAACTGGTCTGATTTCTGGGCCGCGCCCGGCAGGCGCCTCGAATTCATCTTCTCGTTCGCGCTGCTCACCGCCGTGATGGTGGGCATGCTGAAATTTCTGCACTATAATGAGACGCGCGCGGGCCGCACCCTGCGCGACCCGCTGCTGGCGATATTCCAACCGATCGACCTGAGCGGCCTGACTTTCTTTCTCTTATACCTGGGTCTGATTGTTACGATCATCATGCTGATGCCGCGCCCGGGTCGGCTGCTCGTCGGCATGCAAATCTATGCAGTCTACGCCGCCTTACGTATCCTGGCGATGTACATTGTGCCGCTCGAACCGCCCGAGGGCATAATTCCGCTCACCGACCCGCTCATGCAGTGGGCGCATACGGGTGCGCAGCTAAATAAAGACCTCTTTTTTTCAGGACATACAGCCACGATGTTCATCTATTATCTGGTTCTGCCTCATGGCAGGGTGCGCAAGATATACCTTGTGGGTTTCCTGATGATGGCAGCGTGCCTGATTATCCAGCGCGTCCACTATTCGATCGACGTCATTGCCGCCCCGTTCTTCTGCTTTGGTGCCTACGCATTCGTGCTACGCATGCGCAAGATGGCGGGGCTCGCAATACACCTGTAATATCGCCGAAGCTGAGGTTTTACCCCCGCTGGCGCGCGGCCTCGTAGAGAAAGACGGCCGTCGCTGCAGCGACATTGAGCGAATTCATATGCGTAGGCATCGGAATCTCCACGACGTCATGGCAGGCTGAAATTACCGCGTCGCTGAGCCCGGGACCTTCTGCGCCAAACACGAGGCAAGAGTCGCCGCGCAAATCCACCGTGGGCAATTTCTTTGCGCTGGGCCCCGGGTCTGCCGAAAAGCAGCGCACGCCGCGGGCCCTGAGCCCGGCAAGTGTGGCGAGCAGGTTTTGACTGCGAACAACGGCCTGCTCAAAGATACTGCCCATCGAACCCGAAACCGCGCGCCGCTGAAAAGGGCTGACGCAGGTTTCACCGACGATCAAAACATGTGCACCGAAAGCCGCCGCGCTGCGCACGATGGCGCCCATGTTCTCGGCGCTCGCAATGCCTTCGACCGCGGCGATGAGCAGCGGCCGCGGCGATGCCGAGAGCAGTTCATCCAATGTCGGTTGCGGCGGAATTTTGCCCACGGCCATCGTACCCTGGTGTATGTGGAAACCCACCAGAGATTCAAGCAGCGATTTTTCGCCGACATAGATAGTTATTTCATTTTCGGGTCGTGCGCTCAGCTGCGCCTTGAATGCCTCAAACCACGCCGGAGTTAACAAAGCGGAAACGACTTCAAAGCGACTCGCGAACAGCCTCTGCACAACCTTCGCATTCGTCGCCACAAAAACACCGGCGCGCTCATGTTCTTCTACCCGGCGCAGAGTAAGATACAATTCCAGTTCGGGAGCAGCGAGCGACTCAACGGGTTGAATTAAGAGTTTGGCCATCTGTGATGCCAGATAACTATTTGATTCTGCTGATTCCCGTCCAGCGGCGCGGCGGGTTTTGCAACAGGTATTCGCAGCGCTCAAGGTAGATAAGGGGAATGTTATCTTCGGGGCACTTTGCTGCGCATTCGGCAAATAGTGCGCGCGCTTCCGCAAAATTTCCGGCCTTGTACTGGAACAAGGCTACCTGGTAGTCGCCGAGGTATGCGCTCTTTTTTTCCTGCATCGGCAAAGGGTCAAAATCAAACGATTCATAGAGCACAATCGGCTGGTTCTTGCCGCGCACAATTACACTGTCGAGCTCGCGCAACAGATACGATTCGGGATTTTTGAGCCGCTTATACACTGCGTCGGTCAAAAGAAACGGCGTGCGAAAAACTTTGGTCAGCCTCTCGATGCGGCTCGCCAGATTGACCGTATCGCCCACCACGGTCATCTGAAGCCGTTTGTCTGAACCGACTGTGCCCAGCATGAGTTTGCCGAAATGCAGGCCCATGCCCGTATCGATCTGGCGATAGCCGGTTTGTTTGCGCTGCGAGTTATAGGCTCTGAGCTCAATGCGCATCTCAATGGCCGCCTTCAGCGCATTTTCTGCGTCGCTGAACAGCGCCATGATTTCGTCGCCGATAAACTTATCGACGAAGCCGCCATAGTTTTCAATCGACGGATTCATGCGGCTCAGGTAAGCGTTGAGAAACTGGAATGTTTCGCCGGCGCTCATTGACTCAGAGAGGCCCGTGAAGTCGCGGATGTCGGTGAACATCAGCGCCATTTCTTTTTCGATGAAGTCGCCTTTTTGAATGAGCGCGAGGTCTTTTTTCTCAAGCAGCTCGAGAAATTCAGCCGGAATAAATCGCGCGACAGAGGCGTCGGTATTTTTTACTTCATCAGTAGTCATTGTCGGCAATGGATTTGTTCCGCAGGGTTCGTACGCATGTGGGTATTAAATCCCGCCGTCGAGAACTAACCAACTTCCCATCAGAAAAATCGAATTTTATGCGCGCTGCGCGCGTAGAATTCGATTTTTTTGGCTGATCTAATTGGCAGCGACCGCGGCCAATTAATGCTGGCCATAACGCCGTAAAGGTGAACATTGGTTCAACATGAATGACCTCGATTTGATGACGGAAATTGAAAAACTCGCGCACGTGTTAAAAGTCACACCGGATAAGATTCAGTACCTGCGCCACCTTGCCCTCGAAGATTTTCGCCAGCTCAACCAGTCAATCTCAGACCGCCTGCTGACCGATTCGTCGGATGTGTGGGCGCGCCTTGCAGGGGTCGCGAAATTCATGCCGAACTTCATCAATGCGCAGGTCGCCAAGTCTCTGCTGGGCCCCAATATCACAGCCAACCTCACTTACCATGTCGATGTCAAACAGGCAGTGTCGATTGCGAAGAGCCTTAACATCGAATTTTTGGCGCAGGTCGCCGAAAACCTGGTGCCTGCACGCGCGCAGCACATCATCCAGGCGTTTCCGATGGATGTACTTGTGAGCCTCACCCGCATTCTGACGCGCGATAAAAAATATTTCACGATGGGCGCCTTCGTCGACTACATGGATAAAGATAAAATTTTAACTTTATCGAAAGAAATCCCCGACACGGAATCATTGCTGCGCGTTGCGCTCTATACCCAGAACAAGGCGCATGTGGCGACACTCACCGACGGTTACAGCGACGAAAAGATTGTCGATATGGTCGAGACAGCGCAGCGCAAAGACCTGTGGCCTTCGGTCATTGGTCTTTTGGCTTATTTTACAGAGGCGCAACACCGGCGCCTCGCGGGACTTGTCGGCCGTGTTTCGGTCGATGCGCTTTTGGGCATGGTACCGTTCGCGATTGAGCATGGCGCGCTGGTGCACATATTCGCCTTCTTAAAGCACCTTTCGGCAGATATGTACGCGCACATGGCGACGATCTGCGCGAAGCTCGACTCAGAGGCACTCGCCAAGCTGATCCATGCGGCCGACGAATCGGGACAGCTGCCGACCGCGCTCAAAATCGCCGATCACCTCGCCGAACGCGACGTCGAGCGCCTCTCGGCGATGTCGCACCGCTTCGACGACGAACTGCTGAAGCGCGTGATTCTCACTGCGCACGCCGAAAACCTGATTCCATTTGGCCTCAGGCTATTGGCGCTGCTGCCCGAAGCCGAAGTGCCGCGAGCCGAGCGCATTGCCGCAACATTCGAGCGCAAAGTGATTACCGATGCGCAGGCGCAGATTGACCAGTCAATGCTGCGCGACCGCCTCGGCTGGCTGAAAAAATTGTAGGGGCTCCACGCGAAGCGTTCGCGCAAAAAGCAGAGTATTCTGTCGATTTTTGGTTGACCGGAGAGCTTTGCTGTGCATTTTTCTTCCATGCGCCTTCTTATACCCGTTAGGATATTTAGCCTGCTGGCCTTTTTAACTGCGGTTCCGGTATATTCTGCCGAGACCGAATCGAAGCCTGTTGCTGCAGAAGCAAAAATCTTTTCACTCTCCATCAATCCGCCTGCGAATGCAGCCTTTACCGAAATCGAATTTTCGGACATTAATCTTTCGACAGCCACCGACGCCGCCAAAATCAGCGGGGCGCGCGTGAAAACCGTGCGTACAAAGGAAAAAATATTTCGTGAATACCTCGCCCCTGAGATCCAGTATTTCCGTGTGCGCTCGATACACAAGACCGGTGTCGCGGGACCGTACAGTAAAACTGTTTCTGTTAAAGATTACCTGCGCAAGGCATACCGCGAGCCGAAAATTCCGGTCGTGCAGCAGGGCCAAACAGAGTACCTGCTCGGCAGCCGCATCGAACTGCCGGTGCAACCGAATCTCGTGACCAAGTACCGTTTGGGCGAAGGGGAATTTCTCGAATACCGCGAACCGCTGGTTTTCGATAAGCCCGACACCTACAAAATGGAAGTACAGCTCGAGAACGCAGAGAAGCAGGTCGTCTATAAGAAAAACTTTGTCTTCAAGGTCGAACTCAATCCGCCGAAAACGCGCGCGGCGATTGTGAACCCGATTCAGGCGAAGCGTGGTATCTCTGTCGGCAAAGACAGCGCGGTGGTGTTCCTCGTCGACGACGCCGAGTCGGGCATGGCGAAAATTTTCTACCGCATCGTTCCGCTGGGCAAAGATGCGAATGCAATTCCGTTCAGCGAATACGGCAACCGGCTGACCCATGCAGACATCTCCACTGCGGGAGATACCTGTCTGCTGCAGTATTACTCAATCGATAAAGCGGGTAACAAAGAAGAGATGAAATCAGAGATGGTTTTTGCGGAGAAATAGATATTTGTGACCACCGGCAGATGCAGCGAATAATGACAACGCCGCATAGAATTTACCTCTCGCTCGCCCTTGCACTGAATTTTGGTTTGGCAGCCAAAGATGTTACCGGCGCGCTGCCACCAGCCCCGAAGGGTTTCAAGTGGGTAGCGCTGGGTGAGATTGACGGCGCAATTCTACAGCCGATTGGCTGGCATTTCAGGAAAGACTCCTCGGCTCCGGGCACGCAGGCTTATTTTGTTACGAAGCAGAAAATCCAGGGCAAAGACGGCCAGTTTCAAACGGGATATTCTTTAAACGTCGTAAAAGGTGTGAAGGCTAAGACCGGAAAGACGCCAACAGAGTACGCCGGCATTTTGATGGAAGAGCTGAAAGGCAAAGGAAAATACAAAGACGAAGACAGAAAAAAGATCAACGAATTTTTCGAGACTTTTCATGTCAGCCTGCTGCTCGAAGATGCCGAAGGCAAGACTATCATGGCCTACTCTGTTACGGCAAATGATAAAACAGATGCGATTTATATCGCGTTCTTCGAGGCACCGTTTGATAAATGGGATGCCGAAAAAGCTGCAGGATTAAAAATCTTATCCAACCAGGCGTTTGAAGAAAAATATTAACCCAGGGAAACAGGCAGGTTCTTTGAACGGCGGCAGACCCTTTAGGCGGTCATGAAACTGTTCTTGTTACCTGCGGTGGTGGCTTTGCCTGCACGGTGACGATAGCCTCACCTAAAATCAACCACGCTAAGAGCGCCATCAGCAGCAACACCGGGTTCATCGCCAGCATAATCATTTTGGGGATGGGCGCGAATAAACGGCTAAGGCCGAATCGTCTTTCTTCCATCTTTTTACGACCTGTGCTGTTCAATCACCGGCGGATGGGCAGGCACGGGCATAATGGGCTCCCTTGCGCTGCTAAAAGCCAGGGCCAAAAACAACAGAAACACCGGACTCAGAATGGCAAAGAGCAGCCACAGCGGCGACAGCAGAACGATCATCAGCCAGCTTAAAGCATGAACATCAAAAGTCTACCCGTAAACAGGTGCAGGCGCTTCGCTTTCGATCTGCTTACGGATAAAGATTTTTGAGCCGGCCCTGCTCGCGGCGTGCATGGTCGGCGCCGATGCCATGCTTTTCGGCCATCGCATAGATATTGATCGCACCGGAAATATCATGCTGCGCTTCGAGAAACGTGGCATATTGCTCGTAGAACTGCGCGAGCGGTAGGCTGTTGCGGCCAGCCTCAATGATTGCCAGCTCGCGCTTCTGCTTCTCAAACTCCGATTCGAGTTTCAGGTACGTGTTGAGCTCGCGGCTGCGCACGTCGTCGAACAGGCTCTTTTTTGCCACCTGCATCTCTTCGTAGGTTTTCGCGTTGCGCTGCCTGAGATCGGCGATCAGTGTTTCGAGGTCGCGGTGCGCGGTCTGTGCCCCCTGCATGACACGCAACACCTGCTGCGTATCGCTTTTTTTGCCATAGATATGCATCAGGTAACGATTTGCATGGAAACGTTCTTTAATCCATTGCGTGCGGTCGGTCACATCGGTAGGGTTCAGCGACTGGATACCCTGCAGGTATTTCTCAAAAAGTTCTGACGCGCGCTCATAGTTGCCGGTTTTTTCGACGTGCAGCTTTGCCAGCTGCCAGCTCACGTTCTGCTTCTCGCGCCCCTCGGGGGTTTCTGTATAGGCCTTTTCGTAAAAAAACGCAGAATCGACGAAGCGGCTCTTCGCGTAAAAAAGTGCACCCAGTGAAGCATGTACCTTATGTACCTGTTCCGGTTTCAGTTCAAAGCCCGGGCGCGGTTTTTCATTGGCGACCAGCGCGCGCTCATATGAATCGATGCTGCGTGAGACATCCTGCGAAGTCCGGTATTCTTCAGCCAATTGAAAGTTAATCGTCGGGTTTTCCGGGTCGAGCCGCGACGCCGCTTCGAGCACGTTCGCGTACGCGGCAAATTGCCGGTTCTGGCTGTAATCGTGCTGCAATGTCTGGTTGAAGTTGGTCTTATAGAGGGCTTTTTTGTTCAGCACTTTCGAGCGTTCTTTGATAGCGTCTTCGAGCTGGCGCACGAGAACCGCCATTTCGATCAGCATATCCGCTGACTTGCGGTTGTATTTTTTTTCGTGCTCGGCATATTTTTTTTGCGCCTCGGCGAAACCGGCTTTCGCTTTGTCATATTCACCGCGTACACGCTCGAGTGCCTGCCGGCTTTTTTCTTTCTGGTCGGCAATACGCTGCTGCTGCCGCCGGCGCTCGTCTTCGACGCTGCCGGTTGCAGGTTGCTGCGCGAGACTGGGCGAACGCGCCTGGTCATCGAGCAATACCAGTTCTTCTTCGATGCGCTGCTTCTCGCGCGCTTTTTCATCGACGAGCTTTTTCGCATCGCGGTATGTAGTTCCATCGGCAATTTCGGTATCGCCGGTTTTCAAAAGCTGCATGCGGTCTGAATTCATGAAAATGTCTTCATCGAGCCGCAGGCTACGATAACGCATCGACTGCACAAAATGAAACGCCGCATGATAGGGTTTCTTGAGCTTCATCTGCGCGCGCGCATAGTTGTAATGCAGCGCCGCAATGTTGGGTGCCTCTTTGATAATAAAACCCTTCTGGGTTTTTGCCAGCAAGTCGCGCATGAAAAGGCGTTGCAGGTTGACGTTCCATTCTTTGCGATACCAGGCGGCGTTCGAATCGTTGTCCTGCCGGTTGGCAATCTTCTTTTCTGACGGGTCGCTGAGGTAGAACTGGTTGAGTTTCTGCCCGAGCTCTTCTGCGACGAGGCGCGGGTTAAAATCGATCGACGCAGACGAGGCGGTGATCTCTTCGATCGGAAATGGCAGGTAGCGCTCGAGCTTCTTCTGTACCGGGTTCTCGCGAATCTCTTTCGCAAAAAGCGGCTGCAGCAGGGTGAGGATAGAGACTGTAATCAGGACATGACGCTGCAGCACAGTATAGATCCTCCCTTATAAGAGTATCGGCGAAAATGCAGAATCGATTAGAACTTCAAACCCAGTTGGCCGGCAAGGCTGCAGGCAACCTTCTCTTTTTCTTCGCGAAACGCCGCATAGACCTCGTGGTAACAGGTACCGCAGCCGGTTGTCGCGTGTGTTTTCTGTATCAGCTTGGGGAATGTATCTGCACCGGCCGCAACGGCATCGGCGATGTCAGAGCGCGAAACACATTTGCAAAGGCATAGTTTGCGCGGTCGCATGAGACACGAGATGTCCATGTGCAATGAGGGTACTATATACCGCCGGGCGCGGCAAGAATAAATTGGCCCGAGCCTGCCCCCTATTTCTTGCGGTTCAGCGATTCGCTGCCCGGCGCACCCGACATCTCGAGCAGGCCCTGGAAACGGTCGGCAGAGCCTACTTCAGGGTACTGCGCGAACATTTTTACCTCGCTCAGGTTCACATTCGCGAGAGAAGCGACTTTATGCTTCCACGCGACGCGAACGCCTGTCTCGGTAACCTGGTAATCGGAGAATACGGCTCGCGCACCTTTGATCGGGAGAATCGAAACCCACATTTTCATTTCAGCGATTTTACCCTCTTCGTCCAGAGTGAACAGGTAAGCATCGCCGGGGGTAGACCCTCCCGACTTATAAGATACCAGCAGCTTTTCGTTTTCCACGAGACCCCGCTCGGTACCCGGCGATTTGATATGGAATGCCGGGTTCAACCAGTACGTATTATTATAAAATTTCTTCACGGCTGAAACCGTCAGCTCGGCGCATTCATCCATCAGGCGGCGCTCGCCTTCAAAGCAAAGCGACTTGCCCGTGACTTCGCTGAATTGTACCGTTTTATCTTTAAACTGCAATTCGACCAGCTTCCGTTTTTTGTCCCAGAAAACGCGTTCCTTTTCACGAAACACAAAACTCGCTGCAGCGGTTTTCTGCCATTTATCATAGTCGGCTGCTTTGAGCATCTTTTCCGCAAGTTGCTCAGCAGCTTCACCGGGCTGGCCGACAGGTAAACTACTGCAATCCGCAACAATGAGCACTATGAATGCAAGAGTAAAAAAGCGTGTTAGGATTTTCCTCATTGCCGAAACTCTGTGCGCCGAGACAGACTGGCAACAAATTCCAATGGGCCGGCGCGACATCACAATTGCATTGCCGTCGCGCGTTGGCTGTATGGAGTGCGCCGGATGCGAGTTCTGCCGGCCGGCTTCGGGGTTTTGGTGCTGCTCTTGGCGGCCCTCATCAAGATTGCGGCGATGCTCGAATATGGGCCGCTCTACAACACGCTGCAGTTCTTCCCAGCGCAGCTGGCAGCAATCATAAGCGGTCAAAGCCATACAGAGGCAAAAGGAATATACCGGTTTACCTCGTTTGTACTTGATTATAGCTGCGCAGGGGTGAATTTTCTGCTGCTGTGTCTCGTCGCCGGTGCGTGGCTGTTCAGAAACCGGATTCAATCGCTGTTGCACCTGGCCGTGACAACGGCAGGTCTTCTACTCGCGGCCTGGCTAGCAACAAATATCGCCAATGCTTTCCGCATCGGCCTCAGCCTGCGCCTGATGCATATTTCCGGGCGGTATGCGTGGATGCACGAGGCGATCGGCACGATTGTCTTCTGCGTTTTCCTGCTTTCCTATTACCAACTACTTTTGAGGTTCAGCAATGACAAAACAAGTACGACTCGCTAATATCGCGCTCATCGTCATCGGTGCGCTCCCAACGCTGATTGCCCTTGCAATCTGTGCGCGCATGCTCTGGGTTATCTGGCCCGAAATGCAAGCGAATCAGCAATACAGTGCGCTCGAGGGCCTGCTGCTCATGGCTGCACCGGGCGGGGCTGCTGTGCTCTGTGGTCTATGGGCCCTCTACAAAAAACGGACGCTACCCAGGCTGGTAAAGCTGCTGCTTTTGGCCTGGGCCCTGCTCTGCTTTTTCACTTTTTTCCACCTGCCGAATCCGCAGCCGATCATGCGAAGCTGGCTCTTCGATGGTGACACTTATATCACCGTCATCATTGCGGCACAGCTGCCGCTGTTCTATTTTCTGGTCTACCGCCTTGCCGCAGCGTACAGCATTGAGTCGCGCCGATCGCTGATTCTCACGGGCGTCGCCACCGTCGCAGTGCCTGCCATTCTGTACGTTGGCTTTCAGGTTGTGCGTTATTTGCCACAGGGCTTGTTTTTTCCGCATTTGGCGCAGCTCGTTTTTCTCACGCTCAATGCCGCATTTTCGTTTCTGCTGTTGCGATTGGTGCTCTATATCGGCCGCCACCATGCAGAGAAGCTGAAGCGACCTGGAAATTTCGTCTTTTTCCAGTTTCTCTTCGTCGGCGCGCTGCCGTTTCTCGGGCTAATACTCAACGCGCACGGGCCGCTCGCGCATGAAAGCCAGGTAGTGCTGGGCGACTTCAGCTCGTTCACGATCTGGCTGCTTGCGCTCGGGAATGCAGCGCTCTATATTCTGCCCTCGGTGCAAAACCGGCGAGTCTCCCTTTTGCTCTTTGCGCTGCGCATAGCAGGATTAATTTTCGTACTGTATTTTTGCGTCGTCTTCTTGCTGTATTTACCCCTTGCGCTCGTGCTGATTCTCGCATTCGGCCTGGGATTTTTATTGCTGATACCGTATCTCGCATTGATCTTTCAATGGATACGCCTGCACCGCGACATGGGCGAATTCGCCGGTATTAGCCGTAAAACAATTGCGGCGGTTATTGCCGTCGGCGTGCTGCTCTTACCCGCAATAATTTTCGCACACATCTACCACGATCGCGCACTTATGGCAGAGACCATCGTCTATGTACAGCGCCCGCCATTGGCACTGAACCAGAAAGCCCCGGTGAGCGCTGCTCTGGCGCTTTCTTTCGCGAAAGGTGCGGAATCGAGCCCACGCGGCTTTCGCCATGCCACAGGCCATCTGCCCATCTATGACGGTCTCTATCGTTCGATTGTGTTCGACGGGATTGAACTCAGCGAAAATCTGCGGCGCCGCATTGAGCAGGCATTCGCGGCAAAGCCTGCCACGACTCCAAGGCAAACCACGCGCATCCCCGCCACCGCACAACTCGACGATATCACCGCGCAGTCGCATCCCAAAGGGGATCTGACAACCAGCACAGTGCGCGTGCGCTTCAAAAATCCGGGCAATGCTCCAGCTGAATTCAGCGGACAGGTTTCACTGCCGCAGGGAGTCTTTGTCACCGGGCATTGGCTGATGATCGACGGGGTTGAGGTGCCGGCGCAGATCACGACGAAAAATACGGCCATCTGGGTCTATGACCGCATCACAGAACGCCAGCGCGACCCGAGCCTCATCTATTATGAATCACCGAACACGCTGCGCTGGCGCGTTTTTCCGGTGCCACCAAATGGAATTCGCGAAGCGCGCCTCGAACTCACGCACGCATACGCTGCGGCATTACAGGTGGCGGACAGGCAGGTTTTGCTGCCAGCGCTCACCCCGGTAATACCGGCATTCAGTTCAACCTCTGGGCGCTCGCAGCTTTTAGCGCCGGCAAAAGCCGGTGAAAGCTTCACACGCGATGTGTACCTGCACTTTGTGATGGATTGCAGCGCACAGGCGCCGGTCAACACCTCGGGCAACGCAAAAGCTGCGGCTGAAAAACTGGGTTTACCTCTCGACCACGCGCGCGTCAGCTATGTGAACTCGTCCATCCGCACCGAAAACTTCACGGGCTCCGCAAATTGCCCGCAGCACGCCGACGGATTTTTTGCAGAATTGGCGATCCGTTCTATTTTGCATTCGGCATACCAGGCAGGAGGCAAAAGCTTCCCACTGATCGTGATATTGTCTCCACAGAAGCTGAATCTCGCATGGGAAGAGCTCTCATTCGTCAGGCAATTCTACGCCGACGCCGATGGCTTTGTACAAATTTCGGGCGACACGCTGCAGGCTTTCAGTTTCGAGGGAAAAACCATCGCCGGCGGCAAACCCCACTTTCCGCTGCCGGTGCGCAATGCCGGCGGGCGCTTCGTGAGCGCGGCTGCAACACTGGTTCCATTAGCCAACGGCAGCGGCGGCAAATGGGGTGCCCTCGACGGCTTTGAACAGCATCTCGAATTCTGGTCGGGCAACACCAGTGCGCGCGCGCGCGCGGTCATCACCGCCATTGAAAGCAATACGCTGAACCCCGCCGCGGGTTCCATCGTGCTCGAAACCGAGGCACAGCGCCGCAAACTCGCCGAACTGCACCAGCAGATGCTCAAGGCCGTAAACGAACTCGATGCCGGCGAACCGGTCAGAATGTCTGAGCCATGGGTATATATGCTTTTAATTGCAGCATTCGCAGTGATGCTGAAAAAGAAACGGAAGTGACTCAATAAATTGAAAACAATGCGCCTCGCCGATTTGGGATGGAACTCTTTCTTTGAAAAAAATTTCGAAGCGTATAGAGCAGAAAATTATTCTGCATTAAGAATAATCAGGGAGAACAGGGATAAATACATTGCATGCAATGAAACGGGAGAATTTTCATGCGAAGTGACCGGAAAATTCCGGTTCGAAAATAACAGCCGAAGCCAATTTCCCGCCGTGGGAGACTGGGTTGCCGCGACAATTATTGCGAATGAAGCAAAGGCAAGGATTCATGCAGTTTTACCGAGAAAAAGCCTCTTTAGCCGTAAGGCTGTCGGTGAACTTACAGAAGAACAGACGGTGGCAGCGAATATTGATACCGTCTTCATTATTATGGGCCTTGACTCCAACTTCAATTTAAGAAGAATTGAGCGCTACCTGTCTTTAGCATGGGAAAGCGGGGCTGCGCCAGTCATACTGCTGAACAAATCGGATTTATGTCCTGAAGCGGCGCAACGCATGCACGATGTTGAGACCGTCGCGGCCGGGGCAGATGTTTACACGCTAAGCGCTTTTAACCCCACGAATATAGCATCTTTGCGAAAATATTTAGAGCCGGGGCGAACCATCGCTTTTTTAGGTTCCTCGGGCGTTGGAAAATCCACGATCATTAATGCTCTTTTGGGAACTCAGCGCCTTGAAACAAAAGCAGTGAGTGAATTAGGCAGCCGCGGGCGCCACACGACCACGTATCGTGAATTGATATTCATCCCCGAGGGCGGAATGGTGATTGATACGCCTGGGATGCGCGAGATACAGGTTTGGGGTGATGAAGAAGGCCTCGAACGGGCCTTTGACGATATTGCAGAACTTTCCGGTCAATGCCGTTTTAAAGATTGTAGCCATGGCAAAGAACCGGGTTGCGCAGTTCAGGCCGCACTGCAGTCGGGTTTGCTGACACAGAAGCGCTTCGAAAGTTATCTGAAATTGAAGCACGAATATGCGTACTTATCTGGCCGCCAGACAATGAAAGCCAGCGCTATCGAAAAAACACGCTGGAAATCGATCAGTAAATATGCGAAAACGATAAAAAAAGAATAAATCTGAGAAAATCCGGCAGTTTTCTGGTATTTAATATATAGAGGATCAGAATATCATGACCACCATAGAAATATCATTTGCGCTCTCGGCACCGGCGCGGCGAGCGCTCGAATCGCTGGGTTCGCCGCGGGTTTTGGAATTTATCGCGGAACGCTTTTTCGATAAATTAACCACTGAACGTTACCGCGATTTTGCGGTCCTTCCGCAGTTTTATACCACACCGCAGGGCTACCGCCTTGCGCGCAGCGCGTCTTTGAGACCGCGCGGCGAAAAACTGAAGAGTAGCCGCGCCCGGCTCACGATTAAAACTTTTCGCCTGATGAAAAAGCTGCAGCTGCGGGGCCTCGCGCTCACCTGGCAGCTCGAAGAAATGCTTTATTTCGCCTTCGAACAGGGCTTGCTTCTGGGAAATAATCATGAGGACTGAGCAAATCCCTTTAAAACTTGACATGCAGGCAAATTCTGCATATAATGCCTACATGAGTGGCATGCAATATACAATTCGCCAGGTACCAGTGGCAGTCGACAAGGCGCTCAGGGCCAATGCGCGCAAAAACAACCAAAGCCTCAACGAAGTGCTGTTGGCGGCGCTGGCTGGCGCGGCAGGTGAAACCGAACAGCATGACCTCGACTTTCTCGCCGGTTCATGGCAGAGCGACAGCGAAACAGAAGATGCGCTCAAAGAGCAGCGTGGCATCGACCGTGAAATGTGGCGTTGATGGAACTCGTCTTAGACACGAACGCTTATGTAGAGGTCGCGAAAGGCAACGCCGCTGCGCTGCAGAAACTGCGCCGGGCAACGACCGTGCACCTCACGTTTGTGAGCCTCGCTGAATTGCGAGCCGGTTTTGCCTGCGGTACGAAGACACAACAGAACGAAAAAAATCTACAGCACTTTCTCGCCGCCAAGCGGGTGAATGTATTGTACGCCGATTCAGAAACCTCGCTGTTTTACGCGCGCATCTACGCAACACTCAGGCAAAACGGCACCCCAATACCCACGAATAATCTGTGGATCGCGGCACTGGCGCTGCAACACGGGTTGCCAGTCTATTCTTTTGACCGCCATTACCAAAAAGTTGCAGCGATCGATCTAATAAAATGACCATCTGAAACTAATGACACCGATGTCATAATTTACTCGACGCGCCAGCCCTGCGCTGCAATCAGACACATGCAAGTACAACTCGAGAAAGCCCGCGCCGCAGCAAATTTCACGCGCTACCGCGGCGAAAAAACCGGCGGCCACTATGAGAGCTACTTTATGCGCGCCAACGACGCGGGAACCGGTCACGCATTCTGGATTCGCTACACGGTCTTTCAACCCGATTCGGGCGCGGCTTCGAAGAAGCAGGCGATGGGCGAGCTATGGGCAATCTATTTTGAAAAGGGCAAGGCTCCGGTCGCCGCGAAGTCAGAGTTTGCGATCAGCAAAGCGCAATATTCGAATACTAATTTTGACCTGAACTTCGACGGAGCGACGTTGAATTTTAATTCGCTGAAAGGCAGTGCGAACAACTGCGGCGAAAACAAAATAGAGTGGGATCTCAAAATCAATCCGATCAAAACCGCGAAAGACGGAAATGCGCTTTTCCCCATGCCGCTCTCGACCTATGATGCGCCGCTGCCGCGCGCAAAATTGCTGGTACCGCAACCCTTCGTCACATTCGCGGGCAGCCTGCAGGTCAATGGCAAAAAAATCAGCATCAGCGATTGGCAGGGCAGCCAAAACCACAACTGGGGTTCGCGCCATACAGACGAATATGCATGGGGCCAGGTTGCAGGCTTCGACAATGAGCCTGACACGTTTCTTGAAGTGGCTTCGGCAAAACTCAAATTCGGTCCGGTCATGACACCCTACATCACGCCCATCGTGCTGCGACACAAAGGTCAGGAATTTGCACTCAATACCTACTGGCAGGCATTCCGTAACAGCGCCGAGGTGAAATATTTCGACTGGTCGTTTGCCGGTGAAAATGCGGATTTCAAAGTGAGCGGCCGCATCTTTGCCGAACGCGGCGACTTTGTCGCGCTCAGCTATTACAATCCGCCGGGAGATGTGAAGACCTGCCTGAATTCAAAGATAGCAGGTTGCGAACTGAACCTCACGGAAAAAAGCCGTATCGGGCTCAGGCTCAATCTGAAAACAGCGAACCGTGCGGCGTTTGAAATTCTGACGAGTAAAACCGACCACGGCTTCTCGCCCATGTTTTGATTTCGCTTAGCCCACGAATTAATTCGTGGGCTAAGCGGTTAAAATCGTTGCAGACGCAGCAACGCCTGTTACCTTAACCAATGATTATTAAACTGTTGGTTATTTTTGCTGTATTTTGTGCGCTCTTGTATATCTTGAACAAAGTCATGCCCGACTTCCACCTCGAAATGGGCGCAATACCGATTGTGGGCCTGATTCTCGTGGGCGTGAATTACGCGATTATGTGGACTGCGGGTCTTTTGAACCTCGTAACACTGAGCATTGTAAAAGGAATTTTGAACTTCATCAGCCTCGGACTGTTTGGCCTGTTGGCAGGTTTTATTCTGAATATTATTGTCTTTTACCTGGCCGACCGACTCACTGATCGGCTCACGATCAAATCGACGAAGACGCTGCTGGTGAGCGCGGCAGCGCTGCAGTTCACCAGCTTTCTTTTAAACAAAGTACTGCTGAGATTTCTCTGACTCGGCAGGTTGCGACGGAAAGCGAAGCGGCAACGCTGCTTTCGCTCGACAACGCAGTCTTCGGTGCCGCAGCCTATTCTGCCGGACAATGGCGCGACGAACTGGCAAATCCATCGGGCTGTGTGCTGCTGGCCTTTAGCGAACTTTCAGGCGCAGCCGAGGGTTTTGTTTCGGCAGCTCTCGCCGGCGATGAATTCGAGATCCGCAAGATCGGTGTGATCGCCCGTGCACGCCGGCGGGGTATCGCACAAAAAATGCTCACGCAGGTGATCGCGCACATGCAGGGGGAAAATCCTGCTCTGCACCGCTGCCTGATCGACGTTGCCGCCGATAACAGCACGGCGATCGCATTCTATGCCAGACAGGGGTTTGTTGAGATTGCGCGCCGCAGGAAATATTATGCGCACGGCGCCGATGCGATTGTGATGGAGAAAATTCTGTCCGGTGTATGAGCGAAATGGTATATTGTGCGCATGTACCGTAATCCTTTTGAGATTGTCGCCGACGAAGAAGAAGGCGAAAAAAAAGAAAAAGAACGCCCCGTGATGCTGCGCGAACGAATTGCCGAACGTTTTCTCGACAAGCGCCAGATCTTTTTATGGGGCGCAGTCACCGACCGCTCGGCGGAAATGATCGTCGAGCGCATGATGTATCTTGAAGCGGCAGACCCGGGCAAGCCTATCTTTTTCTTTATTAATTCACCTGGCGGAGTAATTTCTTCCGGCATGGCGATCTATGACGTGATGCATATGGTAACTTCACCGGTCTATACGATCACGATGGGCATGGCTGCGTCGATGGGTGCAATTCTTTTGACCGCCGGTGAAAAAGGCCACCGCTACGTGTTTGAACATGCAAAAGTGATGATCCACCAGCCGCTAATCAGCGGACAGATCATAGCGCCCGCGATTGATATTAAGATCCACGCGGAAGAAATCAAAAAAACCAGGCAAGAGCTGAACCGCATTCTCGCGGAAACCACAGGGCAACCGCTCGATCGCATCGAAAAAGATACCGACCGTGACTATTACCTCGACGGCAAAAACGCGGTCGACTATGGCCTGGCAGATAAAGTACTGAAAAATTTCAATGAACTGGGGTTTTTCAAGAACAAAGAGGCTAAAGAAGCCAAAGAACCCAAGGGCCGTAAAGGGAAATAGGCAATTTTAGATCTGTCTAATGGTCGCCAAAACGGCCATTGGGCAATGATTTTTTCTACAGCTGTTTGATCAGCTGTTCGTATTCCATATCCATAACAAGGCCGACGTCTTCGGGATATTTTGCCTTAGAGATAAATTTGTCGGCAGCATATAGCAGGTGCGCAAATTCAACTTTGGCAGGGCGCTGGTTCTTTGCATCACGCAATATCCAGACAACCGGGCGCATTGGTTTGCCTTTCACTGCAAAGACCACCATACCCGTCGAGCCGTCTGAAAGTTCAACAATCGAACCCAAAGGATAGATGGCGTGCGAATCGAGAAAGGTTTTCAGGTAAACAGGATCGTAGCGGTATATGCCCAGCGTCAACAGCTCTTTCATCGCGTCATAGGGCAGGCGGTTTTTGCGGAATGGCTTACGCGAGATGATTGCGGTGAATGAGTCGATAATCGAAGCGACGCGCGTATATTCAGACATCTCAGCGCCTTTGATTTTACGGGGATAACCCGATCCGTCAAAGTGTTCCTGGTGCTGCAGCGCAACCGATGCAATCGTGTTCTTGATTTTGGCGATCTGTGTCAGCATCTGGTAGCCATGCACCGGGTGCGCATGGATAATCTGCAGCTCGGTCTCGTTGAGCTTTTCTGCCTTTTCGAGAATCGGCTGCGGCACCTTCAGCATGCCGACATCCATCATGAGAATAGCGAAAATGAGCTCGACGATTTTCGGGCGCGAAAAGTCGAGCGCAACACCCAGGCGCGCGGCATACATAGAGCAGGCGATAACGTGCTTATAGACATTCGTTTCAACGATGTATTCAGCCACAAAAATCACCATCAGCGGATTATCGGTCACGAGATTGGTGATCTCTTCTGCTTTGCTACGTACATCATTGGGTTGCGGGTTATTATTGCTGTTGATGCGCTCGTAAAAGTTCCTGAGAACCGTCTCGGTCGAGGCCACGAGGCCATTGAACGACGATTTCATTTTGATGAGGTTCTTAAGATCTTTTTTCAGGTTCTCGATGTCGAGCTTTTGCTGGCCATCCATGAATTCGGCTTCGTCTTTTTTCGACGCATACACGGGCTCCCCCGCCGAAAGCACTTCTTCAATTTTCCATTTATTCAGACGATCGAGATCGCTCTGTGTGATAATAACGTTCGCCGCGGCCAACATATTGGTCGGATCAATATATACGGGTTTCGTGAAAGAAACACCTGGGCGCAATAATTTGACCTGATAACGGGTCATAGTGGATTTTCGGTATTTATGCGCTGAATTTCAAGCATATTTATCTGCGCGGGCTTCCATGCAACGGGCCCTATTGTTAAGCTTATCGCCTGAGGCTCCCTTGTCCGATAAAAACTCACTTTTCAGACCTCTTTTCCTTGTTTAGAAGATATGCATAAATGCGCGCGACCGCAAGATAAATATCCCGCGGGATCTCGGTATTGATCTTCACCGTTTTCAGCGCCAGCAGCAGAGATTCTTGCTGTTCGGGCTGCACCTGCACTCCATGCCGGCGCGCGGTCTCAACCATCTGCTTTGCGGCATCGCCCTCGGCATACCAGCGAACAACTGGTGCGCCTTCGCCGCCATATTCGAGCGCACAGGCTCGCAGAATTTCACGCAGTTTATCGTGCTGCGCCAAACCTCAGTTTACCAGACTCTTAACGGTCTCTGGGCGCAGCTTGGAAAAAATGTCCCGGGTCTCGGTAAAATCTTTGACGATTTTAGAATTATCGATCGTGGGCTCGTGCTGCGGTTCGGCGCCCGGTTCAAACACCCCGGCCGATAAAATATTCTGTATCTGTATCTCTTTTTTTATGAGGTTATTACGCAGGTTCGAAACAACCTGCGCGGCTTCAGTTTTGAATTCGTCGATATTCTGCGCGTCGCGCATTTCGAGTGCAACACTGGGGAACTGCTCGTTCATAAAGCGGCGCAGCTCTTTCTGCCAGCTCGACCCTTCGTTGACCTGGTTGAGAAAACCCAGCTGAATCTGCCGCATCGAGATACCGGTCTGTAGCTCCCGAATTTCCTGTTGCAGGCTGAACACCTTGCTGCGCATCGAATCGACGCTCACCTGCCCTTTAGGCTCAGTGCGAACCTCGGCCGAACGATCAGCTGTCTCGGCCGGGCCTGAGTTCAGCTGGGCGCTCTGCGCCCATTTGAGCATGTCGCTGCGCTTAATATCCATGTCTGCGGATGGCCTGTTTGTACAGATTGTCAATCCTTTAGTGTTGGATTGACGGGCTGTTTTTTTATCTGGTTCCGCCTTCAAATCGGCGGTTTTTGGCCCGCCAGGCGCCTTACGGAATGTGGCGCAGCGGTAGCGCTTTGCTTCGGGAGCAAGGGGGTGCTGGTTCAAATCCAGTCATCCCGTCTGTAATGCACAGCGATGGCACATGCACCTGGCCGAAAAAAGACAACATGCATGTTTGCCGTACAGGCAGGTATCCATATCCCCTATTCATGTTGACGCTGTGTCTCAAAAGCCCTTAACGACGATTCACCGCGGGATGTAGCGCAGCGGTAGCGCACTTGCTTTGGGAGCAAGGGGTCGCTGGTTCAAATCCAGTCATCCCGAAAATAATGTATGGCGCATCAGCGCCATATAGCGCGCGAAGAGCGCACGTAGCACCTGCGCACGTAGCTCAGTTGGATAGAGCAGCAGCCTTCTAAGCTGCGGGTCAGGGGTTCGACTCCCTTCGTGCGCACAGAATGCCGCAATACGAGCGAGATGCTGCGCGTCTCGCTCGTATTGCGGCTATTATATATGGTGATCGAGCGCCGAAGACGGAGCTACGATCTCCAAAACATGGTGATCGTAGCTCAGTTGGTAGAGCACAGGTTTGTGGCACCTGAGGTCGCGGGTTCAAACCCCGTCGATCACCCATAGGTTCTCACATGCATCACTGAGTGATGCATGTGAGAACTAATTGTATTCGCTCTTGCAAATTGCAAAAGCGTTTACGCGTCAGCGAGCGTGGTGAAACTGGTAGACACGCGGGATTTAGGTTCCCGTGCTGAAAGGCGTGGGGGTTCAAGTCCCTCCGCTCGCAAACCGGTAGCACAAATACTGGTGGCGGTTATTGCGGGAATAGCTCAGTGGTAGAGCATCTCCTTGCCAAGGAGAGGGTCGTGGGTTCAAGTCCCATTTCCCGCTCATTCAAAATGCGCAAATGCGCGACGCCGGCGATTGGCACCTGCGCCGGCGGTAAATAATCCCATGTTGAGAGTCAGCAAAAATCAAAGTGGGATTTCTCCTGTCGCCAAAACTCTTTTCCTGGTTTCAATATTCGCTGCTTTCTTCTGCGGCAAGACTGCCAAGCGCAGCGATTACATTACCATTCCATTAAAATACCGCGCCGAAATTCTCGATCCGCTGCAAGCCGTCGATGAATCGACGGTACTGGTCGTGAATTTTTTGCACCGGCGGCTCTATGCCTATTCTCCCGAAGGTATTCTGGAAAACGACCTGGCGGAATCAGAAGCATTGAGCGGGCGCACGATAACAATATTACTCAAGCCACGCGGACCATCGGCGGCCGATGTGATATATGCACTCAAGCGCGTCCAAAAAGATGCCAACCAAAGCTGGGTGATGGAACAGATTGAAAGTGTTTCTGCCGCTTCCCCGAATTCCATCACAGTACAGTTGAAATCCTCACCCCGGCCTGCCGCAACCGACTGGCAACTGGCGAAGATTAAACTGACTCTGCCGCAGTGCGCAATCTTTCGCAGCGCAGACCACAGGCACGATAAATCGTTCACGCCTTTCTCGCGCTACCGGGTCGAAGAACAGACGGGTGACCGCATTCTGCTCAGCACCACCGACGGTTCACCGAAGCTCGAATTTCTCGCGATGCCCGACGAAACCGCGCGCTATTTTGCCTTTCGTGAGGCGCGCCTCGACGCTTACGAGGCGCTGGGCATTCACCGGAAAATGCCCTATGACGCCGATCTCTACGAACCGCGCACGATGTATGACCTCGTGGTACTCTACGCTGCGTTTAACCTGCCAGAAAGTTCATCGCTCGCACAGCCTGGGCTCAGGCGTGCGCTGAACCTCGCTTTTGACCGAAATACCCTCTGCCAGAACACATTACTGGGCGCGTGCGTGGGGGCCGATTATCCGGTGCCTGCCGTGTTGTCGAGGCCACCCGCGCAGGCTTTTCCGGCAGCCGGCGACTACCGCGTGCCGGCCGAATCCGAGACGGTGACGCTCTTTACGCTGAGCGACAAGGAACGTATTCTGATTGCCGAATACATGCGCGAGATTTTCAGCCGGTTTAATATACGCCTGCAGTTTCGCATCGTCGACCTGCCGAGCATGGTGCGCGAAAGCAATAAAGGCACGCACGGTATCTACCTGATGAAATGGTCGGGAGATTACCCGCATGCAGAAAATTTTCTCGTGCCCTTATTCCATTCTCGGAACGCCGGAGTGGGCGGCAACCGCGCGCACGTGAAAGACGTGCAGCTTGACTCTATGCTCGACCGTTCGGGTTATAGTGTCGACGAAGTGCAGCAGATCGAACAGCGCATAAGATACCTTTCTCCCTGGCTTTTTATCGGCTTTCAGAACATGCAGTTCTATCGGCTCAAAAAATCCAAACTCACTATTCCGAAAATATTCGCCGGTTGGGGAGAAAAAGCCGTTGTGCACGCTGGCCACAGCTACTTGCGGTGAGTAGCGGCGCGCGTACCGATGCGTAGCCGTTGCCAGGTCAGCGCAGTTTGGGCTGCGTTTTTTCTTTGGTTGCTTTCGCGGCTTTCTCTTCTTCGCCTTTTTTCTGTGCTTCGAGCAGGTCTGTCTCGAACTTCTGCAGAATCGCCGTCATGCGGGGGTATAGATCGGCGGTGATATAACCCGTATTGAAATTGGTGACAACCAGCGTATCTTTCGGCCGCACTAATTGCTGGTCAAACTGGAACGCCTGCGTCTGGCGGGGCTTAACCCCGGGCGCATAAAAAGCAAACGGAGTGAGCTGAACGTCCTGCTTGTCGGTTTTTTTGAGCTTGATTGCACCCGTGAGCGCCGGCAATTCTTTTGCGTCAATCGCTGCCGCTTGAGCCAAATCCTTGATTGCTGCATCTGGTTTTCCGGCTTCTAAAGCGAAGGGGGCGCTCACGCGCAGCGCATAGAGAAGTTGCGCAAATTCGGCGGCATGCGATGGCATGATGCTGAGTGTATTTTCCACGTGCCAGACATTGATTTTTTTCTTACCTTCGTCTTTGACGAGCATACGCAACTTAATATTCCCACCGGTTTTATCTCTGAGCAGCGGTAATTTTGCGAGCTCAGCAGCACCGATGGCGACTTCTATCAGGTCGGCGCCGTCTGCTCCATAAGGATGCAGCGACTGCTCGCGCTGTGCGTAAACATTGTTGAGAATGCGACGCACGGTAAAATCGGGGGTGAGCAGCAGCTTGTCGTTATCGGCATCGAGCACGTAGCGGCGGGTGTCGCCCTGCGTTGCGGCGCCGATGCAGAATTTGCGTGTTTTTGTTTTAAATTGTATAGTCAGCCGATCGCGGCAATCTTTGAGTCCGTATTCGGTATCGCGCTGCGCCTCGTGCGGAATGATATAATAAAAATCAGGCTGAGACCAGTCCTGAATAATGGTTCGCACCAGCGCACTCGCATAAAACGTGCGCGCCTTTGAAAGTTCTGCGGCGCGTTTTGCAGTTTTAGCATCCATGGCTTTGAGTTCGCGCACTTCGACTTTATAAGCCGGCTCAGCCGGTTTCAGCGGATTTTCTGTTCGCGAAATCGCATAGTGCACCTGCGCTTTGTTTTTTTCATCGAGCGCCATTGCGCCGCGGTATTCCAGCGACACCAGCTGCTCTGCCGGCATCGAATAGTATTTCTGTATCTCACCCGGTTTCTTCGGCTCGGGCCAGAATAAAGCCAAAAGCAAGATGCCAATCGCGGCAACGAAGAGCAGTAAGACGCGATTTTTGTATAGCGCTGTCATTGCGGTTTGTCTCCCGGCGTTTCGCCCGGAACAGGTGTCGGTGCAGCCGGTGGCTGATTCTGTTCAGGCGGTGTCGCGGGGGGATTTTCACCCGGCGGTGGTGGCGTTTCTGTCGGTGACCCGGCCGGATCAAACTCCTGTGGCTCGGTACCGCGGATGAAGGGCTGGTCCTGAACTTCGTTTTCGCAAGCACCCGGGAAGCGCGACAACAGCCCCGTTTCGGGACAGAACGATTTGCGCACGATGTTTTCCTGGTCGAAGGTTTCTGCAAACGGACGCGGCTTATTGTCACCGCGCCGCGTCGAACGCAGGTAGTCGGCATACCTTGGCGCGCACAGGCCACTGCCAGAGCGCCCTGCACCGAGCGTGGTGTTGGCATCGTTACCGACCCACATCACGCTCGCCTCGTCAGATACGAGACCGACAAACCACGCATCGACGTATTTGGATGTCGTGCCGGTTTTTCCCGCCACATCAAAGATCAACCTACCCTCAGAATTGCGCAGCGCCTTCATCGCCCCCTCGGCAGTACCGCCACCATCGACAACTGCCTGCATCAGTGATACAGTCACATAAGCGGCCGCGGGATCCATCACCTGTTGCTGCGGCGGCGGCTCTGGCGCTTCCCATATCTGCCGGCCCTGACTGTCTTCAATGCGCAGCAGGTCACGCGGCTCGACGCGTTTGCCCTGATTCACCATTGTCGCATACATCTGCGCCAGCTGCGCGGGTGTGAAGGACGAACTACCAAGCGCCACGCCGAGTTCGCGCGGAATTTTTTTCTCGAGATCAGAATAGGGCATCTGCAACACTTCGTGAAACAGTCCCCGGACATCGTCGAAATCCAGCTTTTGCAGCACGCGAATCGCCGTCGGGTTTCGGCTGAGCTTCAACGCGTCGCGCAGCGTGATTTTGCCCATGAATTTGCCGTCATAATTCTGGTATTCCTGGATCGGGTCGTCGGCTATAAGCGTCGCCGGAGTGATTGCGTGCTTCGAAAGCGCAAGGTAGTAGATCAGGGGTTTGATTGTCGAACCGATCTGCCGCTCGGCCCTGAGCGCGCGATTAAACTGGTTTTGCTGCGAAAACTCGCCACCGCCAACCATCGCCAGTGTGTAACCCGTTTTGGGTTCGATGCTGATGAAGGCGGCGTTGGTGGTTGCGAGTGCCTTTTCGAGTTCCTGAATTTTAGCAGGATTGTTCTTTTTTTTCGCCGCGGTGATCAGCTTCTCGTAGTGCTGCTTCTGCAGTTCAACCGCGGCCTTGACAGCACGCTGCGCGGCGATCTGGCGGTCGAGATCGAGTGTCGTGTAAATTCTGAGCCCGCTGCGCGTCAGTGCATCCTGTGAAAACTGGCTGGTGAGTTTTTGGCGCAGGTAATCGAGAAAAAACGGCGCGTAGTTTTTGCCGGTCAGGCGATCGGGAAAGTCCGCGATGCCCGAATGCCGGCTATCCTTCGCCGCAATGCGCCACGCCTGGAAAAATTTTCGGCGTTCATTCTTGACCTTGTCGTCATTGAGTTTACCCACTGCGACGAGACTGTTCAATACAGTGTTCTGTCTTTCGAGAAAACGCGGCAGGTCTGTAATCGGTGAAAACCCCTTCGGATTCGGGATAATTCCTACTAATGCTGCAGATTCGCCGACGGTAAGATTGCGCGCCGACTTGTTAAAATAATACTGCGAGGCTGTTTCGAGACCGTAAATGCCGTGCCCCATGTAGATGAGGTTGAGGTACATTTCGAGAATCTCTTTTTTGCCGTACTTCGATTCGATCGCGCGTGCGCAAAAGAATTCGAACAGTTTGCGGTCGAGCGTCTTTTCCTGGTTGGTGAACAGAACCTTCGCCAGCTGCTGCGTGAGTGTCGACCCGCCCTGCGCAAACCGCAAACGCAGCAGGTTGCGAAGAACAGCACGGAAAATACCGCCATAATCGATACCGTGGTGCTCGTAGAACTTTCTGTCTTCGCTGGCAATCAGCGCTTCGATCAGGTGCTTAGGAAAGTCATCGTAATTCAAAAGGCTGCGGCGCTCGGTGTAAAACTCACCGATCAGTTTGCCCGAACGGTCGAACACCTTTGAGGGTATCGCGACAGCACCTGGCTCAATGGAAGCACCAGTATCCTGCGAAATCGCCCCGCTGCGCAACCGGTCGAGTTGCTGCTTATAGAGTGCGAGCTTCTGCATCACCGCGGGTTCTTCATCGCTCCAGCGGTTGTGCGCGAGAAACACCCGCACGCCAAAATACGAGAAAATGATCAGCAGGTAGATAAGAATCTTACCCCGTATGAATATATTATAAAATTTTCGCATGGCCGGTGACTATGGCAGTCACCCTACAGGGTGAAAATGCGCAGCAAACAAAATTCCGGCGGGGAACCCATAAAAAAAGCCCGCTGCGCGAGCCTTTTCATGGGGCTATTTGGTGAAGTTCAGGCTTTAATGCCCGTGACCTGCAGTTTGTGGTACTTCTGGCGATGGCCCCACTTGCGGTGGTTGTGCTTTTTGGTGCGGTAGAAAACACCGACGATTTTCGGGCCTTTGACTTCTTCGAGCACTTTTGCAGTGACCGTGGCGCCTGAAACGAATGGTTGGCCAACTTTTACCTGGCCGTTGTTGTTTACTGAGAGCACTTCACTGATAGTGAGGTCTTTACCGGGTTCGGTACCGGTGAGTTCCGCGAAAAAAACGGTGTCTTGCGCAACTTTATACTGTTTGCTCCCGACCTTGATTACTGCCTGCATTGGGCCAGAACCGGGCGCTGAGACAAGCGGTCAATTTTTTAAGGATTCTTGACGCGATAAACACATCCAACGCTTCGCGTTTGGATGTGTTCATGACACAGAGAATTGCCGATATTATACTATGAGTCTGAGTCTGCCCACAGCGCGTTTTTTGCATGTTTTGCTGGCGTTTTTGGTGTTTTTTACCGGAGCATGTGCCGGCGGCCAGGTGCGCAATGAGCTCGAACTCGAAGAGGCTAAACGGCGGGCACAGGCGGGCGAAGAGCGTGGCTGGAGCTCGCTCGAACGTACGGTACGCAGTAACGATGCCGACGCAGATCCCGAATTACAGAAAAAAGCCCTTGCGGCAATTGGGTCAATCAAGGCCCCGCGCGCAGAATTGATCCTAAAGGAAAACCTGTCAAACCGCGTGCTGCGCGGCGAGGCTGCTGCCGGCTGGATCAACCAGCGCAACGACACGAATAAAGACCAGATCGACGCAGTACTCATCGAATCGGCGCGCAATAATGCCCGTGAGTTCAGCGGTCTCAGCAAAGAGGAAATCCGCGCGTTGGGTGCCACCGACCACCCCGAGGCCGTACGGCTGCTAAAACAGCAGATCGGCAAAGACCCTAATAAAGACGAGCTGGCTGTAGAGGCGCTGGGCAAGATTATCCACCGCCGCAGCCGGTCGGCAATCGATGCGCTGCCCGAGCTGCAATACGCCGGCCTGACACCGGGAATTTTCCCCTTTCCTGAGAAAGTAATGCATATCGGTTCATTGTGGGGGGCAACTATCAGCGTAGAAGAGATCAAAGGTGCTGACACTCCGGGAGAAGCCATGGAGCCGGCGCCGAAAGAAAGCCCGGACGATCTTGACCCGGAAAAGGTGCTGCTGCAGTTTTTGAGCGGAGACGGCATGCCCGAGGTAAAAGACAAGGCTGTGCAGAGCATCGCCTCGGGCCATGAATCGGGTAGCGCATACCTGCTCAAACTGGCGGCGAGGCGCAGCCTGCCCTTAAAAGCCCGCGTGGCGATTCTCGATTATCTGACCCGCTACGCTGTGAACGCGCAGGATAAATCGATGATCAACAAATTCTACGCGCTGCGCCGCAGCTCGGCAGGCGACAGACAGTTCGTCGCGTCAATTGATCTTTCACTGCGCCTGCTCGGCAATGCCTTCGGTCGCGCAATTGGGACCGGCGGCACGGTGCGCTACACGCGTGCAGTTACGACTGATGGCTATGACAGCCTGCCCAAAGAAACGGATATTATTACCCTGAAACAGAAGCCATACCCTGAATATTCTGGGGCGGATGTCAGAACGAATCTGAAAAAGGCGCTCAAATACTACCATCTCGACCCCGCGATGGCCGAGCGCATGCAGCGCCGCGTCAGCGAACTTTTAAACCAGCCGGAAAACAGGGAATCACCCGAACGCAACCTGATCTTCGCGGCGCTCGGCAGGCTTTACCCCGACAAAGATTTTTATGTACTGAAAAAGCAGGGACAGGATGCTTTTGCGAAACCAGGCTATTTTACGACAACGTTGCGCATCGTGACGGCTTCGCAGCGGGGAAAATCCTGGCAGATCGCAGCCCTGCAGCGATTGTGGAGCCTCAGTTATAATGAAGCAGATCTTCTGCGGCAGATCTATTTGCGGGATGGTAAGTTGCTGCAACAGAGAATGCGGTTGTGAAACCCTCATCCCCGAGCCCCTTCTCCCGGAGGGAGAAGGGGAGACAACCCTCTCCCTTTGGGAGAGGGTCGACGCTCCTGCGGCGGGGTGAGGGATGAAAATTCGCAACGAACTCTTACTTGTCTTCGCGATGATTATCTGGAGTGCCTCATGGACTTCGGGTAAACTCATCGCGAATACGGTAGACCCCAAAGTTACCCTGTTTTGGCGCTACCTGGTTTCGGCGGCAGCGCTCGCTCCACTCGTGCCGCTGACGGGCGCGCGCTTTGCCATTACACTGCAACAGGGCCTGTGGGCAGGCCTTGGCGCGGTCATCATCACGGTCTATACGACGCTCTTTTTTATTGGTTTGAAGACCGGGCTTGCAGGTGCGGCAGGCGTGCTTGTCACATCGATGAATCCGATTTTTACTTACTTTTTGACGCGCGTTCTATTCCGCCATACATTACGACCGCGTGACGCTCTCGGGCTGGGTCTGGGCGTGGTCGGCGGAGCGGTACTGATTGAGATCTGGCAGCTTTCGGTGGAGCAGCTGCTGCTATCGGGTAACCTGTTGTTTCTCGTTGCATCGCTGATCTATGCGCTCGTCACACTCACGACCAACGCCGCAACGCGCAGCACCTCGATCGTGGTTTATTCCTTCTATGTGAATCTGTTCGGTGCACTCATTGTTGCGCCGCTCATCGGTACGGGATTCTCGGCGACACCGGCCATTGCCGACGCAAACTATTGGGTGAATATTATCTACCTGGGCGTGATTTCCAATTCATTCGCCACCACAGTGTATTTTTATGCAGTGAAACAACTCGGTTCGGCGCGCGCCAGTTCTTATATTTTCATCGTGCCCGCTATGGCGCTGCTCATCGCGGCGCTTTATCTGCATGAACCGGTGAAGACAACCACCTTGGTCGGCGGATTAATCGCCCTGCTGGCGGTTACAATCCTAAGACGCGATTAACTTTGTAGGGGTAGACTTAAGTCTACCCCTACAAAGTTAATCTTTATCCTGTTCCATCAGTTGCTTGATTGTTTCGGCCATCACTTCAGGCTGATTCTTGAATTTGACCCCGTTGACGGTAATTTCTTCTTTACCAATCTGCACGCCGGTTTTGCGCGGAATGTCAGATACTTTGCTGTGGGCGCTCGGCCCATAATCTGCATCGTAGGTCGATGATGCTTCTGCCGGGCCATCTTCCGCTGAAATGCCCTCGCCGTCATCGGAAAATCCTGTGTCGCCTTCGCCTCCGAGACCGCCTTCAGTAAGCCCTTCGTGCATATCTTCCTGGCGGTTTTCAATCACGTCGATCACTTCGGGCACTTTCTTAGCGAACAGCGCATAGATGATGCTGCCAAGAACGAACATCAGCAGCCCGCTGACCAGAGGCCGGAAAATGAGAGCGGTAATGCCGCTATCGGAAAAGATAGTAAAAATCAGCGCAATCAGCGCGCCCAGAATCGCGAGCAACAAACTCAGTCTGATATGTGCCGAGGTGAAAAAGGCGGGCATACTCTATGGATGGACAGAGGCACACGTGAACAGGGAGGTCATCTTCACCTGTGCCATTTTTCACGAGGCGGGACTGAAAATTTTGCGAAAAAAAGCGCCGACTCCCGACTCGTGCCGTTTTGGCAGCTCCTGTTCCAGAATGCGCGACGATACGATGTCGAGGCAGGCCGCGGCTTTGCAGCTGGGGAACAGCTGGTAGAACGGCTTCTGGCGCCTGATGGATTTCGGTACATTGTCGTCGTCGTAGATAAATCCTAAATTTTCAACGCGCACATTCAAAAACTGGTTCGAAATGTTAATCACACGCTCTGCGACTTTTTTCCCTTCGAGAGAAGACGTCGCGCGGTTCACGAGCAGTTTGATGTGTTTATCGGGGGCTACCAGCACAATCGATTTAATAATTCCGTAAGCGTCTGTGATTGCGGTGGGCTCGGGAGTCGTCACGACGATGACCTTATCTGCCGGCAGGGTGAATCCGACCACGTTGGACGATACGCCTGCCCCGGTGTCGATCAGCATGATGTCATAGCCCGACAACTTTTCAAAAGCAGAAACCAGCGTGCCTCGCTCTTTGTCAGACAAGTTTGCCAGCATGCTGTAGCCCGATGCACCCGCGATGATATCGAGGCCTTCGGGCGTGCGGATAATGACGTCCTCGAGCTCTTTATGGCCTTTGATGACGTGGTAAAGGTTAAACTTGGGTACGATGCCGAGGAGCACGTTGACGTTCGCGAGCCCGAGGTCGGCGTCAAAAAGCAGCACTTTCTTTCCAGCTGCGGCGAGGGCAAGCCCGAGGTTTACCGAAATTGTCGACTTGCCCACACCGCCTTTGCCGCTGGTGAGGGTGATGATCTGGGTGGTCGTACCGGGGTCCGATTTACCCACCATCTGTCGTAATGTGCTTGCCTGGTCCATTGAGCCTCTTCTTTCTATTTTCGTTCAGAAGGGTCGGATTCATCAAGCCATTTTTTCAGCAAAGCATCGGCAATCAGCATGCGGTCGGCGTCGAGCCAGTCTTTCGCAACATCCTGTCCGTTGGTCAGCATCGAAAACGGCTTGTGCCAGGTATCGGCCACTTCGACGATGGGAGCAAAGCTGTAGCTCTCGTCGATTTTGCTGATAATCACCTTACTGTAGTTGAATAGCTCAAAGCGGTCAAACAGCAACCGGGTGTCGACCAGGCGCGTTGTCGCGGGAATCACGAGATGCGACTCGATTTCATGCTGCGCGGTGATTGCATCGAAAAAGGCCTTCTGTTTCGCCAGAAAATCCCGGTTGGCCGGGCTGGAACCACTCGTGTCGACGAGAATATAGTCGGCAACACTGCCGTCGATCGCCTGTTTCAGCTCTTCCGGGGTGCGGCAGACGCGGCAGGGAATGTCCATAATGCGCGCATAAACCTTCAGCTGCTCGGTCGCCGCGATGCGGTAGTTGTCGATTGTGATGAGTTCGACGCGGTGCTTCTGCATGACACTCAGGCGCGCAGCAAGTTTGACGAGCGTCGTGGTTTTACCCGCGCCGGTCGGCCCGACGAGGGTGATGATGCGCTGCGAAGCCGAGGAAGCGGTGCGCACATGCTCTGCCAGCACTTCGCGTGCCCGTGCGTGGATCTTCTTGCGGAGCTTAAATTCCGTCGAAGCCACACCAGCGCGCGTGCGCATCGCGAGACTTTCGGCAAAAGGTTCGCTGAACCCGATCGCGACGCAATGCTCATAGAGAGATAAGAGTTCGCGCTCTTTGACGAGATCGAAATCGGGCCCGCCTTTAGCCTTCAGCGCATTCTTGAGTTCCGCAACTTCGGCTTCGAGCTTGCGGATTTGCTCGGTGGAGGGCGGAGTGACGCTGATAGGCAGCATCTCTTTTTTCAGCGACGGCTGTATTTCGCGCGTCAGCATGCCTTCGAATGAATTCGGGCCCGGCTGTGACTTTGCGGTAGACGGGTTCCCGCTATTCGCCGCATCGACTGTTTTTTTGAACGAAGTACGGTTAAGCATCTCTTCGAGCAGCTTGAGTTTGTTGTCGATTGTTTCGTCTTTCTTTTTCGGCTGTGTCTTGTTTTTCTCAAGAATGGCGCCATGAATCTCCCAACGCTTCGCGCGGGTAATTTTACCCCACACCGACTTCACCGGCACTTCGCGCTGGTGCGAAATCAATACATCTGGCCCGCTGCCATATTTACTGCGCACCTTCGCGAGCACCTCGGCATGCGTATCGCCATGTTCAGTAAAATACTGCATCAGGCATTCACCTCACTCTCTTCGAGAATTACTTTTGCCATCTCCACGAATTTTGCATCGCGCGGAATTTCTTCATAGGCTATGACTGCAAATGAGCGCGTGGATATTTCCCGCGAAATAATATCCGCAATGCTCGAACGGATTTCTGAACCGCAGACAAACAGCGGAAACTTGCCTTCGTTCTGCATCTGGTTATAGGCGTTCAACAGCACCGCCCGCAGGCGCTCGCGGTAATGCGGATCGATCGCCAGTACACGCCCGTCACGGTCGTCGATGGTGATATTGCCCCGTACATCGTATTCGATCTGCGGGTCAATCACCGCAGCATAGATCGCTTTATTCTTATCCTGGTACGGTGCAACGATCTGGCGCGCGAGTCGCTGCCTGACGATATCGGTCAAAAGTTCGGGATTCTGCACACGCTGGCCATAGTCGGCCATCGTTTCAAGAATCGCCGGCAGGTTGCGGATGGATACGTTCTCACGCAGCAGGTTGTGTAAAATACTGAGCAGTACGCCAGGGTTCGGAAACAGCTTCGCCACTTCGTCGACCACGCTCGGGTATTTCTGCTTGGTCTTATCGAGCAGAAGCTTCACCTCTTCACGGCCCATGATCTGCGGTGCATACGCGCGGAAGGTCTCTTGCAGATGCGTGATCATCATGGTGCTCGCATCGATGACGATATAGCCTTTTTCTTCTGCCTCGCGCTTCTTCTCTGACTCGATCAGAATCACGCGCTGCCCGAAAGCAGGGTCGTTAATGACAAGGTCTGGAGAGGCGGGTTTGATCTCTTCACGCACGTTCGGATTGGAAAGCGCCCCGAGGTACTCAGGGTATACCTTGGTTCTCGCAACCTCGATGCCCCCGATGAGAATAACGTATTCATTGCCGTCGAGGTCGAGGTTGTCGTTGATGCGCACGGGTGGCACGATCATGCCGAGATCGGCCGCCATCTTTTGCCTCAGGTTGGTAATGCGGTCGAGAAGAGTGCCGCCCTGCTTCCGGTCGAGCAACGGTACGAGGTTAAATCCGATCTCGATCTTGAGCGGATCAACAGCCAGTTCGTCGAGAAAGCGTTCGGTGGAGCCCACCTTGGCCTGCTCCTGGATAGCCTCTTGCTTCTGGCTTTCGGCCCTTTTCTGCTCACGCATGTTATAAGCGAGAAAGCCGAGAAAGCCGCTGATGACCCAAAGCGAGATTTTTGGAAAGCCAGGCACGAGTGAGGCCACAAAAAGCGCACCGGCGGTGATATAGAGTGCCCGCGAGTTCTGGAACATCTGCGTTGAAAGCTCGCTCGTCAGATTATTCTTCGCACCGGCGCGTGTCACAACCATACCCGTTGCAGTGGTAATCAGCAGCGAGGGAATCTGTGCCACAAGACCGTCGCCGATGGTCAGCAGGGTATAAGTTTTGAGTGCAGTTTGAAAATTTTCATTCCGCATCACCATACCGATGATCAGCCCACCAACAATGTTAACGGCTGTAATGATAAGACCTACACGCACGTCGCCCTGCACAAACTTCGTAGCACCGTCCATCTGCCCATAGAAATCGACTTCGCGACGCAGGTTTTCATTGCGCTTGCGGCCCTCTTCTTCTGTCACCCTTCCCGAGGTAATATCGGCTTCGATCGCCATCTGCCTGCCGGGCAAAGCATCGAGAGCGAAGCGCGCTGAAACTTCCGAAATGCGTGTCGCACCTTTGGTGATGACCATCATCTGCACGAGTACGAGAATGATGAACACGACGAAGCCGATGACATAGTTGTTTCCGGCCACAAATTCGCCAAAGGCGCGCACGAGTTGCCCGTCAAAAGCCGGGCCTTTCGCAAGAATCTGGCGTGTCGTCGAAACGTTGAGTGCAAGACGAAAAACCGTCGAAACAAGCAGCAGCGTTGGAAAAACAGAGAAATCCGCAATCTCCCGGTTGAACATCGCAGTCAATAGTGCGACGATCGATACCATGATGCTGATCGCGAGCAGAAAATCGAGCAGCATTGTCGGCAGCGGTACAATGAGCATTGCCACAACGGCAATGACTGCAACACCCAGCATGATATCACCCTGCTGATACCACTTCTTCATGCAACTCTCTGCCCCCGATTGAATTTTTCCCTAAGGCTCGGGATTGCCGCGACAATGCGCACCAATAATTCGAAGAGATTACCCGGCAAAATCTGGTCCAGTGCGACATTGTCATAGATGAAACGCGCAAGGGGCTTATCTTCAAAAAGCGGCACATCGTTGCGTCTCGCGACTTCGCGAATGATGCGCGCCACTTCGTCTTCGCCTTTCGCGACCAAACGCGGCGGAGTGCCTTCGAGATCGAACTCAAACTTAATCGCAACTGCGTAGTGTGTCGGGTTAGTAATGACAAGATCTGCCGAGGCGACAGCTTCGCGCATCGAAGTGCGCAACGCCTCTTGCATGCGCTGGCGCTGTCGTGCCTTGATCTGCGGATCCCCTTCCTGTTCGCGGTATTCCTGTTTGACCTCTTGTTTGGTCATTTTCAAACTTTCGATAAACTGCGAACGCTGGAAAAGATAATCGGGTATCGACATTACCAGCAGAATAATAATCAGCACCAAAGCCAGCTTGAACGACATATAACCCAGCGAACGCAGCGCCTCGCCGACACCCATGCTGCCCGTTTTCATCACGCTTAAAAAATCATCGCTGATGATGAGGTAGCTGACGAAGGTTATGAGTGCAACCTTGATAATCGTTTTCGCCAGGTTCACATAAATCTGCTTCGAGAAAAATATGCGCTCAACCATGCGGTTAAACGTGAATGAAATATTCGACAGCTTTGGGCGCAAAGGCTCGAGCGAGAATAAGAATCCGGTCTGCGAAATATTGCCGACAATTCCCAGCACCATGACGGCGATGAAAAAAGGCGCGAGCAGCATGAAAAATTCGCGCGCAACGGTAATGATCATCGGGATCATCGTTGCTTCCTGAACGGCGCCGAGGCTGGAAAATTCCCGACGTAAATTTTCATGATTCGCGCGAGCGACGAAAGAATCCAGCCGGCGCTTGCAAAATAAGACTTGATCAACCCGCCAGTGTGCCGAGCGCCGCCGGTATCTCTGCGCTCTTTGGAACGCGACCCTTTTCACGCTCGCGGCGCTTTCTGAGCTCGGTCGGGTCTTCGGTGCGGCCTTCGTCTTCGGCCGCAAACATCGACAGCGAATAGATATCGACCCCGGAAAAGCCGCCACCGGCGGGAACAAGGGGTGCAAGGCTGAAATCAGGCGATGAGGGGCCGGACCAATGCTGAAACCATTGGCTCACTTTTTGCCGAATTGCAATTAAAGATAGAATCCACCAATAGCGCAATAATGCGACATAATACGGCAGCGCTGGGATGTCAAGGATTAAGCGCCTGGGTGCCAAATTGGGCGCAAAAGCTAAAAAAGCTTTACTATATATACTGATTTATGTAATTATATATACATGAAGACACTTATCGATATACCTGTTGAGACACTCGGTGCGGTGCAGAGGCTGTATGCTCTACCCACAAAAAAAGCGGCGATCGTCTTTGCATTGAACGAAGTCATCCGCTATAAAAAACTGCAGGACATGGCGGCAAAATTGGGCACGCTCGACGACAATGAAGTCATGAGCGCCGCAACACTGAGGCGCATGCGCAAAAATGATACTTCTCGAATCTTCAGCGCTGATTGAATCCTTTCGCAAGAAAGGGCGTGGAGACATTCGTGCGCGGGTGCAGGCGGCACTGCTATCAAGCGCTGCCGCAATCTGCGACCCGGTCTTGCTCGAATTCTATGCAGGTGCTGCAGGACGCAAGGATCTCGAAATGATCGCCGACTATGAAAAAAATCTGCCCATACTACCCTGCGACGACAAAGTCTGGAAGCTGGCCAGAGACTATGCGCGCCTGTTTCGCAGCAAAGGCAAGCCGTTCTCGAATTTTGACATCCTCATTTTTGCGCTGGCGAAACGCCATAATGCTGGTCTCATTACAATGGATCGCGCGTTCAGGAGAATGCAAGAACTCGTAACGGCTGATTCAAAACCCGGCTACGATGTTATGGCCCGCTGACGCAGCGGGCGAAAGAAGTATCGGCAGCATCATGAGCGGCCACGGCAAGATGAGCGCGACGAACGGCAGAAGACATGGGCATTCTGTTTCTGCACGGTAAAATCGTCGCACATACCCCGAATCAGTAAAAATAAGATTTTTCCTTACTATATCCCTATTAGATCTCAAAACACGCAGCCGATGAAAAATCCTGGTACTGACCTTCAGTCATATAACCCAGCGGATTCGAAACGAAGCGCGTGCCGAAAAGTTCTTTGTCGATCGTCTGGTGAAAGTGGCCGCAGATCCAGTGACTGACAGGATGTGCCTTTAAGAGCCGGTTCAGGTTCGAAGCGCAGTAATATTTGAGTATGCCCATGTAGGCACCGAAACCCATCAGGTTGTAGCTCGGTAAGTGGTGCGTGATGACGACAGTCTTGCCGGCAAAGGGTTGAGCCAGTTCATGCGATAAAAAGTGCACAGACTGTGCGTGCATTGCCGAAACATCGGTGGCCTTAAGCTTCACCGCGGTTGATCCGCCTTCGCCATAGCGAATCAACCGGTAGTCGTTCGACTTTTTTTCGAGGATTTTCATCTGGTCTTCAGGGCCATGCGTCCAGAGAATCGAGGCGATGAACCGCACACCTTCAAGTTCGATCGTCGTGTTGTTCAGCAGAGAGTGATTAGGTGCAAGCTTTTCGTTGAGAGTGGGATAGCTCTCGGCGACGTCGCTGCCATAGAATTCATGATTGCCCGGTATCGAAATGATATATTTGAACTGCTGCTGCCATTGGTCGTAGAGGTGTTGAATCTTGTGGCGACCCGTGTTCGTCACAATGTCGCCCGCAAGAATGAGGATATCGCCCGCGGGCTGAATCGGATTTTGAGCGAGAAAGTCGCGGTTCTTCGGGTATTCTAGATGCAGATCAGAGGCGTATTGAATCTTCAACATTGGCAACCCGCTGAAAATGCTGCGAATTGTCCGCGGCGCGCGTCAATGAATTAGCAGGGGCCTGAGCAACGACATGGGCCTGACCCAGAATGCACCTACGGCATTTTCTCATCATACCAGCAAAACTTCTTCAAACCCGCTTGCTGGAAAACGATGGAGACTCTGCACGAAATAAGATATTTCGCACCCAAGTGCTGCTCGAACTTTATCTGCAACGCCTGACTTTTTTCGATGCGCGCGAAGATTTCAGTCTTTTGACGGCCTCGTTCCGCCGGTGATGAATCTGGCTGCTCAATTGCCGGCCTATACCGTTCAACATCATTGCTGCATATTTCGAGAAACTGAGTTCGGATCTTGTTGATCGCTTCGTATCTGATTTGTTGTTTCACCCGAATCGTTTGCCTTAACGTAGAATCGGGGCTTTCTCCTTCAGCTTCTGCAAACAGATAGATGGTGTCAGCGTCGAGAAAACCTGGCGAGACATACAAGTCAGGACCGTTAATCTCGCGACTGCTGCGGCAGCTGATCATCGCTGACAGCAACCAACTCAAGAACAAATAGCGAACCATGCCTGTGCAATGCTGAATCCACCATCGCGGTCAATCTGTTTCCGAAAGTCGCGATGCCCCATGATAAGAATAATCAAAAATTCGCCACGGCGCTGGCATGGATGTTGTTATGTGCGGCGGCAGAATGCCCGTAACCGGCAAAAGCGTTACGCCGACACTCACAAATGTAACCGAAGCGCCTGCCTGGGGAGCGCCGGACAAACCTCCCGTGTATGCGTCGAAGGCGTATTTGGTCCACCGGGCCGGGCGACTGCGATGAGTATTTTCTTTATATGGCATATTGTCGGTGACCAGTAAATTCCTTTGCTTGCAATCATCATTGACAACTTGCAGAACTACTAATGCCATACTTCTTTATGAGGTAGCACTCTATAGCATATCGATCACTTGAGGTCAAAGTAGTATTGAACACAATAAATTCTGCGAGATCACCATTGTAAGGAGCCGTACCCGAACTAAAGCCAGATAGCTGCATCGCTCCGGTCAGTAAGATGACTGGGGCCTGGCTTTGTACCTGGAGTGTGTTAAAGAAATTCTGTATCAAGGCGTTCGTTTGCGAAAATGTCAGGACATTGAGACCTGAAGCCGTGTTTTGAAGAGTCATTCGATCAGTGTACGAGCCATTCTGTATAATATATTCGTAAGCCCTGTTCGACCACGAACTGACTATCGACGGTGTGCCTGCAAACTGATTTCCATATAAAATGTATGCGTTGGCAGTACTTGATGGCGTTGCGACAAGGAATATGGTCGTATCTGTTGTTAAAACGTACCCCATCGTCATGTTACTTGTACCGCTGAAGCGAACTACCGGTTGTCCATTATAGATAGCTTTCTTAAAAATGGGGGCTGGAGTGCCACTCGTTGCATTGTTGCCTGCTGTTGATGAGTCGGCCCACACCCCCATAGACGCGCCATCGCTGAGCGCTAGCGAATCAGCCTTCAACCACATTTTCAGGTTCGCACTGATACTAGATATGCTTGCCGGGTCTTTGGCAATCGACAGTACATTGCCGGCAACAACAACACTCGAACCTTCACTGTCAGTGACTTGTACAACCGTTCTTCCGGGACTCGATGAGGAAAATTGGCCCGAAGTAGCTATAGAACCGACGCCGGAAACGACCTTATATGTATGCGGGCCAATACCGCCAACGGCTTTAATCAAGACAATTTCATTTGGTAAGATGGAAAAACTCTTAGGTGTAACAATTATAGGAGTTCTCTGGCCAAAATTCGCATCCAGTAAGTCTTTCGTGCTAACCACGTTGGAACATTGAAACAACAGGGCAGCGACAAAAAAACAGATCGGAAATCTAAAAAAAAGTTGCTTCGTTTTCATTATGTTGAGCCATCGGCCACTGTGCATACGCCAAAAGATTGGGTACTGTAAATAATTTTGGCGTGATCTCATTTCAGTCGGCCGCGGCTAATTATGGAGCCCGATAACCTACTCCCCCAACGCCATGCGCCGGCATCGGAGGCGGGCGAAGGGGATATAATCTTTAGTCCCTTCGTACCACCCGTAGGAAATTTGAGATTCGACACGTCGTTCGTCGAATAATTCTTGCAGCCGACAGTGATAATTGAAGCAACAAGGCTTATCGTTGCAATTCTGAAAAGACCATGCAGCACTTTCACGTTATCAACCAGGCAACCTATGCAGGCTCACTGTTATTACGCCCCCGGTGACAAAAGGTAAAGCAGCATCAAAGAACATTCACCCCCCGAACGGGGGGTGGCTTCTATTTGTCGCCGTTGTTTAAAATGACCGGCAGGCCATCTTTACCACCTTGAAAAATCATTAATTTTGTATTCGGGTTCTCTACTGCCTTGAGCTGGATATATTTCGTCGTCAGCTGTTTGTTGATAATCGCCTGAGCCTTCGCCTGGCCCTGCGCCTCGATACGCGCTGCTTCCGCTTCGGCTTTAGCCTTGATCACCGTAATCTCCGCATCACGTTCCGCAATTTTGATCGCAAAAACCATCTGTTGTTGTTCCTGCTCTTTCTCGAGTTTGCCCTCAATGGCACGCAAAATGGGCTTACTGTATTCAATGTCGTCGATGATCACATCATCGATATCGATGTGCTTGCCTGCGAGCTTTTGCACCAATACATCCTTGATTCGGTGGGATATATTCGGAGTTTCTTTCGAGATATCGACCATGTTATACGTTGAAAGGGCGTTACGCACCGAAGTGCGAAACTGCGGCTTCACCACTTTCGCATAGAATTCGGGACCGATTTCCTGCTGCAATTGATAGATCTCATCGGGATTTGCGCGCACGATCACAGTTGAAGTCACCTGTACCTTGAGATCATCCTTAGTCAAAATCTCGACCTGCTCTGAATAAGATGACCATTGTATCCTGTACATGTAAATGTCGTTCCATGGCGCGTAGACATAGACTTGTGGCTTGAGAGGTTCTTTATCAAGACCACTCGTCCATGGATGCCAGCGCAGGCCAACTTCTCCTGGCTTGACTGTTGAGACACAAGCCGGCAGCAACATTGTTACTAAGGTAACTAATAAAGATAGAATCTTCATCGGAGGCTCCTTGGTGCAAAATGCACCCGTCGACGAAGAGAATTTAGTACAAGCCGCAACGCGCGGCCATAATGCTTTCATGTATTTGAAATTCTAAATTATTGATTTCAGGAGCGGCGGGATATTCGCAAAAATGCCGGCACCTTGCTTCCTGTTTCTGACCACACCACACCAGCAGTGATCACGATTGCGCCTAACGTTCCGCGCCAGGTAAAAATCTCAAGCGACAGTGCTCCTGCATAAAGCATCGCGAACACCGGCTCGAGCGCAAAGATGACACCAGCGCGCGAGGGAGTTGACAGCGGCTGAAAGCGCATCTGCAGCATCACGACGATCAGCGTGCCCGGCAAAATAAGATACAGCATCGCGAGAACAAAGCCGGTGCTTACGGCGAGGCGCGCGCCTTCCCAGAATACCATAGGTGTCGCGAGTGCCGCCACGGTAAAAGCCTGCAAAGTTGAGAGCAATCCGCGCGTGTCGGGGGTGCTCCACAGGTCGACGCCAATGATATAAAAACTAAAGGCCAGCGCGCAACCGAGCGTCAGCCAGTCACCGCGGTTAAAATCCACAAAGCCTGCGGGGGATGTCAGAAGATAGAGGCCCGCCATCACGAGCAGCGCACCGGTGCTCGTAAAAAACGTCGGTCGCTTGCGGCTCATCAAAAACGATAGCAGCGGTATGAACAACACAAGCCCTTCGGTGAGAAACGCCGAGCGCGACGCGGAGGTGTATTGCAGGCCAAGCGTCTGCAAGCCAAAGCCGGCAAAAAAGAACAGGCCGAGGATTAATCCGCGCGAGACAATCTGCCAGTTCAGCTTGTGGTTCGCACCCTTCAGAAACAAGGCAAACAACGTGCCGGCCAGGGCGAAACGCAACGCCACAATCAGCCAGGCAGAACTGAACTCAAGCGCACACTTCACCGCAGGAAACGTGCCACCCCAGATGACGGTGCAAAGTACCAGCATGAGTTCGGCAGTGAGATTTTTTTTCACATCACACCAGTTTCTTCAATTCGCAGAATTTTCGAAATGGCAATACGAGACCACTCGTCGTCTCGTCGCCAAATTCACGCGTACCGAGATGCACCTGGTAGACTTCAGGTATGCCCACGCGGGTCTTAAAATATTCGATGCGCTTGGACAGTGCTTTTTCACCGCTCTTGCATTCCACCGCAAACATCGGCTTGCCGTTCCTTAGTACCAGAAAATCGATCTCGCGGCCGTCGGTATCGCGCAGAAATTTGAGTTCCATTCGGTAGCCTTCGGTATCTTCGATAAAATGACAGTATTTCAGCAGATGCGAAGCGACCATATTTTCAAACCGTTGTGGCGTTTCATCGGCAGTCGCCCAATCCCAGAAAAAGAGTTTTTTTTCTTTTTTGACGCCGCGTATGGTCTTCGCCGTGTAAGGCGGCACGCGAAAGATCAGGTACATGTTTTCGAGGGCTGTTAGCCACCGTTCGACCGATTCATGCGCCACTTGCAGTGCTTCGCGCAAGCTCTGTACCGAGAGAACCGAACCGACCCGTTCGGGCAACAACGTCAGCAAAAGATCGATCAGGCTGATCTCACGGATATGCTCGAGATCGCGCAGGTCTTCGTTGATGATGCGGCGGTGCCTCTCAAGACGCCAGCGCCGCACAAAACGATCACTCCCCTTAAACAGCGGCTCCGGAAAACCGCCGAAATTCAATAGCGCCTGCTCATCGCTTTTCTTAAAAGAGCCGAGTTCTGGCAGGGTAAAAGGATGCAGACGGTAATAGTGGTAGCGACCGTGCAATGAATCGCCGCCCTTGCCATAATAATCGAGACGCGCAGAGCCGGTGATCAGAAACTTTGTGCCGGTCGCCCGCTTATCATAAAACCCCTTGATGAGATTGCGCCAGCGCGCATATTTGTGAAATTCATCGAAAACGATGAGCTTCTGTTTTGCAGGCAACTCGGCACGCAAAATTTTTGCCCGATCGGCAACAACGTCCCAATTGAGATAGGCGGGATGGTCGCGCTCGGTTGCTCCAAGCAGCCTCAATGAAAACGTCGTCTTCCCCACCTGCCGCGGACCGCCCAGAAAAACCATTTTTTCCGGAAGATCGGCAAGCACCGGAGGCGTGAGATAGCGCTTTTCGGCCACAGGCCAGCAAGGGCGCAAAAAGCCATGGCGTCAACTAATTCTTATCAATACGAATTTATTCATGAGTAAATTCGTATATATAATAAATTACTAACAGAGAAGAAAGCACCGGACAGGGGCATTTTGCATGAACATCAATCGCTTTAGAGCGTGGCTGCTTTGCTTAACTCGACACTGAGCAGGGTGCTCACGCCCGGTTCATTCATCGTGACGCCATAAAGAACCTGCGCCTTACCCATTGTCTTCTTATTGTGCGTGATGAGAATAAACTGCGTGTTCTTGGCAAATTCATCGAGCAGCGTTAAGAAACGGCCGACGTTCTGCTCATCCAGTGGCGCGTCGATTTCATCGAGCACGCAGAATGGTGACGAACGCACCATGTAAATGGCAAACATCAGCGCAATGGCCGTCATCGCCTTTTCACCGCCCGACATCAGGCGCATTGACTTAGTGCGTTTACCCGGTGGCGTGGCTTCAATTTCGATACCGCTTGCGAGCGGATTTTCCGGATCGAGCAGTTCGAGTTTTGCCTGCCCGCCGTTAAACAATTTACCAAAGATTTCGGCAAAATTGTGGTTAATTTGTTCGAATGATTCACGGAACAACGTCTCTGACTTCAGGCGAATCTCTTCCATCACCTTTTTGATGTCATCTTGTGCTTTGAGAATATCGTCGACCTGCGTCTTCTGGTGGTCGTACATCTCTTTGAGGTGGCGGTGCTCTTCGATCGCAAGCTGGTTGATCTGGCCGAGGCCTGAAATCTCGCGTTGTAACTCGGTGAGTTTTTCTTTTTCGTCGGCGAGCTGCAATTTACCCGAGGTAAACTGGCCCGACAGCTCTTGCCAGGTTAGCGTGTAATCGTTGTAAATATTCTGTAAAAGTGAATCGCGCGTGCCGTTCAGTGCCCCGATTTTGCCTTCGAGTTCGTTGGTAGCCTGGAACACTTCGTCAGTTTTGCTGCTCTCGCGGCGCATCGTATCGACGAGTTCTTTGCGTTTTTCTTCGACTTTTCCGATATCGCGCTCAATGCCGGCAATGCGCTGGGTTTCTTTTTCGATGCTGCTTTTCAGTTTTTCCACTTCGCGCGTGAGGTTTTTTTGCTCCTGCGCAAGCTGCATGACAGAGCGGTCAATCTCGGTAAACTGCGCCTTCACAAAGCCCATGTTGCTCTGCTCGTTGTCAATCTGCTGCGCGAGGTCTTTTTCTTTCGCCTTGATACTGTTGATTTCGACGTTGAGCGATTTAATGTCGCCCAGCAGCTTCTCGCGCTCTTGTTTTTTTACAGAAGTTTCGTCGGCAAGGGCGAGTTTCTTCGCATTCAGGCGCGCAGTCTCTTTGTCTGCGTGGTCGATCAGCTTTTCGAGCGCAGTGATCTCTTCATCGAGTTCCTCTTTGCGCGAATGCACCCCGCCCTTTTCAAAAAGAATTTCATAGAGGCCGCGGCTCATTTCGGCCAGTACATGCGCCTTTTCGGCGATTTTGCCGAACACCTTGCTGTCTTTGAGGCGCTGCAGGTCGGCCCGCATCTGCGGCAGATGATCGTCAGGAGACGACAGGATTGCGTTCAGCGACGCTTCCGTTTCATTGCAATAGAGTTCGATTTCCGTAAAGGCCTGCTCGCGGTTCTTAGCGGTTTTTTCCCAGCGTGACTTTTCGGCCTTGAGAGAATCCAGAAGCTCGCGGATTGTCTCTTCTTGCCGCGCATGCACTTCATCGAGCTTCTTGTTCGCCTCTGATTTTTCCTTTTCGAGGCGCGCAAGTTCTGCGTCGGCCGCCGCTGCTTCGTGCGCACATTCGTCGATACGTTTTTGCAGGCGCTGGATCTCTTTTTCGATGTCGCTGACTTTCAGGTCGAGTTTTAACGTGAACTGGTTCTGCTCGGCGGCTTCGTTCTTCAGCGCCTTGATGCGCTTTTCGAATTGCGTGATGCGTTCTTTGAGACCTGAAAGCTGTGAAGAAAAAGAGACCTTCTGCGTTTCTTTCTCTGCGATCGTATTGCTAAGCTGAAGAATCTTCTCATTCGCGACCTGGCTCGAGGTGTCTTTTTTGTGTAGCTCCTCTTTCAGATTGCGTTCGTCGTCATCGAGCGCTGCGAGGCGCTCCTGCATCTGTATCAGCTTTTGCTGAATTTTTTCTTTTTCCGCATGTCGGCGGCTGAGCTTTTCTTTGAGGTCTTCGAGCTTCTCGTTCGCGTCTTTCACCATCAGGTAGCGAATCTTGAGATCGTGCTCTTTGTATTTGTCTTTAAGGCTGTTGTATTGGGCGGTCTTCTTGGCCTGCTCTTCTTTGATTTTGAGTTCGCGTTCGAGTTCACGCTGAATATCCTGCACACGTGTCAGGTTGAGCTGTGTATTCTCGAGATTTTTTTCCGCGTCTTCGCGCTGCGCTTTGAAACGCGATACACCCGCCGCTTCTTCAAAGATGAGGCGGCGGTCTTCGGGTTTGCTCGAGAGAATCTGGTCCATTCTCCCCTGTTCCATGAATGAATAACTCGACTTGCCCACGCCGGTGTCGCGAAACAGGTCTTCGATTTCTTTGAGCGCCACGCGGCTGTCGTTGATAAAGTACTGGCTCTGGCCGTCGCGGTACAGCCGGCGCCCCACTTTCACATCGTCGGTGTCGAGATTCAGAAAGCGCAACCGGTTGTCGAAAGTGAGCGAAACCTGGGCAAAATTGGCTGCCTTGCGCGTTGCCGTGCCGGCAAAGATGACATCCTCCATCTTTTCGCCGCGCATGGTTTTGACCGATTTTTCGCCGAGCACCCATTTCATGCTGTCGAGCACGTTCGATTTGCCGCAACCGTTGGGACCCACAACGCCGCTGACAGACGTGGAGAAGCTGATTCTGGTCTTATCGGCGAATGACTTGAAGCCGAGGATTTCTAACTCTTTGAGTGTCATTGTATTGCTTCCGAACAATGCCGCCATGCATTCGCGCTTGCGCGAGTGTTTGCGAATAATTGTTCATCACCACGTGGCCCCGGGCGAACTCAAAGGTAAGCATGCCCAGTACCGTTTCGGCTATGAAGAAGGCCGGTTTTCGATTTTCGCCGACACCGAAAAGCTAAAAGGAATTTCGCTGGTTTCTGCCCGTGACCCTGTGCGCGAGGCCGAACGCCACATTGGCGCCTTCAGGCTGCGCCATGGCATGCTGGCATTGGTCGGCGGTGTGGCGCACCTGCCAATGCTTGAAATGCTGGTCGAACAGCTTGAGCAGCCAGCTGGTCGAGGCGGATTAATCATTGCATTCGAGGCTGACACCGAACTGTATCTCGCACTCAAGAAGCTGCGGCCAGAAATTTTTACACAGGTTGCAGTCATTGTTCCCGAGAACATCTCAGTGCTCGGCGAACTCGTCGAAAAACTCGACGTGGAGCACTTTGTCGGCTACCGCACTTTCGAAAACCGTGGCAGCGTTGAACTCAATGCGTCTTTTTACGCCAATGCCATCGCAGATTTCAAAAAGAAGCTGGCATCGCGCTTTTCAGACCTGTTCACACGACTTGAGTTTGAACAGCGCTGGGTATTCAATGCGCTGAGCAAGCTTCCTCTGTTGCAGCGCGCGCGGCCCGTGTCTGCGCTCTTTGGGCTCGGTCATGGCGCAGAGGCTCTCCTGGTTTCTACCGGCCCGTCGCTGCGCGATTCGCTGCCGGAAATTCGCCGGAACAGAGACAAATTTTTCATAGCCTGCGCCGACTCTGCGTATCGCGTGTTGGAGCGCGCCGGCATCACGCCACACCTGGTGTTTTCGTTAGACAGCCAGGCGCACACAGCAAAACATTTTGGTCTCTTGCCGCGCGGAACACCTGGAAATTTTCCGATTCTGGTTTGCGATGCGGTGACAAACCCGTGCGTTGCGCGCGACTGGCGAGGTGAGCTTGCCATCTCATTCACGGCACAGTATCCTGAAGATGGCCAGAGGGTAGTTAGTCCCGGTTGCGACTATCTTGAAGAAGAGCATCTGATTGAGGGCGAACCGGGAATCGTACCCGGCGACCTGCAATCGGGTGGCTCTGTCGCAACATCTGTTTTCGACCTGTTGCGCCTGATGGAGTTCGACAAGGTCATTCTTGTCGGACAAGACCTCGCGTACACGCGCCGGGAAATCCACACGCCGGGAACGCACCACACCGACGAATGGCTCGGTCGCACCACCAACCGTCTGCAACCGATTGAAAACATCAACGAGCGTGTAATCAGGCGCCGGCACACCAAGCGTGAAACTTCGCTTAGCAGCAGGCCGATTGTGACAGACTATATTCTCTCTCTCTACCGCGACTGGTTTGCCAATGCTGTGAGCCAGCTGCCGGGCAAGGTGTACAATGCAACCCGCGACGGCCTGCAGCTGCCGGGGGCATTGCCGATGCACGAACTCGCTGCGCAAAACGCTGGTCGCAATGGTAACATTCTGCAGCTGTTTTTGCAGTGCGGTTTCTTACAGGTTAATGCGCAGCGCGTCGAGGCACTGTCTCGCCGCGTGCACCATGCGCGCGGCGAAAGTAACCCGGCTGAAAATCTTGCGTTTCTGCGTTACGTCGGGCGTAAATTTGCCATCACGGCATTACGCTCACCGGATAAAAAGGAAGCGCTGCTCAAACGCCAGCTGGTTAAACAAAGAAATTTTTTGCGAAAGATAGACAGCAAACTCTGCCATGGCTGATGCACCGAAACCGACAAGTCTTGCCGCGCGCTTCTGGCCTTTCTGGCTATTCCACGTGCGCCGGTTCGCATGGCCGATCATGGGGGTGCTGTTTATTACCAGCGTCATCGGTTATCGGTATGGTCAGCTGATTCGCATCGACACCAACCTGCTGCACCTATTGCCCTCTGGCACCGAATCTCTTGCGCGGCTCACCGACCTGCGCGACCAATCGGACATCAAGGGTTTTCTCGTCGCCAGCTTCGAGGCCCCGACGCCGCAAAACGAGCAGGTGTTACTCGAAGCCGCGCGCCGCATAGAAACTGTCGTGTCGGCAAACGACTTTCTGCGCAGTTCGACAAACCGCGTTATCTATGAAGTCCCTGGACAGTTTCTGCTGAAATACTCTCTTTACTACGCCGATCTGCAAGACCTGCAAAAGGTGCGTAACCGCCTCGCCAATACGATACAGCAAACCAAACGTAGTGAAAATCCGTATTTTGAAGATCTCGAACAGACAGCGCCCGCAAAGTTCTACATCGGCGATATATTGAACAAGTACCGTAAACGTTACCTCAGCACCAATGCCTTCATCGATGCAGACAAGAGGCGGATTTCAATTTTACTGTCTCTCAAAACCTCACCGGACGATATCCAGTTTTCACAGTCTTACCTTTCCGGATTGAAAGACGCCATCGAGCCCTATGCAAAACAGAAAGGCCTGGCACTGCGCTTTTCGGGACGTTACGCCTCAGACGTCGAAAAACAAAAGCGACTCGCGAGCGACATCAGCCAGTCGACAACCATCACGCTGCTGATTCTGACCGCATCGCTGATTGTATTTTTCCGGTCGATGCGTGTCATGATTGTGATTGGACTGCCGGTTCTGGCTGCCCTCGGCTACACCTATTTTGCCGCGTGGTATTTCATCGGGCAAATCAGTATCATCAGCTCGTTTCTGACCTCGATTCTGCTCGGCCTGGGCATAGACTATGGCATACATTTGTTCTCGCGCTACAAAGGCGAACGCCTGCGCGGCCATGGCATGACGCAGGCGCTCGAAATGACGATGCGCAACCTGTTCCGGGGCTTAAGCTTTGGCATGATTAGCACCGCCGCGGTATTTCTGACGTTGAGTTTCTCCCGCTTCATTGCTTTTGCAGAATTTGGCAAAATAGCCTTCGGTGGTATCATTTTCTTCTTTCTGTCATTTATCCTGTTTTTCCCCGCGCTGGTTTTTCTGACGGAAAAATTTTCCTTCACAACCACCGAACCTTCGCACATGCTCGAAAAGACCCGTAAGATACGCGGCTGGCATATTGCGCTGATCATTGCGATTACCGGCTATGGTGCTATTGTGCTGACCAAGCCGCCGTTTGAATATGATTTTTTTGAGCTCGAAAATACTCAGAATTCGCAACTCGTCCGCAGCGAAGATAAATTGCGGGTACTCGAAGACCGCGAACACATGGTGATCTACGTGTTCGATAACCTTGCGGCACTCAGGGCTGCTGAAATCAATCTGAAAACTACCCCCCCGGTACCGGCCGAGTTCCATAGCATTCGCGACCTGGTGCCCACAGATACCGCACGCAAAGCAGAAGTGCTCGGTGAAATTCATTCACTTCTGAAGCAGGCTGAAATTTTTTCGCTGCTGACGATGGACACGGAGAACCTGCGCAAAATTCGCCTTGGATTGCAGATGACCGGTACCGGGCCCGTGACCCTCAGCGATATACCCGAAGCATTCAGGCAGCACCTTGTGCGCAACGGGATGTATTATCTTTATATCTTTCCCAAAGACGCGCGTATTCTGAGGCGCGGCGCGCTCGACTTTGCGGCCGCGTTTAAACAGACTTGCACCGTCGAACTCAAAGCCGGGGAAAAATGCCCTGAGCGCAACATCGTGCGCGGTATCTCAGACCTCTACGTGCTCGACGACATTCTCAATACGGTGATGCTCGACCTCGTCAAAGAAATTTTTCTCATCACGGCAGTCATCGCTATTCTTGTGCTGTCGATGACGCGGCGCCTGGCAGGCGTCGCACTGATTCTTGCTCCTCTCGTTGCGGGTATTCTCGGCCTGTTCGCCCTCATCGGAATCGGCCACCACATCAGCGCTTCATGGCTATTCGAGTTCAACTATATCAACCTGCTTGCGATTCCCATTCTGCTCGGAGTTGGTATCGACAACGGCATCTATCTGTATTCACATGCAAAAGAACTCGGATTGTCGCAGGTAAACCACATCATGATCAGCACAGGCGGCTCGATTTTTATATCAAATTTCACCACCGCTATGGGCTTTCTGTCGCTGACGATTTCAAGCCATATTGGGCTCGCCTCTTTTGGCTTCATTACTTTCACGGGAATGCTGTGCGTATTCTATGCCTACCGCATTCTGTTTCCGGCACTCGCGCGGTTTTTTGAAAAGCTCGAGGCCGAAATATGAAAAGCTGGGTGTGGATTTACTGCGTCATTTCAGGCGGCTTGTTTGCGCAAAGCTTTGACCTGAAAAAAGAAAAAGAAGCCCTTGCGCGCATCGAGGCTGCAATCACCGCAGGCAAGCATGCCGAATTCATGCACGAATGCAATGAACTGCTCGATCCGCACCGTATCAATGCATTCGCCTGGTATACCTGCGGCAAGAACCTGCTGAATGTGCCGGTGACCGACATCAAGGAATCACGGGCAAATGCGCGCACCGCGTACGTGAGGCTAAAACGGGCGGCCGATGATTTTGCACGCACGGGAAGGCAGGTTTATTATGCGACCGATGCACAGCAATACCTGGGCCTGGCGGCCATGCTTTTGAGCGACCTTGATCGGGCGCAGGTGCATTTTCGCAGCGTGCTCGCGCGCGATAACCGCATACCCGAAGCCTGGTATAATCTCGGTGTGATTTACGAACTCAAGGGACTGCAGGAAGAATCGATGCGCGCGTTCGACAGATACCTCAGGCTCAAAAACACTGATGCAGCGTCAGAATTCTGAGTGGCTGTACGGAAAAAATCCTAAAATGGCGAAGTAATCTAAGTGATTGACCGCGGCAGCGCATGGTTACGACGGTCGTGAGTTTATCGCCATGCGTGTCTTGTTTGCTGCATTTCTGATCTCGGCTACTATCTCAGCTGCCCCGAAATCTGCAAAGGCCGGGGCAGAGACTGAGTCGGCGCAGTCTGAAATTGGTCTGAACACCGGCCAGGTAATCAAGGGTCACGTCATTCGCATTACGGCGACTGAAATTGTTTACAAAGAAAGCGAAAACAGCCCGGAGAAAACTCTCGCGAGCGATGCGGTTATTTTCGTCCGCTCAGCCGATGGCGCGTATCGCTTCATTTTTCCCCCTGAACCGGCCGCTGAAACCCAGCCCGCGGCACCCAAACCAGAACCCAAAACTTCGGCGCTCCTGCTCTCTTTCGGTATCATTGCGCATTTCGCCGATAACTCCGCCACTGGCGACTTCACACGCGACCTGTCGAATGCACTGGCAGTACAGTATAACCAGCAGCTAAACCCGAAAGGTTTTACCGCGCAGCAGACGCGCGAGGCCGCGGCAGTGCAATGGCAATTTTTCGCCGAGGCGCGGTTGGTGCAGCAGCAGACAATGTTTGGAATTCTCGCAGGCTATGCGGCGTTGCCCAAAACATCGGGGCTCGTCAGTTCATCATTCTACCAGGGGCAACTGACGCAAAACCTGAACGGCACTTTTTTGCCCATCGCAGCGACTTTCTATTACCGGCTGTTCGCCGAAGCGGATTGGGGAGTAAACCTCGGCATCGGCGCCGGCATGCTATTTACCTCTGTGCAGTTATCGCAAAACAACGGGACAACGACTGACTACCAGGTGTTCACGAGCTACAATCCGCTGCTGATTTTTAAGCCCGAATTTACCTATAAACTCGGCCCGGTGACAGCACTGCTGAGCTTGCCTTTTTATTGGGCCGAATCGCGCGATGTGACCGACGGCGATACGACACTGCTCAGTATCAATAAGGCCAACGTGGTCTCGGCGAACCTGACCGGCATCGGCGTCAGCCTGGCATTGGGCATGAATTTCTTTTAACGGGCCGCACCTCAGCTCAGTAGAGAGCGAATAGTGCACACCCCGTGTACTACTTGACAGGGTGTTACAAAAGGTAACACTGGGCCATGAAGGTACTGAGAAGGCAGAAAAACCTGAGTTTCGGTACCAGCCCCGACAACGAACAGGGGCTCAAACTCGATCTGCGCTTTGACGAAGATACCAAAACCGCCTACGGTGAGATTGTGCTGCCCGTGCACTTCCAGGGCAACCAGCCCGAATGTGTACACCCAGGGGTAATTGCCGTCATGCTCGACGAAGTCATGATGAAGATCAACCAGGCGCTCAACCTGAATGTCAATACCGGTGAAGTCACCATACGCTACCTGCAGCTCGCCAAGGTAAACGAGCCCCTCTACCTGCGTGGCTACTTTGTGAAAAAGAACAAGCGCGTGATCGAAAACCGCGCAGAACTTGAAGATGATATCGGTAAGATTGTTGCCCGCGGCAAGGGCAAGTACATCGAGCAAGACCTGTAGAGAATTTGCTATTTGTGTGCTGCGCGCACAAATAGCAAAAATAAGCCTTTCAGCCTGAATATAAAGAGTTTTAGATGGTACATGGGTAGGCCGAGATATGTCTCGCCCCTATCCGGGTGAAAATCTGAACCGATGTTATATAAATTTCTGCCCTCCGAATAGGCGATACTGATACAACGATCCAGGGTGTTTAGATAATCACCTGCGGCGGATTGTTTATAGCGCCCGAGCCAGTCTTCGTAATAGTGGCGGCGTTCTGTTTTAACCGGTTCTTCAAGCTGAGCCACATAAGAAGCGCGCACCCACCAGAAATTAAACCAGACCCAGCCATTGCCCCCATGTGAAATGCCGACTTTATCGGCAGTTGCAATTGCACTCAACCACAACAGGTTCTGCCGCCATTCGCCGATGACACGGCGAAACAATCTCTTCTCTAATGGCTGCCGGTTTCTGCGGAAACGCCCGAGCTTGATGCGGCTGATGCCACGGGCGTGAAAATACAATAAGAATGCGTCGGCGTTCTCACGCCCGCGCTCCCATACTTTGCGAATGCCGGGATACTCGAATAGATTCTGCTCTGTGTGTTCGTGCCGGATATGAGAAACCATACCGAAAATCCGCTGGAGTTCTCTCTGCAATACATTTTTATCGCTTTCCGTTCCCGAAGATACCACGTGCAGAACCGAATCCGTCTCGCTCAGTAGCTTCGTCTCTGCGAGCTCTGCCATTTGCCGCGAGAAAAGATAGATGTATTTTTTATTGATGTAGCAATTGATAAAGTAGATAATACGGGTTTTCGTCTGCGCCGATACCGGTTCGACATCCAATCGCATTTCAAAAGGTGCTCCAAAACGAATTCTCAGGATACGCCAGTCTTTCAGGCACGCGTTTTCGACTTTGATAAACTTCGGCGCAGCCTTTTCTATAAAAAACCGTTGAATATCAGCCTGCGACAAGACCGTTCGGCCCGCAGCTATGAGCGGCGCCAGAAGGGGTTGAGAAATTTCCACGGTGGGCGCATCAGCGTAAACGGCTGTGATGCGCCATGCGGCAAAAGGCGATGCAGACATACCGGGATGACCCATGGGTAAGCGGCAGATCGAGCCGCGAGACTTCCAGCGTAAACCCTGTTTCCGCTGGTACGGCAAAACGCACATAAGGCGCTTTGCGCCTTATGTGCGTTTTGCAATCTTACTCCGCGCACGCATGCGGGCGCGAACTCGCCGAAGTGGTGAAATGGTAGACACGCCGCACTCAAAATGCGGTGGGGGCAACCCCATGTCGGTTCAAGTCCGACCTTCGGTACATTTTTGAGAATTACAAAGCGCTTGACCGCGCAATTCAGCCGGTTCACTCTCTGTGACTTTAACGACCTTATTTCGACTCATATAACGGGGGATATATGCAGCAACAGAGAGCGTATCCGGTTTGGCATTTTACTCTCGATGCAACGGCGATCACGGTTTTTCTGACGTACGCTGCGCTATTTTTTACCTCGCTCATTTCTCACTATGAGACGCGCGCCGCGACAACTTCTCACCTCGGTTTGCAGCTGGTGCTATATGCGCTTCTGGCCTGGCTGATGGCCGACTTTGTTTCGGGTTTCGTCCATTTTCTCGCAGACAACTTTGGCACCCCCGAAACGCCGATTGTCGGCAAGGTATTCGTTTACGCGTTCCGGGAGCACCACGTCGATCCCAAGGCGATTACGCGGCATTCATACGTGGAAACCAACGGTGCGAACAGCCTTGTGTCGCTACCGTGGATGCTCTACGTCTATTATGCCAGTGCCCCCGTGGTTGATTTCACTTTCCGTTTCTTTATGGTGTTCTTCTTTCTCAGCATCTTCATGACGAACCAGTTTCACAAATGGGCACACATGGAGAAACCACCGGTTGTCGCGGCGCTTTTGCAACGCGCGCACATCATTCTGCCTCCGGCGCACCATGACATTCACCATGTTGCGCCTTACGACAAATATTACTGCATCACCTGCGGCTGGCTCAACGCGCCGCTCAACAGCCTGCATTTTTTCCAGGCGGTGAAAAAAGTACTGCGCTGGGATTTCAGGTAGTGCCGCATAGCTTCGCCTGCGGCGAAGCTATGCGGCATCCAGCATACTCATGCTCAGCACAAGATCAGAATAATTTCGCTTCGTGACGAGCTGGTTTGCATCGCGCTGGGCAAGTTGTTTGAACTCGGTAAGGTTGTGGTGGCTCAGCGTATAGATTTCTTTGCGCAGGCTTGCGGCTTCACTGGTGCGGCCCGTCGCTGCTGCTGCGCGCGACGCCCACAGCAATGCCTGTCCCTTGCGGTAGGGGGATGTTTCGAGCGCGACTGCCTGCATGAAGTGAACATAGGCAGTTTCGTTTTCGCGCGCTTCGAGCGCTAATGCGCCTTCGACAAAGCGCAGCGAGCCGTCTTCGGTCGCGAACGCCGACGCTTTGGCGATGTCACGACGCACATCCTCCAAAGGACCACACTCAAAATCAGTGAGATAACCGCGCTGGAAATCGCGGTATGCTGTAAGCGCATCGCCCGTACCGTAACGCGCAGTCACTGCGCTGAGTTTTTCTTTGGTCACATCGACAACTTTGAGCACATCTCCCGACCAGTTGAGATCATGATTAATATAAGGGCCCCAGCCGGTCGGCGCTTCACCCACGGAGAGCGAGATTAATCCTGACTGCAGCTTAAACACCACCGATTGCACCGACATCACGTAACCGATAAGAGAGCCCATCATGCGGCTCTTATTCGGCGCATCGGCTTCGAAGTCGGCGCCAAGCAGATTCTGCATGTCGGTGAGCGTCGCACCCCCGCGCGCCTCGGCCTCGCGGAAAAAACCGTCCATCAGGCGCAGGCGGTCAACCGTGTAAGAAGTCCAGCCATTGCTCGTCGCGATTTCGCCTGGCACCATGTCGGGGTGCAGGTAGTGGTTAGTGTTGCCGAGGTGGCCGTTCTTCGCCCACGTCACGCGCATTTTTTTCGCAGTCGTTTCGATGATCGCGGCGTTTTTTTCGCGTGCCGATGTCACCACAATACCCCAGGTCGATGCGACCTTGTGACGGCTCACGACGGCGATCGCCTCTTCGATGGTGCGCGAATTGCGGATAATTTCATGGCCGAGGTCGATAACGCCGGTGGCTTCAAAATTCACGTCACGGTGAAAACGCGTGTGCACGGTCACTGTGAGCCCCTCGGCGTTGAACGCGGTGATACCGGGAACATCCGCGCCGCGCGCACCGAGGTAGCCATAAGGAATGCCATGGTCGGGTGTGCAGTAAACGATCGTCGGTGATTTATCCCACACATCGACGCCGGGAAAATCAAAATTGCGCGCGTGCATCAGTTCGCCGTCGGCCGACAGTGCACCAAAGACAACAGCAGAGGTGCAGGCACCGAGTGCATGGACAACCGGTTTACCCGAGATCTGTACAGCGCCGAGCTTGCCCAAAACGCCGATCGAGTTCTGGAAAACATCCATCACCAGCATATGCCGGCTCATTTCGGGCGAAAGATTGGCAGCACGCGCCATCGCGGCGGCGCGCGCTTCGTAATCGGGCATGCGGCTTTTTGACATCGCATTCACGGCCCAATTCATGAGCTCACCGGCCACGCGGCGAATTGGCCCTTTGCGCACCCGGCGCGGCATACCGGAAACCAGCAGCGACTGCGCCATCTGCGGATAAAAATCGAGCAGTTTCTCATATCCGCCCTGCGAAGCGACAATTTCGCCATATTGAGCGCCCATTTGCGCCTGCGTGCCTTTAAGGCGTATTTCGAGTAGAGGATTGGTGATAATGCGGTTCGGTGCCATAGGGTAGCTACGAGGCCTTGTGTGCACCGCGTCAATAAGTTTCCGCGGCCTGAGGCCCTGGAAGATACCGCTTTCAAGATTACCTTTTCGCCCTGTCTCGGATTCGCGAGACGAGAGCCTTCGGTTACGCCGTACACCCATGAGCATTGAATCCAGACATCTGCACGACGTTGTGCGCCTTGCGAAAGGCTCGATTATTTTTACCGTCGTCGTCACCGGCTTTACCGGCATGCTGATGGCGCGCCGCTCCTTGCCCTCGCTGTGGGAATGTACCTGGGTACTCGTTTCACTGACTCTCTCGTCGGGCTCTTCGGCGATCATGAATAACCTGCTCGACTACGAGATGGATAAGAACATGCGCCGCACGATCTGGCGCTCAGAGGCGATCGACCGCCTCGGCAAAGGCACGCTATGGACGCTCGCGCTGCTCATGTCCGTGCTGTCGTTTGTGCCCTTAATCTATTATGGGCGCCTCGTCGCCGCCGTGCTCACTGCGCTCGCGATCGCGTCTTATGCCATCTGGTATACGCTCTACCTCAAACGCCGCGGCCCATTCGGCGCAATTGTCGGCGGCCTGCCAGGCGCGCTGCCCGTCTTAATCGGCGCCTACGGTATCTCTGACCGCTTCGCACCCGACATCTGGTTGCTGTTTGCCTTCATGATGCTGTGGCAGCCCGCGCACTTCTGGGCGCTGACGCTCAAGATACAGGGCGAATATGAAAAAGGCGGGGTTCCCGTGTTGCCGCTGGTCTACGGCAACGAGTACACACAACTCTATATTCTGATCTATGGCCTTTCATTGCCCCCGCTGGCCCTCGCTGTCGGGCTCTCCGCTGGTTACAGTTTGGTATACCTTATCGGCAGTGGGATTGTTTCTGTATACTACGTCATTCGCACCGTGCGGGGCATCTACCGTGAAGAACACTATGGCAGGGCATTTTTTGCCTCGATCATTTACATGCTCGTCATCATGATCTTGCTCAATGTCGATATATTATTGGCTCGTGGCTTTTCTGGCCACGGGCAATAGCCCGTGGCCAGATTCCATGACTGATTGGAAGAATGAAATCCTGAATAACCTCAACGCGCCTCAGCAGCAGGCGGTACAGACGGTGTATGGCCCGCTACTCATTCTCGCCGGCGCCGGTTCAGGCAAAACACGCACGATCATACACCGCATGGCGTGGCTGATCCACGTGGAAAAAATTCCCGCGTACAAGATTGCGGCAGTCACGTTCACAAACAAGGCGGCGGCCGAGATGCGCACGCGGCTACTGAACACCGCAGGCCCCATCGGTTCTGAATGCACGGTGCGCACGTTCCACTCGCTGGGGCTCTATCTTTTGCGGCGCAACGCACAGGCACTCGAATACCCCGAAAATTTTTCGATCTGGGATGACGGAGACCAGCAGCAGGCGCTGTCGCAGATCCTGGAAAAGTTCGAGGGTAAGTACGCAAAACACAATACCGCTATTTTGCGAACACGATATCCTCTTTTAAAGATAAACTCATTCTGCCCGAGAATCTGCCCGACCACGTCGACCTCGACGAATATGAATTCGGTGACATGCTGCAAGAGGTGTTCAGGCTTTATGAGATCAAGAAATCCGCCTCTTTTGCCGTCGACTTCGCCGACCTGATTTCGCTGCCCTGCCACCTGTTCGACAAGCAGCCCGAACTGCTCGAACGCTGGCAGAACCGCTACCCGTTCTGGCTGATCGACGAATATCAGGACACGAACTATGCACAGTACCGCTTCGTGCAGCACGTCGCCGCGCGCGACCGCAACCTGTGCGTCGTGGGTGACGACGACCAGGCGATCTATGGCTGGCGCGGCGCGGATGTCAAAAACATCCTGGATTTTTCGACAGATTTCAAAGACGCCGCCGTCATCAAACTCGAAGAGAACTACCGCTCGACGAAGGCGATTCTCGACATCGCCAATGCGGTGATACAGAATAACTTCGAGCGTATGCCGAAGAAACTCTTCACCGAAAGACAGGGCGGCGAAACACCGATGGTCTACACCACCGCCGACGATGTGCAGGAGGCCGCGAAGGCAGTGAGCTTGGTGCAACAGGCTCTGCGCGAAGTGCCGGCGTCTGAAATTGCCATACTCTACCGCACCAATTCACAGTCGCGACTGATTGAAGAAGCTATGCTGCAGGCCAAGATTCCCTACAGGGTCTATGGCGGACTGTCGTTCTTCGCGCGCAAAGAAATCAAGGACACGCTGGCCTACTTTCGCCTGATTGTCAACAGCAAGGACGAGGCAGCCTTTGCGCGCGTGATCAATACCCCTCCGCGCGGCATCGGCGACAAATCGGTCGAGAAGATATTCGCCGCGCGCGAAGCAAACATGCAGGCAGATTTTGTCGAAGTCATGTCTGACCCATCGCTGAATCCGCTGAGCGGCAAAGCCAAAGATGCCTCGCTGCAGCTCGCACGTGATATCATCGATCTGCGCCGCAAAGCCGACGCGCAGGCCGATCTTGGCTTTTTTGTGGATGAGTTACTGGAAAAGACCGGCCTCGCGAAACTCTACGAAGAAGAAGACCGCCTGCTGGGTTCGGGCCGCATAGAATACATTGGCGAGCTGAGAAACTCGCTCCTCAATTACCAGCGGCAGACCGACAACGCGACACTCGGCGATTACCTGCAGCAGATCTCGCTCATTACCACCACTGCGCCGCACGAAGAAGGCGAAGGTTCTCATTCGGTGAGCCTCATGACAGTACACAATGCGAAGGGCCTCGAATTCCACACGGTGGTGATTGCCGGTTTTGAGAAAAATCTATTCCCGCATTATCTCGCGGAACGCGACGGCGATATCAGCGAGGAACGCCGGTTGTTCTACGTGGCCGTAACCCGGGCCAAGACCCGCCTGTTTTTCACGAATGCCGAACGCCGCATGTCACAGGGCTTTTACGAAGCCTCGCGTATCTCGCCTTTCCTGCAGGAAATACCTGACGAGCTTCTGCGCTTTGAAAAGAGCAATACTTTTGGCAGCACACCGCCCGGCTCAGCCGTGCGCAAGTCGTTCATTCCGCGCGCGCCCGCCGCAGCCCCTACCCCCAAAGCCAAAGTCGACTTCGGAACCGGCTTTGCCCCGCAGAGCAAGGGCGGCACCTATGCTAACGGTGACAAGGTAGAGCATTCCAATTTTGGCAGGGGTCGTGTACTCAAGGTCGAGGGAGACGGTGACTCGGCGCGCATCCACATCTTCTTTGACGACGGCAAGACGCGCAAGTTTTTGTTGAAATTCACGGCGCTCAGGAAGCTGTGACGCATGACTGTTGCAGACAAGCTGGCATCTTCGCTCGGCGAACGCGGCGATGGTGCGAATGTGGCGCTGGCAAAAGAAATCTGTAAGACCGGCGACGAAACCGCGCTGACAGTGCTCGTGCATCTGCTCGAAACCGGAAAAACGAAGATCCAGAGCGACTGCATCAAGGTACTCTATGAAATCGGTGCCGAGCGGCCAAAGCTCATCGCCAGCCATGCTGCGGTTTTTTTGCGGCTCATCAGCAGCAAAAATAACCGCCTGCAGTGGGGCGCCATGACGGCGCTTGATTACATCACTCCGCATGCGCCAGAACTTCTGGCGAAAAATCTCGCGGCAATCATTACGGCAGCCGACAAAGGTTCTGTGATCACGCGCGACCACGCCGTCGGTGTGCTCGTCAAACTCGCGCAAATCAAACGCTACCACGCAAAATGTATACCGATTCTCTTTTCGCAGCTGAAAAAAGCTCCTGATAACCAGCTAGCGATGTATGCGGAAATCACCGCACAAGCGGTTTCCGCAAAGGATCAATCCGCCTTTATCACCCTGCTGAAAGCACGCAGCCGCAAACTCAAAAAGGCCTCGCAGCAAAGGCGGATTGAGAAATTACTGAAATCATTTTCGTAGAGACGCGGCATGCCGCGTCTCTACAGTATCGCATGAAATCCACGCCATTATTCGACGAACATAAAAAACTCAACGCGAAATTTACCGAATTTGCCGGCTACAATATGCCGGTTTCATACGGTGCAGTCAAAGACGAAGTGACCGCCGTGCGCGAACGCGCCGGCATGTTTGATGTTTCGCACATGCTGCCTATCTCGCTCAAGGCCGACAGCCGCGATAAACTGGTACAGGGTTTGAACCGCATCTGCGTGCGCGCGACCGATAAACTCAAGGCCGGTAAAGCGCAGTATAATGCTCTTTATAATGAGAATGCCGGCCTCGTCGATGACATCACCATCTCCGCCATTACCGACACCCACTGGATGATGGTCGCCAATGCCGGCAACCGCGACGCCGATGTCGCGCACCTGAGAAAACACTCCGCCGATCTCATCAGCATCGAACCATGGGAGAATTATACGCTGATTGCCGTGCAGGGCCCCAAAGCGCACGAGCACCTCGCGAAACATTTTGCTGGTCTGGATTCGATGTACTATTACGAAGCGCGACTGCCCAAACCGAAAACATTTATCGCCCGCATGGGTTATACGGGAGAAGATGGTTTTGAAATCGCCTGCGACACGGCAGAAGGCATCAAACTCTGGCAGGCGCTGCAGGCTTCGGGTGTATCTCCCTGCGGACTCGCTTCGCGCGACGTGCTGCGCCTCGAATCGCTGATGCCGCTTTACGGCCACGAGCTCTCCACCACGCTGCGCCCGCAGGAATCAGGCATCGCCTTCATATACAACGACCACGACTGCATTGCGCCGCGTGAAGCACGCGAGAAGCCGGCGGCCGAAGTCACCACCGGCTTCCACATGACCGGCGAAGGCGTGCCGCGCCAGGGTTATGCAATTGTGACGGCCGATGGCAACCGCGTGGGAGAAGTCACCAGCGGTACTTTTTCCTTCACCAGGAACTATGGCATGGGCATGATGCGGATTTCCATAGCAGCTAAATCGCAGCCACTCTTCGTCGAAATCCGTGGCGATAAGAAGCCGATATCCATTCTGGAAAAAACGCCGATAGCCGGCAGTGTGCGTAAGCGTCCGAAAGGCATGGAGGCCAAGGGGTGATCGCTGGCACGATGCCATCTGGGCGATATGTCAGAGGTTTCGGTGTGCAGCCTGAAAAATCCGAAAATAGCTTGTACCCGGCTATGGAAATCCATAGCTAAAGTCAGGGGCTCTGGTTTTCCATAGCTGGCAATGTGACATAATATGCAATTGGGTTCAGATCACTCAACACCGCAGGGCAAAGGCCCGACGCCGCAGGCGCGCGCGCAGAACCTGATCAAGGAATTTGTTGAGTTCTCCGAAAAATTTTCCGCGCAGATTCCGCTCGCAATTCCCAAAGGCACCCTCAAAACCATCGATTATTACCGCGATACGTACTTCAAATACCTCAAAGATTCGGAATTCAAATCGAATATCTGTTACATGCTGCAACTGATCGAATACCAGCTGTGGCAGTACAAACTCTTCAAACCGCAATACTCGCTCGAGAGCGCACTATTTTTCCAGCTGCTGGTGACACAGGGTATCATTATCGAAGCGGTAGTATTTGCGCTCATTGCCGACCCGCTCGTAGTGACCGACACCAGCGATCGCTCAAAAGGCACCGGCAATCCAGAACACGCGAATCTTCTGAAGATTATCCGCCGCCGCACTTTCGCGGCGCATATACAGCAGCTGCGCACGATGAACATTCTGACCGCAGAGCTTTGCACCGAGCTCGATACCTTTCGCAACGATATACGTAACCTTGTTCACCTGCAAAACTGGGAAGGCCGGCTCTATAGGCAGCTTCCACTTTCCGATTACAACAAACACCTACAGGATTTTGACCGCATTCTGAAAAGCCTCAACGCGCAGATTGAGCAGACACATACACTTGCGGATTTACTCACTTACTACGGCCTCGACGGCCGCCGCATTCGCGGCAGTGTTAAATTCCTGAATCAGCGCAGCGGCAAAGGCCAGCTCGACGCCAAAGGCGTGCACGATTTTATTCCGTTTTTTGCCGATGAACTGGCGCCCGGTCTTCACCTGCGCCGTGGCGATGCCGTGAGCTTCACACTAGCCGCGACCGAGCACGGTGTACGGGCCCGCGATGTAGAGCGGGCTTAGCTGTTTCTGAATTCGTCAGCCGTTGGCTGAAGCGCTCAGCGACTGGCTGAGTTTTTCCACGATACGGATCAGCTGTACGGACAAAACCCCCTGCGTGCTGTTGAGCAATTCACCCAAGTCTTTGTAAGGCACACGAATCGAGAGTAAACTTTTTTTCTGGTGCAAGAGCAGCGATTGTTGCTTCTTCTTTTTTTTCACCAGGCTCTGGATCATATCGATAACCTGCGGCGGTATTGCCGTCGAAAAATAATCTTCTGTCCAGTTCTCGCGCTTCTTTTCGATGTCAGGATTTTCGCGAAAGAAAGCATCAACCTTGGTTTCGAGCACGGATATCCCCTGGAAATTTGTCGTGAGTTTTTCTTCGAGATCGCGCACCTCGACCGAACGCTCATGCGCCACCTTTTTGAGCTCCTGCAGGCGCGAAAGAATATCCGCTGCGTTTTTTTTCTGTATACTGCAGAGATAATCCAGTTCTTCGCTATCGAGCTCAAAGTACCAGGCATAGGCTAGCTTGAACAGCACGCGTTGTGGCAAGGCAAGAGAAACCAAAGAAGCATTGAACTGCTCAAACAGCGTCTCTTCGAACAGGTTTTGTTCGCGCGTGTCCGAAACCGATTCGATCGCGTCGACCATCTTGCCCGAGGCGTCCGATTTAAGATAAGTCGTGAAGCGAACCTTGTCTTTCTGTGACCGGAGAAAATCGATCGTCAGGTTGCGCAGAACGGCGTAAAACCAGGTCGTAAACTTGGCCTTCCCCTGGAAACTCGATATTTTTCTGCCATCGCGCAGGTGCTCGAATGCATAGAGGTAAAACTCACTCGCTTCATCTTCGTTAAAGCGAAACATCCGAATCGGGAAGTTGTAAATGTCATCAGAGAATACTTCAAAAAATTCTGCCAGCGCCTCGGGCACCCGGTTCTGGATTCCGGGCAACAGCGCATGGATCTTTTCATCACGCTCACTGCGCGGCTCTACCACTTCAGGAATATCCGTTGCAACGGGTACGAACTTAGCGGGTTTCTCCGCCAGAGCAGGCTTCAACTTGCTTTTCTTGACGGTTTTTTTAACCGCGGTTTTGCCTGTGCTTTTTCCCGCCATGTTACTCTACGGTAACAGATTTGGCAAGGTTACGCGGCCTGTCAACATCACAACCACGTGCGATTGCAGTATAATAGGCCAGCAATTGCAGCGGAATGGCAACGAGCAACGGGGAGATACTCTCCATACAAGGGGGGATTTCGATGTAGTAATCCGATTCTTTCTTGATTTCCTCATCACCTTCGGTAATGATCGAGATAATCGTGCCTTTGCGCGACTGCGCCTCTTTAAGGTTAGAGATCATTTTACCGCGGATATCACCCTGCGGCGCAATAATTACCACCGGCACATTATCGCTCACCAACGCCAGCGGCCCATGCTTAAATTCACCGCCGGCATAGCCAGAGGCGTGAATATATGAAATCTCTTTCAGCTTCAGCGCGCCTTCGAGCGCAGACGGATAATTGTAAGTACGCCCCAGGAAAATCGTGTCATTTTTGTCTTTCAGAAATTCTGCAATCTGTTTGATGCGGTCGTGATTTTTCAGTATCGAGCGCATTTTTTCGGGCAAAGCCAAAATTTCATTCAGCACTTCCCTGCGTTCTTCTGCGGGCAGTAGCCACTTAATCGAGCCGACGTACAAAGAAAAGAAGAGAAGGTTAAGCACCTGTGCTGTGAAAGCTTTTGTCGACGCGACGCCGATTTCCTGTCCAGCCATGAGGTGAATCATTGCATCCGATTCGCGCGCCATAGTTGAGTTTATATTATTCAGAAAGGAAAGCACTCGCATGAATTTCGCTTTCGCCTCGCGGACTCCGGCGAGTGTATCCGCCGTTTCGCCCGACTGGCTGATGCCAACAACGAGAGAGTCACCGCTTGCGAGCGGGTTACGGTAACGCCATTCAGAAGAATAATCTGTTTCGGCGCTGATGTGCGCGTACTGCTCGAGGTACATCCTCCCTATCATACCGGCATTCAGCGATGTACCACACGCCTGAATGAGTATACGGCCCACCCGTGCGAGATACTCTTTGCCGAATTTTAATTCAGGAAAGTGGATAAATGCGTCATCGACGCGTTGCTTAAAAACGCGTTCGAAAACTTCCGGTTGCTCATATATCTCTTTGAGCATGAGATATTCGAAGTCACCTTTTTCTACGTCCTCAACGCTCACCGAAACTGGCTCCCACTTCGGTGTAATGCCTCCGCCGGAAAGATCAAAAATTGAAATTCCCTTTTCAGTAATATAACCCCATTGGTTGTCATCGAGATAGATTGCTTCATGTGCAATAGGCACGACAGCGGGAATATCCGACGCGATTAAAAACTCATTATTGCCGCGCGCTACGATCAGCGGAGAGCCCTTACGCGCAAAATAAATTTTACGTTCTTCTTTTTCAGTAATGGCAGCAAGCGCGTATTGGCCTTCGACGCGCTTCAGCATGCGCACAAAAGCTTCGTCAGGCGCAAAACCTTCTTCAATGTATTTTTCCATCAAGTGCGGAGCGACTTCGGTGTCTGTTTCACTCAGAAAGACAAAACCGTCGTCGATTAACTCCGCCTTGAGTTTGGCGTAATTTTCAAAAATCCCATTGTGCACGACGGCAATATTCCTTTGGCTATTCAGGTGCGGGTGCGCATTAATCATTGAGGGTTCGCCATGCGTCGCCCAGCGCGTGTGCGCAATACCGGAATTTCCTATGAGCGGTTGATTTTTAAGTTGCTTTTCGAGTTCTGCAATTTTACCCACTGCTTTGCGGGCGACCACTTCGCCGCTGTTCATGACAGCCATGCCGGCCGAATCGTAGCCGCGGTATTCCAGCTTTTGCAGGCCGACGAGGAGTACTGATTCTATGGATTTCGGTCCGATATAGCCGACAATTCCGCACATGCGGCATTTTTGTGGGGCGGCCGGCCGCGAACAGAACAAAGAAGATGCAATTGCTGGGCTATGAAAATCCATAGCCAATGAAAAAATGGTAGAATATGAAAAAAATTCCAATTTCTGGGAAAAATCCGTCTTTTTCTGGTATTTAATTAGTAGAGACTTTATGAAGTGTAAAAAGCAACCGACATATCTTCTTGAAAGACCAACCCCCATAACAGACGTGTGGGAGGTGAGAATTTCGCTGAATCATTGGAGGATACTGGTAAATACGGCAAGGCGACGCAGGTGCTCTTATTCTAATCTAACACGGTATTGCGTTTTTAGACTCGCAGAACGACAAAATCTTTCCTGGCGAAAAGGTCTCGAAATAGCTGCTGAGAGCGTAAAGGCTGAGACGCCTTCTGGTTGTGAGGGACATCGTCATTTGGTTTGTTTCTATGGGGAGGATATCAGGTTCGTTCGCCTTGCGGCAATGAATCTGGGCATCTCTGTCTCCGCGCTTGTGCGCGTGGCACTATTTCTTTTCTTGCCTCGCCTGGCTCTGGAAACCCATAGCAGAAAATCCGTCTCGGCAAGAGAGTTATTCTATCTCGGCATTAAGCGCTGGCAACATGTGCACCATGCAGCACTAAACAACTTTCACATACCACACCTGCGGCAGTTCAGTTTCAGCAACTTCTTCCCATGGCAATGGTGGCCACCGGCTTTTCAGATCGAATAGAACGCGCGCGTATTTTTGGTACAAGCCGCACCCAGCAAATCCACCGACTCGCCGCGCAATCGTGAAAGAAAATCAAGCGTGTGCCGCACATAACCCGGCTGGTTAATCTTGCCACGATGCGGTACCGGCGCGAGAAAAGGTGCATCCGTTTCAATCAGCATGCGCTCGAGGGGACACGCAAGCGCCGCTTCCTGTACAGAGGCTGCGTTCTTGAAAGTGACAATCCCCGAAAAAGAGATATAGGCGCCCAGTGAAAGAAAATCCTGCATCTCGGGCTTCGTGCCGGTGAAACAATGGATCAGGATCGGCATATCCTTCGCTTCGTTGCGTAAAATGGCAAACGTGTCTGCATGCGCATCGCGTGTGTGTATGGCAATGCCGCGGCCAACACGGCGTGCAGCGCGCACGAACTCAATGAACACTTGCTTCTGTACATCCGCCTGGTCGGCGTGGTAATGATAATCGAGTCCAATTTCGCCGACGGCAACGAAGCGTTTGTCGGATTGATTTTCGTCAATGAACTTCAGTCCAAATTCAAAATCTTCCGTGGCAGCTTCGCCGGGATGGTGTCCGATGGTGTAATAAACTTCGAACTGTTTTGCCGTGTGCGCCAGCGTGCGCGCCCACAGCATGGCCTGTTTATCGGCACCGATTTCGACGAGCGCGCCGACACCGTTGTCGACTAGGCCCTGCGTGATTTCTTCAACTCCCAGACCGCGTTCAACCACCATGTCCAGGTGGCAATGCGAGTCGATCAGGGAAACATGCGCTTCCCCAGAATGTACCCGTGGCCGGAGTTGAACCGGCACGGCATTGCTGCCCCAGGATTTTAAGTCCTGTATGTCTACCAATTCCATCACACGGGCTCTTTACTCAGCATCGAAAACAGACAGGGGCACTGCGTGCCCCTGTCTGTTTTCAACAAAAAAGTGAGGTGTCGCCCGGATTTGAACCGGGGATGGAGCTTTTGCAGAGCTCTGCCTTACCACTTGGCTACGACACCGAATAGGTTTGCAAGAG
>JAXMHE010000030.1:0-38746 GCA_046346945.1 Turneriella sp.
GTTCCAGGCAATTGCCGCGAGCAGGCCCGCCATGATGACATACATCGAAATCGCGCTGGTATCGACAGTCTTTGCCACCGTGTCAGCGACGTGCAGGTGAAAAATATAGAACGCCAGAAAGTTAAAAAAGCCAGCCCATAAGACTGCCTGTACGGGCGAAAGCACGCGCGTCGAGACGATCGTCGCAATCGAATTTGCCGCGTCGTGAAAACCATTGATGAAATCGAAGAATAGCGCGAGAGCAACGACAACGACGAAAATATCGATGTTCATGAATATTTGATGACGATAGTTTCGATCACGTTCGCCACGTCTTCGCAGCGGTCGGTGGCGGTTTCCAGCGTGGCGAGCAGCTCTTTCATTTTAATCAGTTCAATCGCATTTTTTTCATGGATGAACAGCTGTTCGATGGCTTCGTTAAAAATAGCGTCTGCGGCATTTTCGAGGCTATGGATCTTCACCAGCGAATCGCCGATATTGCGGTGCGCCTTGAGATCCATCAGCATCTGCGTGGTACCGGAGAGTTCCTGGATGCCGTCGCGCAGAATGTGCGCGATCTTGACCACCGCAGAGGGAAAAGTGCTGATATGGTACAGGCGCATGCGGGCCGCCGCACCCTGTATGTAATCGGCGATGTCGTCGATCGAGGCGGCGAGCGCGTGCACGTCTTCGCGGTCAAAAGGGGTAATAAAAGTACGGCTGAGCTCCACAAAAATATTGTGTGTGATTTCGTCTCCGACGCTTTCGAGGCGGTCGATCTCTTCGACGAGGCGGGCACGCTCGGCTGCGCTGTCGGTATCGACCAGGTCGCAGAGCACTTTGCCCATCACAATCAGGTTATCCATATCTTGTTTAAAAAGAGGGAAAAAAGTACGGTCTTTGGGCGAAAGGAATTTGAAGAAGGTTGTCAGTGACATAGATGCCTCTGAGACCGACCTACAAAAAGCGGTAGAGCTGACCATTATTTTCACAGCAATGCCCTAAAAAAGTCGCAGCGTTATAGATTTGACGGGCTGTTTTCCCCCGCGACTTGCATCAGCCGTGTCGCGCACCGCACAAATTGACCGCAAAACGAATGAGACGAGCATTTCGCTGTCCCTGAACCTCGACGGGCAGGCCCGCATGAGCGGCGAAAACCCGATCCCGTTCTTTGAGCACATGCTCGGGCACATCGTCAAATACAGCATGTTCGATCTCGAACTGAAGCTCATAGGCGATATAGAAATCGACTGCCACCATTCTGTAGAAGATACGGCGATCGTCCTCGGGCAGGCGCTGCAGCAGTCGCTCGGCAATAAGGCGGGTATCTTCCGCTACGGTTCTTTTACATTGCCGATGGATGAAGTGTTGACCACTGTCACGCTCGACCTGTCGGGACGCCCCTACTTCAAATACACCGGTGAAGCACTCAAGCCGATGGGCAAATTTGGCATCTACGATTCTGAACTGACGCTAGAATTTTTGCATAAACTTTCCATCCATGCAGCTATGAACCTGCACGTGCAGGTACACTACGGTGAGAACCGGCACCACATTCATGAATCTATATTTAAAGCATTAGGATTTGCGCTGCGGCAGGCGGTGGCAATCGATGCGCGGCGGGCGAATGAAATTCCTTCGACAAAGGGGAGTCTCTAGAAGATTTTCCACGGGCTAAAGCCCGTGGCCAGAATGTACATGGGCAAAGCACTGATTGCAGAACTCGACTTTGGCATGGGCAATATACGCTCGCTGCAAAAGGCATTTGAACACTTAGGCCAAAACGTCACGGTCACCGCCGACCCCAAAGTCGCAGCAGAGGCGGATGTACTCCTGTTACCCGGCGACGGTGCGTTTGCGCGCGCGATGGAAGAGATCGAACGCCGTCGCCTCGGCGACGTGATTCGCGAGGCGCATGCGCGCAAAAAAATTATCTTTGGCATCTGCATTGGTTTCCAGCTCTTGTTTGAAAGCTCTACAGAATTTGCGGGTTCACACGGGCTCGGCTTTCTGCCCGGCAAAATCACCCGGCTCGAAAAAAACGCCGAAGCGCCCGCAATACCCCACATCGGCTGGACAACGACCGAATTCACCCCAAATAGCCGGTTGGGCAACGGGATCAATCCGCACACCATGTTCTACTATGTGCACAGCTATGCTTCGATGGGGCAACATGCCTATGCAGCTGCGACGACCCGCTATGGGCAGACTTTTACCTCGGTCATCGAGCATGAAAACCTGTTCGCGGTACAGTTCCACCCGGAAAAATCGCACGATGCAGGTTTAAAACTGCTCAAAAACTTTATCGAACTTTTATGAAACTGATACCAGCACTCGACATTCTCGACGGCAAAGTCGTGCGCCTCAAGCAGGGCGATTACAATACCGCGACAATTTACCATGAACGCCCGGTTGACCTGGCCTATTACCTTGCCGATCACGGCGCAGAACGCCTGCACCTCGTGGATCTCAGGGGGTCAAAGGAAGGTCGTGTCTGTGAAGGCAGGTTGTTTACCGAAATCCGCCGCACGGTGAATGTGCCGTGCGAAGTCGGCGGCGGCATTCGCAGCGCCGACGATTTCCATTTTTACTTCGACAATGGCTTTGAAGCGGGCAAAGATTTCGTCATGGTAGGTTCGCTGCCGTTTCTCAACCGGAGCGAATTTGAAAGGATCGTCTCCGATTTCAGGCAGAGCCTGCTCATCACGGTCGATGCATGGGGCAATGAAGTCAAACATTCGGGCTGGCTCAAAGACTCGGGCTACACCGTCGAAAGGCTGATTGGCGAGCTCACTGCTCTCGGTATCGATCACTACCTCGTGACACAGATCAAGAAAGACGGCATGCTCGAGGGCCCTGATCTCGACCTCTACGTCTCTCTTTCCGCAAAATTCCCGGCCATTAAGCTCATCGCTTCGGTGGCGTGAGCTCGGTAGAAGACCTCGGAAAAGCTTGCCGAAAAAAGCTCTACGGTGCAATCATGCCGTGCTTACTATGAAGGTAAAATCACGGCAGACATGCTGCGCGCATTCCGGCAGTCCCGAAAATAGCGCCTGTTTTTTGTGGCCACGCCGCAAAAAGCAGGCGCTTATTTCGCGAGCGTAAATTTGAGCTCGGCCATTTGTTTCTCGACTTCGCGGTAATAGCGCTTATCGAACACCGTATCGGCATAGGGTTTATGCGTAAAAATCAGCATTTCGGCACCATGCCATTCCATCGGCTCGCCCTTGCGGTCGCGAATGCGCCCGTCAGAGAGCGCGCGCGAAATTTCGCGCGCGCCGTGCACACGCAGGTCTCTGAGCAATGCGCGAAAAAACGCCTCGCGCGCGGGGTCGTAAAAACGGAATGCGCGGTGAAACAGCAGAGCATCGTGGAAATATTCGGGAATATTAAACCCACCGTACGCATGGCGCTGCACCACGAGGTTGCGTAGAAAATGGTCGATGCGGTTGAAAATGCCGAGACCCGGGACATCCTGCCCCGAATAAAAATCGTTCGCGCCCTTTCGCGAGAATGTGTCGGGTCTGCAGCCAGTCTATAAACAGCATCTTGGTTGTCGGCATTAATGGATGCCGGTGCAGCTTTAAAGAAAGACAGGCGCAGGCGCATGTGCATAATCTTTTCGCCCTTAAACACGAGATAAAAACCGGTGATCGCGTTCGGTAAGAAATTCGAGCTCGAGCTTGACCGGGAAATAACTGCGGTCTTTGAGCTCGGCAATGATCTGCACCTTCTCGAGCGATTGCCAGAGCTCTTCTTCAGTCAGCGTCCCCAGAAACAGTTTTTTATCGCCACCGAAATGCGTCGCAGCGGTAATTCTTCGGAGAAGTTGATCTCCTCCAGGTCGTGAAAGTCAAAACGCTTTTCAGACATGGTTACCGGTAGGCCGCGAGGGGCTCATTTTTTCCCATGGAGAATTTCAATGGTCTGCGCATGCAGCGCCACGGTGTCAGCAAGGTTGCGCGCATAGCCGCCGGCAGGCAGCACGACGATAGGCACTTCTGGCATAAAATCGCGCACCATCTGGTCGCGTTTCGCAATGCCCTGCATGCTCAGATGCAGGCCGCCAAGTGCATCGTCTTTATAGACGTCGACGCCGGCAACGTAGAAGATCAGGTCTGGCGTGAATTCCTCAGCAACTTTTTTCAGGTTATCCTTCAGCAGGCCGATATAGACATCGTCACCAATGTGCGATTCGAGATCGACGTCTAGGGTGCTCTGCTGCTTGACCGGGTAGTTGTCTTTTTCGTGCATCGAGAAGGTGTAGGACAGTTCATCACCCTGGAGTATATGCGCGGTGCCGTTACCCTGGTGCACGTCGAGATCGATGACCAAAGCCTTAAGACCAGGCCGTGACTGCCGCAGCGCGCGTATCGCGATGGCGGTGTCGTTCAGAAAACAAAAGCCCTCGGCGTGGTCTGCGAATGCATGGTGAAAACCGCCGCTCAGGTTCGACGCCACGCCATATTTCAGCGCCAGCTCTGCGGCCAGAATCGTACCCTGCGTCGCCGCCCGCACCGCTTCGACGATGCGGTTATCGATCGGAATCTCAGCGCGCTGTGTCACCTCGGTGAGCTTCGCTCCGATAAAATCGCGCAGGTAGCGCTTCGTGTGCACCAGCGAAAGAGTTTCTTCTTCAGCGATTTCGGGCGCATGCCATTTCCAGCGGCCGTACTTCAGCTCGTCATAAAGCATGCGGTATTTCGCCGCCGCCAGAACCTGCCCATAGTCAGACATGTCATAGAGCACCGAATAAACGAGCTCACTGCTTTTACGCCGGGTTTTTGCAAAGAACATGAATCAGGCCGGCTACAGTATTTCAGGGCTTATTGCGGCAAAATTCGCGGAAGCGCTCTGTGCCGAAAGAAGCGTCGATGGTCGTAATTTCGGGAAAACGGTATGGATGGCGGTGCATGATATAATCTTCGATTTTTTCATATTTGTCGCGGGTCGATTTTAAAATAATCTTCACCTCTTCGTCGAGGTTGATCTTGTTTTCCCAACGGTAGAGCAGCGTGGTTCCCGGGAACATGGTGCCGCTGATAATCAGGTCGGCTTCAAGCATGTTGGTAATCAGCTCTTCGGCAACGTCGGTGTCGTTGATCGCGGTAAAGATCAGTATTTCGTTAGATGCGGCCATGGCGCACAACAGGGTATGCCCAGAGCGCGTAAAGTGATTGTAGGCGCATATTGCTGCAGTCGCACCGCACAAGCTGCGCCTGCAGCTAAATTACTTGTAACGGGGTTTTTAACCCCATTTTTGACCCGGTGTCCCTGCGCATTTCGGTACCCGCCAGTACGGCCAACCTGGGCCCCGGCTTTGATATCTGGGGTATCGCGCTCGACCTGCGCAATGAATTCGTCTGCGACCGGGCCAACCGCTCTGATGGCAGCATCAGGCTGAGCTTTTTGGCCGGCCCATCGGGCGCCGTGTCACCCAAGGCGCTGCCGAAAAAGGTTGAAGCCGACAACATGTTCGTGCGGGCCTATAACTACCTGATGAAAAAGGCCGGGCAAACACCTGTCGCGTACGATGTGCAGGTGCTCGTCAATGTGCCCTTCAGCCGCGGTCTGGGCTCGTCGAGCACGGCCATTCTCGCAGGTCTGACACTCGCCAATGAAACTCTGCGCCGCGAACACCAGATGGCCTACCGTATCGAGCAGCTGCTCGATTTTGCGCTCGAGTTCGAGCCGCACCCCGATAACCTGACAGCGGCTCTCTATGGCGGCTGGAACCTGTGTATGCCGACCGGTGGCCCCCGCGTGGCCTCCGCCGAAGGTGCCGAGGCAGCGGTCGATAACGGCCCCGCATTCATGCACCTGCCGCTCAAAGTGCGCGCCAAAATCAAAATCGCCGGCATCATACCCGACCTCAAGCTCGAGACGCGCGATTCGCGGCAGCTGATACCCGTGACTGTTTCACGCGCCGACCTGATTTTTCAGACCTCGCGCGTCGCCGCTCTGGTTTACCTGCTTTCGAAAGACGAACTGACCCCGGCAGACGCTGCGGCTTTTCGCACTGCAATTGAAGACCGCATGCACACGACGCAGCGTTCGCACCTGATTCCCGGTATGTTTGATATTTTCACTGACTGGTACCGCGACGGTGCGTTAGGATGTTTCCTGTCGGGAGCGGGTTCTACCCTGCTTGCATTCTGGCCCGAGACCGCCGACATCTCGGCGCTCGACCTTGGCCGTCGCCTGCGAGAAAAGAATATCCCTTCTGTCTCGCGCGAATTTACCATTGACCAGAATGGGTTGATGGTCTTAGCTTAATTTAGTCCGGAAGCGGGCTAAATTAAGCTAAGACCCTAACCAAAAACAAGGAAGCATTCTCCAATAATAACCAAGCGCAAACCATGAGCAGGCCTCTTGGCCGCTTTAGCAGCGGTTTGCCCTGCTTCTGGGCAAATCGCGAGGCTTATGGTTTGCGACATTGTTTTTGGATAGGCTATTTATGGCCTTTCCCGGGAATTATCCTTGAGCTTATTTATTATTCCACCGATAAACAAACATGCGGCATAATCCCGAACACATGGCAGAGCTGCGGCAGCAGCTGAAACGGCTGAAAGCGCAAAACCTCGTGGTAGCCCTCAAAACCGGCACCGAGGTCGAAGACATGGAAACGGCAGAAATTGCGTTCATGCGTGAGCTGTCTAAAGAAGACGGAAGACCTTTCATGCCGCTGGTGGTTAAAATCGGCGGCCCCGAAGCGCGCCGCGACATGCGCGATTGCCTCGCGATCGGCGTCGATGTGATACTTGCACCGATGGTCGAAACTGTCTATGCACTGACCAATTTTATCGAGACCGCAAAGGGGCTGATGCGCGAAACGGGCAAAGAAGCGAAACTCGCGATCAACCTCGAAACCGGTACGGCCGTTGCGAACCTCGATGCGATGATTGCTACAAATGCATTTGCCGCGCTGTCGCAGGTGACGATTGGCCGCGGCGACCTGTCAAAGAGTATGCACCTGACCGTCGACGATGACGAAGTGCTGCGCATGACGCGCAATGTACTCACCAAACTCAACCACCAAAAAAAACTCACTTCGGTGGGTGGTGGACTCAGCGTGCACAATATCGGGCATATGTCGGAAATACTGCCTTCTGACCGGTTTAACACCCGCCATATCGTGTTTGAAAACTCCGAAGCGTTCGCGCGCGATGCGTCGCGCAATCTTTCAGAAGGCCTTTACTTCGAGCAGGCGCTCTATAATGCGCTGGGTGAAATGAATCCCGGCCGCGCGGCGTTCTATGCCGAGCGTAACAGACATTTGGAAGAAAGACTTCCCGTCCTGAGAATCCGCCGCACTGCGGCGATGTGAGTCAATTCAGGGACGAGCAATCTTCTGCTCTGAACGCTTCGCGTTCAGAGCAGAAGATTGCAATCCTAGGTGGTGGTTACGCCGGCCTGGCTGCGGCGATTGAGCTCAACCGGCTCGGCACGGCGACAACGTCACCCTCTTCGACGCGCGGCTGCGCCACCAGAAAATCACACAATGGCATAAACTCGCGCGCGGGGCGGCAGGCGCATCACTATGAAGTTGCATTCTCGCATCTCGCTGAGCGTTTTAATTTCCGTTTTGTACACAAAGCGATCGACATGAAGCGCGTCATCGCCGACCCCGGCGGCACGGAACTCGGCGGCCATTTTGGCGCCATCGTTCTCGCGCAGGGTTCGCACACGCCGGCAAAGCCACCGGGCGTTATCACGCTAGACCAGCTGCGCGACGATGCGCACAGCCAGCAACTCGTGCACAATCTCACGAATAAGAGCATTGCCGTGATCGGCGGCGGCCCGACAGGGGTGCAGTTTGCGTTCGAGTTTGCAGCGCGCGGAAACAGCGTCGACCTCTACGAGGCGCGCGATCGTCTTTTACCGACGTTCGACGCCTCGCTCGGCATCACTGCGCTCAAAGCCGCATTCGCGGCCGGCATTCGTGTGCATCTGCTGACTGAGTTTCTGCGCTATGACAACGGCAACATCCTGTGTTCGACCGGCGGCAAAGAAGAAACGAGGCAGACACAGCATGTCCTGTTTGTTCCGGGAGTTAAATCCACCCCTTCTTTTACGTGCGACGTCTATGGCAGGCTAGAATACCAGCAGGGTGGCAAATTGTATGCGGTGGGAGACAATAGCTATATTCCGGGACGTGGCCTGAATTCGAAAAGTGCGCAGGCCGCAGTGCGCAAAGGACAGCACGTCGCACGCACTGTCGTCGCCGATCTGACCGGGCAGGCAGCGAAAGAATACACTTACCCCGAGCTGGGTTATTTTGTCTCGTTGGGCCCGAAGAACGCCGTGGGTTATCTGCTTTCGCAGAAGACGGCTTTCTCAGGGCCTGTTGCGCTGTTCATGAAAGAGGCGATTGAGAAACAATACAATCTGTATTTGGAAGGCTTGCCGGTTTATCCGTGATGCGGCACCTTAATAGGGGTAGACTTAAGTCTACCCCTATTAAGGCACACTAAGCATGGCAATTTTCTTTCCCATCATCGCCGCGACCTGCTCGGGCAGCTTCTCCGATTTGGCGAGGGCCTTACCAGCCGGTTGTTTTTTGCCCCCTGTGGTCAGGTATTGCAGAAACAGTGCATGCGCTTTCTTGAGTGCAGTCGTATAGTCTTCTGCAGTCAATGGCTGATTCTTATTCGCTTCGGTGAGCAAAAGGTCTACCATACCGAAGCGGTTGAGGCCATGCGTGAAATAGCGGGTTTTATTTTCACTGTCATAGAAGTTAAACCCCGACACGAGGTGTGTGTTGAGCAGGCTGTCACCGCCATGGTAGCTCGCAAGCCCCGCGCGCACGCTCGCAGGCGGTACGAACAAAAACATATCGGGATCGACGATGCCGGCAAAACGCTTAGGATCTATCAGTAAAACAATGCTGTAAGCCATCAGTAACGATTCGATTTTTTCAACCGCCCCCTGCCCTTTAAACGGCACAATCAACCGAAGAAAAAACTTCTGCGACAATGCGCGCGATTTCACATCATGGCCATAGGGCGCAATCGTGACAATGCCGCGCGTCGCATCGGAAATATTGCCCTCATAGCCTTCAAAGTAGACGCTGCGCGCCTTTTTCTGCGAGACACCGAGAGCCACAATGCCGCGCGGTGATGAATTGGTTTTCGAGCGCGCGCCGATTTTAAGCTTGAGGTGAATACCCCAGAGCTGGCGGAGGCGGCGCACGTGGTTGTGGCCGTTATAGTGCGGTTGCGCATCAAACAGCGCCCAGATTTCGGCCTTGTCCCCAATATTGACCGGTTTGGCTTTTACCGTACCGCGCGCGGGCTTATCGCCCGGATACGCATTGTGTAGAAATACATTTTCGAATAACGACTCGTCGAATTCCGCATCAAGCGGGAAATCCGATTCCCTGAACAGCATCACACCGCGTTGCAGAGCCGCTGTGGCGCGAAAAGGAGATTAAATGCGCAGGAAGCGCCCGAAAGCTATACTTTCGCGCGTTTTTTGCGCGGCTTTGGCTTTGGTTTTTCCTGCGTTACGGGTGCGGCAGCGATTACCGGTGCAGGTGCGCGGCGGTCTTCGCGTACCGCGAGATAGGCAGTCATAAAGACGAGCGCAAACGCGAGGCAGCAGATTTCGCCGATCACTGCCATGAGGCCAAACGATGCCATCGCCTGGTTTTTGGCCCATAGCATGGTGCCATACCCGATAATCGTCGTCCATGAACACAACGCCACGGCAGACCCGGTATTGGTAATCGTCGCCTGGATCGATTTTTCATTCTCGACCTTATAACGGTAGTAGATATTGATCGCGTAGTCGACACCGATGCCGATCGTGATCGGAATCGTGATAAAGTTAAAGAAGTTAAGCTTGATGCCAAATACGTAGAGCGACGCAATAAACGCGAGCATGCCGAATGTTAGAAAGGCATAGACAAAGAAGAATTCGCGCAAGCGCCTGAAGCCTATGAAGATGAGTCCACCGACTGCAAGAAAACAGAACAGCGTGACGAGCGGGCCCTCGGTGCGCACATTATTCAGGATATCGATGAAGATCATCGACTCGCTGGCAAACAGCACCTTGCCACCCTCGGGCGATTTACCCGGAGCGACCGGTACCTCGCCTGAAATTTCCTGCCCGATGCGAATCAGGTCCATCACGTTCGAAAGCACTGCGTTGCGGCCTGCAGCCACAAAAACCATACGCCCTAGCGTGCCGTCTTTTTCGCGGAAAAACCGCAGCACCATTTCAGGCAGGGCTTCGGTTTTGAATGGCTCCGATTTGAGTGCGGTTAGAGCGACGCGGCCCCATTCGCGTTCTTTGGGTGCCATGAGCGAGAGATACTTGGGCAGAAACAAACGGCGCAAATCGCGGATAATAGCGAGCTTCTTTTCCTGGTCTTGCGGGTAGAACTGGTCTAACCAACGCACCGAGTTCAGCATAGTCGCCTTGCCGGCTTTTTCGTTCTCTTTGATGCGGCTTTCGAGGTGCTTCGCGATGCGGTTCGCTGTCTCACGGTCTTCTGCAACCAGCAACGAGGGCGTGGTGCCGTTGCCGAGAATCGTATCGACCCGCCGCATATAATAGTTCTCGCTGCCCGGGCCCTCGGTCACCTTGATCGAGAGTTTTTTGAGATTGTACTCAAAACGGTCTTCCCGCACATAGAGCCATGTTGCGATGACCGACAACGGCACGATGACATAGAGCGCATAGGTCAGCGGGCGGCGCAGCCTGTAGACAAGATTCGCCAGCGCGCGCGCCTTGTCTGATTCGACAAAGCGGCGTATGCGCGAGACATTCTGTGGCCGCCAGCGTTCGAGCAGAACGATAAAGCACGGTACCATGATCGTCAGCGCGACCCAGCACAGCACCATGCCGATGCCGCCGATAAAACCAAACTGTGAAAAGCCGCGGAACGTTGTGACGGAAAGAATCGCATAGGTGAGCGAGGTGGCGAACGCGGCCATAAATGTCGCTGACACCGTGTAGATTAACGAGCGATTCAGCGCGCGGCGAAACGGCGTGCCATTACCCCGCTCTTCGAGATACCGCGCCATCTGTATCAGGCCGAAGTTGATGCCGTTACCGACGATAATCGACGCCAGAACGCGGTCTGCTGGTTCAGGCAACCGATTCTGAAATAGGTAATCGCGAATGTGACGGGATACCGACAAGCACGCTGATGCAGAGCATTGCAACCATGCGCAGCGAGCGATAATAGAAGTAGATCGACCCTAAAACTAATATGATCGTCAGCGCGGCCGTTTCGACGGTATCCTGTATGACGCTGGCAAAATTCTGCAGAACCGAAACGTAGGTACCTGCCAGACCGACTTCCATGTCTTTGTGGAATGACTTGGGATTCAGCGCCGCAATGTCGGCATTGAGCTTACCGACAATGCGTTCGGCAAATTTCTGGTCGGCGGCGTCGCCGGTCGGGCGAATGATGATCGCGAGATTTTGCCCCGATTCGTCGGTGAAATAACCTTCCCGGTTGACCCCGAACGGATTATCGCCGCGGTATTTATCAAAGATCTTCTTTAGTACCTTGCGGATATGCGCGTCGGGATTGCTGGTATCTTCTTCGAGATCGAGACCGACGGCACCGAGGCGCGTCTTTTCCATCTTCTTTTTGAAGGCAGCCTTGAGCTCAGTCAGTTCATCGAGAGTCAGGTAATAAAACAGGTGCTGGCGAAAAAAGTCTTCACTCGAGCGTGTGTTATAGTCGTAGAAACGGATGAGATCCGGCGGATATTTTGCCAGAATACCCGCAAGAGCATGCACGTAACGCTTGTTCGCTTCAAAATCGGGCGAATGGATCGAAACAAAGATATTACCCGTGCCGCCCATGAGCCCCGTGGCCTCTTTGACATGGACGACGCTGCGGTCGTTGTCGGGCAGCATCGTAGCAAAATCGGTGCGCACATCCTGAAACAGTTTAAAAGTGAAGAAGCCGGCGACGCCACTCAGCAGCAGGACTGCTAAAAGAATTTTGCCGGGACGGGTATGTACCTGCCTCAGCAGGCGCAGCTTAAACTGCGTCAGTTTTTTGGCTAAGCCTTTTTGTTTCTGTTCAGGAACGTGCAATTCATACCTTCTTCGATTCGGAGCGGGCAACTATCGATTTCATGATCTCTGAAGTGCCGCCGCCGATTTCTGCGAGTTTGATGTCGCGGTATAGCCGCGCAACCGGATAATCTTCAATATAGCCGGCGCCGCCAAATACCTGTACCGCGAGATTTGTCACCTCGCGCGCATAGGTCGACGCCATCAGTTTCAGCGCCGCAGTGCGCGCGGCGAGTTCTACGCGCTCACCGTTATGCATGTAGTGTGATTCGTCGCCAGCTTCGTCGAGCATCCACGCAGTTTCATGCAGCATTTGCCGCGCGGCTTCATACTTGGTAATCATGTCTGAGATCATGAACGCGACCGCCTGGTGCTTGATGATCGGTTTACCGAATGACTTGCGTTCTTTGGCGTATTTGCGGCAGTGTTGAATCGCCGCCGCCATCACGCCAACCGAATAGGCACCGAGTGCGAGGCGCTCACGGTTGAATGCCGACATGATGATTGCAAAGCCGCGGCCGGCGCGACCCAGAATCGCGTCTTCGCCGACTTCGACTTCGTCGAGAAACAGTTCGCCGGTCGGTGAGCCCTTCAGGCCGAGCTTATCCATCGGTTTGCCACGCGACACGCCCTTCGCATGCGCGTCGACGATGAAAACAGTTTGGCCGATTTTCTTGCCATCTTTTTCAGCGACGGCAAGAATGTGCACGTAGTCGCAAATCGGTGCGTTCGTGATATATGTCTTCGCGCCGCTGATGTAATATTTCCCATTTTTAAACACGGCCTTGGTCTGGATGTTGGCCACATCTGAACCCGCGCCCGGCTCCGTGACGCCGAGAGCTCCTACCTTTTTACCTTTAATGATGTCGGGCAGGTATTTTGCCTTCTGCGCGTCTGTGCCGTGTTCTCTCAGCGGCAGACCGAAAAGGCCGACCGATGCACCGACTGAGAAGAATGTTGAACCACAGGCTTCGGCGAGCGCCTCCTGCAGGTGTGTCGCGAAAAAATAAGAACTGTCTGTGCCGCCATAAGCCGCTTCATGCATGGCGGATGTATAACCGACCTGGTACAGTTTTTCGAAATGCGATCTGGGCACTTCGCCCTTCTTGTCGAGCTCTGCAGTGAGCGGGGCAATTTCTTTCTGGCAGAAATTTCTGAAACTGTGGAACAGTTCTTGCTCTTCGCCTTCGAGGTCTGCATCGATCAAAAGTTCTTTCATGTTCGCTGCGATAATCGAGCGCATCACTTCTGATGTGCCGGCACCGAGCGTCGATAGGCGCGTGTCGCGGTATGCGCGTTCAACCGGGTATTCGTGTATAAAGCAATAACCGCCGAAGATCTGGCCAATATCGTATGCCACCTCGACGTTACTTTCGGTGGTGTAGAGTTTCCCGATCGAAGACTCAATCGGTGCCGGCAGACCGGCGTCTTTTTTCATCGCGCTCGAATAGATCAACAGGCGAGAAGCGTCGAGCTTATAACGACTGCGTGCAATCTTGTCCTGGATTGCCTGGAAGCGGATGATCGGTTCGCCGAATTGCTCGCGGTCTTTCGCATAGCGTGTGCCGGCCCTGATGAGGCTGTTCATCGAACCGAGGCCCGCGGCGACAAGCACCGTGCGTTCCCATTCGAGTGTTGCGCGGCCGACGCGCAGAAAACCCGAGTTCTCTTCGCTGATCATGTTTTCGACAGGTACTTCCATGTCTTCGAAGATGAGTTCGCTCGTGGTCGAGGTTTTCATCCCCATCTTATTGAGTTTTTTACCGACCGAAAAACCCTTGAAGTTCTTTTCGACGATGAAGACTGAAACGCCGAAGGCACCCTTCTTTTTGTCGGTCACCGCCATGCAGACAAACACGTCGCCGATCGGCCCGTTGGTGATAAACATCTTGCTGCCATTGATGATGTAGCGATCGCCCTTTCTGACGGCGCGTGTCTGCATGCTGCCGGCAGCGTCAGAGCCCGAGCTGGGTTCGGTTAAACCGAGGCCTGCAGTCCATTCACCCGAAGCGAGTTTCGGTAAGTATTTCTCTCTCTGCTCTTTCGTACCCAAAAGCGCGATCGGCATCGTGCCGATGATTGCATGCGCGCCGAGTGCGAGCGTCAAACCACCGTCGAGCGAGCCTTCGGCAAACGCCTCATGCGCCACCGCAGTCATGAGGCAGCTCGCCCCGCTACCGCCATATTCAGGCTGTACGGACAGGCCCAACAGGCCTACATCCGCCATCTTTTTCCAGAGCAGCGGATCCCAGCTGCCCTCGAGGTCGCGCTTCTCTGCCGAGGGGCGAATTTCGCGCTCGGCAAAGTCGCGTATCATGTCGCGGTATTCAATGACTTCGTCGGGAAGGCGGTATTTCATGTTGCTCCGGTTTGCGGACGCTTCTGTATTCTTAGCTGTCATGTCGCCAGAAACGGAAGGCAGTAGAGCGGGACAAGAAAAATGGCACTGTAGCGATTGCTACAGAAAATATATATTCCGTAGCCCGCAGAAAATGTGCGGGGATCTCACCGCATTTCACTCAGACGGTTGGCGTCGAAAAGGGGAGTAATTAATTCTGGTAGACCCCGCGCACGCGTTGAAATCGCCCCGACCCGATGTATTTGCTTCGCATTTTATTGGTTTCTTTACTGATTGCAACAGCCCTCGGCGCCGCTGAGATTTCTGTCCTCAGCGACGGCGCCACCCCCGTCGAATTCGGCACGGCGATCATTCCGCAGGTGAAATACAAAACCAATTTCCAGGATGGCAAACTCACACTGCCGAATCTAAAACCCGGCAAATACACGCTGCGCCTCAGCGGGCCGGGTATGCAGCCGACGGAACTCGAAATCACGATGCCGCTGAAAAAAAAGTTCAGCGTCACAATGCCGATGCAGACGAGGCGCACGCAGACTGTGCGTCTCATCACGCACGACGAAAAGCACAGCGTCAGCACGCACCAGCTGCAGCAGCATGAGCTTAAGTCGGTGCCGGCAACCTTCGGCGACAACATCGCCGCGCTCGCGACGCTGCCCGGTGTCAACCGCCCCGGTGGCATTTTCGGCCCGCTGATTATTCGCGGCGCACCCGATACGTCCAACCGCTACTTCATCGACGACATACCGGTGATAAATCCGCAGCACTTCGGTGGATTTCAATCGGTAATCTCGAATGAACTCATCGACGACATGACCTTGTTCAGCTCGGCGTTTCCTGCGTATTACGGCCAGGCGCTCGGGGCCATCATCGACATCCGCACAATTGAAACTGCGCCGAAGCCCACGGCGACGATCCAGACGGGAATTATTTCTTCGAATGCATTCTTTGCCGCGCCGTGGTCGATCTTTTCGCCTAAGCTGATCGCTCCCGGCGAAACGGCGAGCGAAGCGGAAAAGACTGCATACCAGGACGCCAAACGCAAATCCGAAGTCGATACCGGTTTCTTTTCCATTTCAGGGCGCGTCGGTTATCTTTCGCTACTGGTGCCACCGATCTACAAGTTCATCACCGGCAAAGAAATCATCGCGGTGCCTGAATACTATGACTACCAGTGGAAGGCGCGCTGGTATCTTGGCGACCACAACCGCCATGCGGTGTCGATGATGGTGTTCGGCAGCTATGACACATTCACGCTCGTGCGCAAACTTTCGGACGAGGAGAAGAAAGAACGTATCTCGCAGGGCGCAGACCCTGCAGCGGGTGACCTCACGGTGTTCAACGACATCTCTTCGCACAGCCAGTCGGCATACTATGACTATTTGCCTTCGCCCGGGGTAAAACTGCGCACGATGCTCTTCAACACGCTGATCTATAGCCGCTTTTACCGCGAGGCGCCGGGTCGCGCGCTGGGTGTCATCGATGTCAACACGCGGCCGAACATCACCGGCTTTCGCGAAATTTTTGATATGTATTATTTCGACCGCAAGGCGAGATTAAGAGCCGGTGTCGATTACCAGTTTTTCAATTTTAATAGTTCTGGCGTGACGCAACAGGTGAAGGCGTCTATACCCGCGGGCCAGGCGGATTTTAATAATCCGAATGACTTTGATATTATCAGCGTCTCGGCCACCGGGCAGAACCATCTTGTGTCGGCATACGCCGACAATCGCATCGAGTACAAAGGTTTTTTTGTGACACCCGGCATGAGAAGCGACTACCTGTCGCGCTCGGGTGAAGCCACCGTCGACGGCCGCGGCCTCGCGGGCTACAAGTTCCCGACCAACACGACGCTCGCAGTATCGGGCGGTCTGTATTCTTCGTTTGCGCAGACCAACTGGTACCGCTTCAACCAGGCGAGCCGGCGCGAGGCGCGCGTCACAACTGCAGATTACCTGCAGAGCGAAAAGGCCACACACCGCAGCGCTGCATTCGAACAGGCATTCGGTTTTCATGTTTTTAAAGTAGAAGGATTTTATAATAACCTGTACCACATGCTCGAATCGACCGGCGCCGCAGACCAGGCGCAGGGAATTTTTTATGCGAACACCGGCGCGTCTTTTAACCGCGGTATCGAAGTCAGCTACCGCAAGTCGCTGCAGGAAAATGAAGACGGCTTTTTTGGCTGGGTGAGCTACACTTACACGCGCGCCGATGTGAGCAGTGCCGCCGGCAACTTCCCTTTCCGCTATGAGCAGCGGCATGTGGTCAAAATGATCGGCGTCTACCGCGTCGGCGCGTACGAACTCGGTGCCCGCTTTGAAATGTTTACCGGCTTTCCGTATACCCCGATCACCGGTAGCAGCTGTGCAACGGGTTATGCCTGTGCTGGTGACCCGACCACGACGCTTTACACCCCTACCTATTCAACCGACATTAACAGTGCGCATTTTCCGCTGTTCCACCGCCTCGATCTGCGCTTCACGCGCAAGAGTACTTATTCGTGGGGCACGTTTTCGTGGTTCATCGAATTTATCAATGTCTACAACAACGAACCCAAATTGCGGCAGGCGTTCAACAACGCACAACCCTACGAAGACGGCCGCAACCCACGGCTCTTAGGGCCGAGCACACCGCTCAACCTGATACCCAATTTCGGTTTAGAATGGAAGTTTTAGCAATTTCCCTGGTAATGTATTTACAGCACCGCCAAAACCATCAATGCGGATTTATGAAACGCTTAACATTATTCATCCCACTGATCGCTATTGTCGCACTTTCCTGCAAAAAGAAAGAATATGTCGGGAAAGTCTGGTTCTCTGAACCCTCAGATAAAGCAGAAGTCACAGCACCCGTCAAATTTGTGATGCAGGTTGAAGGCATGACTGTCAAACCTGCCGGAAAAGTCGAAGAAGGCACGGGGCATTTTCACATTCTCATCAATAAAGAGGCGATGGCTGCCGGCCAGGTCATCGGCAACGATGAAACGCAGAAGCATTATGGCAAAGGCCAGACCGAAGACACTCTCGACCTGAAACCCGGCGACTACCGCATCACGCTGCAGTTCGCCGACGGCACACACGTGTCTTATGGCTCTGCATGGGCGCAGACAATCTCACTCAAGGTCAAGGCAAAGCCAGAAACCGGCGGTGGCGGTGGTGAACCGGAATAATCAGGTCGTCTCGATACAGCTGCCCCCCGTTGCCCAGTAGGGCGCAGGTCGTGCCGAAATACCGGGGCCAGCCGCTCGACGACCGGGAATATGGCGCGGGCATAGTCGCGCTACACTGAAAAAAAACCCGCATGCTTAAAGAAGGTTTTCTTTCCGTTTTTCTGCTAATCTGTTCCAATATTTTTATGACGCTCGCCTGGTATGGGCACCTGCAGCTGCATAAGAGCACGCGCTGGTCTAACTTACCTCTTTATGGCGTGATACTGATGAGCTGGGTCATTGCCCTCGCCGAATATGCGCTGCAAGTGCCGGCGAACCGCATCGGCAGCGAAAACTATGGCGGCCCGTTTAACCTGTTTGAGCTTAAAGTCATTCAGGAAGTCGTTTCGCTACTCGTGTTCACCGTCTTCGCGGTGTGGATTTTTAAGAGCGAAGAACTACGCTGGAACTATGTGGTGGGTTTTGTCTTTATGATTCTGTCGGTGTTCTTTATTTTTAAGAAGTGGTGAGGTAGTTTTACGAAGCGTGCGCCGTGCGCACGCTCCGTAAAACGCAATTAATTTCTCCTATTCAACCAATCGACAATCTTTGGGTGCACTTCTTTGTGCGCCTGTTTGCCGAAAATGAGATCGGTGTGACCATAGTCTTCGACATAACCTTCGGCGCGCGAGAAGATTTCGAAAGTTTTGTCTTTTGAACCGATGCGCTCGTACACGTCTCGCACCACGGCGGGGTCGGCGAGTTCATCGCGGCGGGCAGCCATCAGGTATACGGGCACAGATACGTTTCGCAAATTATCCTGGTATGATATTTTGCCATCGGCGGAATACATGCCGCCGTTTTCTGTCATGTGAATAAACTGCTTAATCTCAGGCTTACTGATATTATTGATCGCGCGCTGCATCAGCAGTGTCTTAACCTGCGCATCTGTATTTTCCGGGTTCAGAAATGCATTCATAAACGGCGCATAGAGCATTTCGGGAATGAAGCTACCCATAATCGCGCCGGGTCTTAAGGGCAATACCGGCAAGAGCACCATGCCCTGCCGCATGCGGTACAGTGTGAAGGTCCATTTATTGTAAGGCAGAAATTTCATCGGCGAAGCGATTGCAATGAAATTCGCCACGCGTTCTTCTTTCAGCGTGCCCAAACGAGCGTGCATAATAATGCCACCCATGCTATGCCCGATGTAGTTGATTTTCGTCGCGCCCGTCTGCGCCAACACATGGCTAATCGCGGCATCGAGGTCTTCGTTCACATATTCGTCCATCGAATAGGTGTAGGTGTGTTTGCCAAACCAGTAACCCGTGTCGCCGGCTTCTGAGCGTCCACGCAGATCCATCAGCCAGACATCATAACCGGCGCGCGTGAGGTTAGCGATCAGCGACTCCTGGTCTTTGCCCTTGAAGTATTGCCGGTTGGCGCCGAGGCCGTGGCAGATCAGAATCGGGTATTTCTTTTTTTCGCCACCGTTCGGTGCAAAGTGTTCAATCGTCAGCTTCCAGTCGTCTTTGGTCTGTACCGAGTGCTTTTCGCCGTTAAACGGAATCGAGGCGCAAGCCGTCACAAAGACGGTGCATGCCGCAATGAGAACAGCCGCAACAGTAGCCGGATAAATCCGCCTCATGGTCACAGGTAAAAGCCCATGCGCACACGGCACGTCGGAGCACTCATGTCGATCGCCGTATCTTTGGCGTATTGCAGAATGTTATAACCCGCTTCTGCCTCGAGAAAGAACACGCCCCAGTAATAGAGTGTCGCACCCACGACTGGTGTCACGCGCGTCGACCAGCTCGCAGGCAGAGTCGGTGATGCAATGTGCACGAACCCCGCGTCGGCGCCGAGATAAAGATCAAACCAGAAGCGTGGAAACAGGTGCACCGCGCCACCCATCATAAAAGGATAGTATTTCATATCGGTTACCGCAGTCGAAAGCGGCAGAGCAGCATTGCCGCGCACCGAAAAACGGTCTGACAGCATGAATTCGAACTGCCCCATGATTGCCTGTGCGCGATACGCGGATTGATTCTCCATCGACCAGCCGAGACCGAGTTTCAGGTTATTCTCCTGGATGCCGTCGTTGAAGTCGGCACCCTGTTGATTGGGCGCAACAGCCGAGAGAGCACAACTGCCGAGAAAAAAACAACACAACAATCTGAGACGCATGCGACAGGCGCTCAAAGTTGACGGCCACGTCAACTCTTAGACAATAGGTATTTTTACCTACGCCTCAAAAATCAGCAAAATTTTGCTCGACGCTCCCCAATACAATAGCCTCGAGGGTATTTTTGACTTGATGGGCGGGGGTAAGTGCCCAAGCGAGAAGAAGCATAGCAAAAATATCGTCAATACTGCAAAAAAGAACACCATGCAAAAAACTACCGACCGCGCCATAGTTCCAGAGAATCCCGATTCCCCGCAAAATATCGAACAGGTTTTTTATAGATACTCACTGGACCTCATGGCGATCGTTGGCGCAGACGGATTTTTCAAGAAAGTCAACCCGGCTTTCGAGAGCGTACTTGGGTACACAGATGAAGAAATGTTTGCGCGGCCGGTCGTGAGCTTTCTGCACCCCGACGACGTGGCAAGAACCAAAACCGGTATAAACATCCTGGCGCAGGGAACAAAGCGACTGCATTCCCGCAACCGCTACCTATGCAAAGACGGGAGCTATCGCTGGCTTTCGTGGCATTCAAACCCGATCGGGCATGACTTTTACACCATCGGCCGCGACATCACCGAACAAGTCGAAGCAGAAGAAAAGGTGCGCGAGCTCAACCGCCAGCTCGAAGAGCACAATCGCGACCTGGAAAAAAAGGTGCAGGAGCGCATCGCAGAATTGCAGAAGATGGAAGCGCAGGTTACACAACTGCAAAAAATGGACGCTGTCGGCAGGCTCGCCGGTGGTGTCGCGCACGACTTTAACAACATGCTCGCCGCGATCACCATGGCCTGTGACCTTCTCTCCGACGATATCTCAGACACTCAGGCGGCGACCGAGCATGTGCGCTCGATACGCGAAGTGGCCGAAAAGGCCGCCGCGCTGACACGGCAGTTGCTGCTGTTCAGCCGCGAACAGCATGTCACCACGCAGGTGATCGACTTAAATTCGTTGATCCGCGAGCTCGAGAGAATGCTCGTGCGGCTGATCGGCGAGAATATGCAAATCGTCCTGAATTTCGCCAATGACCTGAAAAACGTGTGCGCTGACACAATTCAGCTGGAGCAGGTGATTCTCAACCTGGTGGTGAACGCGCGCGACGCTATGCCGAAGGGCGGCAAAATTACTATTGAAACAAGTAACGTATTTCTCGACGAAGCATTCACCAGCACGCATCTTTCAGTCGAACGGGGCCACTATGTGCTACTCGCGGTTTCTGACCAGGGGGTCGGCATGGACGCAGAAACAATCGGGAAAATCTTCGAACCGTTTTTTACGACAAAGGCCATCGGCAAAGGCACTGGGCTGGGGTTGTCGACCACCTACGGCATTGTCAAAAAATGCAATGGCAGCATCTGGGTATACAGTGAACCCGGCCATGGCACCGTCTTCAAGATTTATCTGCCCGTGACGGAAACGAACGTGACACAGCCCACCAAAGAGACCACCACAGCGGCAGTCGCATCGCAGGCGAGAACCATTCTTCTCGTCGAAGACGACAAGAACCTGAGAAAGATCTTCTCGATGATTCTGGCGCGCAAGGGTTATGAATTACTCATCGCTGAGAGCGGTAAAGATGCTCTGACCTTCTGCCATTCGCAGGCGGGCAAGATCGACCTGATGCTCACCGATGTGATGATGCCCGATTGCAATGGGTTTGAACTCGCGTCCCAGGCAGAGAAGCTGCAGCCAGGTTTGCGCGTGCTTTTTATGTCGGGTTATACCGATCAGGGATTGCAGAATTCGGGCATGACCGGAGATAAGCCGATGGACTTCATCCAAAAACCGTTCGACGTCAATGCGCTGGTAGCAAAAATCGAGAGCGTCCTGAACCGCTGAGAGCGATATCGCCTAACCCAGAAAATCGAGCGCATGACCGCGCCGGCGGAAGAATTTTTTGGTTTCTTCAAACACCAGCATCAGCACCAGGCCATGGAACGCAAATACGTACACATGCCATGGTACAGGGGCGAAAAAATACACCTTGGCGAGATCGGTGTAGAAGAAAACATAGCACAGAACGAGCTCAAAGATGATGCCAATATTGATCAGCGGATTAGAAAAGAAATTAAACATAATCGGGTGCCGCTCGAAGAAGCCCGCCAGCGCATGCACAAACGGCACACCGATGATTCGCCTCAGGTGCACGGTGAGGTTGGCCGCATGCATAAAAAATGTCCGCGGCAAAAAAGACACCAGGTGCCAAAGCTGAGACACCAGCGCGCGCGGAGCTTCGCTGCGCCTGAGACTGGTAACTTCATAATCGATTTTCACGTTCACGATCCGCATCAGAGGTCTGTAAGACCGCATCGCGGCAATCTTAGCCGCGCGCGTATTCTCCTGTAGAAATTCCCGCGAAAACAGCGAAGAGCGCGACGAACGTTTGCTCAGCACATTGGCGATCTGGACTGCGACCGTCGGGAAGAAAAAAGCCGCCAACGATTGCAGATACACGGCTGACGCCTGCGTCATATCCAGTTTAGCCGGCGATGGAGGAAGATTCATCCACCAATTGGGTCCCGTGAGATAGCCCGTCGCCCACGCAAAATAGTAATACGTCGCAAAACAACTGAACGCCAGTATCGACCCCTGTACGAGATAAGAGCGCACAATGAACCCCAGCGAAAGCAGACGCTCCCCTTTTTTTCGCGGCGGTCGCTCCATGATGCCTTTTTCGGGTGGTTCGACGCCAAGCCCCATCGCGGGAATCAGGTCTGTGCCGACATCAACTGCCAACACACCCATCACCGTCATAACGAGCGGAAAGCCTGGAATCAGCATCCACAGAATAAACGGATAGAGCTCCTGTGGGTTACTGTTCAGCACATAAGCGGCGAATTTGCGGATATTGTCGAAAATGCCGCGGCCCTCTTCGATCGCCGCCACAATCGAACCAAAGTTGTCGTCGGTGAGAATAATCTGCGCCGCTTCTTTCGCGACGTCGGTGCCGCGCATGCCCATGGCAATGCCGATATCGGCCTTTTTGAGCGCGGGACCGTCGTTGACGCCGTCGCCGGTGACGGCGACAATTTCTCCCAGCTCTTTGAGCTGTGTGACGATGCGCAGTTTCTGCTCGGGAGAGACGCGCGCAAAAACGGTCTCGCCCGTACGCAATAGATCCTTCAGTGCTGCATCGTTCATCGCCGCGAGATCGGTGCCCGAACGCACGGCAATTTCACCGCCGCCGCCGATACCGATCTGCTTCGCAATACTCTTCGCGGTCAGCGGATAATCGCCGGTAATCATCATGATACGTATGCCCGCGGTGTGACAGGCCTTAATCGCCTCGGGTACACCGGGACGCACCGGGTCAGAAATGGCGGTCAAGCCAAGGTAGACGAGCTGCGTTTCGGTATTTTCGACGGTGTATTCGGTCGTGCTCTGCAAGACCTCGTCGTCGCGCATGCCGAAGGCAAGCACCCGGTATCCCTGTGCCGCAAATGCATCGATTTCTGCCCGGATCGCGCTGCGATCAGCTTCGGTGAGCTCGGTGCGTTTGCCATCCAATAGGTGGTGGGTGCAACAGGCAAGCACCTCGACCGGAGCGCCTTTAGCGTACGCAATGCGCCTGCCAGTGCGCGGCTCAATAATAACGACGCTCATGCGCTTGCGCACAGATTCAAACGGGTTCAGATGCAGGCGCTGGCTTGTGCCGCTCACGCGTGCACGGGCAGCGAGTGTCTGCAGGCAACCTTCGGTCGGGTCACCAATCACACGCATGCCCGACGCGGTCTTTTCGAGGCGCGCATTATTGCAGATCAGCGCACAATCGATCAGCGCGCGCAGGGAAAGGTTTTGCGCCAGGTCAGCCACTGCAATCTCTTTACCGTCGCGCAGAAAGCGGCCGTCGGTTTCATAACCATGCCCTTCGACGCGGAGTTTCTCTTTCCCCGCAATAATCTCGTTCACCATCATCAGGTTCTGCGTCAGCGTGCCGGTTTTGTCTGTGCCGATCACGGTCGTGCATCCCAGCGTCTCAACAGAAGAGAGATTTTTCACGATCGCATTGCGCTTCGCCATGCGCGTCACTCCCATTGCGAGCGACAGGGTCACCGTCGGCAACAGCCCCTCGGGAACGTTCGCGACAAAAATACCGATGAAGAAGACAAATGCCTGCACAAAACTTAATCCTGCCACCAGCCAGCCGAGAAACAAGAAGGTGAGACCGATCGCGAGCGCGAGCATCGAAATCGCAAACACCGTGCTGCGCAACTGCTTCTGCAGCGGGCTCGGTTCACTTTTGATATTGAGCGTCAGGTTGGCGATCTTACCGATCTCTGTGGCCATGCCAGTGGCAAACACAACCGCACGCGCATTGCCTTTGATGAGCGTCGACCCCGCGAACAAAATATTCGGCAACTCCATCCACAGAAACTTGCCTTCGAGCAAAACAGGTTTATCCGACTTATAGCGTTTCGCCGAAGTAGATTCGCCAGTGAGTGAAGAGTTATCGACTTCGACTTCAAAGGCCTCGACCAGCCGCGAATCGGCGGGCACGATGTCGCCTTCTTCGAGTAGAATCACATCGCCCGGCACCAGGTTCTCGGCGTCGATTTCACCCACCGCTCCGTCGCGCACCACGCGCGACGTACGTGCCATGAGCTTCTTTAAAGCTTCGACCGCGCGGTCAGATTTATATTCCTGTAAAAAAGAAAAAATGCCATTGACCGTCACCACAATCAGAATCGCAAAACCGAGCTGTGGCATATCCACACCGGGTACAAAACACAGCAGTGCGGCGATCCACAATAGCACCGCGAAAAAACTGAAAAAATTTTTCAGCAACTTTACATACCACGGGACACGAAAGCCATGGCGCACAAGATTGCCGCCATAGTCGTTCAGACGACGCATTGCCTCCGCCGTCGCAAGCCCTCGCTCTGCGTCGGTGTGCAGCTCAAATTCAATCTGCCGCTGCGTCAGATTTCGGTATGACGGCTTCGCATGCTCTTCGCCGCGCGCAATGAGCTCGAGTATCCGCTTAGGTTCTGTAAGAGTTTTCGCTTCGGGCGCAATTGCCGGCAGCAGCGATGAAACTCCCTGCAGCAACTGCAGGTGCAATGCGGTTTTTTCTTCTGGTACAGCCAAGAGCAGAATAAGGTGGATCTGCCCCGTGCTATGCGTGATACCGGTGCTGGATATCGCCAGCACCGCAATGACGCGCGTGAGCCCTGGTACCCGCGCATGCGGAATTAAAACGCCCTCGCCGGCGTACGAAAAACGCGCAAGCGCGTCACCGTCAAACGCCGCGCGCAGTTTGAGCTGTTCATCCGCAGTGGTATTGTGGGATATCAACCTGTCGAAGACATCGTCTGCGCTGCCGGCAAGGTCGGTGATAATGTTTTCAGGGCGCAGGTATTCGCGCAGCATGGGCTTGTGTTTGCTATGCTGACGCATCGTCAATGAATGGTAATGGATGGGTTTGTCGATTATTGACTTATGAACCTTCGCGACGCGTCGTGCGCTCGGGCGGCCGAGCAAGTCGCAAAAACGCGTGTTGCCCAAACGCGCTATAGCGCCCAATCTGGCTGCCGGAAAGGTCACCAAAAGCGCGCGGTTAGGAGCGCGCTAAGGTTTTCTGCGAAAACCTCACGCCGAGAGGGCAAGAGCCCTGCGTTCGGCCACCACAAAGAGCGTTTAAGCGGCCCAATCTGGCTGCCTGCCCTGTCGCAGAATGCGCGCGAACTGAACCGCGCTAGGGTTTTCTGCGAAAACCCCACGCTGGACGGGCGGAGCCCTGCGGTTCAGCTCGCAAGGAGCGCCTTCTGCTAGACTCGATTTAAGTCCGCTGATTTGCCGACAGGGCAAGCAGCCCAATCGTTGACGCGGTGTCTAAAATTCCGATTTTTCCCTCATTATGACACACCCCAATGACGCCCTCTTTGCAGGCGAAAAACCCTTTCCCGTAATCGCCACCTGCGAGCACTTCGCGGGTAACGAAAAAATGATCATGAAGGCATTCAGCTTTCAGGACGAAAAAGGCCCCGTTTTTGACATCACGCAAGACTGCGAAGATGGTGCGCCGACCGGCCAGGAAAAAGCCCACGCCGAAATGATCGTGCGCCTGACCAACAGCGAACACAACAAGCACAACATGGCGGGCGCGCGCATTCACGACTACACCAGCAAATACTGGAAACAAGACGTGGATATTCTCGTGGCAGGCGCCGGCGAGCGTCTCGCATACATCACGATTCCAAAACCGACCACTTACGAACAAGTCAAAGAAATGGTCGAGTACATCCAGGCTGCGGCAAAAAAGGCCGGCCTCAAGCGTGAGATTCCGATCCACGTGCTGATCGAAACGCACGGCGCGCTGCGTGATGTTGAAAAAATCGCAACACTGCCATGGCTGCAGGTCATCGACTTCGGCCTCATGGACTTCATCTCAGGCCACCACGGCGCGATCGCCCTCTCGAACATGAAGAGCCCCGGCCAGTTTGACCACAAACTGCTCGCACGCGCGAAATCAAACTGCGTAGCCGCAGCTCTGGCGAACGGTGTCGTACCCGCGCACAACGTCACACTCGACCTCAAGAACTTCGAGCAGACAAAATCTGACGCATCACGCGCGCGCAACGAATTCGGTTTCTGCGCATGTGGTCGATTTACCCAACGCAGATCGACGCGATCGTCGAAGCAATGAAACCCGACATGTCTGAAGTCAAAAAAGGCGTCGCAGTTCTGCTCGCGGCACAAGACGCAGCATGGGGCCCGATTCAGCACGAAGGCGAACTGCACGACCGCGCAACCTACCGCGGTTTCTGGACAATCGTACAACGCGCACGCCTCACCGGTATTGATATCGGTGCTGAGGCGACGAAGAGATGGTTCGCCTAAATCAGCGAAGCTGATTATTTCGGTCGCCGTGAGAAATCGCGGGCCTTGGAAAAAAGCGAAAACCTGAGCGCCATGTCTTCATGGCGCGAAGTTCGCAAGCGGTTCGCAGAGCGAATCGCGGCGTTTTCGTTTTTTTCAGCGATTTCTTAGGCGACCTAATTTCAAGATTTTGGCCTGTCCCCGGGCGCTGCAAGCACTTCGACTTCACGCAGTGACCGGCAGCTTTGGGGTCGCGCTCTTCCGATCCTCAACTGCCGCAAACCACGCAGTCTTTTTGCTTCTCACGCAGAAATTTTCTCGCCGTTTGATTTAAACCATCGTAAACGAGAGTGTGGCGATGCAGAATCTCTCCGGCGCCCGCAATGATTTTAATCGTCTCGAGCGCCTGCATCGCACCCATGATACCCGGCAGCACACCGATCACTCCGGCCTCTGAACAGTTCTGTATCGCCTCAGGCGATTCACCGTAGAGACAACGGTAACAACCCGCGCCGACATTCACGTCAAAGACCGTCAGCATGCCTTCAAAGCGGTAGAGACTCGCAAACACGTTTGGCTTTTTTGCCTGCACGCAGTAGGCGTTGATTGCGTCGCGAGCAGCGAAGTTGTCAGTGCAGTCGAGCAACAGGTCATATTGAAACGCCAGGCGCGCGGCGCTCTCTGGGGTGAATTTCTCGGCAAAGGTTTCGATTCGTGCTTGCGGGTTCAGGTGTAAGAGTCTGTGCTCTGCGACCGAAACTTTTGACAGGCCTACATCCGCCTCACCGTAAAGAATCTGCCGGTGCAGGTTTGACCCCTGCACCGTGTCATGGTCAACAATGCCGATCTGTCCGACGCCCGCCGCCGCCAGATATTGCGCCGCGGGGCAGCCAAGGCCGCCTACGCCGACAATCAGCACCCGCGCCTCCTGCAATGCTTTCTGGCCGGCAATGCCGATTTGCGGCAGCACGAGCTGGCGCGAGTATTTTTCCGTATTCACAAAAAACTCTGCCCGTACATCGTAGTCCGCGCAGCGCCGCTGCTTCGCTCTCTTATCATTCGAGATCTGTCGCTTTGCCGCGCTCTATCCACAAAATTTGTTTGCTCTCGTCGCTCGCAGCATAGATATTCTGCGCCTGCTCTGTCTTCTCACGAAAATGCCACCAGCCATCGTAATGCACGGGAATCATGCGACGCGGTTTGAGCACGCGAAAGGCCTTGAGCGCCTCTTTTGCGTGGAACGTGTAATAGGTGTTAGCGGTCAAATAGGGGAAACCCGCGCGACCGGTGTGAAAAAACGCCGTGTCGATCGCGGGAAATTTCTGCGCAATCTGGTGTATGCCTTTGAATAGCACCGTATCACCTGATATGTAGTACGCGCCGTCTTTTTGTCCCTGCCATTGGAGAATAAACCCGATCACCTTGCCCGCGATCGGGTTCAATATGCGCAGAGATGTGTGCTGCGCGGGCACGGCGGTGACGCGAAAGCCAGGCACCTGCGGAGTTTCGACGGTGACACTCTGCCAGTCATCAAGGCCTTCGACTCCTTTGATGCGTCGCGCTGCACGTCTTGTCGACAGCACACGGGATACGGTTTTGATGAACTCACGGCCCGCATGGTCGAGGTTGTCTTCATGCTGGTCGTGACTCAGCAAAACCAGGTCGATGCGGCCAAGATCGCGCGGCTGCATTGCCGGCGATTTCAGTTTTTTGGAGAAAGTGCCCCAACCGAAATGGTAAAAACTGCCGGCGGGGTCGAGTACCGGGTCTGTCAGAATGCGGTAGCCATTGATCTCCAGCAGAATGCAGGCGGTATCGATGTGCGTGACGCGAACTTGCATACCGGCAGTTTCAGCTCCCGTGTCTCAGTGGCAATTCTCTCCCCACTTTGAGCTGCCGTCGGCAAAGAATTCGCGCTTCCAGATTGGCGTCTCAGCCTTCACGCGGTCGATGACATATTGGTTCGCCGCGTAGGTTTCGCGGCGATGGCGGCCACAGGTCAGCACGGCGACTGCGCATTCTGAAACTTCGAGCATGCCAATGCGGTGGATTACCATCGCGGCGATGAGCGGGTACTTACGCGCTGCATCTTCTAGAACCTGACGCATGTGCTTCTCTGCCAAAATCTTGTGCGCTGTATATTCAAGGCGAACAACATCTGCACCGTGGTTCGTTCCGCGTATCTCTCCGCTGAACAGCACGCGCGCGCCTACCTGACTTAACGCAGGCGGATTTACCCCGTGCCGCATAATCGCATTCAGATCAATCCGTTCTTCGGTGATCGCAGCGAGAAGCTCTGCACCCACGGCCTGCACCATTTATCCCCCGCTCGAAGGGGGCAGCAGGTAATAGCGGCCACCGTCTTTGATCTGCTCTTCTTCAGAGATAAACGCATCTTCACTCGCGAGGCGCGACACCCTGAGCCACTCAGCCGCGAGAGAATTCTTGGCAGCAAGCGCAGAACGGATACCGGCAGCCACAGGATTTACCGGCAGCTCAAGCTCGGTTTCTTCACCGAAAAAATCCTTCAGCTGTGCATAGAATACAATTTTAATCATCCACCCACCTCGCGCATTTTGAGTTCGCTGCCGGTAAACTGCTGTTTCTGTTTGAGCCCCATTGCCTGCTTGAGTACCATTGCGGTATCTGCAGAAGGGTCGAGCGCAAAACCTCTGGGATTACTGAGGCACCCATACACCTGTCCCAGCGCGTCGAGGCGCAAACGGTCGCAATCCGCGCAAAAGGGCGCACTGCTATTGGCGATGATGCCAAATATCTGACCACGATCCAAACGGTAATATGCGGCAGTGTCAGAATATTTGCGGCCGAGCCCGGTGATTTCGTGCCGCCTGCGAATACCAGCCAGAATCTGTTCCGTAGTCACAAGACGACGCCCGGCGCTGCCGTGCAGATGCCCCATTGCCATGAGTTCGAGAAAGCGCACGACAATACCGTGGTTAGCCACCCTGCTCTCGTTGGCGCGGCTAATCCCGAGATCCCGTGTCCCAAAGCCAAAGGCAAAATCGAGCAGTGGCAGAATCTGGTTATCATTCATCTCTGCCATGAGAGTCGTATTGATTTTCACTTCCAAACCCACATCGACTGCGTCGTGCACACCCTGTATCACCGCCGCGTAATTGCGCCCGCCCATTGCCTTAAACACGTCAGGCTCAAGCGCATCGAGCGAGATATTAACGCCATCGAGCCCTGCATCTTTGAGTGGCGAAGCCAGCGCACCGAGGCGATGACCGTTGGTCGTGAGGTGGATTTCCACCGGAAATTTCTTTTTTATTTCTGCGACCAGCTGAACCAGGTAAGGATAAAGCGTCGGCTCACCACCCGTCAGGCGGATTTTACGGATCGGCTGTAGTTGCAGTATCTGATCAATCCACTGCAGAAATTTTCCGGGCGCAGTTACCTGCGGATCAACCACCGCCTTGCCGTCGGCCGCGCAGTAGACACATGCATAATTGCACGAGCGCGTCAGGCTCACACGCAGTTTGCGAAAGGCCCGCGGAGAATCCACTTTCATATGCTTCTCCATGGATAGAAATCCACAATACTGCCCGCGGCGAGCTCTGCCTGACCCGCCGGATGCGCGGCAATGCCATCGGAGAACAGCGCCGCCCGCACATCGCCGCTGCCGTTAAACGGCAACTGGGCTAACGCCGGCAGAGAGTTTGTATTGGTCTTAATTTTGACCGGAAACAAATTCTCGAGCGAATCTTTTTTGCGCCGGCTCTCGGCGAGCGGTAGCGCCAACGGCGGCGCCGAATGTATCCCTGAGCAAAAGCGCAGGTACGGTTCGATAAAAATACGGAAAATAACCTGGGCGCTATATGGGTTTCCCGGAACTGCAAACACCACGGTTTTGCCGCGGCGACCAAACCACAGCGGCTTACCTGGTTTCATCTGCACTTTATGGAAAATCTTCTTGAACTTCAATTTTTCGAGTACCTCGGGCACGTAATCTGAATCGCCGGCAGAGACGCCTCCCGTCATAAGCAGCACATCCACCCTACTGAACTTTTTGATGGCTGCGCCCAGTTGTTTTTTCTCGTCGGCAACGTGTATATGCTTCACACGGGAAATTCCGCATTGTGCCAGCTGGCACTGCAGCGCAAAGGCATTGGCATTACGTATCTGCACCGGGTTTGGCTTTTTGCCCGGAGGAATAATTTCATTGCCGGTCGAAATGATCGCCACCTGGGGCAGCCGCGCCACCTGCGGACGCACTTGCCCGAGCGAGGCCAGAAGACTCACCGTCGCACTATCAATCAGCTTCCCGCGGAGCAAAATTTTTTCGCCGCGTGTCAGGTCTTCACCTTGCAGTGAAATATTGTGCCCCGCGCTAACCACCCCCGCTGCGAACTTCACCAAGCCGTCAGCTTCACTGGCATCTTCACGGCGAATGACTGCGTTGAATGGTTTGGGCACGGCAGCACCGGTCATGATTTTTATGGCCTCTGCTTGCCCACGACTTAAGTGGTGGGCAAGCAGAGGCGTATCGCCGGCGAAAACTGTCCGCTGCACCGGGTATTCTTTCTGTGCAGCAAATTTTTCCGCAACGATAGCATAGCCATCCATCGTAGAGCGGTTAAACGGAGGATAGTCGCGGTCGGCCAGGGCATCTTCAGCGAGAACCCGGCCAAAACTCTTTGCAAGAGCAATTTTTTCTGTGCCAAAGCTCCGGGCTTCGGCAAGAATAAGGGCTTGCGCTTCGCTGACACTCAGCACGGCAGCCCTCGCGCTTGCCCGAGGGGCGTAATTGCCGATATACCTGCTCTGCGGCTGCGCCGCAGAACATGTATAGCAGCTGTATCAACGGGGTTCAATGCCCACCCCCGCGCAGCATCTTGTTTGCATGGAAGAGCGCCGGCAGCACCGCATCCAGACTCTCGCGCGCGCCGTTAAAGCTTCCCGGCAAGCAGATGATAAGGGTCTGGCCGATCGAACCCGCGAGCGAACGCGAGAACATGGCCAGCGGCGTGCGCTCGTTGCCGTACTGGCGCATTTTTTCGCCGATACCATCCGCGGTTTTTTCCAGGAGTGGTGTAATCGCTTCGACCACCTGGTCTCGCGGACTGAGACCGGTGCCGCCGGTTGTGAAGATGAACTGTATTCCCTGGGCTACCCAGGCTTTAACCTGTTGCTGTATTTGAGCAATGTCGTCGGGAATAATTTTATATTCAGCGACCCTGGCTTCGTGCTTTCGTAACTCCACCTCAATAATTTTTCCCGATGTGTCTTCGCGTTTACCTTGCGACGCAGAATCTGAGCAGACCAGAATCGCGGCGGTGTAACCCGCGCCGGAGAGTTTTTTGCGGTCAGACTTACCGCCGGTCTTTTCGAGCAATTTAACGGCGCCGATTTCGAGCGCAGCATCGACGGGTTTCAACAAGTCAAACACTGTCAGTGCGGTGACTGTCGCCGCCGTGATCGCTTCGATTTCAATCCCGGTTTTATAAATCGTTTTGGCGAACACCTGAATTATTACTTTCCCGCGCTCACCTTCTGACCCAAGCTCGAAGCTGATGTCGAGATGCTCGATCGGCACCGGGTGGCAGTGCGGTATGAGCGAGGGTGTAGCCTTCGCCCCAAGCAAACCCGCGGCCCGTGCAACGTCGAACAGATTGCCCTTCGGAAGTTTATTCCCTTTAATGAGATCAATGGTTGCTGGCGCGCAGAACACTGCGGCACTCGCAGTCGCCGTACGCAATGAGGGGTTTTTATGCGTGATATCGTTCATGGGCGCCGCAAGCAAATAGTATCAAGGTCTCGCGAAAAGTATTATCCTCTCAGGGAGGTGCCGGCATTGGCTGCCCGGCAGAGCCGGATTCGGCAAATCACTTGCCAGCGGCGGTGCATGGCACAGATTTTGCTTGTGAAGCGTATGTTAACCATCTCTGCTGAAAACAAAGCTGTGCTTGCAGGCGAAGCGACGAAAATACGGCTAACGAGCACGATGCTCGCCGACGGAAACTACAAACTGCAGTTTCTTTTTCCGTCGGACACCAGCGGTATACTCTACCGTGTAACCACCGTGCTCTTTGCGTTCGGCTGGGATATTCTGAGCGCATACTCGCGGCCCAACGAAGAGGCAGAGGTAGAAGATATTTTCATTGTATCTTCGACAAGGCACGAAGCGCTGAGCAAGACCGTGTGTGAAAATATTCTTGCTGCAGTCAGGGAACTTATCTCCGGCGAAACAGCACCAGACGACTTTATCGCGCGCTATCCCGAAAAATTGCAGCAGATCAAAAATGCCAAGGCGAGCAAATCAGATTTTATCCTGGAAGCGGATCCTAAACACCGCTGCTCGCGGCTGATTGTCGAAAGGCCTGACCGCCCGGGTGTGCTCATGCAGATCACGCAGGTGCTCTATGCTCTGGGGCTAGATATCATGACATTCTCGGCCGAGGCATCGGTGCTCGGCGTCAAAGATGAATTTCTGATCAACCATGCCGACGGCACGGAAATTAATGAGAAGGACCGCAAATTTCTTTCAGACTTGTTTAACCAGAAGCTGACCTTCTAGGTCAGCTTCTCCCCAAACATTTGTGCAGCTTAGATCCGCGGCTGCGCCGCGGATCTAAGCTGCTAAACTATTCGGGCGAAGCCCGCATCAGCTCGGTTTGAATACCGCGAACTCGATTCCCTGCGGATCGAGCATCACGCAAAAACGACCCTCCTCAATATTGGTCGGCGGCACCTGGATTTTGCCACCCGCTTTTGCGGCCTCTGCTGCCGCCGCGTCGACGTCCTTCACGTAAAAAAATGCCATCCACCGCGGGCCGCGGTCTTCTGTCATTTCGCTGACGTGTGCCACATCGTTGCCACCGGCGCTCAAAATCATCATCGACTGCTCGCCCATCGGCACGAGCTTACTCGACAGTTTCAGCACCTGGCGGTAGAAACGCGCTGCCGCTGCCTGGTCGGGTGTGTTTAGCCCCATCCATACCACAGTGCCCTCGGGGGGCATCTGCATAGCAGCGCGTGCGGGTTTTGCGGATTGTTTCTTGGCCGGAGCTTTTTTCGCTGCCTTAGCCGGCTTCTTCACAGCTTTCTTCACGGGCTTTTTAGCCACTTTCTTTTTCTTTGCCATGGCAGATTTCAACTGCGTCCGCAGGCCTGTCAATGATTTGCAGACAACGAAGCAGGCACAACTTTCCGCACCGCGGGAGATTCGATGCCGAGCGGAGAATAATCGAAAATGGCAATCGAGGCAGGCAATTTCGTACTGAACACCGAAAGATTTTTGCATGACTTGGCGAGCTCATAGCTCGTGCGAATCGCATGGCCACCGCGCAGAATGAAGGCCGATGACTTTTTCAAAACCATTTCATACTGCCAGTTTTCCTGCGTTGCCAGGCGGTTGAATGCCGACATATGGGGGCCGATGTAGCGGGAATAGATCTGGTTATCGATATATGAAAAATCTGCACCAAAAAGGTGGATTTCTCCCTTTGCGCCCGGTAATGCGGTTACCGCAAACGAAAACATCGTGCCCAGTACAGTCCCCGGGGAATAGAGTTCGTTCTCGGCGCCGGTTTCGCCCATTAGTTTGAAGCGACTAACTATGCGCGGTGCGGTAAAGCGCAGGTTTCGCGGATGAGAAGCCTTGTACGCCTGTACGCCGAAGACAGCAGCGCTATCAATCCGGCTCAGATATAAGTGCCTGCGCAGCTCGACCGTAAAAACCGTGGCGGCTGCTGGCTTAAACTGCCGCAGCACAGCCGCTGCGGCAGAATCGCTGATCAGGAAATGCGCGCCGCGTGCACACAGCTCCGCCAGCTCGGCGCCGCAATAGTTCAGCGAAGGGCCGGCGCCAATAAGTGCAAAAAGATCAGACCGAGACTTCAAAATCGCGCAGGGCGTTATTGAGCGAAGTTTTGAGATCGGTCGATTCTTTGCGCTCGCCGATAATCAGCGCGCAAGGCACCTGAAATTCACCGCCCGGAAATTTTTTCGGGTACGTACCGGGAATCACCACGGAATTTTTCGGCACAAAACTTTTATACGTCTGCGTCTCTGATTTCGAAACGTCGATGATCTTGGTTGAAGCTGTGAGTATCACACCAGAACCCAAAACGGCTCCTGTGCTCACCTGCACTCCTTCAACGACCACGCAGCGCGAGCCGAGAAACGCATGGTCTTCAATAATAACAGGTAGGCCTTGTGGCGGTTCGAGCACGCCGCCGATGCCCACCCCACCTGATAGATGCACGTGCTGCCCGATCTGTGCGCAGCTGCCCACGGTGGCCCATGTGTCGACCATCGTGCCGCCGCCGACATAGGCACCGATATTGACGTACGAAGGCATCATGATCGCACCGGGTTCGAGAAAGCTGCCATAGCGCGCCACCGCTGGCGGCACCACGCGTACCTTTTGCGCAGCGTAATTTTTCTTCGTGGGGATCTTATCCCAGAATTCGATATCGCCGGCATGCGAAGTCTGCATGCCCTGCATCGGGAAATACATGAGGATCGCTTTTTTTACCCACGCATTGACACGCCAGGTATCTGCTGAATGATCCGCCGTCTTTGGTGGTGTTGCAACACGCAACTCACCGCGGTCAAGCATGTCGATGATTGCATGCACCGCGCGCTTGACATCGCTGTCTTCGAGCACGGCGGGGTTCGTGTTTTTCTCTTCGTATTTTTTTTCGATGAAATCGGGAAGTTGCGCTTTGTCCATGAAAATGGAATGGAATTTTGCAACAGAGCGAAAAGTAAATTACGGCAGGACAGAAGTGAATAAGAGCGGGGCAGACGCCCCGCTGGCTGAATTAGTTGGCGTTACAAAACTTTTGCAATGCTTCCGCTGATTTCATCAGCGCGTCGGCTGATTTGCTCATCAGCTCTGAGCCTTCTGTCGCATTTTTCAGGCTGTTTGCAGCTTCTTCGGGCTTGTCGCTCACACCACCGAGTTTACGGTATGCGTCGGCCATGCCTTTGTGCGCGGCCATGAGGTCGGCATTAATTTTCTGCAGTTCTGGTGTTTTGAGGGTCAGCTGCGCGTGCTTGGCGGCCATTTGATCACTTCTTCAGCTTCGGCTTTCGCTTTTGCTGCGTCGAATTCTTTACCTTTGCCTGTTTCCGCGGCTGGTTTCTTCGCTACCTGTGTATACATGTCGTCGATTGTCTTGCACTCGCTGGCCTTTTTGTTGCATGCAGCGAACGACAACGTGAGCGCAGCCACAGCTATAATTGAAATAATTCTCAGGTTCATAATTTCTCCAAATTCCGGATTCCCGGTTTTCACACGGGTCGGCAAGGCACGCAGCCTGTTTCCGCTCGTAAAGCCCAATGTACGGCCCTGTGTCCCAAAGCCGCACGGCAGGGCGCAAAACTGTTCGTCAGGCCACAGGATATACTGAATTTGGTGCATGCATTTTTTCCCTCTTCGTATGGCATTGATCCTGCTTAGCTTCGTTGTGTCAGCCACGGCTCTCACCGCCGCAGCAGACAGCGATGAAAAATTCAACATCGCCGAATTCCGTAAATCCGTCGAGGGCAATATCCGCAAAGTCACCCTCGCCAATGGCCTGCGCGTGATCGCGATGCGCCAGCCGTCGAGCCCGACAATTGCCTGCTACCTCAAGATTGGCGTCGGTTCGGCTAACGAACCTTTCGACCAGTCGGGCACGGCACACTTTTTGGAACACCTGCTGTTTAAAGGAACGCCGGTGATGGGCACGACTAACTATGAGGCGGAAAAACTGTATCTCGACCAGATCGAAGCCGACGGCGAGCGCATCGACACGCTCGAACGCACGCTGCTCAATCCGCTGCTCACTGCAGACGAACGCCGCAAGATCACCGCGTCGATTCAGGTTCTACAGGCAAGGCTTGATCGCTGGCAAAAAAAGGCACAGCAATACGTGATTTCAGAAGAAGATTCGCAGGCCTATTCACTTGCAGGGCAGGTGGGCTACAATGCGTACACGACTGCGGACGTGACTAACTACCAGATCAAACTGCCGGCACACCGGCTCGAGATGTGGGCCGAGCTCGAAAGCAATCGCTTCCTCGATCCGGTACTGCGTGAGTTTTACCCCGAGCGCAAGGTGATTAAAGAAGAAAGGCGGATGCGCTACGATTCAAGGCCAACTTCACTACTGTACGAGCTTTTTCTTAAAACAGCCTACGGCTTCAGCCCATACGGCAAACCGGTGATTGGTTTCGAGAAGAGCATGCACCGGCTGCGCCTCAAAGAGACGCGCGAATTTTTCACGACTAACTATATTCCTACGCGTATGGTGATCGCCGTCGTGGGGGATCTAGACTTTGACAAAACGTTCAAGACTATCGACAAATATTTCGGTCGCCTCAAGGCAAGACCAACACCCGAGTTCCCGCCGACCGTCTATGAAGCGCAAAAAGGGCGTCGCACCGCATGGCTTGAAGCGAAAAATTCACCGGCAATGATTACCGGCTGGGCACGTCCGCCCGTTTACCACGCAGACGACCGGGCGCTCGAAGTTCTGTCGCGCCTTTTGGGCGATGGCCAGACCTCGCGGCTGGTCAATCGTCTTGTGATCCGCGACAAACTAGCAGGGGATATCAAAGTCGGTTCTTCTACCCCGGGCGAGAAGCTCGATAACCAGTTCACGATCTTTGCAGACGTTTTCGATGCCTCCCATTACAGCGATATCGAAAAGGCCATCGCCGAAGAACTCGCCCGCCTGAAGACCGAAGGGCCTTCGCCCGAAGAGCTGCAAAAAATCAAAAACCGCTACATTGCTGAAATCGTGCACACGCTGCAACAGAATGCAGGCATGGCCGACACGCTGTCTTATTATGAACTCGTGTTGCAGGACTATGGAAAGATGTTCACCGCGTTCGAAGAGATTGAACAGGTTGATGCGGCGCGTATTAAGCAGGTCGTGGCAACCTATTTCAAAGACACGACGAATACGACAGTTTACCTGAAGCCAACGGCCAAATAGGAGGATACTGCCCCATGGCAGATATTTCTCTGTACCTGAAGTTTGCCGCGATTGTTATTTTACTTTTTGTTGCGACGACGGTCGTTTCTCCCGGGCGTGTTTCTGCCCGAACCGGCGCCGCAGCCATGTTCCTGGTCAGCCTCGCGGGTTATCTCGGATGCCAGCTTTGCCACTTGCTGCATAACAATGCGTGGCTTGTATGGCTGATTCATGTCGGCTGCTTCGCGGTGCCTTTTGCGTTTTATTTGTTCGCCGAATCCTTGTTTATCGATGCGTTCCGTTTCCGGCTGAAACACTTACTGTTGTTTCTTTTCATAGAAACGCTGAATTTTGTTTTAGTCTTATCCCTGCGCGTTTATGCGGACGACAGTCTCGCGCGCTTCGGAGAGCCGGCTGTATTGCTGAGAGCCTTACCGCAAGTCGTATCCTTTACTTTTATTCTCACAACGCTGTTCTCGGTGATCGCCCGGCGCAAGGCTGACCTGGTCGAAGAGCGGCGAAAATTCCGCATGCAGTTTATGGTGATTGCCGGCGCGGCGATTTTGCTCATACTTATCACCGAACTTATCTACCAGCAGAGAAAAACTCCTGAACTTTTCGACCTGATCCGTTCGGGCGTGGTACTCATACTGGTATGGTATTTCAGCGGCCGTCTTATCGGCGCGCAGGCCGGCCTTGCCAGAGATAGCGGCAAAAATGCGCAGACACCGCCACCCGCCAACATAGACCAGGCTTTGCTTGCGCGCCTGAATCAGGCAATGCACACAGAGAAAATCTTTATGCGCGAGAGCCTGTCGATTCGCGACCTCGCCGAATACCTGCAGACACAGGAATACCTATTAAGAAGGTTGATAAATTCAGCCCTCGGCTACAGAAATTTTAACGACTACCTCAATGAATTCCGCATTGAAGAAGCACGCCGCCTGCTCAGCGACAGGGCGAATGCCTCGCTGCCCATTCTTCGCCTTGCAATGGACCTGGGCTTTGGCTCGCTCGCGCCCTTTAACCGCGCATTCAAAGTGAAGACAGGAATGACTCCCGTCGAGTTCCGGAAAAACGCTTCAGGCCTGTAATAAGCCAAATTTTAGCTGATCGATTTCAAAAAAGACCAGCGGTTTTCGGAATAAAGTGGAAATCCGTATGAATTCATGCTAAGAACTTCCATGGCGTGATGCTACCGAAAGCTATTTAGCACCTGTAACATTTCCCGGGGAGAATGAATGAAGAAAACACAATGGACAAAAGTCGCGCTGCTGGGCTTGGCA
>JAXMHE010000031.1:0-37401 GCA_046346945.1 Turneriella sp.
CAAACAAACCACCTGTCAAATAATCGCAGCGCAGAATTACCAGGCTATGAGAATCCTTTTCTATTCGCTGGCTGTCATCTGCGGCCTCGTTGCATTCAGGCAGCTGCAAAACCTGAAGCACACGCGCAACCAGCTGATGCTGTTTATTTTCCTGACCGCCGCGCTCGCGCTGTCGATTTACCAGCTGCTTTTCGACGGCCTGTTTCTCAAGTTACCACACCTGTTTCTGGTGATCAATGTTTTTGCGCTGATGGCGATTGCCTCAATATACTATTATGCCTGCTGGCTTGCCGACGGGCGGTTTCTGCTGACACGCCGGCGGATTTTTTTCGTGCTGGGCATTGCCGCCGTGTACGCAGCCATTCTGAGTCCGTTCTGGTTTCTGCGCGCGCAGGAAAAGATTCTGATCGTGGGTGAGATCATTCACCTGCAGGTGCTCTATACCGCGCGCGATCCGCTGATCTTCGGAATTTCCGTTTTCAAAATCTCCAACGTATATTTTGCTCTGGTGGGTGCAATTGCGCTTTCGCTCAGCTGCCGTGTGGTCTTTCACGCAGCGCGCGCGCAGGCGAACAAAAGAGGCTGGTACACAGCCGGGTTTTTTGCCGTGGCTTTGTCGGCGGCAGCCGTGGGCACCTTAGGTATTGCGGTCAATTCGCTCATGCTGATCCTTTTTTCCGGTGTGCTGATCAGTTCAGCCTTTTGCGGACTGTATATTATTGGTGAGTTGGCTGAACGCGAAAGGCCGTGAGTTCAGGGCTGGCCGACTGCGGAAACGAGGTTCGACCCTTCGGAGCGCACGCCCTTGCGTGAGTGCGCCTGTATGCGAAAAAAATACGTAGTGCCGATTTCAAAGGGCAGTACATTCGTGAAGCGGTTCAGCGTCGCGCTGCGTACCAGGTTAATATTGTAATCAGCGTTTGAATGCAAAAGCGTCGGCACGCTGCCGTTGATTGTCAGCGGTTCCATGCTGTATATTTCACTGTCGCCGATTTCAGTGCGCGAAATCAGCACATTGTACCCGTCAAATGTCTGTTCCTGGTTCTGAACGGTGTACTGCAGCTGCATTTTCTGCCCGGCGAGCGCAGTGACGCTTATGCCCGTCGGGCGCTTGAGTGTGAGTTCCTGGTCGAATGGGATATTCGTGCCGCATTGCAGGGTGATGATCAGCAGGATCGATAGCGCGGAAAATTTCATATTCCTGTAGAGTAGCGACGCGCGGTGTTTAAGCAGGCGGTCAAGGATTTCACATTATCTAATGAGGCGCAGCTTCATTAGATAATGTGCCCAGCCAGCCGGTGATTTCTGTGAAAATCTTTTCCTTATCGGTGCGCACAAATTCGCTCAGCAACACATGATTGCCGTCGGCAATTTCGACGAGCTTGTTTTTTGCTCCGCCGCCTTTTGCCTTGCCCAGCTCAGGAAATAAATCTCGGATCTTGCCGATGTCGATCGTGTCGTCCTGGTGTTTCGTGTCTTTATAATAGACGAGGCAGAGTACCGGGATATTTATCGCCCGGACAGTTTCGGGGGTCATAATGTAACGGCGCAGGTTATTTAAACCGATGAGCGCAGAGAATCTTTGTTTCATGAGCCAGTATTTGTAATAATCAGGATGCTGGCGTTTTTCGGGGTCTTCTTTCCAGCGCGCGTCGCGTTCTTTTCCCATGACAGCGCTCGCAAGCCTGAAGCCGCCGGGAAAATTCAGAATGCGCGTCGTTTTATTACCGAAATCCCACAGCGGTGAGGCGAGAATGAGCGCATGGATTTTATCGCTGTGTTTTGCGCCAAGGTACGTTGCGATGAGCCCGCCAGTGCTGGTGCCGATGACGATAATTTTTTTGCCCAGTTTGCGCATCATGAGCAGCGCTTCTTCACAAGTCTGCATATACTGCTGGAATGTCACAGTAGCCTGTGCTTCGGCGTTCAGGCCATGACCCGGCAGGCGCACATAATACAGGTTCGCACCGATCTGCCCGGCAAGCCTGTCGGCGACTGCTTCACCTTCGCCGCGCGACGCGCCAAAACCATGAATGTACAGAATTGCTGTACCGTCGTTCTGTTCATTATGCACGACGAGTTTCTCCGCCATGTGCTCGGGTACGCCGATCGTGCGCGAAAAATTATGCCGGCGCTCGTAGTATTCGGCGAAGGTGTCGGCCGTGATTTCCTGCCTGTACGTATATTGCAGGTCGGCCTGCCGGCAATACGCCCGCCCGTAAAATAAGGCCCCCGCGACAAAAGCGAGGTAGAGTACAATGCGGCGCATGGCCCAATTGCACTTGCCGTGTGAGATCGGCGAGCGGAATTTGTGTTAACCCGGATCATTGCGCTGCAATGATCCGGGAAAATACAAATGAAATCCAAACAGAAAAAAACACTCGTTCTTGTCGACGGCCATGCGATGGCCTACCGCGCGCACTTTGCCTTTGCGGGGCAAAACCTCACCGATAGCGAAGGCCACGCGACGGAAACAACCTTTGGTTTTTTCCGCATGCTGGCGAAATTGATCGCCGATCGCAAGCCCACGCACCTCGTGCTCTGCTTTGACCCGAGCCGCGAGATGAACCCGCGCTATGAACTTTATCCTGACTACAAGGGGCACCGGCCGCCGATGCCCGACGAGCTGCGCCGGCAGATCGACGACATACAGAAAATTGCGGCGGAACTGAATCTGCCGCCGCTGATTATCGAAGGCGCCGAGGCCGACGACACGATTGCTTCGATTATTGAACAGCACAAGGCCGACTTTGACGCCATCGAAATTGTTTCGGGCGATAAAGATCTGTATAACATGCTCTATAAGAACGTGATGATGCTGCGCTCCAAGAAAGGCGTTTCGGATTTTCTGGAGATCGACGAAGCGTGGGTAAAAAAAGAAATCGGCATCACCCGTGAACAGGTGCCCGACTACATGGCGCTCGTGGGGGACACTGCCGATAACGTGCCCGGTGTTAAGGGAGTCGGAGAGAAAACAGCGGCAAAACTCATCGCTGAATACAAAACTCTCGACAAGATTTACAAGAATATCGCGAAAATCAAACCTGACGGCCTCAGGGCGAAACTGGAAGCCAGTAAAGACAACGCGTATATTTCGCAGCAGCTTGTCACGCTGCGCAAAGACATTCAGCTCAAAGTGAAGCCCGATGCGATGGCACTGGCATTAAACCCCGAAAGTGCGAACCTTTTCAAAAAGAAAAAATTGCCGACGGTTGCGAGCGAATGGGAGAAATTATTGAAAAAGACCGCTGGCACAGCTGCGCCGCCGGGAAAATCCGATGCTGCGGAAGAAGATAAGGATTCGCCGGATACAGGAGGAACCGGCCCCGAAATAAAATTTTGCCAGAATACGGTCACCGTCAAGACCGCGGCCGAGCTCGATGCATTGCTGGGCAAGCTCTCGAAACTCGCTGAAATCTGCGTCGATACGGAAACTACGGGGCTCGCGGTGCACGACTCGCAGATTTTTGGTGTTTCCCTCGGCTGGTTCGAAGGCCAGACGCTAATGAGTGCATATATTCCGCTGCCCGATGGCGGTGAGGCAACGCTCAACGGCGATTATGCGGATGTCGACGACAAGAAGATACTGTTGCCTAAACTCAAAACCTTTCTCGAGAACAAAAAAGTCGCCAAGATCGGCCAGAATATCAAATTCGATATTCAGGTGTTTCGCGCGGCGGGCATCGAGGTCGAGGGTTATGCCGACGACACGATGCTGATGTCGTACCTTTTGAACCCCAACGTGCGCCGCCACAATATGGACGACATGGCAGAAGACCACCTGCAATACAAGACGGTGACATTTTCCGAGCTCGTCGGCAAGGGCAAGTCTGCTCTGCCGATCGGCGCAGTGCCACTCGACCGCCTCTCACACTATGCGTGCGAAGATGCCGAGGTCACGCTTGCCCTGCGCGATGCGCTGCTGCCGAAAGTACAAAAGGTGAACCTGGAAAAAATCTACCGCGAGCTCGACGTGCCGCTCTCGAAGGTGCTGGCAGATATTGAATTTACCGGCGTGCACGTCGACATGGAACACCTCGCGGAGCTTGGCAAAGAATATCGTAAAAGAATCGCCGCAGCCGAGAAGAAAATTTATAAGCATGCAGGCGAAGAATTTAATATTGCTTCGACGAAACAGCTTCAGGCGATCCTGTTTGAGAAGTTAAATATTGATTCGACGCGCAAGACTGAGAAAGGCGCGATGTCGACAGACCAGAGTGTGCTCGAAGAACTCAAAGATGCGCACCCGATTATTGCGCCGATTTTGGACTATCGGTTCTATACCAAGCTACTCGGAACTTACGTGGACGCTCTGCCTGCGCACCGAAGCGCCGCGACCGGTCGCGTACACACGTCGCTTTCGCAGGTGACTGCCGCGACTGGTCGGCTTTCGAGTATTGATCCTAACCTGCAAAACATACCAGTCAAAGGCGAAGAAGGCGCCCATTTGCGCGCTGCGTTTATCGCCGGCAAAGGCCGCCGCCTTTTGAGTCTCGACTATAGCCAAATCGAGCTCAGAATTCTCGCGCACTATTGCGAAGATGCGAACCTGATTGCGGCATACCAGAACGGCGAAGACATTCACGACCGCGCGGCGTATATGCTGTTCCGTTCGCGCTTTGACGAAAAGAAAGGCGATTTTTCGGGCGCTGCCCGCGACGTCGTGTTTGAAGTTAACCCTGTCGATCTCAAAAAAATGAAGGCGATTCCGGCTTTTGCGGAGTTCCGTTCGCAGGCCAAAGTGCTCAATTTTTCGATTGTGTATGGTGTGACCGAATTTGGACTCGCGCGCAATCTTTCGATCACGCGGGGTGAAGCGAAAGAACTGATGGCGAATTATTTTGCCGCCTTTCCGGGCATCAAGACCTATATGCAGCAGACGATCGAATCGGTGCGCGAAAAGGGTTATGCCGAAAACCTGTTCGGCCGCCGCCGCCTGATCGGTGAGATCAAGTCGGCAAACCACTTTGTGCGCCAGGGCGCCGAGCGTCTCGCGATCAACACACCGGTGCAATCGACCGCCGCCGACCTCATCAAGAAGGCGATGATCGTGATCCACGAAAAATTGCTGGTGAAGAAGATGCAGTCGCGCATGGTGTTGCAGATTCATGACGAGCTGCTCTTTGAGGTGCCGCCCGACGAAGAAAAAGAGCTCGAGGCGATGGCGAAGCGCGAAATGGAGCAGGTGGTGAAGCTGAAGGTGCCCCTGCAGGTGTCGGGCGCTTTCGGCCGCAACTGGAATGAGTGTAAAGGATAGCTTGACGGGGTGTTAAATTGATCGGTTTTGCCACAGGCCGCTCGCGCGGCCAGTGGCAAAACACTCGCTCGGGTGGTGGAATTGGTAGACACGTACGCTTGAGGTGCGTATGCTTTACAGCGTGGGGGTTCAAGTCCCCCCTCGAGTACATTCTAAAGTCCTGATGTCCCGCAGGCCGCGGGGGGCAGGCTCGCGATAATCCGTGGACAAGCAAAGCATTGAAGAAAGCCTCGCTGAATCGATTGCTGACGGCTGGTTCGAGATTGAAAAAAAAGCCGCTGCAGAGAGCAGCGAAGAAACCCGTAAATCCGAAGAATTGCTGCTCGAGTGGGCGGCAAAACTCGCCTCTATTTTAAAAGGACCTTCGAAATGAATCCATCCACCTTAAAAAAAAGCAGCGTCTTACTGCTAATGCTGCTTTTCAGCGCCTGCGCGTCAGTACAGCCGCAGACCGCCGAGGCCAAACGCGCAGCCGATATCTGGCAGGCTGCCTGTTCGTTCTGCCACGGTGTCGATGGCACGCCGCCCGAAATGTGGGCGAATAAAGGGATGCGCAAGTTTGGTACCATCGGCATGAAAATGGGATTCTTCTTTGGCGGAGACAAAATGCGCGCGGGCATTGCGAAAACGATCGCTGAAGGCAAGGGCAAGGAGATGCGGCCGTTTAAGGACCACCTAACGAGCGACGAGATAAACGCACTGGTGCGGCATATCGAGGGGCTATGAGGGTAGGAGTCATCAACCTGCTGGTTTGTGCGTTGGCGTCGGGCCTTCTGTCCTGCGCGACGATACCTGAAGGCGCGAGGGCAGTTACTCCCTTTGCTAAGGAAAAATATCTCGGCAAATGGTATGAAATCGCGCGGCTCGATTTTCGCTTTGAGCGCGACCTGAATAATACGACGGCAGAGTATTCTGCAAATGAAGACGGTTCGATCAGGGTCGTGAACCGCGGCTATAACTACAAAACAAACGAATGGAAAGAGGCGATCGGTAAGGCGAAATTTGTGAGCGATGAAAATACCGCAATGCTCAAGGTATCTTTTTTCGGGCCGTTTTATTCTGGTTATAACGTCATTGCGCTCGATTCTGGTTACCAGTATGCGCTTATCGCTGGCAAAAATACCGACTTTCTGTGGATCTTGTCGCGCACACCCGCAATACCCGCCGAGGTGAAGCAGAGCTATCTGCAAATCGCCGCCAAACTTGGTTATAAAACTGAAGACCTGATTTGGGTAGAGCATAGTCGGAAATAACCGCTCCCGTGCCAGATAGCGAAATGGCCCGCGTGGAACACGTCTACCTCTTCGACATCGACGGCACTCTGGTCAACGCGCAGGGTGTCGGTTCGCGCGCTTTTCGCCGCGCGGTGCAAGATCTTTTGCAGCACGAGCTCGACTGGCATGGCCGCGATTTTGCCGGCATGACGGATGCGGGGCTCTTCGAACGGGCAATAACAGAAGCGAGGCAGGCGCAGAGCATGCAATCGCTGACGCAGCTCTATCACGACTATCTCGCCGAAGCGCTGGCAAAGCAACCCGCGCTGGTTTTGCCCGGGGCTCAGGAGCTGATTCACAGTTTGGCCGCGCAACAAAATGCGCGGGTTGGCCTGTTGACCGGAAATACGCGGCGTGGCAGCGAACTCAAACTCGCAGATTTATTTACCCAGTTCTGTTTTGGTTTCTTTGGCGATGAACACACCGAGCGCACCGCGCTTGGTGTGGCGGCGCGTGAGCAGATCAGTGCAGAATTCGGCGCCGGTGTAGCGATGACCGTCATCGGCGACACTCCGAACGACATTGCGTGCGCGCGCGCAGCGGGGGCAGACTGTGTTGCGGTTGTGACCGGCCTCTATACGGCCGAAGAACTGGCTGCGGCCGACCGTGTACTCCGCGATCTCACGCACTGGTAAACCAGTAATTCTTCGTTTACAGCTTGCTCGGCAGCCATTTTCGTGCGTCGCTGTGTTCGGGATACTCTTGCGCGGTTGGCGAAAATATCTCACGGTACCGCTGGGTGTGCTGCTCACGCTGAATTTTGCTTTTTGTCTTTATTTTAATCTTCGCTATCCCAACCCAAAATGGGATTGGAGTAAAATCCGCACAGACGATATTGCGTTTCCGCAGAACTTTCTCTGGGGAGCTGCGACATCTGCGTACCAGATCGAAGGCGGTCTGACAAAAAACACCTGGTATCGCTGGGAACGCACGCCCAAAGAACACGGATATCCGCGCATCGCGCGCGGTGAAACTGCGGGCAAAGCCGCAAACCACTATGAGCTCTACCGGGAAGACGTGAAGCTGATGCAGGATCTCGGATTAAATGCGTACCGCTTTTCGATTGAGTGGAGCCGCATTGAACCTGAAGAGGGCAAGTTTGATGAAAAGGCGATCGCGCATTACCGCGACCTGATTCGCCGGCTCAAAGCCGCCAATATTGAGCCGATGATCGCGCTGCACCACTTCACCGATCCGCTGTGGTTTGCTGATAAAGGCGGATTTGAGAAAGAAGAAAATCTCAAATACTGGTATCGCTATGCAAACCTCATGTTCGGCGAATACCAGGACGCAGTGATGTATTGGGGCACGTTTAATGAGCTGAATCTTTACCCCGTCAGCAGTTACCTCGAAGGCGGTCTGCCGCCGGGAAAACACGATTTTGCGCTCAGCTGCAGGGTTGCGAAGCATCTGCTCATGGCGCATGTGACAACCTACGAAAATTTCAAAAAAATGTCGCACAGCAAAAAACACCAGGTCGGTGCAATTGTGTCTGTGCTGGAAGCACGGCCGCATAATTCATGGTCTCTGCTCGATTGGATTGTCGCCGACTACGAAGAACAGATCTGGATGGGCGGTATGCTCGATTTTTTCAAAACAGGCCGTTATGCAGTGAGCCTGCCATTCAAGGGCGAATATTCCTATGAAAACAGCGACGGCGTGCGCGCGATGGATTTTTTCGGCATCAATTATTACACCCGCGCAACAGTCTATTTTAACCCGTTCTCAGCCAGTTTTTATGATCGCGGCCAGCTCAGCGGCTTTCCCAAAACTGACATGGACTGGGCGATCTACCCCGAGGGATTGCTCTACGCCATTAAGAAAATTTCTACGATCGGTGTGCCGATGATTGTCACCGAAGCCGGGCTCGCCGATGCAGACGATTCGCGCCGCGGCGATTTTATCCGCCGGCATCTCTACGTACTGTCTGTGGCCTTAAAAGAAGGCTATGATGTGCGCGGCTTCTATTACTGGTCTCTGCTGGATAACTTCGAGTGGCTCGAAGGATTCGACAAACGGTTCGGGCTTTACCGGGTTGACTACAAGACTTTCAAACGCACGCTGAACCCGGGTTCGCGCGAATACCAGAAGGTGATTCGGCGTTTTTCCCGAAAGTCCTGATCTCGAAGGGGGGAATTCTCTGCAAAAAGCAATCTATCCTGTTTACCTGGTATTTCTCGTGATGGGCTTTGGCGATCTGATCGGGCCGCTCGTTTCGCTCGTGCGGCAGAAACTCAGTTTGACGCAGTTCGAGGCCTCGTTTATCGCTTTCGCCGGCTTCATCATGTTTGGCACGCTGTCGGTTCCCACCGGGTATTTCCAGGAAAAATTCGGTAAGCGCGTGACAGTTATCACGGGACTTTGCCTGATGCTCGGCGGTCTGCTGTTGCCATTAGCGGGGCTCAGCAGTTATCGCCTGTTTCTGGCCGCCGTGCTTGTCATCGGGGCCGGGGCGACTGTGCTGCAGGTTGCCGGTGCGCCGCTCTTGCATGCGCATTCTTCACCGGGTGACTTTGCGCGCAATCTGACGTTCGCGCAGTTCATCAAGGGCATTGGCACCCTGAGCGCACCGCTCATTCCTTTCCTTGCGATTCGCTATTTTCACAACCGCTGGGAAGTGGTTTTTACCGTGTTCGCCGCCGGCACATTTTGCGCGCTGCTGATTTTTCTCGCACGCGTGCGCCGCGAGGCTCCGGATATTTCTGCCGCGGCAAAGGCAACATTCAGCGGCAGCTTCGTATTACTCACCGATCCGAGAGTATGGCCGATGGTGCTCGCGATATTTCTCTATGTCGGCGCCGAGGTCTGCATGAGTGCCACTTTGCCTGCGCTGATGAAAGACAAGGCGGGTAATGCCGCGGGTGACATCGGTATGGCGGGCGTCGGGCTGTTCTTTCTTACCCTCATGGCAGGCCGTTTTGCCGGCAGTGTCGCGCTGCGCTATCTGAGTGCGCGCCGCTTTTTGCTTATCACGGCGCTGCTTTCGCTGGCCGGAATCGCATTGCTTTTTATCGCGCGGAGCAAGCTGAGTTTTGTTGCAGCCTGTCTTGTGGGGCTGGGGTTCGCAAATATTTTTCCGCTGGTGTTTTCGCTCACCATTGAGTCACGGCCGGCGCGTGCGAGCGAACTTTCGGGGCTTATGGTGACTGCCATTGCGGGTGGCGCGCTGGTGCCGCCGGTCATGGGCTACGTGAGTGATCGCGCGGGCGTCGCAGTGAGCCTGGTGGTGCCGCTCTGTTGTATACTCTACGTTCTTTATATCGCCGTGCGCCAGCTCAGGGCAGGCCGTGCAGTATAAAAACGACGAACGAGTCGTGCTGACGCTCGATGCGGGCGGGACCAAATTTTCTTTTTCCGCGATGGCTGGCGGCGAAGAGGTGGTGCAGCCGGTTGAATACCCTTCGCACGCCGACAATCTCGATCTGTGCCTCAAAACCATTTCCGACGGTTTTTCTGAGGTCGCCGCGCGGGTGAAAAAGAAGCCTGCGGCGATCAGTTTTGCGTTCCCCGGCCCGAGTTATTATCCTGAAGGGATCATCGGTGATCTCGGTAACCTGCCGGCGTTTCGCGGCGGTGTGCCTCTGGGACCCTTGCTCGCGCACAAATTCGGGGTGCCCGTCTTTATCAACAACGACGGCGACCTGTTTGCATTAGGCGAAGCGCTGGGGGGATTTCTCCCGCACATAAACCAGAAGTTAGAAGCCGCGGGCAGCACGAAGCGTTACAAAAACCTGATTGGTTTTACGATCGGCACCGGTCTCGGTGGCGGCATCATACAAAACGGCCGATTGTTTATCGGTGATAATTCCGCCGCAGGCGAAGTGTGGCTATTGCGTAACGCAAGACATCCGCACACCTTCATGGAAGAGAGTGTGTGCATCAGGGCGCTGCAGCGTTCGTATGGCGAAAAACTGACAGCGAAAGAAATTTGCCAGGTTGCGCAGGGCGAGCGCGAAGGCAACCGCGCCGCTGCAGAGCAGGCGTTTGCTGAGCTGGGTGCTGCGCTCGGCGAGTGCATCGCGAACGTGGTGACGCTCATCGACGGCCTTGTGGTAATTGGCGGCGGAGTGTCGAATGCCTACGCGCTCTTTGCGCCGGCGATGATGCATGCACTGCGCAGTGGCATACAAAACTTTGATCATTCTCGCACGATCGACCGTCTCGAACTCAGCTGCTTCAATCTCGAAGATGCCGCGGAGCTGCCCGAATTCTGCGCCGGTAAAATGCAGACCATTGGCGTGCCGGGTAGCGATATGAAGATCTCTTATGACGCCATGAAACGCACTGGCATCGGCCAAAGCCGGCTCGGTACGAGCCGTGCGGTATCGCTTGGAGCTTATGTGTTTGCGCTAGCAGAACTGGACAGGAATACTTGAAATGAACTTCACCGAAGCGGAATATTTTGAGCGGTTAAAAAAAGAGAAAAGCAAGGTTCTGTTCCGGATTTCGCTCTTCGTCGGCGCACTGGTTTTTCTGCAATCTGCGCTGCGCTTCAGGGACGGCGCGGTGGTTTCTGCGTACGCTGGTTTACTGATCGTGGCAGCTGCATTCGTCTCGTGTTATTACGCGCAGCGCGGCAAGGTTGCTGCCGGGGCGCATGCTATGCTCATCGCTGCGATGCTGGTCACCGGCGCCAATCAGTTGCTTCTCGCCCCGCTGAATCCGGGGCCGTTACTGCAGACGATCAATATACTCATCAGCGCGACGTATTTCCTCGGCTGGAAATGGGGGATTTTGTATGGGGTGCTCGCGATCAGCCGCGCGGTAATTTTTCGCCTGTACCAGGATCTCTCGGGTGTGCGCATCGATGGTGTGCCGATGGGGAAAGTCGAATGGTATATTTCGGTCGTCACTTCTTTCTGCGTGCTGTCTGTCATCGTATTTCTCATGCTGCGTAATAATGACAATCTGCTGGCGCTCTACCGCAACGCGGCGCGGTTTCGCGCCGAATTCCTCGCGAAGATGAGCCACGAGATCCGCAATCCGCTGAACGGTATTCTCGGCATCGCCGAACTGCTGCAAAAAAAATCTTCCGCCGAAGAAACCGAAAAACTGCAGCAGGCACTGGTGAAAACCAGCCAGCACCTGCTGCACATCGTCAATCAGGTGCTCGATTTGTCGAGAGCAGAGAACCATTTTACCGACCCGAAAATTTTCCGTCCGGCTGATCTTGTCGAAGATGTGGTCATGACTTTCCGCACCGAAGCGGAGCGCAAGGGTACGGGCGTGAGTGCTCAGATTGCGCCGAATGTTCCCGAATATGTCACTGGTTTCCCGAATTACCTCCGCCAGGTGCTGATCAACCTCGTGCACAACGGTATCAAATTTTCCCCCGGGGGTGTGGTGACCGTGCTCGTCGCTTATCCCGGCGTCGATTTCATACACCCGACGCTCCGCTTCAGCGTGGTCGATAATGGTTGCGGCATTGCGGCCGAAGTTATACCGGAGCTCTTTAAGCCATATATTCAGGCACCCGGGAATGGTGCGCTGGCGCGTGGAACCGGTTTAGGGCTGGCTGTCTGCCTTGAACTGTGCAAAAAAATGCGGGGTCAGATCGGTGTCATCAGCGAGCCGGGCAAAGGCAGCACCTTTACCGTCGATGTACCGGTCGAGTTGACAACCGGCGAGAACCATCATGCGGCAGTCGGGGGCGAGCAGGCGCGCATTCCGCTCAATGCGGCCGGCCAACCACTGTGCATTCTCAGTATCGAAGACGACGAAGTGAACCGGCTCGTCTTTGCATCGATGCTGAAAGACACGGGTATGATAGTCGATTTTGCCGAAAACGGATCGGATGGCGTGGCTATGGCACAAAAGAATCTGTACGATTTGTATTTTATCGATAAAACTTTGCCCGATATTTCAGGCATTGAAGTCATACGGCAAATCAGGGAGAGCGAAAAGAACGCGGGGCGAAAACGCACGCATGCAGTGCTTGCCACTGCCGATATTCTCGGACCTGATGTTTCGGCCGGCGGCGGCGATTTTGATGCGATTATGTATAAACCGTTTTCGCGAGCGCAGGTGTTGCGGCAGGTTCAGGCTGCGACGAAGTGACTGCCGCCTATAGGATCTTCAGGGCTTACGTCTTTTGAGTTGTTTTTTGTGTCTAAGTTTTCCGCTCTTCTTCTTCGCGGCGGGCTGTTCGGCTTTGATCGATTCCGCGATGTTGTCTCCCACCTGCTTGCTGACAACACGAAATGCACCATAAAGCCCTTCGCTGATCAGGTTATGCGTGTCTTTGACGATCTTCGCATGTTCGCGCGTCACCGGAAAAAGCTGCAGCAGGCCAAATGTGACTTCTGACAACACCTTGTGCCCGCCCTGCATGATGAGCGAGCCCTGGTCTATACCTTTGGCCACGAGCCGCGCGTTTTCGGCAAGCAGGATTGCGTTGAGTTTTGCCGCCTGCGCAGTCGTTTTGCGGTCCATCACCTCAAGGCGCAGCGCACGCACGCGCGCCTCGGCATGCCTGATGCGACCGATGATAAAGAGCGCGGCGACAACCCCGAGGGCGGCCAGTGCAAGTTGCAGATAAATCGGCATTTTAGAGCACGATGAGGCTCACTTCGGCCTCGACGTTTTTACTTTTAAGCTGCGTTTTGGTCTGCGCGACGACCTGTTCGTACACCTTTTTAATCACAAGATTCGGGGCCGTGCCCGAGGCGAGTTTCGCCATGGGTGACTCGCGGTGTGAAAGCTCGATCGGGTTTTTCACCTCGACAACCATGCGTATCCAGGGTTCAGAGGCCTCGTTTTGCGGCCCTTTGGCAGCGCCGGTCAGTCTTTTCAGGTCGGCAAGCTCGCGTTCATAACTTTTCAGCGAACGCCTGAGCGAGAGAAAATAATGCAGCGCAATGCCGGTGAGAAACGCGAGGGCGGCGACGAGCGTCACAAGCAGTATATTCATGATGCGGAGTTACCCTGCGACCGAGAGGTGGCGGCAACCAATTCAAACATTTCTGTTTCGCCGATGCTTTTGGCGTTCTGCACGCCGCGCGAGCGTACGTCAAACCCGGGGCCGATGTTTTTTGCCGTCGCGGCCGATAAATTGATACGGCCGATTTCGCCGGCAGATTCCATGCGCGAAGCCACGTTCACCGTATCACCCCAGATATCGTACGCAAATTTATGGTCGCCGATGATACCGGCGACCAGCGGGCCCGTGTGCAGGCCGATGCGGATATCCCAATAAGGGCGCCCCCTTTTTTCTGCCTGCGCTTTCTGCTCTTTTACCACAGCCAGAAAATCGAGAGCGGCCCGCGCCGCACGTTCTGCATGGTCGCGCACTGGATCGGGAATACCCGCGGCGCACATATAGCTGTCGCCGATGGTCTTGAGTTTTTCGAGGCCGTGTTTTTGCACGATACGGTCAAAGGCACTAAAACAAGTCTCGAGCGATGCGAGGAGCTCCTGGGGCGACATACCAGCGGCGAGCTTCGTAAAGCCGACAAAATCGGTGAACAGCACCGTCACCGAGTCATAATGGCGGGGTTCGTATTTTCCTTTTGCCTTGAGTTCTTCCGCGACGCTCTGCGGCATGATATTGAGTAGCAGCTTGTCGGCGAGGTCGCGCTGCGCAATGAAGGCGTCTTCGGCGCGGGTGCTCTGTTGTGCGATGAAGCGGAATTCGAGCACCATGATCAGGAACAATGCGGCTGCAGTGAAGACTATATAGAATATTCGGGTAGGTTGGTGCGGCACGGGCAGTATCTCCGGCACATAGTATGTCCACAGCCTGAGGCCGATAAACGCCACGAGAGCAAGCAATGTGCCGCTGTGCCTGAGAAACGTCTTCTTGTGCAACACGAATATGCCGATGCCCATCACGACCAGCACCCAATATTCGAGGCCGTAGACGCCGCCGAAAATAATAGTGAGCGAAGTGATGAGCGCAGTCATCAGGTACGCGAAGGCGACAATAGGGCCGTAAAAACGCCGCGTCTTGCCACGATAGATATAGATTCCCGTGCCGATGACCAGCGCCAGTACCGCGGGCAATCCGCCGAGATAATAGTTGCGGTAAAAATGGAAATCAACCTGCAAAAGCATCACCCAGGCAATGAGCAGCGACATGCTCATCGCCGCGATGAGTATCAGTGTCACCATCATCAGCTGGTTTGCCGAAACATGCAGCTTGCGTTCGTCTGGTGATGTGCCTTCGGGAATCGCGAATTCAGAAACCCAGTGCCAGAAGCTCTGCAGAGCAGGGATCATAAGTGCAGACGCGTTGCGCGCTGCAAGCGTCAAGCGGTTCAGTGTCTTATTTGTTGATGCGTTCGCTCACTGGCGCGCCATTCCTGACGCCGTGGATTTCTATGTATTTTACTTTCGGCATCAGGAACCCAGCTTCTGCATGCGCATAGAAACCCGTGAGCTCTGCCGCGCTGCCGGCAATGGTCGTGTATGCTTTGAAGCGTGGTTTTTCGCTGTTCTCTGACCGGGACACGCGAATCGCGCGGTCGGGCAACGCAGCGAGCTTCATGATCACATTCTCACCCTCGAGGTGCTGCTGAGCAATGCCGAATGCCACCTGCTCAAAAATCGTGATCGGTTCGGTGACATTGTCTCCCTTTTCAAGCATCAGCCAGTAGACGCTGATTGGTGCGCTGCCGACAGGCAGGCCGGTCTCCGCTTCCATTTCGATTGCGTAGTGCACTTCGTTGCGGTTAGTGTTACGAGTGACGATGAAGAGGTCTTGCTTGTAATGCGCTGCCATGAATGTGGTTGGCAAAACAAGGGGTGAATGTTTTGCGTAAAGCGGGTTTTGGTCAGAATTCGAGTTTGTCGAGCCGTGACAGAGCCTTCTGCATCAGGCTCGAATGGCAGGCATCTTTGAGCTCCGCCGGTGTGAGAAATTTACCACCTTCGATGGGGTCGCTCGCAATCACCATCTTCACCGCAATGCGGTAGCGTGTGATGGCGTGGTGAAAATCGGCCGGCAGGCTGTGCGCCATCACCGCGAGTTTATTGCGCCGCGCGGGGGGAATTTTTTCGGGCAATCTCGCGTCTTTGTTCTTGCCGGGCAGCGAGATAAACCCCGGAAACAGCAGCTCGCCGCGCAGAAAGGGGAAATTCCGCGTTCCCTGAAACACCTGGTATTTACTGCCTTTACGATAAATGCTCATTACCCACAGCACGTCGAGCGCCTCGGGACGCTCGCCCTTGACCGGAAAATTACGCTGCTCCTCTTTGCTGTAAGCCAGGCAGTGCTTTTGCGCAAAGCACTCGCCGCATAAGGGTGTCTTGCGGCAGATGAGCTGCCCCCACTGCATGAGCGCCTCGTTGACGTCTCCGGCAGAAAGTTCGCCGCCAAATAGATCGGCCGCGGCCGCACGTGCCATCTGTGTGAAATCTTTACTGCCGGTTTTATGGCCGATCAGCAATAGCCGCGACAGCACTCGTGCCTGGTTGGCGTCGTTCGCGAGAATGGCTTCGTTGTTGTGTATCGAAGAGACAATCGCTGCGGTATAGTGCCCGATGCCGGGTATCTTCAACAGCTCATCGTAGCTGACCGGCACCTTGCCTTTGAAGTTCGCGGCGATATATTGCGCCGCGCGGAACATGTTGCGCGCGCGCGAATAATAGCCCATGCCCTGGAAGGCCGCGAGCACATCGCTCTCGGGGCCTTTTGCGAGAGTTTTCACATCAGGAAAACGGCGCAAAAAGGTTTTGAGTTTCTCTTTGCCCGCAGCAATCTGCGTCTGCTGCATGAAAATTTCGGTGATCCAGGTGCGGTAAGGATTACGGTCGTTGCGAAATTCGTAACGGTGCCTCTCGGTGGCATACCAGCGCGCGATGAGCGGCAAGATCGCGCGCAGCGAAGATTTACCCGCGCAGGCAAAGACAATTTCTCCGTCGATCAAAGTCGTGGCCACCATTTCAGGGTGGTGGCGGTAAAGCAGCCGCGCAAGGCGTTCGGGCAATGACGCATAATGGTTGGGCTCTTCGTCGAGTAAGGTATCGCATTTTGCGTCGTCGATAATCGCGATGTCGGCACATTTTGCCCACCGCAAAACTGCCGAGATCATGTTCGCGGCCGATGGCGGCGGCATTGCCGAGTGTCGCCTGGTAGAGTGCCGTTTCGAGGCTCACACTGGTCTTTGTGTTATCCACATGTGCACGCAATTTTGCCATTTCAGTCATCTGCTTCGCCTCATGGAGCATCGACAGCGAATACCCTGCAGCGACGTCGGTGCCGAGGCCGAGTCGCAGCCCTTCGGTTTGCCAGCGCGAATAAGGCATGATGCCGCTGCCGAGAAAGTTATTCGACACCGGGCAGTGCACGACGACCGAGTCGCGCTGTTTAATCAATGCGCGCTCTGGCTCAGAGAGGTGAATGCCATGGCCGAGCAGGGTCTTGTCGTGCAGGCAGCCATGCGAGTCATAGACGTCGCTGTACGATTTTGCCTGCGGAAATAGTTTCAATGTCGCTTCGATCTCTGCGAGGTTTTCGCTGATGTGTGTTTGCAGCAGGGTCTTGTGCGCGCGGCTCACTTCGCCACAGAGCGTGAGCAAGGCGGATGTACAGCTGATCGCAAAGCGTGGCGTGACGACAAAAGCTGTTTTCCCTTTGCCATGGTAGCGGTCGATCAGCGCGAGCATATTTTTTTCGGCGTCCTTATGTGTCGTGAGCAGCGCCGCCGGCACATTGCGGTCCATCAGCGTGAGGCCGAGGTATGCCCTGAGACCCGAGCGTTCGGCTTCTGCAAAGGCGATCTCTGCGGCCCGCCGCTGCGAAGCGAGATATGCCACGACCGTGGTGGTGCCCTGTGACAGACAACTCTGGAAAAAATTCAGGCTCTGCAATTCAGCGACTGCGTCGTCGGCGAAGCGCTCCTCTTGCGGAAACGTATATTTTTCGAGCCATGGCAAAAGCGCTTCGGCGCCTTGCCCGGCAAATTCATATTGCGGCAAGTGCGTGTGCAAATCGATTAACCCGGGCAGCGCAATCATGCTTTCACGCACAAGCACTTCATGTCCCGCGATGCGGTCGACACCCGGCATCTCATCTGAAAAATACGTGATGTTTCCGTGCTCATCCCACAGCAGGCACGCTTTGTCGAAATAGGTTAGCCGGCCGCTATCAGTAGGATTAATCACCGCGGAAATCAATCCGCCTTTTTTTCCGGGTTTGATCGTCATTCAACCACCGGTATTGGCCCCGTGAGCTTGCCTTCACGGAACTGTTCAAAATAGGCTTCGGCAGAGTTACGGAACTCGTCGCGCGAAAGAATGCCGTGCAGTCTGCCACCGACCATGAGCCCAATGCGGTCGGCGAGTTTGTAAGCAAGATTAAAATCATGCGCGACGACGATCGCAGTGCTGCCGAGATTGCGTTTGATGCCCTTGATGAGCTCTGCGATTGCATCGGTGAGCACGGGGTCGAGCCCCGCGGTTGGGTCGTCGAACAGCAGAATCTGCGGATCCATCGCAATCGCGCGTGCAATGCCGGCGCGCTTCTGCATGCCGCCCGAAAGTTCAGAGGGATACTTGTCTTCGACGTCTTTGAGTCCTGCGCGATTGAGGCATTCGGTTGCCTTCGCGCGCAGCTCGTCGTTGTTCAGGTTACTGAACCGGCGCAGCGCGAAAATGACGTTCTCCCACACGCGCAGAGAATCGAACAGCCCCGATTTCTGGAACACGTAACCGATTTTCTGCCGCAGCACGTCGAGGTTGGCGCGCCCCAGTGTGTGCACGTCATTGCCGAAGATCTCGGCGTTGCCGCGCTCGGGTTTGAACAGGCCCACGAGAGTCTTGAGCAGCATCGTTTTACCCGAACCGTTTTTGCCCATGAGCACGAGTGTTTCGCCGGGTTTGAGCGCAAAGCTGATGTCGCGCAGAATCGGTTTGCTATCGATCGTGAGCGAAATATTTTCGAGCCTGATCGCCGGCTCAGGGTTCGTTGGTGAATCCCACTGTACCATCAGTTATCCCTCATGCGGAATGTGACGACGACAATGCCGGTGGCGCTTTCGCCCGAAGGCGAGGGTGAGAACACTGCGCTGCGGTAGGCATTGCGCGCATTGATGTCGAGACGCGTGTAGCCCGACGATTTAACGATTTCCACTTCTTCGACGCGGCCCTGCGCATTAACTTCAATCTGCAGTTCGACCTGGCCCTGGCCCGATTTTTTGCGCACACTTTCGGGGTATTCAATTGCGGGCATAGTTAACAGGCGGCGCGCTGCACCCTTGCGCCAGCGGGTGCTGGCTTTGCTGTCGCCTTTAGGGATCGCGACATTTTCTCTTTCACCCTGCTTGCTGCTGCGACCGGTTTTTTCGCTGCCCCACTTGGGTCCGCTGTTTCCCGTCGCCGGTGCTGTCTGCTGAGAATTCGATGTGCGCGAGTGCATCTGCCGCTCATAACGGCTCCACTGGTCTTCGGGCGCGCCCGGTTTAGGGCTTGTGCCTGCCGAGGCTTTCTGTGAATTTTTCTGCCGCTTTTTTCCGGCAGATTTCTTGTTGGGGTGGCTTTCGCGTTCGGTGGTTATTTCTTCTTTTTCTTCTTCAGTCTGCACGCGTTCTGGCCGTGTTGTTTCAACGACAATCGAAACGCGCATGGTCTTCTCTTCTCTGTCGGCAAATGCCAACAGCAGCAGAAACAGAAAAATATGCGCCGCGACAGAGATCGCAAACGCGCGCCGTTCAGGATGCTTTATGGTTCTCGTTGCGGCCATCTTTGCGGAATATCTTCTTAACGTATCCGATTCCGTCAATGAGCCTGTCAACATCGTCACGGGTATTGTATACCGAAAAGGACGCCCGGGCTGTAGCACTGACGCCCAGCGAACGCATCAGCGGCTGGCAGCAATGGTGGCCTGCGCGAATGCAGATATCCTGCTCGTCGAGCAGAGTGCCTGTGTCGTGTGCATGCACGCCGGGTATCTCGAAAGAATAGAGCGGCGAGCGGTGGCGGCCGGTTTTGCCGAAAATACGCACCCCGGTTTTTTCGAGCGCGGCGTCGGCATATTCCAGCAGGTCTTTTTCGACCGCATGTATGGTGTCTGCGTGTTCCGCGGCAAAGCGCAGCGCCTCACCCAGCGCATAAATTTCACCGATTGGCTGTGTGCCCGCCTCAAATTTTGCGGGTGCCGCGATGTATGTCGAGCGCTCCTGTTCGACGAGGCTGATCATGCCGCCGCCACCTGGTACACATCGCAGCGGTCGAGCACGGCTTTTTTCGCCACCACTGCACCGATGCCGGTGCTGCTGAAGAGTTTGTGCCCCGAAAACGCGACAAAGTCGGCGGCGAGGTCTTTGATTAGCTGTGGCACATGCACGATTGCCTGCGCAGCATCGATTACAAAGGCAGCGCCCTGCGAGCGAGCGAACGCGCGGATGTCTGACAGATCGTGAATAATACCCGTGACGTTTGACTGCAGGCTCAGCGAGACGACGTGCAGCGCATAGGTCGCAGCAATCGTCTCCAGGAACGCCCGCTCGATTTTGAGATTTCCATCCGCATCGGTCGGAATAAAGAGTAGTTTATGCCCGCTGCGCTCTGCCGCGATTTGCCACGGCACGATGTTCGCATGGTGTTCGCTGTCGCTCAGCAGAATCGCGGCTGGCTTTGTGCCGGCGAATGCCGGGAAAAAATCATTCAGCTGGCTCTTCGGTGAAGTCAGCGCATGCGCCAAAAGGTTAAAGCCCTCGGTGGTTCCCTTGGTGAACACCGCAGTTGCATCGGCATCTGTCGAAACAAAAGCGGCCGTGCGCGCTCTCACGGTCTCTACCGTGTCGGTTGCGCGCTGTGACAGGCGGTAAACGCCGCGGTGCACGTTTACCGATTCGTGTGTGTTGTAGCGCACCAGCGCATCGATGACCGACTGCGGCTTGAGTGCGGTCGCCGCTGAGTCGAGATACACGATGCCGGGGTTCGCGGCAAAAAACGGAAACAGGGGTTTGATATCAGTGGGCATTACTGGACACAAGATAATGCAAAAATCAGCGCGAGCCCAATTTCAGCTGCGGTATAAACAGCACCGGGCCACCATACTGGCGTACATGCTTATCTTTTTCGCCGAGCGCCACGAGCGGGGCATTGGCCGCGCCGACGAGAAGCTCTGCGCCGGTGGCAGAGGGCAGAAGCGCCATGACGGTCGGCCGCGATTCGAGCGTAAAATGGCGGCGCGCGAAGTTCAGTTCCTTTTGCCGTTCGAGCAGAGTGAGGTCCTGTTTGGCAACCGGGTCGGTGTAGAAACGCGCGACCGCAATGTCAAAGCCCGCAGCCCTGGGGATCAGTACCAGCGACAGCGCTCCGGGCAGCGATTCAAACCGCCGCTGCGTGACCTGGTTTCCGTCGAAGCTGTAAATCCTCAGCCCCTGATCGCCCTTCACTTCATTGTAAGGGCCGGCGTCGGCGTTGTCTCCGCTTAAGACGAGCAGCTCTTTCTGCCCGTCGCCGTCGACATCGGCATATTCGAGCCATACCGAACCCAGGTGCGGCGGATATTTAATCAGTTCGCGTTCGCGAAAGTCGCTGCCGGCGAGTTCCATGAAATACAGGCCCTCTGCGCGCCGCCGCGAGTGCGATAAATTTTGCTTCGCCCGGCCCGGTCCGCATAGAGTGCCATGCGCACAATCGACGACCGTGAACTTAGCTGCCGGCGCTCATAGACTGTGCCGCGGCTTTCCACCAGGTACACACCACCGCCGGTGATGTTGCCAAAGCCTGCGAGCAAAAAATCCGTGCGCCCGTCCTGGTTGGCGTCGATAGCGAGAAAATGCGCCGAACGCGGCAGGTCGCCGATCAGCCGTTTCGCCGTGCGCGCACCTTCGCGATAAAATACGGCGACGAACGGTCTTCTTCGCGTCCGAGAATGCTGCCGATCGTGAGCACGTAATAACCTCCGTCGCGTTCGACAATGTGCACCGGCGGCGAATCGAGGCGGATTGAATATTCTGCTGTCAGGTCACTTTTAAAGAAAAACAGGTTCCCGCTCATACCACCGCCCACGGCGATGCGGCCGTCGGCCAGGCGCGTGAGCAGGGTGACACCCTGATCGCCGAGGGCGATCGGCCGCACGGGCAATGCCTTGGTCTTTTCCCCTGACTCGAACGGGTAGCGTGCGAGCGAAAGATAATAGCTGCGCAGCGCCTGCCAGTCGTCAGATACCATCGCCGCACGCGCGGGAATCGCCCCCGAGCGCTTGAGCATCTCAAAACGGGTTTTGAAATGCATGCGCTCGGCATCGTCGAGCGAGCGCGAAGCATCGATACCGAGAAAGAGACCCATGTAGCCGAGCATGTAGTTTGCGGTCGGCTGCGTCATCGATTCGGGCAAGGGCGTCACATGGCAGTTCGAGCAGTATTTTTCAGCGATCGCACGGCCGCGGCTGAGTGTGCCGCTGCCGGTTTCGAGTTTTTCCCCGCGGAACTCGCTGAAGCGCGCGCGGTTACAGCCGATGAACAGAATCGCTATAATCAGGAAGCTGAATGTTTTCATAAATCTCTGTGACCTCTGTGTTTGAAGTCATATTTCTTTTTTTTTGACTAATTCTCATTTAGCAGTGTGTCGAGCTTGCTGAACTGTTTCTGGTAGCGCGCGATGATATCTTCGGGTTTGGTATATTCGCGCCGCGCTTCGATGCGGTGGTTGCCTTCGTAATAGAACAGGCGGTGCGAATTGCCATTCTTATAGACAACAAATTTCACCGGGACAACATTGTCGCGGTTCTGCAGCAGCCCATCGAATTCTTCTTTCGTATCGTCTTTGGTCTGTGTTTTTGTTTCTTCCTTCGGTGCATCGGTGTTCTCATCGCCGCCGGCTTCTTCGCGCGGGAAATTCAGTTTGCCGAATTCGAGTTTTACTTTGTCCGGTAAAATCAGCATCGTGCGAAAGATACGGCCGCGGCTGACGCGGATAAACATTTCGGGTGACGCGGCGGCCTCGGTCAGTTCGCCCGCAGCGCGGCTCATCGCCAAACCGGGCTCTGCCCGGCGCAATTTGGCTTCTGCCATCGCCGCGAGGCCTTTCTTGTCGGCAATCCACAGCCCGACCACTGCGCGGTCTTCGTGCAGGCCCGGCGAAAAAAAACGCAGAAGTTCTTTCTGGACGAAGCTTGTGTCGGACGGTTTAGGGGCAGCTTTGCGGCATGAGACCGTTGCGGCGAATGAAAAGGCAATGAATAAGAAGAAGTACCGGTGGCTCACCGGCCGCCGGCCTTACGCAGCATGGCAATGATATCTTCATGCTGGCCGCGCGCGGCGAGACCAATTGCGGTTTCGTCGTTCGGCGAGCGGTATTTCGGGTTTGCGCCCGCTGCAAGCAGTGCCCTGACAACTTCGGTATGGCCGCCGACGCAGGCCAGCATCAGCGCATTCCACGAGAAATTATTGAGCATGTTGACTTTTGCGCCTGCCGCGATCAGCTGATTGACAATCGCAAGGTTGCCGCGTTCTGCCGCGGACATGAGCGGCGTGTAGCTGTTCTGGTTCTTCTGGTTTACATCCTGCTTCTGCGCAATGAATTCCGCAACGCGTTTTTCGTCTCCGCGTTCTGCCGCATCAACCATGTCGTCAGCAGGCGAAGTGAAGACTTTCTTTTGCGACGAAGAGCAATATGCCAGGAATAAGGGTAGGGTAAACAAGAGTGACAGATATTTGCGCGCGTTCATGAATCCCCCTACAGATTGCCGGTGCATCGGCTAGCCCTTCTGGTACTTGGCCTGATTCTCAAGCCCGGCGCGCTTCAGCACGTCAACCAGCATCGGGGCGAGGCCCGGCATCGCGCTCGCCGTCTTGGCAAAGATGCCGCGCCAGAACGGCAGGGTGATTTCGGCAGTGTCGCTGCCAAGGGTATTAACGATTGCATCGGCGACGTCTTTGGCTGTGAGCGGCGCCGAACCCGAAAACGTCAGTGCCGCTTCAGGATAGTCTTTTTGCAGATCGAGCATCGGCGTCTTCACCGCGTCGGGGCATACGACGGTCACTTTTACCCCCGTGCCTGAAAGCTCGGCGGCTAATGCTAAAGTAAAACCGCGCACCGCAAACTTCGAGGCGCTGTAGAGCCCGATGCCGGGAATCGGTGCAACACCGGCGAGCGAGGCGATGTTGATAATATGCCCGCTGCCGGCTTTTTTAAACTCGCGCGCCGCGACAGAAGAGCCGAGCATCACGCCCTTTACATTGATGTCGATATGGAAGTCGATGTCTTTCGAAGTTACCTGATCGACATAGCCGGGTTTGAGCACACCGACCGCATTGATGAGCGCATAGACCGGGCCCAATGCTTGCGCATGCGTGAAAGTTTTTTCCCATTCGTCGGCACTGCGCACGTCGCACTTCAAAACCTGTACACGCGTCAGTGTGCCCACTTTTCGGAGTGCTACTTCGTCCACGTCGGTTGCGAGTACAATCGCACCTTCAGCGCTCAGCCGTGACACGAGTTCCTGTCCGATGCCACCCGCGGCACCACTGACGATAATGACTTTTCCGGAATGATCAGCCATGCTTTGCCTCTGCGAGATTCTTGGTAAATTTGAAGATTTCTTCCGCGATGCGTGTATCGCTCTCCATGGTGAGAAAGTGCCCCACCTGCGGCAAAATGCGCAGCAGAAAATCCGGGCCGCACGCTGTGTGCTGGCCCTCAAACATTTCCGGCAGAATACATCCGTCGGCGCTGCCGGTTAATGTCAGCAGCGGCACAGAGAGATTAGCAAACGATAGTTCGCGGCTGCGGTTATATTTCAGAAGATCGGTAAATGGGGGAGTCAGCAAACCGCGGTAATAGGCGAGCGCGTTGTGCAGCAGTTGCTTATTTGTAAAAATATTTTTCACCGCGTCGAGTGCGCTTTGGTCGAGCAAAGCCCCCGGCGACCACTTGGACCACAGCGTTTCGATAAAATCAAAACTATCGCGCTCGATGCGCGCCTCAGGAATGCCAAAGCGCAGCTGAAAAAAGAGTATGTACCAGCTGGCTGCAAGTTGCGCCGGGTTCTTCCACAGGTTCGAGAGAAACACGCGCAGGTGTGGAACGCTGAGCGTTACCACGGCAGAAAATTTGTGCGGCTCGAGGTTCGCCGCGGCGTATGCGCTGATCGCGCCCCAGTCATGGCCGACGAGCAAAGCGTTTTGAAAACCCGCAGCGCTTACGAGGCCGCAGATATCTTCAGCAACGTCAGCGATCTGTATCGTCGTCTGCTCATTCTCGAGCATTTCGCGCGGGGTGTTGAGTTCGCTGTAGCCGCGCAGGTAGGGTGCAATGCAGGTATAACCCTGGTCTGCGAGCTGCGGCATGAGCTTTGACCATGTTGCGGGTGAATCGGGAAAGCCATGCACCAACAGTGCCAGCTTCTTGCCATCGCCGAGTTTAAGCGCCGGGTGTGTCAGCCCGTTGGCAGTGAGCGTGATTTGTTCCATAAATTAATCTTGCGCACGACTAAAAAACATGCGAGAAACCCGGAAGCCTCGCGATTCGCAGGAGCGAACCGCTGCTAAAGCGGCCGAAGCGGCCTGCTTCCGGATTTTTCTGAATACGCATGTTTTTCAGCGTGCCCCGTGCTCAACTCGCCTTGTCGAGTTGAGCTGGGGACTTCATCTCACATTGACCTTCAAAAATTACGCCGTCGTCGATTTCGAGTTTCGGTGAGCGGATATTGCCCACCAGCGTCGCGCCCTGCTTGAGTTCGACTTTTTCGCTCGCGACGACATTGCCCGTCACGTGGCCGTAGACCACGACGTAGGTCGCTTCAATGTGTGCGTTGATCTTTGCCTGCGGGCCGATCTCGAGCGCGTCGCTGCCCTTGATCTCACCTTCAAATTTACCGAGTATTTTGAGCGGTTTGCCAAATTTTAGAATGCCTTTGAAGGCGCTGCCGTTGGCAAATACTGTCGCTTCGCCGCGACGGCGGGGTTCTTTCGCTGCCATATTATTTCGTCTTCATTACATACACGCCGTCCCAGTCTGCCGGGGGCGGTTCTTCGATAAAGTGCAGGCAACGGTCGAGGTAGACCTGCGAAGGGCCGTCGTCTTTTTTGATTTCGAGCGCCTTTTTGAAAATCTCAGCAGCCATTTTGAATTCGCGCTTTTTATACAGCGCGAGGCCTTCGTTATAGACCTTGAGCACTTGCTGCATCTGTTCAGTGAGCATAGGCATTTGTGAAGATAAAGGGGGGGATGTAAACTCTAAAAAGACGGTTGCACGGCCCTGCGGGCCGTACAACCGTACTTTTTTGAGAATCAGTCTCTTTTTCGGCGTATTCGATTGGGCCTGAATCGTGTTTACCCTGACTCTTCAAAAAAAAGCCAAGTACAAACATGATCCGGCTGATCGAAGTCTGCCTAAAAAACCGCCTGTGGATTCTCGTCGGCGCCGGCGGTCTGGCGCTTGCAGGCCTCGTCGCTGCGGTGACGCTGCCCGTCGATGCGGTCCCCGATATCACCAACGTGCAGGTTGTCGTTAACACGCGCACCGGGGCGCTCGACACTGAGCAGATTGAGCGCACAGTTACCTATTATATCGAAATCGAAATGTCAGGCCTGCCACAGGTCGAAGAGATACGCTCGCTGTCGAAATATGGCCTGTCGCAGGTAACAGTCGTTTTCCATGAAGGCACCAATATTTACTGGGCCCGGCAGCAGGTTGCTGAAAAGCTGATGATTGCGCGCGACAAGCTGCCGATGAACCTGAGCCCCGAACTGGGACCTATCACCACCGGCCTCGGCGAAGTGATCATGTACGTGGTCGAAGCCACTGAGGGTTCAGAGCTCGCGAAAAAATCCGAAAAAGAGCGCCTGCTCTACCTGCGCACCGTGCAGGATTACTTCATACGCCCTGAGCTGCGCAAGGTGCATGGCATTGCCGACGTCGACTCGAACGGCGGTTTTAAAAAAGAAATCCACGTCAACATCGTGCCCGAGCGGCTCGAGGCGAATGGCATCTCGCTCGAAGAGCTGACATCGAAACTCAATACGCTCGGCGAAAACTTTGGTGGCGGTTTTATCGAACGCAATGGCAAACAGCTGATCGTGCGCACCACCGACGAAATGCGGCATCTCGACGATGTCAAACACACACCGGTCAAGATGCGTTATGACGGGTCGGTGATCTTGCTGGGCGATATTGCCGATGTGCGCGAAGACCATGCGATGCGCCTCGGTGCCGCGACTTACCGCGGCCACGAAGCGGTGCTCGGTACCGGGCTCATGCGTGTCGGCGAAAACAGCCGCGAAGTCTCGATGAACTGCGAAGAAGTGCTGCATAACATGAAGCTGCCCGAGGGCGTGCAGATTAAGATTCTGTACACGCGCAGCTTTTTAGTTTCTGCCACGATCAAAACCGTGCTTAAAAATCTCGCAGAAGGCGCGATTCTCGTCATTGCCATTTTATTTTTGATTCTTGGCCGCTGGCGCGCCGCACTCATCGTCGCACTGGCGATACCATTCTCGATGCTGCTCGCGATTTCGGGCATGAGCTTCTTCGGCATTTCGGCCAACCTGATGAGTCTCGGGGCAATCGACTTCGGGTTACTCGTAGATGCGTCGGTTGTGATGATTGAAAACTACCTGCGGCGCTTGGACGAACGCGACACGAGTTTTGAGCCCAGTTTACAGCAGCGTTTTGACCTGCTCATCGATTCTGCGCGCGAGGTGGCAAAACCCGTTATCACCGGTCTCTTCATCATCATGCTGGTCTATGTGCCCGTGCTGACACTCGAAGGCGTTGAGGGCAAGATGTTCCGCCCAATGGCGCAGACCGTGCTCATGGCGCTCGCGGCTTCACTTCTGGCAGCAATCGTGCTCATGCCGGTCTTGGCGCTCATTGTTCTGCGCAAAGAAAAGAAGCACGAACGCGAACCGGCACTGGCAAGGTGGATGTCGCACATCTACGCGCCGGCGCTCGAATTCTGCCTCAGGCACCACCGCAAGCTCGCATGGCCTGCACTGGCTCTGGCCGTGCTCGCCATTTTCGTGTTCTCGCGCCTGGGATCTGATTTTATGCCGCGACTCAACGAAGGTGATCTTGTTGTGATGGCCGCGCGCGATGCGTCGACCGGCATCGAAGAGTCGGTGCGCATACAGAAACTCGTTGATCAGGAAATTGCGGCGCACCCAGAGGTGGCCGAGGTGTTCGCGCGTATTGGCACACCGGAGTCAGCCACAGACCCCATGGGGCCCAACCTTGCCGACACGTTCGTGATTCTGAAAAAAAATCAATCCGACGATGCGACGAAAAAGAAGCTATTTGCGAAAATCAACGAACAGCTCACAGCCAAATTTCCCACGCAGTTGCTGTCGCCCACACAGCCGATTGAGATGCGCTTCAATGAAATTCTCGAGGGCAGCCGCGCCGACGTGACCCTGCGCATTTTTGGCAATGACCTGAAGCAGCTGATGCAATATGCCGATGAGGCCGAAAAAATCATCCGCGAGATCAAGGGCACGCAGTCGGTCGAAATGGATGCGCTGACCGCGCTCAAAGAGAGCCCGCTGCTCGATATTCGCGCCGATAAGAAGCTGATCGCGCGCTATGGTGTGGTGCTCGCCGAGGTCAACCGCGCGCTTGAAATGGCGATGGGCGGCATCAGGGTCGGTAGTTACTATGACAATAACATCCGCCTGCCGGTCATGGTACACCTCGACGAATCGCGCCGCAATAACCTCAAACAGATTGCGGCGATTCCCGTCGGCCTGGCTTCGGGCGGCACAATTTCGCTCGGCCAAATCACGCAGATCAAAGAAACACAAAAGGTCACCACGATTGCACGCTACTATGCACGCCGCTACGCAGCGATCGCGATCTATCTCAAAGACCGTGACATCGCTTCATTCGTCGAAGAGGCAAAGACGAAGATCAACCAGCAACTGAAAATGCCGTTCGGCTACACGACGTACTGGGCCGGCCAGTTCAAGAATCTCGAAAAGGCGCGCAAGAAGTTGCTACTCATTGTGCCGGTAACCCTCATCATTATCTTTATCCTGCTTCTGAGAACCTTTGGCTCATTGCGCGATGCGCTGCTGATTTTTCTGAGTGTGCCGTTCGCGATGACAGGTGGCGTATTCTCGCTCGCGCTCACCGGAATTCCGTTCAGTATTCCCGCGGCGGTCGGCTTTATTGCGCTGAGTGGCATCGCGATTCTGAATGCGATGGTGATGGTGAGCTTCTTCCATGAACTAGGCCAGAAAAAACACGACCTGCTCGAAATTGTGCGCGAGGGTGCGCGCGAACGCCTGCGCCCGGTTGCAATGACTGCGCTCGTGGCTTCGCTCGGTTTTCTGCCGATGGCCATCGGCACCGGCCTCGGCGCAGAAGTGCAGCGCCCACTGGCGACGGTGGTCATCGGGGGGCTCATCACCACGACGATACTGACGCTGTTGCTGATTCCGGCGTTTTATTTGTGGAGTGCGGGGCGGCGGCATGGTCACGCGGCGCATGCTGTACCGGTGCCAGAGCCTGTGTCAGAACCTTTGGTTAAGCCGCGCACAAAGCGCGGCCGTAAGACCTAACTTCTTGTTGACTGATGCGCATATGCTTTGCGTCCGCTGCAAAGGGATTTTTTGACTACTCGCCCGCAAACTCGGGCAGATACTCCGGTTCGTCTTTATTCGGCGACGCCTTGCGGTAGGCATTGAGCGCACGAATTGTCGCTCGGCGTTCGCGGGTGAGAAAAGAGGCGATCGCCGCCGCACCCTGTGGATGGAACAATTTGTGGCTGCTATAGACCGGCAGCGCGCTGAAGCCGCGCTGGAACTTATGCTCGCCCTGTGCGCCGGCTTCGAACAGCGAAATTTTTTCCGCGATCGCAAAATCAATCAGCCGGTAGAGACAGAGTTCAAAGTGCAGAAACGGGTAGTGGCCTTTGGCGCCCCAGTAGCGGCCGAACAGGCGGTCGTCCTGTCTGAACGCAATGGCCCCTGCGACCGCGGCGGTGCCGTCAAACGCGAGCACGAGCACGAGGCTCTTAGCCATGGTTTTCCATAGCTCCAAAAAGCATGCCAGGTTGAGGTAGGGCGAACCCCATTTGCGCGCGTAAGTCTGCACGTAGAAACCATACATCGCGCGCATGTGCTCTTCGCGAATCGCATCGCCCGTCAGCGTCTCAATCGTGAGCCCGAGCTCCGCCGCCTTGCGGCGTTCGCGCTTGATCTCTTTGCGCCGGTGCGACCGCAACAGTGCAAGATAGTCGTCGAAGGAGCTAAATCCCCGGTTCTGCCAGTGGTACTGGTGCGTGATGCGCGGCAAATAACCATGCTCAGACAGCACCTTCTGCTCTTCGCGCGTGAGGCACAGAAAGTGAATTCCCGAAGCGCGTTCTGCGAGCGCGAATTCTTCGAGCGCGGCAATCAGCGGTGCGGCGGATGTATTCTCGATTGCGCGCCCCGTAAGTATGCGCCTGCCTGATGCCGGCGTGAAGGGCGCTGCCACCGTAATTTTGGGATAATAGCTGAGGCCTGCCTGTTCGTATGCATTGGCCCATGCCCAGTCGAAGATATATTCGCCGTATGAATCACCCCTGATATAAGAAGGAATTACTCCTTTAAGCTTACCCTTTTCCTGATGAGTGGCATAACGCGGTTCCCATGGTTGGCCGTCGCCGATGCAGCCGGTTTTTTCGAGCGCATGCAAAAATTCATAGCGCATGAACGGATTGCCCGGTTCAACGAGCGCATTCCACTCAGCGGCTGTTATGCCAGTGAGCGACGGTAGAATTGAGTAATCCACAGATTAACTTCAACCGAAGCGTACAGACGTCATCGTCAGCGCGCCGCCGACGGCTTCTGCATTAAAAAACTCCGGCTTCTCATTGGCGTGACTCAGACCCAATATATACAGCAAAGGCACATAATGCTCTGCGCTATTCACCGCGAGCTCTACGCTTTTGCCGAGAGCCGTCCACTGGATGAGCTTTGCATAGTCTCTTTCGCGAATCAGTTTCGTGACAAGCGCATCGGCCTCGCGTGCCCAGTCATGCGCATAACCTTTGTCGTTCAGGCGGTTCCAGTCGACGAGGCGCAGGTTGTGCACGATGTTGCCGCTGCCCATAAACAAGATGCCTTTGTCGCGTAACGGTCGCAGCTGTTCGCCAATTCGGAAAAAAGTTTCGCCCGATGCGGTCGCGTCGATCGACAGCTGCAATACCGGCACGTCGGCTGCCGGGTGAATGTGGCGCAGAATGCTCCACGTGCCGTGGTCGAGACCCCAGTCTTCGGTTAAAGTTACCGGCGTATGCTTTGCCAGCGCGGTTTTGATCTCCTGTGCTATTTCTGGTGAACCTGGTGCAGGGTACTCAACCTGGTAGAGTGCCTGTGGAAAGCCACCAAAGTCATGGATGGTCTTGGGTTTTGCGTTGGATGTCACCTGTGTGCCGCGGGTGAGCCAGTGCGCGGATATGCATACCACGGCGCGCGGGTGCGGCAGGGCTTCGCCGATGGCGCGCCACTTCTCTGAAAAACTATTACGTTCAATTGCATTCATCGGCGACCCATGGCCGATGAACATGGCAGGGGTACGGTTACTCAAAGAAGGGACCCGCGAAATTATCCGTTGCCAGCTGTTCGATCATCGTGTACATTTGCTGGCTTGCGTTTTCTTCTACAATGAGCGCCGCGCCAATCGAGAATGAGGCGATCAATAGCAGCGAAAAGGCGGCCACGAGTTTGACGCGTGTCTTGTGGCGCTGTTTGCGGGTGGTATCGACGGCCGACATGATAGCCTGATCCCAATCGGCGCTTTTCAGCCGTTGCCTGAACGCGTCGGCGTTCTGTCTGTGTGTTTTTTTATCCATATTCCCTCACGCCAATCTCTGTCTCAGCATGGCCAGTCCGCGCGATAACCGCGATTTTACGGTGCCAGGGCGGATTTCCAGTTTTTCGACAATCTGTTTCGCAGTAAAACCCAGCATCGCCAGTTTAACGACTTCTGCATAGTGGTCGGGTAAATGCGTCAGTGCTGCGAGCATCTCAGACGTCATTTCGGCAACGCTTGCCTCATTGTTCGCTGATGCCATTTTTTGCTTCTGCCCTTCAAGAAATTTTTCGGCTTTGGCTTCTTCGCGCCGGCAGCGGGCATTCATGCGCAGAGTTTCGTTTTTAGCAATGGTATAGAGGTATGACCGCAGCTTGCCCTGTTCCTGCAATTTGCCTTTTTCGAGTGCCCGGTACGCCCTGATATAGACTTCCTGCGCGATGTCGTCGATCGCGTATAAATAGCCGCTGTCCAGGTACCGGCGAATCGCCGCCAGCACCGGACGTTTGGTTTCAGCAATGACTGCCTGAAAATCCACGGCAGTTTCCGTTCTTATTTATCTCCGGAAAACTTTTTCATGTGCTTTTCAATCAGGTCAGCCGCTTTGTTGCGCTGTTCAGGTGTCAGAACCTTATGCAGTTCGAGTGCTTTTTCGACGAACAGGCTTTCCATGCTTTCGCGCTGTGCCTGGTGGCGTTTTCTGATCGCGGTCAGTTTGCCGTTGTCGATAGTGTCAGAGCGTAGCAGCGTCGTTACTTCTTTGAGCTGCTGTCCGCGGTCTGACTTTTCCGCTTTCATGCGTGCCACAATCTCGTCTTTGATTTTGTTCAGCACCTGTTTCTGCGAATCATTCAGGTCGAGTTCTTTGGCGATGCGTTTGGCCATCCATTCGCCGCGTTCTTCGGGAGACTTGTGTTTCCACGGGCGGCAGTTGGTGACCGCAGCCACGCTCGCGAGCGAGGCGATCACGATCAGCACGCGCGCGAGAATTGCTTTGCTTGTTGTTTTTTCCATAATACCCTGCAGACCCTGAATATAGCAAATAGTTCCCGGATTTTACCAAATTTGCGCGCTGCGGCACCGCCGACATATATATCAGGGTATGGTTAATTTGGTTTACGTATTTTCTCATCGTCCGATCGACGCAGCATGCTAAAGATTTCTGCGCCTTTGCTCTCTTGCCTGGTGCCCTTGCTGGCCCTCGCGGCGCCCGTCGGCCTTACCGCCGCCGACAGTGCTTACGTCAACGGTTACCGGCCACTGTTGTCGGTGCCTTCCGAGGCCAGCGGCAAGGCGATCAAAAATCTAGCGCATAATGAAGTGGTGCGCATTGTGTACACCGAAGACACGATGGATGCCGCCGATGAAAATCAGGTCTGGGTGCGCGTGCGTGCAGCCGACGGCCGGGAAGGTTTTGTGCGCGCGGGAGGCCTGAGCCAGCAAAAACTTGCAGAGCCTGAATTTCAGGTCGAGTTCCGCGATATCGAAAAGAAATCCTACATTGCAGCCGATGCACTCTATTTGCGCGCAGGCCCGACGCGCGCGGCGCCAGGAAAAGGGTATGCTGGTCAGAAACAGCGAAGTGACCGTGATCGAATATTCGGACAACGACGATTACATCGACGGCCAGACCGCGAAGTGGGCACATGTGCGCTCGGGAGAAGATCTCGAGGGTTGGGTTTTTTCAGGCTACCTGAGCGACGAACCGCGTCCCGGTGGCGGCGGCGGCAATACCGGGCCGGTCGAAGATCCGCAGCACATCATGTCGGGGTCGAGCAAAAAGGTTAAGCCACCTTACCTGGGGAGTGCGCGACGAGCCGACAAAATATGGTACGGTTATCGGTCGTTTGCGGCAGGGGAAGAGTGTCTCGATTGTCGAACGCCTGCAAAGCTGGGAGAGCGCCGCTGGCCTCAGATCGGTGTGGGTAAAGGTGCGGGCCGACAATATCGAAGGGTGGGTGTTCGGTGGGTTTCTTTCGTCGGCCGGGTACACTATGAGTTCGATAGCCTCGATAAACCATTCATTTTGCCTCTCGATGCCGGCAGCTATCGCAGAACCCGTAACTATGGTCCACGCACGCATCCGGTTTTCCACAGGCCCGATTTTCATACCGGGGTGGATCTCGGCGCTTCTGAAGGTACGCCCATATATGCAGCCGGCGACGGGGTGATTGAACTGCAGAACGATAACACCGGATATGGAATGCTTACTGTGGTACGGCATGAGAATGGCGCTAGGTATCTTATTACGCTCACCAGAGCAGACGCCGCAAAAATATCGGCGACCGGGTCACTGCGGGTGACCTGATTGGCGACGTGGGCAAAACCGGCAATGTGACCGGCCCGCACTTACATTTTGAAATCAGGACGAATTATGGTGATACGCATTATAATCCTAATTCATACGTGCCGTTCCCAGAAGTCACGGAGGACACAAGCCCATGAGCTCGCATGGATGCGACTCTTCGCGAATGGGCAGAAGTCACGGAGGACACAAGCCCATGAGCTCGCATGGATGCGACTCTTCGCGAATGGGCAGAAGTCACGGAGGACGCGAGCCCATGAGCACTCCGATTATAGTGCAAATATGCCGCGGCCTCACCGCTGCATATTCGCTGCTTTTGCCGCTGGCAATTGATGCTGCCCCACAGGACGATTTTCTCTCCGCCGCAAAACGCGGCAACGTTAAACAAGCCGAGAAGGCCATAACCGCAGGCGGCGTTGACATCAATGCCGCCGACGCGAAAGGTAAAACTGCGGTGCTCCATGCATGCGAAAACGGAAATGCTGACTTTCTGGTATGGCTCGCCGGTCAAAATGCAGAATTTAAATCGCAGGACAGCGACGGCAACAACTGCCTGCACCTGACGGTCAAATCGCGCAAAGCCGCGCAGGTCATTCCGCTCGCAGTAGAGCGGGGTGTCGACCGCGAGGCACAGAATGCGAAGGGCATGACACCGCTCGTGGCCGCCTATGACGCAAACCAATTCAAGAGTTTCGAAGCGTTGCAGGCTGCCGGTGCGAACCTGAATGCGCAACACCCGAAATCCGCCTCGCCGCTCATTGTTGAAGTCGTCAAAAAAGAGCGCTTACAATACGCAAACTTTCTGATCGAGAAGGGTGGGGACACGAATGCGCGCGATGCCGAAGGGCATAACCTGCTGGTCATCTGCGCGCAGCAAAGTTTGCACGAGCTGGTGCCGGCGCTTCTGCAGCGCGGTCTGAGCCTCGACAGCCGCGACAAAAGCAACAAGACGATCACGCAGATTGTACATGAAAACCTGCTCAAACGCGTGAGCCCCGCGCGCGAAAAAATGTTCAGCGCGATTTTCGACAACGGCGCAAACCCCAACAGCCTCTCGTCGACCGGGCGCTCGCTGCTGATGGAACAGGCCGAATCGGGTCGCTATAACCAGGTGAAGGTGTTGCTCGAAAAAGGCGCGGATATAAACTTTCGCGACAAGACCGGCAACACGGTGCTGCACACGACTGCGCAGCGAAACCAGCTGGGCGTCATGAAACTTCTAGTAGAAAAAGTTTCCGACATCAACCTTACAGGCGACAGCGGCAATACAGCGGCGCACTTTGCCGCGCGCGGCGGCGCCACGGGAATTCTGAAGCTCGTTAAAGACCGCGGCGCGAACCTCGAACTCAAAAACAATGCGGGTGATACGCCGCTTTCGATCGCGATCGGCAGACAAGACCCGACTACAACAAGAGCGATTTTGTCCTTGGGGGCATCGCTTTCCGACGAAGGCCGTGAAACGCCATTGATGCTCGAAGTCGCTAAGTCGGGTGCCGTAAACGGCAGAACAGTGGAGCTTCTGGGCGTGTTGAAAAAAGCCGGCGCTAACATTAATGCGGCGAACCGCTTCGGCAACAATGCGCTGTCCTATGCACTGAGCCGCAACAATATGAAGATGGCCGAATCTTTTTTGCGTGCCGGTGCACAGAGCGAAGCACAAGACAGCCGTGGCAATACATTGCTGCACAAACTCGCGCTGGCGAGCCGCTACAACAAAGTAAAAAACCAGCTGCTCAATGACTGGCTGTACCTTATTCTCGCTTACCAGGATGCTAACCTGCAGAACTCGGCAGGCCAGACTGCGCTGCACCTGGCTGCTTCGGGTGAAAACAATCCGGACATGGAAGGCGCCTCGCAGTTCTTTGAGCGCTTGGTCGACCTCGGTGCCGATACGAATCTCGCCGATGCGTCAGGCCTGACTGCTTATGCTGCGGCAAAACGCGTTGGCTGGGAAACTATCGGCGCCGCTAACCTGCCAGCGCCGCCGGCGCAGCAGAATATACAGCAGGTCTTTGCAACGCCAGAAGCCGACAAGTATCTGCGCCTCAGCACTGCCGACAGGGATTTTTATCTTGCGGCACAGGTCGGCGCCGAGATGCGTCTGGCCCGACTGTCCGATGCGCTCGAAGTGCGCGCGCAAAAATCTTTTCCTTCTCTGCAGGCCGTCGTTGCGGCCGGCGACGGCGTGGTGATTGCCGGCACGCGGCCCGGTGAGATCGACGGCGCTGCCGATGCGAAATGTAAAGAGGGCAAAAATTTGGTGGTGTTCGTGCAGTTTCTCGACGCCAGCCTCAATGCACGCTGGGAGGCCACGTGGGGCAAGCCTGGGGCCTGCCAGCGTACCGCGGCACTGGCGTTAGGCTATGACATACAGGGCCACACTGTTGTGCAGGCCGAGTTTGCAGGCAAACGTGTGCTCAGGCGCATCGCTGCGAACGGTGCATTTGCAGGCGAGGATGTGCCCCGTGCTGACCGTTTGGGCGAAATGGTGTTTTTACCCGATAATTCTGTGGCCATTGCGGGATCAGCGAATATGATTCTAAACACGGAAACCGGCAAAACGACCGGCCGGCTGTCAAAATCGCGCGGCTATCGCGCTCTCGCAGTTGCCCCCAATGCAGTGCGCTATACCGCGGGCGATTTCCAGAGGTTACCTGGCCGTCGTGGTGTGGCACTGAGCTCAGAAGACACCGAGGGCAAGGTACAGTGGACGCGCAATTTTGCAGGTGCGAAAGGCATGACGATTGAAATGCTCTCGGCGAGCGATGAGCGTGTCTGTGTCGCGGGGCGCGCCAATGGAGCCCTGCATGGCCAAACGCCTGTGGGCGCAAATGATCTTTATGTTGCCTGCAATAATGCGCAGGGCACGCGCGTCTTCACGCGGCTATTGCCTGCGGCGAATATGCAGCTTCTCGATATGAAGGTAAACCGCCGCGGTAATGTGGTGCTGGTCTTACAATCGGGTGACAAAAAAAATCTGGATCTGCTACTCTATCGCATCGATTCTGCCGGTCGCATCTACAATTGATTTGCTCTTTATGTGCGCGCAGCGAGCATAAAGCGATTATTCGCTAGCGGTCGAGTAAAATGATCTCAACCCGGCGGTTGCGTGCTCTTCCCTCTGCGCTCGAGTTTTCTGCAACGGGGTCTTTGGCGCCCTTACCGTCATAGCTGATGCCGTCCGGGTTCAGATCCGCACTGTCGATGAGGAATTCTGCAACCCGTTCTGCCCGCTTTTCAGACAATTGCTGGTTATAGGTTTCATCGCCGGTGCTGTCGGTGTGCCCGCGCACGCGCACATGCTTGCTGTCGGTGGTCTTGAGCTGCTGCGCGATTTTTTCGAGCGAGTCTTTTGCCTGTCGATTGAGTTTAGCGCTGTCGCTGTCGAAAAACACGTCTGGCAGGGAGATCGCCACGCCGTTATCGGTCACACGCACGCTCACCTGAGGGTTATCTTTTTCAAAACTTTCTTTTAACCTTGCGGCCAGCGCGACTTTACCTGCATCATTGCGTGCCCTGAATTTACGGTAATAGCTGCGGCTCTTGATTTTAAATTCATTCGCCTGGCCCTGTTCGTTGACGATGATGACGTTATATTCTTCCTGTGCGTAGTAGGGGATTCCCTGCTGTGCATCCCAGAACCAAATCGAGGTCACATAGCCGAATACGCGCGGCCCTGCCGCGTCGCTGTCGCCAAAATTGAGCTCATAGTTCGAGATAAACTTATGGCAGTTCTTTTCACCTTCTTCAGACTTCACATTCTCAAGGCCGCGGTATTCATAGCGCACGTTGAATGGCACGTTAACCAGATTGGTAAATTTCATAATTTCTTCGCCGGGTTTTTCCCACGTGGTGCCCTGTTCCATACCGGCTTCTT
>JAXMHE010000032.1:0-36295 GCA_046346945.1 Turneriella sp.
CATACGACCAGATTCATGTCGATAAGAAAGACCTGGAAGATATTCTTGCGTATATATCCGATGGTATGGAATTCCAGATTCTGCTCTATAACGAAAAACCCGTAAGTGTGATTCCACCAAACTTTGTTGTGGTAAAAGTGGAATACGCTGAAGAGGGTCTCAAGGGCGATACGGCCACGACTGCGTATAAAGAAGTTACCGTTGAGGGTGGCGGAAAGATACAGACACCGCTGTTTGTTAAAACCGGCGACATGATCAAAATTGACCTGCGCGACCTGTCTTACGTGGAAAGGGTCAACCAAAAGTAATTAGGGTCCCAGAAATGCGCCTCTTTGCGGGTCGAAAGCAGCGAAGCGCTTTAGCAGGAAATTGCCGGCAGGCATTTTCCGGGGCTTTCGATTCGCGGCGCTTTTTTGGGGCGTGCAAATGAATCGATTAGCCGCGGCATTCGATCTTTTTCGCCGCGGATTGTTTCTTGAGGCGCGCGAACAGGCGCGCTCGATCATTGCGGATGAGGCGCAGAGCTACTGGGCTCACTACCTGGCCGCCGTCAGTTCTGCCTTTGCTCGCGACCTGCGCGATTTTGAAATCCAGCTTGAAGCCCTAGATGAATTCGAGGTTAAAAATGTCTATCAGTATTATCTGAAAGCCTATTACGCGCTCCTGCAGCACGACATCGAGAAGGCGCTGTGGAATTATCTCGAAATTGCAAATGATAAGGAAGGGTGGCTCGCAAAGGCGCTCATCAAAAAATTCCGCAAGCTCAAAGAGCTGAACGGCGTGGAATTCCATGTTGCGGATTTTATTGTATTGCCGGCGGAATTGCCGCCGCCGCTGCAGCTTGAAGTAAAGCGAGCTCAAAGCGAACTAAAAGAAGCGCCAACCGTACCTATAAAAGGTATGCCCGCGAAAAAAAAATCCGCGCCTGGCTGGCAATTTGGTAAGCCGCCCCGCAAGGCCGCCGGTGCATTCGTAACGGCGATTGCCGCATTGCCATTGCGCAGGATGTTCATCGCGGCGACCCTGCTTTTTGCCACGACGGCGATCGTGGTGGTATTGTGGCATCACTGGCGAACGACGAAGAAGACCACAGTACAGGTTCCCGATCTGCAGATCGCCGATTCTGCTGCGGTGATGCCGGTTGTAACGGGAGATTCTGTTCTCTATAAATATAAAAGCCGTGACCAGGTCATTTCCGATTTTGAGCGCGCAAAGCAGCTGCTCGCAGGGCGCAAAGTGAACCAGAGCCTTTTTTTGCTGAACCGGCTGATGTTTTCCAATGCAGATTTTCAGACGCGTGAAAAGTCGCGGATTTTCCTGGGATTCATACAGGAGCCTGATTTCAGGGATTTTAACGATAACCTGACACTCAAAGAACTATTTGAAAACGTAAAATTGCGCCGTGGCAGCCTGGTTGTCGCTTCGGGTGAACTGCGCGATGCGGCAGAAGAAAATGGCGGCACGATGTACCAGCTGATTGCGCGCGAAGGGGACGAGGAATACCGTATTAATGCGTTCAGGCCCAATTCGGTAAAAGAAGAAAAAGGCAATGACAAAAAACCAGCCGGCAATGGCCGCTACGTGCAGGTTTACGGGCGTTTTAAAGGGCTCGTAGGGCAGCAGCAGGCGATCTACCTCGAAGCGTTGCGTGTCTGGCGCTGATAGCTTAATTTTTTGAAGCCAGTTCCTCCATCAAACGAATATACTCGTCCGCCTTGCCGATGACATGTGCGCGTTGTTCGGGCGTGAGCAGCCGATCGGCCGTCAGGATCATTTCTTTCATGAGTGTCAGCGTGCGCGTAAAGCTTGCTTTGAAGCGCGGCGGTACATTGCGCTCCTGGTAAATCATGCGACCCTCGAGGTCAGCCTTCAGTTGCTGGTGGTCGGGCTTCGAGCGCAGTAATTTAATCCACACCGCCTGTTGCTCTTCGCGGTAGCGCAGCCAGTCGATCGCATTCACGGGCATTGAGGCATATTTCTGCCGCAGCTGTTCTTTCTGATCGTCAGACAGGCTGCCTGCCCAATCTTCAACCTGTTTCACAATGGCCGCAAATTCTTCTTTTTGGCGCACTGGGAGCGGGCGTGAAAGTTTCTCTTCGAGTTCTTTATTCTCTTTCGCAAGTTTCTTCTGCAGATAGTCGATCTGCTCATTGCCCAGCGTCTGCAGAATATTCACGAGGTCAGGAATAATGCGCGCGAAGATGGCGTTACGGTGCACTGACAGGCGGTCTGTCAGCCAGGTTAAATCTGCAGGTGTCAGGTGTGCACTGAAACGCTGCCGCAGTTCCTTGAGGTCGGCGATGTAGAGCCTGAGCTGCGTTGTGCGGTGCCAGGCATGGTGCACCGCGATGCGGGATTTCAGGTATTTTTCCTGCGTTGAATTCAGATCGAAATAACCATCGACGCGCGAGAGTATAATCTGCGGCAGCAGGTTGTTGTACGCGATTTTGCTGAAGGCTTTGATGCAGCCGGCCAAAAGCAGCAGCGCGAGAAATATCACTGCCAGCTTGCGGGGTCTTCGCATGGGCCGCTCTTGCCTTGCAAGGCATCGGGTCATCTGCTTTATGCCCTAAGGGTTTCCTGTTCAGGAAACCCTTAGGGCTTTACGCGGCGCCTGCGAGGTGTTCTCAGTGCCGCTGTGCTAACGCGTATCACCGGCTTTTTGAAACTTCTCGCGCAGGGGCTGGCGCTGATGCCGCTCGCCGCTGTGTTTATCGCATTGCTGGGTTTAGCGCTTGTGCCCGCGATAGCACTCTTTCTCTCTGTGACCGAATCGATTCAGGCTTGGCCGGCATTGGCGCAATATACTGCATGGGGTGTCAGTATTGCCGGCGGCTTTTTTGCTTATGGCTTTAGCCTGATACTTGTGATTCCGGCAGCCTGCTTTGTGATGCGTGCCTACGTGCATGAATTTCGCGGATCGTATTTTTCAGCCGAAGCAGGGCGCTGGTACTTCAGCAATGCCCTGCTGTACCTGGTGCGCTATTCGTTTCTCGAATTTATCACTCCCACCCCGTTTCTGAATATTTTTTACAAGCTGATGGGCATGAAAATCGGCGATGGCGTGTTTATCAACACAACGCATGTGTCTGACGCAAGCATGATCGAAATCGGTGATCATGTCACCGTCGGCGGATCAGCGGTGATTGTTGCGCACTATGCGCAGGCGGGTTACCTGGTGATTGCCCCGGTGAAGATTAAAAGCCGCGCAACCATTGGCCTGCGCGCGATGATCATGGGAGATGTCGTGATCGGCGAGGGGGCGCGTGTTTTGCCCAATTCAGTGGTGTTACCCAAAACCCGCATACCCGCAGGCGAAACCTGGGGAGGCGTGCCGGCAGTGCGCATCGATGTAGAAACGCTCAGGGCGATGCCCGGCGATATTTCTCTACCAGCGGATCGATGATGCGAAACCACAGCGGCGGCACGAGTGCGAGCGGAAACATCGCCCCATAGCCGCCCGGCAGCTGCGGGCTTTCTTCGCGGTGGCTTAAGATCTGGTAGCGCAGCAGCGGATTGTGGTGGTGGTCTGAATGCCGTTCGAGATGGATCATGTATAGGTTAGACAACAGCTGGTTCGCATTCCATGAGTGTTTTACCGATACGGGCTCATAAGCACCCTGCGCAGTCTTTTTGCGCTCGAGGCCATAGTGCTCGATATAGTTTATGAGTTCGAGCATGCTGAAGGCAAAAAAACTCTGCGCGAGAAAAAAGATCAGCGCATACAGGCCGAGTAAAAAATAGCAGGCAGCGGCAATTGCCGCCGGTATCGCGAGAAACCACAGCATTTGGTTGTGCCAACCCCACAGGGAATAATTTCTATGCCTCAGGCGCGCAATTTCCAGCCGCCACGCGCTGCCATAACTGCCGCCGACGGAGCGCAGCCAGAACCGGTAGAAGTTTTCGCCGAGGCGGGCAGAAGAGGGGTCTTCAGGCGTCGCGACCCGCAGATGGTGGCCGTGGTTGTGCTCGATGATAAAATGCATATAGCAGACAGTCGCGAGCAGAATCTTTGCCATGAGCCTTTCCCACGCGCTCGTGCGGTGGCCGAATTCATGTGCGATGACAATGCCCGAACCGGTCATGACTGCAATCGAAAAGCCGAGACCCACCTTCTGCCACAGTGGCAGCGTCTCGCCCTGTATTAGCCATGCCCCCCAGACAAGAATCGCGATCTGGCACGGAACCCACAAGACCGGCATGATGAGAAAGAACCAGTCATTCTGCAGTACCGCAGTCTCTTCAGGGTGGGGATTACTAGCGTCATGTCCCAAGATCTGGTCGGCAATAGGTATCGCGACAAACACCATAAGCAGTGAAAAATAGTTGAAGCCGATAAAATAACCGGCGACGATCTGCAGCGGCATTTGTATGACGAGCAAAAAGGCAATCTTTTTGGATCTTCGCATGCTTGTGAAAAGTCAGCGGGCGAGCTGTGCGCGCAAAGCCTTTTTATCCACCTTGCCGATCGGGGTAACGGGTATTGTTTCGACGAATTCAATGCTGCCCGGTATTTTATAGGCCGCCAGGTTTTTCCGGCAAAAGCGCAGAATATCTCCCTGAATTTCCTCGCGGTCTGCCGATTTGTACGCGGCTTTGAGCTCGGCCACCAGCTTTACAACTTCCGTCGCGCCGTCTGCCGAACCGAGGATTGCCGCGCAGGCAATTGCAGGGTGTGTGCATAGCACGGCTTCGACCTCGACCGAAAAAACCTTGTATCCGCCGACATTGATCATGTCTTTGATGCGGTCGACAATGGTGATATAGCCTTCGTTGTCCATGCGGGCGATGTCACCGCTATAGAGCCAGGTTTTGCCCTGCCGGGTTTTTAGCACTGCCTGCGTTTCGTCGGGCTTGTTCCAGTAACCCGGCATGACCTGCGGCCCTGAAGCAATCAGCTGGCCTTCAGTTTCCGCACCCAGCTCGGTATCGCCATCGAGGCTGACAATTTTTACTTCGGTGCCCGGCAAGGCCTGGCCGACCGTGCCGGCTTTAACGCGACCGGGGTAGTTAATCGTGATTCCGGGTGATGCTTCAGTCATACCATAACCTTCGAGCACGGGCACGCGAATGACAGCTTCGAGCGCTTGCTTCAATGCATCGCTCATCGGCGCAGCCCCGGACATGGCGAACTTCAGCTTAGAGAAATCGACTTTTTGGAAATCCGGCCGCGTGAGAATTTTTTCGTAGAGCAGCGGCACGGCAAAGATGAGGCTTGGATGGTAAGCCTTGAGCTGCCGCACGATGAATTCAAGATCGCGCGGGTTTGGAATCAGAATCCATGCCCCGCCGATGACGATTGTATTGAAAGCGGCGGTTAATCCGGCAATGTGGAAGAATGGCAGAATGGAGAGGCCTGTTTCGCGGCCTTTTTCAGGATGTGTCACGGCGATGGATTGTTCAATGTTACTCAGGATGTTCGCATGCGAGAGCATTGCCCCTTTACTGAGCCCGGTTGTTCCGCCGGTATATTGTATCGCTGCGGTGTCGTTCGCCGTTCGCGGAATCAGGACATCATTTTTGGCAAAGCCTTTACAGAAATCTTCAAACCAGACCTCGCGGGAATCCCGCAGCGCGATGTGGGGGTGAGGCACTTTGCCGAGCAGGCGTGCGAAGAACTGGATCGGAAATGGCATTAGATCGAGCGGCCGCGTGATAACGATCGTCTTGAGCCCGGGCAGCGCAGGCAGAAGTGCCTGTACATGTTTGGCATAGACGTCGTCGAAGCTGATGAGAGCCGCGGCATCCAGATCCTTCAGCTGTATTTCTATTTCCCGCGGCGTGGCGAGCGGGGATAATCCCGAAATGACGCACCCGGCTTTCAGGGCACCCATCATAAAAACGAGGTACTGGGGCAGGTTGGGCAGGTGGATAGCGACACGGTCACCGGGCCTCAGCCCGCTGGCAATCAGCGCATGCGCAACGCGATTGCTCAGCGCATTATATTCGCCGTATGAAAATTTTTTATCGATGAAAATGAATGCCGTTTTTTCGCTGAAATCCCCGACTGTGTCATAAAAAATTTCTGGGATGGTTTTCATGGGAGATAAACGTAACATCCCTCTTGGGATTGAGTTGTAAACCGGTTTGCTATTTTTTGGAAACAAATGCTGCGATCTTTGTAAGTGCGGCCTCAATCTCTTTTCGCGCAGTCGCATACGAACAACGGATAAAGCCTTCGCCCGAGTCGCCGAATGCCGTGCCGGGTACGACCGCCACGTTCTGCGCTTCGAGCAAATCTTTGGCGAATTGCATGGATGTCTTACCCGTCGAGCGGATATCGGGAAAAACGTAAAAGGCGCCCTGCGGCATAAAACATTTGAGACCCATGTCGTTGAAGCCTTTCACGATCAGGTCGCGGCGCAGGCGGTACTCGTCGCGCATTCTGTCACGATCTGCCACCGCGTATTTGAGCGCGGTCTCGGCCGCGATCTGGCCCAGCGTGGGGGCGCACAGCATCGAATACTGGTGAATTTTGGTCATTGCCTTGATGAGGTTCTCGTCGCCGCACGCATAGCCGATGCGCCAGCCAGTCATCGCGAAGGCTTTGGAGAAACCACCCAAGAGCAGCGTGCGTTCGCGCATACCTGGCAGTGAGGAAAAAGGCGTATGCTTTTCTTCGTAGTTCAGTTCGCCATAAATTTCGTCAGAGATGACCAGCAGGTTATTCTTTTCTGCCACTGCGGCAATCTTTGACAATTCAGCCTTGCCGAGAGAGGCGCCCGTCGGGTTGGATGGATAATTGAGGAACAAGACTTTGGATTTCGCCCCGGCTGAATCGATTACTTTGCTGATGTTTTCTGCCGGCAGCGCAAAATCGGTGGCTTCCGTCGCGAGCACCTTCTGCGGCACGCCCCCGGCGAGGCGTATCATCGGGTCATAAGACACGTAACAAGGCTCAGGGTAAATAACACCGTCGCCCGGATTCAATAGCGCGCGAAAGGCTAAATCCACCCCCTGCGACACGCCGACAGTGATCAGTATTTCTTTTTCAGGATTGTAACTGATGCCGTATTCTTTTTCGAGATATTTGCTGATTTCTTTGCGCAGCGAAAGAAAACCGGCGTTGCCGGTGTAGTGCGTGTAGCCGTCGCGCAGCGCCTGGATCGAGTGGTCGATGATTACCTGCGGCGATACGAAGTCGGGTTCGCCGACGCCGAGTGAGATACAGTCTTTGCGCGTCGCAACGATGTCGAAAAATTCGCGTATGCCCGAGGGCTTGAGGGATTGTACAACCCCGGAGAGTGACTTAGACCAATCGATCATTTCATCAGGGCTTCAACCCCCGGAAGCTTCTTGCCTTCGAGGTATTCCAGCGTTGCACCGCCGCCCGTAGAAACATGCGTCATCTTGTCTTCAAGGCCCGATTGCGTCAGGGCAAAAATAGAATCACCGCCGCCGACAATGGTTGAACCCTTCACCTTTGCCATCGCTTTCGCAATTGCGAAGGTGCCTGCAGAAAATTTTTTCATTTCGAACACGCCCATCGGGCCGTTCCATAATACGGTTTTCGCGTTCTTGATCACTTTGGCGTAGTGGTCTGCGGTTTTAGGACCGATATCCATACCCATAAAACCATCGGGAATTGCGCGCTTGACGGTTTTGATTTTTCCCTTCTCGCCAAATTCAGAAGAAATCACATGGTCTTCGGGTAAGAGCAGCTCGTGCTTATTATAAGCCGCCTTGTCGACGATCTGGAACGCCTGGCTGAGATAATCTTTTTCAATCATCGAATTGCCGACTTCAATCAGGCGGGATTTGAGGAAAGTGTATGCCATGGCGCCACCGACGAGAATCGAATCGGCCTTGAGCACAAGGCTTTCGAGTACGGCGAGTTTCGAAGACACCTTTGAACCGCCGATTATCGCGACGAAGGGGCGCGCCGGGTTCGTCATGATTTTTTCGAGCACGTCGATTTCTTTCTTGAGCAGCAGGCCTGCAAAACCGGGCAATATTTTTGCACAATCATATGTCGATGCATGCGCCCTGTGCGCTGCGCCGAATGCGTCGTTGCAGTATATATCCGCCAGCTTGCAGAGCTTTTTTGCCAGCTCGGTGCGCACTTTGTCTTCTTTCGCAGTTTCTTCTTCGTAGTAGCGGATGTTCTCCAGTACGAGAATTTCACCCCTGCCGAGTTTGCCCGCAAGTTCTTCGGGAATAGGGCCGACCGCTTCCGACGCGAACTGTACCTTAACGGCGGGGAGCAGTTTCGCAAGATGTTCCGCCACCTGCTTCATTGACAGCTTTGGATCCCCTTTTTTCTCGGGGCGGCCGAGGTGAGAGACAATGACGAGCGCCGCACCGCGCGAGAGCAAAAGTTCAATTGTGGGCAGGCTTTTGACCATGCGCGTATCGTCGCTGATCGCCCCGGTCGCTTTATCCAGCGGAACGTTAAAATCGACGCGCAGCAGCACTTTTTTGCCGGCAACGTCGGTCTGCTCAATCGAAGGTAGTGGCATGGGCGAACATCCTAAAAGCTGAGGCGACGGGTAAATCAATAAACCGCCCCAAGGCTACGCGGGGCTTCCGGGTGAAGTTTTTTGGGCGGAAAAGTCGGCCATTCTGGCCGACAATAAAACAGGAATGGCTTCAGCGCAGGATAACGGCAGGTCACGCAAGGCGCGCAACCTGCACTTTGAGCAGGCGCTTGAAGCCGAAAAAAAGGGCGATCTACGCCTGGCTCTGGAGAAATACAAAATGGCTCTGCAGATTGATCAGAACTTCTTCGACGCGTGGCTGAACGCCGGCGCCATCTACACCCGGCAGGGGAGATCCGACAAGGCGATCACGTGTTATCAGCGTGCACTGGTCTCCAAAAATGACGTGCGCGCGCATTATAATCTGGCGGTGGAGTTCTATAAAAAGGCGGATTTCAACTCGGCAGAGAAGGCGCTCAAGTCGGTGCTCAGGCTCGATTCCCGCTACCTTAACGCGCACCTGCTTTTAGGGTACGTCTTCGGTAAAACCGGGCGCAACGACAAATCCGAGATCTCGATACGCAATGCGCTCAAGATCGATCCGCAGAACACCCAGGCGCAGACCGCGCTGGCATTGCTTTATTTCCACACCGACAGGCCCGAACTCGCACTGAGGCAGATTAACCTGCTGCTGACGAAATCCCCGGAAGACAAGGTGCTCCTGGGGCTTGTTGCCAAAATTTCACTCAAAGGTGGTGATTTGCGGCAGGCCGCAGCCGGATTTAAAAAGGTGGCGGCACGCGATCCCGAACTCAAGACTTTTTACTCTGCGCTCCGTGACCAGGTTGAACCCGAGAAGAAAAAGTCGATTCACAAAAAGAGAGAGACAATTGAGACCAAGGAGCGTAAAACGGCCAAGGATATGCTCGATCTATCGCTGCTGCAATTTTTCGACGGCGACCCCACCAAGGCGTTTGAGACGCTCGAAAAGCTCAGCGCCGCGATCGAAGCAAAAAAACTCAAAAAATCCTGACGGAATATGGCCGGCTGATGCGTAACAGTTCGCTTTCGCTCAAACGCCGGCAATACCAGCGCAGCATCATCTCGCTGCTCAATATTGAAGACGCGATCACGCGTGTGCAGGAGCTCATCGACGATATTTTCCGCGACACGCGCTCGATCGTTTTATACTGGAATGACGCCGCCGGTGCGTTATTCCGGTCAAACCTGGACCGTAACGATAAGCTCAAATTCCGCATCTTTGACGACTTTGCTGTGGCTGGGCGAGCAGGATCGCATATTCAGCAAGCATGATTTTCAGCATAGTAAAAAATTCGGCCCCGTGCGTGAGGCGGCGCTGGAATTTTTCACCACCACCGGCGCCGAAATTATCGTCCCGTTCAACCTGAATAAATCCGTACTCGCGTTATTGTACCTGGTGGGGCGCGAGGGAGGCAAACACTACACCAAAAAAGAGCTGCGCTTTCTGCTTGAAATCCGCGACATCACGACGGTTTCACTCTCGAACGCCGCGCTCTATGAACGCCTGCACGCAATGCTCTACCATCTGGAAGAAAAAGTCAAAGAGCGCACCAGCGAACTTTCGAACGCTCAGGCGCAGCTGATACAGCAGGAAAAAATGGCAAGCCTCGGTGTGATGGTTGCCGGCATTGCGCACGAGATCAATACGCCGACTTCAATCGTCAGCGGTTCTACCGAAAACCTGAACAACAATCTGCAACTCATTATCGGCGAAATTATTGCCGACCGCATACCGCCGCAGCCGATGCGGCACCTTTTGGCCGAGACGCAGCGTCTGCGCGAGCGTTCTGATAACAAAATACTTTCCGCGGTTGAAAGACTGCGCGCCAGCCGCGACCTCGTGGCAAAATTTGGTAAACTTCCGGCGGCAGAGGGCTCGGCGCGTGCCGATTTTCTGCTCGATCTCGGGCTTGCATCCGACGAGGAAGTTGTTGCCCTCGCTGCGAGCGCGAATGAAGAAGAATTCAAAATTTTCCGTGCGCTGCTGAATATCGATAAGAACCTGAAAAACATGCGCTTTGCGCTGTCGGCAATTCTCAGCATCGTCAAAGCACTCAAGCACTATTCACATCGCGACCAGGCCGAGGCGGAAAATATCGATGTGCGCGAAGGTATTGAAAACACTCTGACGGTTTTCCACAACCAGCTAAAGCACGGCGTGCAGGTAAACCGGCACTACGAAGATGTGCGCAAGATCACCTGTAACCCCGGTGAACTCAACCAGATTTACAGTAACCTGATTGTAAATTCAGTGCATGCGATGAAAGGAAATGGAACGATGGATATTTTTGTGCGTGAGCGCTCCATTGACGGTGTGCTGGAATCGAAAAACGTCCACGACGATGCGAAGCTCGAAGCGATGCTGTCTGACAAACCGGAACACCGCTATGTGCTGATTACCCTGCAGGATTCAGGCCCAGGCATTCCCGCCGAATACCAGCTGAAGATTTTTGATCCTTTTTTTACCACAAAAGCACCTGGCGAAGGCACAGGTTTAGGTTTGGGAATTATCCGTAACGTGGTGCTGAAACACCACGGTTATCTCGCATTTTCAAGCGCGCCGGGCTGCACGCGCTTTACGATTGCCCTTCCTGTGGAGCATGCTCCATCACAGGAAGAGCGAACTAAGCAGTGAACACCGCTTTGATGCGGTCAATGCCCACGCGCGCGACAAAATCCCCGAAGCGCTCTTTCGACTGGCTCTCTTTGCTCCACAGCGCAAATGCTTTGTCGAGCTGCGCCGGCAGATCATTCATCTGTATTTTTTGCAGTACTGCTTCGCCGACTTTGGTGCCGGCATAGTTGCCGCCGAGAAACACGGCGTATTTTCCGCCATTCTGCTGGCCTACAATGCCGATTTCGGCGGAGTACGGCCGGCCGCAGCCATTGGGACAACCTGTCATGCGCACGAGCGGAGCGCGATCCATCAGGCCATGTTTTTCCACAAGAGTGTTGATATCGCGGATCACATGTGGAAAATTCCGCTCTGCTTCGGTGAGTGCGAGTGCGCAGGTGGGTAGAGAAACACAGGCCAGTGCGCGGCGGTAGAGCGCATTGGGCCGGTTGGTGTTGATGCCGTGTGCCTTGAAGATGTGCAATAGTTCCTGCCGCTGCTTCTCATCCATGTCGAGAAACAGAATATCCTGATCGGGGGTCAGTTGCAGCGAAACGCCGGTGCGCGCGACGGCGAGCTGAATCGCCGTCTTGAGGCGGTAACCGGGAATATCGCGGATGCGGCCATTCATGATGTAGAGACCGAAGTTGTATTTTCCATCTGGTCTGCGGATAAAGCCATGATACTCGGGGACTTTCCACGCGGGCAATGCGCGCTGAGTATCGAAGGCTATTTTTGAGCGACTTTCTACTTCGCTGCGAAACCATTGGACGCCGCGGTCTGCAAGCACATACTTGAGGCGTGCATGCTTGCGGTTGGTGCGGTCGCCGAAATCGCGGTGCGCGGTGACAATCGCGGTCGCGACCGGCAGCAGCGCGTCGACGGATATCCAGCCTAAAAGATCGGCCGCGCGCGGGAAAGTTTCGGGTTTGTTGTGCGTCATGCCGCCACCGCCGCCGACGAAGACAAAAAAGCCATCGACCTTGCCGTTTGAGTGCGTGGCTGCAAAGCCCATGTCGTTGGCGTAAAGATCGATGCCGTTTTCTCCCGCGAGGCAGACCGCGATCTTGAACTTGCGCGGCAGGTAGGTCTTGCCGTAAATACGTTCCTGTTTCACAGGGTTTTGCTGCACATCGTCGAGCCAGATTTCGATGTAAGAAGTCGATTCGTACTTGAAGTAGTCTGACAGCATTCCTGAGAAATAGCTCAGCTGGTTATAGAGCGGGTTTCCCGTGATATTGAGCGCCTCGGTCACATTGCGCACCACGTCGCCACAGGCGCCCACCGAGGTTAATCCCACGCGGTGTATTTCCTGCATGACGGATTTCAGGTCTTCCTTGAGCAGGCCGTGCAGCTGCACAGACTGTCTCGTGGTGAGGCGCAGGCTGCCGCCGCCGAATCGATCGCCTAGGTAATCCCACGCAAGATATTGTTCTGCCGTGAGCCTGCCGCCTGGAATACGGCCGCGCAGCATGAATGAATTCTTTTTCTCTGCTCCGCCTTCTGTTTTGTCGCGGTGCTTCTGCTGAAGTACAGACCGTGGAATTTGAGCAGCTGTTTGTCGTCTTCGGAAAAACCGTCGTTACCGTCGGTCAGGCTTTGTTGAATCGTGCCGCGCAGAAATCGGAGGCCTCTTTTATGCCCTCGACTTCCGATAGTTCTTTTGTTTCACTGCTCATTCGTTCTCCCGGTCGTTCACGGCAAAGTAGCGTTCTTCGATCGCCCTGACGATGTCTGTTATGACGGATTTTTTTTCAATGACACTCTGTAAAGCGAGTGCCTTCTCGCGCAGTGCAAAGATCTTTTCCCATTCGGCGTCGAGTTCTCCCGGCAGTAGCTTTTCGAGGTGGCGCCTGAGCACCGCACTGATGCCGGCAAAGCGCCCATGGGTAGATACCGACACCTGTATAGGGCCGCGGTTGATCGCCGCCGTTGTGTAGAAATCGCAGCGCGCCTTGTCGTCTGCACTGTTGATGAGAATATTCTGCGCGCGGCAGAGTTGAAAAATCTGTTCCGCAACCTGCACATCGTCGACTGCGGAAAAAACCATGAACACGCCTTCCAAATCTGCTGGGGTGAACTTGCGGCGGTGCAAGGTGATGCGCGCGGTCTGTTCAGCTAAAACGCCGGCTTCGAGTTCTGGTAAAAGTGCAGGGGAGACAATCGTGAGAAAGCAGGGCGTCTGGCTCAGTTGTACAAATTTTTCGAGTGCGGCCTTGCCGCCGCCGATGAGGATGATCTTGCGATCTGTGAGATCGAAGCTAAGGGGCAGAAGCATACGATTCTGCCGCGGCTTCACTGCCGCTGTCTGGTTCGTGGCTGATTGCCGCGCCGATCAGGAAAATGCCGGGCCCCTGCGTCAGGCGGTTGAATTGACCGGCGGCGAAATCTGCGACGGTGCCGTTTTGGGTTTTTGCCTCTGCGCTGCCGGCATTTTCGACGAGAGACGCAGCCGTTTCGCGGTTGAGCCCATTTTCGAGAAGCAGGCGGCTGATTTCTGCAGTGCGACCCGAGCCCATATAAAAAACGAGAGTGCCCGGAAAAACGGCCATTTTTGCTGCATTGAGGGATAAATCCGCCGCATGGCCGTCAGTCACCCACACGTGGCGCGCGCTCTGCCTGAGTGTGAGTGGCCGACCGAGCTCTGCTGCAGCCGATTGCATTGCGCTCACACCGGGCAGAATTTTGTACGGAATATTCAGCCCGCTTAGCGCTGAGATCTCGCTCGTGAGATGCGCAAAGATCGAGGGGTCGCCGCCTTTGAGCCGCACGACATGGCGGCCGGCGAGCGCGTGCTGGATCATCGCAGCAATAATCATCGTCTGCGTGTAAGCATGGCTGCCGCAGCGCTTACCGACGAAAATTGTTTCCGCGTTTCCGGGAAATTCGGCGATAAGCGAAGGACGCACAAGCGCGTCATACAAAATCACTTCTGCGCTGTGGATTGCCCTGAGCGCGGCGACCGTGATGTGGTCGATCTCTCCGGGCCCGGCGCCGGCAATGGTGACAAAACCTTTCATTCCATTCCTGACAGCATCAGCGCTGAGGCCGTCATATTGGTCTGCGAATCGATGAGCACCGCCGCACCCGTCGTCCAGTTCTCCGCATAGGCGTCGAACAGTATCGGCGAAGCGGTTTTGATCGTTACTTCGGCAATTTCATTCAGCGCCACCGAGCCTGTGTTTTCGGGTTTGAATGTGAGAGTTGAAATATCCAGTTTGCTGTTGATGTTCTTCACCATCGCCTTGACCTTGCGCGTGCCGCAGAGCAGGTAATACGCATAGTTGAGTTTCAGGTTCTGCGTATCGAGGTGCGTCAGGCGCGCGGTGAACTGAGAAGTTTTCTGCACAGCTTCTCTGTCGGACACAAGAATATCGCCGCGGCTGATATCGATGTCGCGGTCGAGTTCGACAACTGCTGAATCGCCCGCGTAAATTGCGTCTGTTGGATTGCCGGAAAAATGCAGCGCGGTTACCGTGGCTTTTTCGCCGGAAGGCTCGATGCGTATTTTGTCACCGGTTTTGAGTTCGCCCGAGCGCAAAACGCCGGCAAAACCACGGAAGTCATGCAGGTCGGTGCTCTGCGGGCGCAGCACAAACTGCACCGTGAAGCGGGTGCCTGTGCTGGCCTTGCCGGTCACAGTACTGGTTTCCAGGGTTTTTAACAACGGTTGGCCCAGATACCAGGGCATCGATGCCGATGCATTCACGATATTGTCGCCCTTGAGCGCAGAAATTGGAATCAGGGTTGTCTGCTTAAACGACAGGTCCTTCGCCATTGCCCGGAAATCCTTTTCAATTTCGGCAAAACGCTCAGCGCTGAAACCGACGAGATCCATCTTGTTTACACAGACGATGAGGTGAGGTACGCGCAGCAGGTGCGAAATAAAACTGTGGCGGCGAGTCTGTTCGAGAATACCCTGTCTGGCATCGATCAGGATAATCGCGGTGTCAGCGAGTGACGCGCCGGTCACCATATTGCGTGTGTACTGCACATGGCCGGGGGTGTCGGCGATGATGAATTTTCTGACGGGGGTCGAGAAATACTTATATGCAACGTCGATCGTGATGCCCTGTTCGCGTTCGGCCTTAAGGCCATCGGTGAGTAACGCGAGGTTGAGTTCGCCGTCGCCCACGCGGTCTTTGGCCTCGATGTGGTCGAGGTGCTCGCGGAAGATCGATTTCGAGTCGTACAAAAGGCGCCCGATCAGCGTCGATTTGCCGTCGTCGACCGAACCGCAGGTGAATACGCGCATTAAGTCCATTAGAAATACCCCGTCTTTTTGCGCTCTTCCATTGCTGCCTCTGAGCGCTTGTCGTCGAGGCGTGCACCGCGCTCTGCGCTGCGCGTCGTCATGACTTCTTCGATGATTGCATCGATGTCGCCGGCTTCTGATTCCATCGCCGCGGTGCAGGTCATGTCGCCCACCGTGCGAAAACGAACTTTCTTGCGGCTCAATTGATCGCCCGTTTCAACCGTAATGAATTCTGACATAGGGAAAATCTGTCCCATGTGCGGAATCACCTCGCGCTCATGCGAAAAATAGATCGAGGGCAGTGGCACGTTTTCGCGCTTGAGGTACAGCCATACATCGAGTTCAGTCCAGTTCGACAGCGGAAATACACGCACGTTTTCGCCGTGGTGGATTGCCCCGTTATACAGGTGCCATAACTCAGGCCGCTGGTTTTTCGGATCCCAGCCGCCGAATTCGTCGCGCACGGAAAATATGCGTTCTTTTGCGCGTGCCTTTTCTTCGTCGCGCCGCGCGCCACCGATGCAGCAGTCGAAGCGGTGCTCGGCAATCGCTTCGAGCAGCGTCACCGCCTGAATCGCATTGCGGCTCGGGAATTTACCTTTCTCTTCCGCTGCGGTGCCGCGCTGGATGCTGTCCTCAACACTCGCAACGATGAGTTTTTCGCCGATCGATTTTACCAGGTTGTCGCGGTATTCGATCACTTCCGAAAAGTTATGCCCTGTATCGACGTGCACGAGCGGAAACGGAAATTTTGCGGGGCGAAATGCCTTTTCGGCAAGCTTTACCAGTGCAATGGAATCTTTGCCGCCGGAAAATAAAAGCGCCGGGCGTTCAAACTGGCCCGCCACCTCGCGCATAATCATCACCGCTTCTGATTCGAGATAGTCGAGGTGGCTCCGTTGTGCTTGGGCTGTCATTTATTATACTCCGCTTACTGATGAACGTGTAATCCGCATTCCTTTTTATCGGCGTCTTCCCACCACCAGCGGCCGGCGCGCATGCTCTCGCCGGGTTTGACTGCGCGGGTGCAGGGTTCGCAGCCGATCGAGGGAAACCCCTTGTCCTGCAGGCGATTGCAGGGGATGTTATTTTTTTCGATGTAGGATTTCAATTCTTCATCGCTCCAGTGCAGCAGCGGGTGGTATTTTACCACGTTGTGCGTATGGTCGATTTCGATCAGCGGCAGATCGCCGCGCTCAGGCGAATGCACTTTCCTGATTCCGGTAATCCACAGCTCGCTGCCTTTGAGCGCCCGCGCGAGCGGTTCGACTTTACGTATGCCGCAGCATTCTTTGCGGTTATCAACGCTTTCGTAAAAGCTATACGCGCCTTTCGTGCGCATCAGCTTTTCGACCGCCTCAGTCTGCGGGAAATAGACTTCTATGTCGAGGCAATAGCGTTCGCGCGTCGACTGCAGCGCGCGGTAAGTTTCCGGGAAGTGCCGGCCCGTATCGAGCGTAAATATGCGCACAGGCAGTTTATCTGTCGCGATCATGTGCGTGATTGCCTGGTCTTCGAGCGAAAGACTGCTCGAAAACACTGCCCTCAGATCTGCTTTGAGGGCGGTAAGGTGCTGCAGGGTCACGGCAAGCGAAGTAAGGTCAGGGCTTTTTAAGGCTGCTTCTGCAATTTTATCCGCGTTGTTCATGCTTTCCCCGGTTGCGCCGGCGCATCCGTTAAAACGACTAAAGATTCATTTTAGCATACCCTGTGAAATCAATGTTGATAAATGTTTCCGGGAGCGTTGAAGCGCGCGACCGCCGGAAAACAATGTCACCAGCTATCGCGCAGGGCGCGCAATTCACGAAAAACTGTAAAATCTTCGGCTTCCCGTCATGCTGCGTACCGGTCAGTTCAGAAACCCTTGACCCGACGCCGGCAGTGCCGAGTAAAAACGGATTATATTCTTTTTCTTGTTTAATTGTGGTCTGGTGCCGCATCTCATCGGCGTCAGACTGAATTTTGCCCTCAGCGAGCGCGCCCGCGCATTCTGCGGTTCGACGTGCAGGCTGAAGTCGAGGTTGCGCGCGGCATAGTAGTGGCCCCGGCATCAAAATCAGGTCGGGGGAAAGATTATCCAGCCGCAATAGTCAGTGTCTTAAAATGTTCCTCGAGATTTGCACCGGGTAGCCGGCAATGGTCGCAGCCGCCGTGGAACAGGCAGTCGCCGCTAAAGAAGAAACTGTTGATATTGTAGGCAGTGCGGCTCCGCCGCATGGCCAGGTGTTTCGACTGCGCGCACGGAAAATTCTTTACTGAACGGTATCAATCCGCCGTCGGCAACCACCGTCACCCCTGCCTTAACCAGTGCAGCATTCGTCGCCGAACTGTACACCGGCACATGCCAGGCTTTTTGCAGCGGCGCCGCCTCTGCGGCATGATCATTATGTTCGTGCGTCAGCAGTATGCCTTTAACCTTGAGTTTCTGGTCCCTGATGAGTTCGCCGATCTGCGTCGTATCGAGCGGGTCGATCACCAGTGCGTTGCGTTCGTGGTCGCAGACAATGTACTGGTAGTTTTTGAGAGAATTACCGACCTGCCAGCGCAGTATCTCCATGGCAGACTGCCTCACATTCCGCTAAGCCGGTCAAGGCTAATTGCGAATGCCCATGCCTTTTTTAAGATAGGTGAGGCAGACATAATAGAGTACCGAGTTGCCGACGATCAGAAACACGATCGCATACCAGTACGAAAGATCCGAATGGCCGAGAAATGCATAGCGCAGCGCATTGACGATGTGCAGCACCGGGTTCGCGGCCGAAACTTTTTGCCAGAATTCAGGCAGGCTTGAGAGCGGGTAAAAGATACCACCGAGGTACGTGAGCGGCGTCAGCACAAATGTCGGTATGAAGCTAATGTCGTCAAATTTCTTGGCAAACATCGCATTCATGAGACCGGCGAACGAGAAGAACTCCTGCGGTGAGCAGTAAAAATAAAAACCGCGAAGACCGGGTTCTGCAGCTTGAGTTTCACGCCGGGGGCTACGAGAATTACCAGGAACAAGGCCAGAGCGCCACCAGCACGCCGCGTATTACACCGCCGAGGCCGAAGCCTAAGACAATCAGCCATTCGGGAATCGGCGACACTATGATCTCTTCGATATTCTTCGAATTTCGCGCCGAAGAACGAGCCCGGACATACGTTGCCGTATGAATTTGTGATCACCGCCATCAGAAGTAAACCCGGAATAATGAAGCCCGCATATTGTCGTTGCCCATCATGCCATGTTTGCCGATGAAGCTGCCGAAAATCAACAGGTAAAGAGCGACGCGTTCATGACGGGGGCAGCAGTGTTCATGACCAGATGCGCAATAATGCGGATGTACTTTTTTCGCGGGAGACCTGGATGAAACCGATAAAATCTGTTTTACCACGATGCCACTTTTTGCCGTCAGTTCGCGGAAATAACTGTTCGAGCCGGTTGGTTTTTTCGCGGATATTGCGGATCTGATTTTTTGCGCCCGCGCCGGCGAAGATGCCGTTCATGGGTTGGTGTCTTTTACCGTCACCTCGAGCGTCAGGTCGTCCGGTTTTTGAGATGACGGCAAAGCCGCGCAGCACCGGTGTCTTTTTGATCGGTTTTGGCTACCCTCGACCACGGAAATTTGTTTTCACGCTTCGAGCCGCGAGAGTAACTTGCGCATCTGCGTGTTTGCAATGATCGCCCGGTCGATGATTGCGATATTAAAGCGGCTGGTATTCGCCTTTCGAGGTAGTGGGTGGTCAGAATGATCGTCGCCGGCCTTTGTTGAGATCGATCAAAAAATTCCAGATGAGTTTTCTGAGTTCATGTCGTCGACGCCTGCGGTGGGTTCGTCGAGAATCAGATTGCGGGTTCGTGAATCAGCGCGCGTAATCATCAGGTCAGCGCTTCATGCCACCTGAGAGCGTGCTGGCGTGAATGCCTTATCCATAATGCCGAGGTCGGTGAGATATTTTACGCGCTTTTTGCGCGACTCCTGCGCGAAATGCCGTAATAGCCCGCCTGGTTCACGAGTATCTGCATCATGTTCAAAGATATTGAGGTTGAATTCCCTGCGGTACGCAGACTATACGATTTTGCGCGCGCGATATATCCTTATCGATATCGACGCCCATGATGCGGCAAGCACTACCCGTTTTGATAACGAGCGAAGCGAGAATGTCGATCAGCGTCGATTTTGCCGGCGCCGTTGGGGCCGAGAAGCGCAAAATTACCCTTGTTCATCGTAAGGTCGATGCCCTTGAGCGCTTCGAAGCCGCCGGTATAAGTTTTGCGCATGCCGCTGATTTCACCTTTTCGAAAAAAGGCTTTTCCCTGTGCAATGCGGATTTCTTCTTCTGCTGCGACAATCACCGTTCCCGCGAGATTTTCAGCAATAACGCCGCATTTCGAGGGTATGCGGGGCGACGACATTCACTTCGATCAGCTGTCGCTGATGATATCGATGCCCGCGAAGATACCGTTTTTCAACCATAGAGCCAGCCGCTCGCAGATAGTGCGATCGGTTGCGTGGATTTCGGTCTGTTGGCCTTTGCCGCCATTGCGAATGGTTGCGGTGGTTGTCGCCGTTATGGTACCTGAGTACGTACCCAAAATTTTCCGCCCGCGCGTGAATAAAGCGACCTTCTGCTGTTGCCGCGGAATGTAGGCCTGAACGATATTGGCGGGCCGCCCGCGCAGCAGCGTTTCAATGTGATCGCCGCATTTTACCGCCGTGGCTCAGTAAAACACGGTGAGCCGCCGAAGCCGTCGGTGGGTTTGATGATGACCGTGCGGTGTTCCAGAAAGGCCCAGTTCGCCCGCCGTCTGCGGTGATCAGGCAGGGAGCGTGACATCGCGTACTGCGCCGCCTGAGTCTTTATTGATCGTGCGCAGACCATGCGGCGTATTCAGCACGGAGCGGTTTATTTTGGCCTGTGACAGGCTTCACGGGTCGGCCAAGGTAAGCAAGCGTAAACGGAGGATCTGTTCTCGACAAAGAGTACATCCACCTTGTCGGCGCTGGTTAATTTTGCCCCTGAAATTTCAAAAGGCTTTGCTGCATTGTCGGCAACCTTCGGCGTCGCCCGCAGGCGCAGCACCAGCTTCCCTTATCGAGAGCCATGTCGCCGCGCTCGAGCACATGCAATCGGTGGCCGCGGCGCTGCGCTTCTAGCATCAGCGCAACGCATGACGCCGTGTCTTTTTCAATGTGCAGGCTTTCGGGCTTATCGATCAGAAAGGCGAAGTCCATCGCTATTTAAACGTGCAATGAAGGTTGCGCCGCCCTGCGGGTGCGTCAAGTTCTGCAATCTCGCGCTGCACGCCACACTCCGCAACAGCGCATGATTGTTGGCGCCTGAGTTTCGGGATTGTCGCATTCAGCGAGTGGACAGCGGCTTAAAGTACATGCCGGTGCTGTTGAGGTTTGTGCGCGCGTCTTTCTGTTCGTTCACGCGCCGAATTTACCGATAAAGCGGTTGTTCGCCAACATCAGCACACTTTCGGCAAATGCTCTCTCTCCGGGCCGTTCCCTGAACCTTGGATCACGGTCGCAGCCGCCTTCCGCAGCAAATAGTCTTCACGACGACGAGCTCTGCCTTTAAAAAGTTTGTTTTTCTCTTTCCTGTTGATGTCGAGAATTTCAGCCGCGCGTTGGTCAAACGACAACATCGCCATGCCATAGGTGCCATGGTCGGATTTCAGAAATACAAAAGGCTTTTCTTTGATCTGGTATTCGTCGTATTTTGCCTGAATTTCTTTCAGCAGCGTTTCGGCTTTGTGGCAATTTGCGCGCGCGCTGCATCGGCATTGATGTCGGTATCGTAATGTGCGCGTCGAGTGCACTAAAAACCACGGGCTTCACCTGACAATTTTACTAAAGTCCTGCATCAGCTCGCGGTAGTGCGCGAAGTGTACCGTGCCTTTGTTGCGCGTGTGCCATCCTGCTCGCCATGCGGGTATGACAGGAATGCTCACTGCTCAGCCAGTTCGCAGTGCCGCCGGCAGACGAATCGTGGTTCATCACAATTCCGGTAAATTTCACCGAGCCGGTTGACGATATCACCTGGCCGTTTATCCGGAGCGTATGGCTCGCCGAGGTGAGCGACAGGCGCCCGTTTGTGTAACTTTCGTCTCTCGAGCGGAAACTGCGTTGCAATTTCGTCTCAAAACTGGCTTTGCGCAAAATCGTGCAGAGCGAATGCAAATGTTTTCGAGATAAAAATGTGTCAGGCGTGTTCTTCGCCGACAATTAGCAGTTTGAACCGCAGTTACACCATAGCGCGCCAGTGCACCCTTAAGTCTACCTGCCGCCAACGGCATGAAAATCTTCGTCGAGATTATTGAATCCCGCCGTAGAGGTTCGCGTCGATCGAGGCAATCTTTGAAGCCTGCGTCGCGGATGTCGGGCCGACATGTAGAGCGGAACATTCGTTCTACTGATTCAAGCCATTCATTCGTGCGACCAGCGCAGCGAGAATTTTATTCTGCAGCAGGGTATTCACTCTGGGGCGATGTATGCCTGGCACTATTTCAGAAGCGGCGCGAGTTCGTTTTTCTGCGCCATTTCTGTCACGATATCACAACCGCCGATGAATTCACCCTTGATGTAGAGCTGCGGCAGGGTCGGCCAGTCAGAGAACTGCTTGATCGCGTCGCGCAACACCGGGTCGGCCAGCATGTCGCCGCAAAATTGGCGCCCAGTTCGCTCTTCAGGAATTCCACCACGCGCAGAAAACCGCACTGCGGAAATTCTTGCCTTTCATGAACAGCACGATTCGGTTTTCTTTCATCAGCCGCGATTTTTTCTTTCATTTTCTATTGTCATTTTCCTTTGTTTGTTGCATTGTTCCAGTGTCATGGTTTTCAGCTGCAATGCATGCAGTCGCTCCGCAAGCGGTTCGCGCAAGGCTTCCATCACGAGTTTATGCTGCTCTACTCAGGGTTAATCCGGCAAAGGCGTCGGCTGCGACCACCGCCTGCAATGTTCACCGTCGCGCACCGGGTCGAGCACTTCAATTTTCGCCCCGGCAGCGCCGCTGCGATCAGTTTATGAATTTCCTGTGGATCAACCATACTGCGATTTGCTCCGTTATGCTCCCGGTTAATCAGCACAAAGTTCAGGCTGCCTGCCCATAGTTAGTCCGCAGCCAGCGAATGATGTCTGCCGGATTCATACATCGGCTTGCCGTCGACAAACAGGCAGGGTACCTGCTGTAGTCTACTAATGGCTTCCAGTTCAGGTCAGCGCGGCCCGCTTTTGGTGGATGTCGCGCCATTCGATATCGAGGTTCAGCTCTTTGAGCGTCTTTTACCCGGCGGCAGGCCCGCAGTCTCTATAGTGGTACAAAACCAACTGGTGTTTGGCTAATCAGGCGGTCTGAAAAAACGCCATATCAGCTGGTATGCCCTTTTTTTCAGAGCTTTGCTTATAGTGAATATACCAATGCAAGGGTAGTGTCCAGAATTCCATTTGGGATTTGGCGTAATGACGGTGGTTACTGCGTTGGCATTTTTTCCTCAGGCTGAGAAAATGCCGGTTTTGTGGTATTTTAATATATAGAGGGAAACTCCTCAATAAAAAGAATTGCCTGCACAGGCGGCCATCAGATTCAAAGAGGAAACATGTTTAACAACAAAATGAACATCCAGCAGTTTGTCGCCGGCTGGTAAAAGACCTGACGCTCAAAACGACCCCCACCGGTAAGCCCGTTTTGAATTTCCCGTTCGCGTATAATACGCTGAACAAAACCGACAGTGCCGGTAGTACTGCGAATTATCTGGACGTCGAAGCGTGGGAGAAACTCGCTGATTATAATGCCCCGCGCCTGAAAAAGGCATGGAGATTATCATCGCTGGCAACCTGATCCAGCGCCGCTGGAAAGACGCCGAAGGCAAAACTCGCTCCAACTTCAGGGCGGTTTCAGTGAGCAATATCGTCATCGACCAAGCGTCGCCCCGAACTCCGATTATATCCGCAAGCGCATAACCGGCAGGTTATGTTCGCGCATGCCTGTTCGCACTCGCTGCGAATAGGCTTGCACTCAACTCTCAGCTTTTTAGCATGAATCCGGTGAAAATTCTGCGCCGTCACGTCGCTGTCACTCAGCAGTTCCTGGGAGCCATCAGCTACGCCGATGCGCTTGCCCGCATGGAAGATGCAATCCGCACCACGAGTGAAAACGAAGCACTTGTATGGGGTCTCGAACATCCGCTGACTTACACTTCAGGTCTCAAAACCGAAAAGACGCATATTCTCGCCGCCGATCTTAAAGTCGAGTCCGCCCGCCGCGGTGGTTCGGTGACACTGCACAATCCAGGGCAACTCGTGGTCTATTTTGTCTTTCCGCTTTCTGCCGTAACCGGCGGCCTCGAGCGTTTTGTGCGCGTGCTCGAAGCCTGTCTCGCAGAGACGCTGCTGACACTCGGCATTAAGCCGCATTTTTTACCGGGTGCCAGCGGTGTTTTTACCGAACGGGGCAAAATCGCCTTCATCGGCCTCGGGCTCAAAAAGGGATTTATCTATCACGGCATCGCGCTGAACGTCTCGAATAACCTCGCCGATTACCGCGCAATACAGTCATGCGGCCTGACGCTGCCAATGACTTCAGTGTCAGAGTTTAACGCGTCGCCGCCTTCCTTACCGGTGATCTTTGACCTTTTCTTTGCCAATCTCGCGCAGCGCCTGATCGATATTGAACCGACTGAATTTCGCTCGCGGCATGGTGCGCTGACGAACCTGGCAGATGCCGCAACCGGTTTTCGCTTAGGCTGGATTGCATTCCACGAGCGCCGCTACTGGGAAGCGCATGAAATATGGGAATTTTTCTGGCATGAGATGCCGCCTGACGACACGCGGCTGTTCTTTCACGCGCTGATCCAGATGGCGATGGCGTGGTATAAACTCTTCGACGCACCCAATATTGCCGGTGCGCATTCGCTGCTAGGTAAAGCGCTCGAAAAGTTCCGCGTCGTGCCGGAAATTGTCATGCTAAAAGAGCAGGGCGGATTTATGGACTTCCTGAAGAAAGCCTATGTCCAAATGGCAGAAATAATCACCTCAGGAGAAGAATATTCACCCGAAAATTTTGCCGGCAACCTTGTGCCGCCAATTCTTGAATGGCTGTAAAAACTCGGATATGGTTCTTGCACCATATCCGAGTTCTTCTTAACTATCGAGTTCCTGCAGGCCGGTAACGAAACCGTCGAGGGTTTTCTTTGCGTCGCCGAAAACCATCACGCAGTTGTCTTTGTAGAAGAGTTCGTTTTCAATGCCTGAGAAGCCAGGGCTCATACCGCGTTTCAGAACCATGACCGTGCGCGAGGCATCGACGTTCAGAATCGGCATACCGTATATCGGGCTCGACTTGTCGTCTTTCGCAGCCGGGTTCACGACGTCATTGGCTCCGATCACGATGGAAACATCTGTGGTGCCAAAGTCATCGTTGATTGATTCCATATCGCAGAGCAGGTCGTAATCCACGCCGGCTTCTGCGAGCAATACGTTCATGTGGCCAGGCATACGGCCGGCAACGGGGTGGATTGCGAAGCGTACAGTTTTCCCTTTTTTAATGAGGTAATCCACCAGCTTCTTGCAGCTGTGCTGCGCCTGAGACACGGCCATACCATAACCGGGAACGATGATGATGCGCTCTGCGATGTCGAGAATCGCTGCCGCTTCTTCGGCAGACTGGCCCTTGATCGAACCTTTGACCTCGCGCACTTCGGCTGTCGCGGTGACCGCGCCGAAACCGCCAAACAGTACATTCGTCATCGAGCGGTTCATCGCCTTGGTCATGATAATCGAAAGAATCACACCGGAAGCGCCGTCGAGCGCACCGGCAATGATGAGAACATTGTTATTGAGTGCGAAACCTGTCGCGCAACCGGCAAGACCCGCATACGCATTGAGCAGAGACATGACAACGGGCATATCCGCCGCACCGATTGGCAGTACGAGGCTCACGCCAAAGATAAGCGAAACCAGCGCGAGAACGTAAAACAGTTCGGTTGCACCCGGGTTATAGACCAGGTAGCCAAATGAGCCCAAGAGCGCCGCGATGATCGCGGAACATTCACAGCGTTCTGGCCTTTATACTGGATCGGTGCTCCCGGCAGTGTGCCCTGCAACTTGCCGAAAGCAATCATCGAGCCCGTGAAGGTCATTGCACCCAGAAGCACTTCAAGACCGATCGCAATCATGATACCATGGTCATCGCCTTTCACGTGGCCGGTATAATACTTGGTCACACCGACGAGTGCAGCGGCGAGCGCGCCAAATGCGGAGAGAGCTCAGTCCGCTGCGGCATCGCGGTCATCGGCGTCAGAATCGCCATAGTATAACCTGCGATAGAGCCGATGACAAGACCAATCAGAATCCATTCGAGGCTGACAATTTCCTGGTCGAGCAGGGTGGTCACAATCGCGAGTCCCATGCCGGCTTCGGCCATGAACATACCACGGCGCGCGGTGCGCGGTGAACTCATGAATTTGAGGCCGAGAATAAAAAAGACCGAGGCGATCAGGTAGGCGACACCGATGATCAGGCGAATTTCCTGATCGCCGGCAAACGCCGTGAAAAGTTTGCGGACGTAGTTATCGATCATTTTCCGGCCTCTTCTTTCTTATCTTTTTTAAACATTTTCAGCATGCGGTCAGTGATCAGAAAGCCGCCGACAACGTTTGTCATCGCTGCCGCTACCGCAACGACTGACATGATGATCGCGAGTGTCGGAGAATCCCCTTGGTAGTTAGGATCCATGCCCGCCACGATGATTGCTCCCACGACGGAAATCGCCGAGATCGCGTTCGTTGCAGACATGAGCGGAGTGTGTAAAGAGGTGGCACCTTGTGGATCACGTTGTAACCCACGAAGGCCGCCAGAATAAATATATAGAGGGGTGCAAGAATATCCATAGTGACTCCTATTTCGACGTTGCTTTCTGAACAATTTCAGACACAAGCGCACCTTCGCGTGTGATCAGGCTGCGCTTGAGAATCTCGTCTGTCGGGTATTCGCGTACGAGCTTGCCGTTTTCAAACAGATATACCAGCAGGTTCTCCATATTTTTAGAGAGCATGCGGCTCGCGGCGGAGCTCATGGTCGATGTGATATTTGCCGGGGCGAGAATCTGTACGCCACCGACCTCGACGCTTTCTCCGTGCTTCGTCAGCGTGCAGTTGCCGCCGGTTTCGGACGCAAGGTCAACAATCACTGATCCGGGTTTCATGCTTTTAACCATATAGTCTTCGATCAGGATCGGGGCTTTTTTGCCGAATATTTGCGCCGTGGTGATGACGATATCGGATTTTGCGATATGCTTATGCAGCAGTTCCTTTTGTTTTGAAATGAATTCGGGAGACGCTTCCTTTGCGTATCCCTGGTCGTCCTGCAGATTTTCGGTGATTTCCATTTTGACGAACTTTGCGCCAAGGCTCTCCACCTGTTCTACAGCAGCGGCGCGCACGTCGAAGGCTTCGACGACGGCACCGAGGCGCTTCGCAGTCGCGATTGCCTGCAGTCCTGCCACGCCCACGCCCAGCACAAATACCTTTGCGGGTGAAATGGTTCCCGCGGCCGTCATCAACATTGGAAAAAAACGGCCAAATTCATTCGAAGCCATCAGCACGCCGCGGTAGCCGGCGATTGAGGCCATGGAGCTCAGCACGTCCATCGACTGTGCAAGCGTTATCCGGGGAATGAATTCCATCGCAAAAGCCGTGGTCTTTTTCTTTTCAAAAACCGGCAGGTTGTCTTTACGGTTGATCGGATCCAGAGTCGAAAATATCCAGCCGCCATCTTTGTATTGCTCAATTTCCTGCGGGGAAGGCGGACGTACCTTCAGAATGGCGTCAGCGTTTTTATACTCTGCGTTGCTGCAGATCTGTGCCCCCGCGTCTTCGTATTCTTTATCAGAGATAAAGGAACCTTCGCCGGCACCTTTTTCTACTGAGATTGAGAATCCTTTCGCGATGAGCTTCTTGACGCTCTCGGGAATCAGGGCAACCCTCTTCTCTCCGGGCAGATTTTCTTTCGCTACTACAAGTTTCATGCGTGTGATTTCCTTTTCATTAAATTATCCCAGATCACAACGATTGGGGCAGCCACAAAGTTTGAGGAGTATGTACCGATCAAAATACCAAAAAGCAGAACCTTTGCGAGATCCCTCAAACTGTCGTCGCCGAACAGATAAATTGGAATAATCGCAATGAGGGTAGTGCCTGTGGTGTTGATGGTACGGGTCAGTGATTGCATAATCGATTTGTCTACCACATGCTCGATGCCAAGTTCTTCTTGTCCATGAATGTTCTCGCGAATACGGTCAAAGATAACAATGGTATCGTTGATCGAATAACCCAGAATGGTGAGCAAGGCTGCGACTACCGGAACCGACAAAGGTATCTGAAAAATGCCGATCACTCCCAGCGTCAGAATAAGGTCGTGCACCGACGCAATCAGGGCACCCAGTGCAAAATTCAGACGGAAGCGGAATGCAACATAGATGGTAATCAAAAGCAGTGCAATGCCGACAAGGTATAGGGCATTCGTTTGCAGGTATTTACCGATGGTAGGACCCACCTGCTCGGCCGCTGAAAACTCAATGGCCGGTGCGTTGGTTGGTAGCAGTTTCGATTGGATCAGGTATTTCGTATAGTCGATCGCATTGATAGGGTAGCCTTTTTTCTCGAGTTCAGCTTTGGCAAGTTCAGCGCGCGCTGCGAGATCTTGCTGTACTTTACCGCCGAGTTCAATTTTCACCCGGTCACCTGTTGCTTTGTCGACCAGCTGTACTGTGGCAGAAATTTTCTCTTTGTCAAAGAAGTTCCGCAGCGACTCTGCATTGAGCTTGTCGCTGGTCTTCACTTCAATCTTAATCCCACCGGCAAAATCGATGCTGAGCGCGAAGCCGCCGAACCTCTGGAAGGTAAGGGCGAGCAGCCCTACAAGAAAAATCAAGGAAACAGTGAGGTTAACCCACTTGAATCTCATTACATGGAAGTTCATATTTTACCTCTGGTGGCGCCACTGGCTGCCGCGAGTTTTGATGCCTTTCGGTATTTGCCAAAGCCGATCGAGAGCGATTTGACTTCAACCGAGTAGGCGAGCCATTCCATGATCGCGCGGGTGACGACGAGCGCCGTGAAGAGCGTGGTGACGATACCGACAAAAAGCGTGACGCCGAAGCCCTTGATCGGGCCAACACCGAGTTTCGATGCGAGAATTACCGCCGCGATGAGCGTCGTCAGGTTACTGTCGATGATGGTCAGTGTTGCGCGCTCAAAACCGGCAGCGACCGCAAGCTTCACCGATTTGCCGCGGGCGAGTTCTTCGCGAATACGTTCATAAATAATGACGTTCGAGTCGACTGCCATACCCATCGTGAGCACGACACCGGCAAGACCGGGCAGCGTGATCGTGAAGTCCATGAGTGCAAAGACCGCGGCCATGAGCAGCAGGTTGATTATGAGCGAGATGCTGGCAATAAAACCAGATGCATGGTAATAGGCGAGCATGTAGGCAAAGACGAGCACAAAGCCGATCAGAATCGCCTTGAGTCCGCTGTCGATCGCCTCCTGGCCAAGTGTCGGGCCTACTGAGCGTTCTTCGACGATAGTCATGGGCACTGGCAGCGCGCCTTCTTTTATGATCAGTGCAAGATCAGTGGCTTCAGAAGCGGTAAAGTTACCGCTAATCTGGCCGCGTCCGCCGAGAATCGGTTCGTTGATCTGCGGTGCCGAGCGGATTTTATTATCAATCAGAATGGCGAGCAGTTTGCCTTTGTTGTCGGTTGTGACTTTGGCAAATGTATCTGTGCCCGAAGCTGTGAGCTCGAAACTGACGATGTTTTGTCCTTTTTCGGGGTCAACCGTTGCATAAACTGTGCGGCTCATCGCTTCACCGGTCAGAACCGGTTGGTTGTCGAGCACCATAAATTCGCGGGGTTGCAGTTCGTTCACGCCGCGCGAATTCGCGCGCTTGTCATAGACGAGATAGATACCGAGATTCCGTGGAAACTTGAGCTTGGCTTCCAGTTTGCGGATGTATTCCTGTTTTTGGAATTCCGTTACCTGCTTCAGAAAATCAGGGAATTCGCGGTTGGCTTCCTGCGTCAGGCGGCCGGCGTCGCCTACAGGATCATGCAGGTGGTATGCCACTCGCGCCGTCGAGGCGATCAGTTTCTTTGCCTGGTCTGGATTCGCAACACCGGGCAGTGAGATTTCAATACGTTCTTCGCCCTGCATACGAATCATGGGCTCTGAAACGCCGCGTGCGTCGATGCGCGAACGCATAATTTCGAGCGCGCCTTCGACGTCTTGTTTTTTGCGTTGCGGTGTGAAATCGAGAGCGCTCTTGATTTCATCGAGTTTGTTTTTGATCGTCTTTTTCTTGTCTTCGTCTTTTTCTGTTTCGAGTTGTTTTTGCAGACCTGCAATCATATCCGCAGGGTACTGGCGATCGAGCATTTCTTTGAGCTTCTTGAAGTCGCCTTCGAGCACCAGGTTCATACCACCCTGCAGGTCGAGACCGAGCTTAAAGGGCTTGGCTTTGAGGTTCTCTTCTACCCACATTGGTTCGAGCGAAACGCGGTCGGGATCAATACCTTCGAGCCGGCCGAGTTCGTTGAGAAATGCGGTCTGGACAAACTTGCCGGTGATGCTCAGGTAGGTCTCGTCAGCACCTTTGGGATTGCCGAGCGGCTTGCCGGTCTTTTTCTCTACCTTATACTTCTGGCGGTAATGATCCTGGATATATTTTTCAGCCTTGACGAGCGCTTCATCGCGCTTCTCAGGGGCAATCTGTTCATTGGCATAAAGCCTGATCGTGCGCTCGCCAATATTCGGCCAGATCAGCGCGACCGAAAGGCCGACAACGGACAAAATAACAAAAAATCGGACTAATGGACTCACGGGATTTCCTTTGTTTTATTAATATTTTTTGCGTTTGATTTGCTTTCCCACGCGAAAGCGGTAGATCAGAAACAAAAGCACGAACCCGGCGACAATTAAAACCTGTGCCAAAGGGATCTGCGGCAGTCGGAAGCCCTGTGGTTGTGGTTTTGTTTCAATCGCCTCGGGCTTCGCATTGGTTTGCGCTGTCTTGACCGCTACCGGTGCATCAGCGGAGGATTTGATTCCGGGGGCAGTGCTCTGCAGCGCAAAGGCATCGGTTTCCGGTGCCCATTCATACGAAGTGCGGGCGACATCGGTGGTTGAATAGCCGGATTTAGCGCTTTCCTGTGTGCTGCCGCTCTTTTTCTTTTTTTTGCCGCCTTTGCCACGCTTCTTTTTTCCTTTTGCGGCGGGCTTCGCAGCAGCAGCGGATTCTTCGCTGGCAGGTTTTTTGGCCGGCTTCTCTGAGCTCACCGGAGGTTTTTCTGCCGGCGCATCGGGTGTTTCATCGTCAAAAATGTTTTGGGCCAGGTAAAATTCCGCGCGCGCCGAGGCACAAAGAACCAGGAAGAGTGTTATGGCGAGCGCGCGTTTCACGGTGGTTAATCCGCCGGGCGATTAGCTGGCTTTGTTCACGACGTTTTCGAGTGTCGCGATGGAAACTTCCACTTTTACATCGTCTGCGATTTTCACAATCGCCACGTTTTCTTCCGGTTTCAGACCCACGATGGTGCCGAAAATGCCGCCGCGTGTGAGAACCTTGTCACCTTTCTCGAGAGCTTTCAGTTGCTTCTGGCGTTCTTTTTCGCGTTTCTGTTGTGGTCTGATGAGCAGAAAATAGAACACAACGATCATCAGCACTGGCAGGGCAAAGCTCGAAAGAGCGCTGCTCATATCGCCTTGCTGCGCGGCTGGCTTTGCGCCGGGAGCTGCAGTGGTTGCAGTCGTGCCTGCAGCAGGTGCAGCGGCTGGGGCGGCAGGTGCGCTGCCCGGAGTGATTACCGGCACGGGTGCCGCTTGTGCAATTGTGAATAAGGGTTCAGTCATGCCGGCAGAACACGTTTTTGACACACCGCGTCAATTGTTAGGTTTGCGGATAAAAGTGCGCCCCAATGCCATTTTTATGAGCGGGGGCGGAACAAGATGCCGCCGGAAAATGGTTGCCGTTCGGTCATCCAATAATCCCCCTGTGGTGTGCGGTCTGTCGGGCAGTACTCATTCGGCGCGCTGGTTCTATTATTCGTTGCGTGCAATGCCGGTTCAAACGGCGAAGCGCCGAACCAGGGTGCCGTGCAGCAGACTGCCGAAGGGCAGATTGTCGCGAACCTTTCAAGCCGCGGCATTCAAAACGACTCCCGTTTCACACAACAGAGCATGATCGCGCTCTACCTGTACAAGAAAAAAGATTACAGTCTGAGCTGCGTGTCGGCTGCCGACAGGCAGAAATGTGAAGACGCGTTAATCTTCAAAAACGAAAAAATAGATTCACTGGGATTTTCGAACGAACCGGGATATTTCGGCTATGATGCGGATTTCAAAAGTTATTATCCCACGCTGATTGCCGACGCCGGGCACGTCTACTCAGCCACCAAGCCGGCTGACCTCGCTGGGTTTTCCGACCCCGATGTCTGGCAGTGTTTACAGATTCCCTTTTCATCAGATCCGAATTACGGCAAGTACGATTGCGGCGTAAACGCGCACCCCATCCGGTATTTTAATAAGAAACTGACCACCCTCACTCTGCAGGTTTATGCGACCGATGCGAAGGGTTATGCCTCGTCTTATATCTTGGACTATAATTTGTTCAATAGCCTAAACCACCCGGTCAAAGACGGCGACCGCTACTATGCCTATTTTGCGGTGCACTTCAATGCACTGAAGGCCGCTGCAGATTCTGAAGACCGCTTTGATCTGAATGCCACGACATGGAAGCGCCCGGTCGAACCCGACCTCGTTTCGCCCAGAATTGAAATTATTGTGAAGCTACTGGCTGAAGGTCCGTATGACAGGGCAGGCAGTGTCTATGACATACCAGACTATAGTAAATGGTATGATCCTTTAGCTGGTTGCCGAGCGACGCAGTCGGTACCGGCGAACAGTATTTATATCAGTGAAATTATGTGGATGGGCAGCGAAGACACATCGGGAACCGGTGCCTCTGAAGACGAATTTATAGAGATCTACAACAGCAACAGTTTTGACGTGAGCATCGCTAACTGGAAGCTTAACGGTGTGGGTTCCGGTACTGCAGCGGTCATTCTGCCGACGTGCGCTACCATTAAGGCCAACAGTACCTACACTGTCGGCAAGCAGACATCAAAAGCTTTTACCAGGTTTGATTACGTAGTGAGTGATATTGAGCTGTCGAATTCGGGCGAGGGCACGCTCAACATTCAGGACTCTTCGGGGACAATTATCAGCCAGATTACCGGTTGCACCACAGGACCATGGGGTGGCTTTGGTGCGAATGGCGGTTCCGCATTACCGAAAAGATCCATGCGCCTCACGAGCATTGCAGCACCTGCCTCGACCTGCGCTGCCGGCTGGACAACCACCAGTTTCTCAGACCCGGGTTTTTCGACCGCTTCGGGTTATGTTTCTGCCGTCTACAAAGCCACGGCAGATACCGTGGTCGAAGGCACACTTGCCACTCCTGGATTTACCGGCCCTTGAATCTGAAAGAACGTTACACACTGGTGCTTGAGCGCCTCGCGCGGGCGGCCGAAAACGCGGGCCGTAAAGCTTCTGACATCCACCTGATCGCGGTTTCCAAAACGCACCCGGTGTCGCTCGTCGATGAGCTCGCAGCCTTAGGGCAGGTGGATTTCGGAGAGAACCGCATTGCCGAGCTTGCAGACAAACAGGCAACTGCCGCTCCCGCCACGATCCGCTGGCACCTCATTGGCCAGCTGCAGACCAATAAAGTGAAGCTATTGACCGCCGACGTGCTGCTGCACACGCTCGACCGCATTTCACTGGCCGAAAAACTGCAGCGCCAGTTCTCCGCATCCGGGGAGAAAATCCGCTGCCTGATACAGGTAAATTGCAGCCTTGAACCGAATAAATCCGGCGTCGCGCCCGCCGAATTTGACGCACTGTGCGACAGTGTCGCGGCAATGTCTGCCATACAGGTGATGGGGCTCATGACGATTGCCGAAAACAGCGAGGATGAAAAAATTGTACGCGGCGCGTTTGCGCTGCTCAGGCAGCTGTCAGAAAAGGCGCACTCGCGCGGCATTTTTAGCGACTACGAGGGCATATTGTCGATGGGCATGTCCGGCGATTTCGACCTGGCAATCGCTGAAGGGGCGACGCACGTGCGTATCGGTTCGGCGATATTTGGCAGTAGGTAAATCGTTGCAGCGCAGCGTCCTCGGCGCAGAGCTGCGCGCAGCGAAGCGAATTGATCCCACTCGCGCAGCGCGCGGTTCGGTGCGCTTCTAGGCAACGATTTACGGATGCCCCATAAAACTCATTTCCCTATGCAAAACCGGCTGAAAATCCGGCCTAAAATATCTTCGCTCGTGATGTCACCGGTGAGTTCGGCGATCTTGCGCACGGCTTCGTTGACCGTGTGTGAAATCACTTCGGGCAGTTCATTGTCACGCACACCTTCGCCGGCATTATGCAGATGGTGTGCGATCTGCGTCAGCAGGTTTCTCTGCCAGTCAGAGAGCGGCAGCGCTTCGGCGGGCGAAAGTTCGGCGACAATGCTGCCAATCGCCAGTAGCAGGGCGGGCATACCGTCACCCGTGCGGGCAGAAAGAAAGATTGGCGTATTCTCTGCCTCCGCTATGGATTTCCAGCTCGGGTGCAGTACATCGCTTTTATTCACGACCGTGAGTCTTGCCGCGGCGGGGGCAAAACCCGGAGCGAGCGATTCGCTGTGCCGGGGTTCAGAACCATCGATTAATAACAGGCAAATATGCGCGCGCGAAATAAGTTCATGTGTGCGCTCAATCCCCAACTGTTCGATGGCGTCACCCGCGTTTTCGCGCAAACCGGCGGTGTCGAACAGGCGGATATTCACCCCGGCGATTTCTATTTCTGCTTCAATGTAGTCGCGCGTCGTGCCGGCGATATCGCTCACAATCGAGCGGTCATGCCCCAAAAAGCGGTTCATCAGCGAGGACTTGCCGGCATTCGGGGCACCGACGATCGCAATGTGCACACCGCCCTTCAGTCTGTCAAAGCGGGCTGCCTCGCTTTCTAATCTGAGCGCCGCGGTTTCGGCCTCGGCGAGAATTTTCAGCTTGGTCTCGCGCGTCGCAAACGAAATATCTTCGTCAATAAAGTCGAGCTCTGCGTTGAGATCAGCCAGAAGGTTCATCAGCTGCGAGCGCAGCATTAGCATTTCTTTGCGGAAGAAACCCTGCGACAGGCGCTGCGCGGCTTTGAGCGACAAGGCACTGCGCGCTTCGATAATTTCGGCGACTGCCTGCGCTGCATCGAGACCCAGCTTGCCGTTGAGGTATGCGCGCCGGGTGAATTCACCGGGCTCTGCCGCTCTGAACCCCAGCGCATAGAGTAGGGAAAGAATCCGCCGGATGATCAGTGGGTTGCCGTGGCAATTGATCTCAAAACTGTCTTCGCCCGTAAAGGACGCGGCGTCCGCAAATTTGACGAGTATGACGTCGTCGATAACTTCTGCGCCGTCTTTGAGAATGCCGTAGTGGGTTTCGCGGGCGCCGAGCTCTGCGGCGGTTTTTCCCGTGCGGGTGGTGAAGGCTTCACCCAGCGCCGCGAAAATTGCACCGGGCTTGTCGCCGCTGCCGCTCGCACGAATGACGGCGATGGCAGACCGCGCGCCCGCAGCGGTCGCCGGGGCGCAGATAAAATCAGTAACTGCGCGCTGGCTGTTATCTGTTGAAATTTTCGTCCTTGAACTCAATATCTTCGGCGCCTTCAGGATCCTGACCCGCTTCGAAGTTGATGTTGCCGATATTTTCTTCAGTGATCATCACTTCATTGGGGTTGCCCGGCTGACCTTCTGAAACGCGGAAAACGCGCACGCGCTTGTAGACGCCGTTGCCTTCTGATTCGGTTTTCACATGCTCATTGTCTTGCAGAGCCATGTGCACCAGGCGGCGCTCATAAGGGTTCAGCGGATCGAGCAGGCGGCTTTTGCCGGTGCGCAGTACGTATTCGCCTGTTTTCTTCGCAATTTCCATCAGGTGTTGTGCGCGGCGGTCGCGGTAGTTTTCGATATCGAGCAGGATTTTCGGCTGTTCGCCGGTAATCTTTTCGACGATCAGATTGGTCATGAACTGCAGCGCCTCGAGCGTGCGGCCATGCTTACCGATGATGTAACCGGCAAATTCGCTTTCGAGGTCGACCATCAACTTACCCTCTTCGACGTTGCGATAGTCTTTTACGGTCACGGTGTAACCCATGTGGCCCAACAGGTTCGTCAGCACACCACGGATAATGACTGCAAGTGGGGTTTTACCGCGGATCGCATTCACTTTATAGATACCGAGCGTTTTTTGGCCGAGGCCGAGAAAACCCGAGCTGCCTTTTTTCAGCACGCTGAGTTCGATGTTTTCCGGCTCTGTGCCGAGAATCTGCACTGCCTGGTCGAGCGCTTCTTTCTCACCGAGTGCCTGTACTTCCAGAATTTGCATGTTAACCTACTTGTTCAGAATTTTTATGCCGCTTTGGCTTCGTTCTTCTTTTTGTGATTGGTGTAGTATTGCTGCGCGATTGAGAGCAGGTTTTGCACCGTCCAGTAGAGTACCACGCCCGAAGGCATAGCATAGAAGAGGAAAAGCATCATAAAAGGCATAAATAGCATGATCTTGCGCTGGTTTTCGTCGCCTGAAGTCGGCGTGAGTTTGGTCTGGTAGAACTGCGTCAGCGTCATAATGAGCGGCAACAGGTGCACGGCAAAGCCACCGATGTACGGAATCGTCGCGGGTAATGAAAACACATGGTCTGGCTGCGCGAGGTCGGGAATCCAGCAGGGAATAAATGGCGATTTCCACAAATCGTATGCATCGGAAAACGCCGAATACATCGCAATAAAGACCGGCAACTGTATTAGCATCGGCAGACAGCCCGATACCGGGTTCACCTTATGCGTTTTGTACATCTCCATGATGCGGCGTTGTTTT
>JAXMHE010000033.1:0-34349 GCA_046346945.1 Turneriella sp.
TCGTAGAAGAAAAAGCCAGGGCCGTTTTTTACAACCGGGCCGTCTTCGAGCTGAATATGCGGATAGAGGCGTTTCAGCGCCTGCGCGAGTACGTGTGCGCTTGAGTGCCAGAATATTTCTTTGCCGGCTTCGTCGTCGAACGTAACGGGCCGGGCCACGAGACCGGCAGACGTGTCGGCTGACTTGCTCCGCAAATCTGCAGAGACTTCTGCGATTGTCCTGGAAAGGTCATAGCTGACCTTTTCAACTTCGATGCCAAGCGCCGACTTGCGGAATGCCGGGGCCAGCTTCTCGACAACTTCGGCAAAGGTCGTTTCCGGAGTGAACTCTCCGCCTTGGTCACCGATCTGAACACGAATAACTGCCATGAGACAGGCCCAATGTGCGCAACAGGCCATAAACTTCTTTACGCAACAGAAAGGCGATCGGCGTATTTGTTTTGCCCCTATGAAAAGACTGTTGCTTACCGCCGTTCTCTTTTGCCTCTGCAACACCACTGCGGCGTCAGCGCAAGGGCATGAAGCGCGCTGCGTGAGTGTCACGTGGTTCACCGGTGCGGCCGACAAGACGGGCACCACTGTCAAAGGATTTCTATACCCAACGGAAAACCGGCTGATCTACGACTTCAAAAACGGCGCGATGGATTTCATTTGGCTGCTTCCCGAGGGCATGAAATCCGGCGACCCCGATGGCCTCGAAGGCAGCTGGCAACAGGATGACGGCAAAGGCACTTTTTTGCTGAAAGAGAACCGCAAAACCGGCATCTTTGAAGGCCACAGGAGAAAAAAGGGCAGCAAAAAGAGCGAAAAGCTCAAAGTCGAATACTGTAAGACCCAGGGGTAAAGGGCCTGCCAAACGGCTCCGCCTGGCCTACTGAACGCGAAGGCGGATTTCTCACTTGTCCAAGCTTTGCCAATAATAGATTTTTCGATCCATTTAGCTATTTTATTTAACCCCAGGAAGCCATGGACACAAAAATCCTGGAGGCAACGCTCAACTCGATTTCGGCACACGTGGCAGTGCTCGACGAGGACGGCATGATTCTCTATGTCAATGAGGCATGGAAACGTTTTGCCGAGGCCAACGATTTTCACGGCAATAACTACGGCATCGGCTCAGGGTATTTCGGCGTCTGCGACCCCGCCGATGCTTCGACCGGCCAGCTCGCCACGTGGTTTACCGACATGACGCAGACGCGCAGCGGAGAATTCCGTCTCGATTATCCGTGCCACAGCCCGCGCGAAAAACGCTGGTTCCAGATGCGCGTCACATGCTTTGAATCACAGGGCAAACTCTACATCGTTGTCGCGCACGAAAATATCTCGGAGATTAAGCGTGCGGAAGAGTCACTCAAACAAATGGCAAGTGATCTAGCCGGCGCCAATTCCATGCTGCGCCGATCGATGACAGAAACCATCAGCGCCCTCTCACGCGCGATCGAACAGCGCGATCCTTACACCGACGGCCATCAAAAACGCGTCTCGCAACTCGCAGTGGCCATCGCGCGCCGCATGGGAAAAGACGACGACTTTATCACGGGTGTGCAGTTTGGCGCACTGCTGCATGATATCGGCAAAATCCACATTCCGGCAGAAATTCTCAGCAACCCCCGGCGCCTGTCAGAAATCGAGCACACGCTTGTGCGCACACATGCGCTCGCGGGTTATGAAATTCTGAAAGACTCGCATTTTCCGTGGCCGTTGGCAGAAATGATTTACCAGCACCACGAAAAGCTCGATGGTTCGGGTTATCCGCGCGGCTTACGGGCAGAAAACATTCTGCCAGAAGCACGCATCATCGCGGTAGCCGATGTCACCGAAGCCATCAGCTCGCACCGACCATATCGGCCCGCGCTCGGCATCGAAAAAGCGCTGCACGAACTGATTTCTAACCGCGGAAAGTATTACGATGCAGACGCCGTCGATGCGTGCGTCGCAATTCTGCGCGAAAATCCGGATTTTTGGAAACAATAAACCAGCGCCATTCAGACGGCGCGTGCGAGATATGTGCGCATCTTACCGATGCCCTTAATCTCGATTTCACCGCGATCGACAAACTGCGCATTTTTACCCAGCGCGAGCATTGTTGTTTCAGTGATGTGGATTTCACCCGCAACTCCCGAAGACTCCATGCGGCTTGCGGTATTCACCGTATCACCCCACAGATCGTAGATAAACTTGTTCTGTCCGATGACTCCCGCAACGACGGGGCCCGAGGCAATGCCGATGCGCAGCCGCAGCTTTTCTTCTAGACCCTGGTTTTCTTCTTCGAGAATGCGCAGCATGCCCTGCGCCATCGCAAAGCAACGGTCTGCGTGGTCGTCCACCTTGTGCGGCAGGCCCGCGCCCACCATGTAGGCGTCGCCAATCGTTTTGATTTTTTCGAGGCCCAACACTTCGGCGAGAGAATCAAAATGGCTGAACACGCGGTTCAAAAGCGCCACCAGCTGCTGCGGATTGAGGCGGCGCGAGAGACTCGTGAACCCTTCGATATCGGCAAACAATACCGAGACGCTGTCGAAATAATCGGCAATCGTGCGCTCTCCCGACAGAAGCCGGTTAGCTACCGTTTCGGGCAGAATATTCAAGAGCAGCGCTTCTGATTTCTTTTTCTCTTCGCCAAGCAATTTGCTCTGCTTTTCAATCGTGCGGCTCTGCATAAACTCGTTACGCATATTCTGCTCGAAAAAGAACACTGAAACCAGGCCCGCGGTGTTGACGAACGAGATCACCGCGAGGCTCAAAATAACCTCATTCAGCGGCATTGGTCGCACAAACACCAAAAAGGCAATATATTCGCCAATAACGAGGGTCGACGCCACAAGCGCAAAAAAAGTGCGCAAACGTAACATGGCAAACGTATAAATCACAATACAAATAATCAGGCCATAGCCATACTTGATAAAAAACTCATCGGGAGCGAGGTACATCAGCGCAATCGCACAGGTATTGCTGAACACATTCGCAAATACCAGCACCCACTGCAGATAAAAGAATTTCGCCAGGTAATGCACACCGATCGCAGCCATCAGATGAGTCGGCATAATGAAGCCAAACACAAGATGCTTGTTGCGCGCAAAAAAATCCGGCATGATAAAGTACGTGATACCGCCGAGCATTGCGTAGCCAAAGGTGCCGAATAAAAAGCCCCAGCCCGCCTGCCGCGCCGCCTTTTCATTGTTATCGTGAATAAACCGGTGCTCGAGCGCGCGCTCGTCAAATCGCGGGTAAAGAAATGCCATCAATCTCACAATGGAGTTTCTTAATCTACCCCAATACGTAAAGGGTTTTAGCCTTGATTTTTAGCGTCAGGCGAAGCGCGACCCGAGCTGGTAGACGATTAGCGCAATAGCGTATGCCATTGCAGTCATGACGAAGAACACTCCGAGCGCCCAGCGGGTGCTGTCGAGCTCACGGCGTATCGTCGCTAATGTGCTCATGCACTGTGCACACAGAGCAAAGAAGATCATGATCGATGCAGCCAAAAGTGCACCATAAGCCGGTTTACCATCCGGGCGTTTTTCGGCGGCGAGGCGTTTACCCAACGCCGCAGGGTCGTCTTTCGCGTCTGTCACGCTGAAGATGATACCCAGCGTCGAAACAAATACTTCGCGGGCCGGAAAAGCCGCGAGTATCGCCACGGAGATTTTCCAGTCAAACCCTAATGGCCTGAATATGGGTTCGACCGCGCGGCCAAAGCGACCCAAAAAGCTGTCGGTCAGGTACGCCGCGCGCAGGCTGCTTTCGAGCTCCGCCTTTTTTTCCTGGCTCTCTTTTGTGCTCGCGGTGCCGGTATACAGTATCAGCGTTTCTTCGATATCCATCGAATTGGCGCGTGAAAAGCGCATCATTTCGAGGTCGCCGGTTTTGGCAGAATGAGGAAAATAGGCGAGCGCCCAGATGACAATCGACAGCGCAAAAATCACTCCGCCGACGCGTCTCAGAAAGTTCATCGCCGCATCGTAGACACGCCGCCAGACATTCGCCCAATGAGGCAGATGGTATTCGGGTAGTTCGAGAATGAACGGGCTTTCGCCGCTTTTGAGAATCTTGCGGTTGAGTAGCCACGCCAGCGGCATTGCCACGCTGATGCCGACGAGGTGCATGCCAAACAGCGTTGCTGCAGCCCACAGCGCACCAAAGCGCGGTTCGACAAAGGCGCCGATGAAGAGCACATAGACCGGCAAACGTGCCGAACAGGACATGAGCGGTGCAATGAGTATCGTCGCCATGCGGGCACGGTCGGTCGGCATCACGCGCGCCGAAAGAATACCCGGCACCGCGCATGCAAAACTCGATAGCAAGGGAATAAATGCGCGGCCATTGAGGCCAGTCCAGCCGAGCAGTTTATCCATCAGAAATGCCGCGCGCGCAAGATACCCGGTTTCTTCAAGAACAGCGATAAAGAAGAAAAGAATCATGATCTGCGGAAGAAAAACAAACACCGAACCAGCGCCGGCGATCACCCCATCGGAAAATAGCGACGACGTTACGGGATAAGCAGACAACGCAGAGCGTGCACTCTGCGCCAGGTTTTTCATGACAGCATCGATGCCGTCCATGATCGGGCGTGCGCCTGCATAGATACTGAAGAAGACTGCACCAATGATCAGCGCGAAAGCAAACAGACCTAAAACCCGGTGTGTAAGCACCTGATCAATTTTTTTAGAGAGCGAATCCGAGCGCGCTTCTTTTTTGAGAACACTGCGCAGAATTTTATCGATTTCTGCGTAGCGTTGTTCTATTGTTGAACTCACCCCCTGCCCCCCTTTCTTAGAAAGAGAGGAGAAGGCGCTTGCGGTCAGGCGCAAGCCGGACGGGGGATGAAGGTGGGCATGAGTTGCTATTACCTCTGCCAGCTCTGCAATCTGTCCTTTTGCCGCCTGGGTGACTTCGCAGACGGCCACCCCGAGTTTTTTGGCGAGCGCAGTGCGATCGACGCTGATGCCGCGGCGGCGGGCGATATCCGTCATTGTTAAAACACAGATGAACGGGACACCGGTTTCTTTGAGTTGCAGCGTGAGATAGAGCGAGCGTTTCAGGTTCGAAGCATCGAGCACTGCGACAGCGAGCTGCGGCGCCACCTCGTGGCCTGCAGCAGTCCCGTTTAAAACCTTCGCGGTAATTTCTTCATCCGCCGATTTGGCGCTTAAGCTGTACGTGCCCGGCAGATCGATAATTTCAATATTCTCATGCCCGCGCAGAGAGCCGGTTTTTTTCTCCACGGTCACCCCGGCATAGTTGCCGGTGTGCTGCCTTGCGCCGCAGAGCGCATTAAATACCGTGGTCTTGCCCGCGTTCGGGTTACCGATGAGGGCCACACGGCATGGACGCGGTGAAGACTGCTCTGCCAGGTCTGAGTCTAGTCGAACCGGTGGCGTCTTTTTGCGAGCCGCACGGCTCATGCGAAAACCAGCACTTCGGCGAGATCGGCACGGCGCACGATGACCGGGGCGTCGAGCACCTGCAAAATGACGGGGTCGCCAAACGGCGCGACTTTGACAACGGAGACTTTTTCACCCTTCACGAGGCCAATTTCTGCAAGCCGCTCATTCAGTCGCGGGGTTTCGGCAACGATGCCGCCCTCGCCGGGCCCGAGTTCACTGAGACGCCGCGCGGGCGCCGGTTTAACTGTGCGTGCCATCAGTGTTGCGGAGCATCCCCGCATTTTGCGCAGGCATGCTTTTTACGTGAGGATCGAAAATGCAGGAAGAGGTATGTCGCGGCAATCACCACGAAAGCTGCCACAATCAGGTAGTCGAGCATGCCTTTCAGCCCGCGTTTACGGACGCGCCGTCAAGAGAATTGAGAATGATTGTCAATTAGAGCCGGCTCTCCAAAAACCGACCCATGCGCTTCTTGCCCAGTGCTGCGGTGGGTTTGCCATCTTTCAATGCCTGTTGCCCGGCGATAAACACATGCCGCGCGGCTTCGCCACCGTTCACCAGCCGGTCGAACTTATAGCCCTTGCTCCAAGGCCTGATGTGTATCTCTTCGAGTGATGCGTCGAGGCGTTGCGGATCGATCACCGTCACGTCGGCCTGCGCACCCGGCTTGAGAATTCCCGCATCGAGACCAAACCAGTTCGCCAGTTCGCCGGTGAGGCGCCAGACTGCTTTTTCGAGTGGCATGATGGGTTTGTGTTTGAGCTCCGCATCGCGCACGCTCTTCAGCATGCGCAATGGAAAATTGTAGAACGCCATATTGCGCAAATGCGCACCCGAATCGGCAAAGCTCATCAGCGTCGCCGGGTTCTTCATGATCTCTGCGACCTTCTCGGGGCGGTGGTTCGCGAGGCAGGTGTGCCAGCGGATATCGCGGTCATACTTGAGCAGCAGATCGAGAAAGGTATCGATCGGCTCCTGGTCGCGCTCTGCGGCGACCTGCGCAAAGCTTTTGCCCACGGTCGATTTATCGGGGCATGCAAGAATCGTCGTGTCGCCCAGATCGCGGTGCCACACCTTGGGCGCGAGTTTGCGCAACAGATCTTTCTTAAACCGCTTGCGGAACGCTGTATCGGAAAGCAGTGCGTGGCGTGTGTTCAAATCTTTCGCCGCGTCGCGTATCTTCTGCCCTGCATAGAATTCTTCGAAAAGCACTGAATCCCAGCCATCATAATAGAGATCAAACGGCACCGGCGGCGACTGCCAGCGGTAATTACCACGGAAAACTTTGTTCGCAAGCCACGCGACAAACTGCGCAAGCCCGAGCACGTACGGGTCGGCCTTGAGGTCCATCATCGTGATCACCGTTGTACGCAGAGGCTCGCGTGCAATACCGCCACTCGCCAGCGCCATGCCGAGCACATTGACTCTGGTGATCAGGTTGGGGGCGGATTGATGGATGCGGTGGCGACGGCGCAGCATCTCGAGCAGGGGTTTTTTCTCTGCGCGGCGGGCATAATAGCTCGGCAGCGACGCAGACCACTCGCGGTCGCCGTCGAGACGGTCCCACGGGTTGGTCATGCAGCTCATGCCCAGAAAACCGGCGTCGAGCGCTTCGGCGAGCTGCGACTCCATCTGCTTCTGTTCTGCAGCCGTAGGGCGTTCGGTCGTGACGGAGCGGTGCAACCCCATTGCGCGCGCGCGCAGATCGCTGTGCCCCATAAAGCTCGCAACATTCGGGCCCAGTGGGTGCTTGTCGATCCATTGGCGGTAACCAGCAGGGGAATCCCATTTTTTTATCTTCTTTAATAGAGGAAGAACAACTTCGCGCGGCACCGCCTCGACCCGCGTGAACATGTCGGCGCAGTCTTCAGGCGACGACGAAACAAAACTCACCGAGCAACTGCCGACGACGACGCTCGTGACGCCATGGCGCACCGATTCCGTAAGCCCCGGCGACAGCGCGAGCTCCGCGTCGTAATGCGTGTGCGTGTCGATGAAGCCGGGCGTAACCCACATGCCCTTCGCGTTGATCTTCTTAGCATTGGCGGCTTTGATGGTGCCGTGCGGCGCAATCTGTACAATCTTGCCCTTTTCCATCAGCACATCGCTCGCCGTGCCCGGGGCCCCTGTTCCGTCGAACACCGTACCATTTTGGATCAGTATGCGGTCAGCCATGGTTTACGTACGGACGGGTGCTGATTTGGCGTCAATCCCATTGCTTTCTGGCCTAAATGCCCTGATTCCGATTCTCGGTTCGGCGCTTATGCCGAATGTGCCGTTTTTTTGAGGTACCCAAATGGAAAAAAACTCGACCGTTCTGTGCCAAAATGCGTCTAATACAGCAATGGCATTGCTGCGTCTGATTTTTCTTTTGGGCTGCGTGGGTCTCGTTACCCTGCCGCTCACCGCCGCTATCGAACTCGTCACGGTACCCAAAAGCCAGTCGGTGCAGCTGACCATTTACAACAGTGCCGACATCACGATGGTGAAAGAATCGCGCGAACTGACTTTCAAACCCGGTAAAAACACCATACAGTTCTCATGGGCGGGCACGCTCATCGACCCAACTTCGTTGCGCCTCACATTTCTGTCGCAGAAAGACAAACTTTCCCTGCGCGATACTTCCTTTCCGCCGGGACGCAACGACTCACTGCAATGGAATATCGAAAGCGAACTGTCCGGCAGCGCGCGTGTTGAAATCAGTTATTTCACCTCGGGCATCACCTGGAGCGCAGATTACACCGCGATTACAAATACCTCGGAAAATGCGATGAGCGTCGACGGCTTCATTCGGGTGATCAACAATTCGGGTGAAGATTTTCCCAATGCACAGGTCAGGCTCGTCGTGGGCAAAGTCAACCTGGTCGAAAATATCGCCGACCTCGCGCAGGGCAAATGGCGATACGGCGAACTCGACGATGCGAAGCGCGAAGAGGTGCGTAGCCAATTTGCCGGCAAGGTTAAGCTTGCCGAAGAAAAAGAAGCCGCGCTCTCTGAAGCAGAGGCCGATGAAGTTTCCGCCAATAAGCCCAAAGACGTCGTCAAAGAAGGCCTGTCTGAATATTTCCTGTTTACGATAGAAGGTAAGGAAAAGCTGCCCAACGGCTGGCAAAAGCGCCTCAAGGCATTCAGCGCCCGCGAGGTGGATGTCAAAGTGATCTACAGGGCTTCTGATCACAGCACAGGCGGCACCGTACACAAGTTCTACGAGTTTCGTAACACCAAAGCAAAAGGGCAAGACCCCAAGACCAGCCTCGGTGTTTCCCCGCTGCCCGATGGCACAGTGCATATTTTCTCCGAAGACAGCAAGGGCAACCTCTCATACCAGGGTGGTGTTGCGATGAAGTATGCCGCGCGCGGCGACAAAGTCAAACTCGACGCAGGGGTGACGCGCGAAGTCGTGCTGCGTACATTCACCCGCGATTTCAAACGCTATAATTTTGTCACCGATACCAGCTATGACAAAACCCATTATGTTAAACGGTGGATGGATGAATATTTCTACGAGCATGAACTCGAAAACACTCTGCCTCGCCCGGTGAGCGTCGAAATCGAGCGCACTTTGCCGGGTAATTACGAGCCGGGAAAAATTCCGTTCAAATATGAAAAGGTCGACTCGACTTCAATCCGGTTCTTTCCCGAAATCAACAGCCGTGAGAAGAAGAAAATCCCTTACTCGGTCAAAATCGAACATAAAGAATAAATCAATTTGCTATTCGCGCTGAGCTGAATCCGCAAATTTTCCCCAATGAAAGCCCATGTACTCGAGAATGCGTTCGGCATCGACAACATACACCTGCGCGAGCGCGAAGTGGCGGATTTAGACTCGCATGAAATCCGCATCGCGATCAAAGCGGCGTCGCTGAATTTTCGTGACTACCTGATGGTGACGGGTAACTATAACCCCAAACTCAAACTGCCGATGGTGCCGCTGTCTGACGGTGCCGGCGAAGTGATCGAGGTCGGTAAGTCTGTCACACGCTTCCAAAAGGGCGACCGCGTGATGCCGACCTTCTCACAGAACTGGATTGCGAAACGCCCATATTCCGACGACATGCGCAAGAGCACACTCGGCGGCCCGCTCGACGGCACCGCCTGCGAGATCATGCATGTGCCCGAATGGGCGGCGGTAGAAATTCCCGAAAGTCTGAGCTATGCCGAGGCTGCGACACTGCCTTGCGCGGCGCTCACCGCCTGGTCGTCGCTCGTGACGATGAACCAGGCGAAGCCAGGCGAATATGTTGTCGTGCTCGGCACCGGCGGCGTATCGATTTTTGCACTGCAGTTCGCGAAGATGCTCGGCTGCAAAGTCATCGCGACTTCGAGCTCGTCTGAAAAACTGAAAAAAGCGCAGGAGCTCGGCGCCGACTACGTTATTAACTACAAAGACAAACCCGAGTGGGCGAAAGAAGTGCGCAAAATCACTAAAATGCAGGGCGCCGATCACATTATCGAAGTCGGTGGCGCGGGCACACTGGAGCAATCGATCCGCGCGGTGCGCATGGACGGCGTCGTTAGCCTGATCGGCATTCTTGCCGGTTCGTCGAAAGAACTCAATTTGTTGCCGGTACTGATGCAGAACGTTCGCCTGCAGGGTATTCTGGTCGGTGGCCGCGAAGCATTTGAAGACATGTGCCGCGCGGTTGCCGCAAACAACCTCAAGCCGGCGATCGACAAAACATTCGCCTTCGGCGAACTGCGCGAGGCAATCCACTACCTCAAGAGCGGCAGCCATTTCGGCAAGGTGGTCATTTCTGGCCACGGGGCCTAGCCCGTGGCCCTACTTTTAACGGACGATGTCGAGCAGTTCGACGTCGAAGATCAGCGTTGAATTGGCAGGAATTTTACCTGTGGCGCGCGGGCCATAGGCGGTGTTTGCAGGGCATACGAGTTTTGCCTTGCCACCAACTTTGATCTTTTGCACACCTTGCGTCCAGCAGGGAATCACCTGGCTTAACGGAAAGGTAGCCGGTTGACCGCGGCCATAAGAGCTGTCAAACTCTGTACCATTGGTCAGCGTGCCGCGGTAGTGAACTTTCACCACGTTCGATGCACTGGGTGTGCGGCCACTGCCCTGCTTAATCATTGTAACCGTAACTCCCGACGGCAGCTTCTCTGCCATGAGAGACGCCACGGCAATGAACGCCGCGGCTATGAGTGAAAACAAACCATATTTTTTCATACCACTCACAATTCGCGAAGACAGTCTGCTCTGTAAACTCTTCCCAAAAATGCTCAACCAGGTGTGAACTCGCAAACCCGGTTTCTGCATCTGTTTTACGACGGCGCGTAAACTTCTTGCCGTAATGCGCATCGAAATGGCTTGGTATTTGCCGGGCGGATGAAAAGTGAACATTATCGAAATCAGCAGTGAGTGTTCCGGTATTGCGCAGCGCGGCGGCCTGGGTGGCGTGATCTGGGGCATCAGCGACGCGTTCCGCAAGGGCGGGCACCGCGTGACGATCATCATGCCCTACTATGCCGAGATACACCACGAAGTGCACCTCTATACAACCGTGAGCTGCTTCTATGGCGGCGAAGAATTTCCCGTTTCGGTGTTCGAGACGACGCATTTCGGTATCCGGATTTTCCTGATCCACAATGACCGGTTTTTCCGCGGCGAATATTCCGACGTCTACATCGACAGCGGAAAACTGCACCGCGGTTATTTCGAAGACGACGCCAAACGCTTCGCATTTTTTTCGATGGCCGCCTGCCGCCTGCTGCTGCACCTGCAGCATAACGAACAAATCGACGCGATACACTGCCACGACTGGCATACAGGGCTCGTGCCACTGCTGATCAAAATACACCCGGATTTTTACAAATTGCACGACATCTACCGGCTATTCACAGTGCACAACCTCGAATACCGGGAACGCGGCCTTTTGCCGCCTTCGGAAAACCTGCAGGGTTTTCTCGACTAGTACACCGATCTCGCGCATCTCGAGCCCGAGATTTTCGAACCGTATCTCGACCAGCACGCCGATATCCCCTGCATTAACCCGATGCGCGCGGCGCTCTATTCAGCCGATCGCGTCACAACGGTATCGCCTTCTTATGCAAAAGAAATCTGCCTGAAAGATTCGCCTGAAACTGATTTTCTCGGCGGTCGGGGTCTTGAAGAAGACTTCGCCGACCTGTTCGCGACGCGCCGGTTAACGGGTATCGCCAATGGCATCGACATCGAATTTTATGACCCGCAGAAAATGCGGCATCCATACACGCACAAGAATCGCGCAGAGGGACGCGAACGTAACCGCTCTGCACTTTGGCATGATATGCAGGTGATTATCGACAACATGGTGCAGTCTGGGTCTTTGATCGGCAAGACCGAAGTTGCGCTGCGCGACAAACTCAGACACCTCGGCCACGAAGATTTTATGCACAAGCCGCTGGTGGTGGCCGTAACGCGGCTCACCGGGCAGAAAATCCGCCTGTTCTTCGATACTATTGCCGGAAAGCAGGTTTTGCAACAGCTTTCAGAAATGCCAATGCACGTCATATTCCTTGGCAAAGGCGACCTGATGCAAAAGCTTGCGGACGAAATTGCCGGTGCTCCGAATGTGTTGTTATTTGGCGGCTTTGACGACGAGCTGGAAAAACGCCTGTATGCTTCAGCGGACTGCATGCTGATGCCTTCTGAATTTGAACCGTGTGGCACGAGCCAGATGAAATCGATGCGCTATGGCTGTCTGCCAATCGCCTCTGCTGTCGGCGGGCTCAGTGACACTATTCGCCACGATTTTAACGGATTTCTTTATGCGGGCACCGATCGCCGTGCGAAAGCAGGTGCGTTTCTGCAGCTGGTACGCGGAGCCCTGGAAATGATTCAGCACGACAAGGGGCAGTTTCTCAAGATGCAGAGAAATGCCATGCTGACAGATTTTTCGTGGACCGAAGCAGCTGAATCATATTTGCAACTAATGAAACCGTGAAGACTGAGCGCGGCGCACCGGGGCCGTGGGGCGCTTCTTGCGTCAACGGCAAATACCATTTCTCTCTCTATGCAGAAGGCGCTTCGCATGTGCGGCTTTGCCTTTGCGCACGCGCAAGCAAACGAGTGCTGCGACTCGGCATGTTTGCAACAGGCAATACCTGGCATCTCATTGTCGAAGAAGATCTCTCGCAATATCTATATTTTTTTGACGTCGAGCGCGCCGGAGTATCTTCTTATGTGGCTGATCCTTATGGCAAAGACTTCGGTCTCCTCGACCGCTGGCGCCATTTCAAAACCTGGCCGGCCCCCGCGGCGGGATTAGGCATCAGGGAATTCGACTGGGGCGACGACAAACCGCCGCGCATCGACCTGAAGAATACAGTAATCTATGAAGCCCACGTGAAAGGCCTCACAAAACTCCATGCCGGCATACCAGAGGCAATTCGCGGCACATATACAGCGCTGGGCCACGAGGTCATGATTGCACATCTAAAAGATCTCGGTGTGACCGCCGTTGAACTGCTACCAGTATTCAGCAAGACCGAAGACCCGTTTCTTGCGCGCAAGGGTTTGAGAAACTTCTGGGGGTACAACACCCTCAGTTATTTCTCCCCGGAAAGCGAGTATGCGGCCGTTAACTCGGTGCAGGATTTTAAAGCCATGGTGCGCGCGCTGCACAAGGCTGGTATCGAGGTCATTCTCGACGTCGTCTATAACCATACCGGCGAAGGCGGACGGCACGAGACAACGGTGTGCTACCGCGGCATAGCCGAACGCGCCTATTACCTCACCGACGACCAGGGCAATTATATCGACTACACGCACTGCGGCAACACGCTCAATACCGAAAACGAAATCGTTCGCCAGATGATTCTGGACAGCCTGCGCTACTGGGTCGAAGAAATGCATGTTGATGGCTTTCGTTTCGATCTTGCACCGACGCTGTTCCGGAAAAACGGAGCCGTGACATTTAACCACGAGCTTCACCATGCAATTATCCACGATCCGGTGCTCCGCAATGTGAAGCTGATCGTCGAACCATGGGATCTCGGCCCCGATGGTTACCAGCGCGGCAGGTTTCCGCAGCCTTACCTCGAGTGGAACGACGTTTTCCGCGATACCGCGCGCAGTTTTTGGAAAGGAGACCGGCACGGGGAAGAGCTGGCCCAGATTCTCGCGCATCGCGGCCGGCCTGTGATCAATTTTATTACCTGCCATGACGGCTTCACGCTCAGGGATCTTGTCAGTTATGAACACAAGCATAACCACGCCAACGGCGAACATAACCGCGACGGCTCGAACCAAAACCACAGCTTCAACTGCGGCACCGAGGGCGAAACGCACGACCAGGCGATTTTACAGTTGCGCAAAAAACAGAGCCGCAACCTGCTGATGACGCTACTTTTCGCGCAGGATATCCCCATGCTGCTGGCAGGCGACGAAATTGGCAATTCGCAGCGCGGCAACAACACCGCCTATTGCCAGGACAATGAAATCTCATGGCTAGACTGGCATGCGCGCGAAGACGACCTGGTCGATTTTGTGCGCAGCTGCATAAAATTTCGCCGGCAATTAATGGCGGCGACTCATCCGCATGCTTTCTTTCCGCCTTCCGCGCATTCGCGGGCCTTCGGTATCCATTTTCAGGAGTTTTTCTCTTAATGAATGCTTCGCACGACAATGTCCTGTTTTCACTACCTGGAAGCCGGGTGCGCGAGGTTCTGCACACTGCGCGCGAATGCCGTAGCGAAGAGATGCACGATATCTGCTACGTATCTGCCCAGAGCTCAGTGTTGCTCGAGATTGTTAAGCACTGACCGGCCGCGCCGAGACCAGATCCCTTACCGCAGCGCGCAGCGGCTCGTCATAGAGCAGATCTTCGAGATTGAGCGGCATGCGGTAAGTCCAGTTAAAATCAGAAACGGTGCCCGGAATGTTGATTCTTTCCGCTGCCGCGTCGCCGTGGAGTTTAGCGTCGAGCGCCAGGAGATCCTGCAATGGAATCATCACCACCATTGCCGGAGACCGGTATAATCGCAGCAAAAATTCGCGGATCTGCGGCGTTGTAGCATGGCCATCGCGTATTTCCATACCCGTCACGGATGCAGGTTCGGCAGCAAGCCATTCGCGCAGATTACTCGAGTCGTGCACCGAACTGGTCGCGAGCGAAAGAAACGGGTAGCCCTGCGGATCTTTCGGGATATTATTCTCTGCTTCCCAGCGGTAAACCTTGAGGCACAATATGCCGAGCTCTGCCAGGGTCGGGCGCACATATTCGGGAACCACGCCGAGGTCTTCGGCGCATGGCAGCATCGCGGCAGCCTCTCGCAGCACCGTAAGTATTTTCTGTCCTTGCGCCTGCTGTCGCGGCGCGTCTTCGCCCTGCAGGCGCGCCACCGAATCGATCAAAACCTGCTTCAGGTTCTGCGGCACATTTTCGATGCTGGCCAGACGCTCACCGATCGCCCACGCAGGATAATAGCGGTCTTCCACTTTCAATAAAGGTCTGCCGTGCAGACGCTGCCACAGTTTATCCTGCAGGTCTTGCCTGAGACCCAGTGTTGTAATGCCATTCTCGTGCGTTAAGGTATCATTCAGCCAGTGAGTGCCGTTCTCTGCGAATATGGTTTCTGCAGGCATGGATGAAATATCAGAATCATCGATGCGCACCCGGCAAAGAGACGAAATATGCTCTGCCGAAAGCCCCATCTCACGCAGGTGTGCCTCGTGCAGCGCCGCCGCCGGCTGAAAGAAACCATCGCGCCCCGAATAATTTCCCTCTTCGATGCACCACAGGCGAAAAAAACCGAGCACATGGTCTATGCGGTACGCAGAAAAATAATGCGCGAGCTGCGTAATGCGCGCACGCCACCACGAAAAATTCTGCCGCTCGTGTGCCGGCCAGTTGTAAACGGGAAATCCCCAGTTCTGGCCTTCGGGAGAAAACATATCGGGGGGTGCACCCGCACGCAGGTGGTGATTAAACAATCCCGGATTCAGCCACACATCGACGCTGTCGCGTTCGAGCATGATTGGCATATCACCCTTGAGAAAAATACCGCGCTGATCGGCGTATGCCTTAACCAAGGTTAGCTGGCGGTGCAGGTGGTATTGGAGCCACACATAAAAACCCGCCTGCCTGATATTATGCACAAAATATTCTTCAATGCGAAACCATTCCGGATCGCGCAGCAATTCCTGCACTTCAGGCGATTTTTCTTCGTCGGCATTCCACTGGAACCACGCGCTGCCGCCGTAACGGTCTTTCAGGTGGCGGTAAACCGCGTATTCCACGAGCCAGCGCTGGTCGCGAAATTCGCGCGGCACCTGTGCAATTGATTCGTCGCGGTCGCGAAAATAAATCTCGCGCAGGATTTTCTCCTTGAACGCCGCAATTTCCTGGAAGGCGACGCGCGGTCGGTCGGCCTGCGCCAGCCGCATATCTGCGATGCGCGCTTTCATGCTCTGCGGCATCGGAAATTCGTCGAGGCGCATATAGACCGGGTGGAGCGCCATCGCGCTGAGCGCCGAATAAGGACTGCTGTTCATGCCGGTATCGTTCACCGGCAGAAGATTGATGATAGACTGCCCAGTTGCCGCACACCAATCCACCAGCAGTTTCAGGTCGGCAAATTCCCCGATACCGCAACTGTGCCGTGAACGCAGCGCCGCGACGGGCACTGCGACGCCGCTGTAATGCCGGTTCGCGGGAATCATTGCGTCTTTCGGCGCGGGTTTATTCACCGCAGGCGCCTCGGTAAATCCGGAAATCACGGCTGACTCATATGGTCGTAATTGCATTTTATACCCCTGCGAAAGGATTTGATTTTTGTCACCGTGTTCTATTTGGCCGGTGGTAAAGTTTGTCCAGGCAAGATTCACTGCGGCTTCCGGGAAGAGTGCACAGAAGGCCCAGCCGGAAATAACCACCTGGTTTCCATGGGCCGAATTATTGAACACAATAACATGGCGATCGGGTGAGCCCGCAATGTATACGATGCATTGCGCCGGTTTTTCACAGGCGGGAAACTGCAGTTCCTGAGGAAAAGAAAACCAGGCGCGTTTTTGCAAAAGCGGTGAGATGCGCCGCGAAAAGGCCGCAGCGAGATCATCGCGCATCGGTTCATTCAAATGCGGGGATTCCTGATCCATGCCATATTTTTCACGATAACCCTCGAGCTGCCCGGGAGCAAGCATCGGCAGCCCGGGTAAGGTCGCCATCAACAGCATGGCCCCGAGATATTTTTCGTCGTTCGGAAAACAGGCCGCAGCTGATTCTTCGTCGGGTGTGCTCAGGTAATTCACAAAGCGCGACAGAGTGTCTGCGTCGTGCTCGCGAAAGTTTTTCAGATTCGCTTCAAATTCTGCATTCTTTTCATCGCGCAGAGCGTGCATGAAGGCGCTGTTATAGACCCGGTGCATGCCGAGGCTGCGCACAAAATACATCTCAGTCATCCAGAAAGCTTCGGCGACAAGCAGTGTATCGCTCTGGCGCATTCTGAATTCATTCACCAGTTCAGTCCAGAATTCGGCTGGCATACGCGCGTCAAACTCATGCGCTGCCATGCCGTAGACCGAGCGGCTCGCAATTGCAGGTGCTGCATCCGCAGGGGGAAACCAAAGCCGCCGGTAATGATCGCGTGTCAGGGTCATCGCTGCATCAAAGCGAATAATGGAAAAATTTTCCGCGAGGCAGAGCGCTGTATCGATCAGCGCCCGGCGTACCTCGGCATTCGTATGGTCGAGCTGAGCAGTGTCGTTCCACGGCAGGCCGGTGCCGTCGTTGCCATGGTAGATGTAGCGGCGCTTACCGTCGCGGTCGCACGCAAAAACCACCGCGGCATCGGATTTATCATAATAATGGTCTTCAATGCGGATCTCGATGCCGGGTGCAGCCGACAGGTTTTCGCCGTGGAAAGAATAGCCGGGAAACGGATTGGTTTCGGTCTGTATGAACCAGTCGGGATGTTCGCGCATCCATTTCGAATCGATGCCGGTGTGGTTAGGAACCATGTCACAGCCAAGCCGTATTCCATATCGTGCACAGAGTGTGCGAAACCGGACGAGTGCCTCATCACCGCCCCATTCGTCTGCCACCCGGTAATCGAAAACCGAATAGGCAGAGGAATAATTCTTTCCGCCGGTCAGCGCCTTAATGCGCGCCGAAGCCGCGCTGCGCTGCCAAAGCCCGACGAGCCAGATACCATTCACACCAAAGCCCGCAATGCGCGCAATTTCTTCTTCGGGAATTTCATCGAGCCGGTCTATTCCCCTGCCCAATCGCCGTGAAAGTTCTGCGAGCCAAACGGGCACAATTTTTGCCAGTAGCACCAGCTCCCGCATCCAGGGGCTGTCGCTGCTGCGGCTGATGCCACCAGACGCACCCGGCTGCATAGAGAAGGCGGGACTGACGCCACCGCCGCTCATCTCCGTAAACTGAGCGCTGCGGTCATACCTTACCAGGCGGCGCAAAACATCGCGCTCTTCTGCATTTAATACGCCGGGCACGTGCAGAATCAAAGCTTCTAATTGTGCATCAATCGAAGCGTTGTTTTCCAGAATCAGCCTCAAAAGCCTTTGCCCGACCGCGGTTTTAGCGAGAAACGCCAGTTGCGGAATTTTTTCGCTGCCGGCAAAGCAGCGCGCCAGCGGCGCCAAAAGCGGATTCGCAGCGCTTAGCCACAGCAGGCCTGTAAGTGCCATGCCGCATTCCGTTGTCTGCAAACCCAGGAACTGCGCGGCACTTCTCTGTGTTTCAGCAGGTAGCTCTGCTTGCAATTTTGTACGCTCCAGTACTCGGTACAGAATTTCCGATAACCAGGCAGCCTTTACGACGAAAATATCACCCGGGGATGCTTCGATTGCCTGCAATAGTGCTGAGCTGTCGCGAAAATCGCGCACAACGAACCTTGCGCTGCGAAATATGCACCGGTCAGGCAGCAGCTTTTGCACCGGCAGCGAACAGGGAAAGCCGGTGACGGGAAAAATCATGGGATAATTCGCCAGGTCTCCCGGGCATACTGCTGCACGGTGCGGTCAGAGGAAAATTTGCCCGCGCACGCTGTGTTGACGATGCCCCTGGCGATCCAGGCCGCTTCATCATGGTAATCCGCCATGATTTTCTGCTGCATATTCCAGTAGCTGTCGAAATCCGCGAGATGAAAATAACCGTCGCCCTGGTAGGTCAGCGCGTCGATAAACTCGCGGAAATCGCCGTGGAGAATTTCTATAAAATGGAAAATCTCGCGTATCTCGGGCCGATTCGCAATTTCAACCGGGTTATAACCTTCGAGATGCAGCTTGCGCAACTGCTCGACTGTGTTACCGAAAATATAGATATTCTCAGGCCCGACTTCTTCGCCGATTTCGATATTGGCGCCGTCGAGAGTACCGAAGGTCACGACACCGTTTAGCATGAATTTCATATTACCAGTACCCGAAGCCTCGGTGCCAGCGGTACTGATCTGCTCCGAAAGATCCGATGCGGGATAAATACGCTCAGCCAGAGACACCGAAAAATTCGGCAGAAACACGAGCTGAATATGCTTACGTATCAGCGGATTTTTTTCGATATACGCCGACAGCGCATGTGCAAGGCGAATGATCAGCTTGGCTCGCTGGTAGCCCGGCGCCGCTTTGCCCGCAAAGACAAACGTTCGGTGCACGCCGGATTTGTAAGTACCGGCGAGAATATCCAGGCAGATGCGCACGATGCGCAGCAGGTTGAGCAACTGCCGCTTATACTCATGGATGCGCTTCACATGTACATCGAGAAAGGAGTCGGTAGGCAAAGAAATATTGTTGCGGGTTTGGATAATTTCATACAGCAGGTTCTTATTGTATTGCCTTACCTGTTGCCATTTTTTTCGGAATTCGGCGTCTTTCTGAAAAGGCAGAAGTTCCCGGAGCAGAGTGTGATCCTGGTGCCATTTGGTGCCGATAGCCTCATTGATCAACGAGGTTAACCCGGGGTTTGCTGCGATGAGCCAGCGACGGAACGCAATGCCATTTGTTTTGTTCGAAAATTTTTCGGGCCACAGGCGCGCAAATTCAGGAAACAGCCGCGTTTTAACAAGTTCGCTGTGTAAGGCAGAGACACCATTGACGGCCGAAGAACCGACGACAGAAAGCGAGGCCATCCGCACGCGTTTTGGATGCCCTTCTTCTATGATGGAAGCCCGCGCGATTTCTTCTTCGCTGAACCCGCGTTCGCGCAGATTTTTCAGAAACAAAAAGTTGATGTCGTAGATGATTTCGAGGTGGCGTGGTAATAATCTTCCGAACAGATCGAGGTTCCATTTCTCGAGCGCTTCGGGCATGATGGTGTGATTCGTGTAGCCCATGCACCGGCGTGTGATATCCCACGCCTCTGCCCATGGCAGACCTTCGCGGTCGACCAGCAATCGCTGCAGTTCTGCAATTGCAATCGCCGGATGCGTGTCATTGAGCTGAAAAAAGACGCGGTCGGGCAACAGCGTCATATCCGTCTCCTCGTGCTTAAAAGCAGCAAGGGCATCTTGTATTGTGGCGCTCGCGAGAAAATATTCCTGGCGCAGGCGCAGCTCGAGCCCCCGAAGATTGTCGTCGCTCGGATAAAGCACCTTTGAAATCGATTCTGAGTGCACCTGGTCGGCCATGGCCTTGATGTAGTCGCCGTGCTGAAAATAATCGAGACCAAAATCGGCGCTGTGTTCGGCCCACCACAGGCGCAGCAGGGCTATACCCTGCGACCCATTACCGGGTATCAGCATGTCACGCGCGCGCGCGATAACTGTCTCGCCGTCATGCCAGTAAGTCTTGTCGACTTCGCGGTGTGTGTGGCCGCCAAAACGGATTTCGTAACGCTTATCGTGGCGATCGATCAGCCACGGGTAATTGCCGGTCAGCCAGACATCCGGCGATTCTTGCTGCGCCCCGTCTTTAAAAGATTGTTTAAAGAGGCCGAATTCATAGCACAGTCCCGCACCGATACAGGGATAATCATGGTGTGCCATGCTGTCGAGAAAGCACGCGGCGAGTCTTCCCAGGCCACCGTTACCGAGCGCCGCATTTCAGCTCCAGCCCCAGCGGGTCTTCGAGCTGGTACCCGTGTTCCTGCGGGAATCTCTTCGGCTTCGCGGCGCAGGTTCATGTTCACGAGCGCGACATTCAGCATTTTGCCCATGAGAAATTCCATCGACAAGTAATAGACGCGCTTCTCTTTACGGGTTCTGCGCCGCTTAACGATCAACCGGTGCATCATCAGGTCGCGTAACGAAAGCGATAATGAAATGTATGCGTCGGTCGGGGTCAATTCGTCCATGGTGCGCCCGAGCGAATAGTTCAGGTGGCGTTGAAAACCAGCCTTGAGCTCTGTTTTAAGGTCCTGCGATAGTGGAATCACAGCCCATGATGAAAATATGCATGGGTTAGGCGAGTATTATCGATCTTCCAGAAAAACCCGGCTCTTTGCGTCGCACAATACGCCACAGTCTCAGCGAGCCCCGAAAAAAACTCGACACAGGAGAATTGCCGGCGCCGCTGCCTGATGCTTTCTGCTTCGCTGCTGCGCCGCTGGGCGCTTCTGGTTTTTTTGCTTTTTGCCGCTGGTGTCTCTGCCAACAATAGCGGGTTCGATCCGCAGGCAGATTTTGTCACCGTTGAGGGCGGTAGTTTTGAAATGGGCGGCCCCGGTTTTGGCCAAACTCCGCACAAGGTGACAGTGCAGACTTTCAAGATGGCGCGCTTTCCGGTCACTTATGCGCAATACAGTGTATTTCTGCAAGAGACTAAAACCCATGCACCCGTTGCTCCCCCCGGCGGCTGGAACGACCAGATGCCGGTGATTGGCGTCGACTACGTGACGGCGAACGCCTACTGCAAATGGTTGTCAAAGAAGTTAGGCATGGACATCCGCCTGCCTACCGAGGCCGAATGGGAGTTTGCCGCGCGCGGCGGTAAACAGTCGCAAGGCTTCACGCACGCGGGTTCGAATTCGATCGGCGAAGTGGGCTGGCCCGGCAGCGGACGCCCGCAACCGGTGGGACAGCGCAAGCCCAATGAGCTCGGCATTCACGACCTGACGGGCAATGTCTGGCAGTGGACACAAGATTGGTATGATGCGGATTTCTACCAGCGCGGCCCGGCCATGAACCCGCGGAATGCAAAACAGCTGACGAAGAACCGGGTCTTGCGTGGCGGCAGTTTCGACTATGCCCCACTCTGCATGTCGGTCTTTTACCGTTACTTTAATCATCCTGAAGCACCGCGGTATGATACGGGCTTTCGCATTGTAACCGGAGGGGCTTTCCGGGGGAACCAATGAGATCACGCAGCAAAAGCTTTTTGAAATATTTTTTAGTGGGCACGGTTCTCGCCGTGGCGGCGCTGGATGCTGCGCCCACACCGAAATCGGTCAGGGTTATTTATATCGTTTCTGCCGACCGGGATGAAAACCCAGCGTACACGCAGGCCATACGCACGGCCGCGGTCAGCGTGCAGGAATATTACCGCCAGCAGCTGGGCGGTGTCACGTTTCGCCTGAGCGATCCGGTTGTCGAAGTGGTAAAAAGCGACAAGGATGCATCGTGGTTTTACGGTAACGTAACGCATGGAGGCCCGGACAATTTTGGTTACAATAACACCCTGGCAGAAGCGCAACGGATTTTGGGTACCAAGCATGACGATCCCAACTTTGTGTGGGTAATCTACAGCGATGGACCAGGCAGTTCTGGCCGTGGTGGCGGTGGCGTTTGCATCATGCCCGAAAACGATTTGCTGGGGCTACTCGGCAAACGGCATAACTATCCCGATCCGCGGCGGTGGATCGGTGGCTTTGCTCACGAACTCGGTCATGCATTCGGACTCGACCATCCACGGGACACCAAAAAGCACGCTAAATCTCTCATGTGGGCTGGCTTCTACGATTACTATCCTGACGGCACGTACATCGGCGACGATGACAAAGCCCGCCTGCTGAAGAATCCGTTCTTCTTTGACGGTTCTGGCAAGCCCGTCGCCGGCGGCTGGGAAACCGTCGCGAAATACAACCGGCGCGACGGACATATAATTCGGCAGCGGCATTCAAAGACCGGTGAAATTCAGTGGATCCAAAGCGTTGCAAATGGTACATCTGTCATCACGTTCCACGAGCTCAGTGAATCAGGCGGATTTTATCACCTGAAACGCTTCGGTGCGTCATCGACCTTCGAGGTGCGATTGCCCGTAAGCGGCGGTGCCAGCCAGATTCGGACACGCGAACGCCCGCAGTGGTCGCCATTCGAAAACTTCACAAAGGTACAGTAATACAGTTAGCTTCGGGGACGCTTTTTTACTATGACCAATTCTGACAGCAATGTCTCCCGCCGCGAATTTCTTGCGCGCGCCATCGCCACCGCGTCTCTGCTCACTGCGCCGCAGCTCTTCGCCGCGTGCGCAACCAGCAACCGCCGTGAAATGTCTCAGGTCGCCGCTCAGTGGCAGGATTTCCCGGTCGCGCACGCGGCGGCTATCGCGATGACTGCTCCCAACCCACACAATGCTCAGCCGTGGAAAATCCGTTTTGATTCTCCACTCTCGCTCACCCTCTTCGTCGACGAAAGCCGGCTGCTGCCCGAGACCGACCCGCCGGCACGGCAGATCCATATCGGCCAGGGAACTTTTCTCGAACTGCTGCGCCTCGCGGCCCTGGACGCCGGTTACCGCGCAGACATTCGCCTGTTTCCGCAGGGGCGTTATGCGCTCGGTGAAATTGGCAAGAAACCTGTCGCACAGTTGAACCTGAGGGCCGAGGCGGATTTACCCCGTGACGCAATATTTCCGCACTGGGGGGCGCGCGCGACAAACCGCACCGAGTACGAAGGCCCCGCAATCAGTGAACAGGAATTTCTGGAGCTGCAGAAGCTGACAAACCCGCGCGCGGGCAAACTCGTGTTTCTCACAGGAGAAGACCTCGCTGCGGCAAACGACAGCGTTTACCGTGCGATGGAAACCGAGATGCACGACCCTGCGTGTGCCGACGAATCGTATCGCTGGTTTCGCCTGTCCGACGCGGAAATTCGCGAAAAGGCCGACGGCATCAACCTGCGCGGCAACGGCATGAGTGGCTTTAAGCTCTGGATGGTGCGCACATTCTTCGTATCAGCCGATAAAGATTCGGTGAACTCTGAAAGCAGCACAAAGTCATACCTCGAGAGCTTTCGCACCGTCGCGCAGAGCTCCAGGGGGATTGTACTGTTTGTGACGCCGGGCAATACACAAAACGACTGGGTCGAGTGCGGCATGGATTACCTGCGCTTTCATCTCGCCGCAACTTCACTCGGTCTCGCAATGCAGCCGGTGAGCCAGGTGCTGCAGGAATACGATAAAATGAAAAGCCTGCGCGTTGAATTCGAACAGCGCATGGGAGTGAAGCCCCCCGCAAAGATACAGATGATGGTGCGCCTCGGGCGCAGCGACTACCGCTACTTCGCTCCACGCCGTCCGCTGCAAAAAATAACCGTTTCCTGAAAAAGGAAACGGCGAGCAGTCTGCGGAAACCGAAAAAGCGAAAAGCAGCAAAGTGACTTGCCGAGCAAGTCACGGAGCGCTTTAGTAGCGGTTTGCGCGAGCAAATCGCGAGGCTTTACGCTTTTTCGGGAGTTTTTCCGCAGATTGCTTGTTATTTAACGTAACCAAATTCACTTCTGTTGATAGCCTTCTGAATACGAGCCAAATAAACGGTCGCAATAGCCCATAAAGCCCGCGTAGTTGCCGGTAAACTTCTTGTGGTGAAAGTCGTGGTAGCGCGGGCCCTTGTACAGGCGCCAGAAAATTTTCCCGGGGTTAAACGGCAGATCATAGCCCGTGTGCCCGTCTGCTGCCTGCCACTGGCGAAAGACAATCCAGATCCACACGACATAAATGTGCGCGCCTATCAGCATCGGGCCCAGGAGCATCAGCCCCGTCGTCGCGGCAAATTCAAGAAAATGAAAATAGTTCCCCGTAATCGCCACCGGCGTTACCGGGCGATGGTGCACGCTGTGCACATACTTATATAACAATTTCGTATGGAATGCGCGGTGCATCCAGTAATACAGAAGATCGTCGAGAACGGTGAAGAACAGCAACTGAGCGATGACGATATACCATGCCGGCATTGCGCCTTCATGAATTGGCACCAGCTTCAAAAGCGGCCAGCCTGCCGCGAGCACGACAAATAACAGACTGCTGTTAATGACGATGCGACCGAGCGAGGGCAGAAACCATTTGCGCGCATCGAGTTTCTTACCCTGTATGCGGTACATCCGCAATGCTTCGGGATCGCGCCATGCAAGCAGAGTCCACGGCAGCGCGAAGAGCAGAAATGCCGCGATGCTGATCGCGAGCGAAGTCGCGGGAAAACGCCAGAACCAGGAATCAGAATAGAACATACTATCTCCGTTTACCGATAAGATAGACACCCGTCATGCCGCCGACCGGCAAACCCGCGGGGTACTGCCAGGTTCCGGCTTCCCATGTAAACTCTGCGCACTCGGGAACCTGTGTCAGCTGCAGCAGTTCATCGGGCGTATAGCCGCGCAGCACACTCGCAAACCCATCCCATAAAAACATCGAGCCCATCACCGGCGAAAGATTGCAGGCGGCGAATGCGAGGGGCGTGCGCTGCTTCAGCAGCGGATACACCAGAGACCCCGCAGCGGCGCCGAAAGACACCGCAAAAAGGTGTGCCCAGTCACGTTGGAACGGATCCATGATGCAGATGCCATTGCTGTTTTTCACCGCGTCAGCGAGAATTTTGCGCGCAAACTGCGGCGAAAAATGGTGAAAGGCCGAGAGCAGCGTGCGCACCGGAAACTTGGGGTCGACGTGGCTGTTTGTCGCATCGAAACTTTCAGCCGCATAGGAAATGAGTCCGCGGCCTTCGCCAGCCAGTCGTGCATAAACTTCGGTCGCCGGGTAAAGATCGGTGAGCTTAAGGCGGATTTTCCCTGTGCCCGAAGCGTTCACCGCATTCAACAGCGTCACACCCGGGCCACCTGCACCCGAGCACAGATCCAGAATGCCGCCGGCCTGCGTTTCACGCAGCCAGTTTTGCACCAGCGGCGCGGCCGCCTGGTAGACGCCGATCATCTCCTGCTCCCAGGACAGAATCTCCCTAAACAGGTTTTTCAGATTCTGCGGCATCCATTCAAGCTCATGCGATTCAAAAGTGTCGATGCGTTCCTCGATCTGCATGGAACACTGTCAGGGAATTGTTTCAGACTGGCGACGCAAATTGTTTCCGCTTCGCGAGGCGCACCGGCAATGGCGCAGATGGCTTCTGCGCATTACAGGCGAAGTATTATGGAAGTGCTGCGCAATCTGAAAGCCGAAACCGGCGGGCTGAGCAGTGCCGAAGCGAAGCGCAGGCTGAGCGCGAACGGCCCGAATTCGATCACCGCCAAAGGCGGCCGCACCATCTGGCAGCTCTTGGCCGAACAGTTCATGAATCTGCTCGTGGTACTGCTTTTTCTCGCGTCAGTATTGTCCTTTTTCCTTGGCTCGCACAATGACGCGATCGTGCTGATGGCAATCGTCGTAATCAATGCGCTCGTCGGCTTCTTCCAGGACTGGAAATCGGAAAATATCGTCGCGCGCCTCGGTTCACTCGTCGCTGAAAATGCGATCGCGCTGCGCGACGGCCACCGCATCGAAGTGCCGGCAAGCTCGCTCGTCACGGGCGATGTGATCTACCTGCAGGAAGGCGACGCAGTGCCGGCCGACTGCCGTCTGCTTTCGGCAGAGAGCGTGATGACCAATGAATTTGCGCTTTCGGGCGAATCGGTACCGACGGAAAAATCTGCGGAATTTTTTACGACTGAAGATGTACCGCTCCCCGAACGCAAAAACTTTCTTTATTACGGCACTTCGCTTGCGCGCGGTGAGGCACTTGCGGTTGTCTGTGACACCGGCGACCGCACTGAACTCGGCAAAATTGCCGCCACCTCGCAGAGCATGAACCGCGAGACGTCGCCCCTCCAGAAAGAGCTCAACATTCTCGGCGTGCATATAACCCGTTTTGCGATTGGCCTGGCACTGGCCCTGTTTGTCGTACAGATTCTGCGCGAAGAGTCGCTCAAGACTGCGCTGGTATTTGCTGTCAGCGTCGCCGCCGCGATGGTGCCCGAGGGATTACCGGCGCAGATTTCGATGGGGTTGTCGCTCGGTGTAGCCCGTCTCGCGCGCAAAAAGGCAGTGGTCAAACGCCTGTCTTCGGTCGAGGCGCTCGGCGCCGCCACCGTTATCGCGACCGATAAGACCGGCACGATCACCAAGAACCAGATGACGATTACCTCCGCCTTTTTTGAGGGAGTCAATTTTCGCATCACGGGCACAGGTTACAACCCCGATGGTGAAATTTTCGACGAGTCGGGCCGGGTCATGAACCGTGACTCCGTCGGCGACTTTAAGATATTGTTTCTGGCGGGTTTCTTGTCTTCTACAGGCACGGTGAATGCGCCCGATGAATTCCATAACGACTATTATGCTCTGGGCGACCCAACCGAAGCCGCGTTCGCCACACTGCTGATGAAAGCCGGTTTCGAGCAGCAGGCAACGCTCGCCGATTATCCGCGCGTAAAATTGTTTCCGTTCGACTCTGAGCGCAAACGTATCTCCATCGTCCGCGAGCACAAGGGCAAGCGCACGGTCTTCGTCAAAGGTTCCATCGAATCGATTCTCGCATGCTCTACGCACGAGAGGCTGCGCGACGAGCAAATCGCGCTGACAGAACAGAAACGCAGCGAACTATTGGCCGTTTCGCGCGCGTACGCCAACCAGGCGCTGCGCGTGATTGCTCTTGCCTACCGCGATCTCGCGGACGGCGACGAGTATACTCAACAGGGGGTCGAAGCCAACCTGGTATTTTCGGGTTTTGTCACCATGATCGATCCGCCGCGCGAAGAGGTGCGCGAAGCGGTGCTCGCGGCGCACCGCGCAGGCATTCGCACGCTAATGATCACAGGCGACCATCAGGCCACCGCGCGCACGATCGCCACAGAGGCGGGCATGGCAGACGGCATGCATGGCCCGGTGACGGTCATCAACCGCGACATGCTGACTCAAATGAGCGCCGAAGATCTCGACCGCCATCTCGCCGAACGCTCCGTGGTGTTTTCGCGCGTTTCGCCCGACGAAAAACTGCAGATAGTCGAGGCTCTGCAGAAACGCGGCGACGTGGTAGCCGTGACCGGCGACGGGGTGAATGACACGCTGAGCCTCAAGCGCGCCGACATCGGCGTCGCAATGGGCGATGGCGGCAGCAAGGTCGCCCAGGAGGCTGCAAGCCTTGTGCTGCTCGACAACAGTTTCGCAACGATTGTTTCGGCGATTCGCGAAGGCAGAACGATATTCCGCAACCTGCAGACCAATGTGGTCGCGACGTTGTCTTCGAATTTTACCGAGCTTTTCTGCGTGCTTGTCGGCTTTGCGCTGATTCCATTCGGCCTGCCGGCAGTTATTCTGCCAATCCAGATCTTACTCGTCGACCTCGTGGGCGAAATGTTGCCTCTCTTGATGCTGACGTATGACCCTTCTGACCCGGAACTCATGGGCCGCCCGCCGCGCAAAAAAGGTGCGCTGCTTGACCGGCGAAAGCTTCTAACCATAGCCGCATCGGGTTTTGTGCGCGGGACGCTTTCCACCGCCGTGTTTATCCTTGTCTACCGGCAGATGGCGGGCAAGCCCAATGCGTGGGAAACCGGTCTGTCCGCAACGTTTGTCACCATTGTGCTGACGCAGTTCATCAGTATCTTCTATCTGCGCAGCACACGGGGGGCCTTCAGCAGCTATTCATTTTCAAACCCGTACCTGTTTCTTGGTATCGGACTTTCGGCCATTGCGATGCTCTGCATCGTTTATATACCCCAGCTCAATGTCTACCTGCATACACAGCCCCTGGGGGGCGCAGAATTGCGTTTTATCGGCGCGGCACTGGGCATATTTGCGCTGTTCAGCTCCCTTTGGCGCAGGCTTACAGGGGCGGATTAACTCTATAAATGATCTTTGCGTCATGGTGTGGCGGCGCCACACCATGACGCAAAGCCCTATTTTTGTTGAAAAATCCGGCGCGGATGCGCCGATATTAAAAACAGTGGCCCGCACGAAGGACGAAGAATTTTATCTGTCATTAGGCGCCGGCGAGAACCAGCTACCACTGATTCGGGCCGCCAAAGAATATGGCCTGAAGGTCATTGGCGTCGACCGCAATATTTCGGCCGTGGGGCTTAAATATTGCGATCTGAAGATCCAGGAATCAATTCTTAACTACCGCAAGATCTATTATAAGGTATGTAACTCCGTCGAACCTTCGCAAATTGTCGGCGGTTATGCTGCGAGCTACGGCGAGGCGCTGGCCAGTTTTGCGTTTTTGTGTGAAAGGCTGAGCATCATCGGCCTTAGCCGCACCCTAATGGAAACCGTGCTCGACAAGCTGCAGGTGCGCAACCGCCTCGGCGACATCGATCACAAGGGTTTTGCACAGCCGCAGTTTCTCGAGGTGACGCAGAGCATGCGGCGCGAAGAGATTGAACAACTCGGCTTTCCACTGATCGCGAAAACCAGGCGCGGTGCGTCGAAGCGCCACGTTTACCGGCTCGACAACTGGCAGGAAGTGAAGAATTTTCTTTCGCGCCGAAACCTCGACGACCTCGGTGTGCGCGGGCACGATTTTCTGCTCGAACAGTTCATCGAGGGTGATGAAATTATCGTCACTGGCTTTGCACAAAATTTCCACTTCCACCTGATATCTGTCCACGACCGCATCGCCTCAGAAAAACCTCCGTATATAGACCTGGAGCACCGTTTCCCGTCACGCTACGCGCACCTCGCGCCGGCTATTCAGGAGATTCACAACCAGGCTTGTATGCGCCTGCAGCTTTCTGACACCCCGATTGTGAGTGAGTGGAAGGTCGTCGCCGACCGATTGTACCTGGTAGAACTGAGCGCGCAGATACCCGGCGAACACGTGGCCGATTTTCTGATTCCGAAAGGTGTGCGGTATAATTATTTCGAAAATCTCGTGCGGCTGACGCTCGGCGAAAAAATTGCACCGGTTCCCGAACGCAACCGCCAGAATATTACGATCCGCTACTTCGCCGAAAACCCCGGCTGGGGCGAATGGCAGGAAGCCACACGGACGGCCGCATTCGCCCGGGTGCTTAACAACAATCCGCCCAAAGAAATCACCTCAAACCTCGACCGCTACGGCGTCGCTGGATTTATTGGTTGATGCGGTTTCGCATCAACCTATTAGCCAGCCGTTGATGCCGAGCTGGTCGGAAGGCAGCGAAGCGCTTTAGCAGCAATTCGCGTTAGCGAATTGCGAGGCCTTCCGGCGAGCCGGCATCCACTCAACGGTTGGCTACGGCTCTAACCAGATTCTGGAATACGAGCCATCCGCCTGTCTCGTATATAGTATTCTCTGGTGCAACCGGCTCGGCTGTCCCTGCCAGAATTCAACGCGCTCAAAAGCGACCGTAAATCCCCCCCAGTGCGCGGGCCGCGGTACATGTTTGCCGGCAAACTCGGCGCGCGCGGCCTCGAAGCGTTGCTGTAGTAACGAATATTTTTCGAGCGGGGTACTCTGCCTTGAAACACTCGAAGCAACCTGCGATTCGTGGGGGCGACTGGCAAAATATTCATCCGCCTCCGCATCGCTCACCCTTGTTACCGGCCCTTCAAAGCGCAGTTGGCGGTGCATCTTCGGCCAGAAAAAGACACCGGCAGCGACCGGGTTTTGTTCGAGCTGCCCGCCCTTGAGACTTAGCCCATTCGTGTAAAAAGTCACACCGGCCGCATTGATACTTTTTGCGAGAACGACGCGCACCGAAATGCGGCCATCGGCGGCGTGCGTTGCGAGGGAAAAAGCTGTCGCTTCGGTTTCATTTTTCAGCGCCGCCTCGAGCCAGATCTCCGCCCCCCGGTGCGGGTCACCCGGCAGAGCTTCGATACTATCGCCTTTATATTCGCTGCGAACTGCTCCTAAATTCATGACTACAGGTTCACTTTTGCTATACAGGCCGTCCGCAGAAAAAAGAAACGAACATGGCGGGCGAATCTGCAAACTCATCGATTGGTAAACGCGACCAGACCAAGATACTCAACCGGCAGCAGATTCTCGAAGCTGCCTCCAGCCTGTTTGCAGAAAAGGGCTTCGAAGCGACCAATGTCCGCGATATTATCCACGAAAGCAATCTTTCACCCGGTACATTCTACAACTATTTCCAGAGCAAAGAAGAAATATTCGAAGTTTTGACGAATGACATCATCGGCGAGGTGCGCGCGCAGATTCAGGCTTCTTACCGAAACGTCAAAATGGATCGTGCGGAAATTATCAAATCACTGCAGCAATTTTTCCAGATTTTTCTCGGCAATCCGCGGTTGATGAAATTCCTGTCGCGCAACCAGTCTTACCTGCGCGAATTGCGCAGCAAGGGTCGCTTCGATGACATGCTGAAAGATCTCGAAAAGGCACTTGAAGACGGGGTGAAAAACGGCATGTTACCCCAGTTACCTGTTAAGATCGTGGCCATTGCGGTATTCGGCGCTGTGTTTGAAATCATCGCAACCATGGTGATCACTCCCAATTTTGCCGTCGACAAGGCAATCGACACTCTGTCGCAGTTGCTGTTTATCCATACCGGAAAATAGTCGCTTCTGAGGCCCGGCCTCAAAAAAACCTTCAATTATTTTTTACGGGAAACAGGTTGCCCGACGCTACATACAAACGGATACGCGCGATCGATTCACGGTACTCGGCCGTGACTTTCGAGGCGCGTGCCTGCTGCAGGTCTTCGAGCGCCTGGATGACATCAAGCAGCGTCGCAAGGCTGAGCCGCATGTCGGCGAGTTGTGCACGGTAGTTCTTCTCGGCTGCTTCGGCAGAAGCTGCATAGGCCTCGCGTTCGGCGCGTGCTTTTTGATAACTTTCACGCGCGTCTTCGATTTCTACGCGTGCTTTGCGTTCGGCTTGTTTCAGTTCGAGCTCGGCCTGCCTGAGCCGTGAACGCGCCATATTCTGGTTTTCGACAGTCTGCCCGCCCTGGAACAGCGGCAGTTCGGCAACCACGCCACCGAAGTATGAAGTCGTCTGGTTCGAATCGAGCGCAGGGCGGTAAGATCCGTCGAGATAGATATTGGGCAAGTGCGCGCCGTGTGCCGCATCGAGCTCATTCTTGCGGATATCGACCAGGGTTTTTCCGAGGGCTATATCCGCGCGCGCGCTGATGTCTTTTGCGGCCATTGTCTTTTCGTCGAGCGCAAAGAGCGCAGTGTCGCCGTTCGTGGCGAAATCGCCAGTTACCCCTGTCAGGTATTGCAGATATCGCCTGAGCTGCGCCTGCTTTTCCTGTGCGGCAAGCAGGTCGGCCTGTTTTTGCCGAAGTCGCGCTTCTGACTTGAGCGCATCTCCGCGCTTGTTGCGCCCGATCGCAACCCGCCTCCTGATCTCGGCGAGGTTCGATTCGGTCAACTTGACCGCGTCGGCTGTCTGCTCTGCCAGCGCAGTGTTTAGCTGCAGCTGCAGCACTGCGTCGGCGACGTTCAAGAGGTGCGCGCCAAGTTCCGCGCGCATATTATAACCTTCGGCAACCCGCTCCAATCGCGCGCCGACGATACCAGTATACTCGGTGAGCCCCGTCATGATGTTCTGGCGCGCTGTGAAGCGGATACCCGAAACAATGAAGCCCGGCGTGATCGGAGCATATTGTGCGCCGGTAAATGAAACGCGTGGCAGCCAGGCGCCGTAGCTGCGCCTGACTTTCGCGTCGGCGCTGAAGCCAAGCTCGGCCCTGATTGCCATCTGCTCGGTGCGATCGAGCGAAAGAATAAACAAATCTTCAATGGTAAATAGTTTCCGCTTCAAATCTATATCGGTGATGCGCTTTTTTACGACCGATTCCCGTAAAATCTGCTCATAGACGGGCTCAATAGCGTTATCGTTCAGGGTCACCGGCGCGCTGCGGCAGGCGGCCAGCAAAGCCAGTAGCGACACCGCCCTGAATTTCATTTTCCGGCCTGGGTCAGAAGAAAGATACCCGAACCGAGCATAATCACCGCGGCGCCGCGAATTGCGATCATGCCAATGCGCTCGCCGATTTTCTCACGGTATTTTTTGAATATTTCGAGTAAGATCGCAAACCACGCGACAATGCCGAGCCCCGCCGCGATCGGAAAGACCACCATGTCGGTAAACGTCACTTTATTGAACCACGAAAAAATCGTCGAAGTCGCGCTGCCCCACGTGAGAAACAGAGTCGGATTCAGAATCGCTATGAGAAAGCCCGCGCGCAAGCCAGATTTCCTTTCTTCAATTTCAGCAATCGGTTTATCTTCGAAATGAACTTTTTGAAACATGAACACGACGCCCATGGCCAGCAAAAAAATTGCGCCGATGTAACGGATATAGATTGCAAGGCCTGGATAAGCGGCAACAATCTGCAGGTAACCGAATGTCGCGACGGCGCAGTAGATGCTTTCGGCGACGGCCGCGCCCGTAACAACGCGCATTGCTGAACCAAAGTGTCCTTTGAGGCTACTGCGGAAAACAATCAGGGCAATCGGCCCTGAAACGGGCATCGAGCCGAGAAAACCGGCACTGAAACCAAAGACTGCCCCGAGCACTATCTGCCGCTAACTCACATGTCAGCGATTGATACGCTCTGTGACGGGCGCACCACCTTTAAGACCCGAGATGTCGATATATTTTACAGTGGGCTTAATCAAGCCTTCTTCAGCGAAAACCGAAATTACTTTTAGCGCAGACTCGACTCCGTTGATAGTCAGAAACGGAATAATTTTGCAGCCACCCTTTTGTACGAAAGTGATGCGTATCGGCCTGTCGGGAAATGCCTTGAGCTGCACAACCAGGTCTGCGCCCTTGATTTCCTGAGACTGAATGCCATACGCCATGCGCTCGAGGCGACCGATGGGCTCGGTCACGCCGGGGCCTTTTTCGAGCATCAGCCAGTAGCCAAACAGCGACTCGCCGTCGATCGGCTTGCAGGCCTTTTCGTCATAACGCACTGCATAGTGCACTTCATTGCTGTTCTTATTGCGCTTGATATGGAACAGGTTCGCCCGCGCCTCGGCAAAGACCGATGACGCTGAAGCCAGAAGCAACAGGAATGTCAGGTTTTTCAATCGCATACCTATAATGTATCTTTATTTCTTCTTATCTACCATTTCTTCTTCGACGATGAGAAAGTCTTCGTCATCGTCGTCGTCGAAAACCCCGAGCACGTCGTCGTCTTCAATGATGATCTCGTCGGCCGGAGCCGCCTTGACTTCTTTCTTCTCTTCAGTTTTCTTCTCTGCAACGATGTCTTCTTCGTCTTCGAGCAAAATGATTTCATCGTCATCTTCATCGATCACAATTTCGTCTTTATCGTTGAGTGTCGCAGCTGTCGCCGCCGCACCGACTGCAACACCAGCGGCGCCCGCACCCACTACCGTTGCTGTGCCTGTACCTGATTCCGCTTTGGACGCTTCAGGCGCGGGGGCAGAAACGGATGATTGTGGCTTCTCGGCAGCTGCTGGTGTCGGTGGTGCGCTGACCGCACTCGCAGAAACGGAAGAAGATGATGAGGAGGGCTTTTCGGAACCTTTCAGATTATCCAGCTTGGCAATAATCGAAAGAATGCGCGTCTCGAGCTCCTGCTCTTTGGATTTCAGGCGGCTGAGTTCCTGCGTCGCTTCTTGCAGCTGTTGCTGCCATTTCTGCGCTTCGCGCTCGCGCTCTTCGGCGGTCAGCCGCAACTGGTCATTATTTGCCTTCAGTCGTTCGGCTTCAGATTCGAGGTGGCTGTTTTCGACCCTGAGGTCTGAGATGAGTTCGAGCGCCTTAACGATGCGGCCTTCGAGTTGCTCCAGCTGTTCAAGAGTTACCATATTGTTGGCTTTACTGCGAGAGAAGCAGAGAGGGCAAGCCTTTTTTGCAGGCGGATACGCGCTTCTGCGGGCGAGCCTTTTTTCCTTGAAAGCCTATAGTGGCATTTTATGCAATACTATGAAATACTTACTGCTCGT